>JBEKNY010000012.1:0-97856 GCA_049522315.1 Occallatibacter sp.
ATGCCGAAATATCTAGGCCGACAGGTGAAGGCGCTGTTAACCAGCACCAGCGCCACCGAGAACCGAAAGCCAAGCCGACAAGCCACTGCCAGCTTGCCCGGCAATGCCATAACAAAATGCACGCTGAGCGCCGAGGCGCACACCTAGATCGCAGCCGCCCCAAAAGCCCGGTGGGCCAAGGTGCGGAAAGCCGCGAAAAAACCTCGTTAGCAAAATTGCAAAGAAGTCTGCTCCCGCCAAGAAGGGTGTCAAACCGATCTCCCAAACCCCTCCGGAGTGACGCTTCCACACAGCAAATTCCAGGTCGCAAGAGCAGCCTTCATTGCAGCGATCATCATGGTTCTCGTTCGTCCTGCGTTGATTTTCATACTGCTGTTGTTTGCATCCGCACTCGGTTGTGGCGTCTGGTATCTGCTAAATCGTTAGCTGCGCGATCTTCGGGCATTGCGCGGGACCTAGCGTCCTCCCACCAGCGATTCTGCAGCGGCGAGTGCTCCCAACACCAGCGCCAACGGCTCCTAGTTCGAATCCGGAGAGATCCGAAGCGCGGACGTGGCATGGATTCGGTTGCTTCGGGTTCAGGATTCGGTATTCGGGTGACCGCAAGGTGCTTCACGAGTGTGCAGCTTTTGGGTAGCCATTCAGTGTCTTGCGCACTCCTAATTATCTGTTGCACATTGTTGTGCAGTCGGGATTGGGGTGTTAAGCAGCCGCTCTTGGGTCACGGAGAGGTCGGAGAGAGGACGAATTTGGTCAATCTGACCTTCCCTGTTTTTCTCAGCCTGCGACCACCAGAGATTCTTGGGTTTGACTCACCCCCGAAGAACTGAACCGAAGTCGATTGGAAATTTCGACCTGAGAATTCCTACTCCGGGAGTGTCGGTGGTGGAGATAGTCTGTATGGCGGAATCAGGGAAACGCCATTCCCTGATATGTGGGTGATAATTCCCTGTTCTGTCCTGCTCCAAAATCGACATTATGCGGTGGGAACTTTCGTTTTTTCAGCGATATACAGACTTTCGTTAGTAGACTTTCAAGGCAAAATCCGAGAATTTCCCTGTATTTTTCCCTGTTAGCAGGGAATTTGGTTCAGAGAACGGTTCGCACCAGACTCACCCCACCGCCATGTTTCTCCATATCCCGTTCATTCCATTAGCAAGTCATAGAAAATAGACGGCTCGTTTAATTTCCGCTTAGTCCGCGTTGTCCGCATTTTCCGTCCAATTCGGCCCCTGAAACATTTTTTGCATGACAACAGGCGGAATACATGACAACGGCAGAGACACACCTTTCACCACATCTCCCTGAACCGGGTCCAGAGCCCCACAGGGCGACGGCCTACTCTGACGTGCATATTCACCTTGACACGCCAATAGAATCACTAATTTAGTTGGTACACGCGCAGCTGAGCCAGTTTCTGGTGACTCTGTGGTGACTAAGCCGGTGCCAAGCCGCAGAAAACCAGATCAAATCCTGCCAAGGGCAGAATTGGCGCATCGTCTGGCCAGCATTGGCGATTGCCTGCCACGTCCACCACGAAATCGATTGACTCTCCGATCTTGGTTTCTTTGCCAGAAGATGTGAGCGTGACTGCGAATTTACGAGTTTGGCGATGCGATGGAGGACCTTCTCGGCGTAGTTTGAGTGGATCGTCGCCAGGGATTCCCGGTGGAAACATGCAGGGATCGAGCAACGCTTGCGCTTTGGTAAGTCATCTACTTAAAGTTGAAAACTACGTTGATCGTTGTTTCAACTTCTAATGGCTCGTTGCTGAGCCTGTACGGCTTGTAGCGCCAGCTCCGCACGGCATCGATGGCGGCCTGCTGCAACATGGCCGGTCCGTTCACAACGTGCAAATCCTTAATCGTTCCGTTCTTTGAAATAGTAGCGTGCAGCACCACAGTGCCAGACACCTGGGCTGCTTTAGCGATGGGCGGATAAACGGGCTGCGTCTCGTGAATCAGCATTCCGGCCGCGACGCCAGATGAAATGGAAAGCGGTTTGGAAGGTACAACATTAACGGCGGGCTGTGCGTGTCCACTGAAGGCGCCGACATTCGCGCTGCTACCGCCCAGACCATCCGCACCGTCCGTGCCAAAGCTCGCGGGAGGAGGCGCATTTTCCGCGACTTGCTTCTCAATGCCTTGCGGAATCTGCGTTGGCGCAGTGAGTTGATCGTCCATCATTTTCGTCTGCATTTTCGTCGGCACCTGTGGCGACTTCACTCTGTCCTCTGCATTGGCCGGCTGGTTATCCGTTGCCTGTTGCTTTTCGGTCGTTGCCGACGGCTTTTCCTGAGTTAACGGTTCACTAATCGGCGGATTCGGCGTGTGCGTCTCCAGCTGAGTATGGGTTGCTTCCGGAAGCGGCTGAACAGATTGTTTCGCCACGGACTTCGTTCCATGATGGAACAGCGGGATCATGAGTATGAGTGAAAGCAGAATCCAACAGGTGCTTACGGCAGCAACAATCATCCACTTCTTTTTCGCCGTCTTCTGCTCTCCCTTAACTTCGATATTCATCGATGGAAACAACTGGATGAGAGCCCCGTGACCTTTGCGTCTCGATGTCGCCTTGGGTTGGGGTGAGTTACTCATTCCATCCACCATAGCGACGTTTGGCAAACCCGGCGCCACGGGAACCTCATTCGTGGTATAGCTAGCCTCCAGCCCTTGCGAAGCGCGGCTGGACGATCCATCCGCCGGCTCGCCGGTCAACTCTTGCTGATTAACAAGGACTGGTGCGGACGAGGCTGAACCCGAAACACGCGGTTTGTCCACCACAGGCAGCAAGATTGCTTTGCGCTCAGCGGATTGCCCAAGCGGCTTTGGAGTCTTGCCGAATGAATGAGCGGCTATCCACGCTCCCCATTCGTCACGAGAGTTGACAGGTTTAGCCGTAGGAGATGCTTCGCTATCCCCATCGCTGAAATCTTGTTGCTGCTTAACAAAGACTGGTGCAGACGAAGTTGAACCCGAAACGCGCGGCCTGTCCACCAAAGATGCCAGGGCTGCATCGCGGTCAACGGATTGCCCAAGCCCCTTTGGAGTCTCGGTGAAGGAATGAGAGTCTAGCCATGCTTCCCATTCTTCACGAGGGTTGACAGGCTTAGCCGTAAGAGAACCTTCGCTATCCCATTCGCTGAAATCCGCGGGAAGCGTTTCAGGTAGCGACGGAGCTATTTTTTCTGGAGATGCCATTGACCGTCCTCACCTTTCTGATAGACAGCACCTTTGTACGTGCGCGTTTCGCGCGGGTTTGTCTTGGCGGCAGTGCGCTCGCCTGTTGCTTCCGCCGGCGCCGAATCTGCAGGGGCAGAGTTGGTTGCTGCAAAGGTCCGCGTGAACGGCATATCAGTGGCTGCGGTTGGTTGCGAAGCAATGTCAGGCGATCCTTTCACCTCAAGCACGACCGCAGCTTGCGCCGTCGCGTGTTTTTCAGTGTCCAACGGAGTGAACGATACGGAGAGGTTATATGTCCCCGGCGCGAGTACGTGGCCCGCGGAAGGAGTGTAGACAAATGTTCCCGGAACCGATGCCGTAGCGTTCAACTGAGTGGCGCTCAACGCGGTGCCGTAGGAAATAGCAGAGGGGGCCAGCCAGATGATTAGGGCTGGTAACTTCTCGGTAATCGTGAGTGGCACGACGGCAGGCGCCGCTGTGTAATTCAGAGTGTCGGTCGGAGTGAAGGTTACTGAGAGCTCATGCACTCCCGGCGCAAGTATCTCGCCCGCGACAGGTGTATAGGCAAAAGATCCCGGCACTGTTGCTGTGGCGTTGAGCTGAGTAGCGCCGATGGCCGCGCCGTAGGCAATCGGATCCGGTGTCGGCCAAGTGATGGCAGGAGTTGCCTTGGCCACACTCAGCGTCGTGGCAGTCTGCGAGGTTGAGTAGCCCACAGTATCTGCGGGAGTGAAAGCGACCGAGAGTTTATGCTCCCCAGCCGCAAGCACAGCCCCTAACCCAGGGTTGTATTTGAATGTTCCCGGAACCGGCGCCGCGGCACACAGTTGCTTGGTGCTCAGCTGTGTGCCGTATGTGATTGGATCGGGTTTCGGCCACTGGATGACAGACGTTGCTTTGGCCACAGTGAGCGACACGGTGGCCGTTGCTGTGGCGTAGTTGGCAGTGTCCTTGGGGGTGAAGGTTACCGAGAGCCTATGCATTCCCGGGGGGAGCACCTCGCCCGGCGCGGGAGAGTAATCGAGTCTTCCAGGTACCGGCGTCGAGGCATTGAGTTGAGCATTGTCCAATGCGGCGCCGTAGATGATCCCGGGAGGTGTTGGCCAAGAGAGGGCCGGCTTTGCCTTGGCCACAACAATTGAAACCGCGGCCTGCTGCGGGGCGCAGCCGCCGGAGTCTGCCGGAGTGAATGTGACCCATAGCGAGTGCGTTCCGACCGGCAGCACATAGCCTGGGCCGGGTGTGTAGACCAAAGTTCCCTCGACCGATGGCGTGGCATTGAGCTGGGCAAAGGTGAGCTTGTCCCCGTATGTAATCGGGTCGGGTGTCGGCCATGTGATGGCCGGAGCCGTGCGCGCATCGGCCGAAGTCAAAATCGTAGTGCTCGGGAGTTCCCCATTGCCAGAATCCACCTGCGCAGTATTTCTACCGAGACCTCTATGCCGAAAATCCTTCTTCTTTTCTTGTGGAATAGGGCGTCCGGTAATCGAGCTAGCCATCTCCAGGCTTATGCGCGAAATACTTGTTTCTGCAAGCCCGGTGTCGCCGTACTGCAGCGCGCGCGCAGCGTCCTGATCGTCGGGAATCTTCCACCGTACCGGCCTGCCGAGAGCCTTGGCGATGACATCTTCGTTCACCGGTTCCAGGAAGCGAGACTCAAACCGGTTGATTACGATTTCCAGGTTTGGACTTCCTTCGGTGAAGAACTGTGAGATAAGGCGATTTGAATTGCGCAGCTCGGAGATGCCGGTCTGGCTGACCAGGTAAATGGTAGAGGCATCTTCGAAGAGAACCTTAGCCGCCACATCAATCCTCGATCCCACATCTACGATCACATGATCGAATTCGCACCGCGCGATTGCGATCAACTTTTCGATGGCACCTTTGGAAACCTCACCCTCGGGAACTTTGGTGGGAGCCGCCAGCACGAATACTCCTGACCGATGCTTGACCATGAGGTTTTGAAGAAGACTCGCATCCAGCCGATTGATATTCCGGAGGGCGTCCACCGTCGAGTAACCCGCAGAAATCCCCAGGCACAGTGCCGCGTCTCCAATGGGAAGAGCGAGGTCGATCAGCAGGATCCTTTGGTCGGATTTCTGGGCCAGAGCGATGGCAACATTGCAGGCGACCGTCGTAACGCCGGATCCTCCTTTGGAGCCTGCAAAGACGAGCAACTTTCCCACAGTCTTCTCTGCTGGGAGACCTTTCTCACGAAGGGTGGTATTGGTCCGAACAAGAGCCTCGGCCATAGCGCCTTTCTCGAGGGGTAGAAGGAGGTACTCACGAGCGCCTGCATGCATGAAGCGGACCGCAAATTTCGGATCGGTATTCTCCGAATAGACCATGATCGTCCCCGCGTTGGTGGAACTCGCTCTTTCCACTAGTTCCAGAGCGGCATCTGGGTCACTATCCAGGTCGAGGATGACAACGTCGAACGAAGCCAGCAATCTTTGCAAGTGACCAAGTTCCGGGGGGTAGGAATCGAACTCGCGGACATTGACCCGACGAGTTTCATCAAGAGCCTTGGCCACTGCCGAGCGTCTCTCCTCGTCTGGGCCGATCACGGCAACCGACAAGAACTCGGTCTCAATAATGTCAGCATGTTTGGTGCCAAAATTTGGTGACACGTCTGCTGAATTCACGGTATGAAGTGCTCCTTGAGGTACCAGCTCCTTTTCCGCTCAAATCTCAAATCGACATGTTGTCGGGGAGCCGAACTCACGGGCTTCTTCTGCCCATAACGAACAAAGGTGGTGCAATTCTGGGAGGAACCTCCAATGCGAGCGTCAATTTATGACTGCTTGCCAAACAAGTTGCCGTGGGACGATGGTAACCATTTTTGGTCCGATACGGAACTTGGATAACCATAATTCTGCATTACTAAAGTGTTATCAGCCATTCCTGGCGCACCGTTTCTCCAGCCAAGCGCGATTACAGTTCTCTTGCGATCAGCAAAATAAACCAGCTATGGTGACCACGAATCGGTAGGCTAGGTGTTCAAGTCACTTCAGGTCTAACCACGCAAGTAGTGTAAAATCAACTCATTACGCAGAGAGCTTTGCTTGGCGCTCTTTTTTGCCTAGCTATCAGCTTTCTGTCAGCACATTTGTGTGCAGCGGTTCCAGATTGTCAGGGCCAGCGTTATACACGATCAGGTGTGAGGGACGACAGCTCTCCACTTCCCAAGGTTCATATTCTGGCGGGGGTATATAAGTGCAGCCTTTTCCGGGCCTTGCCAACAGGTGGGTTCTGGACCATCGAGTCTGCTCTCACCGGGACTGCATAGGGAGCATTACCCCCTAAGTTTCTATGGATGCAAGCGATTTCGGCACATAAGGCGTCCGCCCTGTATACGTTCCCGGCAAACTGGTTCAAACTCTGAGTGCTCAGGGACCCCCACATGGCCGTGCCAGGCTGTGGGCTCTCACCGAGTCGCGCCGGCTTGTCGAACTTGACCCTGGGCTTGTCAGTGCAGGCAGCTTTGGCAGCCGCCTGCAGGGAAGCGGAATCGGCGCAGCCCGTCTGTCCCTCTTCTGTCGCCTAGCTGTTGCGCCGCGCATTGTCTCCCGTGGCAGCTGCGCCCGCGAATCCGCCGATTTCCATCCTGCACCTTGCGATTCAGGACTCCCCGAACCTGTGGCATCAGCGGGGGACATAAGGGTGGTCAGCGATCTGTCCGCAAAAGACTGAGTCCCATCGACCTGGGACTAATGTCCCGCACATCGGACAGCGACCGTCCGGTGTCAAGCGGTAATCGGTAATGCGATACCCGAACCGTTCTACAAGGAGCTCCTGGCAATCGGGACAACGTGTGTTCTCGAGGACGCCAACTTTGCCGGGGAGATTGCCGGCATAGATGAAACGCAGCCCAGCCTTTCTTCCAATCTGTGCCGCACGCGCAAGCGTCTCCGGACCGGTGTCATCCGGATCCGTCATCTTGTAGTCTTTGTGAAAGGCAGTGACGTGCCACGGGATATTCGGTGAGACACTGACCAGAAACTCCGCCAGGCGGGTTAGTTCCTGGTCGGAATCGTTGAATCCCGGGATCACAAGCGTGACAATTTCCAGCCAGTAGTCCATCGCATACAGGCGACGAATGGTCTCGAGGATCGGCTGCAGGCGGCCGCTGAGAGACGGTATGGCGCTAGGATAAGGAACGGGGAGTAAGTCCGATGCTTGTCGTTCACGTGCATGTGCGGGTCAAACCCGAGTCAGTTGCCGACTTCAGGCAGGCTACCATCGAAAACGCCCGTTCCAGCGTTCAGGAACCGGGTATTGCGCGCTTCGACGTGATCGAGCAGCAGGACGATGCGACGCGGTTCGTGCTGATCGAGGTCTACCGCTCGCCGGAAGCAGCAGCCGCGCATAAAGAGACCGCTCACTACGCGAAGTGGCGCGATGCGGTCGCGCCTATGATGGCAGAGCCACGTCATAGCGTGAAGTACAGCGCCGCCTTCCCCGATCCAGAAGGCTGGTAAAGCCATGCGCTTCGAGTTTGCGACCGCGACGCGCGTGATCTTCGGCGAGGGCGCGGCTGCGACCCTTCCCGAACTGACTGGCAGGTTTGGCGTCCGCCCGCTGGTGGTGACCGGCGCATCGCCAGATCGTTCGGCGTCGCTGGTCTCGGCGCTCTCGGCGGAGACCTTCGCTGTGCCCAGCGAGCCGACGGTCGACCTGGTCCGCGAGGGCGCACGGCGCGTGCAGAATGCCACCTGCGATGTCGTTATCTCAATTGGCGGGGGCAGCGTAATTGACGCCGGCAAAGCGATTGCCGCTGTTGCCACCAACGGCGGTGAGCCGCTGGACTTTCTCGAAGTGGTGGGAAAGGGCCGCGCCATTGAAGCCCCGCCGTTGCCGTTTCTTGCGGTGCCAACCACGGCCGGAACCGGCAGCGAAGTCACGCGCAACGCAGTGCTCGGATCGACGGAGCACGGCGTCAAAGCGAGCTTGCGAAGTCCAATGATGCTGCCTCGGGTGGCGCTGGTCGATCCCGAGCTGACGTACGGGCTGCCGCCTGCGGTCACTGCATACACTGGCCTCGATGCCCTGACGCAACTCATCGAGCCCTACGTCAGCGGGCGCGCCAATCCACTGGTGGATGCTATTTGCGCCGATGGAATCAGGCACGTTGCCGGTGCGCTGCGCCGCGCCTATCATAACGGCACGGATCAGGATGCGCGATGCGACATGGCGCTGGCAAGCCTGTTCGGTGGCTTGGCGCTAGCGAATGCCGGACTGGGCGTTGTGCATGGCTTCGCGGCACCGCTCGGAGGCTCATGGAAGGCGCCGCACGGCGCGCTCTGCGCGGCGCTATTGCCGCACGGCATGGCGGCCAATGTAGCCGCGTTGCGGGCGCGCGCGCCGCAGCATCCCGCCCTGGAACGCTACACCGCCATCGCACGCCTGCTTACCGGTCTGAATGAAGCAAGCGCGGAGGATGGCATCGACTGGGTACGCGCGCTTTGTGTCGAGCTCAATGTCCCGCCACTGCGCGCCTGGGGGATCACCGAAGCTGATTTACCCGGAATAGTCGAAAAAGCAGCGCGCGCCAGTAGCATGCAAGCCAATCCGCTTCTGCTCACAAGCGAGGAATTGCTTCTGGTGGCAACGGCGGCACGGTAAGGGACTGACTCGGAGGACGGCGATGAGCACCTGGTGAAGATGCAGGCTAAGGCCTTCAGCGCGAGTGTCCTGGCGCATTACAGGCAATACAGAGATCGGTCTTGCTCAGTCTTCGTCAGGAGCATTTGGTCCAGCCCACTTGCCACTCTGCGGCCTCTGGCTCGCATTTCTGTTTGGCAGCTTAGAACCGGAATGCCTATGAGGAACAGTCATGGAAAGTGCTGCAATCACTCCTGGTGCTCAGTACGCGTTTCGAGAGAAACGCACCCCTGGTACCCCGCTCCAACGCATCCGAGTACTGGAACACATCCGTCACGACAAATGGAAAACCGAGTGGATTCATCCAAACCGGCGCCCACCGCGGCCGCATGTGCAACGGGGAGGGCTGCGGCCGCGCGCATGGATGGGCCTCCAATCCGGCCGAAGTTGCTGCCGGCGAGCAAGACCCACTTTGAGCCCATCGGCTGGGACCGGTCGTAAACCTGCTCGGAAAATGGTCGAATCCTCGCCGCGGATCGTGGGTTTGAATTGAAGAGTTCACCGAAATGATTGTTGGAATGCTACTGCTGGTGCGCTCAAACCGCTGAATTCACCACCGGGATCGGCAAATCAAAGGAGCCCGGCAATGAATTTTGACCGGCTGCGGTGCGATCCGTATTCTTTCAACAAAAAGCCGCACCGATTTTCAGAGACCGGTTGCAGCCGGCCTGAATACAATTTTGGCAAGTTAACTAACGCAAGTAGCAACTGCGATCGGAGTTGCAGACGGAGGAAACATGAGGCTTCGGGACAAAGTTGCAGTTGTGACGGGTTCTGCCAAAGGACTTGGGCGGGCTGTCACACTAAGATTTGCCCGGGAAGGCGCGGCCGTTGTCGCGGCGGATGTCGACGAGCGGGAAGGCTCTGCCGTTGTTCAGAGCCTGAAGCAGGAGGGGTTGGAGGCTTGCTTCGTTCCCACGGACATATCCGATGAGAATTCGGTCAAACGGCTGATGTCCACGGCCACTGAGAAATACGGGCACATCAACATTCTCTATAACAATGCTGCTGTGCTCAGTTACGAGCGAGAAGGGCCTGTGCACGAGTTGAGTGCGGAGACCTGGAATTATGTGCTGGGAATCAATCTTACCGGGCCGTTCTACTGCTCAAAGTACGCCATCCCCTCCATGCTGAAGATTGGCGGTGGTTCGATCATTCACACTGGGTCGCCGACCGGGCTCACGGGATGTGCTCCAAAACTCACAGCCTATAGTGTCAGCAAGGGCGGAATCGCCGCACTGACTCTCGTGATGGCTGCAGCCTATGGGCCCCATAACATTCGTGTGAATTCCATTGTTCCAGGCACGATGGATACACCCATGAATCGATACGTCCTGGACAACGCTCAAGCGCGGGAAGAGTACAGACAGGCAGTACCCATGCGCAGGCTTGGAAAACCGGAGGATATCGAAGGAATCGCGGTGTTTCTTGCATCGGACGAATCGGCCTATTGCACCGGCAGCACCTACATGTGCGACGGCGGCTTGACGAATCTCTGAGCAAGGACCGGCTACATCTTCGGTGTCTCGCGCAGGACCGGTCTCGCCGTCTTTCTCGCCTCGGACGAGGCGGCGTATTGCACCGGCGGCGTCTTCAGTGCGACGGAGTCACTTCCGCGGATTGATCGCAATCCCATATTGCATTGGTGGCGCCGGAGACCGGCAGCCGCGATGCAATGGCAAATCCAAACCCGTGTGCGCTCCGCCACCACAGCATGGCGATTCAACAGATCGATCCGGTACATCCGGGCTTCTCAATTCGCCGAACAGGGCACCAGCGTTTTGGTACCATGAGCTTCACAGGGTAAGCCCGCCCGCTGATCCTAAGGAGGAATGCAATAGACTTTTATTATTCTCTTATAGTGCAATGTTCGAGCTTTGCACGACCATGAGACAACACTGAGCGTGGTGCCGGCCGGATTGTCCGTCTGATCATCAGATGTCGCGACCGTATCGCCAATTCACTTTAAGGAACGGTCCTTCCGCCTATGAGCGAAGCAGCGAAACCGCCCGGCCAGCAGTCCAGCCCTCATCTACAACGGGTGCTCTCGCTCGGGGACCTTTTCTGGTATGGGATTGTCGCGGTCACGCCGAGCGCTCCGGCGACGGTCTTTGGCCTTGCGGATACGGAGTCGCGCGGTCATGTGGTCCTCACCATCCTTGCCGGCATGGTGGCGATGGTTCTCACCGCCATAAGCTACGGCAGAATGGCGTCGCTCTACCCCTCGGCCGGTTCAGCTTACACCTATGTAAGCCGCGGCATTCATCCGTATATTGGATTCGCGGCCGGATGGGCGATGCTGCTCGACTACATCGTCATCCCGCTCTTCTGCGTCATCTATGGCACCCTCTCACTGCAGCGCGCACTGCCCTGGCTGCCGTTCTTCGCCGGCAGTGCCCTCTTCGCCGGCGGCATCACGATGCTGAACCTCCGCGGCATCCGCGCCACCGCCCGCAACAACCAGATTCTCCTTTTCCTCATGTTCACGGTGCTCGGCGCGTTCCTCATCTTCGCCGTGCGCTATCTCTGGATGCGCCAAGGTTTCGCAGGCCTCTTTTCGTCTGCGCCGTTCTACAATCCGGCCACTTTCAGCGTCCGCCGCATCGCCCAGACAACGTCGTTCGCCGCGCTCACCTACCTGGGCTTCGACTCTGTGACCACCCTCGCCGAAGAAGTCGAGAACCCGCGCCGCAACGTCCTGCTGGCCGCGGTCGGCGTCTGCCTTTTCACCGGCCTCTTCGGCGGCCTGCTCGTCTACTTCGGCCAGCTCGCCTGGCCCGACTACAATTCGTTTCGCAATCCGGATACGGCGTTCATCGACGTCACCGGCCGCGTCGGCGGGCCGCTGCTGCTGCAGGCAACGGCCATGATGCTTGTGGTTGCCAACATCGGAGCCGGCCTCACGTCGCAGGTGGGCGCTGCGCGCCTGCTCTTCGGCATGGGCCGCGAAAAGGTACTCCCGCCGCGCATCTTCGCGCGTCTTCACCCAGTCCACAACACGCCCGATCTCAACGTGATCCTGATCGGCATCGTGGCTTTCCTGGGCGCGCAGTTCATGAGCTACGAGCTCACGGCCGAGGTCCTCAACTTTGGCGCCTTCCTCGGCTTCATGGGAGTCAACGCGGCGGTCTTCTGGCAATACGGAGTCCGCAGTCCTGCCGGCCATCGCAGAAATCCAATCTTCGACATGGTTCTTCCCTTCCTCGGCTTCCTCTTCTGCGGAGTCATCTGGTGGGGACTTGCCAGCCCCGCGAAGATCGCCGGCAGCGCCTGGCTGGTTGTCGGGATCGTCGTCGTCGGCTGGCGTACAGAGTGGTATCGCAAGCCGCTCAAGCTGCCCGACCCCTCGATCTACGAGTGAGTATGTCCGGGCGCAAGCTCATCAGGATGGGAGAGGGACTATGAAAGCAGCAGTCTGGCACGGTCGTGAAGACGTGCGCATCGAACAAGTGAGCGAGCCTCCCGTTCCCCCGCGCGGGCAGGTCCAGGTTCAAGTGGCATGGTGCGGCATTTGCGGTACCGATCTGCATGAATATGCCGGCGGCCCTGTTTACATCCCGGTCGAACATCCCCATCCGTTGACCGGCGTGCAGGCGCCCGTACAGGTCGGCCACGAGATGTCCGGCACGGTGATTGCCGTCGGCGACGGCGTGGCTGAGTTCAAGGCCGGCGACCGCATCGCCGCCTGTCCTATCGTTGGCTGCATGGAATGCCGCTGGTGCCGCTCGGGCTCCATGGCGCAATGCGACAAGGTCGCTTTCCTCGGCACATCCTGGACTGGCGGCGCGCTGGCCGAGCGGCTCAACCTGAATGCCTACCAGTGCTACAAGCTGACGGATGCGATCAGCGACGAGATCGGCGCCCTCGTCGAGCCCTTCTCCTCGACAGTCCGCGCTGTCGCACAGGGCGGCGCCGGCCCAAGCGACAACGTCGCCATCGTCGGCGCGGGACCGATCGGCCTCATGGCGCTGATGGCCGCGCGCATCCAGGGCGCAAAGCGCGTCGTCGCCGTCGAAGTGGCCGAGCGGCGCATCCAGGCTGCGCTCGAGTGCGGCGCCGACGCCGTCATCAATCCGCGCCACTCCGATCCCGAGGCCCAGGCCCGTGAGATTACTGGCGGCGACGGCTTCGACGTGGTGCTCGAGTGCGCCGGTCAACCTGCATCCGTCCTCATGGCCGGCAAGATCACGCGCACCCGCGGCCGCCTCGTCATCATGGGAGTTTTCGAGAAACCTGCCGCGCTCGACCTCTTCGACCTCGTCTTCCGCGAGAAGATCGTCTCAGGCAGCATGAGCGGATACGGCCTCTACAACGAGACCATCCGGATCATGAGCGATCCGCGCTTTCGCGGTGACTTGCTCATCAGCGATCGGATCGGCCTCGACGATCTCGTCGCGAAGGGCTATCACGGCCTTCTCCACGAGAAAGACCGGCACGTGAAAATCCTGGTGCGACCGGTATAGGCCGCGCGCTCAGATGCGAACGAGGTAAAGCGCCGCCAGCCAAGGAACGGCGTATCGAAGCGCGTCTTCTTTCCGCCCTTCCCTAGGGAAACTGCGTCTGCATCATTGCAAAGGAGGCTCTCGGCCCTGGTTCACGGGCGCAAATCGGTCTCACAACGCTGTGCACAAAGGCTTTCACACAGGTGTAACGGGCTTTGCACCGCGTGAGTCCGGAAGCAGGAGACCGCGTTGCGAGATGCTTCCGCAAACACGGCCTATCTCCAATCGCTATTCCTGGCTGGAGCTGCAAACCGGTCCCAGGTTCCATTTCGTTTCGCAACCAGATCCGGGTTCCGTCCGGCAAGCTGAATTCCGCTGTTTTCGGCCACGTTACGTTTTGGGATTGCAGGCACCGGCAGCCCTCCAAGGCTGATCGGCGGCATGTGGTCGTGCTGCGCCTGGTCCGAATAATTCGATGTCCAGATACGCCGGCGATAGGTTACCGGCGTCATTCCCACAGTTCGCCGGAAGATGACCCCGAAGTAACTCTGATCGCAGAAGCCAACCTGCTGACTGATATCTGCGATCGATTGATCCGTCTTAGCCAGCAGTGCCTGGGCACGCTCAATGCGGTAATGGTTGATGTAAGTGACAAACGACAGGCCGGTCACTCGCTTGAAAACGCTCATGAAATGCGAATTGCTCATTCCGCAGATGCGCGCGGCCTGCCCTACCTGAATGCAGTTGCTGCAGTTCTCGCCAAGATACCGGAAGAGTGGCCGCAGGCGGACGAGGGCTTGCTGCTGCCGCTGGAATGTCTCTACCGTGCCGGCGTACTGCGCATACTGGTTGACAAGGTGTAGGAGAAGCATCTTCAGATAAGTCTTCAAGGCCAGGCGTGAACGGGGAGACGATGCCGGCTGCTCCGACCGGATACGCAGCATCATATCCAGCACCTGCCGCGGCACGCCCGTCTCCGCCGGCACGATATGCGGAAACTCCGTGTCCTGCAGCAGGAACGGCGTCAGGTATTCGGTGCTGTCGCTCGTCCCGTCGCAGCGGATGATGTCCGGGTCGAAGAACATCGCCGCCATTGTCAGCGGAGACGATGACTGGCACTCGATGCGGTGATACAAGGTGCTGCCGATGATGGCAAGATCGCCCTCGTTGAAGGGCAAAAGCCGGTCCTGGATGTGACAGTTGGCCGAGCCGGAGCATAGATAGAGGACCTCGAAGTAGCTATGGCGATTCATGCGGACGCGGCGGCGGTCATCCACCGTGAGGAAGAGCACGTCGACCGGACAGGATGGGTCGAACGGCCAGGTGTGCACGCCCTCCGCGTTGATTCCCGGCTCCACAAGTTCGAAGTGGTCTTTGCATGACCGCTTGGGCAGATGGATTCCGTGCGACAGGTCCAGCGGCGCGGCCAGCAGCCGCCCCGCCTTCGTGACGTCGCCCTTCCGCGACTTAATGCTCGATTCGGTAGACTTCTTCGACCTCGCCATTTCGCACTCCGTAGAAACAGGAATGGAGATTTACCGTCGCATCGCTGTACTGGACCCAGACTTCGACTTTCTGCCCCACCTCAAGCTTTGTTGCGGCGCCCGGCTCGATAGCGATCAACGCATGCTCGGCGTGCAGAGCCTTCAGTTCGGTTCCGGGCAGATCTTTCAATGCCGAAAATCCGCGCTCCCCGCTGATCGCCTTCACTCCGCAATCCAGCACTGCGTGTTCCGCTCCCCGCATGCTGATCACCGTCGCCAACACCGTAAGCGAGCGCTGAAATTGCGCGCCGCGGTTCACGTACATCGTGTCCATCAGCAGGTACGAACCCGCCTGGATGTCGGTGATGCCGGGATATTCACCCGAAACCGAATACGTTCCCGTTCCGCCCGTCGACACCACCTGCACCGAGATGCCTTCGCTCTTCAGCATCGCCGACGCATCCACCAGCGTCTTGCTACCCTGCCGCACCACCTCGTCGCGTTCCGGGCTCTTCGGTATCGCCTGCAGGTGCCCGTCGTAGCCCATGACGCCACACACCTTCAGCCCCTGGCTCTGCGCATACTTCGCCAGATCGAGCGCAGCCTCGGCGTCCCGCACACCGCAGCGGTTCAGGCCGATATCGATATCGGGCACAACCTGAATCCGCACCTTCTTGTTCCGCTGCGCCCGCGCAAAATCATTTACCGCTGCGCGGCTGTCCACCGCCGCAATCACTGTCGCGTGCCGGGAAAGATCCGCCAAACACGCGGCCTTTTCATCCCCGCAGATTTCGTTCGCAATCAGGATGTTGTCCACGCCGTGGCTGACGAGGATCTCGGCTTCGCGCAGTGTCGCGCAGGTCAGGCCAATCGCACCGGCGCGGATCTGCTTCCGGGCCAGCAGCGGCGTTTTGTGATTCTTGAAATGCGGACGCAGCTTACACGGCTTGTCGCGAAAGAACGCAGCCATGCTCTCAAGATTCGACTCCATCGCGTCGAGGTCCACGACCAGCGCCGGCGTTTTGATCTCTTCTTTCTTCAAGTTGAACTCCGTGTACTGCGAGTAGGCCCCTCCCGGCTCTCCCCGTGGACAAGTCAATCTCTTGCAGCAATCTCAGCGAAGTTCTCTGTAGTCCAACGGGCCGGCTCATCGCCCGCGGCGCCCGTACCGGCGCCGCAAGAAAAGCCTGCGATGAGAGGTCGAGCTAAGGCAGTATTTCCTGGTACAGCTTCACCTCGAACCGCTCCACCAATTGCGGCCGCGCTACGTCGAAATAATGCTTGACGTAGCTGGTCGCGCAGTGTTGGTCAAACACTTCCTTGTCTTTCCACTTCTCGATGAACGTGATGCCGCGCTCGTCGTCCACGCGCTGATTCAACTCGTAGCGGATGCATCCCGCTTCCGCGAGCGTAGGCTTGATCAGAACGTGCAGCGCCTCGATCAGTTCCTCGGTCTTGCCCTCGAAGGCCCAGAACTCCGCCACACACACTACCTGAGTTGTGTTTTTGCTGTGCATAACTCACTTCCCTCGCCTGCTGATTTCAGTGAAAGGTAAAGGTCGTACGCCCTCTCCGGCGTCTCGTTTTCATGGACCACCGCGCGAACCGCCTGGATCATGGCCTTGGGCGCGTCGCACTGGAAGATGTTACGTCCCATGTCGACGCCGGCCGCGCCCTCACTCACCGCCCGGTACGCCATCCGCAATGCGTCAATCTCCGGCAGCTTCTTGCCGCCGGCGATCACCAGCGGCACCGGGCATCCCGCGGCTACCGCCGCGAATCCCCTCTCGCAGTAGTACGTCTTCACGAAGTTCGCGCCCAGTTCCGCGCAGATGCGCGTTGCCAGCCCCAGGTACTTCGCGTCCCGCGCCAACTCTTTGCCCACTCCCGTCACCGCCATGGTTGGAATCCCGTGCCGGTTCCCGGCATTCACGATCTCGACCAGGTTGCCGATCGATTCGTGCTCGTGAACGCCGCCGATATACACCTGCACCGCGAGCGCCGATGCGTTGACCCGCACCGCATCCTCGATATCCACAGCGATACGCTCGTTCGAAAGCTCCTTGAGAATGCTCTGCCCTCCGCTCGACCGCAACACCACCGGCTTGGCGATCTCCGGAGGAATCGTGCTGCGCAGCGCGCCCCGCGTGATCATCAGCGCGTCGGCATAAGGAATCAGCGGGCAGATCGTCACATCGATGCGCTCCAGCCCCGTCGTCGGCCCCTGAAAATACCCGTGATCGACCGCAAGCATCACGGTCCGGCAGTCGTCAGGCGAAAAAACCCGCGCCAGCCGGTTTTTCATGCCCCAGTCCAGAGCGTTGCTGCCCTTCAGCGCAAACGCCTTGCAGGTCTGGGGCACTTCGAGATAGAAGTTTTTCCGTTCTAAAATGTCGTCCGCATCGGGCATCTTCAACTCTCCTTTGTCGTCGCCAGCGCCGCGCTGAAGCCTCGAAACAGCAGCGCCATCGACGTTGCTCCCGCGTCGGGGCATCCCAGTGTCTTGTCGCCCAGGTACTTGGCCCGGCCATGCCGGGCAACCAGATTCCTCGTCGACGCCGCACCTGCCTCGGCAGCCGCGGCCGCGTCGTTCATTGCCTCGCTCATACTTTTTCCGCTCGCCGCCGCCGCGCCAAATGCCTCGACCGCGGGAACGAGCGCATCCATCATCGTCTTGTCTCCCGGCCTGGCCTTGGTCCGTTTTTGCACCGACTGCAGCCCCGCCTCCAGGCTTTTCGCCAGTGCTGCACAATCGGCCGCGCCGCCCAATTCCGTGCCGCCCATGCCACCGATGAAGCTCCCCAGCAGCGCGCTTGACGCCCCTCCATCCACGCCCATTACGCTCCACCCGGCCTGGTGGAGCGTTTCGCTCAGGCTCCGCTCATTTGGCGACGACCCGATGGCGCCCTCCAGGATTTCCATGGCTCGCATCATGGTCGTTCCATGGTCTCCATCGCCGCACTGCGAGTCAAGTTGAGACAAAATCTCGTTCTGGCTGCGGATCAGCTGCGCCGCCTCAGCGAACATTCTCCCCAGTTCCGTCCTGGAAACGCATTCCTTCATGGCCGGGCAAAAAACGGCGCGTCCGCGGGCTCATCCCACAACCGGATCAGTTCCGGATCCATGCGCGCAATCATCATCTGGAATCCTGCCTGCTCCTGCGTGGTAATGAATTCGCCGATCGCGCTCCGTACCAGTTTGATCTTCCTTATCTCCAGCAGTTGCGCCACCCGCCGGAATATCAGAAAGAGCTCCATCAGTGTAGTCGCTCCCGCCCCATTCAGCAGAACGAGCAGCTCGTCGCCTTCCTTCGCGCCCAGATCATCGAGTAGCTTCTCCAGCATGATCTTCGCGGTCTCGTCGGCGCTCTTCAGCGTCATTCTCCCCGTACCGGCCTCGCCGTGCTGGCCCATGCCGATTTCCATTTCGTCGTCGCCGAGCTCGAAGATCGGGTGGCCCGTCGCCGGATGTGTCGCTGTCCGCACCGCCACGGCCAGGGTGCGCATGTTGTCCGCCATGCGCTGCGCAATCTCCGCGCACTCGTCCAGGGAGGCGCCCAGCTCCGCCGCCGCCCCTGCCACCTTGTATACCGCCACGCAGCCTACCAGCCCACGGCGGTCGCCAACCGGCCCCGAGATATCCTCCTCGGTCAGCACTATCTTCACCGGCAGCTTCTCCCGCTGCGCCATTTCCATTGAAATGTCCGCCGAAAGCACGTCGCCCGCGTGATTGAGCACAATCAGCAGCGCGCTCGAGCCTCCCTTGCACGCATCGCGCAGCGCGTCGACGCACTTTGGCGCGCCCGGTGCGGCAAAAATCTCGCCCGCCACGCTCACGTCCAGCATACCCTTGCCGACGAATCCGCTCAGTCCCGGCTCGTGCCCGCTGCCGCCGATCGTCACCAGCCGCACCTTGCCCGAGGCCTTCGGCGCGACGCGCACCACCGTCCCCGTGCCGCTCAGCTTAACCTTGTCTGGATACGCGAGCACGTAGCCTTCGAGCAGCTCCCGCACCACGTTCTTTGGGTCATTGAGAAACTTCTTCATTCGCATAGCGCCCGACTCCCACTGCCTCCCCGGCCTGCTCCGTTGCGCCCCGCCGTAAACCGAAGTCCTTTCCACTCCACACCAATCTCACTGCAGATTCTCGCGATCCGCTGGGTGCGGCTCAAACCTCCGCCGTCTGCCCGCCGTCCACATACAACAAGGCTCCGGTCACGAACGAGGCATCGTCCGACGCCAGAAACACCGCCGCCCCTGCAAGCTCTTCCGGCCGCCCCAGCCTGCCCATTGGAAACGTCTTCGCAAACGCCTCCAGTTGCTCCGGCGTCAGCGCATTGCGCAGCATCGGCGTGTCCGTCGGTCCCGGGCAAATCGCATTCACGCGAACTCCCTGCCTGGCGTGATCTACCGCCATGGCTCGAGTCAGCAGCGTCACGCCACCCTTCGAACTCACATAAGCCACAGCGTGGGCGCAGGCATCGTGCGCTCCCGTCGTCGACGCAACATTGATCACCGATCCCTTGCCTTGTGCAATCATATGGGGCAAACACGCCTGCGAGCAGAGGAATGTTCCGGTCAGGTTCACGGCCATGATCCTGTTCCAGATCTCTTCTGAGGTCTCGACAGCCGTCCCATAAGCGAGAATCCCCGCTCCATTAAAGAGGATATGCAGGCCGCCCAGACTGTCAATCGTCTGTTGGACGGCCTGCCTCGCCTGATCCGCACTCGACACATCGAGGTGAAAGAACTCGGCTCGCCCGCCGGCGGCGCGAATCCGCTCCACCGTCTCCCGGCCATTCTTGTCATCTGTGTCGGCAGCCATCACGGCTGCACCTTCTGCCGCAAACCGTACCGCTACGGCCTGTCCAATTCCCGAGGCCGCCCCGGTCACCAGCGCAATACGGTTTTGAAGCTTCATAGGTACCTCCGATGTCGTAGGGGAATCGCGGCGCAACGGGCTGGAACGGACCCATACTCTTACAAGCATATTGTAGAAGGCTATAAGATACCTACGAATGAATCTTGCAAAAACCCGGTTCCCATGGGCGCGCTCATCGTGCACAGTAAGGGTTCAACAAAAAACCTGCTTGATCTTCAGAGACTCGGCGCAAACCGAATCCTATAGCGGGTCTCCTGCGTGTGTGGACCAAGGCACAATCGCTAACTGGCTTTTTCATCGAGAAAAAACCGCCTTGAATATTGTCCGAAATAGCTCATAGTTGCAAGAGAACCGCCGTAATCTCCCCCTCTGCACTCAGAAAATCGCTAGCGGATTGAATAACGAGCCTGTCCCACCGGGAAGACGCAGCGGAGCCGCAACCGTAAAAAACTCCCATCGATGCTCCTCGCCGCAGATCGCGGAGACGTCCTCGAGATTCAGGCTGTCGGCGCAGATCATGCCCATGGCGCCGATCTGCAGAGCATGAATCGGATAGGCGACGCCTTCGACGTTACTGGGCACCGTCTCGCCGTCTCCGTCCGGAAAGAAGACCGCCACTTTCCGCTCGTGCAACAGCGGTATCGTATCGGCGTGCAGGCCGGCTTTCCCTTCGCCGTCGTATCCGTTGTTCCAGGGCCCGAGTTCAAGCCGGCGCCGGTGGTGTCCGGTCCTGAAAACGAAGATGTCTCCCTCTCCCAGCGAGACGCCCTGCGCCTGCTCGCACTCCTCCAGTTCTTCCCGCGTCACAGCCTCGCCGGGCTCAAGCCACTTGACGCCGCGGAAGCGCGGAATATCGAGTAGCACTCCTCGCCCAACGATCCCGTTGGCGTAAGTCGTAATATCCAGGCCCTTCGGCCCTCGCGACGTCACCATCGAAGCCGGCCTGCCGTTATACAGCTTCCCCTCGTAGGCAATGTGACAAAGTGCGTCGATGTGCGTGTGGCAGTCACCGTGAATCTCGCTGCCGAAATAGTCGAGGGAAAATCCCGGTTCCCCGAAGCTCTTGTCGACCTCAAAAAGCATCGACATGTAGTGCGCCGCCGGCCGTGGATTGTCCGGCCCCGCGACCTTGTTGATCGGTACCGCCATCGATATTGACCGCCCGGTCTTCACCAGCGAAGCAGCCCGGTGAATCGTCTGCGGCGTAATGTAGTTCAGTGTCCCCCGCTCATCCTCGGCGCCCCACACTCCCCAGTTGCTTACTTTCCGGAAAAGCTGGTCGAACTGCTGTTTCGACATCGTGGCTGGCAAAGTCTTCATATTCGTCCTTTCCGCCGTGCAGAGTGTGGAAGCGCACTCCTCAACATCGGCAAAATTCACAGTCTACCTCACAATTCGTCCCCGTCTGTATGAAAGCCCCTGTGCCAGACCGGTTTGCGCTGATGGACCCGGAGTTTTTGGACCAGGGTATCGCGGCGATGCAACCCGCAACCGCAAGCGGGGCCGGTCTTTCGCAAGCATACTCGATGCTCTGGTACAAAGGAAGTGGGCGGAAGGTAAGCCATCATGAAGAAGCTCTTGCACGAGGCAATCCTGGAGCGGCCCCTGCTCAGCGACGGGGCGATGGGAACGCAGTTGATGCTCGCCGGATTGGGGCAGGACAACTGCGGCGAAGCATGGAATCTGACGCATCCGGAGCGAGTGCTCACCATTCAGCGCCGTTATGCCGAAGCCGGCTCGGAGTGCATCATCACCAACACCTTTGGTGGATCGCGCATCGCGCTCAACCGTCACGGCGAAGCGGAGAACACAGCCGCCATCAACAAGGCGGGAGTGGAGATTGCACGCCAGGCCTTCGACGGCAGAGAAGGGTATGTGCTGGGAGACATCGGCCCTTTTGGCGGCTTGCTTGAGCCTTTCGGCGAATTCACCGAAGCTCAGGTTCGCAGCGCGTTTGAAGAGCAGGCCGCTGCTCTGGTCGAGGGCGGGGCGGACGCCATCATCGTGGAGACGCAAACCGCGCTGGAAGAGCTACTGCTTGGCATGGAAGCCGCCCAGAGAGCGGGCGCGAAATGCATCATCGGGTCAATGGCCTACAACGTGAGTCTCGACGGATCCAACTTCCGGACTATGATGGGCGTGGGACCGGAACGCGCCGCGAGGTTCATGGAGGAGCACGGAGCACACATCGTGGCCCTGAACTGCGGCGCCGGAATGGACATGCCGCGCGCGCTTATGGCCCTGAAGCAATACAAGAGCGCGAGCAGCCTGCCGGTGATGGTGCAGCCGAACGCCGGAAAACCACGACTGGTGAACAACAACATTGTGTACGACGAAACACCCGAGCAGATGGGGAAAGGCGTAATGCCGTTGCTGGAAGCGAGCGCGAACATCGTGGGCGCCTGCTGCGGCAGCACGCCGGAGCATATTCGCGCCTTCAGAAAGGCCATGGACGAGTTCCTGGAAATGAAGGGAATAGAACCCGGCGGAGCCCAGCGTTAAAATCAGGCTTTGTGATATCAACCTGAATGCCGGAGGCAGGCACCCCGCGCAAAGCGAGGAAAAGCCCGGAGGCCAGTAATGGCGGCCGTGATTTCCGGCCGTGGCGCGGCGACGGGCCACAATGCCGGGCCTGGAGAGTTCCCTGCAGGCTGAATCGAATATGCTTGAATGCATTCGACACGGAGAGATCAGTTGGGACGGGCGACGGAACTGAACCACCCTGCTCACCTTTGTGATCCTGGAGCACAATGAATGCATCGTTCTGTACCTGAAGTGCTCACGCCCATTGCACATTACGCTGAGCTCAACCCGCACGCCCCTGCGCTCGTGGCTACGAATGGCTTGGCCCTGGATTATCAGGAGCTTTGGTGGCAGATTGAGGCGTGCCGCGAACGGCTTGAGGAAGCCGGGATCTCGCCCGAAGAAATCGTTGCTGTGCTCTTGCCGCAAGGCGCGCTGCAGCTGATAGCGGTTACCGGCGTGATGAGCCATTGCGCCTGCGCTCCTTTGCCGCCAAGAACGGCTGTTGCCGAGGTAACCTCTCTTCTGCGCAGGCTCTCTGCATCCGCCCTTATCGCGTCTCCAGAGTTTGAGGCGGAATCCCGAGCCGCCGAAGCGTCGGGCATGACGGTTCTGCTGGCTCGTGCTGAAGTGTCTCCGAGGGAATGGCAAGTTCGCCGCACAGCCTCGCCGGTGCAGCGGAGAAACGCGCTTTCCGATGCGAAGCTGATCTTTGCCACTTCTGCAACTACAAGCACGCCCAAGCTGGCGCTACTGTCTGAATCCAATCTGGAGGCGGGAACCGCGTCGAGGAGAAGCTCACTGCGTTTAACTGCTTCGGACCGTCTGCTTCTGATGACTTCGCTCAGTCACGTTACAGGAGCGGAGAATGCTCTTGCTCAATTCCAATGTGGCGGCACGGTGATTGCAACAGGCGGGTTTGAACCGGCCGCATACCTGGGTTGGCTGCATAAATTGAAACCCACCTGGTACGCTTGCGCGCCGACGGTGCATCAGGCCGCGCTTGTGCAACTGATGCACGACCCTCCGGAGACGCCGGTATCCCTGCGATTTATCCAATCCGCCGGGGCCCCGCTCCCAGGCAAAGTGCGGCAAGGGTTGGAAGAGATTCTGCGAATCCCCGTATTCAACGACTACGGCATGACCGAGGCTTGCCCGATCGCGGTCGACACATTCATCCTCGGCGGCAGTGTTCCGAATTCGGCCGGGAGATCCTGCGGGCTGGAAATTCGCATTATGGGGCCTGGAGGTCAGCCGACCGCGCCTGGTGTTGAAGGCGAGATCGTGGTACGCGGGCCCGCCGTTTTTCCCGGATACCTCGACGATCCCGAAGCAAATCGCGCCGCCTTTCAGGATGGCTGGTTCCGAACGGGCGACGTGGGCCGCCTGGATGCGGATGGAAATCTCTTCGTAACTGGCCGGCTCAAAGAGATGATCAACCGCGGCGGGGAGAAGGTCGTGCCCAGCGAAGTGGACGCGGTGATGGCGTCTCATCCGGCGGTGCTTGAGGCCGCGGCGTTTGCCGTGCCGCATCCCACGCTGGGCGAAGACGTGGCCTGCGCGGTGGTTCTGCGCCCTGCAACCGAATCGCCCCTCCGCGTTGGAGAGCTCCGCCGCTTTGCGGCAACGCAGTTAGCCAGGTTCAAGGTTCCCAGCCGCATCTACTTTGTGGACGAGATTCCGCGCGGCGAACTCGGCAAGCCGCAGCGATGGCAGCTGGCGGAGCGGCTGGCCGGCAAGCGCGGCGCTCCGCCCTCGCCGGCCGAAATGTCGAACCGCAAAAGCGACGTGGTTTTTTACAGGGCCTACGAGATCTGGACACGGATTCTGGATCACGACGACCTCGGTTTCGAGGAGAACTTCTTCGACGCGGGAGGAGACTCGCTGGGGGCGATCACCATGCTCGCCGAAGTGGACCAGCGCTTCGGCAGCCAGACCAGCGCACTGGCGGCGAGCTTTCTTGACGAGCCTACGCTCGCGCACTTGGTGGAATTGGCTGGCAGGGCCCCGATCCCGCGGCCCAGCGAGATGTCCACGAGCGATATCCGCGTGTTTCCCGTCCGCGAAGAGGGGTCCGCGCTGCGGCTGTTCTGCATTCCTGCCGACGGAGACGAGGGCTTATACTTCCGGCGGCTGGCGACGCATCTGCGCGGGCGGATGGATCTATGCATGATTCGCCCGGCCAATACATGGTTCAGCCAGTCGCTTTTCACCTTCGAGCAGGCCGGCGCAACAACAGCCAAGCTGATCCGCCAGTCGCAACCGGAAGGGCCGTATCTTGTGGGCGGCTATTGTTCCGGTGGCGTTGTCGCCGTCGAAGCGGCTCGGCAACTCATCCGCGAAGGTCAGAAGGTCCGGCTGGTTCTGTTTGACACATACGTGCCGGGCTTCCCTTCTCCGTTGCGCGGCTGGCGCACGTGGGCAGAAAGCGCCCGCTGCCAGTGGCGCGCGCGCGGTAAAGCCGACAACGAAAACTATGCCCTGGATCCTCGTTTCGTTATCAAGCGCCTGGCTTGGCTGGCGGTGGTCCCTCTCCGCCGGCTCCTTACTCCCGTGCAGCGCGCTGCCATCGTCCAGTGGTTTCTTCGCCGGGCGCAAGAAGGAAATCTCCCTCTTTACAAGGCCCGTCCCATCGAGGCTCCAATCCTCCACTTCCTTTGCGCACATGAGCCCAATGTGATCGGCCGCGATTCCCGCTTCGGCTGGAGAGCGATGGCTGTCGGCGGCATCGAAGAACAGTACACGGCATTTGACCACGTGAATGTGTTCCACGAGTCGAATCTGCCGAAGATGGTGGACACGCTTCTGAGGTGGTCAGGCGCCTGGCGTCTGGCTGGCCAGCCAAGGACAGGGCAAAGCGCGCAGACCGAAGTCAAGGCCTGACTTCCGCATTCGTCACACGCTTTTCTTTGCGCTGCGATCGGCTGGGGGCGAAAGCTATGCGCTGGCACAATTCTGCAACTATTTGCCGATCTTCCTCGTCCACCCAATAACGTGCCTGCGCGCGGCTGGGTGAGTTGTGGGCTGGGGTGCTTAGGTCATTGTCGCCTGCATCGCACTTGAGCGAAAACCATGCAGGCGCATGCACTTTTGGGCAGTTCAGCGCACCTGGTACCGACATAATCGTTTGCACATCCCGGCCACGATTTCGAATATGAGAAAATGTCCCTATCAAACCAAGTGTTCGTAACGAGACCTACGAAAAGAAGAATACGATGGACCAGCCTTTGTCTGTTTCGCACTCTGCTCCTGGGCAACCGCCCAGCGATTCCACAAAAAAGCGTCGTCACCGCTGGATTTGGGCGGTCATTCTGCTGCTCTTTGCGCTCTTATTCGTTTGGGTGTGGAGGCAGCACAGCGTAAGCGCCACGGCGCCTGCGGGAGGCGGACGCGGCGGCGCGATGGGCGGGCCCGTGGCGATTACCACAGCCACGGCAACGAAGGGCAGCATCGGCGTCTATCTCGACGCTATCGGCACGGTTACTCCGGTATACGCCGATTACATCACTTCGCAGGTGACGGGAGTGATCACGGCTGTCCATTACCGCGAAGGGCAGAGTGTTCGCAAAGGCGATCCACTGATCGATATCGATTCGCGGCCTTACGCGGCGCAACTTGCCCAGGCGCAGGGCACCCTTGACCGAGACCAGAACCTGCTGGCCGAGGCGCAGATGGATCTGAAGCGCTATCAGGATGCGTGGGCCAAAAACGCCATTCCTCGCCAGACGCTGGAGGACCAGGAAAAGTTGGTCCTCCAGGATCAGGGAACGGTGCAGAACGACCAAGGCACCGTCCAATATGACCAGGTGCAGGCCGCCTTCTGCCATATCACGTCACCCATTGACGGGCGGCTGGGGCTGCGCCTTGTCGATCCAGGCAACCTGGTGACGGCCAACTCCACGACTCCGCTTGTGCTGGTTACGCAAATTCAGCCCATTACCGTGATCTTCACGCTGGCTGAGGATAGCTTGCCCGAGGTGCAGGAGCAAATGCGCAGCGGCAAAGCGCTCACGGTGGAAGCCTACGACCGGACGCAACAAAAGCTGCTGGAAAAAGGAAAACTGATCACCATCGACAACCAGATCGACTCCGTGACCGGGACGGTGAAGCTGCGCGCGCAATTCAACAATCCCGATGAGTTGCTGTTTCCCAATGAGTTTGTGAACACCCGCCTGCTGGTGAAGACGCTCGACAACCAGACACTCATTCCCTCCTCGGCAATCCAGCACAACGGCGCGACCGACTTTGTATTTCTCATCCAAAACAATAAGGCCGTGATGAAAACTGTAAAGTCAGGAATCTCGGATCAAGGCGACACCGCGGTGGCGGGCATCAATCCGGGAGATGTGGTGGCCAACAGCAGCTTTCAAAAGCTGACAAACGGATCGCCGATTGTCCTCTCAAAGGTTACGATCCCGTCCACAACTTCCGATACCACCGAGGCCGCTCCATGAGCCCATCTCGGCCATTCATCCTGCGGCCGGTCGCTACCTCGCTGCTGATGGCCGCAATTCTGCTGGCAGGCCTGGTTTCATATACACAGCTGCCTGTGTCGGCGCTGCCGCAGGTCGACTACCCGACGATTCAGGTAGTCACCTTCTATCCCGGAGCCAGCCCGGACGTGGTGGCGATGACCATCACGGCGCCGCTGGAACGCCAGTTTGGCCAGATGCAGGGTTTGAGCCAAATGACTTCGACCAGCGCGGGCGGCGTGTCGGTCATCGTCCTTCAGTTCAGCCTCTCTCTCAGCCTCGATGTGGCCGAGGAAGAAGTGCAGTCATCCATCAACGGTGGGCAAACATTTCTCCCTTCTGACCTCCCGGTCCCGCCGATATACACCAAGTCCAATCCCGCCGACGCGCCCATCCTGACGCTGGGAATCACCTCCGACACCATGCCGCTGTCGCAGGTGGAGGACATGGTCGATACGCGCCTGGCGCCAAAGCTCTCGCAGTTGAACGGAGTGGGGCTGGTCAGCATCAGCGGCGGCCAGAAGCCCGCGGTCCGTATTCAGGTGAACCCGGTTGCGTTATCGGCGCACGGCTTGAATATGGAGGATGTGCGCACGGCCTTGACACAGGCCAGCGTCAACTCCGCTAAAGGCAACTTCGACGGGCCGCGCCAGGACTACCAGATCGACGCCAACGACCAGATCACCAGCGCCGACGACTACAAGAACGTGGTGGTCGCCTACAGCAATGGCGCGCCGGTATTCGTCAAAGATGTCGCCAACGTGGTCAATGGAGTGGAGAACACCAAGCAGGCCGCGTGGATGAATCTGACGCCGGCGGTGATTCTCAATATCCAGAGGCAACCCGGAGCGAACACCATCAGCGTTGTCAACGAAATCCAGAAGGTGCTGCCGCAACTGGAGGTGAACCTTCCCGCGGGGATGAAAGTGACAACGCTGACCGACATGACCACCAGCATTCAAGCTTCAGTTCACGACGTGGAGTTTGAACTGATGCTGACGATCGGGCTAGTGGTGATGGTCATCTTTCTCTTTCTGCGCAGCCTGCGGGCCACGATTATCCCCAGTGTCGCCGTTCCGCTTTCGCTTGTCGGCACCTTTGCGGTGATGTATCTGCTCGGCTACTCGCTGGATAACCTGTCGCTGATGGCGCTGACGATCTCGACCGGATTCGTGGTGGACGACGCGATCGTGATGATCGAGAACATCAGCCGCTTTCTTGAAGCCGGCATGCCACCTCTTGAGGCCGCTCTCACCGGGGCGGGACAGATCGGCTTCACCATCATGTCGCTGACGGTTTCACTCATCGCTGTGCTCATTCCTCTGCTTTTCATGGGCGATGTGGTGGGCCGCTTGTTCCGCGAGTTCGCTGTCACACTGGCCGTCACCATCGTCATTTCGGCGGTGGTTTCGCTCACCCTGACGCCCATGATGTGTTCGCGCATCCTGCGCCATAACCCACAGAAGAAAGAAACCCGCTTCTACCGCGCATCGGAACGAGCGGTGAACGGGCTCATCGCATTCTACGGGCGCACGCTCAGTGTGGTGCTGCGTTACCAGCCCATCACCTTGCTTGTGGCCCTAGCCACGCTGGTGCTGACGATCGTTCTCTATATTGAGATTCCCAAGGGGTTCTTCCCGGTGCAGGATACCGGCGTGATTCAGGGCATCTCGCAGGCGTCGCAATCCATTTCGTTCGCTGCCATGAGCGAAAAGCAGCAGGAATTGGCCAAGGTTATCCTTCAGGATCCGGCAGTCGAGAGCCTGTCTTCGTTTATCGGCGCCGATGGCATCAATACCACCCTGAACAGCGGCCGCATCTCGATCAACCTGAAACCGATCAATCAACGCATCGGCGCTTCAGACGTAATCCGCCGGCTGCAAACCAGTTTGAGCCAGGTGCACGGCATGCATCTTTATATGCAGCCGGTGCAGGACATCACGGTGGACGACCGCGTGAGCCGAACCCAGTACCAATACACGCTGGAAGACCCCGACACGGACGAGCTAAACGAGTGGACCGGTAAATTTGTGACGCAGTTGGACAAGCTGCCGGAGCTGGAAGACGTGGCGACGGACCAGCAGACGGGCGCAAAGGCAATACAACTTGCGATCGACCGCGTGACCGCGTCGAGGCTCGGCATTGCGCCAACCACGATCGACAACACGCTTTACGACGCCTACGGACAGCGGGAGATCAGCACGCTGTACACGCAACTGAATCAATATCACGTAGTGCTTGAGACCGCGCCGGAGTGGCAGCAGAATCCCAAGAACCTGGGCGATCTCTACATTCAGTCGAACGCTTCTTCGGGCGCAACCGGCGCCGGCGCAGCGACATCGTATTCCTCCTCGGCCTCGGCGTCGGCGGGGTCGAACGCGCTGACAACTTCAGTGCGCTATACGCCGTCGTCGCAAGTTCTTAGTTCCCCGGCCTCGGTTCTAGCGGGCAGTGCGACAGGGGTCGGCTCGCCCAACACAGCGAGTTCCTCGGCGGACGCCAACGCCATTCCGCTCAGCGCCTTCACACAAGAGCGCCAGACCACCGAGGCTCTTTCGATCAATCATCAGGGGCAGTTCCCGTCCGTGACGGTTTCGTTCAACCTGGCGCAACACGCTTCTCTGGGAACCGCGATCAGGGACATCGAAAAAACGGTCAAGAACCTTCACTTCCCTGCCAGCTTACAGTCCGATTTCCAGGGAACAGCAGCATCGTTCCACAACTCTCTCTCCAACGAAGCGCTACTGATCCTTGCCGCACTGGTCGCGGTCTACATCGTTCTTGGTGTTCTCTATGAGAGCTTCATCCATCCGATAACCATTCTTTCCACGCTGCCTTCTGCGGGCGTAGGCGCACTTCTTGCGCTTATCATTTTCCGTCAGGACCTGGACGCGGTGGGCATCATCGGCATCATACTGCTGATCGGCATTGTGAACAAGAACGGCATTTTGATCGTGGATTTTGCCCTGGAGGCCGAGCGGCAGCGCGGCAAGGACTCGACGGAAGCGATCTACGAAGCCAGCCTGCTGCGTTTCCGGCCTATCATGATGACCACCCTGGCCGCGTTGCTGGCGGGCGTTCCGCTGGCGGCCGGTACCGGACTGGGTTCGGAGTTGCGCCGTCCGCTGGGTATTGCCATGGTCGGCGGCCTGATATTGAGCCAGTTGCTCACGCTTTACACCACGCCGGTGATTTACATCTTTTTTGACCGCCTCGGTCAGCGCATCACCGGCCGCCACATCTCCCGCACCGCCGGCGGCGGATCACAGACGGGCGCGGAGAGCGCATGAACCTTTCGGCCCCATTCATCCGGCGGCCCGTAGGCACCACGCTGCTCACGATCGCCGTGGCCATTGCCGGCGCAGTTTCATTCGCAGTGTTGCCAGTGGCGCCATTGCCGCAGGTGGACTTCCCTACGATCAGCGTCTCGGCAGGCCTGCCCGGAGCCAGCGCGCAGATTATGGCGGCCTCGGTGGCGACCCCGCTGGAGCGCCAGTTCAGCCACATCGCAGGCATCACGGAGATGACCTCGTCGAGTTCGCTAGGGTCGACGAACGTAACCATGCAGTTCGACCTGAGCCGGAACATCGACGGCGCAGCGCGCGACGTACAGGCCGCCATCAACGCGGCGCGCACGTATTTGCCGGCGAATTTGCCCTCCAACCCCTCCTACCGCAAAGTGAACCCCGCTGACTCGCCGATCATGCTGCTCAGCCTCACTTCAAACAAGTACGACGTAACCAAGCTCTATGACCTTGCTTCCACGATCCTGGAGCAGAAGCTCTCGCAGATTCAGGGTGTCGGGCAGGTGGGTGTGCAAGGCGGAGCCACGCCCTCCGTACGCGTCGAAGTGAATCCCACAAAACTGGAGAGCTTTGGCCTCACGCTGGCCAGCGTGCGATCGGTACTGAGCCTGCAAAACTCTCACGAGCCGCGGGGCCAGCTCTCCAACAATGGAATCAGCGAAGACATCCTGACCAACGATCAGATTTCGGGAGCTGCCGACTACAGGCCGTTGATCATCGGATATCACAATGGCGAAGCTGTCCGCCTCTCGGATGTTGCCGACGTCGAGGACTCAACGCAGAACCTTCGATCCGCGGGCTACGCGGACGGAACAAGAGCGGTTTTTGTCACCATCTTCCGCCAGCCCAGCGCCAACATCATTCAGACCGTGGAGCGCGTCAAGGCGCAACTGCCGTTTCTCGAGGCGGTGCTTCCGCAGGGAATTACTACCACCATCGTGCTCGACCGCACGACCACCATTCGCGCTTCGGTCAGCACTGTGGAAAAGACGCTGATCGGGTCCATCTGCCTGGTGGTCCTGGTGGTCTTCATTTTTCTGCGCAGTCCGCGCGCCACGCTGATTCCCAGCGTCGCCGTTCCGGTCTCGCTGATCGGGACCTTCGCCGTCATGTATCTGTTCGGCTACGCGCTCGACAACCTGTCGCTGATGGCGCTCACCATCGCCACAGGGTTTGTGGTGGACGACGCGATCGTGGTGATGGAGAACATCACGCGACATCTTGAAAGCGGCATGGAGCCAGTTGCCGCGGCGCTCAAGGGCGCAAGGGAGATCGGTTTCACCGTCTTTTCCATCAGCATGTCACTGATCGCCGTCTTCATCCCCATCCTGATGATGGGTGGCATTATCGGACGCCTTTTCCGCGAATTCGCGGTCACGCTTTCCACGGCCATCCTCATTTCGATGGTTATTTCTCTCACTACGACGCCGTGCATGTGCGCGCACGTGCTAAAGACGCACCAAGCCGGCGAGAAGCACAATGTTCTATACCGGACCAGTGAGAAAACATTCAATGGCATGATCTGGCTGTACCGGCAATCGCTGCTCTGGGTGCTGGATAATCCGGGATTGACCTTGATCGTACTCCTGCTTACCATCGCACTGAATGTTCTGGTCATCTGGAGAATCCCCTGGGGCTTCTTTCCCACGCAGGACACAGGAGTGATCATGGGCCAGGTGCAAGGGCCGCAGGATGCCTCTTTCCCGTTCATGAACTTCTCGGCTGTGTCACTGGTCAACGTTGTCAAAGCCGATCCCGCCGTGGCCCATGTGAACGCCTATACCGGAAGCGGCAATGGCGGTTTCATGTTCATTGCGCTCAAGCCCCTGGGCACCAACTGCAAGGAAGGCAGTCCATCGTGCAGCGTGCGCCAGGCCGCAGCGATGGACGTGATCAACCGCTTGCGGCCGAAGATGAACAAGCTGCCGGTGGCCACGGCTACCTTGCAGCCGGCGCAGGATCTGCGCATCGGCGGGCGCGGCGGCGGCGCGCAATATCAATACACCATCCAGTCCGACGACATCGACGATCTGGCGCACTGGGGCCCAATTCTTTACCAAAACATGCAGAAGCTTCCCGACCTGCAGGACGTGAACACCGACCAGCAGAATGGCGGCCTACAGGAAATGCTCACCTACGACCGGGTGACCGCGGCGCGTCTGGGCCAGACGCCGCAATCGCTCGACAGTTCTCTCTGCAGCGCATTCTGCCAGTCTCAAGTCTCCGTAATTTACACGCAACTGAACCAGTATTACGTTGTGATGGAGGCGGCGCCACCGTACTGGCAGGATCCGTCGGCTTTGAACAACATCTACTTCGCTTCAGGCAGATCCGCATCCGCGGGAGTCAATGTCATGTCGCCGCTACTCGCCGTGGCAAAGCCGGGCACCAACACCACGCCGCTGCAAGTTGCCCACACGGGATTGTTCCCGTCCGTTACCGTCTCCTTCAATCTGAAGACCGGCGCGTCACTCAGCGATGCGACGCGCGAGGTTTCGCAGATGGAAGAAAATCTGGGAATGCCCGCAACGGTGCGCGGATTCTTTGCCGGAACTGCCCAGGCTTATCAGCAATCGATATCGACGCTACCGATTCTGGTAGTCACCGCGTTGCTTTCCGTCTTCATCGTCCTGGGCATTCTCTATGAGAGCCTGGTTCACCCGCTGACCATCATTTCCACGCTGCCATCGGCCAGCGTCGGTGCCATGCTGGCTCTCATGATCTTCCACATCGATCTCAACATGATTTCGATCATCGGGATCATTCTGCTGATCGGGATTGTGAAGAAGAACGCCATTATGATGATCGATTTCGCGCTGCAGGCCGAGCGCGTCGATGGCAAGACCACGCGCGATGCGATCTTTGAAGCCTGCATGCTACGCTTCCGTCCCATTATGATGACCACCATGTGCGCCATTTGCGGAGCCTTGCCGCTGGCCTTTGGAACCGGCACCGGCTCGGAGCTGCGCCGGCCGCTGGGCATCACTATTGTGGGCGGATTGCTTTTGAGCCAGGTACTTACGCTTTACACCACTCCGGTGGTTTACCTGATGATGGACCGCCTTCGCCTGCGTGCGCTTGGCAGGATGCACGATGTGCTTCCCGCAACGGCAGAAGGAACGGCGTTGTAATGAAGGATATTGACCATGTTTGAGCCAAGAAAGCGAATTCCGATTTCATTCGCCGCGAGTGCGCTGGGGTTGTTGGCGCTGCTTGCCGGCTGCCGCGTCGGTCCACCGTATCACGCACCCGCGCCGCCGGCAGTGACCGCGCCGAATTACAAGGAGTCCACCGTCAACTTCCAGGACACCGATGGATGGAAGGTGGCGAGCCCGCAGGACGCGATGATTCGCGGTAACTGGTGGGAGGTTTTTGGGGATCCGGAACTGAACGCAATGGAAGAACAGCTCAATATCAACAACCAGAACCTGAAGGAGTACTTCGAAAATTACATGGCCGCCCGCGCCGTGATCGCCGAGGCCCGCTCACAATACTGGCCGACGATCACTGCGAACCCGTCGTGGAACCGCTCGAAGAGTTCCGGAACTCTGAACAACTCCACTCAAGCCAACGTCGGCAAGCAGTCAACGCTTTGGAATGCGCCGATTGACGTTTCGTGGACGCCGGATTTCTGGGGCAAGATTCGCAACGAGGTCCACGAAGCACAGTATGCGGCACAAGTGAGCGCCGCCGATCTTCAAACGGAGAAGCTCACCGAACAGGCCAGCCTTGCGGAGTATTTCTTCGAGATTCGCGGCCAGGATATGCTGCAGCAGATTCTGAATCAGGCCGTCGTCGACGAAAAGAAATCGCTGGACTACACTCAGGCGCAATATGACACCGGCGTCGGCGATTATATCTCGGTTGCCGAGGCCAAGACGACAGTGGAATCCGCGGAGGCGGCGGCGGCCAATGTGGGCCTTTTGCGCGCGCAATACGAACACGCCATTGCAGTGCTGCTGGGCAAGCCGCCGAGTGATTTTTCCGTTCCCGTGAAGCCGATGCTCTACAAACCACCTTCTATTCCCACCGGGGTGCCCTCCCAGCTTGCAGAACGGCGGCCCGACATCGCGGCGGCCGAGCGCACTCTCGCCCAGGAGAACGCCGTCATCGGAATCGGTTACGGCGCATTTTTCCCGCAAGTGACGATCAGCGCAGTCGGTGGATTTCAGAGCTCCGCGTTGACCAGTCTGTTCAATTGGCCGAGCCGTATCTGGTCGATTGGCCCATTGGTCTCCGAAACCATCTTCGACGGATGGCTCTATCGCGCAGAACTGCATCAGTATGTAGCCCAATACAACGCAGACCTGGCCACCTACCGGCAGACCGTGCTCACTGCCTTCCAGCAGGTGGAAGACTCCATGGTGGCCACACGAACTTACTCACAGCAGATTCTCCGTCAGCAGGATGCGGTGAAGGACGGGCAGGACTATCTCAATCTGGAGTTGGTGCGCTACAACACCGGAGTCGATCCGTATGTCGATGTGGTGATTGCCGAGACCACATTGCTGAATAACGAGGAAACCCTCAACGCGCTCCAGGTCGAGGAGATGACATCGGCAGTGCATCTCGTACAGGCTTTGGGCGGCGGATGGGACCGCACGCAGCTTCCCACGCCGGAGCAGGCCGGCGCGAAGACGACCAAGGCGGACTACACGCAGCAGCAATAGCGTTTATTGAGCGGGGCGGAAGCAGATATCGTCGCCATCGAGCCGGTATTCGGCGGAGCAAAGGTCGCCTCCGCAAATCATCGGCTCCCCGCCGCAGAGCTGGCGGCGAGTGATCAGCCCCAACGTGCCGCAGCGCGGGCACGACATCACGGCCACATAGGGATTCTGTGCCTGGCCAAGCTGAGCCTGATTCTCCAGCACAAAAACCGTTCCTGGGTCCATTCGTTCGGGGATCCATTCTTCCAGAAACTGCAATTCGGCTGACATCTGCCCCTCCAGGATTGATGTAAGCGAGCCGCAACCCCGTTCCCGCCCGGCTCCGCTTTGTTCAAACAACTGGTGCAAAGGCGATACCGGATTTTAAGGCGGTTCTCCAGTTACTGTGGAGTTTCCAACATCGTACAAGGTGGCTTTTTCTTGAGGAAAAAGCCACTCAGCGGTCGTGGGTTCCCTCTATATCAACTGGAGAACCGCTATAGCGCCTCCAGTCAAGCTCAGTGTTGCCAGACGCGGGCGCAGAAGTCAATTCGAATCGAATCCGGGGAGTGGCAAGTGGGATTCCCCGGGACCCGGTTGGACCGGAACGGAAAGGCTTGGGCCTACCGAGAGGCCGCCGTGGCAGCGCCACCGTGGGCGCGGGCAAAATCGTCGATTGCTTTGTAGGTCTCCTCATTGCGCAAGATGGCCTGGACATACTCGCGGGTTTGCGTAAAGGGAATGGATTCGACAAATACGTCGATGCCTGAATAGGGGCCTGCGGCCTGCCACTCGGCGACGCGATTGTCGCCGGCGTTGTAGGCGGCCAGCGCGTACTCCTCGACGCCGCCGAAGCGATCGAGCATCTGGCGCAGATAGCGCGTTCCCAGGCGGATGTTCATGGCCGGGTCAAGCAATTGGAAGGTCTGGAGGTTGACGATGCCCTCTTCGTGGGCCATCTTTCTTCCCACGGAGGGCAACAACTGCATCAGGCCATAGGCGTTGGCGTAGGAGATTGCAGAGGGATCGAACTCCGACTCCTGCCGGATGAGGGAGGCGACCAAATAAGGATCGAGATTGTTTTTGGCCGACTCGGCCTGGATCGTGTCCCACCATGCCCGGGGGAACAGGATTCGCCAATAGTCGAGGGGGATGGACTGGATGGACGCGGAGGCGGCATTCGGCAAGGCCCGTTTGAGGGCGCGGACGGCGCGGTATGTTTCGCCATAGGAGGAATAAATCTGCGCTTCGGCCAGCGCGCTCCAAGACGAGGAATTAGGATCGGCCTTGATCTCCTGGGCGACGTATTCATTCAAGCCCGCATTGGCCAGCAGACGCGCCTTGGCCAGATGTGGGCTGTCTTCGGGAAAGGTGTCCACAAGTTGCGGCTCCGGCAGGGGTTGAATGCGATCTAATTGCGGCTCGGGCGCGGACTGTGCAGCGCCCAAGGCCGCCAGCCGCTGCCGTGCGAGCTGCGCGTAAAAATAGTGCTGGTAAACGCGAAGAATGGTGCGGTAGTTGGCCGCGGCCAGCGAGAGGTTATGGTCCTGCGTCTCATAGAGGCGCCCACGCCAGTAGAGCGCCGAGACCGTTTCAGTTGCGCCGGGATAGAGCCGGATCTGTTCGTCGAAGAGCCGCGCAGCATCGGCATAGAGTCCCAGCCGGTAGCTGAGCCAGCCTGCGCGCCAGTGCGCGGCCGCGGCGTTCTTGTCGCCGGGGAAACGCGCGGCGAGATCGCTGTAGTACTGAATTGCCGTTGCGTAATCGCGCTTCAGCAGGTACATGTTGCCGCTGGAAAACCAGGCGTCGGCCAGCCAAGGGCTACGCGGGAACCGGGTTTCCATTTCAGAGACGATTTGCTTCTGATCGGCGGTATCGTCGCGATCGCGGGCCAACTCCATCAACATGTCGAGACGCCGTGCGCCGTTCTCATCGGCTGTATCGGGCAAGGCGCGCGCCTCTGTCACGGTCAGACGCTTCAGCTTCAGTTGGCAGGCGGCCTCGGCTACGGCAATGCCGTTGCGGGTGTAGGCGTCGAGTCCCGGTTCACGCGCCAGAACGAGGTACTGTTCGGATGCCTCGACGTAGCGGCCGGCGTTGTAGAAGGCGTCACCCAGGGAGCGCAGATCGGCGACGGTCAGCGTTGCCTCAGCGCCCATCTGCGTCAGCTTGGCACGCGCCGTCTGCGCCTCCGGGCTCAGAGGATGCCCGAGCAAGAGGCGCTTGAAGGTGGCTTCCGCGGCCTGCTGCAGGCCGAGCGCTTGCTCTACCTCACCCTCCACCAGTTGAAAGCCGGGGCGATCCGCAGCATCGGCGCCTTCGGCCTCTGCCACCACTTGCCGCGCGGCGGTGAGCTTGTTCATCGCCAGCAGGACGCCGGCCTCGAGCTCGGGCGCCTGGTCGACGAAGATGCTCTCAGGATAGCGATCGGCAAAGCCGTGCAGGATGGCTTCGGCAGCGGGATCGTCGCCTGCCTCGTGGCTCGCCTGGGCGTCGAGAAAGTCCGCGTAGTCGGCCAGTTCCCCGTCGGCATCCCGGGCTTTTGTCAGAGCCGATTCAGCCTCGGCATAGCGCTTGTCGAGGAGGTAGGCATGGCCCAGCGCGAGGTACGCGGCGGCGGCGGCCTCGCCGGTGTGGCTGTGCGCATAAGCGGCGACTCCCGCATAAGCCTGGGGCGTGCGCATTGTGGCCAGTTGCTGGGCCATGGGTTGCAATTCTTTGGAGGCGACGAAAGCCTTCTTGATCCGTGCCGTGCGCGCCACTCTCGCCGCCCGGCTCATGCGGTGAGCCGGCTTGCGTTTCGCGGGCTTCTTTTTCGCTGTTTTCGTCTGACTGGCCGTCTTCGGCCTGGAGACCGAGGAACCAGAGGGGCTCGCGCCCGGCGCGGCGTTGGACTGCGGCGCGGCCGGCGTAGCAACCATCAGCAACGAAAGCAGAACCGCTGGAGCGAGGGGCGCGAGTCGAAAACCAGGAAACGGGGAAGGTAAACCCGACATATTTCCACTTTATGCCGGATTGGACGGAAGCGGAGCAGCGGGGGAACCAGTGACGACACCGTAAAGGCGCATCGGCCTGGTTTGGTTTCCTGCCACCACGTCCGTTACACTCATCTTTACCGGTCATTTCGAATAGCCTCCGTGCGGCCAAAGGGATGCTTTACGGGGGCGATTGCAGCGATTTTCGCAACCAAGTTCCATGCCAACCATCCAATCGATAGCAGGACAAGACGAGCAGCATCCCGACGTGGCCCTGGTGGAACGGGTACGCGGCGGCGATGACTCGGCCTACGAAACGCTGGTGCGCAAGTACGAGCGTCAAATCTTCCGGATTGCGCAGCACATTACGCAAAACCGCGAGGACGCAGAAGACGTGATGCAGGACGCGTTTCTGAAGGCATACGAGAAGCTCGATCAGTTCCAGGGAAATTCGAAGTTTTACACATGGCTGGTGCGAATCGCGGTGAACGAGAGCCTGATGCGGCTGCGCAAGCGGCGCACAGGCAAAATGTACTCGATCGACGAAGAGCTGAAGACCGACGAGGGCAGCGTACCGCGGGACTTTGCCGACTGGGCGCCCAACCCGGAACAAAACTACAACCAGGCCGAGCTGGCCGAGATTCTGCGCAAGACCATCCAGGGTTTGCCGCACGGTTTTCGCGTGGTTTTCGTCCTGCGCGACGTGGATGGACTTTCGACCGAAGAGACGGCCGAGGCGCTGGGCTTGAGCGTCCCGGCGGTGAAGTCGCGTTTGCTGCGGGCGCGGCTGCAATTGCGCGAGCGGCTCACCCGCTACTTCCGCAGGAACACTCCGGCCGCTTCGCAGGCGCACGAGCCGTCACGGGGAAACGGGGTTGAGAAATGACCTGCACTGAGTTTCTGCAGATTCTCGATGACGTGATCGACGAATCGATGGCCGCAGAGACGCGCGCCGAGATCGAGACGCACCTGCGCAAGTGCGGGCACTGCGAGGTGGTGCTGAACACCACGCGCAAGACCATCGAGATTTACCGCAGCCACGAGATTTACGAGGTGCCGACGGACGTCAGCGAGAGACTGCACGCCGCGATCATGGCGCGGTGCAAGAAAACGCACTGAAATCCTCCCGGTTTCATCCCCTGCCGACCGAAAGTGAACCCTGCGCCCACGCCTGGCGACGGGCACTCCCAGAAGCACCGGGTTTACCCGGCCCAAAATACGGGCATTGCGACTGACCTTTAACTGTTACCAGTTGATTACTGGGGGGTACCCCCTCCCGTCTCTGTGAATAACCCCTTTCGATACAGCGGTTTGACGCGGCACTAACATACTTGACTAATGATGCTCCTTAGATCGACACTGAAACAGCCGTGACAGGGCAGCATCATTAGTCGGGTAGGACGGGAGGGGCGAATAGAAAGGGCGCAGGGAATGGCTCTCGATCGCGTTCTACAGCCCTTCCACTTTATGCTTGGGGTATTTTTCCTTGACGCATGTCAGCCTTGAGGCGTACCCTCTCGAAAGGACACAAAAACCGGCCCCGTTGTGAGCGGAGCCGGTGGTTAGTGGTTGACGTTTCAGTAGATCGTCCGAACACCGAGTCGGCAATGAATACGAAGGCTAACCCAATCCGAAGTGAGAGCGACGAATTGGGTTAGCTGGGTTTTTTCCTTGACGGTGAGCTGTGGGAAGGTGTATTTTCTCGAAAGAAGCGACGATTATCGCAGAAAAAGAGAACCGGCCCCGATATTATGAGGCCGGTCACGTTAGGGCGAAACCGAAGGGCATCCGATCTTTTCTAGAGGGCGGGTGCCTTTCTTGTTGTTCGTTTGTCCACGCGCTTTCGCCGTTCGCCCGTTGCGAGAAGAGCTTTTCTATCTTCTCTTCTTAATGGACATGCTAGGCATTCTACCAGATTTGCAGGTCGGTTAAGGCTCCGTCATGACGCTGATTCTGGAAATTGCAATCGGAATCGTTTTAGGATTCGTCCTGCTTTATGCTCTCTACTTTTTCTTATCGCTGCTTTTCTTCATTCTGAGGGGGTTTTGGGAAGTGATTGAGACCATCCCGAATGAGAGTGCGGAGCTTTGGAAGATCGTAAAGTTTGATGCTCTATGGCTTTACCGAGGCTGTTTCCGCGTTGGAAAGTTAGCGGGAAGGGTTTGGGGAAGGCTGAAAGGAAACGCCTGAAAACAGAAAACCCGCCTTCGTGGGGCGGGCCTTCGATTCGCACACTCTCACGCGAATCATCGCATGGAGTGTGTCGAAATGCAAATCAATACAGTGGAATCCCAAAGCCGAGTTGCGGCTCAAGGGCCTGAAACATTCGGAGCGTCTTATAAGCAGGGCCTGTGGGCGAGTATACGCATCTTCCTTTCACGGTACAGTTGGCAAATGCGAAATGCCCCCCCGAATGGACAAAGTTGCAGTTCTCAAACTCGCAATCCTCGTACTGGTGATTGTCCACAAATATCCGCTTCCCCTCATACTTCTGTCCCTTCACTATCTCAAACTCTTGCAACTGGCGAGTTTCCTGAAAATCGGACGGATAAATGTCGATGTGATTCAGGTGTAGTCGAGTCTCCAAATGGCACCTCCATCATTAGCGTTCGTGTAGTAGACGGGAAACCGCAACTCGTCTGGGGTTTCGACACGCGCAATCTGCCATGGGCGTAGATATGCGCTATGATACTCTCATGAAGACTCTGGCATCATCGCCTAGACCGAGTTCGGGAGCCTTTCAGAGGCGAAGAGGCGGACGCAAAAGCAACGGCAGGCTCTCATTTTGCGCTCACCCTGGTTCTGGGAACTCTGGTTGCAGTCGTCTTTGCGGTAGTAGATGCTGTGAGGTGGTTTTTCTTTGATCGCGTCCCCGTGAAAGATGATGTATGGATACTGCTAGTTCTGTTTGTGGTGTTCCCCGTTTTCGAGTGGTTCTATGCGCCTATAGCGGAAACCCGTGCGATACGGGCAAAGCGGGCTATTCGCATTGAGGCGAAGCTAGATTATCTACTGAGCAAAAACTTAATGGAGTAGAATTTAAGCAATAGAAAAGCCCCGGTGCCAGCCGGAGCTTTTCTGATCTTTGAGATGTGATCGAGGCACGACCCTATAGAGCGCATATTAGCGCATTAGAGGTTAGTGTGCAAACTCAATCCCGTGCATCAAGTCTTTCTGCCAAAAAACAGAGTGGTCTCCACAGGGAACGATGGGATTGGTTTTTAATATCCGAGCGACTATCGTGGTCCAATCTGGTGCTCTTGCTGTATAGATGGAATGCGGCTTTCCGCAGTTTTCGTGAGCACATTCGCATTCAATCCGCCATAGCTGGGGGACGGAATGATTTAGGCCCCTCATTTCAACTTCGAGACGGATGTTATGAGGCGAACACGCGAACGATAGCCCGTGCCGAAGACATAGAAAGGTTGCTGGCCATTCACCCGTGGTGCGATAGTGTTGACCTTCGTATATTCCTAATGGGCTTTGACGCGGGAGAGGAATATTGCAAGGCGACTCTCCATCTCGATGGCGACAAGCTAGAATCACGCAATGCTCAAACGAGGACAAGCCAATAGGATCACCCATGATCGCTCCATTGTCTGTTTGCGCTATGATAAACCCATGAAGCCGAAGCCGCAGTCGTCCGAATACAGGGCTTTCGAGAATCTTTTAGGCCAAGTTCTGACCGTCTCAAAGACGGAACTGAATAGGCGGATCGAAGAGGACAAGCGCGAGAAGCGAACGCCTAGATCCGCTTCCCGCGTCCCTGCCGTCCCATCCAAGCCTTCTTAGAACGCCCTTTCGCCCACCTTGCCGGTCAGTTCCGCGTAAGTCAGTCTCTTCCCTGCGATCTGCGATACTGCCAGCGCGAAGCGATCCGCGTCAGTCACCGGATTGTCTTTGGTGGCGCGGTTGTTATAACGGAACGCCTGCTCATCGGCATAGGCTTCAAGGTGGAACGGCTCTACGGCCACATAGGTTCCATTCAAGCTGCGCTTTAAGAGGCTCCAGAAGTTTTCGATGCCCTGAGTGTGGACGCCCTTGCGAACGTACTCCTCAAGGTGGTTCACGGTCTTGTGGATGAACGCCTTGGCCTTGAGCCCATCATAGCCCGAGTGCTGATCGGTGTAGATGGTTCCCACGGAAACGATCTGGCGAAGAATCTCCGCTTGCAGAGTGGCTCTAGTCACGTCGGGAATGACTTTGACGCGGACTTCGCGGGCGTAGCGGTCCAACATCCCAAGAATGGCGGTCTTGCTGTCGCCGCGCTCCGCCAGTTGCAGTTTGTTGCGGCGGCTGGCGTGCATGTTCTTCATCTTGCCGCCGACAAAGGTTTCATCGACTTCTACGGGTTTGCCGGAGGGTCCGAGCTTTTTGATAGACCGATTCTTCATAGCCTCGCGAATCCGATGCAGCATGAACCACGCTGACTTCTGAGTGACGCCGATGGACCGCGCAATCTCATAGCTCGAAATGCCGTTCTTGCAGTTCGCCAGGAGCCACATCGCAGGGAGCCACTTCTGGAGCGGGATCGCGGAATCCTCGAAGATGGTATTCAGCTTGACCGAATACTGCCGTCCGCACTCCCGGCACTGCCAGCGCCGCTGATTCTTGAGCCAGTGCTGTCGCTCCCTGGGCATGAGGCAAGCGGGGCACTCAGGGCCGGTAGGCCAGCGCATGAAGGCTACAGTGTCGATACAGGTCTGCTCGTCAGAGAAGTATCTGATTGCATCGGCTAGGGTTTTGACTTCGTTTTTCATGGCAGAACCAGAATCGCACAGAATTCGTCATTAGTCAAGTATATTATTGCCTTTGACGCAAGTATCACTCTCGAAGTGACTGATTCTAAAGCCACTTCCTTGCAGATATTAGGCAGCAAAGGAGTTACGGGCCTTACGACGCGCATACCGCCCGTTTCCCGAAGATAAATGCCGCAAAGACGCGAACGCGACGGAGAATCTCCGCCGCGCCGAAGGCCCTGTTGAACGCTTATGGAGTGATTATGCGACATGAAGGGGAAATTATCTGCAAAGAACAGGGACCAAGGGAACGAGGGAACAAGGGATTAAGAAAACAACGACTTAGGGCAAGAGGGAGGGCTGGTATGGGTGGTGGTGGGGCTTGACAGTGAAACAGTGAATAGTGGTCAGTGATCAGTGGTCAGTGATCAGTGATCAGTGATCAGTTTTCTGTTTTCTGTGCTCGACAGGGGGATCGTGGTATCCCACCCTTTTCGCGATGAGACCGCGAAAAGGATGGGGCACCCATTTTTTGTGGATGGGTGAGATTGGGGCACCCACCGGAGCCTGGATGGGGCACCTCTGCACAGTATCGCCCGCGAGTAATCAGCAACTAGCAATGCGGAAGGGGGTTCTTGAAGACGAGCTCGATCGGCAACCAGGCGGTAAGGAGCTTGTCATTGATTTCAGAGTCTTCGGCAGTGCTCGAGAGCGACGACTGGGTGAGCGCCACGGCGATTTTTACTTTTCCCTTGGCGCAGTACTCCTCAAGAAGCGTGGCCAGACTCAGGTCAGTGGCATCCAAGTAGTCCGCGGGCAGAGCGCCCTCCGCGCCGGGGATATCGACCGCGCCCATGATGATCTGGTTCACCGCCATCTGCTCTTTAGTCGTGAGGCCCGAAGTGTCGATGCGCACGACGAGTATGGCTCTTTTAGCGAGCGCGCCAGGAGGCGCGTTTGGATCCGCCGTGTACTTGATGGGCGGAATGGCGATGCCCGCCTTGTTGGGCTTGGCCGGCGACGCGGCCAAGGCGAGATGGTAAGGGGGCCCCTGGAATATGGGCTTAACAGGAATGCCGGAGTTGTTGTTCCCCTGGGGTCCGCACCCCGCCAAAAACGCCAATCCCGCGATCACCAGTACGATGGTCTTTCTCAAGTCATCCTCCCCGTTCAACCGAAACAACACGCCATCATACCATTCCTGTACCCTCATGGAATGTGATCGCGGGAAGCTGCGGTACCGACGGTTGGAAGCAGCGAATTTGCCCGGCCGCGCCGCTGAGCCGTGTGGGATTCCTGAGGCTGGTGTAGAAGCAGGGATCAGGGATCAGGGGTCAGGGATCAGGGCTGAGGGACCAGAAAGGCCGGGAACGAGGGAACAAGGGAGCGGGTAGTGTCTCAGTTTGATGGGACAGTCGCTCAGGGCCTAAAGGCCCCGTTGATCTGATTCCATTTACGGCACGGCTGAAGCCGTGCCCTTTCAAAACGACTTCAAACTGAGACACTACCAGGGAGCGAGACGGCTAGCAGGCGGCGCGGCGCATGATTTAACCTCGAAGACAGTATGAACATTCGGCGTACGCTTCTCTTCTCTGCCCTGGCCGCAGCCGCTATTGCCGGCGCGGCCTTTGCTGTCTTCGCTCGACAATCAAGCGCGCCCGCGAGCCAAGAGGTTCCCGACGCGCCCCAGGCGACTGCCGAGGCCACAACGGCGCCAAACGGGCCGTTCGTGGCGATGGACACGTCGATGGGGCGTATTACCTGCCAGTTCTTCCAGAAGCAGGCGCCGAATGCGGTGGCCAACTTCATCGGATTGGCGGAGGGCACGAAGGACTGGACCGATCCCGCGACCAAGAAGGTGCAGCATCACAAGCGGTACTACGACGGCACGATCTTTCACCGCGTGATTCCCGAGTTCATGATTCAGGGCGGCGATCCGTTGGGCACGGGGATGGGCGATCCTGGGTACAGCTTCAACGACGAGTTCGATCCGGGGCTGAACTTCGACAGGCCGGGGCGGCTGGCGATGGCGAACAGCGGGCCGAATACGAACGGCAGCCAGTTCTTTATCACCGAGCGGGCATACGATTCATTGAACCAGCACTACACCATTTTCGGCCAGTGCGACGACGCGAGTATAGCGGTGGTAAAGACCATCGCGCGCGTCGAGCGCGACGCGAACGACAAGCCGCTGGAGCCGGTGGTGCTGAAGAAGGTGACGATCGTGCGCGAGGGCGTGCCGATGCCCTAGAACAGGGGTCAGGGAACAGAGATCAGGGGTCAGGGGTCAGGGATCAGGAGCCGCGGATCACGAATCAGAATCAGGAAATCTCAGGAGCGATCATGGCACTAGCAGCAGGAACCTACGCCGTCTTTACGACGACCGAAGGCAAGATTACCGTGCGGCTTTTCGAGGCCGACGCGCCCATCACCGTGAAGAACTTTATCGAGCTGGCGGAGGGCGCGAAGGAGTGGTCGCATCCGGTGACGCGCGCGAAGTCGAAGAACAAGCTTTACGACGGGACGATTTTTCACCGTGTGATTCCCGACTTTATGATTCAGGGCGGAGATCCGGCGGGCAACGGGATGGGCGGACCGGGCTACCGCTTCGAGGATGAGACCAAAGGCTCGCCGCACAAGTTCGACAAGCCGGGGAAATTGGCGATGGCCAACGCGGGCCCGAATACGAACGGTAGCCAGTTCTTCCTGACGGTGGCGGCTACGCCGTGGCTCACCGGCAACCACACTATCTTCGGCGAGGTGGTCGAGGGGCAGGAGATTGTGGTGGCCATTTCGAAGGTTCCGCGCAACGCGCAGGACAAGCCGCACAAGCCGGTGGTGCTGGAGTCGGTCGTGATTGAGCGCGTGAGCTAGGGCCGATTCTCCAGTTCAGTACAAAAAAAGGAAGCGAATGGGGAGGCCGTCTTGAGCAGGAGCGGAGAGCGATTGCTGACGGCGGCCGATCTGCAGGCGGCGCGGCAGCAGCGCGCGAGGGCAGGTGTGTCTCATGCATGGCGAGCGCTGCGGCATCGCAACTTCCGGCTCTTTTTCGGCGGGCAGACCATTTCGCTCATCGGCACGTGGATGACGCGCATTGCGACGGCGTGGCTGGTGTACCGGCTGACGAAGTCGGCGCTGCTGCTGGGCACGGTGAGCTTCGCGGGCCAGATTCCGACGTTTCTCTTCGCGCCCTTCGCCGGGGTTTGGGTGGACCGCCTGGACCGCAGGAAGGTGCTGGTGTGGACGCAGACGCTGGCCATGATCCAATCGTTCCTGCTGGCAGCGCTTACGCTTTCCGGCCACATTACCGTCCCCCTGATTCTGGCTTTGAGCGTCATGCAGGGCATCATCAACGCCTTCGACATGCCGGGACGGCAGGCCTTCATGGTGCAGATGGTGGGCGACCGCGCCGACCTGGGCAACGCCATCGCAATCAATTCGTCCATGGTGAACGTGGCGCGGCTCATTGGGCCGTCGCTGGCCGGGCTGGTGATTGCCGCCACCAACGAAGGCTGGTGCTTTTTGATCGACGGCATCAGTTACATCGCAGTGATTGCATCGCTCGCGATGATGCGGTTGAATGCTGCCGCCGTGCGCCGGGCGGCCACGTCGACTTTCCATGAGCTGAAGGAGGGATGGAGCTATGTTTCAGGGTTCCTGCCCATGCGCACGATTCTCACGCTATTTGCCGTAGTCAGCCTGATGGGCATGCCGTTTGTGGTGCTGATGCCGATTTTTGCGGCGCAGGTGCTGCACGGCGGCCCGCACACGCTGGGATTCCTGATGGGGGCGATGGGGGTGGGCGCGCTGATCTCCGCGCTGTCGCTGGCGGCGCGCAAAAGCGTGCGCGGGTTGATCCGCATGATTCCGATTGCCGCAGCCGTCTTTGGGCTGGGGTTGGCTGGCTTCGGGCTATCGCACGTCTACTGGTTTTCGATGGCGATGGTGCTGGTGGCGGGCATGGGCATGATGCAGGGCATGGCCGCGAGCAATACGATCATCCAGACTCTGGTGGATGAAGACAAGCGCGGGCGTGTGATGAGCTACTACACGATGGCGTTCATGGGGATGGCGCCCTTCGGCAGCCTGCTGGCGGGATCGATGGCCCACGCGATTCCGCCGACGCCGATGTGGATTGCGACGGGAATGGTGTTGACCGGTGCGCAGTGGACCGTGATCATCAACGGGCTGGTGGTGGTGCTGGGCGCGGCGTGGTTCTTTACGCGGCTGCCGGGGCTGCGGCGCGTGGTGCGGCCGATCTACGAGGAGATGGGCATTCTTCCCGCGGCGCAGGAGATGGCAGCGGAGCAGATCCAATCGTGAAAGACAGCTTCTAGTTGCTAGCTTGCTATCCCTCCCCAGGCGCGATGTGCAACCCACCCTAAACGCAAAGTCGTTCCCAGGACTTCGTCCTGGGCTAACTTCCTTGCTCCCTCCGGGAGCGGGTGGAGTGGCACGCGAAGCGATTTTCATTCTTTTCCGTGAGCCAAAGGTCCATGGGAACTCGGGATGACATCAAGATAAAGCAGGGTACAGCAACTATGGGACGGCGCTAGTTGTCAGCTCCTAGCTGTTAGCTCTTAGCTTCCCACTGTTCACTGGATTACGCCGCAGAGGTGGACCTGGACGCCGAGTTCGGCGAGCATGGCGGCCTTGGTGGCGAGGGCTTTGTCCGCAATCTCGGCTGTGGGCGCATAGGCGACATTGATGTGGTTGGCGCGATGGCGAGCCATGAACTGATTCTGGCTGACGCCGTGCAGGATGGCGTGGACGATGGGCCACTGAATCGTGGTCCCGCGCCAGCGGCGTTCGGTTTCGGCGGCAGGCAGCTCGACGACCGTGCCGCGGCCGATGTCGCAATGCAGCGCGCCGCCCTCGACGAAGGCGCGGCTCCAGACGATTTCGCCGGGCTTGCCTACGCCTTTGAGCGATCCGCCGCCGAGCGGGAAGTACATGGCGGGCTGGCGTTCGCTGGCCGCGCCCGCATAGCCGCCGATGAAATGATTGGCGGGGGCAGCGCCGGAGATCTGCAGGAGCCATACAAAGTCGTCGATCTCGCCAGTACCGTTGCCTCCGTGCCCCTTGTAGTGCTCGCCCCAGCGGACATCGTGAAGAGTGGTTGAGGGATCGAGGCCGAGGGCCTTCCAGCAGCGGTTGGTGACGAGCGCATCGACGCCGGCGCACTCGTCGACTTCATTGAAGTGCGGGAGCGGTCCGCCGGGATACAGCTCCTTGCTGCTTCCCTCGGCGAAGACCGGCGGGCGATCGGCGTTGTTCAACATGCCTTCGGCGAGGTCGGACGCGGGCGCCATGTCCTTGAGTCCCTGCTGATACTGGATGCCGATGAGGTCGCAGCCGAAATCGCAGGCGATGCGAACCGCCGCGATGTACATTTTGCACTGATCGAGGACCTGATCGAGCGTAAGCTCGGTGGCGGGGTCTTTGCCGAAGTCGAACTTGACGCCCTTGGTCACAAGCCATTCGTAGACGCCGTGCGCCTCAGCGCCGCTGACCGTGCGCATTCTGGCGACCAGAGCCGATTGGCTCAGCCGCTCCTTGAAAACGCCCGCGGGATTGAGCAGCTCGTCATCGACGATGGCGTTGTACATGCCCATACAGCCCTCATCGAAGATGCCCATGATGGCCTTGCGGCGCCTGAGAGCGGAGGCGAGCTGTGCGCCCAACTGCGCGCTGGCGGCGGGCAGCTTGCCGCGGTCGAGCGCGTGGACGTGGGAGAGGTCGTGAGTGATTCGGCCGTCGCGCAGCCACTCGTCGAGCGCATTCAGAAACCAGGCGTCGGTGAAGTCCTTGCTCCAGATGGAGGAGAACGGCTTGCCGGCCTTGACCAGAGAGCCGTTGAGATTGAGCAGGCCGACAAGTCCCGGCCATTGGCCGGACCAGTTGGCGACGGTGAGGATCGGGCCCTGGTGGCTGCGCAGACCGGGAAGGACGTGATGCGAGTACTGCCAGGCCGCGGTGGCGAAGACGAGCCGGGCCTGAGGATGGATATTCATGAAGACATCCATGCCCATGCGCTGCGACGAGATGAAGCCGTGCTTTTCCTTTTCGTTATAGGGATGGGCGCGGACGAGGGACCAGCCTTTGCGTGCGAAGGCGGCGGTGAGTTTCTCCTCCATGTCGCGCTGCGCGGGCCAGCATTCCTGGTTGGCCGAGAGGCGCAGATCGCCACTTGTAACCAGCAACACCTCAGTTGCCGCCGGTTTTGCTGCTTCCTGATTTCCCGTTCCCATGATGATTGTCTCCCATCGATGTAATCGTTATCACCCAAGAGAAATATACACCAGAGCGAGGTGCGGCTGGCAACGGCCACAGGTAGGATGGAGTTGATTCCGCTCCTTGGAGCAGATGGCGGGGAACTGGCCTGATGCCGGGCAAAAAGACACGGCTGGAGATCGCAGCGCGGAGGGTTCCGGCGAGCACCAAGGGCGGCCGTGCGGGGAAACGACCGGGCGCGGAAGCGGCGGGAGCGCCGCGTGTTTCAGGCCGGTGGCTGGTGAGCGCCGTGGCTTTGACGATCGGGGCGGCGGCGTTGTGTGGATGGTGTGCCTTGTGCCTGCTGTTCTGGCAAGGGAGCTGGCAGTTGCTGTATCATCCGGTGGCGGCGGTCGAGCGCACGCCGGCCAGCGTGGGATTGACCTTCGATCCCGTAGCACTCGCTACTACGGAGGCCGGCGAGCAGCGGCTCAGGGGCTGGTGGATTCCCGCCGCGCCCGGAGCTGCCGCGAGCCGCTTCACCGTGCTTTTTCTGCACGGGCAAAACGGCAACCTAGGAGACACGGTGGACGCGCTGGCCCGGCTGCACGCCGTGGGCGTCAACGTGCTGGCTTTTGACTATCGCGGCTACGGGCAGAGCCAATTCGCGCGACCCAGCGAAGCGCACTGGCGCCAGGATGCCGAATGGGCGCTCGAATACCTGGAGGGAACCCGGCACATCGATCCCGGCGCGATTGTGCTCGACGGTACGGGACTCGGCGCTGACCTGGCTCTGGAAGCTGCCGCCGCACATCCGGAGCTGGCCGGGGTGGTGCTGGATACGCCCACGGCGGCCCCGATGAATGCGATCTTTAGCGATGCGCGCGCGCGGCTGGTTCCGGCGCGGCTGCTGGTGCACGACCGGTACGATATAGATGCGGCGGCCGCGGCGGTGCGGATTCCTGTGTTGTGGTTTGAGCGGCCGATGCAGGACGAGGAGTCAAAGGCGTACGCACAGGTGGCTGCGCGAAAGATGATTGTGTGGATCAATCCCGAGGGCGACACGAATCAGCAATTTGAGGATGCGCTGAGCCGATGGCTGGATGAAGTGAAGAGCCGATGACGGAGCTTAGCGGTTGGTATCTATCTCGTATCGGAAAAACAACCGCAGATCCTTCGACTCCCTTCCCCTTTATCCACTCTGTGGATAAAGGGCCCGGTCACTCAGGATGACAAACGGACATTGTTCATGCAGTGATCCAAAAACTTTCAGCGCACGATGTCGCGATGCAGCGCCTTGACCTGGTAGCCAGCCTTGCGGAGCCGGTCGCCAATCTCTTCGGCCATCATCACACTGCGGTGCTGGCCGCCGGTGCAGCCGAAGGCCACGGTGAGGTAGCTTTTGCCTTCCTCCACGTAGTGCGGAAGCAGATAGAGCATCAGCCTGGTCACGCGATCGAGAAACTCCCTGGTTTGCGGAAAGCCGCGCACGTAGGCGGCGACCTTGGGATCGAGGCCGGTTTTCCTGCGGAACTCCGGCACGAAGTGCGGATTGGGCAGGAAGCGGACATCGAAGACCATGTCCGCGTCCAGGGGCACGCCGTTTTTGAAGCCGAAGCTGAGACAGGAAACCAGCAGGCGTTTGGTTTCGTCTTCGCGGCTAAAGCGGGCCAGAATGTCGGCGCGCAGCTCGTGCACGTTGAAGTTCGATGTGTCGATGAGCGTGTCGGCGACGTTGCGGATGGGATCGAGCAGTTGACGCTCCTCGACAATGGAGCGCCAGACCGTTTCCGAGCGGCCGAGCGGGTGCGGACGCCGCGTCTCGGAGTAGCGCTGGACAAGAATCGCATCTTGCGCGTCAAGATACACCACGCGCGTGCGCAGCAGCTTCCTGATGCTTTTCAGGATCTCGGGCAGGCGGTCGAGCGTGGCGCCCTCGCGGACATCGATAACGATGGCGGCTCGTTCCACTTCAGTCGACTTGCCGACGAGGGCGGCAAAATGAGGCAGCAGTTCGAGGGGCAGATTATCGACACAGTGATACCCCAGGTCCTCAAACGCCTTGAGGGCCGACGCTTTGCCTGCGCCGGAGATTCCGGTGACGATGACCAGATCCTTGGCCGGCTGGGCGGCCGGTTTCTTCCCGCGGGTTGCGGATCGCGATTTGGCCGCTCGACGCAGGGTTTTGGGGGGCGTCATGGGTTTCATGCTACACCGAAGGGCGAGGCCTGTTTGCGCCAATGCCCTTCTATCCTGCCGCGGCCCGGCCAGACTCAGGTTTCCAACGCCGGCGCCCAGTAGCCCCTTTCGGCGAGCTTGAGCGCGCGTTCGGGATCCAGCGCGGGTGAAAACAGCGGTCCCTGGCCCAAAGCGCAGCTCATGCGGGTGAGCGCCGCGAGTTGTTCCTGAGTTTCGATTCCCTGGGCGACGATCTGCACGCCCAGAGTATTGCCAAGGCGGAGCAGCGATTCAAGAACGGCCAGTTGCCGGCCCGGCGAAAGCACGGCTGCCGTCAACCTTAGGTCAAGTTTCACCATCGCGACCGGTAGGCGGACCAGATGATTCAAAGGCGCGAGGCCGCTCCCGAAGTCGTCGATGGCGACGCGCACCTGCCAATCCGCCAGACGCTGCAGAATGGCGACCGCGGCGTCGGGATCCTCGTTGAATGCGTTTTCCGGCGCCTCGAGCAAAAGCCGGGAGGGGTCAACGCCACTCACCGCAATAACCTTCATCAAATACGCGATCAGGTCGGGATGGTAGAGCTGGCGGCGTGTCAGGTTGACAGCCAGCGTCAGCGCCTGGTCCGGTAAGCGATCTGCCCAACTACGCAATTGCGCGCACGCAGCGTCCAGCGCCTCCCGCGCCAGCAGGATGGAAAGGTTGCTATCTTCGGCAATAACGGGCAGGTTCTGAAAATTGTCCACCGTCCCGTCGGCGCGGCACAGGCTCAGAATGGACTCGAATCCCTCCAGCTTGCCGTTGGCGAGCCGGTAGATGGGCTGATACCGGAAGTCGAATTGCCGCTTATCCACGGCGGCGCGGAGTTCGCGCTCCCGCTCCTGCTGGCTGGTGACGCAGACCTCGAGGTGCGTGTCGAAGATTTCGCAGCGGCCGCCACCGGCCTGCTTGGCGCGGTACATGGCAAGATCCGCATCGCGCAGGAGCAGATCGGGCGAGGTGTGGTCCGGTCCCGCCATGGCCGCGCCGATGCTGGCGCCGACGTGAACCGCGTGCCCGAAGACATCGAAGGGCCGCTCCATCTCCCGCAGGATGCGGCCGGCCACGATCTCAAGATCGTATGCGGTGAGAATGTTTTCGACCAAAACAGCAAACTCGTCCCCGCCCAGCCGCGCGGCCGAGTCCTGGGGACGGAGCGAAGCTCGGAGCCGTCCGGCGACCGCGGCCAGCATAATGTCGCCCGCTGCATGCCCCAGCCCGTCGTTGACCTCTTTGAAACGGTCAAGGTCAAGATAGAGAACGCCACAGCCGTGCTCGGGATTACGCAGGCGCCGGTTGAGGGTGAGATTCACGCGGTCAAGAAACAGCGCACGATTGGGCAAGCCGGTCAGCAGGTCGTGCATGGCGTCATGCTGCAGCTTTTCTTCCGTCTGCTTGTGCTCGCCGATGTCGCGGAAGGTGAAGACGTTGCCCACCTGGGCGCCGTCCACAAGCAGAGGCGCGATCTGCAGGCTCACATCCACGAGCTCGCCAGCCTTGTTCCTGCGCACCGTTTCCATGACGGCGGAACCATGGGCTTCGACGGCTTTGAGCAGCGCCGCATTCTCGTTGAAGCGCGTCTCGGGCACAATGAGTTCCCGCAGGCTGCCGCCGCTGGCCTCTTCAGCGGTGTAACCAAACATGCGAGTAAAGGCGGGATTGGTGTACAGGACATGATTCTGGTGATCGATGGCGACGGCCTCGGGAAGGCTGGCGAGCACGTCTTCCATGAGGCGAGATTTGGGTGCGCGCTCCCATTCGCCAGGATGGGCAACGATGACGGCCTCGCGCAGTTCCGCATTCAGAATGCTGTAGGTGCCTTCGACGGGGATCAGCCGACCGCTCTTGCCCGGCAGGGTTGCATGAAAGGGGTTGCCGCGCGGCGTGCCGGTCAACTTCGTCTGCGGCTCAGCCGTACCTGGGAAAAGCCCCCAGAGAACATCCTCGACAGGGCGGGGAGCCCATTCTCCCTCGCTCAGGTCCAACATTTGGCGCGCTTCGGCATTGGCAAAGACGATCTTCCCCGCCCGTTCCAGAAACACCAGGACCGGCAGGCCGTCGAGAACCTCCCGTTGGGCGTCGGGGTTCGCGTTTTCGTAAAGACTCAAGCCAATGACCTCCCGAGGGTCCGCCGCGAATCCTGCCTCAGATTGCTTGCTTTCCGGCAGGAGCCCGGCACCGAATGGAGATGTCGCCATAGGTTAAATCGTATGGGACGCAGCGGCCGTTCACCATCCCCAAAATCGGTCAGCAGATGCAACCAAAGTCCGTCGCATCGCGGAGTTCGCGCAAGATTTCCACACCTCCCTGCGTGCTCCTGCTTTTGCGACGGAAAGCGAAAGCGGGGCCGGCGCCATGCCGCGACGCGCCGATGAGAATAGCACGGGCGACGGAGCACCAGGCACCAGCGATGGAGCGGGTTGGTTTCTAAGGGATCTCCACCAACTCCATTTGACCGTCACGCCGGCGATGCAGCACATACATCTCCGCCGACGGCGTGCGGAAGATGAGCAGATCGCGGTCGCGGAACTCGGCTTCTTTGACGGCCTCCTCAATGGTCATCGGCTTGAGGGCGATGGCTTCGCCGCTCTCGACGACGTGCGGCTCGACGACGGTGGCGCGTGCGGGAAAGGAGTGAACCGCGATGGAGGCCCGCGCTTTGCCCGCGAGGCGGGCAGGCTTCGCCTCTTCAGTCTCGGCGTCGGGCTCGATGCGAGCCTTGGGCCGTGTAACGGGAGGAGCCGTCAGCACCTTGCCGCCCTTGGGCAGGCGCTTGCTCACCAGACGGCGGTCCCGGTAACGGCAAGCCTGGTGCTCGGCGCGCTCGATGGCCTCGCGGAGCGCCGCGACCTGCGTATTCGCCTTGCCTGTAGCAGCGAATTTCTGCAGACGCGCCTGCACGGTCAACTCGACGATGTGGACATGCCTTTGCGCGCTAAAGGTGATGCTGGCGCGCGCGTTCCGGCCCAGAATCCGGCCAATGCGTTCCATGCCTGCCTCGGCATGCGTACGCAGCACCTTCGTGATCCTTCCGTTCCTAGCGGTGATTGCCACATCCATAGTCGCCTCCGTTTCGTGTCGTTGGGCCGTTTCCTGAGACCGGCATTTGTGGAGCACAGTATATGACGAATTCGCTGCCGGCTTCCAGATTTTGGGTATTTAGGTGCTTCCAGCTTTTAGGTATTCGATCAGTTCAATTTTCCGGCGGGAGCGCGGCTCCGGTGCAAGGGTCAATTTTCAGCGGATGCGGATTTTTCTTTTGAGGCCATCGATAGAGGTTTTTGCGCTCTGGGGTTTGTTGGCCCAATTGAATCGAAATCTTCCATTCCGCAACATTCTGAATTGGCAGGATACCCCCATCGGGGGCGAACTGCAGGGGAGGGCTCCAGTATTGAAGATCATGACCTTTCATGCCGTCTGGCCTGGATCCCCAACGATCCGCCATCCAGATATAACTCGTTCCTTCGGAACTTGGGACTTTGGCTACGAAAGTTTGCTGAGCGGCTACGATAGGCCGGCCACTGGCATCGCGGTTCATGTTTTGCAGCTCTGCGTAAGGACCAAGAGGCTTGGACGCAACGTACACTCGTGCGCCGCTGCCGGCAGCACAGAAGCAGCAAGTTGAATCAAACAGGACGTAGTAGCGGCTGCCACGCCGAAACATCGCCGGCGCCTCACACCCCTTGGCGAGGACGCCACTCGATTCCCCTGTCGATCCGAGAAAGTCGGGAGTCAACCGATCGATCCCCACTGCGTGATCTCCTGCAGCGGCGTATATGAAGTATCCAGTACCGTCATCGTCTACGAAAAGACTGCCATCCCCCACGCCGGAAATCGGCAACCCCCGAAAACTGCCGCCAGGCCGGCCTGCCGCCCGTGAAAGATTTACTTTCGTATGCACGATTGTGAATGGCCCCACCGGCGTATCGCTCACCGCGACTCCGGTTCGTCCAGCAAACAGCCGCGGAAACCAGTTGTAATAGAGCACATACTTACGGGTTCTGGGGTTGAAGACTACGTAGGGACGGTAGTACACGCCGTCGGGCGGCGATTTGAGCAGCTCTCCCTCAAATCTCCAGTGCTCAAGGTCCGGAGAGCTGTATACTCGGAACCTGTTGTGAATGCTGTACCCGGCGCTTTTTCCGTATGCCGTTCCATAGAGGTAGTATCTCCCATGGAAAAACTGCAGACACCCATCGTGCGCATCAATCATTTGGCCGTGTTGATCGCGTCTGGGCTCAGTATTTCCGATCGTGACTGTACGAAAAATCGGCGTCGCAGCCGCCTGGCAGCTTTGGGAAGCTATCCATAAAACCGAACATATGAAATAAAGAGCAATCCGGATCCGCCGCGTCAAACAACTCATTACCAAGACCATCCTTCCGCTTCAAGCCACTCTTATGCAAATTCGCCGTTCGCTTCGATGTCAAACTCTGAGTCTCCGGCCTGTAGCCCCGTTTCGGGATTTCGATGGATCTCTCTTGGCAGGGGCAGTTGGTTCCCAGGTCCCAAAATCGGGACCTGGGGCACCCCAGGATGGTTCAAAACCATGCGGTCAGGGACCTCGCAGCTAAAGTCTGTTCCTCAGATCTCCCACCGCAACAGCACTGTGCCTACCGTGAAGCCCGCGCCAACGGCGGCCAGCAGGACGAGATCGCCCTTATTCAGCTTGCCTTCTTCGATGGCAGTTTCCATGGCCAGCGGGATGGTGCCAGCCGAAGTATTGCCGTACTTTTCGATATTGACGATGACGCGGTCGGGGCTGAGGCCCAGGCGCTCGGCAGTGGCTGTAATGATGCGCTTGTTGGCCTGATGGGGGATGAAACAGCCCAGGTCCGCGCCGGTGACGCCGTTGCGCTCAAGGAGCTTGAGCGTGGCCTCGGCCATCTTGCGCACGGCGAATTTGTACACCGCGGGGCCGTCCTGGTAGATGTAATGCCACTTCTTGTCGACGGTTTCGTGGGTGGAGGGATTCAGGCTGCCGCCGCCCTTCAGGTTCAGGCTCACGCCGCCAGCGCCGTCGATCTCGTTGAGGGCATCGATAAAGCCGATCTCGCCCTCTTCGGCAGGCTCCAGCAGCACCGCTCCGCCGCCATCGCCGAAGAGCACGCAGGTGGTGCGGTCGGTGTAGTCGGTCATGCGCGTGTTGGCGTCGGCGCCGCAGACCAGAACCTTGCTGTACGCGCCGCTCTCAACCATTTTGACGCCGGCTTGGAGCGCGTAGACGAATCCCGAGCAGCCGCCGGAAACGTCGAAGCCCCACACGCCGGCAGCGCCGATCTTGTGCTGCACCAGACAGGCCGTCGAAGGGAACATCATATCGGGCGTGACCGTGCCGACAATGATGACTTCCAGATCGCTTGGCGAGATGCCGCGCGCGGCGAGGCACTTTTTGGCGGCCTCGGTGCAGATGTCGCTGATACCGAGTCCTTTGGCCAGTATGTGGCGCTCGCGGATCCCCGTGCGCTCCATGATCCATTGGTCGCTGGTCTCCACCATTTTTTCGAGGTCTTGATTGGTGATCACATCGGGAGGGACGTAGGTTCCGAGCGCCGTAATCTTGGCGCGGCGGCCCACGACGGGGCGAACGGTAAGGCTCAACGTATCTCTCCTTGCGGCGCACACACCGGGCTAGGAACCGGCTGGCCGCATGCAAGCACCAAAAAAATCAAGAAAACGTAAAAAAGTACCGGGTTACCTACTGCGCCCGTACGAGCCCGTTACCGTTGCTTCCTTCCGGACCTGGCGGGGTTGGCGGGATTACGTCGCGTAGGACCCGGCACTGATTGATTTTAACACTCGCTGCGATCGGGACGAAGAAGCGGGCACTGTCCTAAACTTGCGTTGCTGGATAAGGAGGGAGCCCGATGCCAAAATACACCGATTCGCTCAGGGGGTACGCTTTCAGCACTCATCAGCGCGACCACTTTCGTTGTCGCTACTGTGGGCTCGATGGAACCAAGTCATTTGAGAATTGGGTTAGCCTGTCGTGGGACCATCTTCTTCCACATGGCGATTCGAGGCGGGATCGTCCAGAATTCATTGTTACAGCGTGCATGTTCTGCAATACCGCCGATAATCGGTACTTCGACCAAGCAAACGCCAGAGGCTTACGATTCGAAAACAAGAGCCCAGACGACTTGGTGAAACAGCGACAGCTCTATGTAGATAGAACCCGAAGCAATTACAAGGAGTTTTGGGAAAAGAAGGTGAGAGATTCCGAAACTCAGGGTTAGGACGGTGCCGATTTTAGCGCTTGGTCCGACTAGGGCGCATGAACGAAGGCCCATCCAAATCGGATGGGCCTTCTGCGCGAAGACACGCTAAGAGATCAAGCAAGATCGAAGCGATCCAGGTTCATCACCTTGGTCCAGGCAGCGACGAAGTCCTTAACGAAGGTTTTCTGCGCATCGCTGCTGGCATAGACCTCGGCGACGGCGCGGAGCTGGGAGTTGGAACCGAAGACGAGATCGACCACGGTGCCCGTCCATTTGAGCTGGCCCGTCTTCCGGTCGCGTCCTTCCAGCACGCCTTCCGACGCAGCGGACTTCTGCCACTTCGTGTTCATGTCGAGCAGGTTCACGAAGAAATCGTTGGTCAGCGTTTGAGGCCGCCTGGTGAATACCCCGTGTTTGGAATGGCCGAAGTTTGCTCCCAGGGCTCTCATGCCGCCGATGAGGACCGTCATCTCAGGAACGGTGAGGGTGAGCAGTTGCGCTTTGTCGAGGAGCAGCTCGGCGGCGCTCGATTCGAGTCCCTTGCGGACGTAATTGCGGAAGCCGTCGGCCTTGGGCTCGAGCACGGCGAACGACGCGGCATCGGTCTGCGCCTCGGAAGCGTCGGTGCGGCCCGGCGTGAAGGGCACCTTCACGTTGTGACCGGCCTTCTTTGCAGCCGCTTCGACGGCCGCCGAGCCGGCCAGGACGATCAGGTCAGCCAGAGAAACTTTCTTGCTGCCCTTCGAGGTTTTATTGCCCTTGGCCTGCGCAGCATTGAATTCCTTCCGGATGGCTTCCAGCTTCGAGAGCACCTTCGCCAGTCCGGCCGGTTGGTTGACTTCCCAGTTTTTCTGCGGGGCGAGGCGAATGCGCGCGCCGTTGGCGCCGCCGCGCTTGTCGCTTCCGCGGAAGGTGGAGGCCGACGCCCACGCAGTGGTGACGAGCTGGGGGATGGACAGACCGGACGCGAGGACTTTGGCTTTCAGGGCTTCGACGTCCTTGCTGTTGATGAGCGCGTGGTCGACGGCTGGAACCGGGTCCTGCCAGATTAGCTCTTCCTTCGGCGCAAGCGGGCCAAGGTAGCGGCTGCGCGGACCCATGTCGCGATGCGTGAGCTTGAACCAGGCCCGGGCGAAAGCATCGGCGAACTCGTCAGGGTGCTGCATGAAGTGCCGCGAGATCTTTTCGTAAGCCGGGTCCATGCGCAGGGAAAGGTCGGTTGTCAACATAAAGGGATCCCGGCGCTTCTTGGGATCGTGCGCATCGGGAACGGCGCCCGCGCCGGCGCCCCCTTTGGACTTCCACTGGTGGGCGCCCGCCGGACTCTTCGTCAGCTCCCACTCGTAGCCGAACAGGGTCTCGAAGAAACTGTTGTCCCACTTGGTTGGAGTGGGCGTCCAGGCGCCCTCCAGGCCGCTGGTAAACGTGTCGTCACCCTTGCCGGCGCCGAAGCTATTCTTCCAGCCCAGCCCCTGCTCCTCAATAGGCGCTGCCTCGGGCTCCCGGCCGACATAGCTCTGAGGGTTCGCGCCGTGGGTCTTGCCGAAGGTGTGGCCGCCGGCGATCAGCGCCACCGTCTCATAGTCGTTCATGGCCATGCGGGCGAAGGTCTCGCGGATGTCACGCGCGGCGGCGATGGGGTCCGGATTGCCATTGGGGCCTTCGGGGTTCACGTAGATCAGGCCCATCTGCACGGCCGCCAGGGGCCTCGCCAGGTCGCGGTCGCCGCTATAGCGTTCGTCGCCCAGCCAGGTGGTTTCCGGACCCCAATCGACGTCCTGCTCGGGCTCCCAGATGTCCGCGCGGCCGCCGCCGAAGCCGAAGGTCTTGAAGCCCATCGACTCGAGCGCAATGTTGCCGGCCAGGATCATCAGGTCCCCCCAGGAGATTTTGCGGCCGTACTTCTGCTTGATGGGCCACAGCAAGCGGCGCGCCTTATCCAGGCTGACGTTGTCAGGCCAACTGTTGAGCGGCGCGAACCGCTGCGCGCCTCTTCCGGCGCCGCCGCGCCCATCGTGGATGCGGTATGTGCCCGCTAAATGCCAGGCCATGCGGATGAAGAGCGGGCCGTAATGGCCGTAGTCGGCAGGCCACCAGTCCCGGGAATCCGTCATGAGGGCATGGAGGTCCTCGATCGCAGCGTCGAGGTCAAGGCTCTTGAACTCTTTGGCGTAGTTGAACTCCTCGCCCATGGGATTGGAGAGCGAGGACTGTTGATGCAGAATCCCCAGATTCAGCTGGTCCGGCCACCAGTCGCGGTTGCCCTTGGCTCCGGCCGTGGCGTGCTTGAGCATGTTACCCGAGAATGGGCACTTGGATTCGTCAGACATGATTCCTCCTCTGGCTTGCGTCTGCAGCTATCCAGCCGGATCAGTATAGGTGCGGCAGGGCGCTTGGAACGAGCGGATATTTTGATGGCGTCAACAGTTTCCGGAAAACGAGATTCACTCCGTCCCGGGCCTGCGATGGATTCCAGGGAATCCTGACCCGCCAGAGGTTCCAGAACCGGATGACTGCGGCAAATGAGCATTGCAAGAATAAGTTTAGTTTCCTCCCCTGCAAGTTGACAGAAGAACCAGCGAACCAAGGGAAGGCCCGGCATCTCTTGAGCCAGTCAAATTCCGCACCCCTTATCCACAAAGGCACCTTTTATCGACGTTGACCCTGCGATTCCGCATCCGTAAAGTCTTTAATGAAGCGGTCAGATTGCCCGTGAGGGCGGGGTTGCGCCAAGCCGCCGCCGGACGCGGGCCGATCTTTGCGCGCTGGCCCATCGACCCGGAGTGGACATGCTGAGACTAAAGAAGATTCACATCCTCGGCTTCAAGAGCTTTTGCGACCGCACGGAAGTGACGGTGGCGGGCGCGGGGATTGCCGTTGTGGTGGGTCCGAACGGCTGCGGAAAGTCGAACATTCTGGATGGGGTGAGCTGGGTGCTGGGCGAGCAGAGCGCGAAGAGCCTGCGCGGCTCGCACATGCAGGACCTGATCTTTGCCGGAACCCGCGACCGCAAACCGCTGGGCATGGCGGAGGTGACGCTGACCATGATCGATCCCGAGGCCTACGAGGGGCCCGTTCCGGTGGAGCCGGAGGTGGCGATCGATCATGAAGGGCCCGCGGACTGGGACGAGGAGGAAGTACGCCGCCAGGGCGCGGCTGAGGCCGAGGAAATCGCCGCCAACGAGCAGCCGGGACAAGCGATGGAAGAAGAGCCCGACGAGAAGCCGGCCAGCGCGCAGGCGCAAAGCGAAGGCGCGGAGCAGGGCTCGGCCGCGCCGCAGGGCGTAGTGCTGAAAATTCGCCGCCGCAAGTTCCAGAGTACGCCGCAAAAGGGCGAGGTCGTCATCACGCGGCGGCTGTTCCGCAGCGGCGAAAGCGAGTATCTGCTGAACGGCAAGCTGTGCCGCCTGCGCGACATTCAGGACATCTTCATGGGCACGGGCCTTGGTCCGGAGAGCTACGCCATCATCGGGCAGGAGCGCATTGGGCAACTGCTCAGCTCGAAGCCGTATGAGCGGCGAGCCATCATCGAAGAGGCGGCCGGCGTGACGCGCTTCAAGAACAAGAAGCGGCTGGCGGAGCTGCGGCTGGAGAGCGCGAAGCAGAACCTGGCGCGCGTGGACGATATTTTTGAAGAAGTGACGCGCCAGATGAACAGCCTGAAGCGGCAGGCAGCGAAGGCGGAGCGGTTTGCCGCCGTGCGCGAGGAGCTGCGCGGACGGCTGCGCGTGGTGCTGGCCAGCCGCATGGCCACGATGGACGCGGATCAGGCGCGGCTGGAACAGGAGATTGCGGCGCTCACGGAGCGCGTCAAGCAATCGGTGGAAGCGATTGGGCAACAGGAAGCGACGCAGCACGCGCTGACCGAGCGCGGATATGAGCTGGACCGCGAGGGCGAGGCAACGCGAACCAAGGCCAGCGAAGCCGCCGTGGAGCTGGAACGGGCCACGGTGCGCGAGCGGAGCAATACGGAGCGCGTGAGCGAGCTGGATATGCGGATTGCGGCGGCGGCGGCGGAGCTCGAACAGACGCGGACGCAAATGGCCGGAATCGAAGAGGAGCGCGCGCAGCAGCGCAGTTTCCTGGAGACGGCAGCCGGAGAGGCGCGCGAGTTCCATGAGAAAGTGGAGGCGCGCCAGGAGGAGGCCCGCGCCGCGGCCGAAGAAGTCTACACGGCGGAGCGCGAGATGGAAGCCGGCCGCCGCCACACTATGCATCTGCTGACGCTGGCAGGCAACGCACGCAATTCCACCGCGCAGGGCGAAGAGAGCCTGGCCGCTCTGGAGCGCGAAGCGGAGCGGCTCGACGGAGAGATGGGCCAGGCGCACAGCGAGCAGGAAAATCTCGGCCGTCAAATGGGCGAGTCGCGACAGCGCTTTGAGACGGCAGATGCGGCTTTGAAACGGCTGGAGGAGGAGATTGCCGCGCTGCGCGAGACCCTGCAGGCCAAGCGGCAGGAGGAAGGCGCGCGGCGCGCCCTTGCCAACCAACTGCGCAGCGGGCAGGCGTCCGTGGCGGGACGGCGCGACTCGCTCAACGCGCTCATTCGCAATCATGGCTACGCCACCGACACGGTACGGAAACTGCTGAAGCCGGGAGCGCTGGGGCCGGCAGTGGCGCCGGTGGGCACGCTGGCGGACTTCCTGGAGGTGAGCGGAGAACACGAAGGCGTGGTGGACGAGTTTCTGCGCGAAGAGCTGAATTACGTAGTGGTGGAAAGCTGGGGCGCGGCGGAAGAGGGTGTGCGCGTACTGAAGACCAGCGATGGCCGGGCGACGTTCCTGATTCACTCCGACGCGCAGGGCGAGCTGTTTGAGACCAGCGCGGGACCGGTGAAGGAGCCGGGACTGACGCCGCTGCGCGAGGCCATCAAGGTGCTGAACGGGTTTGGGAGGTCGCTGGAAGCGGTTCTGCCCAAGCTGCGGCACGGCTACCTTGCCGAGAATGCCATCGAGGCGCAGCGGCTGGCATTGCGCTATACCTATGCCTACTTCCTCACACCGGAGGGCGAGTGCTTTCACAGCTCGACGGTGACGGGCGGCAAGCCGGCCAGCGAAGGACCACTGGCGCTGAAACGCGAGCTACGCGAGATCGAAGGACGGTTGTCGAGGCTGGAGACGGAGCTAGCGCAGGCGGAGAAAGAGGCCGAGGCGCTCACGCGGACGATCGAGGCGTTGACGGCACAGGTGGAGGCGCGCGGTGAGGAGCGGCGGGGGGCCGAGAGCGAGGCGGCCAACCTGGGGGCTGCGCTGAAGCAGATGGAAGCCGAGGCGCAACGCATCGAGAGGCGATTGCAGGACTGGCAGGCGCAGGCGGCACGGAACAAGGATGCACGCGAAACAAAGCGGCAGACGATTGCCGAGAAGCGCGAGGAGGCGGCACGGCTTGAGGCCGAGCATACGCAGGCAGAAAACAGCCTGAACGCGCAACAAGCGCAACTGGAGGTTCTGCGCCAGAAACGCGAGACGCTACAACAGGAAGCGGCGCGGATGACGGCAGAGTTGGCCGGGCTGGAAGAGCGGCGGCGCGGCGCGGAAGCGGGGTTCCAGCGCATCGACCGGCTGTTTGCCGATCTCGAACGCCGCGTGCAGGCGATGGAGCAGCAGCGCGCGGCTGCGACAACGGAGCGCGAACAGCGCGTGAGCGAGAACGCCGAGCTGGTGCAGCGGCAGACGGAGCTTTCAGCGGTGCGGGCTGAGGCGCTGGCCAAGGCACAGTCGATTGGCGAGCAGGCGCAGACGCTGCGCCAGCAGTTGGCAGAGATGGAGACGCAACTGAAGACCGGGCGGGCGGCGCTGGACCAATTGCGCGAGGACCGCGCCGGTTTTTCCAGCGAACTGGCCAAACTGCACTCCGATCTGGAGTATCTGGAGGCAAGCTGCCTGGCCGAGGTAAACGTGGAGGCGCAGGTGCTGCGCGCCGATGCGGAGATCGGGCGGTTGGCAGGCGAAGAACTTGCCACCGAGGAGGAGACCTGCCGCGCGCTGCGCCAGCGGCTCGACCAGATGGGGCCGGTGAACATGATGGCGCTCGACGAATACAAGGAAACGGCGGAGCGGCACGGATTCCTCATGATTCAACGCCAAGATCTGATCGAGTCCATCGAGAACACGCAGGAAACGATCAAAGAGATCGAAGCCATCTCGCGCACCAAGTTCGACGAGGCGCTGACACGTATTAACGAGAATTTCGGCAAGGTCTTCGTGCGGCTGTTCCAGGGCGGGCAGGCGTTTCTGCGCGTGAGCGACGAAGAGAACCAGGACGAGAGCGGGCTGGATATCGTGGTTTCGCCGCCGGGCAAGAAGCTGCAGAATATTTTGCTGCTGTCGGGCGGCGAGAAGGCGCTTGCGGCACTGGCGCTGCTGATCGGCGTCTTTCAGTTCCGGCCCAGCCCGTTCTGCGTGCTCGACGAGGTGGACGCGGCGCTGGACGAGACCAATGTGGGCCGCTTTGCCGACCTGCTGCACTCGCTCAGCCACGACACGCAGTTCCTGATCGTGACGCACTCCAAGCGCATGATGCAGACCGCCGATATGATCTACGGCGTAACGATGCAGGAGCCGGGCGTGTCGAAGGTCGTGAGCGTGAGGCTGGGGCACCGGGAGCAGAGGAGAGCAACGGCGTAGCTTTCAGCTATCAGCTTTCAGCCTAGACGGCGGCCGGTTTGGCCGTTGCGGCATCCCCGGTCTCAGAAACGAGGCCTGGGGCACCGGGCACCCGGCCGCCTGCTGAACTTTGTGCGTTGCGCGGGCAACACAGCCTGACTGACTTCGAGAGCCAGCCGGGCAAACCGCACCAGTCAAACCGCAGCCATAGTCAATGCGAACAGCCAGGGCAGCTTCAGCTTAACCCTGTTCCTGTCACCTTCCAAACACGCTTATCGAGGATGCCAACAGAGCCCGTAGTTTCCTACGCGGTCCATTCCGCATGGCGGGGCATCGGTGTTCCCGCATTGCGGTAGGATAACGGACTGCGGCACGGGCAGCCCCTCGAGCAAAGGGAGCGCGAAGGATGTTCCCACAAAGTCAGTTGGCGTGGCGCAGAAGCTGGAATGTTCAAAGAGCGTTTTCCAGACAAAAAATCGCCCCCGACGGAATACTTCGCATCGGAGGCGCTTGTAGTTCTTCTTACACAAGATAAAGACGGGGACCAGTAGCCGGCACTGGAGGTCGGTAGCGCGCAGCTACTGGTGATCCCTGCATTAAACGAGACTAGCCGCGGCTTCCCCTTTCCACTGCTGCCTCGTGTCGCCCGGCTCAAAGAGGGCTCATCTTACACTCCCCCCGAACCATGTTGACGATGGTAGTGTCTCCCATGCAGAGAGGTCATTCCGTGACGGCCGTCACAGGGTCTTGTGTTAAGAGCGCAGCGCGGAATATGCCCCGATTCCGGCGTAAGCCGTGCCCAACTACGAGTTCTTCGCACTGGCCAATCCGGCTCCAGGACCAGACTGCGAAGGTTATTGACAAAGCGAGTTGGCCGCCCGACAATCGGAGATTCAGTTCCCCCCGAGGAAGACCTCCCATGGCAGCATTGCTCACAACCCATCTTGGCAGCACGCCCCTGCTTGGGCGGGGCAAGGTGCGCGACTTGTACGCCGTGGACGGCGCTTTGTTGCTGGTGGCCACGGACCGTATCTCAGCGTTCGACCACGTGCTGGCGACGGGAATTCCGGACAAAGGCAAGATCCTGACGCAGATTTCGCTTTTCTGGTTCGAACTGCTGAAGGACATGGTTCCGAATCACCTGATCACGGCGGAGGTGGACGAGTTCCCTGCCGGGTTGCAGCAGTATGCCGATCAACTGAAGGGCCGCTCGATGCTGGTGAAGCGTGCGGGGATGTTTCCGGTGGAGTGCGTGGCGCGGGGCTACCTGACAGGGTCGGGGTGGAAGGAGTATCGGACATCGGGAACGGTGTGCGGGATCGGACTGCCGGCGGGGTTGCTGGACGGATCGCGGCTGCCGGATCCGGTGTTCACGCCGGCCACGAAGGCCGAGGGCGGGGCGCACGACGAGAATATTCCGTACGCGGCGGTGGAGAAGATTGTGGGGGCGGACGATGCCGCGGAATTGCGGCGCCTGACGCTGGCTATCTACCGGCGGGCGGCCGAGCACGCCGAGTCGTGCGGATTGATTTTGGCAGACACGAAATTTGAGTTTGGCAAGACCGCGGAAGGGATTATCCTTGCCGATGAGGTATTGACGCCGGACTCGTCGCGCTTCTGGGATGGGAAGTCGTGGAAGCCCGGAGGCGCGCAGCCTTCGTTCGACAAGCAATTCGTACGCGATTACCTGGAAGGGATCCACTGGAACAAGCAAGCGCCGGCGCCGGGGTTGCCGGACGAAGTTGTGGAAGGCACGCGGGCCAAGTATCTGGAAGTCTACCGGCGCTTGACGGGCCGGCAGGTGGCACTTTAAGCAGTTGAGCGGATTCAAGGACGAGCACGGAGCCGATTATGACTTGGGCGGATTGGATCATCCTGGCGGTGCTGGCGGCAACGACGGTGGGCGGCCTTGCCCAAGGGTTTTTCCGCACCGCCTGCTCGCTGATCGGATTGATCTTCGGATTGACGCTGGCGTCATGGAACTACGCACGCGTGGGTTCGATATTCATGCAGATGGTGAAGGTGGAAGCGCTCGCCAACGCCATAGGGTTCGTGGTGATCGCAGTGATCATCATGATGATTGCGAACGTGATTGGCGGCCTGCTGGCGAAGACCTTCCGCTGGCTGGGTCTGGGGTGCCTGGATGGTTTGTTGGGAGCGCTTCTCGGATTTGCTCAGGGTGCCATGCTGGTGATGATTTGCATCCTGGCGACGGTGGCCTTCTTCCCAGGGCAGCACTGGCTGGCCGAGGCACGGCTGCCAAAGATGTTTATCGGGGCCTGCCACCTGAGCACGCGCATGACGCCGGGCGAACTCGGCAACCGTGTGCGTGAGGGTTTAAGATTGCTGGAACACGAATCGCCGCAGTGGATGCACCCCGGTGGTGTATCTTGATGGGATGTGCTGCAAGACTGCGCGGGGCGGTTTCGACTAGATTGACCGAGAAGGGCAAGAGGAAAGCGTGAGACGAGAACTGGACAGCCTGGTGACGCAAATGCACTCCAGCGGCATCCGCTACGACGAGGCCGTGCGCGAGTTTAAGAAGCAGTATCTGCGTGAGGTATTGCTGGCACACCGGGGAAACCAGTGCAAGGCGGCGGAGGAGCTGGGTATGCACCGCAATACACTGAGCCGGGCCATGGCGGATCTGGGGCTGGACCTGGCCGAAGTGCGCGCCGGGCTCAAGCGTCCGCCGCGGAGCGAGCGTCCTATATATAGCGCGTTTCGCCAAGGCTACCGCCAAGGCTGACAGCGCTGCCCGCAACGATGCAAAGAACACAACAGAACATCGAAGCCCATCTCGCGATCGAGCCGGATTTCGCCTGGGACGGGCAAGACGCCTATCTGTTCGACATTGACGGCACGCTGTTGCGGAGCCGGGACCGCGTACACTTCGAGTCGGTGGCTGCGAGCGTGCAGCGGGTGACGGGATTCGAGGTCACGCTGTCGGGAATCCTAGTGCACGGCAGCACCGACACGGCGATTCTGCGCGAAGCGTGCCGCCAGGCGGGGGTTCCGGCCAAGGTTCTGGAAGAGCAGTACGACGCGATTCTGGAAGCGATGCGGGATTGCGTGGCCGAGCGGCGCCAGGAACTGGATCCGGAGCTGATGCCTGGAGTGGAGGAGGCGCTGCGCCACCTGGCCCGCCGCGGCGCGCTACTGGGAGTGGCTTCGGGCAATCTGGAGGCCATCGGCTGGATCAAGATCGAGAAGGCGGGGCTACGCGAGTGGTTCCGCTTCGGCGGCTTCAGCGATCGCTTTCCTGTCCGCGCGGAGTTGGTTGGGCACGCAGCGCGGAAGGCCCGCGAGCTGGCAGGCCCCGAAGGGCGCCCCGATGCCAGGATTTGCGTGGTGGGGGACACACCGCGCGACATTGAGGCAGCACATGCCAACTTTCTCCCCATCGTTGCCGTCGCCACCGGAAAGTATAGTTTCGACGAGTTGCTGAAGCGCCATCCGGAGGCCTGTGTTTCCTCGCTGGCCGATCTGATGGCGATGGCCCCGAGCGCAGCATGAGAACACGGATGGCAAAACGGGGTGGAGAGGCGCGCAAGCGAGCATGGGCGCTGGCGAGGCTGTGGCTGGCAGGATTGCTTCTGACGGCCGTTTCATGTGGGTTGCCGGCGCAGACAGCAAGCACGTCTGCGACCGGCGATCAAAGCGCGGCCGGCGGCGGAAGCGCACGAGCGAGCCAGAGCGCACCTGCCGGCCAAGGTGCGGCAACCAGCCAAACGGCGCCAGCGGCAAGCGAGATCCCCGCCCCCCAAAAAGAAACCAGAGCGCCGCGCAGCAGCGACCAGCGGCGAGCGGTGAAGCTTTACCTTGAGTCGAGCAGGCTTTTTTTGAACCGCCAGTTTGAAGAGGCGATGCAGGGTTTTGAGAAGGCGGCGGCGCTGGATCCCACGAACGCCGACTACCCGCTGGCGGCGCAGGCGGCCCGCAGTCATGCGGCGACGGCGCTGATTCAGGCCGCGGCCAAGGACCGGCTGCTGGGCGACGAATCGGCCGCACGCACCGCATTGACGCGCGCTCTGGCGCTCGATCCCACGAACTTCGAGGCCACCCAGCACCTGTACGAGCTAGCCGATGACGTGGCGCGCAGCCAGCCGAAATCGCCCAACGCGCAAGGCGCGGACCAAATGGCCGGCGAAGAGCCGCTTCTTCCGGCGCCGGCGGCGCACAGCTTCCACCTGCGTGCCGAACAGCGGCAGTTGATCGAGCAGGTGTTCAAGGCCTACGGGCTGATGGCCATGCTGGACGACAGCGTGCGACCGAGCGCGGTGCGGCTGGACGTGGATGACGTCAACTTCGAGGAATGCGCGCGCATCCTGGGCATGGCGACGCACACGTTTTTTGTTCCGCTCGACGCGCATCACGCGCTGGTGGCGGACGATACGCGGGAAAACCGCCAGCGGCTGGCGCGCCAGCAGACGGAGACGGTATACCTGGCCGGGCTGAACGACGATGAACTGAATGAAGTACAGTACGTGGCCAAGGACGTGTTTACGATGCATCAGGCCGAAATATCGCAGTCGGAGCGGACCATCACGGTGAGAGCGCCGGCCACAGAGCTCGATGTATTCAACGCTACGCTTCGGGGGCTGTTGGACGGGCGCAGCCAGGTGCTGCTTGAGGTACGCATGATCCAGGTGGCGCACACGAGCACCCGCAACACCGGAGCCCGGTTACCGCAGAGCATGTCGGCTTTCAATGTCTATGCCGAGGAGCAATCGATTCTGCACGCGAACCAGAGCCTGGTGCAAGAGATTATCTCCTCGGGGCTGGCGTCGCCGAACGATCCGCTGGCTATCCTTGCCGTCCTGATCGCCTCGGGACAGGTTTCGAGTTCTCTGCTCTCGGGCGGATTCGCGGTGTTTGGCGGAGGGATCGGGGAGTCGGCGCTGGTGCCGGGCAGCGCCGCGTTCAACCTCGACCTGAACACGTCGGACTCGCGCGAACTGGACCAGATTCAGCTCCAGTTGCAGGACGGCGAGGAAGGGACGATCAAAGAGGGCGAGAAGTACCCCATCCAGACTTCCCGGTATTCAAGCTCGTCACCGAACTCCGCGGCGATTGCCGGGTTGACTTCGGCGGGAACGTCGGGCAGCCTCACTTCCCTGCTCTCTTCGCTGACCAGTTCGGCCGCAATCATTCCCATGGTGCAGTACCAGGATCTGGGGCTGACTTTGAAGGCGACGCCCAGGGTGCTGCGCAACGGCGACGTTGCACTGAGCATCGATATGAAGCTCGACGCACTGTCGGGCCAGTCGATCGATGGCAATCCGGTGCTGGACAACCGGGCGTACTCGGGCGTGGTGACGATCAGAGAGGGCGATGCGGCAGTGGTGGCGACCGAGGTGGACAAATCGCAGAGCCTAGCCGTGAGCGGAACGCCGGGGATCAGCGAGATTCCGGGGCTGAACGATCTGACAAGCAAGGACTTGCAGAAAAACTATGCGACGCTCGTGATCTTGATGACGCCGCACGTGATTCGCGGCACGCAGGCGGCGGGTCACACGGCGATGATGCGCGTGGAGAGAGGCCCGTAGTAGAAAGGCGGCAAGCTACCCCAGATCCCGCAAGCGGGACCTGGGACGCTCCAATTCCAGGGCGGGTTGGTTATTGACCTGAGACGCCGTCGACCTTGGTCTGGTAGTCGATGATCTTCTTCAGAATGTCGTAGGGCGCGTTGGCGGGAATCGCACGGCCGTTTACGAAAAGGGTGGGCACTTCGTTGACGCCGAGATCCTTCCCCAGGTCCATGGAAGCATCGACGGTTGCCTTGCTCTCCGGCATAGCGGCGCAGGCGGAGACCTTGGCCGGATCGAGGCTAGCCTTGACGACAGCGCTATTGAGGGTGAGCGTGGCGCCATCAGGAGTGGTAAGCCCTTCCTGACCGTCGAAAACGGCCGATGCGTACTGGAAGAAGGCCGAGCTGCCAGCCATTTTGGCCACGCAGGCTCCGTATTTCGCCGCAATAACGGATTCCGGATGAATCTCCGGAAGGGGAAAGACCTGAAACACAATGCGCGCTTTGGGGAAATCGACGGCGAGCTTTTCCATGTTGGCCTGCGCCTCTTTGCAGTGCGGACACTGGAAGTCAGCAAACTCGACAAGTTCCAGATCCTTAGATGCCGAGCCGCGATACGGACCATTGGCGCGCTCCTGCAATTGTTGGCGGGCGCCGGCATAGGGGCGTTCGCCGAAGGCGAGGATTTCGTCACCGGCAATGATGTGCTTGCCGTCGGGGAGAGCAAAAAACGAAAGAACCTGCGGCTGCTTCACTTTGCCGGTCTTGTCACCGATCAGCACGACCACCTTGCTGTAGCCGTCGACAGGCGTCTTGAGAATGGCCTGCACCTGCCACATGCGGTTTTCGTCCCAGCCGAAGTTGGCCTGAAGAAAAGCGTTCACGACTTCCTTGGTGGGCGAGGCCGCGGTAAAGTTGTCTGGATCGGGCTTGGGGAACACCGGCGCTGCAGATGGGGCCGGCGCCGAAGGCGTATTGGCGGGCTGCTCCTGGCCGGGCGGCGCGGGTTGGGCGGTTGTGGAATCGGGCGCCGGCGGCACATGCTGCTGGGCAACGATACGAAGAGCAGGTGCGAAGAGGGCAATCAGCGCAACGACGCTGAGAAAACGCATGGACGGACGGATCAAGCGGCTCTCCTTCAAAGGCGGGAAAATTCCCTTCTTCTAGCTTATACCGGGGCCGAGGCTAGACTTGGGCTCCGGCGGCGGAATGACGGTATCTCGATTTCAGCATTGGCTGTCCATCAGTGACTAAAGCCCTCGCTTCTGTAGGCTGTTATTGGCACGACTAAAGAGGCGCCCTTTTAAAAGGCATACAGGGACTGACGCACTTCCCGTTACACCTGGACTTTGACGGCAATGGGGAACCTGCGGCCCATGCCGAACGACTTGGAGGTCACCTTCAGGACCGGAGCAGCCTGCTGGCGCTTGTACTCGGAGCGCTCGATGAGGCGCACCGCTTGTTGGACGAGATCGAGGGGAAAGCCGTGCTCCCGGGCGATGCGCTCCGGCGTCTCGTAGCGCTCGACGTAGGCCTCAACGATGGGGTCGAGGACGTCGTAGGGCGGCAGGGAATCCGTGTCCATCTGGCCGGGACGAAGCTCGGCTGAAGGCGGCTTGGCGAGGATGGGCGCAGGGATCACTTCGCGCTCGCGGTTCAGCCAGCGGCAGACGGCGTAGACGCGCGTCTTGACGAGATCGCCAATGACGGCCAGGGCGCCGACCATATCGCCGTAGAGGGTGCAGTAACCCACGGCCATCTCGGACTTGTTGCCAGTGGTGAGGACCAGGGCGCCGAACTTGTTGGAAAGCGCCATGAGGATGGCGCCGCGAATGCGGGGCTGGATGTTTTCCTCGGTGATGCCGGCCGGCAATCCGGCGAAGAGCGGCTCGAGCGCGCGGTTGAACTCGGCGAAGAGAGTGCTGATGCCGATGGTCTCAAAGCGAATACCAAGGTTCGAGGCCAACTGGCGGCTGTCGTCGATGGAGCCCGAGGAAGAATAGGGACTGGGCATGCCGACGCCGATGACGTTCTCCGCGCCGAGAGCCTCCGCGGCGATGGCCGCCACCAAAGCGGAATCGATGCCACCGCTAAGGCCGACGATGGCCTTGCGAAAACCACACTTACGCACGTAGTCGCGAGTGCCCAGCACGAGAGCGCGATAGGCGGCCTCGGTCTCATCGTCCTCGGGCAGAGGCACAGGCGAAGCGCTGAAGGGGTCGAGGACGACCAGGTCTTCCTGAAACGAGGCGGCCTGCGCAATGAGTTCACCGCGCGCATCGAGAGCCAGCGAGGAACCGTCGAAGATGAGGCTGTCGTTGCCGCCGACCTGGTTGCACATGAGCACGGGGATGGCGTCGCGGCGGGCGATGGCGGCCAGCATTTCGCGGCGGATGGCGCGCTTGTTGTGCCAGAAGGGCGAGGAAGAAAGGTTGATGTGCAGCGACGGATTCTGGCGCATGAGCTCTTCCATAGGATCGAGCGTATAGAGGCGGCGCGGCCAGAAGTTCTTGTCGTTCCATGCATCCTCGCAGATGGTGACGGCAAGGCGGACGCCTTCGATGCCGATCACCTTCTGCGGCGGTGAGGGCGAGAAGTAGCGCTGCTCATCGAATACATCGTAAAACGGCAGGAGGCGCTTGTATTGCTCGAGGAGTAACTGGCCGCGGTCGAGGAGGACCGCGGCGTTGAAGGCCGGTTTGCCATCTTCGCCGCCGGCGGGTAACGCCACGCCGGCCAGGACGGCGGTGGGGAGCCGGCGCGTGGCGGCAGCGAGCTCGCCGACCGCGGAACGGCAGCGGGCGAGGAAGCTGGGCTTTTCAAGGAAGTCGGCGGGGGGATAGCCGCAGATGGCGAGCTCGGAAAAGACGGTGAGGCGCGCGCCCAGATCCGCGGCGCGGCGGCTGACGGCGACGATCTTCTCAAGATTTCCGGTGAAATCTCCGACCGTGGGATCGATCTGGGCGAGCGCGATCTTCACAAACCAAGTGTAAATGGCAGGGCGGGCGCGAGACGGCCTTTGCGGGGCGATCTCTTTCTGATGCAGAGGTTTGGAATGCACGCGGGAGAGAACCAACGCAAAGCGGTATGGGGCCGCCGTCTCGCTCAGCGTAGAGAAGGGCGGTCTATCTTGCAGGCCCGATGACCAAAAACCTTGAAGGCCAGGTTATTGGAGAACTTTGGCGTTATGCGATAGGCCCCCCAAACGTGGGATTTCTTTGCACGAAAGTAACCACCTAGAATCATGACCGTACCTAATTGACCCATCCCTGAAGGGATGCCCAGGGCGGCCGACGAATTCTGTTGAACAGATCGTTTTTCGGGGGAACACCATCGAACCGCAATTGAGATTGGGCGACCTGCTGATCCGCGCCAACCTGGTGACGGAGAGGGACGTACGTGCGGCCCTGGAGCGACAGGTATTGCAGGGCGGGACCCTGGGCGACAATCTGGTTGCAATTGGGGCGACCGACGGGCGTACGATCGAGCGGTTCATTCACCGCATCCCGCAGGAACCCGCGGACATAGCGGCGACGGGCATCAGCGACATCGATCTACTGACCCTCTTCATGAAGCTGGTATTTTCCGGCCGGCTGGAGAAGATCGGGGAGATCGCGGATGCCATCAAACTCCCTCAACCTATCGTGATGGACCTGGCGCGCATGGCGACGGAGCGGCAACTGATCTACGCGCTGGGCGCGCAGAACTCGGACAGCATGATGGACATGCGGTATGCGTTGACGGAAGAGGGCAAACGATGGACCATCGATGCTCTGCAGAGGTCGGGATACATCGGCCCCGCGCCGGTGACGCTTGCGGAGTTTATCGACCGGGTAAACATGCAAAAGCCGACCAATGAGCGTGTGTCGATTGAGCAAGTGCATGAAGCGATCAAAGCGTTGACGATCGACGAGACCATCGTGGAGCAGGCGGGGCCGGCATTAAACTCCGGCCGGGCGATTCTGCTTTACGGACCGTCGGGAAACGGCAAGACCTCGGTAGCCCTGAGTTTCGCGAGCGTTTTCCGCGAGTCGATCCACGTGCCATACGCGATCATCGTTGAGGGCCAGATTATCCGCTTTTACGATCCACGGGTCCATATTCAGGCCACTCCCGAGGCGAACAAGGCTGAGAACTCCGAGCTTGAGAGCTTCCGCCGCGAGACGCACGACAGGCGTTGGGTCTCGTGCCGAAGGCCTTTCGTGCTGGCCGGCGGCGAACTGACGCTGGACATGCTGGACCTGCGCTACGACGCAACCGGGCATTACTACGAAGCGCCGCTGCACATGAAGGCGCTGGGCGGATGCTTCCTGATCGACGACTTCGGCCGACAGTTCGTGGCCCCGAAAGACCTTCTGAACCGGTGGATCGTACCTATGGAGAGCCGGGTCGACTACCTGAAATTGCGCACGGGGGCCAGCTTCAGCATTCCTTTCGAGGAAATCGTGATCTTTGCGACCAATCTGGATCCGGAAGACCTGATGGATGCGGCTTTTCTACGCCGGATTCCGTACAAGATCGAGGTGGGGCCACCGAGCCTGGAGCAGTTCCGCCACATCTTTGACAGCGAATGCGAGCGGCACGGGCTGACTCTGAGCGATGAGACCTTCGATTTCATCGTGTACATGATCACAAAAGAAAAGGGCCTGGAACTTGCCGGATTCCAACCCATCTTCCTCATTGACCAGGTCGTGGCGACATGCCGCTTCCTGGGAGAGGACCCGGAGCTCAAGTCGCCGTACATCGAGTACGCAGTCGACAATCTGCGGGTCAAGCGCAATCGGGAACCGCGAACGGAACGCACGGTGCGGCCGGATGCACAAGAAATTCCGTCTGCCGAGAGAGAGCCGGCGGACGTAGACGTAAACGGCCAGTATTCAACCTTCAAAAATCAGCGGACCGACAGCCGAGACTAGGTACCAGTGCCGGAAAAGACCACGGCGATGGTGCGCATGATGATCTTGAAGTCCAGCCAGACGCTCCAGTTTTCGATGTAGGTGACGTCGAGCGAGACGTAGCTGGCGAAGGATGGATCCTGGCGGCCCTGCACCTGCCACAAGCCGGTGATGCCGGGGGTGACGTCGAGGCGGCGCAGGTGGTCGAGGTCGTACTTGCTGACCTCGCCGGCCAGCGGCGGACGCGGGCCGACAATGCTCATTTCGCCGCGCAGGACATTAAAGAACTGGGGCAGCTCATCGAGCGAATACTTGCGCAGGAAACGGCCCAAGCGGGTGATGCGCGGGTCATTGGAGACTTTGAATAGCACGCCGTCGCGCTCGTTCATATGCATGAGTTCAGCGCGATGCTTGTCAGCGTCGCGAACCATGGTGCGGAACTTGATGCAGCGGAAGACAACGCCTTTCTTGCCGATGCGCTCCGAGGAGTAGAAAACGGCGCCGGACGAATCCAGCTTGATGGCAATGGCGATGGCTAAAAGCAAGGGCGAAAGCGCCACAAGCGCCAGCGTGGAGAAGACGGTGTCGAAGACGCGCTTGAAGATGAGTCCTAATTCCGGAACAGCGCCGCGGTGCAGCGGGATGGTGGGAAACTGGCCGATGTATTCAATGGGGCTGCTCCAGGCCAGGCCGTCGTAAAGATCGGGAACAACGCGCAAGTCCACGCCGTGGACGCGCGCTTGATCGAGCACATCCTGGACGATGCCGCGCTCGCCGGGGGTGGTGAAAAAGATCTCATCAATAAACTGCTTGCGTGCGTTCTGGAAGAGAGTATCCAGGTTGCCGACGATGCCGTCCGAGGCAACCCCCTGCTGGGGTTTGGGGCCGGGCAGCTCGATGAAGCCCTTGAAGGTGTAACCCAAGTGGCGGATTTTCTCCAAGTGATGACGCAGGGCTTGTGCCTCAGGTCCAGTGCCGACGATGAGCACGTTCCGCGTATCCAGGCCGCGATCGAATCGCCGGTAGAGCAGAATGCGGTAGATCAGGCGCCGCAAGCCGACCGCGACGGTGACCAGAAGCACGGTGCCCAGTACGATGGCGCGGGGGATATCCTCGGCTTGCACCAGGTAGAGCGCACCGGTGAGCAGCAAACCGGAGGTAAGACAGGCCTGAGCGCTCATTCTCTGCTCGTGCAGGAAGTTGGTCATGTGCGTAGGCGTGTACAAATGCAACCGCCGGCTGGTGACGATAAGCGCAAAGGTAAATCCGCAGAGCAGGGCCAGCAAAATACCCGTCGAACGGCCATGAATGAGCGTGCCGTGCCAAAAATTTCTCGCGCCTTCCATGGGGGTGGTACGCAGCTTATACAGCGTGGCCACCACCGCGGCCACGCAGACGGTGACGGCATCGATCGCCATCCACATCTTGGCCGTGCCCCGCGTAGGCCGTGTGCGGCCGGCCGCGACAGCCACCTCCGACTCGGCCGAGGAAGCCAAGGAAGAGGAAAGCTTTTGCCAGAAATCCGAACTCGCCATAAGAAATGCGCGGACCTCAAAGTTTCTGCAGCGCCTCAGTTCCGGCGAAACCATAGATCAGGCGTGCAGCGAGATGGCGTAGAGTGCCGCCGCTCGCTGGGGTGGCGCCGTCCGATCTGCATCGGCTCCATGACACACCTTCTTTGGTTTCGCGATAGAGAGCGCCGGGGCAAATTTGCAACGCGAGTGAAATAAGGGACAGGAAAGGCACGAGATGCTGCACGCGGTACCTGAACTGGAATCTCTGCTTCCAGTCCTTCAGAGATTGACACCGGGCAACGCAAGGAGTTGCGAAACTTGAGCTGTCACGGTTTTCTGCTTCGCAGGAGCGGCATCGAATTCGCATCGGGTTACACCGCCCGGCAAGCGGGAAAGCACAATGGATGCCGCAGCGGGCTGCGCGTGAAAGCGACGAAACGAAAGCCCGCGAGAACACGGCCTTGAAGCGAGAACCCGCAGCGCCCCGGTAAACAAGTATCAGGCAACGAAAAACATCGAAATCACGGTGATGACTGCTATGCGTTGCAGACGAAACCCGTGGGGAACCTGCGCATCGTTTCTCTCGCCGATTTCTACGTAGTTTCAAACGCAATCGATCCACTTCAGCTTCGCGCAGGGAAGGCATAGTTAGCAAGAGAAATCATGCTATCGACGAATGAATCAGGAGTATGCACCAAATCGGTCACTGGCGCACGCAACCCGCAGGCGAGTCCATTTTACAGTGGAATCGTTACGGTATTATAACCTTCTTATTCCTGGGGCTTTACGCAAGCATCCAGGGCAAGAAACAGCTGAATTTCCGGGTCAGCGGATGCGAGAAAACCGTTGAGCGGACCGAAGAATTGCGCCCTGCCCTGATGCAAGAAGAGTACTGTGTCGGCGAGCATCTGTGCAAAACGCGTATCGTGCGTGACCACGATGCTGGTGAAACCGAGTTGGCGCTTGAGCCGCTGAATCAGCCCGCCGAGACGGCGGGCAATGATGGGATCGACCATGGTGGTGGGTTCGTCATAGAGCACGATCTCAGGCTGCGCCGCCAGCGCGCGTGCCATGGCCACAGCACGCTTGCGTCCGGTGGAGAGACTGGCCGGCAAGGCATCCACTACATCTTCAGCGCCGACGAGGCCGATCAACCGGTCGACGATCTGATCCACCTGATCGTCGGCTAAGCCGCCGCGCTCGCGCAGCGGAAAGGCGACATTCTCGCGCACGCTGAGCGAGTCGAACAAGGCTCCGTTTTGAAAGACCATGGTGACACGTTTGCGAATGGCGCGCAGACCCTCTTCGTCAAGGCCAGCGATCTCCTGCCCCTCGACGCGAATCGATCCAGAGTCGGACTTGAGAAAGCCCATAAGCAGGCGCAGCGAGACAGACTTTCCGACGCCGCTGCGGCCGAGAATGCAGAGGGTCTCGCCGCGACCCACCGAAAAACTCACATTCTCGAGCACGGAATGACCATCGAAGCCAATCGAAACATTATCGAAAACGATAAGGGGCTGCGCGGAGGCAGGGGCCTGAGCCGGGGACGGTTCGGGCTCAACGTCGTCGCCGGCCAGTGCTTCGAGTTCCGCTTTCAACGGTTCCAAATGCTCCGGATCGGCGGGAGATTCGAACATCGCCATGCAACCAGCTTACGCGATGCCGCGCGCCAGCAGCGCCCTGGCGCGTTCAAGACCGGCAGGCGGATGCGAGAAGATGGGGGCACGGATCGTGACGCACAGGACACTCCTGCGCCCCCTCCGAGTGGCTTAGCCTCCCACTTCCTCGAGGAAGCGGATGAGCGATTGAATGCCCAACTCAAAATTCTTGAGGTGGAACTTTTCGTTGGGAGCATGAATATTGTCGTCGGGCAGACCGAAACCCATCATGACGCTCGGCGCGCCCAGGTGACGGTCGAAGTCGCCAACGATGGGAATGGAGCCGCCGGAGCGGATGAAGACCGTGTCCTTGCCCCAAACCTCGCGCAGGGCGCGCGTGGCGGCTTTGATATAGGGGTTGTCAACGCGGATCAGGCTGGGATCGCCGGAGTGGATCAGGCGCACCTCGACATCGACGCCGGCGGGAGCGATCTTTTCGACGTAGCTCTTGTAGAGAGCAAAGGTCCTGGCCGGGGTCATGCCTGGAACCAAGCGCATGGAGACTTTGGCCGATGCCTTGGCGGGGATGACGGTTTTGGCGCCAGCGCCAGTAAAACCGCCGGGCATGCCGTGTACGTCGAGCGTGGGGCGTGCCCAGGTGCGCTCGAGCACGCTGTAGCCGGCCTCGCCGACCAGTTGCTTGGAGCCAACTTCGGACTTACGATACTCCTCTTCGTCAAAGGGCAGGCTGCGCCAGGCGGCGAGTTCTTCGGCGCTGGGAGGAATAATGCCGTCATAGAAGCCGGGAATGAGGATGTGGCCGTTCCCGTCTTTGAGCCCGGCGATGATCTGCGCCAGCGCAACAAAGGGATTGGGCGCCGCGCCGCCATACATGCCGGAGTGGAGATCGGTTTTGGCGCCGCGAACTTCGATCTCGGTGTAGATCATGCCGCGGAGGCCGACGCAGAGCGTGGGCAGGCCGGGCGCGAAGAGCTCGGTGTCGGAGATCAGAGCAAAGTCGGTCTTGAGCTCCGGCGGCTTTGAGGCGACGTAGCTTTCAATACCTTCTCCACCCACCTCTTCATCGCCCTCAAAAAGGACGCGGACGTTCAGAGGCAGAGCGTGATTGGCGGCCATGAGGGATTCGAGGGCCTTGACCTGCGCCCATACCTGCCCCTTATCGTCGGCCGATCCTCGCGCGTAGAGATTGCCGTTGCGCTCGACCGGTTCGAAGGGCGGCGAGAGCCACTCGTCGAGCGGATCGACCGGCTGGACATCGTAGTGGCCATAAACCAGCACAGTTGGCTTACCCGCGGCGTGCAGCCAGTCGGCATAGACCAGCGGATGGACCACGGTCTCGATCAGGCGCACGTGCTCCATGCCGATGCGCTTCAGCTCGGCGGCGAGCGCTTCGGCGGCCTTGAGGCAGTCGCCTTTGTGCTCGGGCAGAGTGGAGACGGAGGGAATGCGCAGCAGGGATTTCAACTCTTCGAGAAAACGGGGATGGTTTTGGCGGGCGTAGGCAACGGCAGAAGATGGCATGAATTCGCTCCCTTCGAAGAAGACAGACGGAACAGAGTATAGACCATGAGGGCGCCGGCGCCGCAGGCGCTGCGCCGTGGCAAACCCGCTTGACGAGGGCGCAGGGGACTATTAACAGACCCATACAAAAAGGTAAGCTAGTGGGGAGAACGGGAAGCCCTCATGCAGAACGCCGTAAAGGTGCTGATCGCCGAAGACGAGCCGAATGCGCTGGCAGGCTTGGCGGAGTTGATCTCCGGGTGGGGATACCGGACTGAAACGGCGCGCGATGGCGTGGAAGCGTGGGAAAAGGCGCTCAAGTGGGATCCGGCCATTGTGGTGACGGACCTGAAAATGCCGAGGCTGGACGGCATGGGGCTGCTGGCCAAGCTGGCCGAAGGCAGCGAGGGCCTGAGCGCGAACATGGCCGTGGTGGTGCTGACCGCCATGGGCTCGATTCAACTGGCCGTGGACGCCATGAAGCTGGGCGCATACGACTTTCTGCAAAAGCCGGTGGACGCCACGCGGCTGAAGACCATCCTGGCCAATGCAACACGGCAGCGGGAGACGGCGATCGAGCTGGAGGTGGCGCGGCGGCGGCTGCGGGAGTCGGGCGTGCTGGGCTCGCTGGTGGGCAGCTCGCGGCAGATGCGCGAGATCTTCACGCTGATCGAGCAGATCGCTCCGTCGAACGTGCCGGTACTGATCACCGGCGAAAGCGGAACGGGCAAGGAACTGGTGGCGCGCACACTTCACGACCTGAGCCCGCGCAAGGCGCGGCCGTTTGTGGCGGTGAACTGCGCGGCGATTCCGGAGACGCTGATCGAGAGCGAAATCTTTGGGCACGAGAAGGGCTCTTTCACGGGCGCGGTGGAGAGGAGGGCCGGCTGCTTCGAGCTGGCGTCGGGCGGAACGCTGCTGCTGGACGAGATTGCCGAGATGCCGTCGGGGACGCAAGCCAAGCTGCTGCGCGTGCTGGAAGAGCGGAAGTTCCGGCGGCTGGGGGCGCGCAACGAAATGGACACGGACGTGCGCGTGCTGGCGGCGACGAACAGGGACCCGCGGAGCGCCAGCGCCGAGGGCCATCTACGCTCCGACCTCTACTACCGGCTCAACGTGTTTCAAATCCACATGCCGCCGCTGCGCGAGCATATGGACGACCTGCCGCCTATGGTGGAGGCCATGGTGAGCGAGATGAACCAGAGGCACGGCCGCAAAGTCTCGGGCGTGGCGCCGTCCATGCTGGATCGGCTGATGGCCCACAGTTGGCCGGGGAACGCGCGCGAACTGCGCAACACGATCGAGCGGGCGGTGATTCTGTGTCCCGACGGCGCGCCGCTGGATGCGGGACACCTGCCGCAGGGATTCGGCAAAGATCAGGCGTCAGGCGCGCTGGCCTCGGACGGCAGCGCGATCACGGTGCGCGTGGGAGCAACGGTGGACGAGGCCGAACGGCTGCTCATCCTGCGCACGCTGGAGGTCACCGGGCAAAACAAGACACGCGCTGCGGAGATTCTGGGCGTAAGCCTGAAGACCCTGCACAACAAGCTCAAGGAGTACAGCCGGGAGCAGCAAAGCGCGGGGGCTTAACTGCACGATGCCCAGACCCTGTGCGCGCGAGGACGCGACTAAGGCCGTGCCCTGACGCGGCATGGGACAAAGAATCGGCGAACCATGCACCTGAAGACTAAACTCGTGCTGGCAATCACCGCCCTGGTGTTCCTCATCGCCGGGATGGTTTCGCTGGTGTACGTCCACCAACTGGTGAAAGCAGCGGTGCTGGAGACCTATGGCACCAACCAGATGGTGGCCGATCAGGTGCGGTACGCGCTGCAGAATGCGCTGGAGGCCGGGCTCAAGGACCGCACGGTGGATCCTAACGATCCGGGCGAATTGCGCGCGCTGGTGGCCGAAACAGTGCAAAACGATCCGGTTCTCCAATCGGCGCTGACGGCGGTGAACCGGTATTCGCTCACGGTTTACGACGTGAACATCGCCGACAGCCAGGGCTCCGTGCTGTTGAGCACGAATCACGACAACGAGGGCAAGCCGCTGCTCTCGCGCCCCAACTATACGCAACTGCTCAAAGCCGGCCCCGTTGGGATGATGATGCAGGTCTTCGGCAAGCCCAAGGTTTTCGATGTGGTGGCGCCGCTCGAAAACAACGGCAAGCTCTTTGCTACGGTCAACGTGGGAATCCATACGCGGCTGCTGCGTGCCGTCTACGAGCCGCTGCTGAGAAAGGCATTCTGGCTCATGGGGTTTGCGTTGATTGCGGCGCTGCTAGCGGCTTTTCTTTTGAGTAACCTCGCGCTGCGGCCCATGACGGAGATCAGCCGCCAGCTCGACCGCCTGACCGCGGCCGGAGGAGGGCCGGTTGAGGAGGCAGCGGCGAAGAATCAGGACGTGGCGGCGCTGGTCTCCACCAAGATCGAGAAGATCGGGCAGCGCATGCGCAATGTGGAGGAGGTGTACTCCGCGCTGCGGGAGAATCTGGACCAGATACTGGGCAACCTGCAGGACGGAATCCTGCTGTTCACCGAAGACAAGCGCGCGGTGCTGGTGTCGGAGGCGGCGCGAAGGTTTCTCCAGGTGGATCGCGACAGCACTTTGGGGCGGCACGCGAGCGAGATCTTCGACAGCTCCACGGTGCTGGGCCGGTCGCTGAGAGAAACGATCGATGCCGGCGCGAACATGGTGAAAGAGGAGATTCGTACGGAAAATGGGCGGCGGATCGAGGCCTCGGTGGATTTTATCTACGACGACGAATCGCACCGGGGGCTGGGCGCGCTGGTGACGCTGCACGATCTGGAGTCGGCGGCGGAGATCGAATCGGAGCTGGAGCTTTCCCGGCGCATGGCGGCGATCGGCCGGCTAACCTCGGGCGTGGGTCACGAGGTAAAGAATCCCATCAACGCGATCGTAGTGCACCTGGAGCTGCTGAAAGCGAAGCTGGGCGAATCGGAAGGTCCCGCGTCCAGACACCTGGAAGTGATCGAGGCGGAGATCCGCCGGCTGGACCGCGTGGTGCAGACGCTGGTGGACTTCTCCCGGCCGGTGGAGCTGCAACTGCGCGAGCAGGACCTTCGCCCGGTTATCGGCGACGTGCTGGCTTTGGCCTCCGACGAGCTGTCGATGCGCCGCGTCACTCTGATCACGCGCATGCCGAAGGAGCCGCTGATCGCCAACGTCGATGCGGATTTGCTGAAGCAGGCTGCGCTCAACGTGATCCAGAACGGCGCGCAGGCCATGCCGGAAGGCGGGCGGCTGGAAGTGACACTCGAAGGAGAACAGAGCGGCGAAGAAAACCGCCCGCCGGCGCGGCCGGACGGCGGCGGATGGGGGCATCCGGCTGCGCACGCGGCTGTGTTGCGCGTCGCCGATGAGGGGCCCGGCATTCCCGATGAACTCCGCGAGAAAATCTTCGATTTGTACTTCACCACAAAGGCTGGCGGCAGCGGCATCGGCCTGGCGATGACCTATCGCATCTTACAGTTACACCACGGGAGCGTCGAAGTACAATCGAGGCAAGGCCGTGGCACGGAATTCCGGCTGCGAATTCCACTTGCCGCCGCGGACCGGGGACGCCGGAACCTGCAGCCGGCGATGGTTGAACGCGAAAAGGGGATGGGGGAATGAGGTCGCCGACCAAGTGCGCCGCGTGGCTGTTGACGCTTGTGCTCACCGGCTGTTCTCACCTGCCCTTTCACAAGACACCGCCGCCGCCTGTGACCCTCGCGCCCCCGATCAAGCCTTCACAGCCGCTTCAAGTTGCTTCCGTCAAGCTGCCGCCTTCCGATCTCCTGATTCCCGGCAAACCGATCTACAACATGAGGGAGCACGCTGAGTCGATCAAGCAGTCTGCCAAGCACAGGAGGCCGGCGAATCCGCAGGAAGCTCCCAGTACGACGGAGGCGGCCGCAAGTCCGAGCGCGGCCGTAAGCGCCATTGGCGAGCTTTCCTCGGGCGACCCCGGCAGCCTTCGCCGCCAGACGGAGGACTCGATAGCCGCCATTGAAAGGGGGCTCAACAGCATCAACTACACCTTGAGCGATGCCGATCAGAAGACCACCGGCCATATAAGGGAGTTCCTGAAGCAGGCCAGGGCGGCGCTCGCCTCAGGCGACGTGGACGGAGCGCAGACGCTGGCTGCCAAGGCCAAGGTTCTGCTGGACGGGCTGACCAAATAGAACCACGCTCTGCCGCTTTGTTCCTATAACTCACCCCAACTGAGCTTGCTGCGTAAGGCATCAAAGAAGCCCGTATCGCCGAGGCGGATGAGCTTGACGGTGCGGCTGGAGCGGCAGCAGCGCACCTCGTCGCCGCGGCGAAGCTCGACACCCTGCTGTCCGTCGATGGTGAGCAAGGCGACGTTGGGAACGCCCTCCACGCGCACCGTGAGCGACGCGTCGCCACGCACGACGATGGGCCGAAGCGTAAGCAGGTGAGGACAGATGGGCGTGACCACCATGGCGTCGACATCGGGAGTGAGGATGGGGCCGTTGGCGGCGAGGGTGTAGGCGGTCGAACCCGTGGGAGTTGACACAATCACGCCGTCGGCGCGGAAGCGGGCGACGCTCTTGCCATCCAGCTCCACGGCAAACTCCCCCATGCGGGCGATGTCGCCTTTGGAAACGACAATTTCGTTGAGCGCGTCAAAACTCGCGATTTCGGCGCTCGCGGCCTGCGCGTCCTGCCGCCACAGCGCAGCGTGAAGCATGGACCGCTCGTCGAGGCTGTGGCAGCCGGTGCACCAGTTCTCCAGAGTTGCGTAGAGGTCGGCGAGGCGAACTTCCGTAAGGAAGCCGAGGAAACCAAGATTCACGCTGAGGATGGGGGTGCCGACGGTGGCAAAGATGCGCGCGGCGGCCAGCAACGTGCCATCGCCGCCCAGAACGATGACCAGTCCCGGCGATTGCGAAGGCAGATCCGCGCGAGCCACGGAAGGCGCGGCATCAGTATAGGCGCCGCCTTCGCGATCGAGCACCGGATCGTAACCGTGCCGGCGCAGCCAGGCGACCAACTCGGGCACGAGCCGCTTGAGCTCCTCCCGGTGTGGTTTGCAAACGATGGCGACGCAGGTCATGCGTCTCAGTGTAATGGATCCGGCCGGGACCCCACTCCACTAGCTCCGTTAGCTCCGCCTAGCGTAGAGCAGGAACTCCCGGTTGCCCTCGGCGCCGGTGATGGGCGATGGGATGGTCCCCACGACCTGCCAATCCAGCGAGCGCACGCACTGCGTGACCCTGTCGATCGCCAGTTCGTGCGCCTGAGGATCGCGCACAATGCCGCCCTTGCCCACATGCTCGCGCCCGGACTCGAATTGCGGCTTGACCAGGACGACGGCCTCGGCCAGCGCGGGCGCCGCAGCCAGAACGGCGGGGAGCACGAGCGTTGCCGAGATAAACGAGACGTCCATGACGAGGAGCGTGCTTTCTTGGCCTTGATCCGGCTGCTCGAGCGAGCCCGGCTGGAGCAGACGCGCGTTGGTGCGTTCCAGCAGGCGTACACGCGCATCGTTGCGCAGCCCGAGGTCGATTTGTCCGAAGCCGGTGTCAATGGCGGTGACCAGCGCGGCACCGTGCTGCAGCAGGCAGTCAGTGAATCCGCCGGTCGAGGCGCCTACATCGAGGCAGGCGCGGCCTGCGACCTGAATTTGCCAGTGCTCCAGCGCCGCGGCCAGCTTCAATCCGCCGCGGCTGACGTATGGCTGGTCCTCGCCCAGCAGGCGAACAGCGGAATCGGCCGGAACCGCCGTTCCCGGCTTGTCGATCTTCTGTTCCCGCACCAGAACCCGCCCGGCAAGGATGAGCGCGCGAGCGCGTTCGCGGCTGGGAGTAAGGCCCCGCGCGACGAGCAGCAGGTCGATTCGCGTTTTCCCAGGCCGCGTTTTTTCGGGGCGCGTTTTTTCCGGGTTCGAATCTTCGTTCGCCGCGGCCACGTTAAAGCACCTCTGGCATTGAATGTACAAGGAATGGCTGCCGCCGCGCGGAACAGCGCGGGGACCCGCAGCATGCGCTGTTGCGGCGGCGCTATCCGCTGCTTGCGGAGACGGGCTGCCTGTGCGCATGAGCGGGAGAAGCGGCCTTCTTCTTCGGAATGCCGTGCTCATGGCAGTCAGTGCATTTGACCCAGTGAACGTTGTGCCTGCTCGCGGCGCTTAAGAAGGTCGTATCCATCTTCTCGACGTCGATACCGCAATGGGACATCTGCGGGTGACAGGTCTTGCATGAGGCGCGCGCATTCTCGTTGTGGCCGTTATGGCAGGAGAAGCAGCTCAGGCCCTCGTGGACGCCCATCGGCGTGCGATCGTCACCCGAGCCCGCCTGCGTTCCCCAGGAATTTGCCGCCGCGACAGACCCCGCATCGGGCGCTCGCGGCGCGTGGCATTGGTAGCAGATTCCCTGCCGCGGATCCGGGCTCACGTGAAGCGCGCGAGGACCGTCGTAGAGCTGCGGAATGGCGAGGCCGGCCGCAGCAAAGTGCAATCTCTCGCGCCGGTCGTAGAAGGCAAGCGAAACGGGGACGGCCGGGCCGGCCACCGAAATGCGCTCGGCCGGCATTGTCTCAACTGCGCCTTCACGATGAATCCAGTGGCAGGTCCCGCAGGGCATCGTGGGCTGATCGGCAAGTTTCGCGTGGACCAGGCGCCACGGGCCGACTGTGTTCTGAGGCTGCACCAGATCGCGAATCGACCCACCAAAGTACATGCCGTGGCAGCGAAGGCAGTCTTCCATCAAGGGGCGCGGCGAGTTTTGCGTGGGATGGGTAAAGATCTGCGTATAGGTGGCGCTGTGCGGACCTGCGTGCCATGCCGCGTACTCCTGTTGGTGGCAGCTGCGGCAGTCCGCCGTCATGGCCAGAACATCGACCTCGCGGAGCCGGATACTCTCAGGCCAGGTGCGCGTGAGGTGCACCCACGTATGCCGCAGCTTGGTGGGCAAGCCGGCGTCATGGCACTCCACGCAGCCCATCGCGCGGTGCGGCGAATCGTGCGCCTGAATCACGTAGGACTCCATCTCATGGCAGCTTGCGCAACCCTGACCGTGTTCTGACGAGTAGTAGGCCGATGCGCCAAAGACGCCGCCGAATGCCAGCAGGACCAGCGCTCCAGCGGCGATCGCGATCCGCATGAAGAATCGCTTCATGAGCGGAGCCCTGTGCCTTTCCAGCTGCGGACCAGGGCAGCCGAGGCCATGTACGCGATGGCCATGATGGTCAGCACCGGATTGAAGCCTCCATTGGTCACGTGCACGCTCGAATCGATCACGAAGACGTTCTCCATGTCGTGGATACGGCAATCGCGGTCCACGACCGAGGCCTTCGGATCGTTGCCCATCCGGCAGGTCCCAGCCTGATGCTGGCCGGAGGAGACGACAGCAGGCCTGCCGGCGATGCGGAGTGTACTTGCGGCTCCAGCCTCCTTGAGCCAGGCTTCGGCGCGCTGGGCCTGCACATCGCCAATCTCAAAGGTGTGCGGATGCACGTTGCCGGAGATGCGCGCCACGGGCATACCCCACTTGTCTTTCACCGATGGATCGAGAGTGACCCGGGCATCGGCGGTGGGAATCTGCTGGGTGGGCCCGAAAATCATGACGTTGCGTTTGAAAAAGGTACGCATGGCCTTCTTGTGCCCCAATCCCCATCGCGGCGTGCCGAGAGGCATGTGATCGATCATTTGAATAGGCAGGCGAATGAATTCATTGGCCAACAGGCCCCCGCCGCAAAGGCCGGAAGTGCCGTGGTTGTAGTCAGTGATGGCGATGCTGGCTCCGGGGCCTACGTCATCGTAGGAGTCGTCATCGAAGAAGCCTACGGCCCCGGTGTAGTGATGGCCCTGCAGGTTCCGACCGACCTGGTCGTAACGGTTGCCGACCCCATTGGGAAACAGCCGGCTCTTCGAATTCAGCAACAGACGCGCCGATTCAATGGCGCAGGCAGACACCACCACGAAATCGCAAGGCTGCTCCTGGAGATGGCCGCGGCTGTCGAAGTAGGCCACTGCGCGCGCGCGGCCACGATCGTCGGTAAGGATTTCCCTGGCCATGCATTCGGTGCGGAGTTCGCAGTTGCCGGTCGCCAGCGCGATGGGGATCACGGTATTTTGAGAGCCGTTTTTTGCATCCACCTCGCAGGCGAAGCCGACGCACCAGCGGCAACGCATGCAGGGCCCGCGACCGTTATAGGGAACACTGTTGCGAGCCATGGGAATGTGGAAAGGGTGCAGCCCGAGGCGCTTGGCTGCCGGCCAGAGGATTTCAAACTCGCGATTGGGAGGCAGGGGCGGCATGGGCAAAGGGCGGCGGCGGGGACCATGAAACGGGGTGCCCGAGTAGTCGCCTGAAACACCAATCTCGTATTCGGCCTTGTCGTAGAAGGGCTCGAGATCGTCGTACGAGATGGGCCAGTCCTCGAGCGAGCTGCCGGGCGGCACGCCATAGATGGAACGCAGGCGAAAGTCCTGCGGCAGATAGCGCCAAGCCTGGGCTCCGTAGCTGAGCGTTCCGCCGCCCACACAGGCGGCGTTGTTCTGGTAGCCGCTTTCACTGGGCAAAAACGTATGAACCCCACCCACCGGGTCGACCACGACACGCGGATTACCGTCATCTTCCGGCCCAAAGGCGTTGCCCAGCACGGTGGTGCGCTGGTTGCGCAGATCATCCTTGCGGCAATCGCTGGAGGTGTACCAGGGGCCGCGTTCGAGCAGGACAACGCTCAGGCCGGCAGTGGACAACTCCTTGGCCACGATGCCGCCCGCTGCGCCCGCGCCGATCACTACCGCGTTCACCGGCTTCATGAGGGCGAGCCCTTTCTCGGGTTGTCCTGGGCACGGCCGAGTACTGGCGGCTCTGCCAGGCCCAACATGCGCCAACTGACGGCATCGCGATTACCCCCGTGACGCGGCGGGCCATAGTAACCATCGAGGGTGTGGCCGCGCACGAGCTCGAAGAAGGTTCGATCCTGTTGCTCGATCGCGCTGACGACCTCAAGCTGCTGCGATGAGGAGAGCCCCGCAAGCTCGCGGCCAAAACGGCGCCTGCTCAGCGCGTCCGCGCGCTCGAGGCCCTCGAGGTAGGCGCTGCGATAGCGGCGAAAATGCCGCACAAGCTGGCGATCAATGAATGTGAGCACGCCGGCCTCAGAGGCGCTGGGAAAGTCATCGGCGGGAACGATCTGGTCGCAGATCACGGTCAGAGTTCTGGCTTGCTCTTCGGTGAAGAACTCCCAGTCTCCGTGCCCACGGCTTTTGCAGCCGACGGCGACAGCCGCACTTCCCAAGGCCCCAGCTGCTACGAATTGCCGCCGCGTAAGGCCTGGGGCATTCCACCTCGATGGCATCGGAAAAATTCCTCGCCATCCACTCTACACCCGAGGAGGCGAATCTGCTCCATGGCTCCACGGGATGCGCCATCATGCGCTGATTGGCCGAAGGGTTGCTCCAAAGGGCAGGCGGCGGCAAAGTGACGCCCGGCAGCCAAAAGGGCCATTCCGCAGCAGGGAATGGCCCTTCAGGATGGCTGTGTTGCGCTATGCGCTAGGGAACAGCGTGGCAGTCGTCGAGCGTGTAATTTGGGCCGTAGGCGGAGACCATGGACGACGGCGACAGGTTGCAGGGCTGGCCGTAGCCAGGAGCACGACTGCTGTAGTTATTATTGCTGCGGGAGTAACCGTCCTGCGTGGTTGTGCGCACATCCACGACGGTGCCCTCCACCAGAACCGTGGTGTCAATCACGTCCGTTTCCGTCGGCGTCGACTCAATGATGGTGATATAGGGGCTGTCGGGCGAGGCCACGTAGACCTTGCTAAACTCAGAGTTCTGCGTCGAGGCGACCTGGCGGGGATGGCCAACGACGGTTAGCGTCTTTTCTACCGTATGGGTTGAGAGGTTCACCACCGTCACTGTGCCGTTCCCTGTGCCGCTGTCGTCGTTCTGATTGGCCGTGTAAGCCTTGCTGCCGTCAAAGAGAACCGTCACGCTAGCCGGGTTAGGAGTCGCGGTATTGCCTACCGGAATGGTGTAGGTGGTCCCAAAGTTGGCGCTATCGTTGCCGTATTCATCCAGGCTGACATCAATCACGCTGATGGCGCCGCCGTCGTAGTTGGCCACGACGAGCTGTTGTGTGGCCGCGTTGTATTCGGCATAAACCGGACCGGCGATCGCGCCCATGCCACAGCTTGGGTTCGTGGTCATGTTGCAGTTTGGCGGCGCGTTGGCGGCCGTGAGCGCGGCCGTGGAAAGCGGCAAGACCGGATGGTAGGTGATCGGTTGGCCGTTCTGGTTTGTGTTGTACGGCGGCGGGCAGGTTGGCACGTTCGAGGGTGGCACTGTCACCAGTGGCACAGGGCACTGATCGAGCGTGTTCTTGTTGCTATTGATGACCGTGACGGTATCGTCTCCCCGGTTCAACACGAACAGGCGCTGCAGGTCGGTGGTCTGTACGGCGTAGACGGGACACCTGCCGACCGCGATAGCAGAATCGGCCGTATTGTTGCGGATCTCAATGGGGACAGCGACACCTGTGGGCGCCGAGGTGGGCGAAAGGTTGCAGGTCATGGGCGCATTGTCTGGGACGTTCTGGCTAAGAACGTATTCCCGCTGGGCGGGCAGGGTTGGAGCCCCTGCGATAAAGACGGGCATCGTTGCCGGACTGCCCGAAGTGGACACGGGAATGGCGAGATTGAATGCCTCAGGCAATCCGGAAAAGAGATCGACGAAGTCGCCGTACCGGTCCGCAGCCCAGAGGCCAACAGATGGCGCCATAAAGTTGACAGGTTCAGCCGTGGGCGGCAGCGTGGAGTAGGAGACGTTTTTGGCCTGCAGGGAGGTGGTGATGCCGAAGTTGGATATGGTGCCGTCACTGTTGACGGTGTAGCCGAGGACACCAACCGAGTTCAATGTGAAATCTCTGGGCCCCGGACCAATCGGCGCCTCGGTCATCACCGAGTCGCCCGAGTAATCGATAATAGTGACGACTCCGGGTGTGGTGGAACCCGTGGACGAAACTACAACCGCATACGAGGTGGGCTGCGGGGCCGGGCCATTGGTGGCGATCGGTATAACCACCGGCCTGTAGTTATCGCCGCAACCGCTCATCAGGACAGCTACTGCAAGAGCCACGCCCGCTTGCGCAAAGAGCAAACGCGCCCGGCCTGAAACCACTGAAAAGAGCCTCATTCCGAATCTTTCCTGCATCCTTGGATGATTGTAAACGATGCGGGCGGGACTATGGCGATTCCAGAGTAGTGTGCCTCTTCAAAGTTGATGCCAAGCCGCCGACTCCTTCCACCCTACGGACGAAGCCGTGTCCGTGAGGACCGCGGTCCTGATGGCCGCGGCGACCGGAGTGTGGCGGTTTCGTAGTACAGCAATTCTGGAATCGCTATAGCGGACGCGCACAGTTTCTTCGACATGTGACGGATGGGGGGAGAAATTGTCATCGCCAGGCAAGCGTCGGCGCTACCGACCGCCTCAAGCTAAGGTTACGATGAAGCGTGGCTCAAGAGAAGCTGGCCTGGCAATCGAAGCTGGTGTTGCTTGCGGTGCTGCCTTTCGCGGGCACGGACGTGCTGCTTGCCTGTTACGGGTGGGCGGCCCGATCGGCGGCCGTGGCGATCTGGACCGCAGGGCTGAGCGGGTTGCTGGGACTGGTGACGTGGAAGCTGCGGGCGGCTACGCCTGCAGCGGCTGCAGTGGGCGCCCTGATCACTGCCAGTCTCATGTTTTCCACGGTTATGTTCCCCTACCAACCGTGGCATACAGCCATGATTCCCACGCTGGCGGTTTGCTTGCTGGCCTTTGCCGCCACGCGCGTGGGCCGCAGACAAAAGGAGCGGTTGGGCACAGCAGAGGCGCGGCGGGGACGATCGGCCTCGCAGGTAGCGGCGAATCTAGGCATGGCAGCGCTGGTTGCCAGTGGGCCAGTGCAGTTCTGGCTGATGGATAGCGGGTGGTTTGCGCGCGCAACCCGCACGCCAAGGCTGGGGTTTGTGCTGGCGCTCGCGGCGCTGGCTGAAGCGGCGGCAGACACGGTTTCGTCAGAGATCGGGCAGGTTCTGGGCGGCCGGCCACGCATGATTACTACCCTGCGCGCGGTCAAGCCGGGCAGGGATGGCGCAGTGAGCGTGGCCGGGACGCTGGCCGGAGCGGTTGCGGCGGCAATCGTCGCAGGCGCCGGGAGCTGGGCGCTGCGGGGCGGCTGGAACCTCTTCGAGCTGAGCTGCGCGGGCGCTATCTTCGGGCTGTTCTTCGACAGCCTGCTAGGCGCCACGCTGGAGGAGCACGGCTGGCTCAACAACGACGCTGTGAACTTTCTGTCGACAGCCAGCGCAGCCGGGTTTGCGTTGGCCATAAGGGCGGTGCTTCTGTAGACGGCTGCGGCAACGGAGCTCAGGCCGGCTTGCCGACCTGCCGGCTCGCCATCAATGCAGGTGCAGCCGCCAGAAGGTGTAGCTGAGTACCTCGTGGACGATGCGCTCGGCCTCGAGCGTCTTATCCTCTGAAGGGGGGCGAGGCCGCGGCGAAGTGAGCACATCCAAGCCTTCGGAAGCACAGATGGCATGAATGCGGAACATGTGGGTGTCGTCGCTGACCACCACCAGGCGGCGCAGTCCATTGGCGCGGGCAATCACGGCAATGCGGCGGGCCGATTCCTCGGTGTTGCGGCTCTCCGTCTCGGCGATGATGTCCTCTTCGGGGACGCCCTTGCTCATCAAGTACCCGGCGCCCACTGATCCCTCGCTGTACTGATCCCCGCCCGATCCTCCCAGGGTGATGATCAACGGAGCGATGCCGCGACGATAGAGCTCGAGGGCATGGTCCAGGCGGGCACGGTAGACCGGGGAGGGCCGTCCGTCGTACTCCGCTGCGCCCAGAACGCCGATGGCATCGGCGGGCGCAGCCTGATCCTGGCGGGCGTAGCTCTCGATCTGGGCGTAAACCCAACTGCACCAGCCCAAAATGCCGGCCAAAAGCACGAAGACCAGCAGGAGAAGAGCGCGCAGGACCCAGTTGCGGCTCTTCGTCTTGAGATCGCGTCTCATGCGCACCATCTTACCGTTGTAACGTCATGACAATTTCGTGTGTTGGGATGGCGCCTTCGCGCAGAATTTCCCAACGCCCGGAGCCAAGGGAGAGATCGACAATGGTGGTGGGCAGCGCGCGGCCGGTGGGTCCGCCGTCGATGATGAGCGGAATGCGGTCGCCAATCTGATCGCGGACACTGGCGGCGTTGGTGCACTCGGGCGCGCCTTGCAGGTTGGCCGAGGTGGCCGTGATGGGCAGCCCGAAACATTCAACCACCGCGCGCGGAATGGCGGCATCGGGCACGCGCAGGGCCATATTGCCCGTGTTGGCCGTGGAGCGCAGCGGCAATTTCGTTCCGGCGCGGACGATGATCGTCAGCGGGCCGGGCCAGAAGCGATCGGCCAGCTTATCGAGAAGCGCATCGGTGTCGCGCGCCAACTCGTAGGCCTGGGCCAGGCTGGAGATGAGCAGCGAGAGAGGCTTGTGCTTCTGGCGGGTCTTGATCTGGTAAATCTGCTCGACGGCGTAGAGGTTCACCGGGTCCACGGCCAAGCCGTAGAAGGTATCGGTGGGCAGGGCAACGACACCGCCTTTGCGCAGGCAGGAGACGACGTAATCGATCCGGTCCGGTTGGGGTTCATCGGGATGGACGCGCAATATCTCCGCGGACAAGGAGGCCTACCTCGGTTCCCGAATAAAAGAAGAGGCTACAAACTCGGAAGCTATCACAGCCCGCCGCGGCGGGCAAGTTGAGCCGCGGGCTGCCGCTTCGACCTCTAAGGATTTGGCCGCTTCTTGCCGCAAAGCGCGGCCACGATCAACGATAGCCCGATCGGCACGAAAGACCAGAGGCTAGTAGCTAGAAGCCAGAAGCTGATCTTACAATCGGCACAGCACTCAGAGGTTGCCGAGCGATGCCGGTCCGCGTGGTCGAAAGCAGGCAGAATGCGCGCTTGAAGGAGCTACGGAAGGCGCTCGCTGCATCCGGGCGCGAGGGGCGGGGGCGAGTAGGCATCGAAGGGCCCAACCTGATTGAGGAGGCGCTGCGCGCGGGCGTGCGCGTGGTCACGGTCTTTGTGGCCGACGGCGCGGAGCGGCTGCTGGACGCGCTGACGGTGCCGGTGGAGACAGAGATTCTGCGCCTGCCGAGGAAGCTGCTCGACTCCGCGTTGGCCACCGAAACGCCGCAGCCGATTGCCGCACTGATTGAGCCACCCGATTGGACCTGGGCGCATCTCTTCAGCGCGCATCGGAGCGGAGCGGCGCTGGTCATCGTGCTGGCCGCCATTCAGGATCCCGGCAATCTGGGGACCATTCTGCGCTCGGCGGAGGCATTTGGCGCGACGGGCGTGGTGAGCCTGCCGGGAACGGTGAGCGCGTGGAATGCGAAGGCGGTGCGCGCGTCGGCGGGCAGCGTCTTCCGCGTTCCGCTGCTTGCCGCAAGCGAACGAGAGTGCTTTTCGCAACTGCGCGAGGCAGGAGTGCGGGTCCTTGCCACCACGGTGCGCGCTGCCCAGCCCGCCGATCTGGTGGACATGGCTGGTCCGGTTGCCCTGGTGATCGGAAACGAGGGAAACGGCGTGCCGGAAAAGATCGCGCGGATGGCCGATGAGGCGATCACGATTCCCTGCCCTGGCCCGGTGGAGAGCCTGAACGCAGCCGTGGCGGCCAGCGTGCTGTTGTATGAAGCGTCGCGGCAGCGGTCCGCGGGCAGCGGCGGACCATCGGATCATCGAGGAGCGCGGCGATGAGCTTGTTCGAAACCATGCCGGACCAGCCACTTCATTCGTCCAAAGGGCCGCTCCATGCAATGGCAGCAGGAGGGGCTCCGCTGGCCGAGCGGATGCGGCCGCGCAGCCTGGACGAGTTGCTCGGGCAGGAGCACCTGGTCGGGCCGGGCAAGCCGCTGCGCGTTCAGATCGAGCGCGACGACGCGAGCTCGATGATCTTCTGGGGTCCGCCGGGCGTGGGCAAGACGACGCTGGCGAAGATCATTGCCGAGACGACGAAGGCCAGCTTCATCGAGTTCACTGCGGTGACCAGCGGGATCAAGGAGATCAAGCAGGTGATGGTCGAGGCGGCCAAGGCGGCCCAACTGCACTCGCGCACGATTCTCTTCATCGATGAGATTCACCGTTTCAACAAGGCGCAGCAGGACGCGTTTTTGCCGTACGTGGAGCGGGGCACGATCCGGCTGATTGGCGCGACGACGGAGAATCCATCGTTCGAGATCATCTCCGCGCTACTTTCACGCTGCCGCGTCTATGTGCTGGAGCCTTTGAAGGAAGAGCAAATTGTAACGCTGCTCAAGCGGGCCCTTGCTAACAAGGAGCGCGGGTTGGGCCCGATGGAGCTCGCGGCCGACGATGATGCGCTCGAATTGATCGCCGGCTACTCAAGCGGCGACTGCCGCAACGCATATAACACGCTGGAAGTGGCGGCGCAGCTGGCCGTCGCGGACGGAAGCAAGCACATCACGAAGGCCGTTGCCACAGAAGCCGCGCAGAAGCGCGTATTGATGTACGACAAAGCAGGCGAAGAGCACTACAACCTGATCTCGGCGCTGCACAAAAGCGTGCGCAACAGCGATCCCGACGCCGCGCTCTACTGGCTGGGCCGCATGCTCGCGGGCGGCGAGGACCCACTCTATCTTGCGCGCCGCATCGTACGCATGGCCGTCGAGGATATCGGGCTGGCCGCGCCGGAGGCGCTGCATCTCTGTCTCTCCGCGAAAGACACGTACGACTTTCTCGGCTCGCCGGAGGGCGAACTGGCGCTGGCCGAGGCCGTAGTCTACCTCGCGCTCGCGCCGAAATCGAATTCGGTGTACACGGCCTATGGAGCGGTGCAAGAAGACATCGAAAACACGCGGCAGGAGCCGGTTCCGCTGCATTTGAGGAATGCGCCGACGCGGCTGATGAAGGAGCTGGGCTACGCCGAAGGCTACCGCTACGCGCACGACGAAGAAGACCGCATCGCCGACATGGACTGCCTGCCGGATTCTCTGAAAGGCCGGCGCTACTACCACCCCACGCAGGAGGGGCGGGAGAAGCAGTTGGCGACGCGGATGGAGGAGATACGGAGGATCAGGGCCGGCAAACGCGGCGGCGGCTGATGTGCTCTGATTTTGCTCTTCCACAGCTTGATCTGCCCAGGGTCTGCGGTTGTTTTTGCCTTTCTCCGCTACAATTCCGATGTATCCCACCCAGCCGTTTTGAGGATGGTCGGAGGTTGGCAGTCATGGCAAAGAAATCGCGACGGCGTAAATTCGAGGCCAAGCGCCCGTCCGAGGCGCTGGCCGGGAAGACCGTTGCCCTGGCTCCGGCAACCCATAAGCCGTGGCAAATTACCGCCGTCTGCATCGTTCTCGTGGTGGTCACCGTCTTTGCTTTCCGGGGTGTGCGCAACAACGATTTCCTTGACTACGACGATTACGACTATGTCGTGCAGAACCGGCAGGTGCAGCAAGGGGTGACCGCGCAAAGCATCGAGTGGGCATTTACAACCTTTCATTCTGCAAACTGGCACCCGCTGACGTGGATTTCGCATATGGTGGACTGGAAGCTTTATGGCAGCAACCCCTCCGGCCACCATATGACCAATGTGTGTTGGCACGCCGCCAATGCGGTTCTGCTTTTTCTTTTGCTCTTGTACATGACGGGTTTCATCTGGCGCTCCGCGATGGTTGCATTCCTTTTCGCGCTGCATCCCGCGCACGTCGAATCCGTCGCCTGGATCTCTGAACGCAAAGATGTTTTGTGCGCGTTTTTCTTCTTCGTCACATTGCTGGTTTATGCAAGGTATGTGCGCCGGCCATCCTGGAAACGGTATATATGGATTGTCTTCTGCTTTGCCTGCGCGCTGATGTCGAAACCGATGGCCGTCACGCTTCCTTTTACCTTGCTGTTGCTCGATTTTTGGCCGTTGCGCAGAATCGCATTCCCGCCGGAGACACGCGCGTGGCGGCCGTCTTCTCTGGGTCAGTTATGCGTTGAAAAGTGGCCGCTTTTCCTCATGGCGGTTCTCTCCAGCGTCATCACCTTTCTCGCGCAGCGGGCTGGCGGCGCGGTGGGCGATTTTCAATCCTTTCCCTTGCGGGAAAGGCTCTGCAACGCGGCGATCAGTTACTGCCGCTACGTGCGGATCATGGTATGGCCCGATCCGCTCACCGAATATTTTTACTCAAATAACACCACAGCTTCGGCGGTGTTAGCGGCTCTTGCACTTATTTTGGTAACCGCGGTCTGCTGGCATTTCCGCAAGGAACGGCCTTATTGCTTTATCGGCTGGCTATGGTTCCTGGGAACACTGGTGCCGGTGATCGGCATCGTGCAGGTCGGAGGACAGGCCCTGGCCGAGCGCTACACCTATATTCCCTATATCGGCCTTTTCATTGCCGTTGTCTGGCTCGCCGGCGATGCAGTGGCCAAATTCCCGAAAATCAGGATCGCAACTCAACTACTCGCGGTCGCGATCGTCGCGGCGTGCGCGGTAAAGACCGAGGCGCAGGTCAAGGTATGGAAAAATACAGTGACGCTGTTCACCCATGTGCTTGAAGTTGGCCCGCGCGGAGAATTCCCCTATAAAAGCCTTGGCAAGGCGTACATTGAGCAAGAAAGATTTGCCGAGGCGCAACCACCTTTAGAACGAGCGTTGGCCTATAACCCTTCCGACCCTCAGGCTCTTGCCTATTCCGCCCTTGCCATGATGCGAGTTATGATGCAAACCCATGATTTTCGCAATCTGCCGCTTGCAGGACAACGTCTGGAAACGGCGTTGCGCGTTGCTCCCGGCAACCCCGATGTCCTATCCAATATGGCGCTATGGTCTGCTTTGATGGACAGGCCGAAGGATGAGGAAATGTATAGCAGAAAGGTGATCGCCGAGAAACCGGATTTTGTACCGGCGCGCCTCTATCTTGCCGATGCTCTCGTGGCGCAGGACAAACTTGGCGAGGCTGCTCAGGAGTACCGTCAGGCGCTTGCCATCGAGCCGGATAATTACGAAGCGCATAACAAATTAGGCATTATTTTGGGCAAACAGGGATTGACGGAGGATGCGCTGAAGGAGCTCCGGCGTTCTCTGTCCATCAAACCCGATCAGGCACTGCCCCATTTCCAAATGGGTGCAGTCCTTTTGCAGGCGCATCGGCTCTCCGAAGCGGCAGGGGAGTATACGCAGGCGTTGCGCTTCGACCCTGCAAACGCCGATGCGCATAATGACCTGGGCGCGGCCCTGTTTCTACTGGGAGACTATGAAAAAGCGGCCGAGCAGTTCAGCGACGCGGTAAGGATTGATCCTGCCTATACCACTGCAAGAAAAAATCTCGAGATTGCTCAAGCCCGGATGAAAAGCAAATCGGTTGAACAAGGAAGATAATGAAAAATGCCGGGCCAGGCGGCCCGCGTCCGAGCGCAACTAAGTGGGTGATCCAGGTCTTCCGCCGCGGCGGATGCCGATGTGCTCTGATTTTGTTTTTCCAAAGCTCGGTCTGCCCAGGGTCTGCGGTTGTTTCTGCCTTCTCCGCTACAATTTCGGTGTATCCCACCAGACGTTTTGAGGACGATCGGAGGCTGGCAGTCATGGCAAATAAATCGCGGCCGCGTAAATTCGAGGCCAGGCGCCCGCCTGGGGCGCCGGCCGGGAAGACCGTCGCCCTGACTCCGGCAACCCATAAGCCGTGGCAAATTGCCGCCGTCTGCATCGTTCTCGTGGCGGCCACTGTTTTTTCTTTCCAGGGCGTGCGCAACAACGAGTTCCTTATCTACGACGATTACGACTATGTCGTGCAGAACCGGCAGGTGCAGCAAGGGGTGACCGCGCAGAGCGTCGAGTGGGCATTTACAACCTTCCATTCCGCAAACTGGCACCCGCTGACGTGGATTTCGCATATGGTGGACTGGAAGCTTTACGGCAGCAATCCCTACGGCCACCATATGACCAATGTGTGTTGGCACGCCGCCAATTCGGTTCTGCTTTTTCTTTTGCTCTTGTACATGACCGGTTTCATCTGGCGCTCCGCAATCGTCGCGTTCCTTTTCGCTTTGCATCCCGCGCACGTCGAATCGGTCGCCTGGGTTGCCGAACGCAAAGATGTTTTGTGCGCGTTTTTCTTCTTCGCCACATTGCTGGCTTATGCATGGTACGTGCGCAGGCCATCCTGGAAACGGTATGTATGGATCGTCTTCTGCTTTGCCTGCGCGCTGAT
>JBEKNY010000013.1:0-109996 GCA_049522315.1 Occallatibacter sp.
CGCTGGCGGTTCCGACAACCTCGACCACCTACCACAGCGGAAGCGGCTGGCTCAGTGTGCAGGTTCAGGGCAGCCAGGCCCCCTATACATTGGTCACCCAGCCGACTACCGGGAGCCTCTCGGCCGGAACCTACACCGCGACGGTGAACGTCTCAAGCACGGGAGCGACCAACTCGCCGCAGCCCTATACTGTCACGTTTATCGTGTCGTCGGGATCGGTGTGCACCATAACCACCGCAACTGGCACGTGCGGCCCGTATAGCGACTCGTCGATCAGCTTGACTTACCAAAGCCAGACGCAAAACGACGTGTGGAACCCCCCTTCCACGTGGAGTCAGACTCTGTACACGACCAACCCCGGTTCCTGGTATGCGGTAGCCAACTTCCCAACGGACGCCTCGGGAGCTGTCCATACTTACCCCAGCATGACGATTCAGTACTGCTGCAGCGGCAGCGAGAATCCGACGCTGGACGGCTACAGCTACATGTACTCGTCGTTCTCGACAACCCCGGACACGGCGTCGACCACCGTCACGGATGCCGGCTACGACAACTGGATGAACAATTGGGCCAACGAGGTAATGATCCAGACACAGCTAATCAACGATTCGCGGTGCACTGACTACTTCGCCCACACCGTAGCCACCAGCGTCCAATTCGGCGGGACGAACGGCATCCCGACAAATACCTGGAACCTATGTCAAAGCGCCAACTACCCAGGCACTGTAGAGCTCGTCTGGCAACTCACGGATCCTAGCGACAGCAAGAATTTTGGCATCAGCTCCGGGGGCGTGGACATCTACGCCATGCTCAAGTGGCTGGAGAACTCCACCGCGTGCTATAGCTCGAGTGGTCCTGGTACGGCGTGTCTGCCGTCGGGTTCCACTTTCACACAGACCACCTTTGGCTGGGAAATTACCAGCACGGGCGGGTTAAGCAAGACATTTACGGTGAGCAGCATAACGTTTACCGCCTCCCACTAGACTAGACGTGAACGAGAGCGGGAGAAGCGAATCGCCGCTTCTCCCGCTTTCACCTCACCTGTGGCCCGCTTCTCAGCGAAGCAAACTCACCACGACAGGGGGTGCCCATCCAAGCTCCGCTTGGGCGGGGGCTGACTCGCTAACTTGCCAACTTGCTACTCGCTGACTCTGGCGGGTGGCCCAGTTCCTTAGGAAGCAACCTTACCACGACAGGGGGTGCCCCGGGTCCGGATTCTCGGACCCGGGAACCACAATCGCCGCCTTCCCGTCATCGGAGTATGCTGTCTCCAAATGCCCAAGGGCTTGCACCACTACCAGCAAACCGGCCACCTGCCGGCGACGAATCAACTTTATACAATGTTCCAGCGTTACTGAAGAGGGTACGAATGACGCATGAACATCCAATATGTTTCTTTGCGGCGATAGGAGGGGTCATAGGCTTACTCGTCGCTTTAGCCATTGCGTTGAGTGGCCCACATCCTTCCCTATCCCCCGTCCTGCTCCTAACCCTGTGGCCCGCCTCAATATTGGGCTTTGGTTATAACGGGTCGAACGGATTTACGCCAATGAGCATCGTTATGCCCATTGTTGTGCTTGGGGGTAATGCGTTTGTTTATGCGGTGGTGGCATCCATTCTTACTGGATCAGTGTTAGGCATAAAAAGTCTGTTCACGAAGAAGGATCGGAGGCCGCTATCGATAAAGCCCGATTGAATTGGCGGACGGGTGGGCGGGTTGCGTAGGTCTGACCATCCCAAAATGACTACAGAGTGTTTTAAAAATAGTTTTGTAACAAGGGCACGGCTTTAGCCGGGCCGAAAAATGCAGGAGAATACGCGGGCTTTAGCCCCTGAGGGATGACAAGGGAAATCTACGTCGCCATTTTTGAAACGCGTTGTACGATTTCAACGTGTGGACGGCCGGGAAGGAGACGGAGAAGCTGAAGTACCTGCATCGCAATCCAGGGTCCCCGGCGCACGAACTTTGTGCGTTGGGGTGGAAGCCGGTGACGCGCGGCTTGGTTGCCAAACCGGAGGACTGGCGGTGGTCCAGCTTTCGGCATTACGCGACCGGTCAGATTGGAATGGTCGAGGTCGAATCCCAATGGACCGCATTCCGGTGTGGAAATCAGTTGCCCGAAGCATTCCGGTACCAGGAGAAGGCGGGTTGAACTCCGTGGTCTCCCGGGTTCCAAAAGCGGAACCCGGGGCACCCCCTGTCGTGGTAATCTTGCTCCCCAAGGAACCGGGCAACCCGCCAAAGGCCGTGTCGCGCACGACCGGGTCTTTGGCCTTGGAACTAATGCAAAAAGATCGCGAGCGGAGGCAAATGGAAGTATATTGGCCCGTAGCCGGGAAGGCAAAATGGAAATTCCGGCTGAAACGCACCAGCTTATGGCATAGATGCGCGGCTGACTGATTGACAGGCGGATATCGGTGACCGAAGTGATCTCTCAATCACCAGGTCATGAACAGGCTCTTGCACCGAGGATCTTCCACTTTAATCGCTATGCGATTGCATCGAGGGTCTTCGATCTCAAGCGCCACGCGATAAGACAGGCTCTTACACCGAGGGTCTTCCATCTCAATCACTACGCCATTGAGCACGCCGTTGCACCGAGGGTCATCCATCTCAATCGCCGCGATCCTGCATCGAGGATCTTCCATCTCAATCACCCCGTTCCCGGGTAGGCTCTTGCCCCTGATCGGCTCTTCAGCGAACTGCGATAAGGTTGACGCGGTCAGCGGGACGCGGACTGCTCAATATTGCACACTTCGTCAAATAACAGTTTATTCAAATCAAAGCCTCTTGGCGCCGCAAGAACTTCCCCTACACCCTGACCTTTCCAAACCACACCACCAAAACCCCATCTGCAAGCTGAAAAAACACCGTTCCGCAACAATCAATTCGACGAAATCTACCAATTCCATCGACCTGTAGGTCATATTTTCCGCCCATTCATAGACCTGTAGGTCGTCGTTTTCGGTGAGCTCGCGATGCGACGATTTTTCGCTGCGCCGCAGAAGTCAAAACCGACGACCTCCAGGTCGTCGGTTTTGTACCCTGTGCAACCCCGCGCATCTTCCGATCGCCCCGTCGTGTATCTTGGCGATGGGTCGATTCTTTTCTGGGAGCGCTCCGAAAAAATGCCCACCTTCGCCGCCATCGACATCGGTTCCAACTCCTGCCGGTTGAAGATCGCCAGGGTGCAGGCGCACCAGCTCAAAACTCTTGCCGAGGATCGCGAGGTGACGCGCCTCGGCGGCAGCGTATTCGACACCGGCCTCATCTCTCCTGAGGCCATGGCGGCCACTCTGCGCGCGCTCAAGCGCTTTCAGCGCGCGGTGCAGTCCCGCGGCGTGGACCGCATTCGCGTGGTGGCCACCGCGGCCATGCGCGACGCGCGCAACGCCGCGGTCTTTCAGGCCTGGATCAAGGCCGAAACCGGCTGGAACTTGGAGATCATCTCCGGCCTGGAAGAAGGCCGCCTGATTCACCTGGGGGTCACCGGCGCCGAGCCGGGAGCCGGCGGCCGCGTGCTGCTGCTCGACCTGGGCGGCGGAAGCTGCGAGATCACGCTCTCTGAGCGCAAGCGCATCCGGGAGACCGTGAGCCTGCCCCTGGGCGCGGTGCGCCTGACCGAGCAGTTTCTCGCCGAAGACCCTCCTCCGCCCGACGGGCTGGCGCGTATGAGGCGGTTGATTGCGCGCGAATTGCGCCGCGCCCATCGCAGAATTCAGCCCGGCCGCGCCCCGCTGGTCATCGCCACATCGGGCACCGCCGCCGCCCTCTCCGCGGCCTGCGCTTTAGGAGCAAAAAACGGCAAACCCGGCCCCAGGAAAGCCGCTAAGATAACCGCCAAAACTGCCTCTGCGGGCGACCGCGCCGAAGATCGCGCCGCCCTTCTGGCCGGGATGGTGCCAACCCGCGCCGTGCGCAAGCTGGCCGCCAGGCTCGCCAAAATGTCGCTCCCCGAGCGCGAGACCGTTCCCGGCATCGGCCCGCGCCGCGCCGAGATCATTGTGGCCGGCGCTCAGGTCTATGCCGAAATCCTTGAGGCCTTCGCGCTCCGCGGCTTCCGCTATTCCCCGCTCGGTCTGCGCGACGGCATTCTGGCCCAGATGCTGGCCGAGCAGGATGCCCGCGCCAAAGCGCACCGCGAATTCGAGCACGAGCGCTGGGAGAGCGTGCTGGCCACGGCGCGGCGTTACGGCGTCGATCCCCGCCATACCGAACCGGTGCGCACCCATGCGGTGCAGCTCTTCCGCGAGCTCAAGCCCGTACACCAGCTCGGGCCCGAGTACGAGAACTGGCTGGCCGCCGCCGCCGTCCTCTCCGAAACCGGCAAGTTCATCAACCACCAGGGCCATCACCGGCATACGCAGTACATCGTCTCCAGCTCTGAGATTTACGGCTATACACAGTTGCAGCGCACGCTGGTTTCTGCCATCGCCCGCTACCTGGGCAAGAGCCGCCCCCAGCCCGGCGATCGCGCCCTGCGCAACATCCCCGTCGAGGAGCACAAGAACGTGCAGCGCGCCGTGGTCTTGCTGCGTTTGGCCCTGGCATTGAACCAGGACCGCGCCTCCGATGTCCTTCGCGTCGGGACAAGAATCTACCCCAAGCGGGTCTATTTGGAGTTGCATGCGGGGCGCACCGGCGCGGAGCTGGAGCTGTGGTCGCTGCGCAAAGAAGCTGCTTACTTCCGCGAGGTCTTCGGCCGCGAGCTCTTCGTTACGCTGCTGTAGATGGCCCGTGCCGTGCGCGGATCGAGCAGCCACTGCAGCCGCGGCGGATGGCGCTCCATGTCGACCCGGGCAATGGACCCCTTGCGCATGCGGATCGCCGCGCCTCCGTTGCCCGTAATCATGCGGCCGAGAAACTGAAAGAGATTGGGATTGTGCCCCACCGCCAGGATCCCCTCCCGGTCGGCATACTTCGCCAGCAGCTCCTGGAAATCGGCGTAGCTCCCGTCCATTCCCAGGGCCGGGCTAACCTCCACCGTTCCATCGAAACCGAGCTCCGTGCCGACAAGCTGCGCGGTCTGGCGAGCGCGCTTCAGTGGACTCGCAACGATGGCGTCGACAGGCGCCTTCACCGCCCCCAGCACCCGCGCCATCAACATGCACTGCTCCTTGCCATCCTTCACAAGGCCCCGTTTGGCGTCGAGGACGGGGTTCTCGCGGACGGTTCCGGCATCGGCATGGCGCATGAGGAATAGAATCATGGGGATCGATTCGCTGGGGTTTCAGTGGCCAGCCGAGCTCCTCGCGCCCCGATTTTAGCAGATTTGTAATATTTTGGTTGGCGCAGAGTTCATTACGTAAGGAAGAGCGTTGCCTCTTCGAATGATTCCAATCTTCGGATAGAATGGCTAAAACCATGAACGCAGCGGCAATTCGCGGCGATTGGGCTGGACGAGTCATCGACGGCAGATTCCCTCTCCTTCAATGGCTCGGCGGCTCCACGGCGGGCGCTGTCTTTCTGACGGAGCTGAGCGAGGGATCGCAGAAGGCCGTCATCAAACTCATTCCGGCTGACGCTGAAGACGCCGAGTCCCGCATAGCCGCCTCGGAGGCGGCAATGGCCCTTTCCCATCCCAACCTCACGCAGGTATATGCTCACGGGCGTTGTGAGATAGATTCCGTGCAGCAGCTTTACGTAGTGACGGAGTTTGCCGACGAGGTTCTCGCGGAGATTCTTAAGGAGCGGCCGCTTTCCTTGCGCGAGGCGCGCGAGATGCTCGCCCCGGCTGTGGACGCGCTTTCCTATTTGCATAGCAAAGGTTTTGTCCATAGCCGGCTGAAGCCGTCGAACATCATGGCCGCCGGCGACCGTTTGAAGCTTTCCACGGACGGTCTTTCGTTGCCAGGCGCGATCGGCAGACCCTTTCCGGAGCGAACGGTATACGACGCGCCGGAAGTCGCGCACGGGCCGTTCGGGCCGGCTGCGGATGTGTGGTCTCTCGGAGCTACGCTGGTGGAAGTTCTGACCCAGCGTCCGCCAGTTTGGGGCGGCGCGGCAAACACGGAACCGGTAGTGCCGGAAACAGTGCCGCAGCCCTTCGCCGCCGTGGCGCGTGAGTGTCTCCGCACGGACCCTGCCCGCCGATGCACGTTGGAGGAGATCAGAACTCGCCTGGAGCCGGGCGCGGCTCTTCAGCGCCCCGCTGGGAAAGCCGGCAAAACAGCGCACGCAAAGGGCCGGTTGGCCGCGCTGTTTGCCGCACTGGCCATTTTGCTTGCCGGAATCGGAATCTTGAATGTTTTTTTCCATCGGGCGCAGCCGCCATCGCCTGCCACGGAAGAGCAAAATGTGCCTGCCGCAAATCCGGCTCCGGCTCCGGCGCCCAACCCGACCGCGGCAGCAACTCCGGCTCCAACTCAGAGACGGGCCGTGGAGAACCCTGCATCCAGCGGCGCGGCGAGGAAGGGTACGACGGTGCGCGAAGTTCAACCCGATGTGCCGGCGAGCGCACTGAGGACGATCGTCGGCAAAATCACCGTGACGATTCGACTGGCGGTTGACGAGAACGGCAATGTGACCGACGCTGCATTCGAATCGGCGGGGCCGAGCAGGTATTTCGCAAACGAGGCTCTCGATGCAGCGCGGCAGTGGAAGTTCAAGCCTGCGCAGGTTAACGGCCGGGCCGTACCAAGCGCGTGGCTCCTGCACTTTCAATTCACGCAAAGTGGAATCGACGTCACTCCCACCGAGACGGCGCCGTAATCACCACCCCGAAAAACCGATTCGAAAAGTCCAAATGGACCGGCAGGAACTTCGCCGCCCATTGCCCGTTCAGATCAACACGTATTCCCGGGCCTCAGTCGGCTGCGTTGGCCGTTGTTTGCGCGGGCTTGGCCGAGCGCTTGGCGTAGGGAGCGGGAATCGCGTCCAGATCGGTTTTCCCTTCGGCCAGACGCATCAAAAAGTCCTGGCTGGAAAACGGCGGCGTGTCTTTCATCAGCTTGCTGGCGCGCAAATAGCTTCCGTCGGGCTGCTGGATGCGCGCTTTCACAGTGTCGGCCATGTACGCGGGCAGAATTTCATCGTGGATGCGGGCCAGCGCCGCCGGATCGCGAACGGGGAAAATGACCTCGCAGCGCTCGAAGAGGTTGCGCGGCATCCAATCCGCCGAACCGAGGTAGATTTCGTCTTTTCCGCCGTTGGCGAAGTGAAAGATGCGCGAGTGCTCGAGGAGGCGGCCGACGATGGAACGCACGCGGATCCGTTCCGATAGGCCTTTGACGCCGGGTCGCAGGATGCACAGCCCTCGGATGATGAGATCAATTACCACGCCGGATTGCGAGGCCTGGTAAAGTGCCTGGATGATGGAGGGCTCGAGCAGCGAGTTCATTTTGGCGACGATGTGAGCCGGACGGCCGGCCTGGGCATGCTCCTGCTCCCGGCGGATGAGCCGGAGAAAGCTCTCGGCCATGGTCAGCGGCGCCACCATCAGCGGGCTGTAGTCGTCGATTTCGGCGTGCGCAGTGAGATAGTTGAAGACCATGTGCACGCGCTCGGCGATCTGCGGGTCGCTGGTAAGCAGGCTCAGGTCGGTGTAGAAGCGCGCGGTATCGGGGTTGTAGTTGCCGGTGCCGAGATGGCAGTAGCGGCGAATCACGCCGTCCTCGTCGTGGCGGACGAGCATGGCCAGCTTGCAATGCGTCTTGAGGCCGACGACGCCATGGAAGACCTGCACGCCGGCATCTTCCATGCTGCGCGCCCAGCGGATGTTCGAGGCCTCGTCAAAGCGGGCCATCAACTCGACGACCACCGTGGCCTCTTTGCTGGCGCCGGCCTCAGTCAGCGCCTGGAAGACGGGCGAGTCGTGGCTGGTGCGGTAAAGCGTCTGCTTCATGGTCACGACAGCCGGGTCCCGCGCGCCCTGCTGAATGAAATCGACCACCGGGTCGTACGAGTCGTAAGGATGGTGGAGAAGGATATCGCGATGGCGCAACTCGTCGAAGATGCCGATGGACTTGCGGCTCAACAATAGCGGCTTCGGCGCGAAGGGCTGGAATTTCAGGTCCGGCCGTTGCACATCGCCGTAGAGAAACATAAGGCGCGAGAGATTCACGGGGCCGTGGCCGCGGAAGACCTGGTCCTCTTCCACCTCGAAGTTGACGCGCAGGCGCTCGACGATTTCAGGATCGGCATCGGCTTCGATCTCGAGGCGCACGGCGTCGCCCTTGCGGCGGTTGTGCAGCTCCACACGGATGGTTTCGAGCAGGGAACGCGCTTCTTCCTCCTCGAAGTAGAGGTTGGAATTGCGGGTCACGCGGAAGGACGCAGCGGCGAGCACCTGGTAGCCGCGGTACATACCGGCAAGATGCTGCTCGATCAGGTCCTGGAGCAGCAGGTAGTCATAGTGGCCATGGTTGGACGGCAGGCGGACAAAGCGCGGCAGCGCCCGCGGCACCGTGACGACGCCCAATACGTGCGGGCCGGAGCTGCGGCGCTTGGCGCGGAGCAGCAGAGCCAGGCAGAGAGCCTTGTTCAGCACGCGCGGAAAGGGATGGGCTGGATCAATGGAGATGGGAGTGAGCAGAGGATCGACCTCGCGCTGGAAATAACCGCGGGCGAAGTCGTAGGCATCGTCGCCGAGCTCGCGCCATTCGAGCAGGCGAATGCCCTGCTTGCGCAGCTCGGGCAGCAGCAGCTCGTTCCAGCAGTGGTACTGCGCAGCCACAAAGCCGTGAATCTCGGTGGTGAGGACGTTGAGCGACTCCTCGGGCCGCAAGCCGTCGTAGCCGGGCTCGCGATAGCCGTCTTCAATGCGCTGCATCAGGCCGGCCTGGCGGACCTCGACATATTCATCCAGGTTCGAGCCGGTGATGGCCAGGAATTTGACGCGCTCTAAAAGCGGGTTAGCCGAGTCTTCGGCCTCCTCGAGGACACGGCAGTTGAACTGCATCCAGGAGTAGTCCCGGCCGTTGAACAGCTTGATTCTTTGTGTACTTCTAGCCATTTCCCGTTCTCATGCACCGTGATGGCAGTCTACAGCGTTTTGGCCTGCCAGATCATCACAGCTTTGCCGCCCCCGCCCACATTGTTCCTGCTAGGGGATCTAAGTTCACTCTGTCCAAGATAAAGCCCCCACCCCGAAAGCCCTGCAAAACCACCCACACGGAAACGGCCGCTCTAAGTTGTTCAACGCAGAGGAGAAACGCGGAGTCGAAAAGAGGGCAGGCAGGCTGTCGAGGTTTACCGCGACGATCTATTCGAAGGAAGCGGGAAGGCCGTCTATTCGATACACTAGAAAGAAGAACCGCGTGACGCTTTCTACGCATCCATCTGTGGTACAGCCATTTTGGGTGACCGTGTCCGTCGTTCTTGAGCAAGGTTGAAATTGCCAAAGCATTCCATCAAAAGCATGTTCCGTCCTTGTGCCGCAATGTTTCTGCTGGGCCTTGGTCTTACAAGCGACGCGGTGTCGGCGCAGACGGCGGCGATTCCGCCGCCGATCATGCCATCGCCTCCGGCTGCGGCGAGTTTTCAAGGCAGCGTGACCAGGGGCGAGGCGTCGGCGCAGGCCATCGACCTCTCGCTCGATGACGCCATCCAGAGGGGCCTGCAGGCGAACCTGGGCATCATTTTGAGCGGAACGCAGGAGGCAGGGGCGCGCGCGGAACGGATGAGCCAGTTGCAGTCGCTGCTGCCCGCGGTGGATTTCACCGCCAGGGAAGCGGAGATGCAGACCGATCTGCCCGCAGAGGGGCTGCGTGTTCCGGGCTTTCCAACGATCATCGGGCCGTTCGGCTTTACTGACGTGCGCGCTTCGCTCACCTGGTCGCTGGTAAACATTTCGTCGCTGCGCAACTATCTGGCCGCGCGGCATAACTTTGCCGCGGCGCGGTTGTCGGCTGAAGATGCGCGCGACCTGGTGGTGCTGACGGTGGGCAACGCCTATCTGCTGGTGCTGGCCGATGAGACCCAGGTGAGCAGCGTAGAGGCGCAGGTGGCGACGGCGAAGGTTTCGCTGGATCAGGCTGTAGCCAACCATCAGGCCGGCACAGCGCCGCTGCTCGACGAGTTGCGTGCCCGCGTGGACTACCAATCGCTGGAGCAGCAACTGATCGCGGCGCGCAACGCGCTGGAGAAGGATAAGCTGGCGCTGGCGCGCACCATCGGGCTGCCGCTGGCGCAAAGCTTCACTTTGACGGACAAGGCGCCCTATGCGCGCTTCGACGAGTTGGACGCGGAAAAGCTGATGCAGCAGGCCAAAGCTAATCGCAAGGACCTGGCGGCGATGGTGGAAGAAACCGCGGCGGCGGCCGAGCAGCGCAAGGCGGCGACCGCGGCGCGGCTGCCAGCCGTGGAGGCCGACGCTGATTACGGCGACATCGGCGCCACGCTGGCGCACTCGCACGGCACGGTGGATGCGACGGCGTCGTTGAGCGTGCCGGTTTTTGAAGAATTCGCCCTGCGCGGCCTGGCGCAGCAGGCACAGGCGCAACTGGATACGGCGCAGGCGCAACTGAGCGACAAGAAGGCGCAAGTGGAAGCCGACGTGCGCGACGCGCTGCTCGACATCGCCTCGGCGCAAAAGCAGGTTGAGGTGGCGCAGTCGAGCGTTGAGCTGGCCAATGAGGCTCTCAAAGAGGCGCAGGAACGCTATGCCAACGGCGTCAGCGATAACCTGGCGGTGAGCCAGGCGCAACAATCCGTGGCCCAGGCCGATAGCCAGTACGTGGCGAGCCTCTACCGGGATAACGTGGCCAAGCTCAGCCTGGCCCGCGCGCTGGGGGACGGACAGGACTACAAGAGGTACCTAGGAGGGAAGTGAACGTGGCGGATCCAATCCCAACACCGGAACCCAACGAATCGGCCGCAGAGACAGAGATCGAGGAGCCGCAGTCCCGCCGCAGAGGAATGCTTGTGGCCGCGATCGTGGTGGCGGCGTTCGTCGCCCTCGGCATCTGGTGGCACTCCACCTTCAGCGAAGATACCGACGACGCACAGGTGAACGGCCACCTGATCCAGGTGAGCTCGCGCATCGCAGGCCAGGTCATCAAAGTGGACGTGGAAGAGAACCAGGTGGTGAAAGCGGGCGACGCGATCGCCGAGCTGGACCCAAGCGATTACCAGGTGGCCGTGGAGAATGCCGAAGCAGCACTGGCCAGCGCCAAAGCCAATGCCGCGGCGGCCAGGGTGAATGTGCCGATCGTGACCGTCAACACTGGCAGTAATCTGCGCTCCGCGGACGCTGACGTATTGGGCACGCGAGCCGGAGTGGAACAGGCGGAAAAGCAACTGGAGGCTGCGCACGCCCGCGTAGCCCAGGCACTGGCCAACTTCACCAAAGCGCAGGCCGATCTGGAGCGCTACAAGCCGCTGGTCGAGAAGGATGTGATCAGCAAGCTGCAGTTTGACGCAGCCGTGGACGCGGCCGACGCCTCCAAAGCCGAGCTGGCCGACGCGCGCGCCAGCGAACAGGCTGCCGCCGACGGCGTGCGCGTGGCCCACGAGCGGGAAATGCAGTCCCAAGCGATGCAGAAGTACGCGCAAACCGCGCCGGAGCAAGTGGCAGCGCAGGATGCGCGAGCCAAGCAGGCCGAGGCCCAGGTGGAGCAGGTCCAGGCGCAGCTCGATCAGGCGAAACTCAATCTGAGCTACACGAAGATCGTCGCGCCGGCGGACGGCATCATCACGCGCAAGAGCGTGGAGATCGATCAGAACGTGGCTTCCGGACAGAACCTTCTCACGCTCGTTTCGCTCCAGGACCTCTGGATCACGGCAAACTTCAAAGAGACGCAACTGCGGCACATGCAAGCCGGCCAGCCGGTTGAGATTCATGTGGACTCGACCGGCAAAGACTACGACGGCCGCGTGACGCAGATCGGCGGCGCCACCGGGTCAGTGCTCTCGCTCTTTCCGCCGGAGAACGCCACGGGCAACTACGTGAAGGTGGTGCAGCGCGTACCGGTGCGCATCGACTTCACCGACCTGGCCAAAGAGGATCCGAACCACCAGCTAAGGCCGGGATTGTCGGTCGAGCCGAAGGTGCGGGTGAAATAAAGCAGCCAGTAGCCAATAGCCAGTAGCCAGTAGCCAGTAGCCGGTGAGGAGACCTGGTTGACCGCCATGAAACGCGCGGCCAGGATGGGGCCGCCGGCGAGCTAGCAAGTTAGCGAGCCAGCGGGGTTGGCGGTGTCCGACAGGCGGCGAGTGAGCAAGCCAGTGGTCCCCGGGTTGTTTATCATTTGATACATACCCCTCCCTCCCCCGGTATGCCAACCCTCCATATTTGATAACAAAGGGTTTACGGGATGGTATATACCGGTCCATATCTGATTCCAAAGGGTTTACCCGTAAACGTACAGATTCAAAAGGGTTAGGTAACAGTGAGCATTGAACAGTGGACAGCCTGTAGCCAGTAGCCGGTAGCTTGCGAACTCTCCTGGTCGAACGCTCATGGTCTGAGTATGCGCTGAAAGACGGAAATGATCCGCAAACTTGGGGAAGGGAATTTGGCGCGTGTTTTGTGCGGGTTGCGGGGAGTTGGACTGGCGGAAGCACTTGACATCGAGGAATGGCTGCGGTGGCCGGTTTCCCGGGCCGCTCGGTCAGGTTCGGCGACTCCCGGCCCGTCGATCCCTGCTGCTTCGCAGCTTTTCCCAAGGAGCTCGCGGCCCGAGAAACCCCGCCACAATCGAGGGCGGGGGTGCGCGGTTTGTTTGCATGTACAGAATGTACATATAATGTCGCGATGAAGAAGCGATACGATTTCAGCCAGGGAAAGCGGGGGCGGATTATGCCCAAGGAGCCTGAGCCGCGCGGCAAGACGCGGATCACGATCCGGCTGGATGAGGATCTGGTGGACCACTTTCTGAAGGAGGCCGATGCCTCTGGCGGGGCGGCGGGGTATCAAACGCTGATCAACGAGGCGCTTCGGCAGCACGTGGAAGGCAAGGCTCCGAAGTTTGAGGAGACGCTGCGCCGGATTGTGCGGGAGGAGATGCGGGCGGCGGGGTAAACCAGCAAAATGCCGTGTCTCGAGAACCGGCTATGGGCCGTCCGCTACTCCCCCGGCTTTCTTTCCAAAGTCCCCCCGAGCCGGTCGCCGCTCGTCGGGAGTGCAGTCGCGCTCGCGCGGTCAAACTCTGAGTCGAAATGCGTAAGGAGCATCTCGATGAACCTCCCGTGATAAACGGCGTAGACTGCTTTGGACATCCGCTTCGATTTAGTGCCTAGAATGTTTAGGACTAGCTTGTCCTCGTAAGGGGTGGGTGTAAACCAGGCCCGGGCTCTCCATTGCTCCGGCACATGCGTGAAGTCGCCCTCGTCGTCAACGGCCCAAGTTTCCACGGAGCCGTCTCGAATCAAAGCCCTTATCTTTCTCAGGAGCTCACTCGGATTGTCGCAGAAAACTCTTACGGCCATAGGCTCCTCATGCTTTCTCTCCGACGGTAGGGGTTTCTGATTTCTCAGAATCACCGACGGTAATTGGGGACCGCGAAGTATCCTTTCGACTTGCCTCACCCGCGTCCGGGCTCTCCCTTTCTACCTTCGAGGTTTGAGACTCTGACGGCGTCGACTTGAGATCTGCTAGAGCCTTCCTCAATTCTCTTTGCGATGCGAGGCGTTGCTTGATCTCCTCAATCGCCTCGTCGCGGATCTGCGCGTCGGCAAATATCTTGGCGGCCCGCAGGAAATTCTCAGATCTGTAAATCCACAGCCTTTGATTGGCCAATTTGAAAAACTCCTCAATTAGCTCAGGCCTCGGACCGATCGTCCGGTCTCGTTTCTCGCCGCGGAGTATCGTCCACCAATCCTCCTTGGAATCATCCGTGACGAAAACCACATCCTTTTGGTCGGTACGAGCCATCTCGATCAGCTGAGACCACCCCACGTAGTCCCCGTAGGCGTCCGGGATGCCCTTCTCGCCTAGGTCCGCATATCCGGGCGGGCATTTCCTGTCGTATCGCCTCTGCGCCTCCTCATGCAATTTCGTCAAGTCTTCTGATGATGGAGCTGGCCCCAGCTTTCCCTCGAAGGCTGCCAGGATGGTGTCGGCGTAAGGGTCACACTTTATGAGTTTTTCCAATTCCTTTTTCCCGTCCGAAAGCTCCCTCATGATAGCCTCAAGGTTTCTAAGGGATTCCTCGGTGAGATAGGGGTGGTCCCGCTTGGGGTCAATCTGGCTTTCCCGAAAGTGCTCGAGGGTTTCCTCAGCCTTCCTGTAATTGCTCACCTGCTTCATAATGACGACGCTTCGATTTCGGGCATACTCAAGGCCAAATTGATGCGGAAGACGAATGCGATCCGAATTGTTCTTTATGAGGTTTACTAATTCGTTTCGCGTTTCGCCAGAGTAACCGTAAATATTGAGGAGCACGCTCGCATCGAAGCTAAAGATGCCGTTTGCCCACAGCTCGCGCTCTTCAGCTTCCGTCGGGCGAAACCAATGACGAAGCGCTTTTCTCATTGCATGTATTATAGGGCGATCCCTTAGCGGTTCAATTGCAAATGCGTTCTGGTTGGGGAGCTAATTAGTTCGTAGCCGATGTGTCAGGTGAAGCGGTTGGCACTGCTGCGCAGGCTGCCCTCGCTCCTTGGAGGAATGGCTCGCAGGCTCGAGTTTCCTCCAGTTTCCGGCTCCCCGCCAGTCAGGCTTTAGGATTAAAGCGTGCAGACGATACGGGTAGAGACGGCATCGGCGAAGTACGACGTGGTGACGGGGAGCGGGGTTCTGGAGACGCTGGCTCCGCGCATCGAGAGAGCTGTGGGCAGACTGCCCCGGCGAGTGTTTGTGCTGACGTCGCCGGAGATCTGGGCGCTGTGGGGGAAGGTGTTTCTGCGGTCGTTCGAGGAACCGCCGGTGACGCTGTTTTTGCCGGCAGGCGAGCGGTACAAGACTTTGGCCCAGATGGAGCGGCTGACGCGGGAGATGGTGCGGGCCGGGGGCGACCGGGGTAGCTTGCTGATTGCCTTTGGCGGCGGCATTGTGGGCGACGTGGGCGGATTCGTGGCGGCGGTGTTCATGCGCGGGATCAACTATGTACAGGCACCGACTACGTTTTTGGCGCAGGTGGATTCGAGCGTGGGCGGCAAGGTGGGCGTGAACCTGCCGGAGGGCAAGAACCTGGTGGGGAACTTCCTGCAGCCGAGGGCGGTGTTTGCCGACATGGGCGTGCTGGGTACGCTGCCGGAGCGCGAGCTGCGCGCGGGACTGATGGAGAGCGTGAAGGCGGGGATCATCCGCGACCGGGCGCTGGTGCGGTTCATGGAGGAACATGCGGAGGAGATTCTGGCGCGGGAGCCAAAGGCGCTGGAGCGGGTGATTGCCGCGTCGGTGCGGATGAAGGCCGAGGTGGTGCGGAGGGACGAGCGCGAGGGCGGGCTGCGCATGATTTTGAACTTCGGGCACACGGTGGGCCACGCGCTGGAGCAGGCGACGCGCTACAAGGCGATGCTGCACGGCGAGGCGGTGGGCTGGGGCATGGTTGCGGCCCTGGCTGTAGCGCGGCGGAGGGGCACGATTACCGGCAGCCAGATGGAGCGGCTGGAGAAGCTGATCTATCGCTATGGGCCGCTGCCGAAGCTGAAGGCGCCGTCGGCCATGGTGATGGCTGCGACGGGCAGCGACAAGAAGAATGTGGGCGGAGTGAGGCGGTTCGTGCTGCCGGTGGGGATTGGCGACGCGGGCGTGGTGGAGGACGTGACAGCGGCGGAGCTGGAGGCGGCGGTGAAGTACATGCTGGTGAGGGGGAGGACGGCAGGGACGAGGGACGAGGGACGAGGGACTAGGGACTAGGGACGAGGGGCTGGGGAGCAAGTCAGCGAGGCGTGGACGAGTAGGCCCGCGGGGACCTTGAGTAAGCGGGAGAGAACGGGAGGCTTGGATACAATGGAAGGTCAAGGTGGTGGTCTCTGGCGTGGCGTCAGCAGGCAGGGGCTGCACCTCACGGAAAGGAAATCCTTTAAAAACTTATGGCTTCCAGTATTGCCTCCCTCTCTCTCGACCAGCTTTCAATCGATACCTTGCGGTTGCTGGCCGTGGACACGGTGGAAAAGGCCAAGAGCGGCCACCCCGGCGCGCCGCTGGGCTGCGCGCCCATCGCGTATCTTCTGTTTCACAAGCTGATGAAGCATAATCCCGGGCACTCGAAGTGGGCCGACCGGGACCGGTTCGTACTTTCGAACGGGCACGCCTCGGCGCTGCTTTACGGGTCGCTGTATCTTTCCGGCTACAAGCTGACGCTGGACGATCTGAAGAGCTTTCGCCAGTGGGGATCGATCACGCCGGGGCATCCGGAGTACGGGTTGACCGACGGCGTGGAGGCGACGACCGGACCGCTGGGGCAGGGATTCGCGATGGCGGTAGGCATGGCCATTGCAGAGAAGCACCTGGCGGCGGTGTACAACCGCCCCGGATTCGACGTGGTGGGCCATCACACGTACGTGCTGTGCGGCGACGGCGACCTGATGGAGGGCATCTCGCACGAGGCTGCGTCGCTGGCGGGAACGCTGGGGCTGGGCAAGCTGATCGTTCTCTACGACGACAATCTGATCTCGCTGGACGGCCCGACGAAGTGGAGTTTCACGGAGGATGTGTACAAGCGCTTCAAGGCCTATAACTGGCATGTGCAGCGGGTGACGGATGGCAACGATCTGGACGGAATCGAAAAAGCGATTGATGAGGCGCAGGACGAGACAACAAAGCCCTCGCTGATCGCGGTGCGTACGGTGATCGGCTACGGCAGCCCGAAGGCGGGCACGAACAAGGTGCACGGTGAGGCTCTGGGCGCAGCGGACACAGCGGCGACGAAGAAGTTTTTCGGGTTCCCCGAGGAGCAGAGTTTTTACGTGCCGGAAGACGCGCTGGTCAACTGGCGCGAGGCGGTGAAGCGAGGCGCGGGGTTTGAAGCGGAGTGGAACAAGCTCTTTGCCGGATATAAGGCGGCGTATCCGGAGCTGGCGGCGGAGTTCGAGCGCACGCAGGCAGGCAAGCTGAAAGAGGGATGGGAGAAGGCGATTCCCAGTTTCCCGGCGGGCAAGCCTGTGGCCACGCGCAATGCGGGGCAGCAAGTGATGAACGCGATCGATGCGGATGTGCCGGAGTTGTTTGGCGGCGCAGCGGATCTGACGGCATCGACGAAGACGATTTTCAAGAATAGCCCGCACTTTGCCGACGATCCCGCGGGCCGCAATGTGTTTTTCGGCGTGCGCGAGCTGGCCATGTGCGCGGCGGTGAACGGAATGGCGGTTCACGGCGGGTTGCGGCCGTTCGGCTCGACGTTCTTTGTGTTTTCCGACTACGCCAAACCGGCTCTGCGCATCGCAGCCATCATGGAGGCTGCGTCGCTGTTCGTTTTCACTCACGACTCGATTGGGGTGGGCGAGGACGGGCCGACCCACGAGCCGGTCGAACACCTGATGGCGCTGCGCGCGGTTCCACACATGACGGACTTTCGACCGGCCGACGCGAACGAGACGGCTGCGGCGTGGCGGCTGGCGCTGGAGCGCAAGGGACCGTGCTACTTTGCGCTGACGCGGCAGGATGTGCCGACGATCGACGCGGCGGCGCACGATCTGTATGCGAGCGTGAGCAAGGGCGCGTACGTGCTGGAGGACGCGGCGAATCCGCAGGTGATTCTGATTGGGACGGGTTCGGAGGTTGGGACGGCGCTGGACGCGGCAAAGCTGCTCGGGGCCGAGGGAATCAGGGCGCGCGTGGTGAGCTTTCCGAGCTGGAAAATCTTTGAGGAGCAATCGGCCGAGTACAGGGCCAGCGTGTTGCTGGCAGGCGTGCCGAAACTGGCGGTCGAGGCGGGCGCAACGCTGGGCTGGTGGAAGTATGTGGGCTTGGACGGCGACGTGATTGGGCTGGACCGCTTTGGCGCATCGGCTCCGGGGCCGGTGGTCATGGCGGAACTGGGATTCACCGCGGAGAATGTGGCGGCGAGGGCGAAGAAGTTGGTAAAGGCAGCTTCTAGCCGCTAGCTTCTAGCTGCTAGCTTTACGTGCTGTGTTGTGATTTGTGCAGACAGGTGGGGCTGGTGGTGAACGGCTAGAAGCTGGAAGCTCATTCCGAAGGAGTGGAACGTGAAGCTCGTGATTGCTTCGGATCATGCGGGGTTAGCTTTGAAGGAGGAGTTGCGCGCCGATCTGGCGGCGGCGGGGCACGAGGTGATCGACCTGGGCGCATACCAGTGCGAGCCGGAGGACGACTATCCCGACTTTGCCGAGAAGGTGGGCGAGGCCGTGAAGGCGGGCGTGGCCCCGCGCGGCATTCTAATCTGTGGCAGCGGCGTGGGCGTGTGCGTGGCGGCGAACAAGATTCCGGGAATCCGCGCCGGGATTTGCCACGATACTTACTCGGCGCACCAGGGCGTGGAGCACGACAACATGAACGTGCTGGTGCTGGGCGCGCGGATTATCGGGCCGGCGCTGGCCTTCGAGTTGGCGCACGCGTTCCTCGCGGCGAAGTTTCAGGCGCAGGAAGAGCGCTTTGAGCGGCGGATCAAGAAGGTGCTGGCGATCGAAACCAAGTATCAGCGATAAGGCAGCGGCAAGCGGGCACAGACTTGGCGGCGATTGCGCGACCCTTCGCTCCCAAATCATTGAGATCCAAGTGCATCCGATAAAATAAGCGTAAGAAGTCACGAGTTGAACCGGCTGCATCCTCGGGCCGGCGTGTCGCAAGACCCCTGCGCCATGCCCCTTGGTTCTTACTAGATGTCTCAAGAGAACGCGCCATGCCATGCAGGAGCGAGCATCGCGCGGGAAAGAAACGACTGTGTCCCCATTCGACGTAATTCTGTTCGACGTAGGCGGTGTTTTGTTGACCAACGGCTGGGACCGCGGCGAGCGCGCCGCCGTCGCTGCGCACTTTGGGCTGGATCTAGAGGCCCTTGAGACGCGGAGTGTGGAGGTCATGGCGGCCTGGGACCGCGGCGAGATCGATCGCAACCAGTACCTCGACACGACCGTATTCTACGAGCCGCGCAGTTTTTCGCACGATGAGTTCTTCGAAGCCATGCTGAGCCAATCGCGGCTGCTGCCGGACGGGGCGCTCGACATTCTGCGCGAGGTTGCGGCCTCGAACCGGTTCCTGGTTGGCGCACTGAACAACGAGCCGCGGGAGCCGAACGAATTCCGCTTCGGCAAATACGAGCTGCGGCGCTATTTCAAGGTGGCGTTCAGCTCGTGCTACATGGGTCTGCGCAAACCGGAGCCGGCGATGTTCCGGCGAGCGCTGGACATTCTGGGCTGCCCGCCGAACCGGGTTTTGTTTATCGACGACCGGGAAAAGAACGTGACTGGCGGGAAGGAGGCGGGGATGAAGGCGATCCTGTTCCGGGGCGCCGACGCGCTGCGGGCGGAACTGGAGGAAATGGGAGTCCTGGGCCCAGAGCCGAACTTGCAGCGGCGCCGCTTGCCGTAACTGTTTGGCGCGATTCGTGTCTAATCGGATGGGGATTGAGACACCCATGCGTCCATTGAGTATCTTCCCGCTTGCGGGATTTCTTGCCTTGATGCCGGCGGCTCTGCCGCCTGCCGCTCCGGCGCAGTCCGGAAGCTTTGAGATCGCGCAGAACGGTCAGGCGGTGGGTACGGCCAGCTTCCAGTTCACAGCGACGAAGGAGGGTTACGACTCGACCTCGCTGGTCAAAGTCGCGATGCAGGGCCTTGACTATGAGTTGTCGAAGACGGAGCGGCTGAACGCCGCCAATCAGCTCGAACACGTGCTGTTGAGCGCCACCGTGAACGGCGAGGCGGTGAACGTGGTGGCGGCGCCCGATACGGCGCAGTTTCTCGTGAACATTTCCGCGGGCGGAAAGAGTTCGACCGCGCGGCTGGCGGCGCACCCCGGCGCCGTCTTTCTGGCAGACTTCGATCCCGGCGCATTGGAAACGCTGCTCGCACTTGCGGTGGCGCAGAACAACCGCGAGCTCTGGGCCATCCTGCCGAAGAACTCGGTGTCCGTCGAGCCGGTGCAGTTGGCCACATACCCGAATCAGCAAGGAACACTCGATGGCAAACCCATCACCGTACACCACCTGGTAGCTACTATCGCCGGGGCCAACACAGAGCTGTTCTCCGGGCCGGAAAACCAATTGCTGCAGGCGGAGCTGCCCCAGGAGGGGTTTGCGCTGATTCGCAAGGGCTTTCAACTGAAGCCGTCGGCCAAGCCCATCGTCCCGATGGGCGAAACAGGGCCAACACCGCCGGCTGCGTAGGCTGAACCCGCTGCGCAGAGAAGTCCCAAGAGACGCCGGGCGCGTCCAATTATCAGACGAATCCGAATCCGCAAAGGCACTCGGAGGAGGCTGCGGATCGACGTAGACTGGAGAAGCTCTCGATTGTCCGCACTCTCCCTCATGTGCCGGACCGCAATCGTCGTGGTCGCGCTGGTTGGGCTCGGAATGGCCTGCGCGCGCGGCTCTGAAACCCAACAGACGGCGAAGACGCACCGGAGACCGGCGGTGACTGCCTCGCACAGGGTCCATCGCACGGCGCCAGCGCGCGGCGTCCATCGCGTAACGGCCACGCACACCCCCAGCCACACCCAAGCCGGCGCAGCACGCAAGCGCACCCCCGACGAGGTGGGGCGTATGGCGGGGCTGGCGATCCGGCGCCAGCTTGCGCGGAAGCAGGTGGCACGCCGCGCCGCAGCGGTGCGCGCAGAGCGTGCACGCAACGCGCGGAGACCGAGGCTGGAAAGAGCCGCCCTGCGCCTAGCAGAGACTCGCGCCGCGCGGGCTTCCGAATCGCGAGAGGCCGCCGCGGCCTACCAGCGCACTGACCTCCAGCAGCCCGAGACAGACGAAACGAAGAATATGGAATCGCAGCGTGCGGATGTAGCTCGTGAGGCGATGCCGGCTGAGCCGCGCCATGGCGAGGAAAGCGCGAAAGCAGAAACAGCGCCAACCGATGGGACGGAGCCGGCCGAATCCGCAACGGAGAGAGAAGACGGTTTGGCGACGAAGGACGGCGACGATGCTACGGCGAAAGCTGCGAGCCAGCCCGGCGAAGCGGCGGATGCGTCGCGGCCCGCAAGCCGGACTGACGAGAACGAGCAGGCTTCCTTGTACATTCCAAGGGGCGCGATGCCGGCGCCGCTGCGCGGATCGCTCGCGTCGCTGGAGCGGCAAAATGCGCGCCTTGATGCAGAGGGGCTGGAGCGGATCGAGGACGAGGACGACCTGGCGGCGCGGATTGCGAACAAGCTGCTGGTGCCGTTACCGGCTTCAAGCGCTCTTACGGTGAATGCCGATTTACCGGAGAACCACCGCTACTGCCGACCCTGGACGGCGCGATTTCTGAGCGATCTGGCGCGGGCGCACGAGGCGGCATTCCACCGGCCGCTGGAGGTGAGCTCGGCGGTGCGGACGGTGGAGTACCAGAAGCGGCTGATGCGCACGAACGGGAATGCGGCCCCGGCCGAAGGCGACCTGGTGAGCCCGCACGAGACGGGCGCAACGATTGATATTGCCAAGAGCGGCCTGAGCCGGGCGGAGATTGCCTGGATGCGGCGGCGGCTGGCGGCACTGCAAGCGTCGGGCAAGATCGACGTGGAAGAGGAGTTCCAGCAGGCCTGTTTCCATATCACGGTATACAAGAGCTACGCGCCGGCGCGAAAGGCGGGCGCGGCCGCGCCGACAAAGCCGGGAACGCGCCCGGCCAGGCGGCAGACGGACGAACCGGCGGAAGAGCCTGCGGCGCAGGGAGCGTAGCGGCATCTGAGCCGAGTCGCGCCAACTATCACCTAAAAATTCATTCGATTGCGGATGCCCGCCGAGAGTACAATCGCGGGCAAATCCAAGTTGCCCGGTGAAGACGAGCCGAATCCTCCGCGATTCCTCACTTTTGCGAGAAGGCAGAAGGTGCTCGCGGTAGCGCGGTTCCAGGCCGGAGTTGATTTATGCAAGAATTCCGAAATTGTACTGGAAAGGCTAAAACATGAACGATCTGGGGGTTCAACCTGCGGCCGAGTCCGCGCCAGCGGGCGTGGGATTGACGCAGTGGCAGCGCGTGGCGAACACGTTCGCTGCTCCGTCGAAGACGTTTGAGGATATCAAGCGGGGCAACCGGAGCTGGTGGCTGCCGTTCGTACTGTTCATTGTGGTCGGCACCGCGCTTTGGGGCGCCGTGACCGTGAAGGTAGGTTGGCCGCAGGTTGTCGAGAACGGACTGCGCATGGCCCCGAAACAGGCGGAGCGGCTGCAGCAACTTCCGCCGGCGCAGCAAGAAACGCAAGCGAAGATCAGCGCCATCAGTCAGGAAGTCATTTGGGGTCTTGGGCCCGTTTGGGTCCTTTTGTTCAACCTGATCGCTGCAGGAATTCTGGTGGGCACGATCAACTTCGGATTCGGGGGCAAGGCCACGTTTGGGCAGGTGCTTTCGGTGAGCTGGTACGCGGGCCTGCCTGGGCTGATCAAGTTGGCGATGGGCATAATCGGACTGTTTGTTGGCGTGGCGCCGGAGTCGTTCCTGCCCGGGAATCCGGCGGGGACGAACATCGGGTACTACTTCAGCCCGACCGAGATGCCGATGATGCTGTGGGGGCTGCTGGTGGCGCTCGACGTCACGTTTATCTGGACCCTTACGCTTTTCTCCAAAGGGCTGGCGAAGGTTGCGGGCACGAAGGAGTCGTCCGGCTATATCGCTGTCTTCGGATGGTGGGTTCTCTATACGCTCGTTACGACCGGAGTGGGCGCGCTCTTTAGCTGAGGGGCGGACGCTGCCTAAATGAGCCAAGAAGATCGAGGCCAAGCCGCCGAAATAAGGGGTGGCCTGAGGCGGTACTCGCGGCGCATCGCATGGGCCGACGCGCGCGGGTTCGGGCGCGAACCCGCGCTGCTACAATCGAGTAGGCTGCGATCCGGCAGATTGTTGACGCGCGACGCGCGATCCAGGCGATGCCTGGGCTGGCGATGCGCAAGCCGGGCGATGCACGAGCCGCTGACGCAATGACCCTCCGCCTGTTCAACACCCTGACGGGACAACTGGATGCGCTGGAGCCTGCCGACGGCAAGGCGCTGCGCATGTACGCCTGCGGGCCGACGGTCTACGACTACGGCCACATCGGGAACTTCCGCACCTTTTTGCAAATTGACGTTCTGCGCCGGTTTTTACGGTTGACCGGGACCCCCGTGCGCCACGTGATGAACATTACGGACGTGGACGACAAGATCATCCGCAACTCAGCGGAGGCGGGGATTCCGATCGGCGAGTACACGGCGGGCTACGTGGAGGCCTTCTTCGAGGACCTGGACACGCTGCGGATTGAACGGCCAGAGCAGATTGCGAGGGCGACGGAGCACATTCCGCAGATGGCGGCGCTGGTGGAGAAGCTGGCCCGCGCAGGCGCGGCGTACAAGGCCGAGGACGGATCGTGGTACTTCCGGCTCAAGGCGTTTCCCGAGTACGGCAAGTTGAGCAAAAAGGACCTGAGCGGCATGGAAGACGGCGCGCGAGTGGACGTGGACGAGTACGAAAAGGACTCGGCGCGCGACTTTGCGCTGTGGAAGGCGGCCAAGCCGGGCGAAACGTCGTGGGAGACGGCGATCGGGCGGGGACGGCCGGGCTGGCACATCGAGTGCTCGGCGATGGCGATGGAGTACCTGGGGGAGAGCTTCGACCTGCACTGCGGCGGCGAGGACCTGATGTTTCCGCACCACGAGAACGAGATTGCGCAAAGCGAGACCGCGACGCACAAACAATTCGCGCGGCATTGGATGCACGTGCGGTTCCTGCTCGTGGATGGGCGCAAGATGTCGAAGAGCGAAGGCAATTTCTACACGCCGCGCGACCTGCTGCTGAAGGGCTACAAGGCTTCGGCGATCCGGCTGGCGCTGGTTTCGGTGCCGTACCGGCGGCCGTTCAACTTCACCTTCGACAGCCTTGTCGATGCGACCAACGCGATTGACCGCCTGCGCACGTTTCAGGCGCGGCTGAACGCGAGGAAGTTTGCGGCGGGCGAGAGCAAGGAGATGCAGGAAGCGGCTGCTGAAGCGCGCATTAAATACGACAACGCGCTGGGGAACGATCTGAACACGGCCGAGGCGCTGGCGGCAATCTTCGAGCTGGCGCGCGCGGCGAACACGGCCATGGATCAGGAACAGTTTTTCGCCTCCGACCGCGACGCGATTCTGCCGGTGCTGAAGGATTTCGACGCGGTCTTCGACGTAATAGAGGACCGCGACGCCGAGCCGACGCGGCGCGCGGTGGCATGGGCCGAGCAGGCCGGGCGCATGGGCGACGTGGCGCCCGAGCTGCTGGCCGCGCAGTCACTGGGGGATGAGGCGATCGCGGCGCTGGTGGCCGAACGCACAATGGCGAAACAGGCGCGCAACTTTGCCCGCGCGGACGAGATTCGCAATGAGCTGGCGGAGATGGGCGTGGTTCTGGAAGACTCGCGCGACGGGGTCAGGTGGAAGCGGAAGTGAAGGAGCAGCTTTTAGCTGTTAGCTTTTAGCTTTCAGCCCGAATTTGTGGTGGGTGAGGGTGCTGCGGCCTCCCGGCACGCTCATCCGGCGTTTTCCTGGGTTTATAAGATTCCGCTGCACTGCCGGTGTTCCCTGCCGGCGTGCGGGATCGTATGATAAGTTCAGCTTTGTACCACAAGGTCTTCCCTTAAGCCCCCCAATTCAAAGTGAAGAGGCGCAACCCTATGGATGCGAGCGAACTGCAGGACTTCAAGGAGAATTTGGAGCAAGGAGCGCAGGAAGAGCAACTGCGGCCCGTCGCCTTTACGATGAGTGTGCTGGCCGTGCTACTGGCGGTAACAACGGTGATGGGCGAGCGCACGCACGCGGACGCGATCATCAACCAGAACAAGGCCACCGATCAGTGGAATGAATACCAGGCGCAGAAGATCCGCGACTACGACACCCAATTGGCCACCGATCTGCTGAGCGTGGTTGCGCTCGACAACAAAGGCGCAACCGCCAAGATGACCAAGGCCTACACCGATCACGAGAAGAAATGGGCAGAAGAGCTGAAGCAGGATCAGGCAACTGCCGAGGCGCTACAAGCCAGCGTGGACCAGGGAGAAGCGCGCTCAGACCGCTTCGATCTGGGCGAAGTGTTACTGGAGATCGGGCTGGTAATCACGTCGGTCACGCTGCTGACGCGGAGCCGCATTTACTGGTACCTGGGGATGGCATCCTCAGCCATCGGCGTGGCTGCGGGAGTCTCGGCCTTTTTTCTCAAGTAGCGACGGATTGCGTGGAAATCCTTGTGACGCGCGGCCCGCTCCAGATTGTGCGCCATCTCCCGCGTGGACAGGCGCTGCTCCTCCGCCGCCGCGGCTGTTTATTTGTCCGCTTGGCCACGCCGTGTCCTTGCGGAACGATTTGCCCGCATCCGGCGTCCGGACCGAGAATGGTTGGCAATGAGACGGAGAGCGCAATTGCGGGCGGAATTTCTGGACCGAGTGCTGGCCGGTCTCGACTGGCTTGGCGCGCGGCGCGCGCCAGCTCAGGCCGCACACCTGGTTACCGGCTTGGAAGGCGAGGAAGCAGCGCGTTCCTATCTGCGCCGCGAGGGCTACACGGTCGTTGCGCGGCGGTGGTCGGCCGGCAATCTTCCCGGCGACCTGGATCTGATCGCGTGGAAGGGACCGCTGTTATGCTTTTTTGAAGTGAAGACCCGCACGGCCCACGATTTGGCGCCGGCGGAAACCGCGATCGACTTCCATAAGCGAAACATTCTGCGCCGGCTGGCCCACCAGTACATGCGCCAGCTGCACAATGAATGCACCCCGCAGGCGCGTTTCGATGTCGTCAGCGTGTATCTTGTGCCGGGGCAAAAGCGCGAGATCACGCACTTTGAAAACGCATTTGGCTGGAGCGAGGCGCGGCAGGAAAAACGGATTTGAGAGCAAGCGCCCTGGGCGACGAACGATTCCGTCGGGGGAAAGACATCGATGGAAGGGCTTCGGAGCACGGGAACTTTCAGCAGGCGCGCGCGATCAGCCGGCCGACGCCCGCGCCGTTCGTCCATAGCACGCCGCCGGCCGCAACGCAATTCGACGGCAGTTCGCCGGTGGCGCTGAGCAGTACGGGCAGCGGTTCTCGATGGCGAATGACTGTCGATCAAGGCCGCAGGGATGCGCTATACTCCAGGGGCAGTCTAAAAGAGGAGGATCACGATGCGTTTGCAGGCGATGGCGAAGGTTGTGGCCGGCGCGGCGATCATGGCGGCGCTGGGAGCCTCAGGCTGGTTGACGGCACAGACCGGCGTGAATACCGTACTGAAAGCGGCCGACCTTGTGAAGCTATTTCCGGCTTCTGTGTATTACTGCGGGCAAAGCGCACCCACGCAGTTGCGCAACTCCGGTGGCGTGAAGTTTGCCGATGGCCATTACGTGCTGGCCAGCCTGGTGGACACCAGCGGTTATTCGACGGGAGTGGCAGCGAAGTACCAAGGATACCTGATCGCCGAAGTTCCGCTCAAGATCGGGGGAAAACAACTGCCTGCGGGCGCCTATGGCTTCGGATTCGTGGCTGGCGATCAATTTCTGGTTACAGACCTGGGCGCGAACGACGTGTTCACGGTGAAGTCGACGACGGATGAGGCGATGACGCGGCCGCGTCCGTTGCGGGTGACCGTAAACCCCGCCGGCGGCTTTCGCCTTTACGCCGGGCGCAACTACGTTCAGTTTGACCGGTAAGGCGAATGGCTGTGGGCTTCAGCCAGCCAAGAGTCCATGACGCGCGTTGCTCAAGGGCCGCAGGAAGTACGGTTCCGCTCGCGGGAATCATCCGGAGTGCGGCTGTAGCGTGGCTGTTGGGATGCGCAGCCGCAGCGGTTGCGCTGGAGCCTTCCACACCGCTTGCAAATTACAGCCGGCAGACATGGGCCATGGAGAATGGCCTTCCGCAGAATACTGTCCAGGCGCTGGCGCAGACACGGGATGGGTTTCTCTGGCTGGGGACCGAAGCGGGCCTGGTGCGGTTTGACGGCGTTGAATTCCAGACCTATGACCGCAATTCCAGTCCGGCCTTGCCAGGCAACGATATTCGCTGCCTGCTCGAAAGCCGGGACGGGGCGCTATGGATTGGAACCAACGCGGGGCTGGCGCGCTGGAAGGATGGGGCGGTCAGGGCGTTCACGACGAATGACGGGCTGCCGGCCAACGGGATTTTGACACTGCGTGAAGGAGAGGACGGAAAGCTACGGCTATGGACGGAGCAGGGCCCGGCGCAGCAGGCAGGAGAGCGGTTCGAGGCGGTGAGGAATGTGGATGCGCATCCGCGGACCGCGCTGCCATCGCCGGGCGGGTATCCAGGAGCGGTTGTATTCGAAGAAGAATTGCCCAATGGCATTCTTGCGATGGGCGACCGAAGCAGCCTGGATTTCCTTCAGGGTAAAGAGCGCCCACACAGCGTACTGCACCTAAGCGTGGGCAGGGAGCTGCCCGGCAGCCGGATTCAGGCCGTACTCGCCGACCGGGAGGATGCGCTGTGGATTGGCACGAACGCCGGGCTGGTGCGGTGGGTGAGTGGCAAGGTCGAGCGCTTTCCGATTACCGATCCCCTTGCCACCGCTTCGATTCTCGCGCTGATGGAAGACCGTGAAGGCAATCTGTGGGTGGGCACGGAAACCGCCGGACTGGACATCCTGCGCGATCAGCGCTTCAGGACTTTGGACACGCGAGAGGGATTGTCTTCCGACCGCATCACTGCCGTGGTGGAAGACGGGAGCGGAACGCTGTGGGTGGGAACCCAAGGGGACGGTGTAAATGCCCTGCGCCGCGAGGCGGACGTAGATGGCTGGCGCGTCGCGCGCTCTCTTTCGGTGGCCAACGGCCTGGCCAGCAATGTGATTTTGTCGCTGGCCGCGGCGCCTAATGGCGACTTGTGGGTGGGCACGCCCGATGGGCTGAACCGGATTCACGGAAACCGGGTGGACACATTTACTTCCGCCGATGGGCTGCCCGACGATTTTATCCGTTCGTTGCTGGTGGACGCCGACGGGTCGATGTGGATAGGCACCAGGCGTGGGTTGACGCATTGGGCGGTGGAAGACGGCAGATTGAGCGCCGCGCATTCCGGCGCACGGATGAAAACGTACACGCAGGCGAGCGGGCTGGGCAGCGACCTGGTGGGCGCGATGGCTCGAGACGTGAAGGGCGACCTGTGGGTGGCGACACTGGCCGGATTGTCGCGGCTGCACGGCGGCACAATCTCGAACTTCACCACGGCAAACGGGCTTTCGAGCAATGTGGTGACGGCGCTGCTGCCTCGCGCCGATGGGACGCTGCTGATCGGGACGCAGGACCATGGCTGGGACGTATGGGACGGGCGCAAATTCTCCGCGGGAATGCATAGCGGCCTCGAGCAGACTACGATTCACGCCATTCTGGACGATGGCGGGGGACATCTGTGGTTCGCGACGGGCGATGGCATTGCGCGCTGCGACTGCAATGAGATGGGGGGAACAGGCCCCGCGCCGGGTTGTTCGCACTGGATGGAATTTGGGACCGCCGATGGACTGCGCAGCCGGGAGACGGCGACCAACAGCCATCCTTCGGCCTGGCGATCGCGCGATTGGCATTTGTGGTTTGCGACGCCGAAGGGATTGGTGGAGGTGGACCCGGCGCATTTCCCCGTGAACATGCTTCCCCCTCCGGTCGCGCTGGAGCGATTCCAGGTGGACGATGTGGCTCAACCGTTGCAGGCACCGGGCTCCTGGCTGAAGGTGCAGGCCGGGCATGTCCACTTCGAGTTCGACTACGCCGGATTGAGTTTTGTGGCGCCGCAGAAGGTGCGCTACCGTTATATGCTCGAGGGCTTCGACCATGGCTGGACCGAGGCAGGGACGCGGCGCACCGCCTATTACACGAATATTCCGCCAGGGCGGTACACCTTCCGCGTGCAGGCGGCCAACAACGATGGCCTTTGGAACACGGCCGGCGCGGCGCTCAGCTTCGATTTGCGGCCGCATTTTTATCAGACCGTGTGGTTTTATGTGCTGTTGCTGGCAGCCGTAGCGGGAGCAGTTGTGCTGCTGTTGAGGCTGCGGCTGCGCCGGGCGGAGCGGGAGTTTCGCGTGGTGCTGGGCGAGCGCGGCCGGATCGCACGCGAGATTCATGACACGCTGGCGCAGGGCTATGTGGGCGTATCGGTCCAGTTAGAGGTTCTGTCGGAGTTGTTGCGCCGGCACAAAATGGAAGATGCGGCCAAACAACTAGACCAGACACGCGAGTATGTGCGCCATGGGCTCGCCGACGCGCGGCAGTCCATCTGGGCTTTGCGTACACAGGATGCGAGCGAGACCACACTGCCGGTGAAACTGCGGCGCATGGCGGAAGCGGCAGGAGGCGAGGGGCTGGCCGCCCGCTTCAGGCTTTTTGGGGCTTATCGCCCGTTACCGGCGGAAACCGAGCGGGAAGTGATGCGCGTGGCGCAGGAGGCCATCCATAATGTGAAGAAGCACGCCGGGGCGAGCGAACTGCGGGTGCAACTGGAGTACGGCCCTGAGACGATCGCGCTCGAGGTTCGCGATAATGGAAGAGGCGGCGCCCTGGAGGCGACGGCAGAGTCTTCGCCGGGGCACTTTGGGCTGACCGGAATGAGAGAGCGCGCGGCGGCTATCGGTGGGGCGCTGGAAGTGAACAGTGCGGCGGGCGCGGGCACCACGGTCCGGTTAAGCGCACCGGCGCGAGGTGAATTGGGCGAACAGATGGAGGCACGCCTGTGAGCGGGGAATCGATCCGAGTGCTGATTGTCGAGGACCACAACGTGGTTCGCCAGGGACTGGTGGCGCTGCTGAATGTGGCAGGCGGCCTGGAGGTGGTGGGCGAGGCCGCCGACGGCGTAGAGGCCATCACGCAGTTTCGCAAGCTCCAGCCCGATATAACCCTGGTCGATTTGCGGCTGCCGAGGATGAGCGGCGTGGACGTGATCGAGCGCATCCGCATGGAGACACCTCAGGCACGGTTCATCGTGCTCACTACGTACGATGGCGACGAAGACATCTACCGCGCGCTGAAGGCAGGCGCCCGGGCGTATTTGCTCAAAGGAATGACCAGCGAGGAGCTCATCAGCACGATTCATGCGGTTCATGCGGGCAAGTCGCATATTCCGCCCGCGATCGCCGAAAGGCTGGCCGAGCGCATGGGAGCTCAGGAGCTGACTCCGCGGGAGTTCGATGTGCTGGAGCAGATCGTGCATGGCAAGAGCAACAAGGAGATTGCGACCGAGCTGGAGGTTTCAGAGGCTACCGTGAAGACGCACATCAACAGCTTGCTGGGCAAGCTGGGAGTGACGGACCGGACACAGGCGGCCACGGCGGCCATCCAACGAGGCATTGTTCCACTCGAATCGTTAAGAAAGCCAAAACCATGACCAGAAGAACAATCCAATACGCGGCTTTGTGTGCAGTCTGTCTAACGTTGTTGGCGCTTCGGTCGCAGGCGCAAAAGACGGCGTGGCGGCAGGCCACGCAGGCAGAACTAGCGTCGGTGTTGCCATCGCGGGCTCCGGTAGAGAGCGAGCATATCGAGACGGAGATGCGAACAGCATCGGGAATTGTGGATGAGCATGGGCGCTTCATTGCGGGAGTTGTGCTGATAACGGCCGGGTATTCGGCGGAAGGCAAGTACTCGCACTACCTGATTGTGCAGGCGCCGGTGCAGATTGGAAGCGTCTTTCTGAAGCCGGGCGAGTATGCCTTTGGATGGACCCGCGAAAACGGGGGAGATGCGCTGCGTGTTCATTTCAACCAGGCGGCGACGGGGACGCTGGTGGGAACTACCGATGCACACTGGATTGCGGGCTCAACGCGCGTAGAGAGCCTGCACATCTGGCCGCCGGAAGAAAAGGCGCTGATTCAGATCGGACGGTTTGGGGTTGCCTACAAGTTAGGCGACGAATAACAGCAGGGACGGAGAAGCAACTTCAACCCGTCTCAAAGCAATTGGCATTAGAACTGAAGCCGCGCGCTTAACTGGATCTCACGCCCAGGTGTTGTGACCTCTGTGATGCTGCCGAAGTTCGAGGTGTTGACGAACCGGTTGGGTGTACCCAGATTTGTGTGATTGAGGGCATTGAAGAACTCCGTCCGCGCTTCGAACCGGGTCTTCTCAGTGATGCTGAAGTCGCGCGCAATCGCCAAATCCATTGTCTCCATTCCGGGCCCATAAACCGAGTTGCGGCCTACGTTGCCGAAGGTGTAAGCAGGCGGCGCAGCAAAGGCCGCAGGATTGAACCATGTGGTGGAATTGCGCGTGCCTGCGGGGAAGATCTTCGCTCCGGTCAAGTTGGCGCGGATCGGGTTCTCGCCAACGACAGTTCCGGCGTTGGCGGTATCGCCAAATACCGAGATTGTAAGGGGAAATCCGCTTTGTACCTGAAACTCCATTGAACCATTCCAATTGCGGGTCAGAGTTCGCGAGAGCCCCGTGCGATTCCAGGACGGCGGGTTGTACACGGCGCTCAAGGCAAATCTGTGGCGCACATCGCAGCCCGGGCCCTTTTCCGCGTTCAGGTCGTTATTATTCTGCGGAGTTGCGGCCTCGAACATGGGCGAACGGAAGTCCGGGGCATTCTCGAGCGATTTGGCGAAAGTGTAATTTGCCAGCAGGCTCAAGCCGCGCGCATAACGGCGGCGAAGGTTGACGTAACCGGCGTCGTACCAGCTCTGCGCCGCATTCTCGAGCAGATTGATGGTGGTCGCAGGGAACGTGGTGCTGGCGACCGTAACGGTGGAAGGGAATGTCGTGCCGGGCACGAAGCTGATCTTGGGAAACGGACGCCGCGGCTGAATAAGACCCGGACCGGGAAGCGCGTCGTTGATCAGGTGCGAACGCTGCAGGTGGAAGCCGCCCGCGCCCAGGTAACCAAGCTCCAATGTTGTCTGGCTGCCAAGCTGTTTTTCGATCGAAACGCTCCACTGCTGGATGTACTGAGGCGGTGCGTGTAATTGCAGCGCAGTGAAGCTGACCGCGGTTGTTCCCAACACCGGCGTGGGAAAGTTGAATGTGTTGATGCTTGGGATATAGGGATCGCTCTGTGCGGTTTCGGGGAAGACATAGGGCACGTTATGGCGCTGATTGCACCATGTGTTCATATCAACCGGCGTATAGAAGACGCCATAGGCGATGTGCGCCACAAGGCCGAATCGCGGAAGGCTCTGCGCCAGGCCGAGCCGCGGAGCAAATCGAGCCAGATTTGGATACATAAGCCCGCGCGGATACCCATTCTGCCCACCGATAAATACATGGGGCGTGCCGCTGCTCAAATCCAGGTTGCTATTGGTGTATCGAATGTCAACCAACGGGCTCATGAATTCGTAGCGAAGGCCGTAGTTGAGGGTCGTAGTGGACGTCATCCTCCAGGCATCCTGCGCGAACCCGTCGGCATACCACTGACGAAGATTCATCTGCGGTATACCGGCTTGTCCCTGGCGCGCGGCGGGCAGCCCCAGCAGAAAACTCGCCAGCGCGGACCCTGTGGCGTGGTCATTGAGCGCGTACTGGGTCGTATAGCCATTCGTGAATTGGTAGTAGCCGCGATTCTGGAAGAAGCCCCACATGGGCCAGATGAACTTTTGATACGCTACCCCGAACTTGGCGCTGTGACGGCCGATCTGCCAGCTCAGCGAGTCCCGGCCTTCGGCAACGGTATCCCATGCCTCCATCGGCGTGGCCAGATAGTTATCCCCGAACGGCGAATAGCCCTGGACCGTGAAATAGGGCGCGCCCCATGCCCTTGGGCCGCCAAAGCCAGTTCCGGTAATTCCCAGCTGGTCCACAATGTCGTTCATGTTCGCGCTTTCTGTGGTATGCGACATGGCGAGGCGGGACATGGCCAGCGAAGCAATGTTGACCATGTGGTCAGAGATCACGCGCGTCCATGCCATTGTCGCTTGCTGGGAGAAGTTGTCGTGATACATACCGAACCCCGGCAGTCCCTCCGGCATAAACCCGTACTCGCTTCCGGCCGAGTAGCGGACAAAGGCCGTATCTCCATTGGCGAAATCATGATCGACCCGAAACGTTCCCTGGTCGTCGGTCATGCGCTCCTTGCGTACATCGAGATAGTTGTTCGCATCATTGCCCGCGCCGACGACCGTAGGCTGGCCCATCATGGTCATTCCGCCCATGTTCATCGTGTTGGGTTGCGGCGTGTAATTGTTCAGCATGATGAGGGCCGCAGTGCTGAGCCGATCCGGCGGAATCACGTTCAGTTTGCCCAGGTAGGAAAACTGCTGGCGAATGTACTGCGGGTTCGATGGGCTTGCCGGCAAGCTGGGGTTGTAGCTGGGGTTTGCAGTTGTGCTATCCGGGTCGTAGATGTTCACGCCGCTCTGGCTGAAATCTCCCGTGTCCTCGGCTGGGGTTGGAACCGTGTCCACCATGACCATGTCCTCAACGAGCCGCAGCCCTTCGTAATTTGCAAAGAAGAAGGTTTTGCCCGCGTGGTGTATGGGGCCGCCAAGGGAAGCGCCAAAGTTATTCTGGACGAGGAAATTCATACCGTTCATCTCGTCGAACGACTGCGCATCCATGGCGCCGTTACGGAGAAACTCATAAGCCGTGCCATGGAAGTGGCTCGATCCTGAGCGGGTGATGATATTGATTTGTCCGCCTCCTGCTCCCCCCATCTCCGCCGAATAACTGCCTGTCTCAACCTGAAACTCCTCGACGGCATCCGGCGAGGCGCTGAAATTCTGCGTGCTGAAGGTGGGGTCGGTATTGGTGGCGCCGTCCAGGAGGAAATAGTTTCCGTTGGGACGGCTTCCGCCAATGCTCACCGCCGAGCGCTGGCCGGGCCGCCAATAGAGGGCGCTCATGTCTCCGGTAGCAGCTCCGTGGCTGATGTGCGCTCCAGGCACGGTGAGGACGAGGTCGATCAACATGCGCCCGTTCAGGGGCAGCGATCCCACCGAGTGTTGATCTACAACCTCGCCCACGCTCGCATCCTGAGTTTTGAGCAATTCACCCCAGGCCTGAACCGTGACAGTCTGGTTTTCGGAGCCAAGGCTCAATTGCCAGTCGAGTGTGGCCTGCTGGCCGACTTCGAGGATTATCGCTTGGGTAGCCTGCTTGAATCCGGGGTGGTCCACGGTGAGCGTGTACGCGCCGGGCTCCAAACCCGCGATCTCGTAGAGGCCAGCCTCGTTGGACACAACCTCGCGCGTGGCGCCGGTTGCGCGAGTGAAGATGTGGATCTGCGCTCCAGCGATCGCGCGATGCTGCGGGTCCAGAATCGATCCGCTCACGACGGCGTAGTTGCTCTGAGCATGAATCGCCACGGAACAGGCAATGATGCAGGCGAAGATGATGGAAAGCATTTTGGTCACAGGCACCCCCTCCGCTTTGCGGCCACCTAGCGGCCGCGCAAGTCATAGTGTTGAATGAAGATCCTCCGTGCATGGAGGCGTTTCCCCCATGCACACCTTCCACGAACCAGGTTTCAAGAAGCCGATACGGTGTGGCCGGGTACCGCCAATAGACCGTATGAACCCTGAAAGCAGACTCCTGAACAGAAATCGGTAAGACCACTGGACGTGGTGAACACCATCTTCTCTATTTGATTGAATCTTTGTCTTCGTCAGATTTGTGGATTGCTTCCTCATCCATTCAGTTGAGAGGGCTCGACTATAGCCCAGACCGATGCACGAATCCACGCAAGCAGCAATGTGGGCGGCCTCAATTGGCCATAGAATCGTGGCGTTCGCCGCCGATCGGAGCCCTGTCGATCTCAATCCGGGCCGGATCTACAATCTTCGATGGAGATTTTTCCTCGACCAAGGTCGGATGCAAGGCGCCTGCCGGGCTAACAGCATGATGAGAGCGATGCTTCCCCGATCTTTCGCCAAAGGAACGAGCTAGCCGCTCATGCGGTTCAGGAGAGCGCCGCAAGCAGCGCGTCGGCCACCTGCTCCTGCTGGCCGGCCGTAATCCGGCTGAAGAATGGCAGCGCCAGCGTGCGGCGGGCGATGGATTCCGTGAGAGCCAGAGAGCCCGCGGTACGGCCGCCGCAGGCACTCCAAACCGGTTGCAAGTGGATGGGCGCGAAGTAGCGGCCGGTGGCGATGCCCTGGCGTGCAAGCGCGGCGCGGACGCTATCGCGCTCCACTCCCGCCGGCAGACGAACCACGTAGACAAACCAACTGAGCTCGCGGCGCGGGAGCAGGAGCGGGGGGCGTTCCAGGCCGGGGATTCCCGCGAGCAGCGCATCGTAGCGCTCGGCGGCCTGACGGCGTTGCGCGAGCGCCTCCTCCATCCGCCGCAACTGCGCGCGGCCGAGCGCGCAGGCCAGCTCCGAGAGCCTGTAGTTGTAGCCCGGTTCGACCAGGTCAAGCCAACCGGCGCCTGGATCGCGGCCCTGATTCCTAAGCCGGCGAAGGCGCGCGGCGTGCGCCGGGTCGCGAGCCAGCACCGCGCCGCCCTCGCCGGTAGTCATCTGCTTGTTGGGATAGAAGCCGAGCACGGACAGATCGCCAAAACTGCCGGCGCGGCGTCCCCGGAAGCGCACGCCAATGGCCTCGCAAGCGTCTTCGACGAGAGCCAGGCCATGCCGCCGGGAGAGATCGCCGAGCGCGTCCATCTCCGCAGGAACGCCGAAGGTGTGAATGGCCAGGATGGCGCGCGTGCGCGTAGTGACTGCGCGTTCTGCGGCGACGGGGTCGAGATTGAGCGTGAGCGAATCGATTTCTGCAACGACCGGCGTGGCGCGCGCCTGGAGCACGGCGTTAACCACGCCGGCGAAGGCAAAGGAAGGAAGGATCACCTCGCCGCCCTCGCCGACGCCCAGCGTCAGCAACGCCAGATGCAGAGCAGCCGTGCCGGAGCTGACGGCTACGGCGTGCTCCATGCCGTGATACGCGGCCAGTTCCGACTCGAAGGCCGTGAGTTCCGGGCCCAGACTGAGGGTTGGCGTACGCAGGACGGCGGTGACGGCCGCGATATCGGCTTCCGTAACTGCTGGCGCGGAAAGCGGGATGCGCGTGGTCATGAGCGCTCCGGTTGTGCTTCGGCAGCGCCCGGCAGCGGGACAGGCTGCTTGACGAGCAGGCGGTCGAGCGGAACGGAGGCCAGCACGCGGGCGATGGTTTCGGCCGCGGCGCCGTCGCCATAGGGATTTGTCATTCCCGTGAGTTGTTTGCGGAACGCAGGGTGGAGGGCGCGATCGAGCGCGGCGCGAATGGCGGCAGCTTCGGCGGGAGCATCAATCACATTCCGCGCCCGCTCGCGGCCTTGTTGCCGAATGCCCACGTTGACGACAGGCAGAGCAAAAGACGCCGCTTCCATGATGCCGCTGGAGGAGTTGCCTGCGAGCGCGCCGGCCTGGCCGAGCAGGCTCCAATAGGTAACAGCGTCGAGGTTGACGAAGACGTGAGTGTGGGGGCGCGTCGCGGCCAGAGACCGGGCGCGCCCGATGAGCGCGTGGCTGCCGGCGTCGGCGTTGGGGTAAACGAAAACGATTTGGCCAGGCGCCTGGGCGAGCGCGGCGAAGAAAGCATCGGCCTCGGCGTTGGTGTCGGGCAGGATGGTGACGGGATGCCACGCGGCGATGAGCGTGGGCGGCGCGAGCGGCAGGCCCAGCCGGGCTTCCAACGCGCCGCGATCGAGCAGAGCGGAGCGGCGCAGATGATCGAGCGAGGGCGCTCCGGCGCGATGCACGCGCCACGGTTCTTCGCCCATGGCGATCACGCGCTGCCGCGCTGTTTCCGTCGAGGTGAAGTGGACGTGCGCCAGCTTGGTGAGAGCGTTGCGCACCGCGTCGTCGATGGCGCCCTGGCTCACCTCGCCGCCTTCGATGTGGGCGACGGGGATGCGCAGAGCGAGCGCCGTCGAGGCCGGAGCCAGCATCTCGTAGCGATCGGCGATGAGCAGAAGCAGATCGGGCCGCCACGCGGTGAGGGCATCGGCCAGGCCCAGAATGGCCAGGCCGATGGTCTTGGCCATACCGGTGTCGGAGTCGGAGTTGAGCAGGCACTCAATGCGCGCCTGGACGGGAAAGCCGTCGCGCTCGATTTCCTTGAGCGTGTTGCCGAACTGGGGGGCGAGATGGGGCCCGAGAGCGAAAACGCCGAGTTCGATTTCGGGGTAAGCTGCCAGTTCGCGCAAGGGCCAATAGAGATGGCTGTAGTCGGCGCGCGAGGTGGTGACTACGCCGATGCGGCGCCGCGCGGGAAATCCACGCTCAACCGTTGCACTCAGAGGCTTTTGCACAGGAGAAGTATAAATTGCGGTTGCGCCGGAACTGTCTCTGCAACCCGTGGCCGCTCTGCAAATTGTCGACTTGCTCGCGTACACTGGAGGGTTCCGCGACGAGGGGAGAGTTGCATTCATGAATTTGAGAATGATGCGGGGAGTTGGTTACTGGGCGCTGGCGTTCCTGACGGCGATGCCGTTGCTTTGCAGGGCACAGAATCACTACGACGTGGAGGCGATCCGCCTGAACAATCGCGGCGTGGCGTTGATGGGTCAACAGTTTACCGAGCGCGCCGCGGAGAGTTTTGCCGAAGCCTTCAAGAAAGATCCGAAGCTGGCCCAGGCCGCCATCAACGAAGGGATTGCGCTGCTGGCTCTGCAGAAGCTGGACGAGGCCAAGAAAGCACTCAAGCAGGCCATTGCCATCGACCCGACCAGCGCGCAGGCGTGGTACAACCTGGGACTGGCGCAACATGCGGGCAACGATCTGATCGGCGCGCTGGCCAGCTTTCAGCAGGCGGTGAAGCTCGATCCCGTGGACGCAGACTCATGGTATTTCGAAGGCGCCTGCTACCAGGACATGAAGCAGTTCGACAAGGCCGCAACGGCCTTTGAGAAGACGCTGACGATCAATCCGTTGCACGTGTCGGCAGAGTTCGCCCTGGCGCGGTCGCTGCAGCGCATGGGGCGCACCGCGGAGGCGAGGGAGCACTTTGCGCATTTCCAGCATTTGACAAACGCGAAGATTTCCTCGCCGCTGGGTCTGTCTTACGGCGAGCAGGGACACTATTCAACGGCAACGGCGGTTGAAGAGCCGGAGAGCATCCAACAAACGATGATTCCGGTGCGGCTTGTGGCGCAGCCGATTGCCGCGCCCGGTCCTGGAGGCGCTGCGTCATGGAAGACCACCGGCGGGGCCTGCATGATGGATGTGACCGGCACGGGGCAGATGGATCTGGTGCTGATGCAAGCGGGCGCTCAGGCCATTCGCGTACTGCACAATCGGGGCGGCGGGAACTTTGCAGAGGTTGATGCGGCGGCGGCAGGACTGAAAGCAAGCGGCCGCGGCGTGGCGTGCGCCGTTGGCGATTACGACGGCGACGGGTTGAACGACCTGGCTGTGGCTCTGAACGATCGCGTGCTGCTGTTTCACAACCTCGGCCACGGGCAATTCAAGGATGTGACGGCGGGATCCGGTCTTGCGCCGCGCAACCGGCCCACGGGTATTACGTTCGTGGATTATGACCACGATGGGGATCTGGACCTGCTCTTGACGGGCGCGCCGGCAGCTCGGGGCGGCGCATCGAACGTGCTGTGGCGCAACAACGGCAACGGAACCTTTACCGAGCAAACCGAGCAGACGGGATTGGGTGGGAGCGGCAAGACGGCGGCAGTAATTCTGACCGATTTCAATAACGATCGCGCCGTGGATCTGGCGGTGACCGGCGACGGACCTTCGCCGCTGATTTACGTGAATCCACGCGAGGGCAAGTATCCTACGCAGCCGTTGTATGAAGGCGCGAAGCTGCCGCCCACGGTGGGCATCGCAGTGCTCGACTACAACAAGGACGGCTGGATGGACATCGCGGTGACGCACGCCGGCGCACCGGGGCTTACATTGTGGCGGAACGCCGAGGCGCCCGATCGCATCGGCCGGCGCTTTGAGCGCGTCGCATTGCCGCTGCATGGGGCTGTGCGCGGGTGGGGCCTGACGCCCGTGGACATCGACAACGACGGCTGGGTCGATCTGGCGGCGATCGTGGAGACAAAGGCGGGCCCAAGCGTACGTGTCTTCCGCAACAAGGGCGACGGCGGCTTTGAGGACGTGAGCCACGCGCTGGGCCTGGACGACATTCGCCTCACTGCGCCGCTGGGGCTGATTGCGGCGGACGTAGATGGCGACGGCGCGCCGGACCTGATCGTCACCCAGGAGAATGCTCCGCCGGTGCTGCTGCGCAACGAGGGCGCGAACAAAAACCACTTCGTGCGCCTCGACCTGCGCGGTCTTGCGGACAATAAAACCGCGTTGGGCGTGAAGGTGGAGGTATTTGCGAACGGACTCTGGCAGAAGTGGGAGCTTGCGGGCGCATCCGGTTACCAGACGCAGGCTGCGCCGCAGATTCTTGTGGGTCTTGGCGACGCGCCGGGCATTGACGTGCTGCGCATGTTGTGGCCCACGGGCGTGATGCAGGACGAGATCAATTTGCCTCAGCAACGGGTGATCGCAATGAAGGAGGTGGACAGGCGCGGCAGTTCGTGCCCGGTGCTGTTCGTGTGGGACGGGCATCGCTACAAATTTGTGACCGACGTGATTGGCGCGGCCGTGGTGGGGCACTGGTTTACGCCCACGCGGCGCAATACACCGAATCCCGGCGAGTGGGTGAAGATTGACGGCGCGAATGTGGCGCTGGTGAACGGCAAGATCAGCGCGCGCTTTATGGAGCCGATGGAGGAAGTGAATTACATCGACCAGTTGCGGATGGTTGCGGTCGATCATCCCGAGGACGTGGAGGTGAATCCCGACGAGCGGTTCCTCGACAATCCGCCGTTTGCCTCGGGCCGCGTGGTGGCGAGCACGGACACGCGCTTGCCCCAGGGAGCGTGGGACGGCGAAGGGCGCGACGTGCTCGATCGGCTGAGCCGGCGCGACCACGTATTTGCGGGCGGATTCAAGGTGCTGCCCTACGACGGGTTTGCGAATCTGCACGCGCTCACGCTCGATCTGGGTGAGATCAAGGCAAACGCTCCGTTGCGGCTCCTGATGACCGGCTACGTGAACTACTTCAGCGCGACCTCGCTCTATGCGGCGTGGCAAGCGGGGTTGAAGGAGATTCCGCCCTACGTGGAGGCGGAGTTGCCTGACGGTACGTGGCGGCGGATCGCTGGCGATGCGGGATTTCCTGCCGGACTTGAGCGGACGATCGTTGTGGACCTGACGGACAAGCTGCCCGCGGACACGCGGCGCATCCGGCTGATGACGAACCTGCAGATTTACTGGGACCAGGTGCTGATCGACCAGAGCACAGACGCGGAGGTGCGGACAACGGAAGTTCCACTGGACCGCGCGACGCTGCACTACCGGGGTTACCCGAAGCAGATCGAGGGCGCAAGTCCCGGCGACCTGAACTACGACTACAATCTGGTGAGCCTGACCGGGCCGTTCCTGCGCGAGCGCGGCAACTACACGCACATGGGCGACGTAACTCCACTCGTCAAAAGCATTGACGACCGAAGTGTCGTCTTCGGCAGCGGCGAGGAGATTGCGGCGGAGTTCGATGCGTCGGGTCTGCCCGCTCTGCCCGCGCATTGGAAGCGCGATTACTTTTTCTATGCCAACGGATACGTGAAAGACATGGATTGGTGGGATGCGTCGCCATACACCGTGGCGCAACTGCCGTTTCATGGCATGAGCGCGTATCCCTATCGGGCGAGCGAGAAACCGGCCGACGATGCGAGCCGGCTCGACTACGAGTTGAACTGGAACGACCGGTTCGACTCGGGCGCACCGGTGCGGTCTTACCGATTCCAGTATCAGTTTTTGCCGTCCGCACCGGCGGAGGATCGGGCGCCGCAATCGTCACCAGGAACGCAGCCGTGAACGATGTTGTGCTGGCCCCGGCGACGAGACTGCTTGAGCTGGCGCGCACGGGCCAGATCTCTGTGACGGAGTTGGCTGAGGCGCACATCCGGCAGATCGAGCGGCTGAATCCGGAACTCAACGCGTTCGCCGACTTCGACGCGGAGCGCGTGCGCGCCGAGGCGCGGCGTCTCGATGCGGCACCGGAACCGCGCGGACCGTTGCATGGCCTTCCGGTTACCGTCAAGTCTTCGATTGCGACCGCGGGTTACCGCTGCGAGATCGGGAGCCTGCTGCACAAGGGCGAGACTGCGAATGAAGATGCCGTCGTGGTGGCGCGGCTTCGCGCGGCGGGAGCGTTGATTCTGGGCACGACCAACTGCCCGGAGTTCCTGATGGCGTATGAGACAGCGAACCGGCTCCATGGGCGTACACGGAACCCATGGGATCTTGAGCGTTCGCCTGGCGGATCGAGCGGCGGCGAGTCGGCGGCGATTGCGGCGGGGATGTCCGCGGCGGGATTGGGCAGCGATAGCGGCGGATCGGTGCGTGTGCCCGCACACTTCACAGGGATCTGCTCGATGAAACCCACGCCGGGGCGGATCCCTGGGCGAGGACATTTGCCGCCCTGCGTGGGGCCGTTCGCAATTCTGGGCGCCATCGGGCCCATGGCGCGCACCATGGGCGACGTTGCCTTGCTGTTCCGCGCTCTCAGCGGCCAGGATCCGCTCGATCCGGTCAGTCCGCCAGTGGCGCTGAGAAACCCGGGGCCGGATGAGCTGCGCGCGAGGGCGATCGGGTATTTTGAGGACGATGGTCTGGTTCCAGTGACGCACGAAACGCGCGCCGCAGTGAACGATGCCGCGCAAGCGCTGCGCGAGGCGGGGTTTCGCGTCGAGCCGTTCCGGCCGCGCACGCTGGAGCAGTTGAGGAAGTTGTGGCGGACGTTTTTTGTGCAGTGCGGGGCCATGTTCTACGAGCCGGAGATTCGCGGCAAGCAGGAACGGCTGAGCCCCATCTTCAAAGAGTTTCTTTCGATTGCGGAGGCCTCCGGGCCAATCAACGCGACGGAGCTGCTGAACGCGTGGGCCGGGCTGGACGTGCTGCGTGCAAGAACGCTCGAGGAAATGAGCGAATTTTCCGTGTTGCTCTGCCCGGCGGCGGCAATCCCCGCATTCCGCCACGACGAGCGCACATGGACAATCGACGGCGCGAGTGTCCGCTATCTTGACGCCGTCCGCTACACGCAATGGTTCAATGCGCTCGCTTGCCCGGCGGCGGTGGTTCCCGTAGGCCGGTCGTCCGAGGGGTTGCCGATTGGCGTACAAATTGCCGCGCGGCCCTTCGAGGATGAGATCGCGTTGGGCATCGCGGCCGTTGTGGACGCGGCGTTTGGCTATCGCCCGCCGCCAATGGCGCTGGCCTGATCGGCGCAAAACGGTCCATATTCATCAAAAGAAGAGGTTTGCCCGGGGCTCGGAATCGGGCAACAAGCGCCGCGTCCGGCGTGCGCGCGTCCACCTTTCGATGGAGGCCATTTTTCTATGACGGCGGTACACTGACGTTTCCCCGAGAACTGGAGGCCGGATGGAGCGCTCAGGGTGCGTGAAAGCTGGCAGGAAAGGTTCGCCGAGACCCCCGATGTTTTGCTAGACGCGCGGCGCCAGCGGACGATTGTGCCGGTGCTGGGTTTTGCTGTCGGCGGCGATGAGTTCGTCACCATGGCTGGGCCGTGCTCGGTGGAAACCGAGTTCCAGATCATGGCCACTGCCAAGCACGTGTGCAGGATGGGCGCGCGCGTTCTGCGCGGCGGCGCGTTCAAGCCGCGCAGCTCTCCCTATGCGTTTCAAGGCCTGGGCCTGGAGGGCCTGAAACTGCTCGCCGCGGCGCGCGAAGAAACCGGCCTGGCCATCGTCACCGAGGTGATGTCGGAGTGCGACGTTCCGCTGGTCGCCGACTATGCCGACATTTTGCAGATCGGCTCGCGCAGCATGGAAAACTACACGCTGCTGGAAGCGGCGGCGCGTTCCGGACGGCCGATTCTGCTGAAGCGCGGCATGATGGCCACCATCGCCGATTTTCTGCGCTCGGCGCAGGTGGTCCTGGACAACGGCAACCCCAACCTCATTCTGTGCGAACGCGGCATCCGCACGTTTGAAACCGCCATGCGCAACACCTTCGATGCCGCAGGCATTGCACTGCTGAAACAGATCGCGCACCTGCCTGTGATTGCCGATCCGAGCCACGCAGCCGGGCATCACGATCTGGTTCCCGCGCTGGCGCGCATCGGCATCGCCGCCGGCGCAGACGGCCTGCTGGTGGAGGTGCATCCCAATCCCGACAAGGCTTGGAGCGACGGCGAGCAGTCGCTGGACTTTGCGGAGTTTGACGCCATGATGGCCGCGCTCGAGCCCTGGATCGCACTGCGCGGAATGACGCTGCACGAAGAGATGCTGGGACAGCGCGAACTTGCCGGCCTCCGTATCCCGGAGGCGGTGGGATGAGATTGCCGCTTGCCGCACTGGCTGTTGCCGTGCCGGTTGCCATGATGCTCACTCCGGTTTCCGGGCTCACCACCGACACGGAGCAGATCGCTTCTCCCGATTTCATCGTGACGGCCGCACCCGTTTACGAACCGCTGGCGGAGCTGCGCGGGCAGGAACGATTCCCCCGGGGCGCGCAATTGCTGCTGGTTCATGCGGGGAAGGCCGAGCCTCTGGTGACCGGCTTTGCGGCTTCGGCGGACGCAAACGTATCTTTCGATGCGCAAACCGTGCTGTTTGCCGGCAAGCAGTCCGCGGGCGATCCCTGGCAGATTTGGGAACTGACGCTTAAGAACCGCTCCCTGCGCAAAGCGATTGCGACGGACACCGATGCGGAGCGGCCATTCTATCTGCCCGGTGGGCGGATGGTCTGGGCGCAACGGACACCCGCGGGGTTCCAATTGCAATCCGCCGAGGACGGGCATCCGATGGGGTACACGCCGTGGAATCCGACGGCAGGGCCGGGCGTACTGCCGCTCACCTACATTGGGACCAGCGCATTCCCCGCGGACGTGCTGCAGGACGGACGTATTCTGTTCGAAGCCGGCTTTCCATTGGGCCACGGTTCGACACCGGAGCTATATCTGGTTTATGCCGATGGCTCGGGGGTGGAGGCCTACCGATGCGATCATGGCCAGGCGCGCTGGGGTGGAACGCAGGTGACGTCGCGCGACGTGGTCTTCACGCACGGGGCTTCCCTGGCGCGGTTCACATCGGCTCTGGCGCACGAGGAGCCGGTTCAAGCGCCGCGCGGTACGTACGGCGGAGCGATTGCCGAGACCGCTTCCGGAGCGTGGTTGGTGAGCGCGAGAACGGCGGCAGACGCACGATACGCGATCAAGATCCGGCAGCCGGGCTCGACGGCGATGCGCACAGTTCTGGCGGAGAGCGGAGAAGATCTCGTCGATCCCGTATTGGTTGCGCCGCGCAACAGGCCCAATCGGCATCCTTCGGGCCTGCACCCATGGAGCTACGCCAACCTGCTGGCGCTGGACGCGCGAGTTTCGCGCGACGGCGCTTTAAAGGGAACGCCCGTGTCGGTGCGCCTGGAGGCGCAGGACGCCGCGGGCCGCGCAATGACGATGGGAACGGCGCCGGTGGAAAAGGACGGCTCGTTCTTCGTGAAGGTTCCGGGCGACAGGCCCATTCGATTTGCGCTGCTCGATTTCAAAGGCGCGGTTCTGCGGCAGGAGCACGGGTGGTTCTGGGCCCGGGGCGGCGAACAGCGCATTTGCGTGGGCTGCCACACGGGGCCGGAGCGCGGTTCGGAGAATCGCGTGCCGGACGTGCTGATGCGGACCACCGTACCTGTAGATTTGACCGGCGCAAAACCCGTGGCGGCGACGCAGGCTAGAGCGCCGGGAGGCAAATGATTATGAAGTTCGCTTTGCTTATTCTTCTTGGCGCTGTCCCGGTTGCGATGGGGCAAACCGGCGGCGCGCAGCCCGCTCCCGAGGCACAGCCCTCCCCTGCCGCGCAAACGGCGCCAGCCGCATCGCAAGCAGCTCCCGCAAGCGCGCAAACGCCGCTCCAACCGGCGATCCGCTTTGAGGACGCGACCGACAAGTCGGGCATCCACTTCACGCATAGTTTCGGATCGGCCAAGCTGGGTTCGCTGCTGGAAGGCACCGGCGGAGGCTGCGTCTGGTTAGACTTCAACAACTCGGGCCGTCCCTCTCTTTACGTCGTCAGCGGGCGGCCGCTCGACGACTCGATGCATCCATATCCGCTGAAAGTGAAGCCAAATCCGCCGCCGCATAATCATCTATACCGCAACGACGGCAACGGGCACTTTACCGATGTGACCGAGCAATCGGGCTTGAATCCGGAACTGTATTCGATCGCGGTGACGGCCGCGGACTACGACAATGACGGTTACGAAGACCTGCTGGTAACCGGCTACGGCAAGGTTGTTCTCTATCACAACGACGGCAACGGCCACTTCACCGATGTGACCGAGAAGGCGGGCATCAAGGTCGACGGCTGGTCGATCAGCTCCACCTGGCTGGACTACGACCGGGACGGCTGCCCCGATCTCTTCGTCGGCCGCTATGTCAAGTTCGATCCGAAATATCACAACTATTACGCCGCGGATAACTACCCCGGGCCGCTCGACTACGAAGGCGAAACCAACGTGCTGTTCCATAACAACTGCGATGGAACGTTCACCAACGTGTCGGACAAGTCGGGGATCGGCGCGAATGTGGGCCGCACCATGGGGGTGACCGCGGCTGACTTCGACAATGACGGCTGGGACGATATCTATGTATCCAACGATCGCACGGAGAATTTCCTGTTCCACAACAAGCACGATGGGACATTTGAGGAGATCGCGACCGATGCCGGCGCCGCCTTTGGGCAGAACGGCGAGGCCACTTCCTCCATGGGGCCTGTGGCGGCAGACTTCAGTGGCCGGGGAGCGCTCGATCTCTGGGTGAGCGACGGAAACTACAACCGTTTCATGCAGAACACGGAAGGCGCCACGGCCGGATCGTCCACAGCGCAGCCGAATTCCGCCAAGACAGGCTTTGAAGACGAGGGCGCATCCAACGGAATCTCGCAGACCGACGCGCAGTATGTGAGCTGGGGCTCGGGGGTGTACGACTTCGACAACGACGGACTGCTTGACATCCTCGTATTCCACGGCGGTCTGATTCATCTGATTCCGCAGGAACACACGCTGTTTCGCGGGCTGGGGAACGGCCGGTTCCAGGATGTTTCGCGCGAGGCGGGTCCGGTGATGGAGGAGCGCACGGTGGCGCGCGGCGCCTGCTTCGCCGACTACGATAACGATGGCAAGGTGGGCGCCTACATGGTGAACCTGGGCGCCGAGGGCAAACTCCTACGCAACGTATCCACGAATACGGGCCACTGGCTCGATGTGAAGCTGGTCGGCGCCATGCGTGCCGACGATAAAGGAACCGCGCCCGGTCCCGGCGCAAAGAGCAATCGCGACGGAATCGGAGCGCGCGTGGAGGTTCTGGCAGGGGGCAAAAGATGGACCGCCGAACGCGTGGCGAGCTCAGGATATCTTTCGCAGAACGATGGGCGGCTGCACTTCGGGCTGGGCGCGGCAGCCGCCATCGACAAACTGATCGTGCATTGGCCCAGCGGGCGCGAGCAGATGCTCGACAACGTCGGCGTGGACCGCGTGCTGACCGTCGAAGAGCCTAAATAAAGAAGCCAAGGAAAGCGATGCGAAACGCGGGAGCAGAGGTGAAAGCGAGGATCTGGAGCGGGACAAGACGCGGAGCGGCGGCGTTGGCCGCTTGCGCTGCGGTCCTGTTTGGCCTTGCGCTGCGCCCGGGATTGCATAGGCCGGTCTACGCGGGCACGGCGCCGGCGGCCGACGCGGCCGGCTATGCGTCACCGCTCGAAGTTCTGCTTTCGCCCGACGGCACGCGGCTCTACGTGCTTTGCCAGCAAAGCGACGAGGTGCGCGTGCTCGATGCCGGCAGCTACGGAGCGATCGGAAAGATCGCCGTCGGCCGAGTTCCACGCGGAATGGCGCTCTCGGCCAGCGGCGACCGGCTCTTGGTCACCAACTCGTGGGATGACACGCTTTCGGTCATCGATGCGCGCACCCTGGCCGTGACCGCCACGTGGAATGTGGGCGCGGAACCATCCGGCGTGGTGGAAGACCAGGCAGGGAAGTACGTCTTTGTCGCCAACCGCATCTCCGACGACGTGGCGGTGCTCGATGCGCAAACAGGGGTGGAGCAAAAGCGGCTGCTGGCGGGGCGCGGGGCAAGTTATCTTACGCTTTCTCCGGATGGCAAGCGGATTTACGCAACACATATTTATCCCAACCCAGATCCGCTGCGCACAGGCCTCGAAAACCGCACCCCTCCCGAATCGGAGATCACGGTGATCGATGCGCAGAAAGCGGAGGTGGTGGATCGCATTCCTCTGCACTCGATTGCCGGCGTTTTTCACCTGGCATTGTCTGGCGACGGCCGTCTTGGCGCGGTGGCGGAGTACCATCCCAAGAACCTCGTGCCCCTCGCGCATCTCGAACACGGCGGCGCCTTCGCCTACACACTCACCCTCTTTGGCGCGGACGTGGGCAAGCCCGTGGAGATCCCGCTCGACGAGTTGGAGCGCTACACATCGCAGCCCTTCGGCGTGGTCATTTCGCCAGACAAGTCGCGGCTGTATGTCACTGCCGGCGGATCGGAGTGCGTGGTCGCCATCGACGTGGCGAAGCTGTTGCGCTTCATCCATACACGCCAGCGCCCCGCGTCCGGCTCGTTTGCGGACGATCTTTCGGCGAGCGGGAATTATGCGATCGCGCGAATTCCGGCGGGCCACAACCCGCGCGGGTTGGCGCTCAGCCGCGACGGCCGCAGGTTGTATGTGGCCAACCGTCTCGACGACACCATCAGCGCGATCGACACGCGCACGCTCCGCGTCGCTACAACCATCGCTCTGGCAGGGCCAACGACGGTGAGCGCGCAGCGGCGCGGCGAACAAACGTTCTATTCGGCACGCTACTCGTTCCAGGGGCAGATCGGCTGCTCGAGCTGCCACATCGATTCCACATTCGACGGGCTGCAGTGGGATCTGGAGCCGGACGGTTTCGGAATCGACATCGTGGACAACAAGATGCTTGAGGACATCAAGGACGTCGCGCCCTATAAGTGGAACGGAGGCAACCCCAACCTGCCCACCGAGTGCGGCCCGAGAACGGAAAAATACTTCTGGCGCTCGGAGAATTACGGCGACCTGCAATTGACCGATCTGGTTCTCTATATTCGCAGCCTTCCAGCCCGGCCTAACCGCTGGCGGCTTCCTGGCCATGAACTCACTCCGGCACAGGAGCGCGGCGTGGCCGTCTTCGAGCGCACGGTGGACAAGTTCGGCAAGCCGATTCCGCTGGAAAACCGCTGCTCTTACTGCCACAGCGGGCCACAGGGAACCGACCGAAAACTATTTGACGTGGGGACGCGTAAGCCGACCGACACCACCGGGGTCTTTAAGACGCCGCAACTGACCAACATCGCGCTGACGGGGCCCTTTTTGCACGATGGCTCGGCGCGAACGCTGGAAGAGATCTGGACCATCTACAACCCCGAGGACAAACACGGCCGTACCAACGACCTGACCAAGGACGAACTGAACGACCTGATCGAATACTTGAGGACGCGATGAACATGTCAGCCGACAAGAGATGGTTTGCGATAGCGCTGCTGGCGGCCGCGGCCGTCGCGGCCGCAGCGCCGCGGGGATTGGCGCAGGCGGCTGCACGGCAGCCTCATGGCTCGTCTGCGGCAGCGGCTGTCCCGCCGATGCCGCGTTATCGCTTTGTGAACTACACCACAGCCGATGGCCTGCCCGACAATCACGTGTACGCAGTGCTTGTGGACGGCGACCGGATTTGGGCCGGTACGGACAACGGGCTGGGGCTATACGAAAACGGAAAATGGAAGACCTATACGACGAAAGACGGCCTGGCGCAACAGGCCGTGCTCTCGCTGGCGCTGGACAAGCGCACGGGCGACGTGTGGGCCGGCACCATGGGCGGGCTGAGCCGCGTTTCCGGCGGCCGCATTACCAGCTACACGCAATTGAACTCGGGTTTGAGCAACGACATCGTGTATGGCGTCTCAGTGGAAGGCGAAAACGTGTGGATAGCGACGGCCGCCGGCGCTTGCCGTCTAAATCTTCATAGCGGCGAGTGGTCGCTTTACAACGAGCGCAACACTCCGATGAAAGAGATCTGGGTTTACGGCGTTTCGGCGAAGGCGGACAAAGTCTACTTCGCGGTTTGGGGGAGCGGGTTGCTCGAGTACACCCAGAAGACGGGACGCTGGGACATGTACGGCGATCCCGACGAAGAAACCGAGTTGGTGCTTTTCAAAGACCAGGGTCTGATCCACGACATCGTTTCGTCGGCCAGCTACGTCGACAATATTGTGTGGGTATCGACCTATTTCGGCGACAGCCGGTACGACGGACGCTACTGGCACAACTTTCTGACGAAGGACAGCGGGCTGCCCTCGAACTTCACCAACTTTGTGAAGGGCGTGGACGGCCATCGAGCCTGGTTTTGCACCGACAAGGGGCTGGCCTACTACGACGGAGCCAACTGGGCTGTTTACACGCGCTCGCTCACCACGCACAAACCCGAAATGACGGTGCGCGACGCGAAAGGGAAGGTGACGGAGATTCCCGTGACTACGGGACCGGCCCACAACTACATGCTTGGCATCGACTTTCAGGGGGGCGACATATGGGTCGCGACGGCTGAGGGGCTGAGCCACGGAATTCTGCAACGATAAGGATGGAGGAGCTAACGCCATGAGCGGATTTGCCGAAATGCTGGAAAACATTGCAAACAAACCGATCGAGAAACGCGCGATGACGAATCTTGGAGTGCTGAACGAGGCTTATGCCTACGCCAAGCCGAGTTCGTTCTCGCGCGGGATGAGGATCGATCTGAACGGAGTGACGATACTGCTGATCTCCGGCACGGCGTCGATAGACGAACACGGGCAGAGCTTGCACGTGGGCGACTTTCGCGCGCAAATGCGGCGCACACTGGCCAATATCACGGGATTGCTGGCCAGCGAAGGATGCACCTGGCACGACATCGTGCGGACCACGTGCTACCTGCGCGACATCGATCGCGACTACGAGGCATTCAACGAGGAGCGGACTGCGTTCTACAAGGAACAGGGACTCGATCCCCTACCCGCGTCGACCGGCATTCAGGCGATTCTTTGCCGGCCGGAGCTGCTCATCGAGATCGAAGCGATCGCCATGTTCCGCACGGAAAAGGCGGCCGGCGGCAAGGAGTAGGCGTCATGCATAAAGGAATCCTGTCGATTGCGGCTTGCGTGCTGGCAGCGGGCTCCGCAGCGCCGCTGTGGGCGCAGAGCGCAGGCGTGTGCGAGTGCGGCAAGCATCCGCCGGGACCGCCGCGGGACCGGATCGTCTCGCCGTACGCCGGTGAGCCGCAGGATCTGAGGCCTTACGCCAGGTTTGAAAAGCCGTATTACGAGAATTATCTGGAACCGAACATCTACACCGGCTCCGGCCGCGACATTCCCGACCCCAAGGACATCACAGAGGTGAGGATCGGCTTCTTCGGCCCTCTCGATCCCAGTCCGGACAAAGCGGATGGCGAGCACATGCTGCACGGGGCGCAGTTGGCCGTGGAGGAAGCCAACGCGCGCGGCGGCTATGGCGGCAAGCCATTCAAGCTGATGGTGCATAACGACTACAACAACTGGCAGGCTAAGGCGGTCTATGGCTCGACCCGCCCAACCGACGAGGGAATCTGGGGCTCGGCCGGGGACGAAGCCGTGAAAATGATTTACGACGACAAGGACTGGGCTATCTTCGGGTCGATCAGTTCGGAAAGCACGCACATCATTCTACGCGTGGCGCTCAAGGCCGAGATCCCGATTGTCAATTCGGCGTCGACCGATCCAACCATTCCTGAGACGTACATTCCCTGGTACTTTACCGATCTGCAGGACGACCGCGTGCAGGCCTATACGCTGGCTCGCCATGTCTATACCGATCTTGGCCTCAAGCGTGTTGCCCTGCTCCGGTTGAATAACCGGTATGGCCGAATGGCAGCGCCGAAGTTCCGGAATGCGTCGATTCGTCTGGGCCACCCTGTGGTAATCGAGCAGAAGTTCATGCCTGGTGACACGGATTTTTCGCGCGCGCTGCGGATCATCCGCGACTCGCGCGTCGACGGGATCGTGCTCTGGGCGGATGAAACGGAGACGGCGAATATCCTGAAACAGATGCGCGCCATGGGCATGAAGCAGCGCGTCTTCGGCTCCTATCGCACGCTGGGGCCCGATCTGCTGGCTCAGGCGGGTCCGGCCGCGGAGGGGTTCGAGGCCGTTTTTCCATACGACCCAACACGCAACGACCCGCGCTGGCTGGACTTCAACCGCCGTTTCGAGGCTCGCTTCCACGAGCAGCCCGAGCAGTTTGCTTCGCTGGCTTATGACGCCATGAATGCGTTGCTCGACTCCATTTGCAAGGCTGGACTGAACCGGGCGCGCATTCACGATGCGCTCGCCGATATCGAGCAGTACGACGGCGTAACCGGGCACATGATCTTCGATCCGAACCAGAAGAACGTGGCTCCCATGTACCTGGGAACGGTACACGACGGCACGATTACCTATCGGGTTGCGACGATGAACAAGCAGCCCACAGCACCGAGCGCGCCGAAGCAGGTGTCGTTGGCTGCGCCACAACCGCTCGCGGCAGGGCAGACGCCGTCTTCAGAGCAGGAATCTTTGCCGCAACAGGCGCCCTACGCGCGCGTGGACGAAGATGGGGTCAATTTTTATGGCCCGAAGCAGCCCAACGTGCCCGCGGGAACGTTGAAGGTGGTTTTGTTCGGGCCTGAGGCTGACAAGGTGGCGCAGTCGGCCGAGATGCAGGCGGCGTTGGCGGAAGGCACGGCTGCGGGGCGGGAGTGGGAATTGCTGTCCGTAGGCAGCGACGTGAACTGGAGTTCGGCCGACTGGCCGGTGTGGGCTGCTTCCACGCAACTGGTTCATGCTGTGATGGACGAACACCCGCTCGCCATCCTGGCCCTGAACCGCGACGCCGCTCACCTGGCCGAACAACTGGCGCTGAAAGGCTTTGTGCCCGTGATTGCCCTGGCCGACGACAAAACGCTCACCTCAACGAATGTTCCGTGGATCTTCCGCATGCCGGCGCGGACCCCGCCGGCCACTGCGCTGCGCCTGCTGGAGACAGCCACGCTCCGCAGCGGAGCCAACCCGGAGCGGCTCAGGGATGTGCTGGCCTCGGGGGGTGCAATTTCCGGAATGGCCTTTCTGCCGACGGGAGAGCCGCGCAGCCGGTGACGCGTGAGCTTTTCGACGAGATTCTGAAACAAAATTTTTGAAAACAAAAGAGATATACCAGAAAGCTCCAGAAACAGCCCCAATTTTTTGTACTTCCCGCGCTGAATTGGAGGGCCTCCGGGCGATGACGTTACTCATCGGTAACGGGGGGTGCCTCCCCCGGCTTCTGAAAATAACTGCTGTGGTTTCAGGTGGTTGGCGCAAGTATGGTGCGCCAAGTGCGCGATTCCAAAGGACTTACCCGCAGATGTTTCTCGCAAAAGGAGTTAAGGCAGCCTTCGGCTGCCACACGGAACAGGGAACAGGGAGCAGGGAACAGTGCGGCAGCCAATAGCTGGCGAAGGTGCGGTTCTGGGCTGCTGATCGATCATGGAATAAGTGTGCGCTCAAAGCGGGAAATGATCGGCAAAGTTGCGCGGAAAATAATCGGCATGGAATCAGCGGGATGGGTGGTGGCGGATGGGCTGGCCCTCTTGACAGCGCGGAGGAGACGTCAGGTTGTCGGCGGTGGGTGGTGAGAAGCTGTCATTCCTTCGCCAATTTCTCCCGTAATCTTGCGGTCTCGGCGTTCTTGTACTCGGCGCACCCGGTCAGCAGAGCCTTCGCCTCACGTAGGGCTCCTTTTTGGTTCTCTTCTTCCTGCGTTTCTGAGAAATCGACAATGACGATTTGTCGATACGTTATCTCCGGCTGTTCCCATCTAAACCGACGTACGGCAACGCTGGGGAACGATGAGGAGCGTTGATCTACCTTGAAGTGCACGGGGCGCTCAGAAACGATCAGTGCGAAGTCGCACTGTATGTCTTCAACGCCTCTCTCAAACTCAGTCAGCCAGTTTTCATCAAGGGGTTCGGGGTTCCCCCAGCCTCGTCTGTAATCCGGGATAGCGTCATAGAAGGCTTCCTGCTCTTCGCCATCGAGATTAGGAATGGGCATGTCAACGACTTCCCAGTCCCGCCCTCTATATTCAGTCGTGCTGACAAACCCATGACCTTCGAAGATTTCGTCGACGAGTTTGTCGACGCGAGACGTGAAGCTGCCTTCCATCTCGGCTCGCCGATCTTCGTGCTTGAGTGCTGTGAGAATCGATCCAATGCCCGCTGCCAACCCTTTGCGACAGTCAGCATAAAGGAGGCCCCGTACTTCCGGAGGCAAAGGGGTCTCGTCGATGACAATTGGAATCACGCGACACTCACCTTTGATCATTTTCTCGGTCGCGATGTTGAGTTCGTAGCGTAGCCACTTTGACGAGATCGACGCCTTGGAGACTACGACGAGAATGACCTTTGCCGCTTCCAAAGCCTTGCCGATGGTCTCCGATAACGGATCGCCCGCTAGGAGGTCGTGTTCGTCAAGCCAAACGCCGAATTGCTCCTTCTCCAGGCGTGAGGCCAGACGGCGAACGAATGGTTTGTTAGCCGATGTGTGCGAGATGAAAACCTTGCCAAGGTGGAAATGCATATGATCGTAGTTTGAGTCGAGCCGAATGGCTGGGAGAGTTTCGTTCCCCCACGCGTGCCAACAACTTCCTGTATTGAGAATATCGCGTTCGAACTGTGCCTAGAACTTGAGGCGCCCGTCACACCGGGTCGGTTAGTCCTGGCAAACGCCGTAGTCACCATCGCTACCGTCCAGAAGCAGCCTTCAAGCCGGGAGGCGAGGCAGCCCGGGCCTGAAGGCCGCGGTGTTTGATGTGCGGGAATTCAGGACCTGAAGGCTCCTGCTCCCTCCGTCAGGGGCTAGAGCCCGCAGTCATTTTGCTCGATTTGCGGCACGAGTAAGCAGCTTGCTGAAAAAGTGCAGAGATTATGCGAATAACCGAAGGGACAATGACGCAGGGGCTAAAGCCCTCATTGGTTTTGCGGCGGTTACGGCCCGAGTAAACTCGTGCCCTGTTACGAAACGAGAAACAGCCGCAGATCCTTCGACTCGCCCACTGCGGCGGGCTCGCTCAGGATGACAATCAACTGAGGGACGGCGAACCGTTTTCTCTGCGGGAGGATGGGGCTGCGGTGCGCAACTCAACTCATTGGAAGAAACCACCGCAAATGGACCAGAGCAGTTCGGCTTGTTTCCGGATAGGGGACCATCCGCCCGGAACGCGCACCCTAACAATCATCGATTGACAGTCCAATCGGCCGTCTGTTGAAGTGGCCTCTGAACCCTCATTGCCACTTTGAATCGGGTATATGCAGCGCCGGATTTGCGGTGCTCCGAAGAGCGGTGTATGATCTGGAGCAAATCGGAACAGTAGCGCTGATTCTCTCCAGTTCGTTGGGACGCAGTAGGCTTGCGTCTGATTTCTCTGGCTGGGTTAGGGCGGTTCTCCTGCAACGATGAGCCATTTCGGACAGAATTCACGGTGGCTTTTTCCTGATGAAAAAGCCACTTAGCGATTGTGCCTTGGCCTACATCTGCAGGAGACCCGCTATAGGGAATTGCCTCCGTAGAAAGGCTTACGGGTAGTGTCCGCATGTCACGAAATCTTCTTCCTTATCCTCTGTTATTCGCCAGCGCCTTGATTACTGGAGCATCCGGCTTCTGCCAACCCTCAGCTCCTGCTGCACAAATCGTCGAGCAGATCGACGAAAGCCAGTTGGCCGTTCTCAAGGGCAACACACATCCGGCCGCGACGGTCCAGAACGACCGGGGTCCGGTCAGTCCCAGCCTTGCAATGACCGATCTGTTGCTGGTTCTGCGCCGCAGCCCGGAACAACAGGCCGCCTTCGACGAGTTTGTAGCCAGCCAATACGACCCCTCCTCGCCGAATTTTCATCAGTGGCTATCCCCTGCAGAAATCGCTGAAACCTACGGCCCCTCTTCGGCCGACATCGCCGCCATCTCGAGGTGGCTCGCCGGGCACGGCTTTCTGATCAATGAAATCGCGAAAGACCAGATGTCGATCCGGTTTAGCGGTACTGCCGCGCAGGTGGAGAGCACATTTCACACGGCAATCGACAATCTTTCGGTCAACGGGGAAGCGCATATCGGAAACATGAGCGACCCGCAGATTCCCGCGGCCCTGGCGCCGGTTGTGGCCGGCGTGAAAGCGCTGCACAACTTCTTACCGCGGCCTCTGCACCGGATGGGAGGCCGGGTCCGTTTCAACCGGGCTACGGGCATGTGGCAAAGGGCCACGGACGCGGCAGGGAGAGCCGCAAACCCGGATGACCTGGCCGCCGCGGTTACAGCCAGCCCCGAGTTTGGCATCACCGTCGGGTCGGGAAGCAGCGCGTACACCATTGAGGACGTGGCGCCTTACGATTTCGCAACCATTTACAATGTGCTGCCGCTTTGGAACTCGGGCATCATCGGGACAGGACAAACCATCGCCATTGCAGGAACCAGCGACATCAACACCAACGATGTAGCCGCCTTCCGCGCCGCGTTTGGGCTGGGTGCAGGAACCCCGCCGCAAACGATTGTCGCCAACGGTATCGATCCCGGACAGTGCACGAGCACAGGCGCCAGTGCGCCCTGCACCATCGACGATCTCATCGAGAACACGCTCGATGTGGAATGGTCAGGCGCTGTGGCCAAGGGGGCCAGCATTGTGCTGGTGGTGTCGGGTTCCAATTCGGCCACAACCGACACGGTGTATTCCTCCGCGAATTACGTGATCCAGAACAGCACGGCCAATATCCTGAGCGTGAGCTACGGGATGTGCGAGCTGGGCCTGGGCACCAGCGGAAATGCGGCCTACAACAATCTATGGGAGACGGCTGCAACCGAGGGCATCGCGGTTTTCGTAGCATCGGGAGACGCGGGATCGGCAACGTGCGACCAGGGGCTGGCAGGAATCCCGCCGCATCCCGCGGAATATGGTCTTTCCGTTAGCGGGATAGCGTCCACGCCCTATAACACTGCCGTCGGGGGCACGGATTTCAACTGGGGTTCTAAGACTTCGCCTTATTGGGGCACAACCAACAGCCCGAGCACTGGGTCAAGCGCTCTCAATTATGTCCCGGAGGTCCCTTGGAATGATACGTGCACGAATCCCCTGGCATTGAACTATCTGCAGGAATGGGCGGCGGCGCTCAAAAAGGCGGGCTACAGTGCAACCACTCCAACCGATGCCGAAAGCGCCTGCAATTTTGTGGAGAACTGGTGGTACACGATCTATGAAAACACCAACCCCCAGGCGAATCTTTCCGGATTCCTGGATACGGTTGGCGGCGGCGGGGGCGCCAGCAACTGCACCACCAGCGACGGATCCACAGTGGCCAGTTGCGCCGGCGGGTACGCCAAGCCGAGTTGGCAAGCGGGCATCGCGGGGGTTCCCAGCGACGGGGTGCGCGACCTGCCCGACATCTCGTTTTTTGCCGGAAATGGCTTTCTCGGTAGCGCATACCTCATCTGTGTCTCCGCTGAAGGGGCATGCTCCTACACCTCAACCAGCGAGCCGGAAGGTGAGGAGGTAGGTGGAACGTCGGTGGCGTCGCCGGCCATGGCCGGGGTGATGGCTCTGATCAACCAGAAGGCGGCAGCGCCGCAGGGGAATCCGAACGCGGAGCTCTACACGCTGGCCGGTAAACAGAACTACGCGAACTGTTCGGCGGAAACGGCCAAGACGAACGACGGCTGCTACTTCAACGACCCCAATACAGGGACCAACGCGATGGCTTGCGCGCCCGGCTCTCTCAACTGCACCGTGATCCATTCCGGCGATTCCATCGGGATTCTTTCCGGCTACAGCGCGGCCACTGGTTTCGATCTGGCCACCGGGCTGGGCTCTTTGAATGTGGCCAACGTGGTGAACGCGTGGACACCGGCGACGACGGGGACAGCCACAGCGACGGTTACGGTGACGCCGGCGCAGACGAGCTTTCCAGTGAACCAATCGCTCAGCGTCCTGGTTACGGTCAGCGGTTCCAACGGCACTCCGACCGGCACCGTTACTTTGATTGGAGGGGGCTACGCGGCGGCTGCGGGGACGCTCTCTGGCGGGAGCTACACGTTTACGATTCCAGCGTACTCCCTGAGCGGGGGGACCGACACGCTGAAGGTGACTTATGGCGGAGATGCGACGTATGCAAGGGCAAGCGGGACGGCCAGCGTGACCGTGGCCAAGCTGGCGCCAACGGTGACCGCGCAGTCCAATCTATCCAATATCGTGACCTTGACGGTGACTGTGACAGGCGCCGGCCCAACACCAACCGGAAGCGTAACGTTATCGTTGCCAGGCTATTCATCTGTCGCATACATGCTGACTGCCGGCGCGTGCACGATCCCGATCCCGCTCAGCAACTTTCCCAACGAGACCAATCTCCTTACCGTCAGCTACAGCGGGGACTCGAATTATCTCGCGGGGACGGACACGATCACTGTCTATGTTCTCACTCCGACGGTGACTCTGATACCATCGCAGACCAACCTGACGACCGCAACCACGCTTCAACTGACGGTGAATGTTGCCAGCACAGGCCCTACGCCGACAGGGTCGGTGTACCTGTATGGTCTATACCAGGGATCTTACTTCTTTGCGCAGCTCTCCGGCGGCAGCCACACCTTCACGTTGACACCCGGAGAGCTGGCCGTGGGGACGGACACTCTGACACTGCAGTACCTGGGGGACAACACACACCTTCCTGCAAGCGCAACGACCACAGTCACAGTGACCAAGGTGACGCCGACCCTTACCGTGACGCCGTCGGCAACCAGCTTCACCTCAAACCTTCCGCTGACGGTGACTGGGACGGTGACCGGCGGAGGGCCCACACCGACCGGAAGTGTGACAATTACAGCGAATGGCCAGCAATATTCGGGTCCTGTATCGGGGGGCACCTACTCTATTCCGATTGCGGCGGGAAGCCTGAGCGCCGGAACCGACACTCTGACAGCGAATTACAGTGGCGATCCGTTTAACACGCCGGCGAGCAATTCGACGACGGTGACTGTGACCGCATGGGCTCAAGTTGCGCCCGCAGTGACGTTGACGCCAGCGTCGAACAGCGTCGATTCGGGCCAGGCGTTTCAAGTAACGGTTGCAGTAACCGGAGCGTACGCACCGCCGACTGGAACATTAACGTTGTCGGGAGGCGGCTACACGCACTCGGCGTCGGAAATTTGGAGCGCCCCCACCCTTTTTTGGATTCCGGCGAACAGCCTGAGCGCTGGGACGGACACTTTCACGGCCAGTTATAGCGGAGATCCCACCTATCTTCCGAGTACGGCTACGGCGCAGGTCACCGTAACGCAATCAGTCTTCATGCTTGCTGCGTCGAATGCGGCTTCAGTCGCTCCAGGAGGGCAGACTGGGTCGTCGATTACCGCCAGTTCGACTTCGGGCTATACGGGTACCATCTGGCTTGTCTGCGCTCTCACGGGCCAACCCAGCGGAGCTACCGATTTGCCCAAATGCACGATTTCGATGAACCCACTCCCACTACCAACAGTCCCAGGAGAGACGTTTGCAGACGCGGTGGTGACCACCACTGCCGCAACTGCGGCGCTCAATCAGCCCGTCGTGCCACAGGCGAAGGGGAGAGGCTGGATGAATGCCGGTAGGATGGCACTGGCCCTCGTGGTTTTGCTTTGGGTTCCGGCGCGGCGGCGCCGTTCGAAATCGATACTGGGGGTACTCGTTCTCCTGGCTATTCTCTGGGGCATGGGAGCTTGCGGCGGAGGCGGCGGTGGCGGTGGTGGTGGTGGTGGCGGTGGTGGAGGCGGGGGAGGCAGCGGAAATCCTGGGACGACTCCAGGGACGTATACGTTCACCGTTACGGGAGATGGCAATCCCGCGGTAACTCCGGCGCCTACGACCACTTTCACCGTGACCGTGACATAGCGCCGGTCGAAACAACTCGATCGGATCTGCGAGGCCGGGCGATAGGGAAGCACACTCCACTGTCGCCGGGGGCCTGGGCAGGGGACAAGAGACTAAAAGGACAACGAGTCGGGGCGAGGATAGCCGGTTTGTTCGCCGGGAGTCGTCACAATTTCCGGTGAAGCCTTTGAATCGGACAAGGCGGCGCTAGTTCCCGGGTGAGGGTTTCGGACCGGGGTCATTGGCATCCGCCGAAGGCTTCGCGTTGAGCTCGAGGTCGAGCTCGTGCTCATGGCGGTATTGCTCGACGGGCATCTTGCCATCCCACCAGGCCCAGTTCATGGGGTAAACATCGGGATCGAAGAAGACCAGGTAGAAGTGCCAGACGAGGATGGCAAGCGTGGCCAGGATGGCCTCATAGAAGTGCACGGCGGTGGCCACATCGACCCACCAGCGCGCGAGCGTGTCGCCAACCCAGACCTTGGCCCAGATCATGACTCCAGTGAGGCTCATGAGGGCCGTGCCCCAAACCAATGCCCAATACTCGGCCTTTTCCGAGTAGCTGAAGCGGCCAAACTTCGGCTTCTGGCTGCTCAGGCCCAGGTAATAGCGCATGGCGGCCCACGCATCGAATGCATCCTTCGGGACGGGCGCAATGTCGCGGAGCAGGCGGCGGCCCTCGCGCGCCAGGGCGAGATAGAAGACGTGATAGATGCCCGCGCCGATGAGGACGACACCGGCGACGCGATGGATGATGCCGCGCAGGTTCTCGCCCATGCCCAGGGTGTGGGCGAACCACGTCTCGGGGAACTTGAGCGCGAAGCCGGTGATGACGAGAACGATGAAGCTCGAGAGCAGGACGAGGTGCTGCCAGCGCTGATTCACGGTCATGCGCGTCATGAAGGGGTTCATCAAGCGGCGGCGGGCGACGGCTTTGCTGCGCCAGATGACGGCGTTGTGCAGGAACATGGCGCCGATGACGAGAAGGATGAGGGGGATGTAAATCCAGCGCACCCAGCGCACGGCAATGGAATCGATGTCGCCGGAGCGCGCGCCGGCCTGTAGATGGACGGGCGTGCGGGTGAACTTTTGCGTGACGCCTTTGTGGCACTGGCCGCAGGTGGCGTCGAGGTTGGCGCGATTGATGGTGGAGCGTGGATCGCTGGAGGGGAGAATGTCGTGGACGCCATGGCAAGAGGAGCAGTTGGCGGCGACGACGGAACCGCCTTCGGCGGCGAGGCCGTGATAGCTGTCGAAGTAACTGGCGACGCGGTTCGAGGGCACGCCGAACTCCTGCGAGAGGCGCACGCCCTCGTGGCAGCGGGCGCAGATGTCGCGGGAGACGTTCTGCTCGGCGACCGGCGAGTTGGGATCGGTGTGCCGCTTGATGGAGTGGATGCCGTGGCAGTCGGTGCACGTTGGAGCGAGCATATTACCGCGCGCGAGCGCCTGGCCGTGAATGCTGGCGTTGAACGTGCTGGCGACATCCGTATGGCACTTGCCGCAGGTAGACGCGACGGCGACTTTTGAGATCGGCGACTTGGGGTCTCTGGCGGGGAGAATCTCATGCACGCCGTGGCAATCGGTGCAGACGGCGGCCTTCTGCGAGCCGTTGGCGACCGCGCGGCCGTGGACGCTCGACTGGTAGGAGATGAAGGGCTGCGCGCTTTCTCCATTCGACTCCATGAGAAACTTTTGCCCGTGGCAGCGGCCGCAGGTGGAGGGAATGTTGGAGTGATTGACCGGCGATTTGGGATCGTCGCCAGCCACGATCTGGTGGACGTCGCCGTGGCAGTCCTGGCAACTGGCGGGAATTTTGCCGTTGCTCGCAGCGCGGGCGTGAATACTGTGCGCGTAGCCCTGCCCCTCATCGGCATGGCACTGGGCGCAGGAGACTTTTTGCGGAGTCGTTTCGTGCGCGAGGCTACGAACGTCAGTATGGCAGTCGACGCACTTGAACATGGAACCGTGAACGGAGTGCTTGAACTTTTCGGGATCGACGGAGATGTTGACGGTAGAGCCGTTCACGTCCTCAGTGAGCGTGGGATCGGAGTGGCAGGTGAGGCAGTCCGCATCCCTGAGCTTTTGCGCGGCGTGCGCGGTGGAGGCCCAGGCAAAACAGAGAATAACGAGCGTAAAAGGCGCATACCGGCGAGCGAGGTCCACGCTTTGAGGAGACGCCCCGGCGGGAATTGCCGCCGTGACAGGAGTCACAACAACAGCTTTCAGCTGTCAGCTATCAGCTTTCAGCTCTATTGGCGCCAACGGGAGGGGCGTGCACGGGCAAGGGCTAAAGCCCTTTGATTTCATTGGCCGTTTTCGGCATGACTCAAGTCATGCCCTGATACAAAACAAGTTCATGAAGCACGGTGGGCTGATCTCAATGGAAGTACGCGGTGAGGGTGAGGACCAGCAGGGTGAGGCCGATGAAGATGGCGGTGTAGCCGACAACTTTGGAGAAGTTGAGCAGCCAGAGCGGCGGCGCAATGCCGATGCGCGATTCCGCTTTGCCTTCGGAGAGCATCCGCCGGTACTCGAGCGGGCGCTTCAGCTTGAACTCCTCCTCGCTCTCGACGCCGGTGAAGATCACCATGTCCATAGGGAAACTGTCGGGGCGCAGATGGGTATTGACGAAGTGGATGGAGAAGATGAAGAGGATGGCGAGCAATCCTTCTTCGCTGTGAATCACGAGCACGGCGTTGAGCGCCCATCCGGGCAGGAAGCGGGCGAAAAAGGGCGCGAACCACATGGCGTAGCCGGAGAAGCCGATGACGACCATGCCCCAAAAGACGGCCCAGTAATCGAATTTCTCCCAGTAGGCGTAACGCTCGAACTGCGGCTTGGGGCCGAGACCGAGAAACCAGCGCATGTGGCCGAAGAGATCCTTGACGTCCTTCCAGCCGGCCACCATGGACGTCGGCCCCCAGAAGATTCCCTTTTCGCGATGCAAGAGGCCGCGCTGGAAGACTTCTTTGACGTGGATGAGGAAGGCGATGGTGAGAACCAGGGCGCAGAACTTATGAAAGAAGAGGATGGCGCCGAAGCCGCCGACACCGGCGGCGAACTTGCGCGCCCAGAAGCTTTCGCTGAAGCGCATGACCAGGCCGGTGGCCGCCAAGCCGAGGAACGTGGTGAACAGGACCGCGTGCATGTAGCGCTGGTTGCGCGTGAAGCGTACGAAGTAGCGGTCCTTGGCGGCGGTCTCGGTTTTCGGTTCGGCCAGCTCGGACTCAGGCATCTTTTCCTCCATTCGCAGCTCGCCGCGGCGAGTTCTTGATCTGAGCGTAGCGCGAGCGGATCAGCCACAGCAGGGTATGAATCACAAAGAAGGTGAGGACACTGACCAGCAGCAGATTCATGAAGAGCCGGACGAAGTAAAGCCCCGGACTCAGCTTGCGGTCGCGCGCGTTGGCGTGGGGCTGGTACTGGACGAAGCTCAGGTTGGCGCCGGCATGGCAGCGGCCGCAGGTAGCGATCAGGTTGGCTTTGTTGATCGGCGAGCTGGGATCGGAGGCCGGCCGCACGTCGTGCGCGCCGTGACAATCCCAGCAGCGGGCGGTTTCGACGTAGCCGCCCAGCGATCCCAACTGCGAGTGGAACGTGTCGCGGTAGGTGGAGAACTTGTCCTTGTGGCAGTTGCCGCAGATGGGCGTTGACTGCATGCGGAATTCGGCTTCGGTGGGCTGCAGGATGGCGTGCGCGGTGTGGCAATCGCTGCAGACCGGAGCCTTCAGGTCGCCCTTCGCAATCGCCGTGCCGTGGACGCCCTGCTCGTAGTCGGCGTCGATCTTCGCGTGGCAGTTGCCGCAGGTTTTCGGAATATTCGTCTTGTAGGTCGGGCTCTGCGGGTCGGTATGGCTGAGGATGTGGTGCGAGCCGTGGCAGCTCTGGCAATTGGCCGCCACCAGCAAACCTTCGTTGCTGAGCGCGAAGCCGTGGATGGAGTCCATGTACATGGAATAGACATTGGGTAGGCCGTATTTCTTTGCCAGCTCCGGGTTGCCATGGCAGGCGCCGCATGTTCGCGGAACGTTGAGCGGATAGACATTCGACCTGGGGTCACTCTTGGGGAAGATGTAGTGGGCGACGCCGTGGCAACTGGTGCAAGGATGCTCGGAGGCGTTGGCATGCACGCTGCCGGCAAGATTTGCCGCCTGATCGGCGTGGCATGTTTTGCACTCGACGGGAGCAATTTTGTCGGGGTGCGGATAGCCCTTGATATCGGCGTGGCAGTTAGTGCACTGCAAGCTGCCATGAATGCTCTGGCTGAATTTCTGGCCGTCAACGGCGATGCTGTGGCCGGAAGCGTCGGTCATGCTGGCATCGCCGTGGCAGGCCAGGCAGTCAGCCTGCGCACGAAGAGCGCCGGGCGTGAGCGCCAATGCCAGAACAGCGGCGGCCGAGAGCATCGCCCTGCGGATATCGCATCGCACTCTTATCCATGCGGCGTGGTTCATCCTGCCGTCTTCCTTCCCCAGGCAAAAGAGGAGTTCCCACAGCTTTCCTGGTCTCGTATTTCACCAAGTCCACTGCGGCTTCCGGATGGTTCCGGATGCGAGGATCGCTTCACTGAGATGACCCTTTTCGGGAGGGTTCTCGCAGTGACAGGTATCACAACCCCCACGATGCAGATCACAAAACAGCTTTCAGCCATCAGCTACCAGCGGGCAGCGGGGACACGCCAAACCTAGCGCATTGCGGCAAGAACACCTCCTTTGGGTGATGCGGGTCACATGCCGCCGGGAGCCCAGTCGAAGAAAATAGGGGCGCTAGTCAGGAGACCCTCCATGGGCACAGTTGCGATTCCCGAAACAAGAACCATGCTCACCCTCCCCGGAGATGCGGTGCGGCAAATTCTCTGGCGGTTTGCCGATCGCTTCGACTTACAGATGCTGGTGCAATCGGCGCGCGGCGTGGCAAGGGGTACGGTGGCCCGCCTGGTGGCTGCGGGCGAACGCAATACGCACGAATGGACCGCGGGCAAGGAGGACATGTTCGACGCCTTCGACCGCGCCGGCATTACCGCGGCCTTCATGGAGCCCGAGGAGGGCGGATTCATTGTGGGGCCCAAGAACCTGGCGCTGGGGCTGGCGGCTTTTGAACTGGCATGGGTGGACGGCGGCGCGGCGACCGCGAGCCTGGCTGGATTTCTGGCGCTTTCTCCGATCCACGAACGCGGCACCGGGGAACAGGTGAGCCGCTACAAGAAGCTCTCTGCTCCGCCGCAGCCCGGCGAGGATCGCAAGCCCTGGCGCGGAGCATTCGCGCTGACCGAGCCCCTCCCTTACGTGGGCGTCGACACCGGCATGCTGAGCGGCAAGATCCGCGTGGCCGAGTGGAAGGACGGCGAGGAAGCGATCCTGCAGGTGGACAAGCGCGGCCGGTTCATCACCGGGATTGCGTTCGCCAATTTCGTCACGGCGGCGGTGAACTCGGACGACGAGCGCATCAAGGGCAGTTGCGTGGTGATCCTGGAAGAGACCGACGAAGGGACGTTCGATCGCGGAACCGCGACCAAGAAGCTGGTACACCAGCTTTCGTCGACCGGCGACCCGGTGTTCAACCTGAAGGTTCCGGCCAACCGCATTGTGGGCGGGTACACGGTGAAGGACGGCGCGATTGTGCCGAACTTCAACCACACCGAGATCATTGACGCCGTTTTCCGGCGCACGCGCGTGCCGGTGGGGCTGATGACGGCGGCCAAGCTGCTGTCGGCGGTTGAGCCCGTGATTCGCTACCAGCGCCAGCGCTTCCGCGGGGCCGAGGGGGCAAGGCCCGGATCTGTCCGCTACGAGCAGGGAATCCAGCAGCGGGAAGACGCTCTGCACCGGCTGGTGGATGTATGGGCCACGGGCGAGGCGGCGGCTTCGCTGGGCTTTGCCGCGGCGCGGCTGTTCGACGAGCTCGATCCCAAGGAGAAGCAGAAGACGGCGATTCTGAAGGAACGCGGCGTCCAGGGCGGGCGCGCGGAGATGAAGGCGCTGAGGGAGAGCGAGCAGCGGGCGATCGAACTGCTGAAGATGAAAGCGGACGATGCGCGGCGCGCGGAGCTTGAGGCCGACACGCTGGTGCAGTACGTGCTGATGGACGCCGAGGCCAACGTGTTGTGCCCAGCCACCAAGCTATGGAACACCGGCCATGGCGCCAACATGATGCGCGAAGCAGTGAGCCTGATGGGCGGCTACGGAATTACGGAAGATTGCCCGGGCTTCCTGGCCAACAAGTGGATGGACGCGCAACTGGAAGCGACCTACGAGGGACCGGAGGCGGTGCAGCGGCGGCAGTTGACGGTGACGATGACCAGCGAGGTATTTCTGGCCGAGTTCGCTGCGTGGACCGCGGAGATGCGGCAGATTGCATCGACGCATCCCGGGACCGGCGCATGCACGCTGGCCTCGGCGATGAACTTGTGGGCGTGGACGCTGAACTATCTGCAACACTCCACCGATCCCAAGGGCAACAAACTCTATCACGGGCAGCGGCAGGGCGTGACCTTTGCTCTGGCCGACGCGCTGAGCTGGCTGATGGCCTCGCGCTGCCAGATTCTCGATGTGCTGGAACTGGAGACGCGCGGAGCAAGCGACGCGGTGGCCGCGGAAGGGTTGGCCTGCGCCGTGCAATTCCTCAGCGACCTTTGCCACACGCAAGCCGCCCAGGCGGCAGGCGAAGTTTCGCGCATCTGCGCCGAGCTGGTCTTCGGCTATAACCGGCATCCGGCGTGGGACGAGGAAGAGCATCGCAATTGCTTCCTTGCCAGTGAGCTCGAAGAGCTGGAAGAGACCATGCCGGGAATTATGGCCATGGCTGTGGATGTACTGGCGGCCGACGGCAGCCATCCGGCCAAGGCCGGTCCGTGCGCGGGTTGCGCGGGGTCGAGCGAGTTTCTCCGGCTGCAAAACAGATTGACGATGTGCCTGAGCGGCGCGCGGCTGGCCAAAGATCGCGCCGCCGAAACCGCGAGCAAAGTCATGATTCCCGAAGCGCTGGACTATCCCGCGGCAGGAGCGGCATGAGCTCGGCGCCGCAGCCTGTCGAAGTCGACCGCCAGACGATGGACGTGGACATCGTCTGCGCAGGCTTTGGCCCGGCGATGGGCGGATTTCTGACCACGCTGACCCAGGCATGGAGCCAGAACCCCGCCGATCCCGCATTCGAAAGCAAGGTTGCGCCGGGCATGCCGCTGCAAGTGCTCTGCTACGAGCGCGCCGACGACCTGGCCGCCGGCGTCAGCGGCGTAGTCACGCGCGCCGAAGGAATTCGCACAAGCTTTCCCGCCCTGGATCCCGCCGAGGTCCCCATGGCGGCTCCGATCAGGCAGGAGCGCGTGTTCTACCTGCTCGATCCCATCGGAGCCAGCCGGCGTTCGCTCACGTTGCGCATGGGAGATTTTTTCCTTGGTCTTGGAAAAACGCTGTGGGTCAAAGATTCCGCCTTCGAGCTGCCCTGGACGCCGGCCTTCCTGCACAAGCAGGGCGGGCTTGTCTTGTCCATCGGCCAGTTCAACCAATGGGTGGGCGCGCAACTGATGGCGAGCGGACTCGTCCAGATCTGGCCGGGAACGCCGGTGAGCGGCCCCATCTTTGCCGAGAGCCCGGACCCCAAAAGCAGAGCAGTCGCCGGACTTCGCCTCGCCGATCAGGGAGTGGACAAGCACGGCATCCCGGCCGACGGCTTCATGCCCGGCATGGATGTGCGCGCGCAGCTCACTGTCGTCGGTGACGGCCCCGTGGGTGCGGTCGGCCAAAGGCTCGACGAGCGCTTCGGCCTGCCTGCCGGTCACGCGCGGCGCGAATGGGCGCTGGGCATGAAGTTCGTCATCGAGTTGCCGGAGGACACGGCGCTCGAAGCCGGCACGGTGTGGCACACTTTTGGATTCCCCGAGCCGGAGATCTTCGGCTTCCTCTATGTGCACCCGGAGCGGCTGGTTTCGGCCGGCATCTTCGTCCCGTCGTGGATGGGCGATCCGGGGCGCACGGTTTATCGCTATCTGCAGCACTACATCCAGCATCCGCTGCTGTGGCAGCACCTGAAGGGCGGCACGCTGCGCTCGTGGGGGGCGAAGTCGCTCGAGGAGTCGGGCAAACACGGCGAGCCATTCCTCGCCGGCGAGGGATTTGCACGCATCGGCGAGGGCTCCGGCTCAACCAACCTGCTCACCGGCTCGGGCGTGGATGAGGCGTGGACCACGGGCGCGCAACTGGGCGAGGCAGTGCTGGAACTGCTGCGTGCGGGCAAACCGTTCACGCAGGAGAACCTGGCCGCAACCTACGAGGCACACCGCCGCGCAAGCCGGGTGGAGCGCGGAGCGCGCGAAGCGGAGAACGCTCGCAACGGATTTTATGGCGGATTTGTTCGCGGGCTTGCAGGGATGGGCCTCGCCGGGCTTACCGGCGGACGGCTCTCGCTTCCGGCGCACATTCCACCGGCGCCGAAGCAGATACGCCGGTTCGGAGCGTATGGAAAAGCAGGCCTCAAGCTGAGGGACGCCGCGGCGCTGGCCGTTGCCGATGGCCGGCCATTGCACGATGCGCTGATGACGGCGCGCGGCTGGCCGGAGATTCCGTTTGACGGGCGGCTGCTGGTGACGCAGCAGGATGCGTTGTTGATGGGCGGCAAGGTACAGGCCATGCCGGGCTTCGCCGATCACGTGGTGTTTCTGGACCGGCAACGCTGCATCTCCTGCCAGGAGAAGACCTGCATCGCCATGTGTTCCGGCCAGGCTCTGACGCTGGATGCGGACGGCGCGCCGGCATTCGAGCGCGAAAAGTGCGTGCACTGCGGCGCGTGCCTGTGGAACTGCGCGCACTCGCCCGACGGCGAGCGGTCGAACATCGAGTTCACCGCCGGGTCGGGCGGTTTACACTCGGCTGAGAATTGAGAGCCAAGCTGCTAGCTTTATCAATTGGCTTTGTGTCAGGGCACGACTTCAGTCGTGCCGATAACGAAGCAGTATGAATGAGGGCTTTAGCCCCTGAGCGAACGCGGAGAATAGAAGTAATGTCTAATCAATTCCACATTGTAGTTTGTGCCGGAATTGTTCCGGATCCCTTGCAAACTCTGGAACCAACCACAGGGACGTCGGGGCCGGGGATCAAGAACGAGATGGTGTTGCCCGCGGTGCTGGATCCGTGGGCGGCGAGCGCGCTGTACGAGGCTGCAAACCTCGCCGCGAAGAATCCCGGGAGCAAAGTCTGGCTTGTTTCGCTCGGGCCGAAAGCCAAGCTGCAGCAGGTGATGATGACCGTGGCGCAGAAGGTGAGCTTCGAGCTGGTTCCGGTCGACGGGCCGATCGGCGGCTTTCCGGATGCGCATGCCACGGCGGCTGCGCTGGGCGACACGATTGCGGCGCTGCCGGGGCTGGATCGGGCGCGGCTGCTCGTCTTCGGCGGGTGGGAGTCGGCGACGCGGGGCGCGGGCGTGACGCTGCAGCTTGTGGGCGAGCGGCTGGGCATCACGGACCAGTTCCAGGGAGTGGATCAAATCGACCTGCGCGAGGACGGCTCCTTCGAGGTGCTGGAGCGCGTGGAAGGCGGCAAGCACCAGGTGTCGGTTTGCGCCGGAGCGCCCGCGGTGCTGGGCTGGGCGACGGGCAACCTGCCCGAGCCACGGAACAATCCGCAAGTGGGCATGGCCAACATGCGCACGATCATGCCGGCGCTGCAGAAGGCGAAGTCCGTGGCGCTTGAGGCGAACGGGTTGAAGTATGTGGCAGTGAACCTGCCCAGGCAGCAGCGCGAGACGCGCGTCGAGAAGAACCTGAGCGCGGAGGAGATTGCGCGCGAGATCGTGGAGTGGATGGGAGCGGAGTGATGGAGCGGATTCTGGTACTGACCCATGCGGATGACAGCGGAGCGGCGCTGACGAAGGGATCGCTTGAAGCCGTCACCGCCGGCGTCGATCTCGCCGCGCGGCTGGGCGCGGAGCTCGCGGTCGGTATCGTCGCCAAGCACGCGAGCCACGCGGCGGCGCAGGTGGCGGGCGCGGCGCCTCGAGTCCTCGCCGTCCAGGGTGAGGCATTCGCGCAGGCGCGGTTTACATCGGATGCCGCCGCGTGCACGGAGATCTGCCGCGCGGCGCAGGCGACGATCGTGCTCGCTCCCGAAAGCTCGAGGTTTGCGCGCGTCATGGCTTCGGTGGCCGCTCGTGTAGGCGGCGCAATCGACACGCACATCACGGCCATCGGCGGCGCGGAAGCCGTCGAAGCGACACGATGGTTCTATCGCCAGCGGATCGAAGCGGTCATCAGCCGCGACAAGCGGCCGTGGTTTCTGCTTCTGGATGCCGGCACGCACGCGCCCTTCGCCGGTGACGGGCCGCACGCTCTACCGGACGAAATTGCCATCGCCGTCGAGCTGCCGGAGCTGCGGACGAACGTCACTGGTTTCCGCGCCCCGAAGCTCGATCAGCAAACGATTCGTCCCGACGCGAAATTGCTCTTTGTCGCCGGAGCGGGATGGACGAAGAAGCAGCCGGACGGGCAGGTGCATGCGGAAGAGGCGGGAAATCTGATTCTCGGATTCCTCGGTTTGTCGGGCGCGTCGCTGGGCAGCTCGAAGTCGCTGGTGGATCAGGGCGGCGAGGGGCAGCCGGTGCTGCCGTTTTTGACGCATCTCAACCAGGTGGGGCAGACGGGATCGACGCCGCGGCACGCGAAGGGCCTGGCCACGTGCTGCCACGGCGAGGAGCCGCACGTCGTCGGCTGGCGGTTCATCGGCGAGCGGCGAGCCGTGTCGCTCGACGCGAACTGCGGATGGACTCGCGGCAAGGCCGACGTGGTCTATGTTGCCGACGCGTTTCAAGTGATGGCGAAGGTGAATGAGTTGCTCGGAAAAGCAGCTTCCAGCTCCTAGCTTCCAGCCTGATTTGTGCGGAATGTTCTGTCGAGGTATCCCGGGTCTAAAAATCGAGGCGTGGGCACCCCCTTATCGTGCTTTGGACGCATTTAAAGCGTGATTCCTCACGATTCACAGGGGGTACGATGCATTGTGTTAGGTTGAGAATTTGGAGCGAAAAGTTATGGGGCAGATCACGGAGTTCATCAAGCATCATTACCGTCATTTCAATGCCGCGGCGCTGGTGGATGCGGCCGAGGCCTACAACAAGCTGCTGGCCGAGGGCGGGAAGATGTTCGTGACCATCGCGGGTGCGATGAGCACGGCGGAGCTGGGGCTGTCGCTGGCCGAAATGATAAGGCAGGACAAGATTCACGGCATCTGCTGCACGGGGGCGAACCTGGAAGAAGATGTATTCAACCTGGTGGCGCACGATTATTACGAGCGCGTGCCGCACTATCGCGACCTGACACCCGCCGACGAGGCCAAACTGCTCGCGCGGCACATGAACCGCGTGACGGACACGTGCATTCCCGAAGAAGAGGCGATGCGGCGGATTGAGAACGAGGTGCTGGCAGAGTGGGTGAAGGCGGACAAGGCCGGTGAGCGGTGGTTTCCGCATCAGTTTATGTACAAGATTCTGCTGTCGGGGGTGCTCAAGAAGAGCTACCAGATCGATCCCAAAGACAGCTGGCTGCTGGCGGCCGCAGAAAAGAATCTGCCCATGTTCGTGCCGGGGTGGGAGGACGCGACGCTGGGGAACATGTACGCGGGACACTGCATCAGCGGCGACGTGAAGAAGGTACACACGGTGCGGACGGGCATCGAGTACATGATGGAGCTGGCCGAGTGGTATACGGAGACGACTAAGAAGACGCCGCTGGGGTTCTTCCAGATTGGGGGCGGGATCGCGGGGGATTTTCCGATTTGCGTGGTGCCCATGCTGCACCAGGACCTGCAGCGCGAGCATGTGCCGCTGTGGGCGTACTTCTGCCAGATTTCGGACTCGACGACGAGCTATGGGTCGTACTCGGGCGCGGTGCCGAACGAGAAGATTACGTGGGGAAAACTGGGGGCTGGTACGCCGAAGTTCATCATCGAGAGCGACGCGTCGATTGTGGCGCCGCTGGTGTTTGCGTACGTATTAGGCTGGTAGCGGAAGACAGGGAGCAAAGCAGCCAAGGAGCGAGAGATCGGAAAACAGAGGTCAAGGATCGCGATGTGGATGCCGCGCGGCGTTGTGGCCGCGTTGTTGCTGAGCGGCGCGGTTGCAAACGCTACGCCGGATCAAGGGTACTGGCGAGCGGCGAGTTCGGCAGCGACGTCGATCACGAGCGACATTACGATTGGCAAGGAGAAGTTGACGATCGACTTTCTGGCGTTTCCTCTGGCGCCAATTCGCGTGCTGAAGCCGGTGGAGGTGAGCGCGGTGTTCGACGCGGATGTGAATGCGGGGATCAACGGGATGCTTTACCGGCTGCGGGTTCCGGCACGGCAGCGCTTCGAGCACAAGAACACGTTGTGCGGGGACGAGGACACGCAGTGGATGGCGACGTATGTGACGGGGAAGACGCTCGAGGTGGCGTTCTTCTCGGGCGACGACATGCCGGTGTTCACATTCGATGCAATCTCGAAATCGACGACGCTGTGCGGGACGTACAGGTACTCGAGATAGGTGTCAGGTTTAAGGGGTCAGGGGTCAGGTGCGAGCTGTTCGCTATTAGCTCACAGCTTTTAGCTTGGTCGCGGTGAGGTTTTTCTTAAGAGCGCTGTCGGTCGATTTGACACGAGCGGAAAAGCAACCGCAGATCCTTCGACTCCCTTCGTCCGCCACGGCGGACTACGATCGCTCAGGATGACAGCGCTCCTTTGTGAGTGACTTTCCCGGCCTCAAAAATCGAAACTGACAACTGATCGCTGTCAACTGACGGCTGCTTTGCTGCATTCCTCGACGGGGATGGGGACTTGCTCGACGATTTCAAGTCCGAAGCCTTCGAGGGCGGGGATGTGCATGGGCGTGTTGGAGAGGAGGCGGATGCGCTGGATCCCCAAATCCGACAAGATTTGGCCGCCGAGGCCGATGGCGCGGAGGATGCGGCCGGTGCGGGCTTGCGAGCCTTCGCGGGAACGCAGCTCCTGGTGAAGGATGAGACGCCCGGTTTCAGCGGGTGAGGCGCCGGCGGGAGCGGCGGTTCCTTCGGGGCCGAAGGCCGGAACGGGTGCGCGCTCGATTTCGAATCCGCGCGAGGTGTTGTGGAGGTAGAGGATGACGCCGCAGCCTTCCTCGGCGATCATGCGCATGGATTGATCGAGAATCTCGCGGCAATGGCAGTCGGCAGAGAAGACGTCGCCGGCGGTGCAGCGGGTGTGGACGCGGACGAGGACGGGATGCGGGCAGGGAGGGCGGGATTCCGCCGGTTCAGCGGAGACGTCGTGCAGGCCGTCGACGATGGAGTTGGGAGGCGCGGGAGCAGGCCCCAGGTGGAAGGCCGGGCACTCGGGGCACAGGTCGCCGCGGATGAGGGCGATGTGGCTCTCGCCGCCGTTGACCTCGCTTTCATAGGCGATCATGCGGAACTCGCCGTAGCGGGTTTGGATACGAGCTTCGCCGGCGCGGACGATGGTGCGCTCATGGCGAAGGCGATAGCGGATGAGCTCGGCGACGGTGAGGATTTTGAGGCCGTGCTCGCGGCAGAAGGGGATGAGGTCGGGGATGCGGGCCATGGCGCCGTCGTCGCGCATGATTTCGCAGAGCACGCCGGCGGGAGTGAGGCCGGCGAGGCGGGCGAGATCGACGGAGGCTTCGGTTTGGCCGGCGCGGACAAGGACGCCCCCGCGACGGGCGCGGAGGGGAAAGACGTGGCCGGGACGGGCCAGATCGGCCGCGGTGGAGCGGGGATCGATGGCGGTGCGGATGGTATGCGCGCGGTCGAAGGCCGAGATGCCGGTGGTGACTCCCTCGCGAGCTTCGATGGACTCGGTAAACGCGGTGCCGAAGCGGGAGGTGTTCTGCTGCGTCATGGGTGGTAGACGCAGGGTTTCGGCGCGCTCCTCGGTGAGGGTGAGGCAGATGAGGCCGCGGCCATAGCGGGCCATGAAGTTGATGGCCTCGGGGGTGACGTGCTCGGCGGCAATGACCAGATCGCCCTCGTTCTCGCGGTCCTCGTCGTCGACTACGACAACCATGCGGCCGGCGCGGATGTCGGCCACGGCGCCGGGAACGTCGATGAACGGGGGCTCGGGGGTGCGGGGCGATTGAGGCATGATGCCCCTTTATTTTCGCTTATCCAGGGAGCGAACGCCAGAAAGGGGCGTGGCACGATGAGGGAGGGCCCCTACGGTTTGCCGGTAACTCGCCCAGAACCGGAGAATCTAACAACTTGCGACGGGCAACGAGTGCATTGGCGATATAGCTTCAACTGAACGCAGCGGTGCCGAAACCTCGCGTTCCTAGTATGATTCCGTTGATGACTCGCAAGAAGAAAGTGCCACTGAGAATTCTTTTCGTTGACGACGAGCTGTTTGCCTCCAGTTTCTACGTGGAAGAACTCAGGTTTGCTGGTTACGAAGTGGTCGTGGCTTCGACCGTGAAATCTGCACTTGCAAAAGCGAGCACGCGCGATTTCGATGTGGTCATTCTGGACGTGATGCTGCTGCCCGGAAGCTTGGGAAATCTCGAAACGCAAGGTGGGTTCAAAACGGGCATCGCACTCGCTAAGAGGCTTAGAGATAAACTTCCGGATGCGCGGATTCTGGCACTCACAAATTCCTCAGACCCAGAAGTTGAGAGGTGGTTTACTAGCGACGATTCAGTGGCCTACGCTAACAAAGTAAAGGTCTTACCAAGTGATCTCGCACGTTTGGTCGAGAATCTCATAGAGGGTAAGAAGCGCCCGCGCGTTTTTATCGTGCACGGCCGAAACACCCGCACGCTCTCCGGACTCAAATCGTTTCTCCGCGATGAGTTCGCAATCTCCGACCCAGTTGTTCTAGCAGAGCAACCCTCGAAAGGAAGAACGCTCATCGAGAAATTCGAGCAACATGCACAAAACGTCGACGTCGTCTTCGTGCTAGCAACTGCTGATGATATGGGCCGACTAGCTAAATCTAGCGGCGCAGGTGAGCCGCGTGCGCGCCAGAATGTTGTGTTCGAGTTAGGGTTCTTTTTAGGGGCGCTGAAGCGCACCAGTGGGCGGGTGATCCTTCTTTACGAGGACGGCGTTGAACTTCCTTCAGACATTTCCGGCGTCGTATATATCGATATCACTAGAGGAATCAGTTCTGCCGAGGCAGAGATCCGGCGCGAGCTGGCGGATTAGACTGGTTAGCACTTAATAATCGGAATCCGCCTTGCGATGCGCGTTCCTCCCACCAGCGCTGGTCACGAACGATTGCAGGCCGTGTCGCTGTTCGAGTCCCACATGCCCATGCCTGTTGGATTGTCGCCAACTTGGGAACCACGCCGTCCAAGCTGTCGCGCAGCAAAAACGCCGCCCGAAGGCGGCGTTTTTGTGCAAACTGGCGGAAGTACTACAACGTCGATTCAATCTCAAAGCCCCAGGCCTCAAGGAGCGCCTCAGGAATATATTTGGAATTTTTATTGCGGCGCGCCCACTCGCGGAGGCGGGTAGAACGGATGTATTGGTCCGGGGGCAACTTAAACTCCTTCGTGATCTGCTCGAAGGAGGTGACAGTAGGCACAACGGGGCCAATGGGCTCCGGCTTGCCCCAGTTCGGATTACCACGACGTTTTGCCATCGATTTGTATGTCCTTGAAAGGAGGATTTGAGTGGTTCATCCTCGGACGGGGAGTGGGTTACTGAGTGCCCCGAGGTACTACGATTCTTATTTTAAGGATATTTTGTTCAAAAATCAATAGGAAAGCGCGAGTTGGGAGGGCCGGGAGCGGAGGTTGGGTGGAAGCTGGAATGTAACGTAAGTTATTGAATAACAGTGTTTTGTTAATTTATTCTCCGATTCCCACAGAGACGGATCGATGCGATTGCGGCGAGGCGCTGGCAGGGGTGCGGGCCGGGGGCGGCACGATGTTCGAATGACAACATTTCAGGTTACGTTTGCAGCGGGATTGGTGCTTTTGAGCGGGGTGGGATGGCAAAAGGAGTGGAGCTGACGGTGAGCCGCCAGGCGCTGGAGCGGACCCTGAAGCTTAAGATTTCGATTCACCTTTGCAGGGGATGTTCATTTGCCAAGGAGCCGCAAGGCTTAGAGAGGTTGGCCGGAATGGCGGAGGAAACGCGGCACCGATTCATCGGCGACATTCACGCTGGGGCCGCGCTCCAGAAAACTACCGTTTCCTTCAGACCTCCGGTTCTGGCCCCGGCGGGACAATATGGCGCTTCATTTTCGTATGCGCGCAAGAATTGCGGAAAGGTCCAGACGACGCCGGATTTCATATTGAGGTCTTCGCCGCCCGCTATGCAGCAATGAGTTTCTTGTATTCCAACACGTGTGCTTCGATCAGCTTCATCACAGTATCGCGGAAAAGGCGACGGACTCCGACTGAGACCCTGCCCCGTGACGCAGTTTTTCGCTTCGGGGTATAGAATCCCGTGCAGACGCACTCCCGTGGAGGAGAATCCCTCATGATGACACTCACACGTAGAGAGTTTGGACGGCTCGGCGCGCTGGGCATTGCGGCACGCTTTGCGCCGGTAGTGCAAGCGCAGGATGCAACCCAAAGGAGCGGCCGCAAAACCGGCTACGCCATCATCGGCCTGGGACGCATCGCCGACGAGTTTATGCGCGGCGTGCAACTGACGACCAACTCCAGCATTACCGGCTTGGTGAGCGGTCACCGCGATAAGGCCGATAGGATCGCGGCGCAGTACGGCGTTCCCGCCGGCTCGATCTATAACTACGACAACTTTGACGAGATCGTCCACAATCCCGCAATCGACGCGGTCTATGTGGCGCTGCCAAACTCGATGCACGCCGAGTACACCATTCGCGCCGCAAGGGCGGGCAAGCATGTCCTCTGCGAAAAACCCATGTGCACGAGCGTGGACGACGCTGACGCCATGATCGACGAGTGCAAGAAGGCGAACGTCAAGCTGATGATCGCCTACCGCGGCTACTATGAGCCCACCAACCTCAGGGCAGTCCAGCTCATCCGTGACGGCGCACTCGGCCAGGTGCAGGCCATCCAAAGCGCCTTAGGCTTTAACATCGTCGCCGGGGAGTGGCGCCTGAACAAGAAGCTCGCCGGCGGCGGCCCACTTTACGACGTCGGCATCTACTGCCTCAACGCATGCCGATGCCTGACCGGCGAGGAGCCCTCGCAGATTGCGGCCTTTGCCTCGACCATCGATCGCGACGGCCGCTTTGACGAGGTGGAAGAGAACGTCACCTGGAACATGAAGTTCCCTTCCGGCATTATGGCCAGTTGCGCCACCAGCTACGGCGCCGACACAGCCGGCTACTTCAAAGTGTATGGCTCAAAGGGATGGCTGCAGGTAGATCAGGCGTTCGCCCGCGAGGGCCTCCATCTGCGCGCCGAGTTGCAGGGCGCCAGACTCGACGAGCCGAACCCGGCGCGGGATCCCTCGCATTTCCAGGCCGAGGCCGAGCACTTCTCGCATTGTGTTCAAAACGGCCTTGAGCCGAAGAGCCCGGGCGAGGAAGGCCTGCGCGACATGCAATACATCGCCCAGATCTATCGCTCTGCCGGGATCGCAAGCTAAAAATTTCAAAGTGGCCGGGCTGCATCTGGGCGCGCCGCGGAACCGCATGGCGCCGTCAAGGGCGCCTTCCTGAATATGCGGAAAGTCTCGCTTCGAGAGGTTCGACCACGGGGATTCTGTGAGCAAAGTTATGCCAGTCGCGATGATAAAATCAGGCTTTTGGAGAGAAGAATGGCAGAAGCATCGTGTGATATCGGCCTGATCGGCCTTGCAGTCATGGGACAAAATCTTGTCCTCAACATGAACGACCACGGCTTTAAAGTGGCCGTGTTCAACCGCACCGTCTCGAAGGTGGACGACTTTCTGGCCCATGAGGCCAAGGGGACGCAGGTGGTGGGGGCGCACTCGATCGAGGAACTGACCAGCCTGCTGAAGCGGCCACGCCGGGTGATGCTGATGGTGAAGGCGGGCGACGTAGTGGACCACATGATCGACGAGGTGGCGCCTCACCTGGAGGCAGGCGACATCATTATCGATGGCGGCAATTCGCTGTTTACGGATTCGACGCGGCGCACGAAGGCGCTGGCGGAGAAAGGGATTCTGTTCATCGGCACGGGCGTTTCCGGCGGTGAGGAGGGCGCGCGGCACGGACCGTCGATCATGCCGGGCGGAAATCCGGCGGCGTGGCCGCACGTAAAGCCGATCTTCCAGGCGATTGCGGCGAAAGTGGAAGACGGAACCCCGTGCTGCGACTGGGTGGGCGAAGAGGGAGCGGGGCACTACGTGAAGATGGTGCACAACGGCATCGAGTACGGCGACATGCAGTTGATCTGCGAGGCCTACGATCTGCTTAAGCACGGGCTGGGACTGACGGCCGACGAGCTGCACGAGGTGTTCGCGGAGTGGAACAAGGGTGAGCTGGACAGCTACCTGATCGACATTACAAGCCAGATCTTCGCCAAGAAGGATGAGGACGGCACGCCGCTGGTAGACAAGATTCTGGACACCGCGGGACAGAAGGGGACGGGCAAGTGGACGGTGATCAGCGCGCTCGACGAGGGCCAGCCGGTGACGCTGATCGGCGAGAGCGTGTTCGCGCGGTGCCTGTCGGCACTGAAGGAGGAACGTGTGGAGGCGGCAAAGGTTCTGCGCGGACCGAAGACCGCGGCCAAGGTGGGCGACCGGGCGAAGTTTATCGAGGACGTGCGGAGGGCGCTGTTCAGCTCGAAGATCATCAGCTACGCGCAGGGATACATGCTGCTGCGGGCCGCGGCCAAGGAGTTCGGCTGGAACCTGAATATGGGCGGCATCGCGCTGATGTGGCGCGGCGGATGCATCATCCGCAGCCAATTCCTGGGCAAGATCAAGGATGCGTTCAGGAGAAACAAGAACCTGGACAATCTGCTGCTCGACAGGTATTTCGCGCGGTTGGTGAACAAGTACCAGGCCTCGTGGCGCAAGGCTCTGACGCACGCGATCAAGCTGGGCGTGCCCACGCCGGCGTTCTCGACGGCGCTGGCGTTTTTCGACGGCTACCGCACCGCGCGCCTGCCGCAGAATCTGCTGCAGGCGCAGCGCGATTACTTTGGCGCGCACACCTATGAGCGCGTTGACCAGCCGCGCGGGCAGTTCTTCCACACCAACTGGACGGGGCATGGCGGAAGGGTTTCGTCGACGACGTACAACGCGTAAGGCAGTCAGCCAACGTTTCGATCCTCGATATGGGGCTCTCCATCCCACTTAGAAGAGGATGGAGAGCCCCATTTGCCTTATGGACTCCACGAGCGGCGTCACCCTACGGCGGTTCTCCTGCAGCGATGAGCCATTTCTGACAGTATTCAAGGCTCCAGAGGACTGGAGAACCAGAATGCCCGGGAGTACGATGAAAGCCATGCTGCTCCACGAAGACCGCCTGTTTCCCGCCGTGTCAAGCGTCCGCAACGTGGCGAGATCGCTGTATGAAGGGATCCGCAATCTTCCCATCATCAGTCCGCACGGGCACACGCAGGCGGCGTGGTTTGCCACGAATGAGCCGTTCCCCGACCCGGCGGCGCTGTTTGTGCAGCCCGACCACTATGTCTTCCGCATGCTCTACAGCCAGGGCGTTTCGCTGGACGACCTGGAGATTGGGCAGCCGGCGGCGAGGGAACCGCGGAAGGTGTGGCGCATCTTTGCCAGCCACTACGCTCTGTTCCGCGGCACGCCCACGCGCATGTGGCTGGATTTCGCTTTTCAAGAGCTGTTCGGGATGACGGAGCGATTGAGCGAGAAGACCGCGGACGTCTATTTCGACACGATCTCGGAAAAGCTGCGCAGACCCGAGTTTCTGCCGCGGGCTCTCTACGAGAAATTCAATATCGAAGTGCTGTCGACGACGGAGTCGCCGTTGGACGAATTGAAAGCCCACAAGGCCATTCGGAATTCGGGCTGGAAGGCGAGGATTGTTCCGGCGTTTCGTCCCGACCCGGTGGTGGATCCGGACTACGAGGGATTTTCCGCGCAGGCGGCCAAATTGGGCGAACAGAACGGAGAAGACAGCTCGACGTGGAAGGGCTACCTGAACGCGCTGATGAAGGCGCGGGCGCGGTTCAAAGCGCTGGGGTGCACGTCGACGGACCACGGGCATCCCACGGCGCAGACGGCAGATTTGCCGCAGACCGAGGCAGCGGCGTTGTTCGCCAAGGTGATGGCGGGCAAGGCGGACGCGGCCGAGCGGGAGCTGTTCCGAGCGCAGATGCTGACGGAGATGGCGCGGATGAGCGTGGAAGACGGGCTGGTGATGCAAATCCATCCCGGGAGCATGCGCAACCACAACCGTTCTGTGTATGAGCGGCACGGACGCGACATGGGCGCCGATATTCCCAGGGCGACGAACTACGTGGACGCGCTGCGGCCGCTGCTGGACCGGTTTGGCAACGAGCGCGACCTGACCATCATTCTTTTCACGCTGGACGAGACGACGTACAGCCGGGAGCTGGCGCCGCTGGCCGGGCACTATCCGTGCTTGCGCCTCGGACCTCCGTGGTGGTTCCATGACAGCCCGGAGGGCATGAGGCGTTTCCGCGAGCAAACCACGGAGACGGCTGGGTTCTATAACACGGTGGGATTCAACGACGATACGCGGGCGTTTCTGTCGATACCGGCGCGGCACGATATGGCGCGGCGCGTGGATTGCGCGTTTCTGGGCAGGCTGGTGGCCGAACACCGGCTTGACGAGGACGAAGCGCACGAAGTGGCGCACGATTTGGCCTACGGCCTGGTGAAGAAGGCGTACCGGCTTTAGCGGAACCGGATTTGCGATCACTCCTGCGGGCGAACGTCGTGGCGTTGCTCGTTCCTGAGCCCAAAAAGCGGAGATTGCTGTATGAGCCTGTATTGTTCCGTGGGAAGCACCGAGACCGATCTCTCGCCGAAGCAGTTGAAGGAGTTGCTGGCGGAGAGCCTGAGCAAGCTGGGCAAGCGGACCAGCGTGCTGGCGGTGCCACCGGATCGGAGCCGCGAGCACTCCCGCGCGGGCGAGCTGACGCGCTACGCCTGGGAGCACTACGGCGACCGGCTGAAGGCTGTGCTGCCCGCGGTTGGGACGCACACGCCGATGCAGCCCGGCGAGATCGCGCACATGTTCGGGAACATGCCGCAGGAGCTGTTCCGCGTACACAACTGGCGCACCGGCATTGAGACGCTGGGCGAGCTGCCGGCGGAGTTTATCCGCGAGCAGTCGGAGGGCAAGCTGAATTACACGTGGCCGGCGCAGGTGAACAAGCTGATCGCGCGGGGCGGCTTCGACCTGATTCTCTCCATCGGGCAGGTAGTACCGCACGAAGTGATCGGCATGGCGAATCATGCGAAGAACATTCTGATCGGCACAAGCGGGCGCGAAGGCATCAACCGCAGCCACTATCTGGGCGCGGTATACGGGATGGAGCGGATCATGGGCCTGGCCGTGAATCCAGTGCGCAACGTGCTGAACCGCGCCTGCGAGTTGTTCCTGCGGCATGTTCCGATCGTGTACGTGCAGACGGTTGTGGGGCGTGGAAAGAACGGCGGACTGGCAGTGCGCGGGTTGTACATCGGCGACGATCTGGAGTGCTTCCTGAAGGCCGCGGAACTGAGCCTGAAGGTGAACTTCGAGATGCTGGACAAGCCAATGCAAAAAGCCGTTGTGTATCTCGACCCGGCCGAGTTCCACAGCACCTGGATCGGCAATAAGTCCATCTACCGTACGCGCATGGCGCTGGCCGACGGGGCAGAGTTGATTATTCTGGCGCCGGGCGTTGGTGAGTTCGGCGAGGACAAGGGGATCGACAAGCTGATCCGCAAGTACGGCTACCGCGGGACGCCGGCCACGTTGAAGGCGGTGAGCGAGAATGCGGACCTGGCCGCGGACCTGAGCGCGGCGGCGCATCTGATTCACGGCTCGCCGGAGGGGCGGTTCAAGATCACCTTGTGCCCAGCCCATCTCAGCCGCGAAGAAGTGGAAGGGGTGGGATTCGCGTACGGCGAGCTGAAGACGATGACCGCGCGCTACGATCCGGAAAAGCTGCGCCATGGGTGGAACCAGGTGGATGGAGAGGAGATTTTCTTCATCGCCAATCCCGGGCTGGGGCTGTGGGCGCAGCGCAGCCGGTTTGAATGCAGCCAGTCAGCGAGTCGGCAAGTCAGCGAGCCGGGGGGGGCGGCCGGCAGGCGTGCGCGGATGAAAAATCCGCTTGCCTGCGGAGTCTTGGTATAGGTAGAGTCTTTGCATGGCATCCCCAGCCAAAATCCAGCCGTAACTTGGGAGGTCAAGTGAGAGCGAGTTTTGGAAGGTTATGGACGGCGGCTGCCGTTGCGTGGGTGTGTGTTTGCGCGACGGGCTGTGGCAACAGCGTGAAGGGCCATACTTACACAGGCAACGGGCAACTGGTAAGCATTCAGTTCCAGTCCGGCGGCAAGGCCTATGTGAGCATGGGTCCGATGACCTCGACCTGCACCTACACGCAGAGCGGCAATAACATCACGCTCGTTTGCGAGGGCGATACCGAGCAACTGGCGCTGGCCGGCGACGGCTCGCTGAACGGGCCGCCGGATGGGATGCTGGCGCATTTGACGCGGGCGAAGTAACGGAAGCTTCCAGCTCTATTTTGGCGGGCTCAGGGGCAGGCGGACGATAAACCGCGTGTCTCCGGGCTTGGACTCGACTTCGATCTTGCCGCCGAACTTTTGCGTGACGATGCGGTGAACAATCTCAAGGCCGAGGCCGGTACCGGAGCCCTGCGGCTTGGTGGTGAAGAACGGCTCGAAGATGCGGGGAAGCACGTCTGGCGGGATACCCGGGCCGTGATCGCCGATGCAGACGACGAGCCAACCCGGCTCGGACCACGTGGCGATTTCGACCTTCGCACCCTCAGGCGATGCATCCACGGCGTTGTCGATGAGGTTGGTCCAGACCTGACTAAGGGCGTAGCCGCGGGTGCGGAGGGAGGAGGGCGAGGCGGCGAATCGCTTCTCAACCTGAAGCTGCTTGAGGCGCAGCTTATGGCCGAGGATGGTGAGCGTGCTTTGCAGGCTGTCGTGGACGTCGAGCTCCTTGCCGGGCGAGCGCTCGTCGTAGGCGAATTTTTTGACGGCCATGACGAGGTCGGAGATGCGGGCGATGCTTTCTTCGATGGCGCAGACGAGGGAGACGCTCGAGACCAAAGCGCCGAACCAGTTGAGGGCATCGGAGAAAGAGGCGGGATCGAAGTGCTCCTGGGCGCAGGCGATTTCCTGGCGGTCGAAGCCCATGGAGACGAGGACGGGACCGATCGTGAAGGCGTTTTCGACGCCGGCCTGGGCCAGCCACTGGCTCATGGCTTCCTCGGCGTCGGCCTGCTCGATGCTGCTCATGGCGGGCTGGCTGCAGCCGCTCAGAGCGTGTTCCAGCAAATCTTTCATGCAATTCAGCTGGGCCGGCGTTTTGGGTTTGCCGCTGGAGCGCAGGCTGAGCTGCTGGAGGCGAAGCAGGTTCTCGCGCAGTTGCGAGGCGGCGCGTTTGGCGGCGGCGCCGGGGTTGTTGAGCTCGTGCATGAGTCCGGCGGCGAGCGTGCCGAGAGAGACGAGCTTCTCGCGATGGAGTGCTTCGACCTGGAATGCCTGCAGGCGTTGAGCACTGTCGGCGAGGACGGTTTTGCGCAGGGCCGGGCAGCAGGCGAGCAGCGACCAGAAATCCTGCTCGGTGAAGCGGACGAGTATGGAATTCAGCGCAGCGGAGACGCGAAACATCGACGTAGATCTGCCGATGAGCAAAGGCAGTTCGCCGAAGCCTTCGCCGGAGCGGGCGACGCCCGCCAACGTCCATGAGCCGTCCGATTCAGGGCGCTCGGCGCGTATCTCGCCGTCGAGAACGAGCCAGTAGTAGCGCCAAGGATCGCCGGGACCGGCGAGCACGGCGCCGGACTTAACAGTGACGCGCTCGACGCGGGCGGCATCGGAAACGGCGCCGGCAACGGCTTCAAAGGGCGTATCGGCAAAGGGGCGGGTCTGAGGCAGGACGGCGGCGAGATCCCGGAGATGGATCGGCTCGACCTGGATCGGTTTTCCGCTTTCGCTCATCTTGCTCAATCCACGTACATCTTCGTCAGCAGGCTCTAAAACCCCGCCAGATACTGGTGGACGAACTGCACCGCGATGGACCCCTCGCCCACGGCGGAGGCCACGCGCTTGACCGAGCCGGAGCGCACGTCGCCGGCGACAAAGACGCCGGGGACGCTGCTTTCGAGCAGGAACGGCTCACGCGGTTCGCGCCAGACCTCCGACAGCTTGCCCTCCTTGCGCAGATCCGGCCCGGCAAGCAGAAATCCTTTTTCGTCACGCAAAATGCACGGCGGCACCCACGCGGTGATGGGCGCGGCGCCGATAAACACAAACAGCGAGGACGCGGTCACCTGGGTTTCGCCTGACGGGCCGCGCAGGCGCAAGGCCTCGAGATGCTCATCGCCGAGGGCCTCCATCACCTGAGTTCGCGCCTCTACCACAACATTGGATGTGCGAGAAATCTCATCGATCAAATATTTCGACATGGTGGCGGAAAGGCCCTCGCCTCGGATCAGCATGGTCACCCTGGCGGCGTACTTGGCGAAGTGCAGGGCCGCCTGGCCGGCGGAGTTGGCGCCGCCGACGATGAAGACCTCCTCGCCTTTGCAGGCCAGGGCCTCAACGAGCGCCGCTCCGTAATAGATGCCGCGGCCGGTAAGGCGCTCCGCGCCAGGAATTTCAAGCTTGCGGTACTGGACGCCGGGGGCAAGCAGGACGCAGTAGCTGGAGACTTCGCGGCCGCCGGCGAGCTGGACGAAGCGGTATTGACCGTCGATGCGCATGCCGGTGGCGCGCTGGGTGAGGAATTCGGCGCCGAAGCGCGCGGCCTGGGTGTAGGCGCGGCGGCCGAGCTCGGCGCCGGTGACGCCGGAGGGAAAGCCGAGGTAGTTCTCGATGCGGGAGCTGGAGCCGGCCTGGCCTCCGGGCGCTTCGGGCTCGATGACCAGGGTGCGCAGGCCTTCGCTGGCGCCGTAGACGGCGGCGGCAAGGCCGGCGGGACCTGCGCCGACCACCACGAGATCGTAGAAGTCCTGGGCCGCCTGAACGCTCAGGCCGACGCGGCTGGCGAGCAGATCGATCGGAGGATCGACGAGCACGGAGCCGTCAGCGAAGAGGACGACGGGGAGTTTTTCGGGATCAAGCTGGCGGTCCTCAAGGAGCTTGAGCGCTTCCGGGCCTGCGGATACGTCGAACCAGCGGTAGGGGATGTGATTGCGGGAGAGGAAGTTGCGCAGGCGATGATCGTTGCGCGACCAGCGGTGGCCGACGACGCGCAGGCCCTCGAAGGGGGGCCGGTAACCGGCCTGCCAGTCATCGAGGAGGTCGGTGACAACGGGGTAGAGCTTTTCTTCCGGAGGGTCCCAGGGCTTGTTGAGGTAGTAGTGGATGCGGGCGGAGTTGATGGCGCGAATGGCCGCTTCCGTGTCCGCGTAGGCGGTGAGGAGGACGCGGCGCGCTTCGGGGTAGAGAGCGCGCGCCCGCTCGAGCATTTCCACGCCGCTCATGCCGGGCATGCGCTGGTCGCTGACGAGCAGGGCTACGGGCTCGTCGCGCAACTTGAGTTGGGCAAGCGTGTCGAGCGCAGCCTGGCCGCTTGCGGCCCGCATGACGCGGTAGGTTTCACCATATTGGCGGCGCAGGTCCTGGACCACAGCTTCAAGCACGCTCACATCGTCGTCTACCGCCAATAGGATCGGCCGCGCCATATACGATGAGTGTAGAGCCTGCGCGTCCCAATTTAGTTAATGGTTTCCGCAACTCCAGTTGAAGGTTTTTTGTGCTCGAATTGGCCGACAAGCTGTAATCTCGGTGATAGCAGCGCTTCGGGGGCTACCGGTCTCAAGGGAGGGCAGGAGCTTGCGCATTCAGTTGGAGTGGCTCACAATGTAGCAATTGCAGACATGGCCAAGACCATCCGCGGTTTTGCCGATAGAGAGGAAGGGGCAGAAACAGCAGGCGCTGCGGCTCGCGGGATCGGGTTTTGGCGAAGAGGGGGGGAAGCTGAGCTTTTCCCAAGAGGGACAGGGGCAGACAGAGCACACGCCATGAACAAGGTCATCCTGGCAGATTCACAAGCGATCTTCCGGGCCGGCACCGCCAAAGTGCTGGCTATGGACGAAGACTTGCGCATCATCGCGCAATGCACGGATCTTGAGCGGATGTACCATGCCATTACCACATTCCCCGGCTCCATCGTCCTGTTCGCGGCGTCACTGCAGCCGGATTTCACGCGGCTGGGCATGCTGATCGAGACCACAAGCAGCCGCGGCATCGTGATTGCGGAGAACAACGACAATCCCGCGGCCTATCTGCAGCAGGGCTTTCGCGGCGTGGTGTTTCGCAGCGTGACCAGCCCGGGGTTGATCGAATGCGTGCGTCGCGTTGCCGCCGGAGATAGCTGGTTGCCCACGCAGGCGGCGCCGCCGGAATCGCCGGAAGAGGACATGGTTGGCGCGCGCGTGCGCGACCGCCTGACGCCCAAAGAGATGCGCATCGTGGCGTTGATCGTGCAGGGGTGCAAGAACCGCGAGATCGCTACCCGGCTGAAGACGACAGAACAGGTGATCAAGAATTATCTGCGGTCGATTTACGACAAGACCGGCGTGGGCGATCGCCTGGAGTTGGCGCTGTTCACTATCCATCACCGGGTGCTGGCGAAGGCCGCGGCAGAGGTGGGCAACAAAATGGAGGCCGAAAACCAGGCGGTAAGGCAGGCTCCAAATCAGACCGCTCCCGGCGCCGTGGCGTAGGGCAGCTTCCGGTCCGGGCTCTTCCAAAAAGCCCCTTTTCCTATCCCCTCAAATCTCAGGTTGCGCGAACGAGGCTGAAGGCGAGAATCAGCAGGACGATCAGGCTGACGACCGTATACAGGCGGTCGCGCTCAAGAGCAAAGCCCACCATGGCCATGGCGACACGCGCTACCGGCGTGGCGATGAGGAGCAGCAGGCCGAATTGAATCAAACCTTCGCTGTGGAAGTGCGCCGCCGACCGGACGATGCCGGGAAGCGTGCGCAAGTCCTGGCTGCCGGGCACAAAGGCGCGATAATCTGTGCGATCGGAGTGGTGCTGGATGAGATAGAAGGCGCCGCCCGCAATCACGATGGCGGCAGCCAGCAGCACGCCGGTTTGCAGAAGGCGGCCAATGATGTTCTCCAAGCGGCGGTCATTCATGCGGGCTACACCCTCCCCGTAATGCCATTCACGATCATTTCGATGGCGAGAGCCAGAATCACGATGGCGAAGACGGCCCTTAGTGTTCGCACCGGAGCATGCACGAGCACCTTGGCCCCCAACAATGCTCCGCCAAGGACGCCAAGCATGACCGGCATGGCGACGCGCGGGTCGATGAATCCGCGGCTGAGGTAAATGCCGGCGCTGGCGGCGGCAGTAACGCCGATCATGAAGTTGCTGGTGGTGGTGGAGACCTTGAAGGGGATATGCATGGCGCGGTCCATGGCAATGACCTTGACAGCGCCGGAGCCGATGCCGAGGAGGCCGGAAAGAGCGCCCGCGCCAAACATGAGGCCAAACCCGGCGGGAACGTTGCGTACGCCGTATTCCTGGCTGTTGCCGTCGACGGGATAGGCGCCGCCGAATCGCAAGCGTCGGGCGAGCGCGTCGGAGTCAACGGGAAGGTCTCCGCCCTGCGTCCCTTTGAAGGACTGGTACGCGGCTTGGATGAGGACCAAGCCAAAGATGATGGCGAGCGCATGGGTGCCGATGCGGCCCGCGAGAAAGGCGCCAAGAATCGCGCCCAGGGTGGTGGCAATTTCAAGGAACATGCCGATGCGGATGTTGGAAAACCCCTCGCGCACATAGGCGGCCGCCGCACCCGAGGAAGTGGCGATGACGGAGACGAGCGAGGCGCCGATGGCGTACTTGATGTTGACGCCGAGCGCGAGGGTGAGGGCAGGGACGACGATGACTCCGCCGCCAAGGCCGGTGAGCGCGCCGAGGAAGCCCGCCACGAAGGAGAGAATCCAGACCACCGCTGTAAAGTCCCACGCTGTCATCGGGTCAATCGAGTCTCCCAGTGTTATTGAGGTGGCGCGGACGCCGGTAGTTGCGACGTTGAACGGGGGCTACAGCTTTTCGCCGACGCTCTTGGCCTGGGTAAAGAGGTGGAGGTAATCCTGGCCGCCGGTCTTCGAGTCAGTCCCGCTCATATTGAAGCCGCCGAAGGGATGTGCGCCAACCATAGCGCCTGAGCACTTGCGGTTGAAGTAAAGATTGCCCACGTGGAACTCGCGGCGGGCGCGATCGAGGCGCTCGCGGCTGGTGGAGTAGACCGAGCCGGTGAGGCCGTACTCCGTGTTGTTGGCCACGCGCAGGCCCTCGTCGAAGCTCGCGACCTTGATGAGAGCGAGCACGGGACCGAAGATCTCCTCCTGAGCAAGAACGGCTTTGGGCGCGACATCGGCGAAGATGGTGGGCTCCAGGAAGTAGCCGCCATCGGAGGTGGCAGGGGCGTTCCCACCGGCGATCAATCTGCCTTCCTTCTTGCCGATCTCGATGTAGTGCCGCATGGAGTCGAGAGCAGCCTGATTGATGACCGGGCCCAGGTCGTGATTGGCGGCGGGATCGCCTACAGTGAGCGTGGCGACGCGCTCGCGCAGGCGCTCGACGAAGGCGTCGTAAATGGGAGCTTCAAGGATGGCGCGGGAGCAGGCGGAGCACTTCTGGCCGCTGAAGCCAAAGGCTGAGGCGACAACACCTTCGATAGCGGCGTCGAGATCGGCATCCGCGGAAACGAGGATGGAGTCCTTGCCGCCCATCTCGAGGATGGTGCGCTTGATCCAGATCTGGCCAGGCTGCGTGCGGGCAGCGCGCTCGTGAATCTCGAGGCCTACAGCCTTGGAGCCGGTGAAGGCGATAAAGCGGGTTTTAGGATGCTCGACGACGGCGTTGCCGAAGGAAGAGCCGGAGCCGGGGCAGAAGTTGACTACGCCGTCGGGAAGGCCTGCTTCTTCGAGCACCTCGACAAACCGGGCGGCGATGGTGGGCGCGTCGCTTGAGGGCTTGAGAATGACGGTATTTCCCGCGACGACGGCCGCGGAGGTCATGCCGGCCATGATGGCGAAGGGAAAGTTCCAAGGTGAAATGACGGCGCCGGCGCCGAGGGGAACGTAGAACAGTTCGTCGCGCTCGCCGGGATACTGGATGGGCGGGGCGACGGCGGCCAGGCGCAGAGCCTCGCGCGCATAAAACTCAAGGAAATCGATAGTCTCGCCCACGTCGGCGTCGGCCTCGGCCCAGTTCTTGCCCACCTCGTAGATGAGCCAGGCCATGAACTCGAACTTGCGCTGGCGGATGATTTCAGCCGCGCGGAGCAGCAGCGAAGCGCGTTCCTCGGCCGAAGTTCTGCTCCACGTGTCGAAGGCGCGGAGGGCGGCAGACATAGCGGCTTCAGCCTGCGCGGCGCCGGATTTTTGATGGATGCCGACGACCTGGGCCGGGCGCGCCGGATTGACGGAGCGAATCTTGTCGGTGGTTTTGAGCCGCTTGCCGCCGACGATGAGGCTGTATTCCACGCCGAGGTGCGCGGCGACCTGGTCGAGGGAGCGGCGGATGGAGCGCAAATTCTCAGGATCTTTGAAATCGGTAAAAGGCTCGTTAGCAAACACGCCCCGTGGCGAGCGTGGCGGGATGGGCGGAGAAGCGCCTGCGATAGCCATGACGCATTCAGTTTAGTCCAGCCAGGGGGGAACAGAAATAGATGCGAGAGGTGGAAACGCCGGGCCGGGATGGCGCGGGGCGGCGGGCTTTGCAGAGGCAAAGAAAATGGAGCTAAGATAGTGGCAAGCGCCGCAAATTTCCCCATGAAGCGGCGGCGCGATTCCCGTAGCCGTGGCAAGGCTAATCCCGAAACCGTGGTTGCGCAATTTCCGCAAGCAGAGCCAAGCCACCCTGGAACGATCCTGAAAGCCGGAAAGCCCCTGAGACCGGAGAGACTGCCATGCCGGAGATGGAAGGACCCAAGACGAGCGAAAGCCGAGAGAGCCGGGTCACGCGGCGCCAGTTCATTCTGGGCGTGATTGCCGGAGGCGCCGTGGTGAGCGCGGCGAGCTACAAGATTCTCGCGCCGGGCGGGCGCGGGCGTGCCTGGGGCGGCGAGCGGCTGATTACGCTGAACGTGAACGGCAAGCCGCGCCGCGTGGAAGCGATGAAACAGGAGACGCTGGCGTGGACGCTGCGCTACAAGCTGGGCTTGACGGGAACGAAGTTGGGCTGCGACCGCGCGGAATGCGGAAGCTGCACGGTTCTGATCGACGATGTGCCGTACTACAGCTGCTCGGTACTGACGAACACGGTGCGCGGGCGCAAGGTGGTGACGATTGAAGGACTGGCGTCGGATGACGGGACGCTGCACCCGGTGCAGCAGGCGGTGGTGGACGAGCAGGGATTCCAGTGCGCGTTCTGCACGCCGGGTTTCGTGATGTCGGCGATCGGTTTCCTGAAGAAGAATCCCAACCCCACGCGTGAGGAGATGGCGCAAGGTCTTTCCGGGAACCTTTGCCGCTGCCAGGACTACACGAAGATTCTGGACGCGATGATGCGCGGCGCTGAAACCATGAGGAGGGCTTGACGATGGCAGAGACGGAGCCCGTTGATGTCCTGAAAGCAGAGAATGAGAAGCCGCGCCAGTTCGGCACGGGGTACAAGTTGATCGGCAAGGATTACCCGACCAACGACCTGGTGGCGAAGGTGACGGGACGGGCGAAGTTTGCCGAGGATTTTCGCGCGGAGGGAATGTTGTTTTGCCGGCTGGTACTGAGCCCGATGCCGCACGCGCGCGTGAAGCGGATCCATGCCGAAAAGGCCTTGGCCATGCCGGGAGTGAAGGGCATCCTGACGCCGGCGGAGGTTCCGGGCCACGCGGATTACATCAACGATAACGGGACCACGATCAAGGCGGACAAATGGAGCGAGCTGGCGCTGGCCGACGAGCCCATGTACCAGGGCGAGCCGATTCTAGCAGTAGCGGCCGTGGATGAGCTGGCCTGCGCGGAAGCGATCGAGAAGATCGAGATCGAGATGGAGCCGCTGCCTTTCGCAACCGACCCGTTGGAGAGCTTGCGGCCCGGCAGCTCCAATGCCCGCGAGGAGGGCAACGTTTGGGTAAGGCCGGACTCGGGCCGCGGACCGGAGAAGCTGGCCGTCCTGAAGTGGACGGAAGAGGACTTCGCCGCGGAAAAGGAGGGCCGCATGCCCATGGGCCATGCGCCCGATGAGTGGTCCTACGGCGATCTCGACAGCGGCTTCAAGAACGCCGCGCTGGTGCTCGACGAGACATTTCTGACGCCGGATGTGAGCCACCAGTGCCTTGAGCCGCGCACCACGATGGCCTATTGGCAGAATGGCAAGCTGTTCCTTTATACGGGCACGCAGAGCACCTTTCAGACCATTGCCGCCATCGCGCGCTGGATGCATATGGACGAGGACAAGATCGTCTTCATCAGCGAATACACAGGTGGCGGATTCGGGAGCAAGATCACGGGCGCGCTTACTCTGGTGATTCCCGCGCTTCTCTCAAAGAAACTCAATGCGCCGGTGATGATGCGCGTGAGCCGCGAAGAGGAGCATTTTATCGGGCGCGCGCGGCCCGGCATTCGGGCGCGCACCAAGGTAGGGTTTGCGAAGGACGGGCGCATTACAGCGGTCGACATGTTCCTGGTTTCCGACGCCGGGTCGTACGGCTCGGGCGGTGACGGAGGCTCGTGCGGGAGCATCGCATCGTTGCTGTATCAGCCGCCCGCAATGCGCTGGCGCAACGTGACCATGGCGACCAACACGCCGCCGCGCAGCGCACAGAGCGCGCCGGGGGGCATGCAGGCCATCGCCATCATGGAGCCGATTCTGGCCAAGGCCGCGCGGCAACTGGGCGTGGACCAGGTCGCATTGCGGCGCGCGAACTGCCCGGAGGGCAAGGCGGAGTACGGTCCGCCGAATCGGGAGGGTAAGCGCGCGTACGTCACAAGCTGCTTCCTGAAGCAGGCACTGGACCTGGGCGCCGAGCAGTTCAAGTGGCAGGAGAGAGTGGCGCAACAGCCGAAGCGGATGGGCGCCAAGGTGCGCGGCCTGGGCGTATCGCTCAGTACTTTCCACGGCGGCAGCACCGGCTTCGACGGACTGATCGTCATCACTCCCGAAGGCCGCGTCCAGATCCAATCCGGCATCGGCAACCTGGGAACCGAGGCGCTGATCGACGTGCATCGCGCGGCGGCGGAAGTTCTTGATGTGCCCTGGGATGCGTGCGACATCGTCTGGGGCGACACGTCGAAGCATTTCCCTTACACCTGCGCCTCCGGCGGCAGCCAGACGGTGCACGCCATGACCCGGGCGGCGCACGCAGTGGGCCTTGAGTGCGTGCAGCGGCTCAAGGAAGTGGCAGCAAAGTCACTGGGCGGGCAGCCGGACAACTATGAGGTGGCCAATCTGCGTGTGTTCCGCAAGGGTGGAGGCGCGGGCATGAGCTTTGCGGAGGCTGCGCGCCAGGCCATCAAACTGGGCGGCATCTACGACGGGCACGACGTGAATCCCGACGTGAACAAAGCGACAAAGCAATCGGTAGCTGCTTTGGCCGGCCAGGGCCTGGTGGCTTCGGCGAAAGACAAATATCCGCACGACGGGGATTCGTATTCCTATCTCGCCTGCTTCGCCGAGGTGGAAGCCGACGTGGAGACGGGGGTTTACCGCATCGTCGATTATCTGGGCTATGCCGACGTGGGCACTGTGCTGCATCCGGCCGCTCTGGGCGGGCAGATTCTGGGGCGATCGACGCTGGGCATTGGACACGCCATCGGGCAGAAGTGGGTGATCGACCCCGAGTACGGCGCCACGGTGGCCAAACGGTTTTATCAGAACAAGCCGCCGACGATCCTGGATGTGCCGGTGAACATGAAGTGGAATGCGCTGAACATTCCCGATCCGGAGACGCCGGTAGGGGCGCGCGGCTGCGGCGAGCCGCCAGTGGGCGGAGGCTGCGCGTCGATTCTGAACGCGCTGAGCGATGCGCTGGGCGATGAGATCTTCCAGCGCGCCCCAGTGAATGCGGATACGATTCTGACGTCGTTGGAAGCGGGACGGCCCATGCAAGATCCCTTGATAGCGCATATTTGAGCTCGATGTGAATGGAGTGAGCGATGGCGGTCATACGAGATGTGATGCCGGCATTTGACCTGCTGCAGCCGGACACTGCCGCGGAGGCGCAAAGGCTGCTGGAGCAGAACGGCGAGGATGCGTGGGTGATGGCCGGTGGGATGGACAGCTTCGACTGGCTGAAAGACCGCATCAAGAAGCCGAGGGTGCTGGTGGACCTGAGCGGGGTTGAGGAGTTGAAGGGGATTCGCGCGACGGGCGACGGCGTGGAGATCGGCGCCATGACGACGCTGACGGAGATTGCGAATCATGCGGCGATCCAGAGGGACTATGGGGTGCTGGCGCAGGCTGTGGAGCTGGTGGCTTCGCCGCAGATTCGCAACCAGGGAACGCTGGGCGGCAACGTGTCGCAGGACGCGCGGTGCTGGTACTACCGGGGCGGATGGCCGTGCTATCGCGCGGGTGGGAATATTTGTTACGCGGATACGCCGGTGGGGCGCAACCGGGAGCACGCGATCTTTGGCGCGAACCGCTGCGTGGCCGTACACCCCTCCGATTCCGCTCCGGCGCTGATTGCGCTGGATGCGAAGTTCGTGATCCGGACGCCAAAGGGCGAGCGGGTGGTGGACGCCGAGGATTATTTTGTCGGACCGGAGACGGACATTACGCGGCTGAACATTCTGCGGCCGGGCGATCTGCTGACGGCGATTCGCATTCCCGCGGCGTGGGCGGGCGCGAAGTTCTATTTCGAAAAGGTGCGCGACCGCAACGTGTGGGACTTTCCGCTGATGAACGTGGCGTCGGCGATGAAACTGTCGGGGGGCAGTATCGATCAGGTTCGGATCGCGGTGAACGCCGTTGCGCCGAGGCCGATGCGGCTGAAGGCGGTGGAAGACGCGGTGCGCGGCAAGCCGGCCAATGCGGAGACGGGCGAGATGGCGGGAAAGATTGCAGTGAAGGGCGCCGTGCCGCTGCAGTTCAACGCATACAAGATTCCGCTGATGAGGAACCTGGTGAAGCGCGCCATTGTTGGCGCGCAGGAGGCGGCATGAGACTGATCCAATGGGCGACCAGTCCGTGGGCGCAATCGGTGCCGACGCATATCGCGTGGGGGCTGATCTGGGTGGCCGTGATCGCGGGACTGTTCTTCATGATCGTGCACTCGCTTTACCTGATCGTCGTGAAGCTGCCGAAGCGGTTTGCGGAGCGCGCGGCGGAGGCGAGCGCGGCAGGGATTCCGGAGCGCGTTCCGCGGCACACGCTGGCGGCGCGGCTGTTTCACTGGATCATGGCTGCATCGATGCTCACGCTGCTGTTCACGGCGTTCCTGCCGAAAGTGGGAATCCAGTTTAACTGGGTGTTGTACCACTGGATCGCCGGTATGGTGCTGACGGTTTCGATTCTCTATCACATTGTTCACGCATCGTTCTTTCTGGATTTCTGGTCGATCTGGCCGGACAGGACGGACCTGCGCGATGCGGTGAACAGAACGATGCGGTTTTTCGGCAAGGATGCGCCAAGCCCAAGCAAATTTGCGAAGTATCCGCTGGAGAACAAGCTGTACCACGGCGTAGTCATGCTGGCGGGGCTGGCGGTGATGGTGACCGGCCTGTTTATGATGAAGCGGGTGCAGACGGGGATCTTCACGCGCAATCCATATCTCTTCAGCGATATGACGTGGGGCCTGATGTATGTACTGCATGGGCTGGCCGGGGTGGGGTTTATTGCGCTGGCGCTGATGCATGTGTACATGGGAATCCGGCCGGAGAAGCTGCCGATCACGAAGTCGATGATCTTCGGCTGGATGAACCGCGATTTCTATCTGGAGGAGCACGACACCGGGCGATGGGCGGTGAAGGGATCGGGGCCTAAAGCGAAAGAGGGATATGCCGCAAGAGATGGCGACTGAGATCGAACGGCAGTGCGAGACGATTGAGGAGTGCTACGAGTTCACGCTCTCCTATGCGGCGCGCGGCTTGGCCGGCGACGACGGCAGCGACGTGGGACGGCAGCTTCGGGAGCATCTTACGCGGGCAGCGGAGGCAATGCGCGGCCTGGAACGAAGCTGCGCGGAGACGATGGAGCAGGAGCAGCTGGCGCCGGCGGAGAAGTACGAGGCGTTCTTCGCGGTGCTGAAGCGCGACGCGGAGAGCGCGATCGCCGCGGTGGAACTGGTGCTGGCGCAGCCGGCGATCGGTTCGCAGATGATCGACAATCTGAATGCGTCGATCCATTTGCGCGCGCTGCTGGCGGACTTGTTCCTCGTGACGGAGATTCTGGGCGCACGGCGGACGCGGGCCAAGGCGCAGACCGCGAATGGAGTGGGTGGCGGACGCTGAGCGCACGAGCAAGATACATGTATTCGCCGCAAGTTCTCGATCACTTTGAGCACCCGCGCAACGCGGGAGCCGTGGCTGATGCGGACGCATCGGCGCGGATCGAGAACCCGGCCTGCGGCGACGTTCTGGAACTCACAGTGAAGGTCACGGAGGGGCGGATCGCGGAGATTCGCTTCCGGGCGAAGGGATGCGTGGCGGCGATGGCGTGCGGTTCGGCGGTCACTGAGCTTGTGAGCGGGAAGACCATGGATGAGGCGAGGAAGCTGAGCCGGGAAGAACTGATGCGCGCGGTGGGCGGGCTGCCGGCGGCCTCGTCGCATGCGAGCCACCTGGCGATGGATGCGCTGGCGGCGGTGCTCAAGAAGCTGCGCGGAGGCTGAATCCGCGATTCTCGTGCGATCCCAGGTCCCAAAATCAGGACCTGGGGCACCCAAGAATTTCTATTTTTCCGAAATTTTCACGGCGAGGGCAGCGTAGTCTTGCGGCGTGTTGAGGCCGGCCTTGGCAAGCGCGTCGGGGACGGGGACGTATTCGATGCGCTGGGGGTGAGCGCGCAGAACCTCGCGCGCATTGCTGGTGACCGGCGCGCTAAGGAATGCGTCGATCAATTCACGATTCACCAGCAGCGGGTGGCCATGCTTTCCGTTGTTTTCCGGCGCCACCGCCCAGAGACCACGTGTGAGCGCGCGCTCGAACGACGTGCAGAGCAGTTGGAGCGACGCGGCGCTCAGGGGTGGACAATCGACGGGCGTAATCATCGCAGCGCCAAAGCCGCGGGCGAGGAGTTCGCGCAGGCCGGCCTGCAAGGAGCTGAACTGGCCGCGTTTGGGATCGGGATTGTACGCGAGGTGTGCGCCGGATGCATCGATGATCGGCGCGATGGCTTCAGCATTTTTCCCCGCAACCACGACGACAGCGCGCGTGAGCGGCCTGAGCGCGAGGATGGCGGCGGAGAGGAGCGTTTGGGTTGGAGGCGTGGTTGCACCAGGCGCGGTTGGAGGCCAGGGAAGCAGCGCCTTGTCAGATCCCATGCGTGAGGACTCGCCGGCCGCGAGGATGAGACCGCAGAGATGGAAAGCACCAATCATACGGGAAACGATAACTCTGAAGGGAGCGGGATACAAGGGAACACGGAGCAAGGGAGCAGGGACAAACTCGCGCGATTGCCCCGGCACTGAGAACCGGGCCGCCTAACGGCGCAGGAATCGACTGATATGCTTTTCCAATGAACTACGAGTTCGCCGATCTTTCCTTGAACGACCGGAAGGACGTTCTCGATATCTTTAATCACTACGTCGAAACAAGTTTCGCGGCTTTTCCTGAAGAACGAGCCGGGGACGAGTTTTTCGAGCGGCTCCTCGCGCTCTGCCAGGGATACCCTACGCTGGTTGTCCGGGCAGAAGGCCGCACCGTCGGATTCGCTCTTCTGCGCGCCTATCACCCGGCCGGAACGTTCCGGAAAACGGCGGAGATCACCTATTTCCTTCTGCCACAACATACTGGGAGAGGCGTGGGTTCGCGGGCCATCGAGCTGTTGTCTGAGAAGGCGCTAAAGATGGGCATCGAAAACCTGATTGCCTCTGTTTCGTCACGCAACGAACAGAGTCTTCGCTTTCACGAGCGAGCAGGTTTTCAATGTTGTGGAAGATTACTTTCTGTCGGCAGAAAATTCGGCCAGGATTTCGACGTAGTGCTTTTTCAAAAGAGACTCAATTAACTCAAATTCTATTTCGCTGGTCTACGAAAGCCAGAGGCGCCACGCTGCAAGTGGCCGCCGAGGCTACTCTTTCGCGGGGGCGTGGAGGGGCTCGGACGAAGCGGCGTCGGCGGCCGCGGCGTGTCTTCCGGTGTGGAACCAGCTCATGTGGGGCAACGCGCGCTCGGCGTTGCGGCGCATGGCGATGAGCTCGGCGACGACGGAGACGGCGATCTCCTCGGGCGTGACCGCGCCGATGTCGAGCCCGACGGGAGAATGCACGCGATCAAAAAGTTCAGGCTTGAGGCCTTCGCGGGTGAGTTCGCGAAAGACGGTGATGGCTTTGCGCTTGGAGCCGACCATGCCGATGTAGCGCGCCGGCGTTGCGACGGCCCAGCGCAGAACGCGCATGTCGTCGCGGTGGCCGCGCGTGGCGATGACGATGTAAGAGGACTCGCTGGGGGCGATCTCGTTGAACGCCCGATCGAAGTCCTTGGCGATGACCTGGAGAGCGCCGGGGAAGCGCTCGGCGTTGGCGTAGGCTTCGCGGTCGTCGGTAACGATGCAGTCGAAGCCCGCGTTGCGCGCGGCCTTGAAGAGCTCGATGGCGACGTGACCCGCGCCGAAGATGTAGAGCTGTGGCATGGGAAGGACCGGCTCGATGAAGATTTCGAGCGTGCCGCCGCAGACAAGGCCGGTATCGTACTTGGGATCCTGATTGAGATCGAAGGTGAGGGTGCGCGGCTTTTCCTGGGCGATGACTTCGCGCGCGGCCTGCCAGACTTCGGCTTCGACGCAGCCGCCGCCGATGGTTCCGGCGATGGAGCCGTCGTCGCGGATGAGCATTTTGGCGCTCTGGAAGGAGGGGATGGAGCCGCGCGAGTTCACAATGGTGGCCACGGCGCCGCGGCGGCCCGCGCGTTGCAACTTCACGATCTCCTCATAGACATTCATTGCTTTCGATTATTGGATTGGCTGGGAAGTAAGTCAATCGGGAGGCGCTACGGCGGTTCTCCTGCAACTATGAGCCATTTCGGACAGAATTCAAGGTGGCTTTTTCTTGATGAAAAAGCCACTTAGCGATTGTGCCTTGGTCTACACCTGCAGGAGACCCGCTATAGCCGAGGGAAAGAACGCGCCCATCCATCACATGCTGCGCGGCCCACGAAGGCAGAGGCCAAGGCGGTGCATCGCGCGATTGCCATGGCGGAGATGGCCGGCCTGCCGATTTATATCGTGCATCTTTCGAGCGAGGATGCGCTACTTATTGATAGAACCCCGCTAGGGCCTGTTCACACTATTGGGGTGGATGGCGTTGCGAGCGAAAATTCGACCAGACGAGGCGACGGCCGAAGGCTGTGGCAGGCCCCACCGTCGAGGCCGGCAACGAAGTATGGTCGGATTTTCGCCGCAACCCGAAGGGACGGAGCCAGTTTTCCCGATTTCGTTGTCGCTCGTCGCTCCAGTGGTCCACCACAGCACGCTCCTCGCTTCTAGAACTCGGAAAAACTGGCTTCCCCAATAGTGTGAACAGGCCCTAGCATCCGCATTGCCCGCGAAACCAAATCTAGAGAAGCAGCGGCGGCAAGCCGTAGTTGCAACTTCCGTGCAAAGATGCTTCAATCGTTCGTGGTTTGCCTGGAAGCGTAAACTCGCTGCGCGTTCGCGCGTGAGTCCAGGTGCTGGAGCCGGCGGAGATAGAACGCATGTTGGCCACAGGAAAGGCCGTGAAAGTGACGCTCTACCTGAGCGATGGAGCCAGGCGCCATGGCGTTCCGGTTTATACCAGCATTCTCGACTTTCTTTTCCACAGTGGAATCGCCGGCGCCACGGCGGTGAAAGGCGTTGCGGGTTTTGGCGCCAAGCACCGCATCCATTCGGCACACATCCTCGAGATTTCCGACCATCTCCCGATCAAACTGGAATTCATTGAAACGCGCGAAAAAGTGGATGCCATCCTGCCCGAACTGGAGAAGCGCACAGGCTCCGGGCTGATTGAAGTGCAGGAGACCACGATCATCGTTCCCCCTCATTCATAGTTCAATGAGCCTTTGACAAGCGGCATCCGTTCTGCAGCCGGTACATAGGGCAAAGCGCAACAATCTGGCCCAAATCGCGTCTTAACAAGTAGCCGGAAGCGTGTTGCGCAGGAGCGTCCGCGGCCTGCGCCGTGCTCTCGCGCAGAAGTCTCGAATTGTCACTGACTTGACGATTTCTACTGGTTCTTTTTTGCCAACTCGTTACGGAAGTTGGTGCATACTGAAAAGGAGAGAATTTGTAGCTCTAACCCCAAGGGAAACCGATGCTCTCGAATCGCCAGTCACGCGTTCTTTCCTTTACCTTTGTCCTGTTAGGAGTAGTTTTATGTGCGCATGGGCACGCGCAGGCAGCTCTGCTCATGGAGGAGCCGTTCGGCTTCTTTGGCGCCTTGAACCCGACCGGGCACAACGCCATTTACTTCGAGCGAATCTGCGCAGAAACTCCCGTGACGCTGCGGCGCTGCCGGCCGGGCGAGATGGGCGCGGTGATTGCCCGCTATCAGGGGGTTGACAGGTACGATTGGGTCGCTATCCCGCTGATTCCCTACCTGTACTCGGTGGAGAACGCCACCGACGTTCCTTCTCATGTGGACCGCGAGACAGTGATCCGCTTGCGCAACCGCTATCGCGAAGAGCATCTCGGGAGCCTGGGACCGCATTTGTCAGCGGGCAATCTTGTGCACGGCGGCTGGACCGAGCTGCTGGGCGCGGCATATGAGCGGCGTATTTACGCCTTTCGCTTCAACACAATGCCAGAGCAAGACGACGCTCTGATTGAGAGGCTGAATACGGGGCCGAACCGGACCCACTTCAACCTGCTTTTCAGCAATTGTGCGGATTTTGCGCGCGTAGTGCTCGACGGCTACTTTCCCCGCACCTTCAGGCGCAGTATTTTCCCCGATGCCGGCATGACCACCCCAAAGCAGATCACCCACAAGCTGGCGCGGTATGCGCGCAAGCATCCTGAGACGCAGTTGACGGTCTTCGAGATTCCGCAGATCCCCGGCTACAGGCGCGGGAGCCGCTCCGTGAAGGGCATCGACGAGTCGTTCGTGACCAGCGTCTACGCGATCCCGATCGCATTCGCGAACCCATATCTGGCAGGCGGCATGTTTGTGGACTACCTGGTGCGCGGGCGCTACCATTTGATCCCCAAGCATCCTGAAGTTCTGGGGCCCGGCAATTTATCCGCGTTGACAGCGCCGGCCGCGAGCCAGGAGAATTCCGCTAGCGCCGGCGTCCAGGCCCCCGGCGCCGCCTCAAGCGGCACTGCTCAGACGCAAACTGCCGTGGGAGCGAATTCCGGCCTGCGAGGAATCGGGGCCGCAGATGAGTAAGCGAGAGCCACAGAATCTCAAGAACCATGGACGGCTGGATCCGGCGTACCACTTCGTCCTGTTCTTCGTGCTGGTCGTCAACCTGATCGTCTCGATCGTCGTCGTCGTCCGCCACCCGTGTTTCTATTCGGCGTGGTTCGTGGTGCTGTCGGTAGCAGCGTTTATCGCGCTGTTCCGGATGCGCCAGTATCCGCTCAAAGTGCAGGACCGCGTGATCCGGCTGGAGGAGCGGCTGCGCCTGCAGGCGCTGGCGCCGGCCGAATGGCACTCGCAGGTCTACCGCCTCAGCGAGGACCAGCTCATCGGGCTGCGATTCGCGGCCGACGACGAAGTCGTCGAATTGGCCAAGCAGGCCCTCGAGCACAATCTGAACCGCAAACAGATCAAGGAGCGGATCAAGGATTGGCGCGCCGACTACTGGCGGGTGTGAAAGACAGGGAGCGAGCCACCCCAGCGACGAGGACCTGTCGCTCCACCCAAGAAGCGAAGGGCTGCTTCTTGGGACCCGGTCGCTGGGGACGCTGCACGGATGGCCCAGGTTCTGCGATCGACGTTTTGCGAAGCGAGCCGGAGACCGGAGAGCAAGGTGGAGATGCGTCGATGGTCGATGGCCGCGTTGAAGAGGGCTTTGAGCACCTGGGCGATAGCGGAGCATGTCCCGCTGCCAGTTGAAAGTAGAGAGCGGCAGGTAGGTTGATGTTACTACGCCGCCTTTTGAGGGGCGGTCGCAGACGGGTTGAGGATTCGCTTGCAGGGCCACAGATCGCGATGGCCCATGATGCGTTTGAATCGCTTGTCGGTGCGCAGGAAGGCCGGCGCCATCCAGCGCAGGATCATCTTGCCGTTCTGCCAGCGTGTAACGCGACGGGTCTGGATGCGTACTCCGGAGTGCGCGCTCTCGATGACATTGGTGGTGGCCAGGCAGCGGTGCAGCGCTGGCGGTATCTCCAGCCGGTTGATGGTAAAGCACTCTTCCAGTCCTTCCAGCAGACTGGCCGCCGCTTGAGGAGACTCCTGCTCCAGCCATCTAGCCAGCTTCTTGATGCGCGTCATAGCTGCTCGGGCCCCCAGTTTCCAAGCCGCGCAGCAGGCTTTTGACCTGCGCCTTGTTGTCCGTGGGCAGATAGTCGAGCACGTTGCGCAGCTTATGCGCGCAGCAGCGTTGCACCGGCTGATGGCTGCCGAAGACGGCGTTGATCGCGGCGCGCAGCGCTTTGAAGCCGTCGATGACGAACAACATCTTGCGTTTGGGGTCGACGCCGCGGACCACGATGTCTTCCAGCATCTCGGTTACCACCGTGGCGTTCTCTGTGGCGCCCTCGCGGATGCCCAGCACGTGTTTGCGTCCCTGTGCGTCCACGCCCACCACGCCGGCCGTCCCGTTACCTCGATCTGTTCGTCGCAGGCTGCCTGGTCGTGACATTGAGACAACATTGCCGCTTGGGGTATACCCTTCGATGCTTCTGGCCCTTCCGGAATCTGCTTGTTCAGGCCGTGATGCATCCAAAGACATCACCGATTGGGAGACAGACCAACGGTATGCCTCGCGGCAGGGGCGGACGCCGATGACTTCGATGATGGTTTCGTTCTTGAGTTCAAAAGAGCCGGTAGTTGCCTGTGTTCCTAGAAATAGACCGAGAATTAAGAATAGGGCTATGAATTATTGAATTGATTTGGTGGACCTGGTCGGGATCGAACCGACGACCTCTTCCATGCCATGGAAGCGCGCTCCCAAACTGCGCCACAGGCCCACACGGGGAGGCAACTCTCTCATTGTCGTAGCTTGCGGCCGGTTCGTCAAACGCCGGGCGACGGACCGGGGCCGGTGCGCGCGAATGCAAGTGGCAAAGCATTGCATCCGCGCTGCGGAGCTCTGGTTTTCTACTCGGCGCAATGCTTCGCGCCGAAGCGGCGCAGTTTTTCGAGGGTCGCGGCGGCCTGGCCGGAGTCGATGGCTTCAGCGCCCATTGCAACGCCTTCTTTGAGGTCGCCGGCGAGTCCGGCGGCGACCAATACAGCCGCTGCGTTGAGCAGCACTACGTCGCGCCGCGCGCCGGGAACGCCGGTCAGCACGTCGTAAAGCAGCGCTTTGTTCGTGGCCACGTCGCCGCCGATGAACTGATCGAGCGTGGTGCGCTCGAGGCCGGCCATCTCCGGCGTGATGCGCGCGGCCTTGAGTTGCGCCTCGCCTGTTTCTGTCTCCTCGATGCGCGCCACCACCGACTCGCCCGTGGTGGTCAGCTCGTCGATGCCGTCGGTTCCGTGGACTACGAAGGCGCGTTTGGCTCCGAGCGCCGCCAGCGTGCGGCCCACGAGAAGAACGCGGCTGGGGGCAAGCACGCCAACCACCTGCGTGCGCGCGTGGGCCGGGTTGGTGAGCGGGCCCACGAGATTGAAGATGGTGCGGAAACCGAGCGCACGGCGAAGGGGTCCAAGGGTCTTCATGGCCGGGTGATAGAGGGGGGCGAAGAGGAAGACGAAGTTTGTCTCGCGCAGGCATTCGACGGCCAGTTCCGGCGAGAGTTCGATGGGCACACCGAGAGCCTCGAGGACATCGGCAGCGCCGCAACGCGAGGTGACGGCGCGGTTGCCGTGCTTGGCGACGCGGGCACCGGCGGCTGCGGCGACGAGCGCGGCGCCACAAGAGATATTGAAGGTTTGGGGTCCGCCGCCACCGGTGCCAACGCAGTCGACGAGTTCGCCGCGCTCGGCGCCGGTGAACGGCAGCGGTGTGGAGTGCCGGCGCATCACATCCACAAAGCCGGCAAGCTCCGGCGCCTGCTCGCCGCGCGTGGCCAGCACGGTGAGCAGCGCCGCGGTCTCCACCTCCGGCACGCCGCCGGCGAGAATCTCCTCGAGGACTTCGGCCGCCTGCTCCCTGGTCAGCGAGGCGCCGTCTTCCGCCAGTGGCCTCAGAAACTCCTTCAGTTGGCTCATAGCTATTTCAATGGTAATTGCGTAGCCCGCGCGGGTTCGGGGTTTGCCCCTCCTTCGGTCGCCAAGATACTATGGACTCGCTGGCTGCGGAGGTTGCGCTATCCCCTGCATTCCATGACTCGCGTCCTCAGATTCCTTCAATCGCCGGCGGCCCGAGTGGTTCAACCCGAATGAAAATCCACGAATATCAAGCAAAAGAAATCCTGGCGAAGTATGGCGTCCCCGTGCCCAAGGGCGAAGTTGCCAACACGCTGGAAGAAGCCAACGACGTGGCGCGCAAGCTGTTTGCCGAAGGCGCCGCGGGCGTGGCGGTGAAGGCGCAGATCCACGCCGGAGGGCGCGGCAAGGGCGGCGGTGTGAAGGTGGCAAAGACGCGCGAGGATGCCGAGCGGCACGCCAAGAACATCCTGGGCATGACGCTGGTGACCCACCAAACCGGACCCCAGGGCCAGAAGGTGCAGCGGCTTCTCATCGAGGAGACCGCGGCGATCGAACGCGAGCTCTACCTGGGTATTGTGCTGGACCGCGCCGCGGGCAAGCTGGTCTTTATGGCTTCGCAGGCCGGAGGGATGGAGATCGAGGAGGTGGCCGCAAAGACGCCTGAGGCGATCTTCAAGGAGACGATCGACCCGGCCGTGGGTTTCGGCGCATGGCAGGCGCGTAAGCTGGCCTTCGCGCTGGGACTGAAGCCTGCGCAGATCAGCCAAGCCGTCCATTTCTTCCAGAGTCTTTACAAGGCCTTCGTCGAGACAGATGCCTCGCTGGTGGAGATCAATCCCTTCATCACCACGACCGACGGCAAGCTGCTCGCCCTCGACGCCAAGATCAACTTCGACGACAATGCGCTCTTTCGCCACGCCGACATCAAGGCTCTGCGCGACATCGCCGAAGAGGACCCGTTGGAGGTTGAGGCCAGCAAATACGCCCTGAACTACATCAAGCTCGATGGTTCCATTGCCTGCATGGTGAACGGCGCGGGCCTGGCAATGGCGACGATGGACATTATTCAGTACGCAGGCGGCAGACCGGCGAATTTCCTGGATGTGGGCGGCGGCGCGACGCAGGAACAGATCGAGCACGCCTTCGAGATTCTGCTTGCCGACGCGAACGTGAAGGCGATCTTCATCAACATCTTCGGCGGCATTCTGCGCGTGGACCGGCTGGCCACGGGCGTGGTGGCCGCGGCGCGCAAGCTCGACGTGAAGGCGCCGATCGTGCTGCGGCTGGAAGGAACCAATGTTGAAGAAGGGCGCAAGATTCTGAAGGAGTCGGGCCTGAACTTTCAGGTGGGCGCAACGATGAAGGAAGCAGCGGAATTGGTGGTAGCCGCTGCGGCGGGAGCATAAGAATGGCGGTTTTGGTCGATAACAACACGCGGCTCATTGTTCAGGGAATCACGGGTAAGGAAGGCACGTTCCACGCCATGGGGTGTGCGGAGTACGGCACGAAGGTGGTCGGCGGGGTTACGCCCGGAAAGGGCGGGACGATGCATGAGGGGTGGCCGGTGTTCAACACCGTGAGCGATGCAGTGAATGCGACCGGCGCCAATGCAACCATGATCTTTGTGCCGCCGCCGTTTGCCGCCGACGCCATCCTCGAAGCCGAGGACGCGGGGATTCCGCTCATCGTGTGCATCACCGAGGGCATTCCCACGCTGGACATGGTGAAGGTGTGGGCCAAGCTGAAGAACTCGAAGTCGCGGCTCGTCGGGCCTAATTGCCCCGGCGTCATCTCGCCCGGAAAGGCCAAGATCGGCATCATGCCGGGACGGATTCATAAGGAGGGGTCGATCGGGATTGTTTCGCGCTCGGGCACGCTGACCTATGAGGCGGTGCATCAGCTCACGCAGCGCGGCATCGGGCAGTCGACGGCCATCGGCATCGGCGGCGATCCCATCGTCGGCACCACGCACATTGACGCGCTGCGCCTGTTCAACGACGATCCCGGGACCGAAGCCATTGTCCTGATTGGCGAGATTGGCGGTTCGGCCGAGGAAGCCGCGGCGAAATTTGTGAAACAGCACGTGAAAAAGCCGGTGGTGGGCTTCGTCGCCGGACGGACCGCGCCTCCCGGCCGGCGCATGGGCCACGCGGGGGCCATCATCAGCGGCGGCCAGGGCACCGCAGCCGACAAGATGAAGGCCATGCAGGCCGCCGGTATTCACGTGGTGGTCTCGCCCGCCGAGATTGGCGCCACGGTGGCGCAGGTAATGAAAGGCAGCTACTAGCCTCTAGCTCTTAGCTATTAGCTCTTAGCTATTCGCTCGGAGTGCGCGGGCCGGCGGAGCGGAATATGACTTCCGGGGCCAATTTGAGGGGGTTCCCCCTCCCCCGTATGCCATACCTCCATATTTGATAACAAAGGGTTTACGGGATGGGTATATCCGTAAATATCTGATTCCAAAGGGCCGCATCTCGCAAATATGCCAATTCACGGGAGTTACGGGCATTTTTCGGGGCCTTTACGGCTTTTCGCGTCGCATCGTGGGATTAGTGGTCAGTGATCAGGGGTCAGTAGTCAGTGGTCAGTGGTCAGTGGTCAGTTCCCTTCCGGCCCTGGAGTTCGATTTGCTTTCAGTATGCGCCGAAGGGCCGAAATAACCGGCAAAGTTCAGGCGGAAAATATTTGGCATGGAATCAAGGAGATGCGGGAGGTTTGGGGCGGTAGGGGGCTTGACACGACAGGGATCATGGGTCAGGGAACAGGGAACAGGGATCGGGGAACAGGGCTGAGGGAGAGAAGGCGTGGGGCGCGCGAAGGGCGAGGGTCCCTTTTGCGAAATGGGCGTTTGCGGGGACTTATCTGTGGGTGCGAGAAATTGTTGTATCCCGGGTCTTCCGCCGCGGCGGACGAGACCCGGTTTGCCCTCGATTCGCAGCTGGGTCAAGTCCCTGAGATATGGTCCGCCTGATCCTTCCCATTGTGAACTACGAACTGTGAACTGCGCCTGACCCCTGTTGTACACTCCACTTGATGAAATCCACCGTCCTCTGCACCCTCGTTCTTCTCGCCTCCGCAACTCTTGCCGCCGCCCAGGAAGCTAAGCCCAAACCCGAGGACACGGAAGTCTGGAAGCCTGTCCCGGCGGTCGTGACGCCCGGCGCTACCTGCGGCGCGCCACCCTCTGACGCCATCATCCTCTTCGATGGCAAGAATGAGGACGAATGGGTCTCCGTGCAGGACCACACGCCGGCAAAGTGGATCGTAGCCCACGGCCTGCTCACCGTCGCCAAAGGCGCCGGCAACATCGAGACCCGGCGCACTTTCAAGGACTACCAGCTCCACATCGAGTGGCGCGTTCCCGCCCATATCACCGGCTCCGGCCAGGGCCGCGGCAACAGCGGCGTCATGCTCGCCTCGACCGGCCCTGGCGACGCCGGCTACGAACTCCAGGTCCTCGACCCGTGGAACAATCCCACCTACGTGAACGGCATGGCCGGCAGCCTCTACAAGCAGTCCATTCCCCTGGTCAACCCCGGCCGCAAGCCCGGCGAGTGGCAGACCTACGACGTGGTGTGGACCGCGCCCATCTTCAACGACGACGGCTCGCTGAAAACACCCGCCTACGCCACCGTCTTTTTCAACGGCGTCCTGGTCGACGACCACTTCGAGCTCAAGGGCCAGACCCTCTACATCGGCCAGCCCTTCTACAAGAAGTACGACCGCGCGCCCATCAAGCTCCAGGCTCACGGCGACAAGAGCGAGCCGCTCAGCTTCCGCAACATCTGGGTCCGCGAGCTTCCATGAAAACAGCGATCCGTGGATCGTTCCGTTCCGGCCCTGGATTTTGATTTGCTTTCAGTGTGCGCTGAGGGCCGAAATAGCCTGCAAAGTTCAAGCGGAAGAGATTTGGCCTGGAATCAAGGGGATGTGGGAGGTTGAGGCGGGCGGGGTCGCCGACGATTCGTTCAGAGGATGAGGGTCGGGTGGGGCTGGCGCCCGCAAGGGCGTTTGGCGGGACTAAATCCGCAATGACATGGGGGTGCGCTTGAAAGTCCGCGTCTCTCCAACCTCATTTCCGGCCAGCCTGTCGAATGAAGCTCTCAAATGAGCCGTTGCACGCAGATAGGGCTTGGGCAATCTTAGCCACCGGCACCGCTCTCCGATATCCGGTACCCCTCATTTGCACCTCTTCTAGAATTCCGGCCTTGAGCAGCCGCGGGAGTATGGTATCGAAGAATCGACTCTGATTCACGCTGAGCCGTAACTTAAAGGTTCCCTCGCGGACGAAGGTACTTCGATGAAACGTTTGCAGCGCCTTTTCTGCTATTCGCAGGTCCTCGTCATATTCCTCCTCCGCAATGGTGCTGAGCAAGAGTTGCTCGGCCTCAACGGTGAATCCGAGCCGTGTGGCTTGGGTTTCGATCTGGTCTGGGTCGTAGTAGTCCGTCACAGCGTCGCCGTGTTCTAGGGTCAACGAGTCAATCCTAGTCTTCAGAAGGACGCATTGCTCAATCGATGTGGTCGCCCGACTTGCTCCGAGGTGCTCGAATTCGCACGCTTCGAATCGGCAGTTTTTGAGAGAGGAATCCGATAGCGATGTCGGCCCAAAATAGCACTCGATGAAGGTAACTTCCTTTATCGAGCAGCCCTTCAACGAATCGGGAGGGAACACGAGTCCCTTCAGTTGTAATCCGGGAACATGGTTGCAGCGAAGCAACGGCGTAATAAACGAACCCGCGTTTTCGCGGACAAACGTGGCCGAGCTTTCCGAAAGACCTACACGCAGGATCATTTCGATTAGGGAGGTGCTATCCGCACATTCCGCGCCTAGGCGGTCCGCGGCGCAGTCTAACGCCACTTTCGGGAGCGCATCTACACGGAAGAGCTTTCGGATCTCATACTCAACCCTATCCGATATGTATCTGGCCAATTGTTCGCCGAGAAAGAACTCTCGAAAGTCGTCGTGATCAAACTGAAACTCCTTCCCCGTTTGGCTACTGCTAATTATCATTGCGTGTTGTCGAATCCGCTCCTTGACCTGCCGGCTCACGATTGGGGACTTCTTCTTCGACTCGCAAAATATCTCGGCAAGAGAGTCCATCATTTCGCCGCTTAGCACGCTTGTCTTGGTGATCCACATTTCTTCGGCGATGTAGCCTAGGAGTTCATGGTGCTCTTCCTTGGACAGCAGAGGGGCAGGGGGTTCTCCATACTTGTCAATCCATTTCTCCTCTGCTTCACGCGCAATTAATTGCTCCACTAGCCAGGAGAAATAGCTGTGGGCTTTTGGCCGGAGTCCAGAAATAAACTCGGTGCCTGACGCCGTCGCAAGTTCGACTAGCCTCCGAACTAGAACCGGCCTTGTCAGGAGTGGGTGGCCCGCCCCGACGATCTCGCAAACAGCGTCATAGAACCGCTTCGGCTCCTCGAGACCAGCCAAGGTCGCGTACTTTGTGAATTCCTCTTCAGACCAACGGCAGATTCCGACTCGTCCGAAGGATACGTCGATATTCGGAAGAGAATCCAGCAGGCGCGCCTGTGCGCGGAGGCTGCGGAATTCGAAGTATGCCTTCCTAGCTGCTATCAGCAGTGATCCGTCTCCCTGTAAATGGCTTATGAGGTTGCCTAAGCTCGATATAGCGTCCGTTTCTGAGGTCTCGACAAAGATTTCTTCAAATCCATCGAGGGCGGGGACAAGCACGCCCATTCTAACTAGGTGCATGAAGGCTTCAAAGTAGAGGCGCTGAAATCTTAGGTTATTAACGAGCGAAGCGACAACAATGTCGTCAAATCTAAGAAATGGCCTGCCCCCCAGAGCAACCGGAACAAGAAGCCAGTCAGTCAGTCCCTTTTGGTAGAGCTCTGCCTGCGATCGAGCCAGGTGGTTGATGATTGTTGTCTTTCCTTCGCCTGCGTCAGAGGTTAGGTACAGAACAGAGCAGGTTCCGCCGGGTCTCTTCGATATAAAATCAGCGACCGCTTTCTCAGCGTCCGGTACATGCTCCGGATCATCCTTGGCGTTGTTGTCGATTTGATCCAGGAATTCGGCTTGCGGAGTAACAAACTCTTTATTCTCCGGAACGCTTGCGAGAATTCTTTCGGCGAGACGTGGAAGCATGGCAATGCGCTTTATGATCCAGTCCTCGGCCAGCGTTCTGTCATTGCCCTCCGTGACCCAAAGAGACCCATTTCGGAAGCTAAGTTCAAATGAGATTAGCTCATTCCCAACTTGGAGTACGAAGTCCCCAAGTTCCTTTTCGAAATGATCGGTGGAGTCAAGGAACGAGCCAACTATCTCCTGGAATCGGGCGGTGTCCATCGTCACAATCCTATCGGCGTGTATTGTCCGTTGGTTTGGGTGAGGTACGCGGTTTGGGTAATCGGGGCGCGTGTATGAAGGTGAATTACATTTGCGCCAACATTCAAGGCGCATAGTATTCCTGGCCACATATCATCATCCGAACTTACCAGGGCAATTGGGGTCTCGCCGTGGCCTGCGAGATGGATCAAATCCGCGACAATCATCGTATCGACTAGCTTCTGCTCAGTTCGCGATAGAAGCATATGCGGTTCGGCGATGCACCCGGGCAGGGGACAGGCTCCGGAGTTCAGGAATACCGCCATCGGGTCAATGGGGCACGGGTTGCTTCTACACGTCGTTTTGCTAGGCGTTTGACACTTGATCTTGCTCAATGGCTCTTCGCGTAGCGTATTTGGTAGCGTCTTGCTGGGTAAGGCTTCAAGCGACTGTGCGAGTTGCATCGTTAATATCACCTGCACCTGACCAATCCGCTGTGTCTTTGGAAAAATCGACTGCATCTCGACCGACAGGTCCTGCCCCTGGCGCGTCATCCTGTTCTTGCTGTCCCAACCCCCATAGAGACGGAGGTCGAGTGTCCCAGTTGGCTCTGCCACAGACGACACTTTGGTTAGGATGCGGTCAGCCAGATACGCCAAGCCCTGGTGGGATGTGGCAGTCGGAACGTTGTGGTAGTCGACCAAAACCTTCATTGTTCTTCTTCAACAATTGGTGCGATCAAGGATATCAGAAGGATCTTGGGAGGCGCCTAGTCAGTCGTACTCATTGTTGGAATAGGTGACAGCCAGCCCTTCGGCCCCGTTCTTGCGTGGGCCCTGGTTTCGCTTATCCCCCACTCAGCAATCTTATGACCAAGCGCTCTTCGGAGCCTGAGATCTGTCCCGGCAAGTCGGCTTAGGGAAAGCGGTTCTTAGACGATGATCGGTGGGACTTGGCTGGACTGTCGATCGGACTTGCATGCACCCTTCCGTTTCTGGTCGCGGCTTCACCGCGACCTTTATTTCTCGGGAAATGGGTGCGCGGGTTCGTGGGGCTGAAGCCCCACGCTCCCTCCGTGAGGCGGGGCGGGCGGGTTCGGTGCGCGACCGTGAGGAGAACGCACCGGCGGGGCGCGGGCTCATGGGGCTTCGCGCAGAGGCTAAAGCCCGCCTGCTTTTTGGGGTGGTTGCGGCATGGGTAATCTTGTGCCCCTTCAAAACAAGCGAAGAGCAACCGCAGATCCTTCGGCTCGCTGCGCTCGCTCAGGATGACATCGCTGGGTTGGGTTTGTGCGATCCCACCCTAGCCGCAGAGAGCGCAGCCAGGATTGATGGGATAAGGAGGAAGGCTTCAGCGAAGATCGAGTAGCGAGTGGGTTGAGGACCACGAGCTCGAAGATCAGGAGAAGCCTTCCATGAAAACGATTGTAGGATGCGATT
>JBEKNY010000014.1:0-82095 GCA_049522315.1 Occallatibacter sp.
ATGCCTTGGCTCCACGAATACAACTGGCACAGACCTCATGCCAGCCTCAACCACAACACCCCGATCAGCAGAGCCGGCCTCGATCGGAACAACCTATTGACACTGCACACCTAGTCCCTGTCTTTCTTCAGCCAAATCGCCTCTGCCGCCGGTCTTCCCAGAATCGAATTTCCAGTAGGCAGCTCAATCAAAACGGTTTGATCGTAGTTCTGGCTCACAACGAGCAAGCTTTTCCCCGGCCCGATTCCGGACCCGTGCAGAAAGCGCAGCAGCTTGGGATCGCGCTCGTGCAGGCTGATCACGGTGTATCGTTTGCCCTCCGCGGCCTGGGAGAGCTGCATCTCCCCGCGTCGTCTGCGCTCCGCCGGACTCAGCGGCAGCACCGCATTGCCGTGCGGGCAGGCTCCGGCCTCGCCCAGTTTTTCCTTCAGTTTGGCCTCAAAGGCCGGCGAAACCGCATGTTCCAGCCGCTCCGCCTCTTCGTGGATCTCGTGCCACTCCATCCCGAAGACCTCGCTCAGCATGCGCTCGATCAGGTGGTGGCGCACTGCGGTGTGGTAGGCCACCTCACGCCCCGCCGTGGTCAGCCGCACAATCCCGTCCTCGCCCACCTTCACGAATCCATCGCGCTTCAGCCGCTTCAGCGCCATGGTCACTGCCGGCGCCGACACCTCCAGCCAGTGCGCCAGCATCGCCGGAATCACCTGCCGCCCCTCGGCCTCCGCCTCCAGAATGGCCTTCAGGTAGTTCTCTTTCGAAACGTAGATCGAGTCTTTCATGGCTGTGCTGCAATCCAGTCTATACGCGAATGGCAGTCTCCAAAGCGTGTTTCAAAATCCTGTGCCGGGGTGGCCCTCGACTTTGAGACCTGAGAAGCCACTGCCCCGCCCCGCGCGCTAGCCTGCTGACCCGCTTCCAGTCCTTTTTGTCAACCCTCCCGCTCACCCAGCTGGCTTTGTTTGCGTCTCCGCCTCTGCGCCAAGGAGCCTATAACTCCATGTTTTGCATTCAGTTACGCGCCGGTCCCGGCTTCTGATTGCGATACTCAAATATCTGCCATGTGTTGCAGAGTATTTCCGCCATCTGTCGCACAATGGTCTCATGATCGCCAAGCAGAGATCGACGAGCAGACCGGCAACCGCTCCGCACCGGCTCCTTGTTCCCTCGGTCCCTCGGCCCCAGTCTTTCTGTTCACTGCCCACTGCCCTTCTATCCCCTGTCCAGTCAGCAAGATGAGCTAGAAGCTAGCAGCTGGAAGCTGGAAGCTGCCTTGTCACCCCTACCCCCCTATACCCGGCGGGGGTATCAAAACGGCTCATTTCGTAGCCTAAGTCGTTCAGAATCAATAGAGGCCTTTCTAGAAAGGCCCAAAACCGCGGCGATTTTCGTCGCCAAACGTCGCCAAACGTCACCCAAACCGCCCCTTTTGTCGCACTCGGCGTCGGCCTTCGTAGCCATGCGCCAGCCTGACAAGTGCCCGCTCCGGCGCTGTTCGCCGAATCCGAATTCCGCTTCCCGGTGATTCAAATCACATTTGACCATCGCTCCACGGAGGTATAACAAGGTTGCTATGTGCCTCGCCATTCCAGGAAAAGTCGAAGAGATCACCACCGACGGCATGATCCGCGTCGGACGAGTCAACTTCGGTGGCGTGGTCAAGAACGTCTGCCTCGACTACGTGCCCGAGGTTGAGGTTGGCGACTACACCATCGTCCACGTCGGCTTTGCCATCTCCAAGATCGACGAGGAAACCGCCCAGCAGACTCTCGCCGACTTCCGCGCCCTCGGCGTGCTCGACGAGGAACTGGCCGGCGAGGAAGAAGCCTTTGCCCGCGCAGCCAATGCGCCGCAATCCTGCTGCCCCGACGGTAGTTGCTCGATAAACGACAGCGATGCCGGCGGTGCTGGTGCTAGCTCCGCTAACCCCGCTAGCTCCGCTAACTCCGCTAACTCCGCTAATCCCTCTTCCGGCAGCCAATGAAGTACCTCACCGAGTTTCGCAATGGCGAGATCGCCCGGGCGATGGCGCGCGAGATCGCCCAGATCACGACGCGCCCCTGGAAGATCATGGAGGTCTGCGGCGGCCAGACCCACTCCATCATCAAGAACGGCATCGACCAGATGCTCCCGCGCGGCCCCGAAGCGAGCGTTGAGATGATTCACGGCCCCGGCTGCCCGGTCTGCGTCACGCCGCTCGAACTGATCGACAAGGCGCTGGCCATCGCCGCGCAACCCGGCGTCATCTTCTGCTCCTTCGGCGACATGCTGCGCGTTCCCGGCACCGAGGGCGATCTCTTTCAGGTGAAGGGCCGCGGCGGCGATGTGCGCGTGGTTTACTCGCCGCTCGACGCGGTGGATCTGGCCCAGAAAAATCCCGAGAAACAGGTCGTCTTCTTCGGCGTGGGCTTTGAGACCACCGCTCCGGCCAACGCCATGAGCGTGCATTTGGCCAAACGCCGCGGCCTCAGGAATTTTTCGTTGCTCGTCTCGCACGTGCTGGTGCCGCCCGCGATTGAAGCCATCATGTCCTCGCCCGGCAACCAGGTGCAGGCGTTTCTCGCCGCCGGACACGTTTGCAGCGTGATGGGCTATTGGGAGTACCCGCCGCTCGCTGAAAAATACCGCGTGCCCATCGTCGTCACGGGCTTTGAGCCGCTCGACCTGCTCGACGGCATCCGCCGCGCCATCGTTCAGCTCGAGGCCGGCCGCCACGAAGTCGAGAACGCCTATAGCCGCGTGGTCACGTTTGAGGGCAATCAGGCCGCGCAAAAGCTATTGAAAGAGGTTTTCGAAGTGACCGACCGAGCCTGGCGCGGCATTGGAGTGATCCCGAAGAGCGGCTGGCGGCTCAATGCGGACTACAGCGACTTCGACGCCGAATTGCGCTTTCACATCTCCGGCATTCACACCCAGGAGTCCCCGCTCTGTCGCTCCGGCGACGTATTGCGCGGAGCCATCAAGCCGGCCGAATGCGCGGCCTTCGGAAAGGAATGCACGCCGCGCCATCCGCTCGGCGCCACCATGGTTTCCAGCGAAGGCGCCTGCGCCGCTTACTATAACTATGGCCGCTTCCTCTCCGCCGAAGAACTGGCCGGCGCCGGCAAAGGCCGCCTCTAGTGTTTCGCCTATGCCTTTCGAATCCTGGATGCTGTCATCCTGAGCGGAGGTCGTCTGGACGACTGGAGTCGAAGGATCTGCGGTTGTCTTTCGCGAAGAGAAGCGGTCAGGCCGCGGAAGCGATACGCACTTTGCAGCAAAGAAGACGATCGCAGCGGCACGAAGTGTGAGGGCACGGCTTCAAAGCCTGCCCTGAGCTTGTCGAAGGGTGCCGTAAGCCCGGCCAAACCAATGCGGGGCATTAGTCCCTGTGCTCGCAGCCTTCGCCTTGGCAGGAAAGGGCTAGCGGCTAGAAGCTAGAAGCTAGGAGCTAGAAGCTGAGTGACGACGAACGCTAAACCCGATTTCTCAAGCTGGAGCTGCCCGCTCCCGCTCGCCGATTATCCCGCCATCGTGATGGGCCACGGCGGCGGCGGCAAGCTCGGCAACGAACTGGTCGAGCACTTGTTTCTGCCAGCCTTCCGCAATCCCGCTCTCGAGAATCTGGGCGACGCCGCGGTGCTCGAAGCATCCGGCGCGCGTCTCGCTCTCAGCACCGACTCCTTCGTTGTCCAGCCGCTGTTCTTCCCCGGCGGATCCATCGGCGAACTCGCCGTCAACGGCACCGTCAACGATCTGGCCGTCTCCGGCGCGGAGCCGAAGTTCCTGAGCGCCGGCTTCATCCTCGAAGAAGGATTTTCGCTGGCCCAACTCGCCGCCATCGTTGACGCGATGGCCAAGGCCGCAGCCGAAGCCGGCGTGCAGATCGTCACCGGCGACACCAAGGTCGTCGAGCGCGGCCACGGCGACGGCTGCTACATCACCACGGCCGGCGTGGGCCTGCTGCGCGCCGGCATTCAGGTCGGCCCGCATCGCGCCCGGCCCGGCGATGCGGTCCTCGTCTCCGGTACCATCGGCGACCACGGCATGGCCATCATGAGCGTGCGCGAGGGCCTCGAATTCGAGAGCCCTATCCGCTCCGATTGCGCCGCGCTGAACGGAATGATCGCCGAAGTTCTCGATGCGGCGGGTGCGGCCGTCCACGCCATGCGCGACCCCACGCGCGGCGGCCTGGCCTCCACGCTGAATGAGATTGCGCAGGCCTCCGATGTTGGCATCGCGATCGACGAAGCCGGCGTGCCGGTGCGATTTGAGGTGCAATCGGCCTGCGAACTGCTCGGCCTTGACCCGGTCTACGTCGCCAACGAGGGAAAAGCCGTATTCTTTGTCGCGCCGGAAGCCGCGGATCGAGTGCTCTCGGTCCTGCGCGCGCACCCTCTGGGTAAAGACGCCGCGCGCATCGGCTATGTGACCGCGGAGCACAAACGCATGTTGGTCGCGCGCACCGCCATGGGCGCGAACCGCGTGATTCCCACCATGATCGGCGAGCAGTTGCCGCGCATCTGCTGAAGCTTGCGCTCCACCGGTCCTGAATTGCACCTTTCGCCGGTTATGGATTCGATGTGGCGGGTGGCAGGTCCGGCGTCGGAGCCTCGCGCTCGGTAAGCACAATGCGCTTCACTTTGTTACGGTCGACGTGCTGGATCATGCCGCCGACGCGAATCTCCACGTCCATTCCAGAGATGGCCACCAAATCGCCATTGAGCACGCTTCCGTCACGCAGTTCAACGGAGTCAAAGGATGCAGCGCCGAGTTCATAACTCACCGTTCCACCTGAAACATCGTTGGGACCGATCTCCAAAGGAAAGGTCCCCGTCATGAACCCTTCCTTGGAGAAAGTGAGTGCATGATTCCCTGGGCCAACTGTGATCAGGCGCGGAGTCGGGCCTTGTTCCGTCCCGTCAACCTTGAGAAGCGCGCCCTGCGGCGTCGAGTTCACGGTGAGCGTGATGACTCTGGACGCCTGCGAAATCTCTTCGAGCGACACCGACACTGGCGTCCCCGATGCTGTGACCGTAGTTTCGAATTTGACCGTCTCGCCGGGGCTCACATTACTCAACTCGATGCCGTCTTCGCCCACGCGGACCTTGTCCTTATCGAACAGGTAAAGGTGGAACCGGGCTGAGGGGATCGGCCTCGAGGATAGGTTCTGCGCCGCTACATCCATTACGTAGCCGTGGAGCGCACCCATGCCTGGAAGCGCTTTGAACTTGCTGAACGTGAAACGAAAGACCGGCGTGCCGGATGCGGGCCAGTCGATGGTCGCGAGCGGAGTATCCTTGGCCAGGACCGGGCCGGCAAACAACACCAGCACCACAAACAAACACGCGCGGCGAAGCTGCAACTTGGGATAGATCATGACGCAACCATCATAACGGCATTTGCCCGAATCGAAGTCAAGCCCCGGCAGAAACGTCGTTGCGGAGAGGGTCTGGCCGGAGATCTGCCATGCAGCTCAGCGCTCCTCTCGATCGCTCCTCAACCTCCACTAATTACGCCCGTAAGAGGAGATCTTTCACCACCTGCCCATTCGCCGCTCTTCCGTCCCCATTCCGCGCCGATAGATGAGAAAAGGCTAAGACCGCACACAGCCCTCAGGAGGCTGCCGGCGGACTGCGCCTTCTGGAACGATCGAAATGCGCCAACACGTAAGAACCGTCTTATTTCTTGCCGCCACTCTGCTGCTGGCCGGCTGCACAAGTTGCGCGCGCAATGTGGCTCCGGGCGATTCCAGCGCGCTTGCCTCCGCCTCGACGGCGGTTCCGGCAGATCGCGCCGCCGATCCCGCCGTCCGCGCGGCGCTGCCCATTGACGAACCGCAGAGCGTGACCCTCCAAGGCAATGTGCATCCGCTGGCGCGGGCCGAATTCGACCAGGGCGCGGTAAATCCCGGCGCGCGGCTTGACCGGATGCTGCTGTTGCTCAAACCTTCCACGTCGCAACAGGCCGCGCTTGATGAGCTGGTCGCGGCGCAGCAGAACCCGCATTCGCCGCTCTATCATCGTTGGCTGACGCCGGCCGAGTTTGGCGCACGTTTCGGCGTGGGCGATGCGGCTCTGGCGCAGGCCGCCGCGTGGCTCGCGGCGCACGGGTTCACGGTGGAGGAGATTCCGGCCGGCCAAAGGCTGGTGGTGTTTTCCGGAACCGCCGGTCAGGTGCTCGACGCCTTCCACACGGAACTGCACCGCTATCGCGTGGACGGCGTAGATCACATCGCCAACGCCGAGGATCCGCAGGTTCCCGCGGCGCTGGCCGGCGTAGTGGCAGGCGTGGTTTCGCTCCACGACTTCCGCCGCAAGCCGGAGATCCGGCCTGGAACTCCGCTCGCCGCGCTGCCGCAGTACTCGGCCGGCGGCACGCATTATCTGTTCCCGGCGGACTTCGCCACGATCTACGACCTGAATCCGCTGTACAGCGCGGGGACGAATGGGACCGGAAGCTCGATCGCCATCGCCGCGCGCAGCAACATCAAGCTGGGCGACGTGGAGACGTTTCGTTCCATGGCCGGTCTGGCGGCGAACGCTCCCACGGTGACTCTCGACGGCGTCGATCCGGGGTTGGTCAAACACGATCAGGACGAGTCGACGCTGGATGTGGAGTGGAGCGGCGCGGTGGCGCCGGCGGCGGCGGTCCACCTCGTCGTTGCGGCCACAACGGCGACAACGGACGGCGTGGACCTGGCGGCCGCATATATCGTGAACCGCAGAACGGCGCCGGTGCTGAGCCTGAGCTATAGCAGTTGCGAGCAGGAGATGGGCGCGGCGGAGCTGGTTTTCTACAACAGCCTGTGGGAGCAGGCGGCGAGCCAGGGGATGAGCGTCTTTGTGGCTTCGGGCGATGCGGGCGCGGCCGGCTGCTCCGCGGATACCGCCGGCGCGGGATCGCAGGCCGCGGTAAATGGATTGTGCAGTTCGCCGTACTCCACCTGCGTGGGCGGCACGGAGTTCAACGAAGAATCGGATTCTGCGGAGTACTGGTCCACGTCGAACTCGGCGGGTTACGGGTCGGCGCTCGGCTACATTCCCGAAAAAGTGTGGAACGAGAGCGCGTTGGACGGCGGAACGGGACTGTGGGCTTCGGGCGGGGGCGCCAGCGTGGTCTATGCCCAGCCGCCCTGGCAAGAGGGAGTGAACGGAACCAGCGCGGCCAACGGCATGAGAGCCGTCCCCGACGTGGCGCTGGCGGCTGCCGATCACGACGGCTACTTCCTGGTGGAGAACGGATCGTACTTGATCGTTTCGGGAACGTCTGTCGCCTCCCCGTCATTTGCCGGCCTGATGGCGCTTGTGGTGGAGAAGCAGGGCGGTACGGGGCAAGGAAGCGCCAATGCCGGGCTCTATGCGCTCCTCGATGCAACGTCCAATCCCTTTCATTCCACGCCTTCAGGGAATAACAGCGTTCCGGGCGTCGCGGGGCTCACGGCCAGCGGCGCGGATTACAACCTGGCCACCGGGCTGGGATCGGTGGATGGCGCGTTGCTGGTGAACGAATGGGGCGCGGCGATAGAGCCTCCAACACTGACGCTGGCAGCAAAGGTGCAATCGGTCACCGTGCCCCAGAGCGGCTCGGCGGCCGTTGCCTTCACGGCCGTCACCGGAGGATCGTTTGCCGGGAGCATCGCCTTCACAGTGAGAGGTCTGCCTTCGGGCGTATCGGCTGCGTGGTCCGCGAATCCGCTTACGCCTGCCGCTAGTGCGAGCACAAACAGCGTAACCCTGACTTTGACGGTTTCCCCGGAAGCATCTGCCGGCGCTTCGACCCTGGCCGTCACGGCTGCGGGCGATGGGCTGGCGTCAACCCAGAGCGTGACTATGCTGATCCAGGAGCGCGCTGCAAGCTGTTCCCGGTTCAGTCTGCTGCCTGCGCGGTGCAAGCCTCCAACGCGGACGCCGATTCGGCGAGCCGATTCGCCATAGGATTCCGCTTCGAAGCGCTTCAGATGACCGGAGCGCTTATTGGAAAAGCGCAAAGGCCTTTTCGATCCGCGTGGGCAGCGCGGCAAGAGCGTCAGGGAGCGTTTGGCTGATCTCGAGGACGGTTGCTGGCGGCGAGGCAAGCGCTTTGAGGGCCTTGACGGCGGCAGGCCAATCGATCGCGCCGTCGCCCGGCCACAGATGTTCGTCCTTCACGGCGTGGTTGTCGTGAACGTGAACTGAGACAATGCGGCTGCCGAGGGTCGCGATGGCTTCCGCGGTTCCGACAGTGATGTTCGCATGGCCGAGATCGAGGCACACGCCGACATTGTTCAGGTGGCCCAGTTCGAGGATGCTGACCAAATGTTCGGGAGTGGTGGGTTCACTCAGCAGGTTTTCGACGAGCAGGCGGACGCCGAGCGGACGCGCGAAGGCGCCCAGGTGTTCAAGAGCGGTGACGGCATACTCGATGGTGCGCGGCGACCAGGTGTCGTCCCGCTCGCCAAGATGAACGACGAGATTGCGTAACGGAATGTGCTCGGCGGACTCGAGCGCCCGCTTGATTTCATCCATGGCGTCGATGCGGCGGGCTTTTTCCGGGTGCAGCACATTCACCGCCGGCGCGCCGGCGCGGCCCATCTCGTAGTCGGGATAGAGCGGGGCGTGCATGGAGAAGGCCTCGAGCGAACTGGAGCGGAACCAATCGCCAAATTCGGCGACGATCTCGCGGCTGGTGTAGTCGAAGTGTTGCCGCGCGGCAAAAATCTCCACGGCCTGCGCGCCGGAGCGCTCCGCGAGCTCGAGTAAGCCCGGGTGCAAGCGGTGGTTCAGGAACAGATGAGTCGATAAAACGCGCAGCATCTTGAATAGGCCCCTGGCGCGGTGACTGTGTGACGCAGACCCCACGCTATTGTTATTCTCGCATCCTGGCAAGGGTTTTCCGCGAAGCCGCTGTTGCGATAGATGGTTCGGGATGCGAATACGTTCCGCGCTTGAGGTCGGGTTTGCAATGCGAACGATCCTTGCGAGCCGCAGCGCGAATCGCTCGGCGCTGACCGTCTATCATCAAAACGAAGATACCGCTGTCGAGCGGTTCCTGGGAGTTTGAACGCGTGGAAGATGTTTTCTGGATCGAAGGAACTCCGTCCGGCGGCCTGGCCATTGTGCTGCGACCGCGCGGTGACGATTGGCTCAACGACGAGCTCTTGCGTTATAAGCGGAGCGGAGTGGAAACGCTGGTTTCACTGCTCGAACCGAACGAGGCAATCTGGCTCGGCCTTCGCGATGAAGGGCACATCGCCGAACAGGTGGGAATGTGCTTCCTCTCCTACCCGATTCTCGACGTGCATGTGCCGCCTGATATGGATTCTTTTCGAGCCTTCGTGGCCGGTTTGGCGGATCGTCTTCGCGCCGGCGAGCGCATCGGCGTGCACTGCCGGGGAAGCATCGGCAGGTCCACTGTGACCGCGGCGTGCATGCTCGTCCACCTCGGCTGGGATGCGAAGGATGCACTCCGAGCCATTCAATCCGCGCGCGGCTGCGTGGTGCCAGATACCACGGAACAACTGCGCTGGATTCTGAACTACAAGGCGCAGCCGTGACGGCGATGTTGCACAAGCCGGCGGTGGACCTCAGCTTTGCGCATCGCTGGCAGGCCGAAGTGCTTGCCACGCGGCCATTGATTTTGCCTCCGCGTCATTTTATTTATCCGCGAGCGGCTGAGGAGGTGGAGCGCGGCGCGTTGGAGGTGCTGATCCGGCCCGGCGCGCCGGAAGCGCAGCCGTTCCTGGCCACGTGCGCTCTGGGGTTTCACGATCCGGCTGCTCCGACCGGGCTGTGGTCGGCTCCAAATCCGGAAGAAATCTGCGCCGTCGCGGGAGGCTATGCGTACCTCATCGACACCACGGCGCCGGAGCGGTTCACGATGATTGCTTACCGGCCGGTGCTTCAGGTGCTGCCCGCGGTTGAAGCGGGCCTGTTGCTCTTCGTCGGACATCGCACCATCCTCGCCTGGGGCCGCGAAGGCCAGGTGTGGGAGTCGGAGAAGCTCTCGGATGAGGGCGTGACGATCACAGGAATGGATGGCGGCGTTTTGCGCGGAACGGGTTGGGAAATGAAGACGGATCGCGAGTACTCGTTCGATCTCGACTTGCGGAGCGGGCGCCGCTTCCTGCCCGCTCCTAATCCAAGATCAGACCTTTAGTATTTCCTGAAGTCCACCTCAATGGATATCGCTACCGCAACCGGCTTTCCCAAGCGCTCCGCGGGTTTGAACTGGTACTGTTTCACAGCTTTGATCGCCTCCGCATCGAAATCGGCGTTATACGAACGGGAGATATGGACGTCCTGCGGCATACCTTCGGCGTCCACGATGAGACGTATGAGTACGATGGCATCGAAACCTACTTTGGTACCCTGGGCCGACTTTGGGAATTTTGCTTCGACGGATTTGAGTACGACTGGCGCGGTGACATCTTTGCCGACTTTGTAGATGTGGCCGTACGGGCTTGCCTGGGTTGAATTTTGCGAAGGCGATTGCGGCTCGATGACGACCGCCATTGCCGCTGCGCCAACAGCTACGGACAGAAGGAAGAGCATTGCAGGAACGATCAGGCCATATTTCAGGACGCAACTGACTTGCCGCTTCTTGAGATTCATACTCATGATTCGTTTCTCCAGGATGTTTGCATCGAAGATGCCGATGGCGTAAGCAGTGGAAACCCGCGAGGCAATGGCTACCATGCCAGCGAGCCGTAAGAGAGAATGAGCGTAGGTGCGTGAATCGACGACTCTTTCCGTGACCATGCCGTCGCAGACCATCTCGCGCGTCTGAGCGATCTGGGCTTTGATTGCCCATAGGGCGGGGTGGAAGGAGAGAGGTAGACTTATGGCCTCATAGAAGAGATTTTTCTGGAAGTCGCGCCGTTTAGCGTGCGCGCATTCATGAGCCAACGCAGTAAGAAGGTCGGTCGGTATACAGCGGGCGGTGAACTCGGCCGGCACGAGCAACACGGGCTCGCGCCATCCCAGAACGACAGGGCCTGAAATCTCCGGGGAGCTGAGGAAGCGGGCATTGCTTAACGAAAACAGTTGCTTGCAATGACGCCATATTTCATCCTGCTGCGGCGTCAAAAGCAGCGGGCGGGCGCTTCGAAGCAGCACTGAAGTACGGTGCAACGACCACGCAAGCCTCACTGCGAAATAGAGCAGCGAGCCGAGGTAGAGCGCCGATAAAGACCAGACGACGGCCGCAGGAAGGAAATAAAAGCCCTTGAGGCTTGTTCCACCGTTTGGGGAGGCGGCAAGCGCGATTGAAAGATGCCCGCTCGCGGAGCTTCGCATGGAGAGAAGAGAGAACAGTGAACGGAGGAAGGGAGCCGCGGGGGCGAGAATTGCGGTCGCCAAAGTAGAAACCCAAGTTACGTGTTCTGTGTGCGACCCGAGCCTCTTGAGCAGGCGGGCGATCAGCCACCCGGCTCCAGCAATCAAGGTAACTTCCCAAACAGAATTAATCAGATAAGAGACGATGAACCCAGCGCTACTCATCGCGTTCTCCGCCTTGCTGTGCCGCCAACCGTTGGCTCAACTCAGCAATCTTTTCCATATCGACCTGCCGGCTTTTGATCAGGCTCATCACGAGCGCTTCAGGAGAACCGCCGAATGCGCGCTCCACGAAGTCACGGAGCGCCTGGCCTAGAACCTTTTCGCGCGAGGCGGCGGCACGATAAACGTATGCGCGCCCTGCTAGGCTGCGCCGGACCCTGCCCTTGCGATGGAGGATATTCAGCATGGTCTGGACGGTGTTATATGCAAGATCGTCTTCGGGCATCAGGCGTCTTTGCACGTTCAGTACATTGCTTGGCCCGTCGCTCCAAAGAACCTGCATGATCTTGAGCTCGAGAGGTGTAAGGGACTTGAATCCCGGCCTGCGCCCCGTCATCGTTTTCTCCTAAACAAATAGGAGTATGGGGCCGCCGCGGGAGTTTGTCAACCTAAATGTTTAGGATATAGGCGCGGTCGGTTTCTATTCGGTCTTGGCGGCAGCCTTCCTCGCGGGCAGGATGGTTTCATAATTCCTGTAGATGCCTTCAAACACCGAATCCCAACTTGCGGTGAGAGCGTGGGCGCGCGCGGCCTGGCGCATCCGGGCCAGGCGTGCGGGATCGGCGAGCATAGCGGCGATGGTAGCGGCAAACCGATCGTCGGGCACGACGCGGCCGGTTTCCCCGTCGCGCACGATCGTCTTCGGGCCGCCGTCGGGAGTGACGATGGCGGGCACGCCGCTGGCCAGCGCCTCAAGCACGACGTTGCCAAAGGTGTCGGTGTGCGAGGGGAAGACGAAGAGGTCCATATTGGCGTAGGTGGCGGCAAGCGCTTCTCCGTGCAAAACGCCCGTGAACTCAGCTCGCGCCAAACGCTCGCGCAACCAACCTTCGTCGCCACCGTGGCCGACGATGACAAAGCGGAAGTTCGTCACGCCCATGCGGTCCAGCTCCTGCTGAATCTGCACGAGGAGGCCAATGTTTTTCTCGATGGAGAGGCGGCCGGCGAAACCGAGGATGCGGTCGCGGTCCTCGGGATTGCGCGTGCGCCTCCGGGGATGGAAGAGTTCGGCGTCCACGCCGCGCGGCATCAGCCGGCAGGGGCGGCCTGTAGCGCGCTCTAGCAACGAACAGAGTTCGGGATTGGGCGCGAAGAGCATCCGCGCCCCGGAATAGAACTTCGCCGCAGCCGCCATGGCCAGATCCTCAATTCTCTGGCCCGTTGCGGCGGATTGACGCTCGGGCAGCAGGCGCAGGAACCAGTTCGCGCGGCGCGCGGCGTACTCGTGGACGTTGGTGTGCCAGCTCGCCGCGAGTGGCAGGTGAAGATGGTGCGCGAGTCCGGCGCCCAGGATTCCGATCTCGCTCGGCCCACTGATGTGGATCAAGTCCGGTCGGAAACGCTCGAGCACTTCGCTGATCAGAGGAATGTGCCGAAAAAAGGCGGGATCGAGGCGCAGATCCTTTTCGAGAGCGAAGGAGAGAAAGCCGCGAGGCAGTTCGAGGGTCCAAACATTGCCATCTTCCACCAAAGCTTGCGGCCGCTCCCCGGCGCGCACGCAAAGAAAGGGGAGCTTGCGCCGCCGTGCGAAGGCCTCAAAGTGGCGGCTGGTGTGGGCCACTCCATTCACTTCGTGGAACGAATCGGGAAAGTATGCGACGCGCGGGAGGGGAGCGGCCATAATGCGAGTGGGGCTTGCAGAGTCAGTACAAGCGACGGAGGTGTCTTTGCTCGCTCCGCTAACCACGCCAACTCCGCTGCTCTTAGTCAGAATTCGTGCTCGCCCAGGGCGAGGCGCAACTGGTTCGAGTCGCTCCAGGCCATACGCAATCCGCCGGCCACGAGTCCCTTACCCATGAGTTGGACCAGTGCTATTCCTGCGCCGATGAGGCGCGGCGCGGATCCCTTTGGCCAGAGTTCGCTGAGCGGCCTGGTCACGCCGTTCGCGTCGGGATGATAGACACGCTCATCCCACCAGCGCGAGGCTTGCGGGAACTCGGGGTAGTGGCGCACCGCATCGATGGTCGACTGTAGGATGCGATGCTTCCACGGCTGGGCGTATTGCGGAAGGAAGAGGATGTTGCTCTTCTTCTCCCGCCGCACCTCGTGCACAAACTCGGTGAAACTGGCGGCGTTGGTCAGGTTGATGTTCGCGTTGGGCTCCACGCCGTGACGGTCGCCGCCGGAGACGAGCGCCATGTTCCACTTTTCCGCCAGGCGCCGCACCGCGCGGTTCTCGTCCCAGTTGCGCAGGCCATTCAGTTCCAGCGCGTGAAGAAACGCGCCGTTCTTCTGCAGAAACTCGTTGACCAGAAACTGATGCTTCTCTTTGCCGACCAGGTACAGGTCCCACAGGGGATGGTTGAAGACCACCAGCACGTTCGGTTCGCGATGAAGGGCGGCCAGAATCTCGGTCAGCCGCGCATCGACAGGATGCGCAGTGAATTTCTCGAGCGTCGCCATCCACTCCGCCGCGCGGGCGCTGGGCAGGTTGTGAACGCCCAGATGGAAGGACTGCATGTTGCCGTAAGGCGCGCTCCACTCCACCGACACCGGAATCTGCCGCGCGCTGGGCACCGTGCGCAGAAGCATCGGCGCCTTGATGTTGTCGTGGTCGCTGATTGAAACCATCGGCGCCAGGCCAAGTCTCTCGATCTGCCGTGTCTCCAGGTCAAAAGCCAGTTTGGGAGTCATGGGTGGCGTCCAGTAGCTGGCGGCGTAGTCAACGCGGATACCGTGCATCTGCTCGGCGCGCCGTTCCAGCCGGGACAGCAACGGGCGCATCACCGGGTACTGGTTGCCGAAGTTGGCCAGGAAATCCAGCGTCTCGCGCGACTGGTTGGTGTGACTGTGCAAGGAAACACCTGTCCGAAAGCCCTGGGGGGCGTTCTGGTCGCGCCAGAGATACGAGATGGTTGCATCAGACATGTCGGCTCCACGGTTGTTTCGGATTTCCACAGTCAGTATCCGTTCCCGGTCATGAATTTCCGGTTAAGAGCGTGCGAAATGCCCTTCAATTGAGGCCGAGATGGAATCAAGTGAGTTACCAAAGTATTGAGAGGAATGGGGGAAAGTCCAGTATCTCCTGTACGGTTGATCCGCTATGTGGGCAGGCGAAACATTGGAAACGCCCGCGGTTCTTTGTGTCAGCCGCATGTCAGCGCCCAATCGGCGATGCAAGCGGGAAGACTCCCGTGAATTTTCAGTGAAACCTCAAAACGATGCTTGAAGGCGCCGAAGCCGAAGAGCGCTGTCGAGCGCGAGTCCGCCCCCAAAAGGCACGGCCTGATCGCCGATCAGGTTCCGATCAAGGCCAGAGTCCGGTCATTTCCGAGTTTGGGCGAGCTCGGGACCGAGAAAGTCGTCCATGTTCAAGCCTGCCATCAAATCTTCGTTGTTCAGCGGCTTTTTGCTCTCAGGTTGTGCGGCCGCAGCCATAGCTGCCTCGGCCGCGAGGTGGTGTTCTGTCAGGCCCTTTTTGAGCAGTTCGAAGGCTTGCTCGGGCGAATCGGCATACTGGAACAGCTCGATGTCCTTGGGAGAGATGGCGCCGGTATCCACCAACGCCTCAAGGTTGAAGACCTTCTTCCAATACTCCGGCCCGTAGATGAGCACCGTGATCTTCTTGGTCAGCTTTTGCGTCTGAGTCAGGGTGAGAATCTCAAACATCTCATCGAGCGTACCGAATCCGCCGGGGAAAACGACCAGTGCTTTGGACAGATAAGCAAACCAAAGCTTGCGCATGAAAAAGTAGTGGAACTCGAAGTTGAGCGAAGGCGTGATGTAAGGGTTCGGTCTCTGCTCGAAGGGCAGCAGGATATTCATGCCGATGGTTTTGCCGCCGGCTTCGTAGGCGCCGCGATTGGCCGCCTCCATGATGCCGGGGCCGCCGCCAGAGGTGACGACAAAGCGGTGCTTGCGCGAGGGAATGGTCTTAGCCCACTGCGTGAGAAGCTGGGCAAGCCGGCGCGCGTCTTCATAGTAGCGAGCCATCTCGACTGCCGCTACCGCGCGCTTGCGCTGCAACTCAGTGGCTTTGCCCGCCGCGATCTCCGGAGCCTTGGCCGGTTGCTCTTCGCTGGGAGCGGGTTGCGTGGAGCCGGTGTTTTCCAGGAGCTCCAAGTCATGATCGGCTTCTTCACGCCCGCGAAAGCGCGCCGAGCCGAAGAAGACCACCGTGTCCTGAATCTGCTCGCGGCGGAATCGGGCCAGAGGCTCGAGGAATTCCGACACGATGCGGATCAGGCGCCCGTCAGCACTGTTCAAGAACCCCGAATTTTCATAGGCGAGCGGTGCGCGCTGCAGCGGCGGCGGCGCTCCATTGCCAGGAATCACTGCGTCTGGCATTGTCTGGGAAACGGCCGTGGAGCGAGAGGCGGCGCCGGAAACCGTTTGGTTCACCGGCGTGTGCGCAATTTCCTGTTTGCTCACCTTCGCCGCGGCAGACGGGCCCGTTTGCTTCGCTTTGTCCTTCATAACTCAACCATCCCGGTGACGAATGGCGTCGTGAAACGCAATCCAAAGATTCAAGAGACCGAGTCCTGAGACCATGCCGCGCACCGCGCCGTTAGCGGCAAAGTCAGCAAGCCGGGGAAAATGCAGAAAGAGCGCATTCTGGTCCCAAAAGGTGCGCGACCATGGCGCGTAGCAGACCGCCAATCCGATATACATGCGTAACATGACGCGCAAGAACAATTCGACGCGCTCGAGCCAGCGGGGAATCCGATGCTGTGCGTGCGCGGCGGTTTGCGGCGTGGGTGCTGAGCCGGGCGCGGGATCCGATGCCTGTCCCTGCAGCGGAGCCGGGCTCACAGCGAGTATAGACGATGACGATTCCGGCTGTTGCATTCGTTAGCTTCTGCCCAGTGTCTCCGATGTCTTTGCATTGCAACCACTTGCTGCCCATCGCCGTCACGAAAGGCCAGACGCATAGGTCACTCCCGGCGATGGGACGCCGTATTGCAACGGTAACACAGCGCGGGTAGGCGAGTAGAGGCGGGTCAGAGGCGAAAAGTGAGTCGACACCCACAAACTCAGCCACTGAAGCTCTGCGCTCCAAGTCAGCACCGGAGGTACGTTCCGAACATCGGCTCCGCCGTGCGCGCCAATCGAGCTAAAAAGACGCGTAGCAGGCGAGAGGACTGCCGATGTGGCGCAGTTCGATTAGCGGCGCAGCTACCGGAACAGTGTCCACGGCACGATGGCCTCCGGCATTCATGATGTGTGAGTTGCGTGCTGAGCGATCGGTTCTTAGCTGCTTGCATCGATGTGGATGCGGCAACATGGCGCAGGTGGGTAATTGGCGCAGAACGCCGAGCAATAGCTCACGGGCGATCTCCGCCCCTATCCGCGGGAGAGCGCACGCCGGAGCGGGGACAGAGCTTTGATCTGTTGCGACTGCGAAGAGCCGTTAGAAGCGGTAGTACACGCCAGCCATGGGCTCGTAGATCTGGGTATATTTGGTGGTTGACGTGAATTCGTCGGAGAGATTGGGCGCCTTCGTCATGTTGCCCCGGACTTGCAAGCGCAGGCCAAAATGCGGAAGGAAGCTCCAATCCAGGCCGCCGCCATAGATGAAGACCGGCCTGACCACCGTATTGATCGTGTATGGGCTATTGCCGGGCACCGTGATCATCATTCCGACACCACCCAGGGCGAATGGCCTGATGTTCCCTTTCTTGATGGAGAATAGCCAGTTAATGGCGGGTTCGCTCGCCTTGCCTGAAACCTCTAGACTTCCGCAGATGGGATAGCAGTTTGGCGGAGTGGAAGTAGAGGAGGTATAGGTCTCGTTTGCTTCAGCGAACGAATAACTGAACTCGAAACCGACAAGTGGATTGACGATGTGGCGCACTTCCAGCAGCCCGCCTTCGGAGTTTGCCGGCGTCTGCTGTGTGCCGAAGCCGCTGCTGCTGCTGGTGAAGGTCCTGAAGCCGCTCAACGCCACATCGGTCTGCGCTTGGGCCGTTGCGCCGCACAGTGCAGCCGCCACGACCGCTACAAACGCACCTTGCATCCAAATCTTCATCCGAATCACAGCCTCCTGGGTTGATTGTTTCGTGTTGTATTTCATGCCGGGAATCCGCCCTCTGCTATCTTCAACGCATTTTGGCGCCGATACAAGCGAAAGGGATGGATCGCGACTCGAAGCGGATACCGGGCGAACCAAAAAACGGAATCAGGCAGCTATGGGACCACAGGCAGGCCCGCAAGCGCCATAGCGATTTCTTCCTCCGGATAGTCGTAATTCTCCAGTTTACCGGCTTGGTAGTCGATGTAGGACTGCATGTCGAAATGACCATGGCCGCTAAGGCCGAAGAGAATGGTGCGCGGCTTGCTTTCCGCTTTGGCTTCGAGGGCCTGGCGTATGGCCTCAGCGATGGCGTGGTTGGCCTCGGGCGCAGGGACGATGCCTTCGGCGCGGGCAAATTGAATGCCGGCGGCGAATGCGTCCAACTGCTGGACAGTTGTGGCCTCGGCCAAGCCGAGATCGAGGACGTGGGAGACCAGCGGCGCCATGCCGTGATAGCGAAGGCCGCCGGCGTGAATGCCCGGAGGAATAAACGTGCTGCCGAGCGTATGCATCTTAACCAGCGGCGTGAGATGGCCGGTGTCGCCGAAGTCGTAAGTGAAGCGGCCTTTGGTGAGGCTGGGGCAGGCGGCCGGTTCGACGGCCACAAAGCGCGCGTGGCACTTTCCCTTGAGCTTGCGGCCCAGGAAGGGCATCACGAGACCGGCAAAGTTTGATCCGCCGCCGGTACAGCCGATGATGACATCGGGTTCGTCGCCGGCCATCGACATCTGCTCGATGGCTTCCTGTCCGATGATGGTCTGGTGGAGCAGCACGTGATTCAACACGCTGCCGAGCGCGTAATTGGTGTGGGGATCCTTGGCGGCCACCTCGACGGCCTCGGAGATCGCGATGCCCAGCGAACCGTTGGAGTTTGGATGCGCGGCAAGAATGGCGCGGCCCGATTCCGTCTCCGTGCTGGGGCTTGCGGTGACCGAGGCACCGAAGGCTTCTATCAGGGCGCGGCGGTAAGGTTTCTGGTCGTAACTGACGCGCACCATGAAGACCTTGCAATCGAGGCCGAGGAAGGCGCACGCCATGGCCAGAGCCGAGCCCCACTGGCCGGCGCCGGTCTCAGTGGAAAGGTGTTTTACGCCTTCCTGCTTGTTGTAATACGCCTGCGCAACGGCGGTATTGAGTTTGTGCGAGCCGGCCGGACTGACGCCTTCGTATTTGTAATAGATCCGCGCAGGCGTATCGAGCGCCTTCTCCAGGCGCCGCGCGCGGATCAACGGAGAGGGACGCCATTGCGCGTAAAGCTGGCGCACCTCTCCGGGAATCTCGATCTCGCGCTCGGTGCTGACCTCCTGAAGGATCAGGGCCATGGGAAACAGCGGGGCCAAATCGGCAGGACCGAGGGGCTGCAGCGTGCCTGGATGCAAAGGCGGCGCCAGGGGTTTGGGCAGGTCGGGCAAGATGTTGTACCAGGCTTGCGGAATGTGGCTTTGCGGCAGGTTGTACTGAATGGTTTCCATGCGCAACATTCTACAGGGGCGCGCGGGGATACAGTAGTGTGGAATATCATGCGCTGTCAGCGCTGGCTTAATTCTTCGGCAGCCACCTTGCGGTTGAACTCGGCTGACTTGTTTCTCGGCACGCTGAGCGACTGCCAGCGGTCGCACGCAAAGTGCTTCGCCAGCAGAACAATCTGCCCCACATGATGCGGGTAGTGCGCCAATTGCCGATTGATGGCCTGCATCACGGAGTGCGCTTCGCCACGGATGGCCACGGTGCGCCCAAGGTCGGCGTCGGTAAGCGGTTCGAGTGCCGTGAAGAGCCGGTTCCAACCGTCCTCCCATGCGGCGAGCACATCGCTGCGCGTGGCTGGAGGATCGACGAATTCGCTGTCGCGGTCGCGGTTGGGCTTTTCGCCGTCAGTGGTCAGGAAATCGGTCCAGCGGGAGCGCATGTTGCCCGCCATGTGCTTCACGATGATCGCGATCGAGTTGGCCTCGCGGTCCAGGAAGGCGAAGAGTTGCTCGTCGGTGACCTGCTCCATGGCACGGTCGGCCAGCCGCTTGTAGTAGCGGAAGATCGACAGCGCGTCTTGAACATACGAGGTGGTGAATTCGAGCGCCATGACCAGAGTCTACGCGAGATTCGCGTGGTCGTGAACATGCAATGTGCGAACGGGCGCCGGCCCCGATCAAGGCTCATCGTTGTAGATGTGCACTTCGACCTTCCCGCCCTCAAACTGGCGGGCGCGGAACATGCCGGGAGTATTGAAGCTCCAGACGGGCTGGCCGTCGGGAGCAATTGCGATCACCCCGCCGTCGCCGTGAATCGGCGCAAGCTGTTTGTGAATGACCTCGTCGGCGGCTTGCTGCAAGGCGAGGCCCTTGTATTGGACAAGGGCGCAGATTTCACGAGCGACGGTGTAGCGGATGAAGTACTCGCCGACTCCCGTGCCGGAGACGGCGCAGGATTGGTTGGAGGCGTAGGTGCCGGCGCCGATCAGCGGCGAGTCGCCGACGCGGCCCGGCATCTTGCCCTGCAAGCCGCCGGTCGAAGTGCCGGCAGCGATGTTGCCCTGCCGGTCGAGCGCCACCACGCCAACGGTACCGTACCGATGCGTCCCGGCCGCTTCTTGCAACTGGGCCATCGGCACGGCTGCGCTCGGCGGCGGCGCGCCTACCGGACGGGGTGGAATGGGCTTGTCCTCCTTTTGCAATTGCTTGACCAGCGACTGCCAGCGGCTCTCTGTGAAGAAATAGCCAGGGGGCTCCTGTTCCAACCCGGCTTGTACAGAGAATGCGTCGGCGCCGGGACCGACGAGGAAAACGTAGGGCGTCTTCTCCATGACCGCGCGCGCCAAGCTGATGGGATGGCGCGTGCGCGTGACGTCGGCCACGGCGCCTGCGCGAAGGGTTGCACCGTCCATGATGGCCGAGTCCATCTGGTTGGTGCCGTCGGCAGCGAAGACCGCACCGCGGCCGGCGTTGAACAGCGGATCGTCTTCAAGAACGCGGATGGCGGCTTCGACGGCGTCAAGCGACGAGCCTCCGCGATCGAGCACTGCGGCGCCCGCCTGCACGGCTCTGGCGAGTGAGTCGCGATAAGCCTTATCGCCTGCCGGGCCCAGCGTAGCGCGTTCGATGTCGCCGGCTCCGCCATGCACCACGATGGCCCAATGCGCGACTTGGGGCTTTTGCGCATTGGCAGTCGCGGCCATCATCAACCCTCCAAGAATCAGTTTGCCGGCCCTCTTCATCTCCCAACCCCTCCGGAAAATCCGTACGCGGCCGCGCGACCAAAACAATCCCTTCCGCGCTCACGCTAGTCGCTACGATGCTATAACCCCACGACGCCCTTGTGCGGTTTGGAGCCACGATCGCCGTAAGATAGTGTTAAACCTCAGGAACGGGAGACCAACCTTGAAGCTCAATATCGTCACGCTTGTTGTGGCTACTGTCGGCATGGTGGTGTTTGCCGTGTACATCTCCAGGTTTCCCTGGACAGCTCCGCGCATTGCAGGCACCGCGATTGCGCTTCCGTCTTTCTTGCTCCTGGCGATGGCGCGAATGCAACTGGGACGCGCCTTCAGCCTGCGCGCCAGGGCTGCCACACTGGTCACCGCCGGTCTCTATTCCCGTATCCGCAACCCCATATACCTTTTTAGCGCTCTTGTGATCCTGGGCATGATCATCTGGTCCGAACAACCATGGCTACTCCTCTTTCTTGCCGTCCTCATTCCCCTCCAGATGCATCGCAGCCGCACGGAGGAACGGGTGCTGACGGAAAAATTCGGGACCGCCTATCTCGACTACAAGAAGAAAACATGGTTCTGATCCGTTCCACCGAGCGGATCTCCACAAACTGAAGACAAGGCGCGGCGATGTTCCCTCACGCGCCGGAGACCGGAAAATGTTTCATCCACTCCCGCGTTCCCGCGTACCGGCAAGATTCAGACGCAACCTTTGCTGCCTCCGCCAAAGATTCGATAAATCCGCGCCCTGTGGACGCAAAATAACAATACGTCCCATGAAAGATGTCGCCAGCGCCCATGGTGTCGGCCGCCTCGACCTGCGGGACGCGGATAGTTCCGGACGATTGGCCTGACGCAAACTGGATCGGCTCGGCTCCGCTTGTGATCGCGACGTTCGCCACTCCGCGGTTCTTCAGGAACTCGATGACTTCGCTTCTGGACGTGCAGTCCGGAGGCAGAAAATCGGCCGAACAGATGGCTGTGTGCACGCTTTTGAGAAGTTCTTCCGTTCCTTCCTTCCAGCTTCCGCCATCGAGAACGACCGGGGTTCCCAGGGTGCGCGCCGCCGCGGCCCACGCCTGGCATGCCTGCATGTAATGGCCATCGACTAGAACGATGCTCGCCTTTTCGCAAAGGCTCCGATCAACCTCCGCCGGAGGCGTTGGGACGCGCGTGGCGTTGGCCGAAACGACGCTGCGGTTGCCGTTCCTGTCAACAGTGACCAACGAGAGGACGGGAACGCCTTCGAAATGCGGATGTAAATCGGTGAGCGAAACCGAGAAGTTTCGCAGCTCCTCGCGGATCATGTTGGCCAGAGTGTGTCTGCCTGCGTCCGTTACCAGCGCCGCTTGGCCGCCAAGGTGAGCGAATGCGACCGCCGCATTGGTGGCCGGCCCGCCTACGAACAGGTTCTGACTCCGCGCCGCGATTTTTGTGTTCGCCGCAGGAAACTCGTCGACGCCGTAGACGATGTCGATGGTCGAGAGTCCAACAAAAATTCCGCGCGTCATAGTTCAGCCCTCGGCACAAAGGCCGCTTGGCGTCATTCTAGTTTGCCCTGCTCTCACTTGCCGCCGTTGCTCTTGGCGAAGGCAGGCCCGGCAACGGAGAACACTCTGGTCTCTCAATTGGAAGTTCGGGCTGCGCTTTGCGTTCTCAATATGGGTGCAGTCGCGCAAAACCCCGTAAGGAAGGTTGGATGCACTCGATCCGGTTTGGTGAGTTTATGGGCACGCTGGTCTTAGTGCTGCTGGGCAAGGGCGGATCGAACTGGCGCTACGCGCCGATTCCCATTGTTGGCGATCTTGCCGGAGCGGCGCTTGCGGGGCTGCTGCTGCACTACGCGCATCTGTCGCCGCAAGCGAGCAGCCGGGTTACTGTGGCGCTTTCTTCTTTTCCATCGCAAAACGCGGAGTCGTCTGTGCACCGGCAAAGACCCGTACGCATGGAATTTGTCCCGCTTTTTCCACAAGAGTAGCGTGCTGGCAAGCTCTCTGCGGCCGACTCACTGCGCATGGCGTCAGAATCACTCGAGCAACGAAGCCACCACGGCCAGCGCGGCGATGGCGGCGGTTTCCGCGCGCAAGATGCGCAGACCGAGCGACGCGGCGCGCCAGCCGTTGGTATCGAAGAGAGCTTCTTCCGCAGGGGCCCATCCGCCTTCGGGACCGATAGCGATTTCGAGCGTGGGCATCTCCTCATTCGTTGCGTCGATGGCTTCCTCGACCACGCGACGTAGTGTGGCCGTCCGCTCCTGCTCGGCGAGCACGATGCGCGTGGCTGCGGAAGCGGTCCGCACATGCGTGGAAAGAGCGACAGGGTCGTGAATCAACGGCACGTCGGAGCGGCGCGCCTGCTGCGCCGCTTCGTGCGCGATGCGGCGCCAGCGTTCGACGCGCTTTCCTGCCCCTTGAGCCAGGTGCTTTTCGGTCCGGCGCGCGACCACCGGCGCCACTGCGGCGACGCCGAGCTCGGTGGCCTTCTCGATCGCCCACTCCATGCGGTCGAACTTGTAGATGGCCATCACCAAAGTAACGGGCAGCGCGGGATCGGCCTGAAGCTCGGCGGTGAGGTTGAAGCGAACTTCGCTCTTTTCTCCGTCCAGAGTAACCGCGGCAACCTGAGCATGAAAGACGCGGCCGCCGGCCACCACATCCGCCTCCATGCCCGGCCGGGCGCGGAGGACGCGCGCCAGGTGTTCGGCCTGCGCGCCAGCAAGCGTAGCGGTTGCCTCGTCCCAATGTTCGGCGATCCAGCGGCGGCGGGTCATGGTCTTCGTCAGCCTCTTTCTTCACCAGCAGTGTACGGCGTTTTGCGGGGGCGCGTGGTTTTGTGTGCATAAACACTAAGGGGAACGCCTTTGAGCGTCCCCCTAAAGTGTTGCCTTTTGGGTTGTTCGATCCGCTACTTTTTCTTCGCGGCCTTCTTCACGGCCTTCTTGGCCGCCTTCTTGGCGGGTGCCTTCTTGGCTGCTTTCTTGGTTGCCATTTGCCTATTCTCCCTTTTCGATGGGTTGCATCGATTCTGCAATTTAAAAACTGCAGATGAAAAATGTATAGATTCATGAAACATCGATGTCAAGAAAAAAACGACGTCAGAGTAAAAAAAGATCAACATCGTTCCGGAGGTGAATCGATCGTCGGAGCAGAATTCGAGTTGAAATTTGAAGCGCAGATGGAAAGTGGAGCGCGATGGAATCGAATTCGACGAACGCGCGAGCGTTAATTCGCTGCGAGCTGCTCGATGCGCTTGGCAGCGCGGACCATGGCTATCGTGGAACCGATATTGGCGGGGTCGATGGTGGCGTGTTCATTTCCAGCGAGATCGAGGAGACTCACGGTCACGTATCAGATTGCAGCGAGAAACAGGGAATGATGCGCAGTTTTCAGATGCAGCTCGCGAGCAGACGGTTCCACGGCGCAGTTGACGCAGGACTGTTCCGTTGCAGGCCTATGAGCCGCGTACGAACCAACGGCTACTTTTCCGTCTCTATTCCAGGAACTCGCGGACAAAGCCGATCTGGCTGTGGAGGAGCTCGTCAAGCGAACCATCGAAGATCAGGCGGCCCTCGCCGAGCATGAGAAAGGTGGTATTGGGATTGGTCTGTCCTGCGGGGAGCGGAACCATGCGATCCTGTTCCGCATCGAAGCGATGGTTGCAAAGGGTGAAGGCGTCCTGAAGGCGGTGGGTGACCAAGAGAGCAGGGGCCGCATGGACGTCTCGTTGCTTGACGATGAGTTCGATGATGGTGGTAGAGGTGACGGGATCGAGGCCGCCGGTCGGCGAGTCGTAGAGGATCAGCTCCGGGCGATGGATGAGGGCGCGCGCGATGGCCACGCGCCGCTTCATGCCGCCCGAAAGGCTGGGGGGATAAAGGCCGAAGGTTTCTTCCAAACCGACAAAGCTGAGCGCCTCGCGGACCTGGCTGTCGGTCTCTTCGTCGGGCACGTGCTCCTGAATCAACTGATAGGCGACATTGTCGCGCACGGTAAGAGAATCGAAAAGCGCTCCCTCCTGGAAGACCATTCCGGCGCGCGAGCGCAAGGGAAAGAGCTTCTCCTCGGACATGCGGGAGATATCTTCGCCGAAGAGCAGGACACTGCCATTCTGCGGGCGAAGCAGCCCGAGAATGAGTTTCAGTAGCACACTCTTGCCCACGCCGGCGGGCCCGAGCACGATGCGCGTCTCCGCGGGCGCTACGGAAAAGGTGATGTCTTTAAGCACCGGGGGGCCATCGAAGGCTATGGAAACGCCGCGCAGCGCGACGACGGGGCCCGCATCCGGCTCCGGAGCCGGCGATGAAGGCGCAGAAGCGGCAGCGTGGTTCATCAGGCAAAGATGGCGAGCAGCACGTGGGTGATGAGGAAATCGACAGCGATGATGAGCACGGAAGAGTTGACCACCGCCGAGATCGTGGCGCGGCCAACGCCCTCGGTGCCCCCGGTGGTTCTCATGCCGTAGAAGCAGCCGATGGAGCCGAGGAGGTAGCCGAAGAAGAGGGGTTTGACCAGGCCCTGAATAATATCGGGGTAGTGAAGATGTTCGTAGGCCATGTGAAAGTACTGGGTTCCGTCCTGATGGTTGAGGAAGACGGTTACAGCGGCGCCGCCTGCAATGCCGAACGCGTCAGCCACAATAGTGAGGAAGAAAAGCATGGCGATGCTGGCGAAGATACGCGGGGTGACGAGCTTACGCATGGGATCGACGCCCAATGCGCGCATGGCGTCGATTTGCTCGGTGACGACCATGGAGCCGAGTTCGCTGGCTATCGAGGATGCATTGCGCCCGGAAACCATGATGCCGGTGAGCACCGCGCCGAGCTCGCGAACCATGGTGAGGCTTACGAATTGGCCCGTGACGGCGGCAGCGCCAAAGGCTGAAAGTGTAGCCGAGGACTGCAACGCGAGCACGCCCCCGGTAAAGAAGCCGGAGAGAATGACGATGGGCAGCGAACCGAAGCCAATGATGTCGGATTGAATGAGGAAATCGGTCCAGTAGATGGGGGGGCGGAAAAGATTGAGAAAGGCTCGCCCCGCAAACAGGGAGTATTCCTGTACGGTGAGCACGATTTGTTTGACGGTACGGTCGATCGGGATGAACGCCATGGGGTGCCGGTGTGCGGGCCGGGAATTCCGCGCCGCTTCCGAGGACAGGATAGCGCATCGAGGAGGTCCGAATGAAAGCCGAACTGGCCTGCGGCACTCCTCAAAGGGCTCGATTGGGCGGCACGGCCCCACGCGTCATGCGCGACGCCTCGTGAGGAAAGGAACAATGAGTCATTCGCGGCAACACCTGCCCGCGCCGGCGCGAATCAAGATTCCTTGGCGCCCCAAGGCAAGCCGATGCACATAAGTGGTCATTCTTCAACACAGAGCAACCCTGCATGTCCCCGCCAGCGCAGAAAAAGTAATGAATCCAGGCGAGACTGCATCCAATCCTGTAACGGGAGGTTACGATGCATCTGTTTCGCGTGCGCCTGATCCTTGCTCTCATCGCAAGCGTGATTCTGGTTTCGGCTGCCTCCACGTATTTTGACGTTTTGGCCCACCGCCATGTCTTGCGCGAGGATCTCGAGCGTCGCACCAAGTGGATGGGCATGAGCATCGAGCCGGATGTTCGCGGTGCGCTCGCGACAGGTGATCCTTCTGCTCTTCCCGGCTTGACACAACTCTTGAAGAACGGAACGGGCACACTGGGACTGGCGATCTATGACGCACACGGGAATCTTCTGGCTGGCAGCGGTCCACCGGACGTGATGGAGGCCTTGGGCAGCGGCGTGGTGGAGAGATCGCTCCAGCGCGGCGTCGAGGCCGATGCATTCGGGCACGCCGGGCAATGGCAATGGCTGGAAGAGGCGTTTCCCGTGCACAACGGAAACCAGTTGCAAGGCGCCATGGCCATTGTCGTGGATGCGGGCTATATCCGCTCCGAAGGGATCGCTCTGTGGCGGCGCGGCTTTTGGCGCATCGTGGCCCTTGTGATTCTCATTGTGGCCATCACCCTTGGGATGGTGCGCTGGTTCCTCCTTCGGCCGATGAGCCGTGTTGCCGAGCGCCTGCGCCATCTGCGGACCGGCCATACGGATAAATCCGCGGAGCCGGAGCTGAGAGATCTCGGCTTCTTCTCGCCCCTGGCCCGCGAAGTGGAAACCATGGCGCAAAGCCTCAAAGCGGCGCGCGCTGCCGCTGCTGCCGAGGCCCGCCTCCGCGAAGCCGGCGCGCACCTCTGGACCGCGGAGCGGCTAGCGGTGCACATCCGTAACCGGGCCGGTTCAAGCAATATCTTCGTGGTCTCCAACCGTGAGCCGTACATGCATGTTCGCGAGGGGCGGACGATAGCTTGTGTGGTGCCGCCCAGCGGGCTGGTGACGGCGTTGGAGCCGGTACTGCGCGCATGTGACGGCGTGTGGGTAGCCAGCGGCAGCGGCGACGCTGACTCGACGGCAGTGGACGGGTTCGGCCGGCTGCGCGTGCCCCCCGACGAACCGCGCTACACCCTGCGCCGCGTGTGGCTTTCAGAGGAAGAGGAGGCCCGCTACTACGATGGCTTCTCCAACGAGGGGATGTGGCCGCTTTGTCACATTGCGCATACGCGGCCCATCTTCCGCGCTGCGGACTGGGAGTGCTATCAGCTCATCAACCGGAGGTTTGCCGACGCCCTGCTCGAAGAGATGCGGGATAGTGCCGAGCCGGTGGTGTTTGCTCAGGATTATCACCTCGCTTTGCTGCCGCGCCTCGTCAAGAACGCGCGGCCTGACGCGCGCGTGGCGATATTCTGGCACATTCCCTGGCCCAACCCCGAGGCATTTGGGATTTGTCCCTGGCAGTCCGAACTCCTCGACGGCCTTCTCGGCGCGGACCTGATCGGATTTCACATTCCTCTTCACTGCCACAACTTTCTCGCCACCGTGGACCGCGCGCTGGAGGCGCGCACTGACCGCGATCACATGTCGGTGCTCCGCCACGGGCACGCCAGCGTGATTCGTCCTTATCCGGTCAGCGTGGCATTCGATGCAGCCTTGCGGCCCGCAGCGAGTTTGGACGGGGCTGCGATGGAACAAGAGCGCGCCGTCGCGCGTCAGCGCCTGTTGAGCGAGTTCGGCGTGCGTGCTGAAAGCCTGGCGCTGGGCGTGGACCGGCTCGACTACACCAAGGGCATCGTGGAGCGGTTGGAGGCCATCGGCCAGCTCCTTGAAGATCACCCCTGGCACCGCGAGCGGCTCACCATGGTGCAGATCGCCGCGCCCAGCCGCACGCGCATCCCCAGCTACGCCGATTTGCGCCGCCGCGTCGAGGAAACCGTACAGCGAATCAACTCCCGCTATCAGACCGCGCATTGGAGGCCTATCGTTCTCATCGAACGCCAGTGCACCCACGAGGAGGTGCGCCAGTGGTATCGCGCCGCCGATCTCTGCCTGGTCACCTCGCTACACGACGGAATGAACCTGGTGGCCAAGGAATTCGTGGCCGCGCGCGACGACGAAGACGGCGTGCTCGTGCTCAGCAAATTCACCGGCGCGGCCGTGGAGCTGCGCGATGCGTTGCTCATCAATCCTTATGATGTGGTGGGCGTCGCCGAGGCTATCCACAGCGGTTTGGAGATGAGCCTCGAAGAGCGCCGCGAACGGATGCAAAGGATGCGCCGCCAGGTCATGGAATACAACACCTATATGTGGGCGGCCAAGGTGCTGGGCGATCTGCGCGAGCTGCGTCTCGAACCCGTAGGAGGTGCGGAACTGGGTCGTGTCGGGCCATCTGGCGTTCGTGTAGCGGAGCTGGCGGAAGGGAAACTGGCATGAGAAGTGGCTCCAAGTGAAGAGCGAGGCATCGCAGAGCCTGAATGAGTTCTTTCGCTCCTTCACAGGCGCCGCTGCTGCGCGTGCCGGTCAGGCGCCAAAGCCGCTCGACCGGCGTCTGGTTGTGGCTTCCGCGGTAGTTACGAGACTTCAATAAAAGATGGTGGCGCGCCTGCCCGCATTTACAATCGAATCTGTATGATCCGATTCTCGACAGCTGGTGAATCCCATGGCGAGGCTTTGATCGCGCTCGTCTCCGGGATCCCTGCCGGCGTGCCCGCCGATCTCGACTTTGTGAACCGCGAGCTTTGGCGGCGTCAGCAGGGCTATGGCCGCGGCGGCCGCATGAAGATCGAAACCGACCGGGCACACGTGCTTTCCGGAGTGCGCCACGGCAAAACCATCGGTTCGCCAATCGCGATTCAATTGGAGAATCGGGACTGGAAAAATTGGCAGGAGAAATTGCCCGTCGAGGCTGGCGATCCCGCCAAGCACCGGGCGGTCGTCTCGCCGCGGCCCGGCCATGCCGACCTGGCCGGCGCGCTGAAATACAACTTTCCTGACGCGCGCTATGTGCTGGAGCGCGCGTCGGCACGCGAGTCTGCCGCGCGTGTAGCTGCCGGCGCCTTCGCAAAGTTACTGCTCCGCGAGTTGGACATCGAGATTGCGAGCCACGTGATTCGTGTGGGCCGAGTGGAGCTTGATCGCGATGCGACGTGGAAGGAGATTGCCGCACTCGCCGGAAAAGAAGAAGTGGTCCTGGCTTGCGTCGATCCGCCCGCCGAAGCGCGCATGAAAGAGGAAGTGGATGAGGCGGCGCGCGCGGGCGACACCGTGAACGGCGTTTTTGAAGTGGTGGCGCACGGCGTTCCCGCCGGGCTCGGCTCTTATGCAAACTGGGATGAACGGCTCGACGGACAGCTCGCCTGGGCGGTCATGAGCCTGCAGGCCGTCAAGGCGGTCGAGATCGGCCGCGGCGTGGCTGCCGCCGCATCGTTCGGATCCCGCGTCCACGATCCCATCCACTATGCGGCTGAGAACCCGCCTGGCCGGCCGACCCGATTCACGCGCCCGCACAACAATGCGGGCGGCATCGAGGGCGGCGTCTCCAACGGCGAGGACATCGTGGTCCGCGGTTACCTGAAGCCCATCTCCACCCTGCGCCAGCCGCTTGAATCGGTGCGCTTCGATACCCGCGAGCCCACCAGCGCAAGTTACGAGCGGAGCGACATTTGCGTGGTTCCGGCGGCAGGCGTGGCCGCCGAGGCCATGGTAGCTTTGGTTCTGGCCAATTTGGCCCATGAGAAATTCGGCGGCGACTCATTGCCGGAGTTGAAGCGAAACTTCTTGGGATACATCGAACAGATACGGAGCTATTAGCGGCGGCAATGATTCTGAAGATCGTGAAGTATCCCGACCCTGTCTTGGAGAAGCCCGGCGAACCGGTCACCGAGTTTAATGCCGAGTTGCGCAAGTTCGTGGCCGATATGTTCGAAACCACTTACGCCTCGCAGGGCATCGGCTTGGCCGCGCCGCAGGTGGGTGTCTCCAAGCGCCTCACGGTCATTGACCTGAGCCTCGGCAAGGATCCCGCGCAGAAGCTTGTCCTCATCAACCCGGAGATCACCTTCCGCGAGGGCAAACAGTACGAGGAGGAAGGTTGCCTTAGCTTTCCAGAAATTCGCGAAAAGGTGGTGCGCGCGGCCAAGGTCCGCATCCGCGCCCAGGACGCGCACGGCAAGTGGTTCGAGATGGACGGTGAAGAGCTGCTCGCGCGCGCCTTCCAGCACGAGATCGACCACGTCGACGGCATCGTGTTTATCTTCCGCATGAGCACGCTCAAGCGCAGCCTGAATCTGCGCAAGATTCGCAAGATGCAAAGTGAGGGTACGTGGTAAGGCTGCCATGACGAACGCTGGGAACGGCCTCAAGCTCGTCTTTTGCGGAACTCCGCAGTTCGCCGTCCCCACGCTGGAGGCGCTGCTCGCCGCGAGGCACGAAGTGGCGCTCGTGGTTTCGCAACCTGACCGGCCCATAGGCCGCGATCGTAGGCTTACCGCTCCGCCGGTCAAGCAAGCCGCCCTGGCCGCCGCGCTCGCCGTTACGCAGCCCGAAAGAATCCGCAACAACACGGAGTTCCGCTCGCTGCTTGAGTCCATCGCGCCCGACGCCATCGTGGTCGTGGCTTATGGCCGCATCATTCCGCCCTGGATGCTGGCGCTGCCCCGGCTTGGTTGCATCAATCTGCACGCATCGTTGCTGCCCAAGTACCGCGGCGCCGCGCCGATCCAATGGGCGATTGCCATGGGCGACGCCTATACCGGCAACACCACCATGCTCTTGGACGAAGGACTCGACACCGGACCGGTTCTGCTGCAGCAGACGATGGAGATCGGACCCGAGCAAACCGCCGTGGATCTTTTTCCTATGTTGGCGCGCGCCGGAGCGCCGCTCGTCGTCGAAACCCTCTCCGGTTTGGCCAACGGCTCAATTCACCCCCAACCCCAGAGTCACGAGGATGCGACCTTCGCGCCATTGCTCGACCGCCATGACGGCCGGATGGACTTTGCCGCGCGCACTGCGCACGAGATCTACAATCGTTGGCGCGGATTCCAGCCGTGGCCGGGTGCATTCACCGCCCTCAACGGGAAGAAACTGATCGTACATCGCATGGCAATTGCTCGTGGCGGCTATGCCGAAAGGTTGGGCTTTGCCGAGCCAAGCTGGGTCCTCGTAGAGAACCATCGCCTGCTGGCCTCATGCGCCGGCAATACCTGGCTGGAATTCCTGGAAGTGCAGCTCGAGGGCAAGAAACGCCTGGGAGCCGCCGAGTTTCTGCGCGGGAATCCGCTCGTGGCGGATGCGCGCCTAGGTTGAGCGCCGTGTCCGCGATCTCTCCTGCACGCAAAGCCGCCTTCGGAATTCTGATGGCCGTCGAGCGTGGACGAGCTCACTCGGATGACTTGCTGCGCGCGCGGGCTATTGACGCGCTCTCACCTGCCGACCGCAACCTGGCCACCATGCTGGTGCTTGGCGTGCTTCGCTGGCAGGTCCGGCTCGACGCGCAACTGAAGAACCTCCTTAAGAAACCGGGCGCCAAACTCGATCCGGAGGTCCTTGCCGCGCTTCGCCTGGGCGCATTTCAGCTTCTCTTTCTCGATCGCATTCCCGCTCACGCGGCCATTGGCGAGAGCGTGGAGCTGGCAAGGCAGTCCGGCCACCGCTTTGCCTCAGGAATGGTGAACGCCGTGCTTCGAAGGCTGGGCGAGGCTCCGCCGTTTCCCTTACCGAACGAAACCCCTGCCGAGTTGGCGTTGGCCCAGGCTCACCCCGCGTGGATGGTCGAACGCTGGTCTGCTTTCTACGGTCTGGAAGCTGCGCGCGCAACCTGCCTTCACGGCCAGGTGCAACCGCCGTTGACCGTGCGCATCGACGGTCCTGCGGTTGCGGCCGAGTTCGAGCAGGCCGGCGTTCGTTTCGAACCCGGCGCATTGCTCACCGCCGCGCACACTGTGGTTTCCGGCGACGTCTTCGCGATGGCGGCGTTTCGCGAAGGCCGCATCCGCGTGCAGGATGAGGGATCGCAACTGATCGGTGAGCTGGCTGCGAGCGCCGTCGAAGATCCAAACCAAAAAGCGCCGAGAATCCTCGATGCCTGCGCGGCGCCGGGGGGAAAGACGCTCATTCTCGCCGAGCGCCATCCCGAGGCGCACATCACGGCCTGCGAATCCAACCCGCGGCGGCTTGCCGAATTGCGCAAGCGCCTTGCCGCGCACGCCGGTCGCGTGGAGTGCTTGCTGGCCGACGCGACCCTGCTTGAAAGAGAATCCGGCTACGATCTCGCGTTGGTTGACGCGCCGTGCAGCGGCACCGGCACGCTGGGACGCAATCCGGAGATTCGCCATCGCCTGCGGCCGGAAGACTTGAAGCGCCATGCTGATCGGCAGCGCGCGATTCTGACGACGGCATTACGCGCGGTTCGACGTGGCGGGCACGTTGTGTATTCGACCTGCTCTCTGGAACCGGAAGAAAACCAGCAGGTCGTCGCCACCGTGCTTGCGGAGAACCGTGACTGCCGGCAGGTTTCGCTTGCGCACAGCATTGAACTGCTGTCGCGCGACGGCATCTTGACTCCCGGCGGCGCAAAGCAGCTCGGCAAGTACCTCACGCCCGAAGGCGCACTGCTCCTTCTCCCCGGCAACATTCCCACCGATGGATTTTTTGTTGCGTTGATCGAGAAGGCTATTTAGGAAATTCGCAGGTAAATTGCCGATGCACTTTTACGTGGACTCCGGTTCCAGGCGCAATTCCGCGAAGTCAAGCCTGAGCATCGCACACAGGGCTTCCACGACGAGGTTATGATCGTCGCGTTGCGGAAGCCCGGAAACGGTGACGCTGCCAATCACGCCTGCTCCCTTCACCGCCAGCGGAAACGATCCGCCATCGGCAGCATAATCCGCCACCGGCAAGCCGTAGCGCTCGAGCAGCGTCGTGCCTTTCATCTTCAACGTCATCCCAACGGCATAGGAACTGCGATGGAAGCGGGCTACCACGTTGCTCTTGCGGCGTACCCATTCCGCGTTGTCCGGCGTGGTGCCGTCGAGCGCGGCATAAAACAATGGCTGCCCGAAGCGCCGCACGTCGATCACCAGCGTGAGGCCGCGCTCCAGCGCCATGGTTCGTATCCGCGACCCCAAGTCCCACGCCACCTGCGCATCCAAGCGCGGCAACTGCAGTTCGCGTTCCTCGACTGCGATCTTTTCCAAATCCTCGCTCTGTGCCATAGAACTTGACCTCCGTCGTTCCTTACCGAGCTACGGTCAGCTTGACCCGTGTGTCCTGATCCACGCGCGAGCCCGCGCTGGGCGACTGCGCCAGCACTGCGCCGGGCATGACCGGGAGCTTGGGCAACGCATTGCCGCTACCCACCGGAGCGACCGGAATATTCACATAGACAGGCGGCGCGGCTCCGATGCCCACCTTGGCCAGCGCAGTTTGTGCGCCGATGATTGGCAAGCCGGTGAGGTCGGGCATCACATAACCGTCGGGCGCCTCGTCGTCCGGCGCTGCTACAAGCAGGTTGACGCCGGGTTGCTCGATGCCCTGGGCGTGCGCGGGCGGATCCTGGGCCAACACGGTCCCCTCGGCGGCTGCGGCGTATGGCAGGTGCGCGACTTCACCCACCTCCAGGCCGGCGCGGCGCAACTCAAGCGAGGCCAGGCGCTCGTCGGCGCCCACCGTGTCGGGAACATCCGCTTTCTGCGGCCCCAGGCTCTCGGCCACGCGCACGCGCCACTCGCGGCGCACCACCGTTCCCGCCGCGGGCGACTGCGAAAGAATGTGCCCCGCGGCCACATCGCCGGAGTAGTAGCGGTTGTCCACGTCGAGGTTCAGTCCCAAGCCCGCAGTAACGCTGCGCGCGTCGGCCACCGTCATCCCTTTGAGCGCCGGCACCTGCACCTCGGCGCCGTGAATGGCAAAGTGCATGGTGGTGATGGCGGCCAGCAGCGCGACAGCGACGAGCAGCATGAGCAGCGATGCCACGTGGAAGAAACCGGCGATTGCACGGGTGTTCATGAATTCGGTTTACCCCTTAACCGTTCCATCCTGCAATCTACCGCGTATTATCCGTCGCCGGCTCGGGGTGGATGGTCACGCGATACACTTCAGGGCACTCCAATTTGAAACGGTCCTCGAGCTCGGTGATCACCTCGTGGACGCGGCGCATGGGAAGCTCGTCGGGCAAGGTGCAGTGACAGGTGAGAGAGATATGGTCTCGCGTGCGGCCCACGGCGATCGCGTGAACGTCCACGATCTCGGGAAACCCGGCGGCCGCGGAGCGCAACACCTGTTCGATCTTGCGATCTTCGACGGCCACCTCCTCCGGCTGCTCGATGGTGGCCGGCTCGCTTTCGATGTGCGTGAGCACCGAATCGATTTCTGGGACGTTGCGCAGAATCTGCGCTTCGAGGGCGCAGACAAAGCTGTGCGCTTCCCGCAGCGAACGGCTTTCCTCGAGTTCCACGTGAAGCTCGACCTGCAAGCGCCCATGATGCGACCGAACGCTGAGCTCATGTACCGACACGTTATTGCGCGCGGCCACCGCCCGCACGCGGTCGAAGATGCTTTCCGCCCTCGTTTCACGGGGAACGGTGTGGATGACCACATCGGCTTTGGGCAGGGCTCGCTGCACTGCGGCCGTGGCGGCTTCTACCAACTCGCCGGTGTGCTCAAAGGTGAATCGCCGCGGCAGCGCCAGCGTGAGGTCGGCAAAGTAGCCAGCTCCGGCGCGCCGCACGCGCGCCCGTTCCACAGCCAGCACTCCGTCCACGCGCTCCACCTCGCGCACCAAGCGGCGGCGGGTTTCAGCGGGGATCTCGTCCATGAGCGCGTCCACCGCCTCGTGGCCCAACCGGACCGTCATGCGGAGAATCAGGACGGAAACCGCCAACGCTGCAAGGGGGTCCGCGTAGCGGAGCGCGCCAACCCCGAATCGCGCTCCCACCCAGGTGGCGCCCAGCCCGGCCAGCACCGCCAGCGTCGCCCAGATGTCCGAAGCGAAGTGGAAGGCGTCGGTGGCCAGAGCCGGCGATCCGGTGCGCGTGGCCACCACGCCGAGCTTCCGGGAACGCCAAAAATCCACGCCGATCGAGAGGAGCAGCACGGGAACCGGCAACAGCGAGTGGTGCAACTCCACCGAGCGGAAAAAGATACGTTGCATCGCCTCCCAGATGATCCAGGCGCAGGAGACAGCCATCAACCCCGCCTCGCCGAAGGCCGAGAGATTCTCAATCTTGCCGTGGCCGTAAGTGTGATCTTCGTCCGCCGGCTTGTCGCTCACCTGCACGGAGAAGAAGGTCAGCGCAGCGGCGATCAGGTCGAGTCCGGAATGGGCCGCGTCGGAAAGCACGCCCAGCGACCCGGAGAGCAGGCCGGCGGCAAACTTGAGCAGCGTCATCGCCGCCGCAGCCGCCATCGAATTCCGCGCGACCTGCCGCTTTTCCGCGGAGAGCGCGGCAAGACTCGGCAGGGAAGATTCGGTCGCCCGCGAATTAGGGACGGCGGAGGTCATTGCGCTCCCAGAGTACAGGGGACCGTGCGGCACTGTACAACCCCGCGATTCCGAACGTATACGGCTGCCATGCGCACTCCTGAAAGCCGGCCGACCGCATCATCGCAAGCATCTCGCCGGGCTGCGGAAAATTGCCGACGGAACTTGGCAGGTAATGATAGGGGCCATTCTGGCCGCAGATCATGCGCCCGATGGCGGGCAGTACGCGCCGGAAGTACAGTGCATAGGCCTTTCCGGCAAGTCCCCCCGGTTCGCTGAACTCCAGGATCCCCAACTGCCCCCCCGGCTTCAATGCGCGATGGAACTCCCTGAGACCCGCTTCATAGTTGGCCAGATTCCTGAAGCCGAAGGCCGTTACAATCAGGTCCAGCGATTCAGAGCGGAGCGGCAGATGCAGCGCATCCGCCTCCAGCGGAACCGCGTAGGGATCTACGGGCGCGGGCGCGCGTTTCCCCGGCTTGCGAAACTCCGGCGGGCCAAACTTCCGCGCCCCACGGCACAGCATGGCGGGCGCAAAATCGGCGGCGAGAATCGGCTGTGATCCGCGGGGGCGCAGCTTCAGAAGCGCCATCGTTAAATCGCCCGTGCCGCAGCAAATATCCAGAACCGCCGCATCGCGGCGGGCCAGAATTTGCTGGAACCTTCGTGCAGCGTTCCGCCACCACAGCCGGTCGACGTTGGCCGAGAGAAGATGATTCAGCAAGTCATAGCGGGGCGCGATGGAGTCGAACATTTGCCGTACGGCCAACGCCGCGCCGGCTTCGTCCGCCGCGCCCACGGGTCTGGCTCCCGTTGCGGGCATGTTTTCGATTTCCTCTTTCAAGACAAGGGCCGCGAACAAGATACCGGCACACTTGCTCCTTTATGCTATCGCTTCCATCGCTTCGTGCGCCGGCGCGGCGGGTCGAGCGGAAACCCTTCATGCCACGGCGAAAAGGGTATAGGCTGGAAGTTGCCGATGGCTGCCCCTTCCCTTTCCGTATTCCCCACGCCAGCGCTTCGTCCGCCGCTCACGGATAGCCACGGACGCGTGATTCACGACCTCCGCGTCTCCATCACCGACCGTTGCAACTACAAATGTGTCTATTGCCGCACCGGCGAGGTGGGCGCCCAGTATCCGGAGCTGGGCATTGACGAATACTTGCGCCTGATCGGGCTTTTTGTGGACCTGGGAATCAGGAAAGTGCGGATTACGGGAGGAGAGCCTCTGCTGCGGCGCGGGGTGGTGGAACTGGTGCGGGAGTTGGCGCGGCTGCGCACGCCTTCAGGCGAACCGTTGGACCTGGCGCTCACCACCAACGGGCATCTGCTGGAATCGCTTGCCGCCCCCCTGAAAGCGGCGGGGCTGAGCCGGGTGACTGTGAGCATGGACGCGGTGGATGCGCCCACCTTCGAGCGCATCACACGGGTCGAGGGGAGTTTTTCCGCCGTTCTCGCGAGCATCCGAGCTGCCCGCGCTGCCGGATTGACGCCGCTTAAGATCAACTGCGTGCTGTTGCGCGGATTCAACGATGACCAGATCGAAGGATTTGCGCGGTTCGCGCGCGAAGAAAAGGTCGTCGTGCGGTTCATCGAGTTTATGCCGCTCGAGGAGGGCCGGCTTTGGTCGCCAGAGATCGTGGTGCCGCTGCGCGAGATTGTCGAGCGGATGGGCCGGGCTTTGCCGCTGGTCGAGCTGCCTGCCCGCGATGCCGGCGAAACGGCGCGCCGTTACACATTTGCCGATGGCGTGGGCGAGATCGGCATTATCGCGCCGGTGAGCATGGCTTTTTGCGGCGCCTGCAGCCGGGTGCGGCTCACCTCCGACGGGAAGGTTCGCACCTGTTTGTTCTCGCAAGTGGAACACGATCTCTACGGGCGATTGCGCGCGGGGGCCAGCGCTGAGGAACTGCGCGCTTACATTGTTCGTACGGTACAAGGGAAAGAGGCCCGGCATCACATCGGCGAGCCGGGATTCCTGAAACCGTCGCGTTCGATGGTTCATATCGGCGGCTGAGCAAGAGGACCGCACCTTTTGTGGCTCCGGATGAACTTGCGGCTGGCGAGGGGCAAATGGCCTGCGGCAGGTGTGAGCAAGTTTGTGTGACAGAATGGGGATAAGACTCCTCCAATAGGATCCAAACATGCCAAATGAGGCGGAAGGGCGCATCCCGCTCGCCGATCTGCTTGTGTTTCATCAACTCGCTCGATCGCTCACTTCGAGCTTCGACCTGAACGCAATTTTGCGCACCATCCTGGAACAGATGGAACGGATGGTGGAGGCAAAACTGTGGGCGCTGCTGATGCTGGACGAGGAGAGCCAGGAACTCTACTATGCGATTGCCGCAGGCCAGGAGTCGGAGGCCCTGCGCGGCCTGCGGGTGAAAGTGGGAGAGGGTGTTGCGGGCTGGGTCGTGCAACACGGGGAGACGCTGATCGTACCTGAGGCCAACGACGATCCGCGCATGAAGCAATCCGGCGTCCCCGGGGTACACGCCGTGACTTCCGCGATTGCCATGCCGTTGCGTGGACGAAAGGGCACGCAAGGCGTGATCGAGATCTTCAATCCGCGCGCCGAGATGTCCGATTACAGCATCGCATTCCTGCACATCCTGGCTGACCACGCAGCCATCGCAATCGAAAACGCGCGCGACGTGGCCCGCATTCAGCAATTGACCATCACCGACGACACTACCGGACTCTATAATGTGCGCCACCTGTACGAAGTCCTGGACCGCGAGCTGAAACGGTGCAAAAAGCTTAAGCTGCCGTTAAGCCTGGCGTTTCTCGACCTGGACCGCTTCAAGCTGGTCAACGATGTCCATGGACACCTGATCGGCAGCGAGTTGCTGGCCCATGTTGGACGCCGGCTCCAGGAGCTGAGCCGCAACCAGGACCGCTGTTTTCGCTACGGAGGCGACGAGTTTGTGATCCTGATGCCGGAGACTGGGGCCGGGGCCGCGTTGAAGCTGGCCAAAATTATGAATGGCGCGCTCATGGACACTCAGTTCCGGATGAAAATCGGGCTCAAGCTGAAAGTAAGCGCCAGCGTGGGCCTGTCCTCCTCGCCCGACGACGGCACGGCAGTGCACGAGATCATCGGCACAGCCGACGCGCGCATGTATGCGGTCAAGAGCCACGAGCGCGGACAGGTGCGCGGCGCCTGAGCACCGCTGCTCTCCCAGACCTGCATTCCCCGAACCCTGCCTTCCTACTCCCTATTGGCTACTCCCTATTCCCTGTTTTTTTGTCAACCCCCGCGCCTCCAAAACTCAACGTCCGATCTTCCACTAACTCCTTCTTTTTCTGATCCCTGACCCCCGATCTCTGGTCCCTGTCTTCTTTGCAGATAATTTCCCCCTTTGAGCGCATACTTCTCGTATAAGCGCTGAACTAGGTCTTCTCATTTGGCCGCAGGCCACCGGCTTATCACTGAGCACTGATCACTGACCACTGTCTTTTTAGCGTTCAACAAGGCCTTCTTTGCGGCGGATTCAATCCGCCGCATACGCGTCCTTGCGCTCGGGAAACCGGCGCAATCCGCGATGAGCGGCCTCAAAAACGCCCCTAACTCCTGTAAATCTGCACGTTTAGGGTATGCGGTCCTTTGAAATCAACGACTTACGGATCATACCTACCCTGTAAGTCCTTTGTTATCAAACATGGAGGTATGACATACCGGGGGAGGGGGCTGCGTAGCACAAAGGGGAAAAGTAGGACGAGCGCAAAGGAGAAATGTATGGCTCCGAGATGTCGGCACATCATGCCGAGCGGAAAGCAGTGTCACGGGTATGCCCTCCGGGGCGAGGATCTTTGTTACTTCCACAGGCGGCAGCACCTCGCGGCCCAAAAACCCGCGAGCGCCAACGATTCGATCGAGATTCCGCTCCTCGAAGACCGCTGCGCCATCCAGGTCACCATCACCCAGGTCCTCCGCGCCATCGTCGCCAACACCATCGACCGCCCCCGCGCGTCGCTTCTTCTCTACGGCCTTCAGTTGGCTTTGCAAAGTGTCGATCGCAAAAGCTGGGCCATTCCCGTCGGAACCGTCGAGGCTCTCTCCCACACAAGCGACGGCGACGAACTCGCCGTCGATCCCGATGGCTACGAGGACGAAGACGATGACGAGGAGGAAGATTCAGACGAAGCCGGCGGCGGCGACGATGAAGATGATGATGATGAGGATGACGACGAGGACGACGACGGCCTCGATAACGAACTCCCCGGCGGCCGCCAAACTACCCGGGAGCTGATCGCCGGCGCAAAATACCTTGAGTCAGTCGGCAACGTCCTGGATGCCGGTGATATGCGGCAGGTCGCACGCCTGCTCAAGGAATGAAGCTCACAGCGAATGCGCGAAGGCTGAAAGCTGAAAGCTGAAGGCTGAAAGCTGAAAGCTTCCTAAATGTCGAGGTTCTTCACGTCGAGCGCATTATCCTCAATAAATTTGCGGCGGGCTTCGACGTCCTCGCCCATGAGCGTGGTGAAGATGGTCTCGGTTTCGGCGATGTCCTCTAGCTTGACGACGAGCAGGGTGCGGCGCTCCGGGTCCATGGTGGTTTCCCAAAGCTGCGTGGCGGTCATCTCGCCCAGTCCCTTGTAACGCTGCACCTGGTAGTCCTTTTTGCCCTGCTCGACGATATACGCGAAGAGTTCGCGGGCGGTCTGCTTCTCGACCGGCTCGCGCAACGCGCGCGTGCCGCGGCCGGACGACTTGGCCTCTGCGCGGGTCTCGACACTGCCGGGCGAGGGTGCGCCTTCGGCATCCGGCTCTTCTTCGTCGGCGGCTGAAGCGCCGGCGGCTTTGGCGGCGTACTCCACCAGGAACGGCGGTTCGAGGAATTCCTTTATGAGCGAATATTTGGACATCATCTGGCGGAACTCGGGGCTGGAGGCCAGGGTCCAGTCAATCGAGCGCGTGGCGCCCTGTGCGTCGGTGAAGCAGACGGACCAGGTGTGGTGCTCTTCGTCCTCGACCGGCTTGGCCACCTTGAACTGGAACTCGCCGGCGAGCTCTACGAGCTGCGCATGTAGCGCGGCGAGCTTCTCCGGAACATCGCCGCCGTTCTTCGAGGCAAAGTCGGCGCGATGGGTCAACTCCGCGCGGGCCAGCATCTCGGTGAGTTTTTCGTTGCGGATGCGCTTGTCGACCTTCTCGACGAAGCCGAGATACTCGTTCAGCGTCGCCATGAACCGGGTCAGATCGGCGCCCTCGATGCGGCCGGCAGACTCGCCGTGACGGACCACCATGCCTTCGGCGGCGCGGTTCACCATAACCTTCATAAACTCGCGGTCGTCTTTGATGTACTGCTCGAAGCGGCCCTTCTTGATTTTGTAAAGCGGAGGCTGCGCGATGAAGACATGATCGCGCTTGATGAGCTCGGTCATATGGCGGAAGAAGAAGGTGAGCAGCAGCGTACGGATGTGGGAGCCGTCCACGTCGGCGTCGGTCATCAGGATGATCTTGCCGTAGCGCAGCTTGCTCGAGTCAAAGTCCTCCTTGCCGATGCCGCAGCCGAGCGCGGTGATCATGGCGCGGATTTCCTCGTGGCCGAGCATCTTGTCGTAGCGCGCCTTCTCGACGTTCAGGATCTTGCCCCGGAGTGGAAGAATGGCCTGGAAGCGGCGATCGCGGCCCTGCTTGGCGGTGCCGCCTGCGCTCTCGCCTTCCACCAGATAGAGCTCGCAGCGTTCGGGGTTACGCTCGCTGCAATCGGCCAGCTTGCCGGGAAGTCCGCCGCCGTCGAGCGCGCCTTTGCGGCGCGTGAGGTCGCGGGCCTTGCGGGCCGCTTCGCGGGCGCGCGCAGCTTCAATCGCCTTGTTGATGACGCGGCGGGCGACGGGAGGATTCTGCTCGAGATACATGCCCAGGCGCTCGTTGACGAAGGCCTGCACCGTGCCTGCAATGTCGGAGTTCAGCTTGCCCTTGGTCTGGCCTTCAAACTGCGGCTGCGACAGCTTGACGCTGACCACGGCCACCAGACCCTCGCGCACGTCGTCGCCGCTGAGCGACTCCTTCATGTCCTTGAACAGGCCCATTTGCTGGCCGATGAAGTTGATGGTGCGGGTGAGCGCGGCGCGGAAGCCGGAAAGGTGCGTGCCGCCGTCCACGGTGTTGATGTTGTTGGCGAAGCTGAACACGGTTTCGGAGTAGCTGTCGTTGTACTGCAGCGCGATGTCGATGTCGACGCCGTCGCGCAGGGCCTCCATGACGATGGGCTTGTCGTGCAGCACCGTTTTGCCGCGATTCAGGTGCCTGACAAATTCGGCGATGCCGCCGGCGTAACGGAACTCGGCGCGGCGCGCTTCGCCGGTCTTGGCGTCGGCGGTGCGCTCGTCGGTAAGCGTGATTTCCAGGCCCTTGTTCAGGAAAGCCATCTCGCGCAGCCGCTGCGCCAGGGTGTCGTAATTGAACTCGGTAGCGGTGAAGATGGTCCGGTCGGGCAGGAAATGGACCTTGGTGCCGCGGCGCTTGCTGGTGCCGGTCTTTTGCAGCTTCGATGCCGGAACGCCTTTGGCGTAGCTCTGCTCGTAGGTGAAGCTGGGATCGCCGGGCTTTTCCGGGCGCCAGATTTCGACTTCGAGTTCTTCGCTCAAGGCGTTCACCACGCTCACGCCCACGCCGTGCAGGCCGCCGGAGACTTTGTAGGTGGAAGCATCGAATTTGCCGCCGGCGTGGAGCTTGGTGAGGACGACCTGCGCGGCGGGCATCTGCTCGCCGCCGGGCAGATCCATCATGTCCACGGGAATGCCGCGGCCGTCGTCGACCACGGTGACGGAGTTGTCGACGTGGATGACGACGTCGATCTTTTTGCAGTAGCCGGCGAGGGCCTCGTCGACGGAATTGTCGACGACCTCGTAGACAAGATGATGCAAGCCGATCTCGCCGGTCGAGCCGATGTACATGGCGGGACGGAGGCGAACGGCCTCCAGGCCCTCAAGGACCTTGATGTTCTCGCCGGTGTAGTTGTCGTTGTCGCCGTGGATGGAGGTGCCGGTCAGAACTTCAGTCGCCATACTATTCCGATCACAAGGTTTGCTGTTGTCATCCTGAAAATACTTCCATCGTCCCTACGGGACTCCCGATTCGATTCCGTTCGCTATCCCCACGCTGAAGCGCGGGCTAACGAACATTGCGCCTACGGCGCGGAGGTGTGACGTTCGATCTAGTGTCCTGTCCCTGAAGTTCGCACCATAAATACCGCTGTCATCCTCAAATTCGCTGTCATCCTGAATACCGCTGTCACCCTCAAACCCGCTGTCATGACATAAATACCGCTGTCACCTCAAATTCGCTGTCACCTGAAACCCGTTGTCACCTGAAACCCGCTGTCACCTCAAATTCGCTGTCATCCTGAGCGAAGTTTGCCGCGTTTTTTGCGGCAAACGCAGCGAAGGATCTGCGGTTGCTTTTCAAAAAACTTCGGACTCACCACACCAGGCCGTATCGACATATGCGTATAGCACTCACGCCGGCTTTAAAGCCAATCCAGGCAGTTCGAAAAGCAACCGCAGATCCTTCGGCTTCGTCCGCCGCGGCGGACTCCGCTCAGGATGACAGCCGTACTTCAGGATGACAGCCGTACTTCAGGATGACAGCCGTACTTCAGGATGACAGCGGTACTTAAGGATGACAGCGCGCTTGTTCGCCGATCGGCGGCTTAGCGCTCATCCATATGCCGATGCGCGTTAACCGCCTGAAAAGAGAAGCCATCGAGCAGGTTCAACTAGCCTATTTTATCATGCGGCGCCGGATGCTGCCGGAGCGGTGCTCCGGCCCAAATTGGTTACTAAAGGTGCCATTTTCAAGCCGACGAGATGACGTTAGTAACCAATGCTCTCCATTACTTGCTATCTTATTGAAAATAATGGACTTGTATTCGTTTACAGGAGTACGGTTGGCTCCAAATGAGAGGGATTTTCCTCTCTACATCTACTTCGCGAGGTTACCAAAGATGAAAACCGCCATTCGCATGTTTGCCCTGTTCGTCGCTGTTTCGGGCCTTGTTTCTGCGTCGATTTCCCCATCCGCCGCCAGAACCACCGCCACGCACCGCTCGATTCTCGTCGCCGACCCTGATCCGCAACCTCAGTTTCCGTTTCCTCAGCCCTGCAAACTTACTGGGACGTGTTTCGCGCCCGTCAGTCCGGCCCGGTAGCTGAGGCTTCCGGTCAGGGTACTGAGTAGCACGAAAGTGCCAGCAGCGCGTTACCCTTTTGTGTTTGGATCATGAGGCATATGAGAGCTATTCTGTGAGCGTTCTAACCATGGCGGAATAGCCTCTATGCAGTTGAACTACGCAATGTGGGCGATGACCGTGGCCGAAGTTGTCCTTTGGGCCGCGCTCGCCGTCGTTTTCTGGAGCAAGGGGCTGCATCGCCGCTTCCCGGCGGTGTGCGCTTACCTCACGTTGCGCGCGGTCTCTGCGCCGCTGATCATGTTTCTGCTCTATGAACAAGTCCGGCCGTGGGGGCGTGCCCATCATCTTAGCTGGATCTACGCATGGAGCTTCGTCGCGGTCTATTTTGCGGGCACGGCGCTGCTGTATTTCATTTGCATCGAGATCTTCCGCGCGGCGCTGTCGCCGTTTCCCGGAATCTCGAAGCTGGCGCTCGTGGTCTTCCGCTGGGCCGCCGTGGTCGCATTCATCGTCAGCCTGCCCGCGGTTTCTTACACGCAGAGGGGGATTTATCTCATCGCCGACATTGCCCTTGGAATGATTCACTCCGTCAGCGTGCTCGAGCTGTGCCTGCTGGCGTTCCTGTGCCTGAGCATGAATGCGCTGCGCCTGACGGTGCGCGATATGTCGTTCGGAATTGCCTTCGGTTTCGGGCTAATGTGCTCCGGCGACTTAATTCTCGTCTCATTCAGCCCCCGTCTTACTTCTTATAACGATCCTCTGGAGTTTTTCTACGAGGGGATGATCCTGGCTGCGCTGGCTGTCTGGATGACGTATTGCATCCTTCCGGAGCGGGTTAGCAAGCCGGTGTTGTTGCCTGCAAGCTCGACCATCTATCGCTGGAACGAGATCGCTTCGGCCCTGGGCCACACGGGCACCAAGGTGGCTGTGCCGCAGCCTGCCAGCAACTTCTTCCTCTCGGACGTGGAGCGCGTGGTGGAAAAGGTGCTGGCCCGAAATATGAGGGGACGCGAATCGGAGACGTAAAGGCAGGGACTAGGGACTAGGGACTAGAAAAACGGAAGGCCACGGCGAGTGCCGTGGCTTTTTGATTTTGGATGTGGCCTTGCTATTCGGCTGTGACGGGATCGATGGAGGCGAAGCGTCCGCGGCCGCCGCGGTCAGTGAATTTCACGCGGCCGGTGACCTTGGCGAAGAGGGTATCGTCGGAGCCGATGCCCACATTGACGCCGGGTTTGATGCGGGTGCCGCGCTGACGCATGATGATGGAACCGCCAGTGACCAACTGACCGGCAAATGCCTTCACGCCGAGCCGTTGCGCGTTTGAGTCGCGTCCGTTTGTGGAGCTGCCTCCACCTTTTTTGTGTGCCATGGTTGAATCCCCTTTTAAGAACAGCTAACAGCTTTCAGCCGTCAGCTCTCAGCTAGTGAATGAGTCAGTCGAACCTCCCGGCCCTCGCAGCGAAATCGCTGAAAGCTGAAGGCTGAGAGCTTAAAGCTACTTCTCGCCGCCATAAGTGACGCCGTCGGCCTCGATCGTCTTGATGCGTACCTGGGTGAAGTTCTGCCGGTGCCCCTGAAGCTTCTTGTACTGCTTCTTGCGCTTGAAGTGGAAGACCAGAATCTTGTCGCCGCGGCCTTCGCCGAGAATTTCCGCCGTCACTTTGGCGGCTGCTGGCTTGGCCAGGGTTCCGGGTTCTCCGGAAACGGCAAGCACGTCGCTGAACTCGATGGTGGGACTGCCCGGCGTGACGCTCTCGACGTTCAACACGTCGCCTGGCGCAACACGGTACTGCTTGCCTCCGGTGCGAATGACTGCGTACATAACAAATCCTCCAGCGCCACGGCTCACGGAACCAGGCGCAAAGCGCGAATCAGTGTGCTCGACAGGGGCGGATACAGACGGGTCACTGCATCGGGAACCGGGCCGTGCCAAACCAAGGCGGAGAACCCGGCAACATCCCGCGCACCCTTTCACGCGGGTGCATCGCCAAACTCCTTGATTTTATCGTCAAAGCGGAATTTGGGTCAATGTGCCGCGCCGGCAGGGAAAAACGGCTCAAAGCGTGGAGGCGGCCTAGCGGACCATGGCTGTGCGCGTCCCGAATCGGAACCAAGCGAAAGAATGGAAATCCTTGCGGCGGGCTGGAGCGATCGATGGCGCTCCACGCTTGAGCGCTCGCCTTCCGTGGGCTAAGTTCCAAGACATGAGGGAAGCGATCGAGTGTTCGCCAGCGGCAAGCATGGCCGGTGCGCGTGAAGTTCCGCGGAGCGAGAAGAAGCGAACGCATGCAGAGAGCCGGCGGCATGAGGCGGGGCTGACTGGACGATTGGCCGAGATTGCGCTCTGCTACCAGCGCGCGCTGGAGCGCAATCCGAGGCAACCGGGGGCGCTGGTGGGCATGAGCATGGTAGCGCTGGCCAGCCGGCAGACCGAAGCCGCAGTGAAGATGGCTGCCGCGGGCACTGCTGCCGCGCCGGAGATGAGCGCGGCATGGGTGGCGCTGGGGCAGGCGCTGAAGGCGGCTGAACGGATGGATGAAGCGGAGCGAGCGTACTCGGAGGCCATCCGGCTGGACGGAATGGATCCGCTGGCGCGGGTAGGAATGGGCGAGCTGAAGGTTGCCGCAGGCCAGCCGCGAGAGGCGATAGGAGAATTCGAACTGGCGCTGGCGCGGCGCCCTGCGCTGGTTGCGGCGCATCTCGGGCTGGGTAGCGCGCTCGCGTTCATGGGACGGAACGAAGAGGCGCTGGCGCGGTACGAGACGGTGCTCGCGCTGCGGCCGCGGCTGCCGGAAGGGGAGTTTGCGGCCGGATTTGCCCTGGCGCTGCTGGGGCGCACGAAGGAGGCCGAGACGCGCTACCGGCGAGCGCTGACGATGCGGCCGGACTTCGCCGCGGCGTGGACCAATTTGGGGAACTTGCTGCGCGGCGAAGGCCGGGAGGCGCAAGCCGAGGCGGCGCTGCGGCGCGCGGTTGAATTGCGGCCGGACCTGATCCCGGGATGGGTGAATCTGGCGATTCTGGAGCGGGAGAAGCGCCGGCCGGAGGCGGCGGAGGTCTATTTGCGGCGTGCCTTCGCGCTGAACCCGGACCAGGTGGAGATGCTCGTGGCATGGTGCCAGTTTCGCGCGGCGGAGCAGGACCTGGCGGGCGCGTGGGGCTGGCTGCGGTGGGCACTGGAGCGGAATCCGAACCTCGGCGAGGCCGTGAATATGCACGGCATTCTGCTGCATTTGGAGGGACGATTCGCGGAAGCGGTTCCTGTGTTTGAGCGAGCCGAGGCGGCGGGAAACCGTGCGGCGCCGTCGAATCGCGGGAACTCGCTGCTCGATCTGGGGCGGATGGAGGAAGCGCTGAAGGCGCATGAGAGCGCAGTCGAGCGCGATCCGGCGAGCGCCGGAGCCAAGTACAACCTGGCGCTGACGCAGTTGCGTCTGGGCGACTGGGAGCGAGGCTGGGCGGGATATGAAGCGCGGTGGGGATTCCGCGAGGTGCACCGCGCGCCGCGAAGCTTCCAACAGCCAAGATGGCGCGGCGAGCCTTTGCAGGGAGAGCGCGTGCTGCTTCATGCCGAGCAAGGCCTGGGCGACACGATTCAGTTCTGCCGCTATGCGGCGCTGGCGGCGGCGCGGGGCGGCGTACCGATCCTGCAGGCGCAGCCGGCGGCGGAGCGGCTGATGCGGTCGCTGGCGGTGGTGCGCGCCGGAAGAGCAGAGACCGCGGCGTTGGGAACGAAGCCGCCGGAGTTCGATCGCGAGTGCCCGCTGCTGAGCCTGCCGGCTGTTTTCAAGACGACGATCGAGACCGTTCCATGGACGGGCGCATATCTGGGAGCGGACGAGGAGCAGGCGGCGGTGAAGCTGGTGCAATTGCCTTCCGTGCGGCCGGGCCCGCGCGTGGGATTGGCGTGGGCGGGCAATCCAAAGTACAAGGCCGACCGCGCACGATCGCTGCGGCTGAAGACGCTGCTGCCGCTGCTGCGCGCCGTGGATGCGACCTGGGTTTCGCTGCAAAAGGGCGAGGCCGCGGAGCAGTTGGCGGACTTGCCGGACGATGTATTTGTCTGGGACGGGTCGAGCCAAGACCGCGACCTGGCCGACACGGCGGCGATCATCGCCGGTCTCGATCTGGTGGTCACGACGGACACGTGCATAGCGCACCTTGCGGGCGCCATGGACAAGCCGGTGTGGATTCTGCTGCCATACCTGGCAGATTGGCGATGGATGCAGGAGATCGAAACGACGCCGTGGTACCCATCGGCGCGTCTTTTCCGGCAGCGAGCGCCGGGAGACTGGGCTGAGGTGATACAGCGAGTTGGCAAGTTAGCGAGTTAGCAAGTCAGCGGAGTTGGCGGAGTTGGACGAAATGCGGGCCAAACTCCGCTGAGGATGACTGCATTGTTTTTGATGCGAACTTCAGAGACAGGACGCTAGTCGGAGACCATGAGCTCGCCGGGGACGATGGGGCGGGTGCGGGGGAGCAGGCCGCGCGATGCGGCGAGGCCAAAGAGCGCCATCACGCCGACGAAGGCAACCAGCTTGACAAGGCTGCCGGTGCGCGTTTCAGGGAGCGTCTTCCAGAGGACGAGCAGGACGGTTTGCGCGGCGGTAACGGCCCAGACCGAGCCGTAGAAGTAGCGGCGCTCGATGCCTTCGCTCTTGGTGGAGGCGCCCGCGCGGGGCAGTTTGCCCAGAATGCCCAGGAGCAGGATGAGGGCGCAGAGCGGCGAGTAGGTGTAGAAGTAGATCTGCTTGAGACGCCAGATGCCGAGCGCGACGGCAATGACGAGGCCGGTGATGTTGAGAAGGGCAAAGTTGAGCACGGCGTTCCACGCGAAGGTGTAGCAGACGCGCCGGTAGAGGGGGTTGGGCTTGTCTTCGTCGAAGCGGAGGATGTAGGGGCGATGCTCGCAGCCCGGCAACTGCGCGCTCAGGCCGGCGATGCCGGTTGCGATGAGGACCGCGGCAAGCCAGGCCCAATTGGCCCAATGGAAGCCGCGGTTGAAGAGGCTGAACGTGAGGGGCCCCGGGGCGAGAAAGAAGACCCAAATCCAGATGGGCCAGTGCGCCATCCGGTAGATGCGGGTGTTGCGCTCCCGGATTTTGCGCTCTCCGGCGAATTCAATCTTTCCACTGTATGGCATCGGGGGAGAGTCTCGCAGAAGGGACGGGAGGGAGTCAAATTGGGCGGGGACGGCGCGTTCTTCGTGCAGGCAGCACTGTCACTGCTGCGCGAATTGGACGACTTTTGGGCCGATTTGGCCAGCGCACTGGTCCGGGGCCAGGTGGCCGCAGCCGTCGAAGACGTCCAGCTCGGATTGCGGGATGAGCTTGTGCATGGTCTGCGCCTGGCCGAGGGGAACGATGTGGTCGAGAGAGCCCGAGACGATGAGCACCGGCATTTTGAGCTGCGGCAGCAGAGTGTCGGTCACATCCCGCGCCGTGAGCATGGATGCGACGGCCCGCTTGACCACCCAGCCGTTCCTGCGCGAGAGGCGCACAATATCGCGCGCGAGGAACGCCGGAACCGTGGGCGGATGGGGCATGAGCAGAGCGTCCAGCGCGTCCAATTGGGCAGGCGTCGCTGGTGTGAAGAGCGCGGTATCCCACGACGGCTTCACGTCGAGACCGGCCGCATCGAAGAGCATCAACCGGCTGACTCGTTCCGGGTGCTCGCAGGCGATGAGCTCAACGATCCACCCGCCCATCGACCAGCCGCCAAGCTCGACCTGCCTGAGACCGAGCGCGTCCATGAAGCCGGCAACGATGACGGCTTCGTCGCGGACGGAGTAGGAGAAATCGGCCGGCTGCTCGCTGCGCCCGTAGCCGATGAGGTCGGGCATGTAGACGCGGAAGCCCGCGTGCGCCAAATAGGGCGCGAGGTTGCGCCAGTCCTCGGCGCGGCCGCCCAGCCCGTGCACGAGAACGACGGCGGGGCCGGACACCGGACCCTCGGCGAGATAGTGCATGCGATAGCCGGCGACGCGGATGAAATGGCTTTCGATGCCGGCGCGGTAATCCTGGACATACATCCACTCGTTGTAGAAGCTGACCGGGCGCACGTAGAAACCAATGCCGGCAATCAACGCCAGCGCAGGCACGGCCCAAAGCACTCTCCGCAGCCATTTCATCGCTCTATCGCCATTCCTTTCCGAGAGCCCTTGCTCTTTGCCAGCCTTTTTCCATCACGCGCAAGGTGATGGGGTCGAGGACGAGGGCGCTGTGGCTATTCCATTCGGCGCGCTCGACCCAGCGAACCGCGCCGGCGTCGGAGGCCGCGCGCAGCTCTCCGCCGGTGACGCGGCACAGATAATCGGCGATGATGTAGTGGAAGCGCACGCGGTCGCCCTGGCGGTGGATGCGGTCGAGGATCTCGACCAGTTCGACGACCTCGACTTCGAGGCCGGTTTCTTCGCGGACCTCGCGCGCAACGCCCTGGGCGAGGGTTTCGCCCAGCTCCAACATGCCGCCGGGCAGCGTCCAGTGGCCCTTGAGCGGCTCGGTGGCGCGGCGGACCAGCAGCACGCGGTCCTCGCAGACGATGACGGCGCCCACGCCAACGAGCGGAGCCTGAGGGTATTCGCGTTCGATTTTGCCTTTCATTTCCAGAGCCTTTCCGGTTCCGCGCAGCCCTGCAAGGCGGACCGCGCTCGAATCGCGCGCCTGCCGCTATCATCTAAAGACGTAAGGGAGTGAAAATGGCTGAATTTACGCTGAAAATCGACGGGATGCACTGCGGCTCCTGTGTGCGCCGCGTAAGCCAGGCGCTAGCCTCCGTGCCGGGCGTGGCGGTGAACGAGGTGAGCGTGGGAAAGGCCAAGCTGACTTCCAGCGAGGATCCCGCGCCGGTCGATCAGGCCATCGATCTGGCAATAGCGGCCATCGCCAAGGCCGGTTACACCGCGCATCTGGAATCATAAACCGCAGGTTTGGAGCCCGTCGTGGCCGCGCACACTAGAGAATCGCTCACCCTACCGGTCCTGGGCATGACCTGCGCCTCGTGCCAGCATCACGTGGAGGAGGCGCTGCGCGCGACGGCGGGCGTGGAGCAAGCGCGTGTGGATCTGATGGCGCACCGGGCAAGCGTGGTGTTTGACCCGGCGCTGGCTGCGCCCGAGCAGTTGGTGGCAGCGATTCGCGGAGCGGGGTACGATGCCGTGTTGCCGCGCGCGGGCGAGGGAGCTGTGCGGGCCGAGGATGCGGCGGCGAGCGCGGCCTGGAAGGCATGGATCACCCTGGCTGCGGGCGCGGCGGCGATGCTGCTGGCCATGCCACTGGGGACGGAGATGAGCGGGCCGGATCGCCTGGCGATGCGACTGCTGCCGTGGCTTTATGCGCTGCCAGCAGACGATGTGCGCTGGTTTCTGCTGGCGATGACGGCGGTGGTGGTGGGCTGGGCGGGGCGCGGGATTTATCAGAGCGCACTGCGCGCTCTGCGCCACGGCGCTACCAATATGAACACGCTGGTGAGCCTGGGGACCGCGGTGGCGTTCGTGTATTCGGCGTATGCGACGGTGGCGCCGGCGCGGGGACGCGAGATTTATTACGACGCGGTTCTGCTGATTCTCGGCTTTCTGCTGCTGGGCAAGGCGCTGGAAGGGCGAGCGAAGCGCAGAGCACTGGCGGCGCTCGATTCCCTTACGCGGCTGCGGCCGGCGACCGCGCGGCGCATAGTGGATGGCGTCGAGACGGTAGTGCCGCTCGAAGAGGTGCAGCCGGGCGACAGCGTGGTGGTGCTGCCGGGCGAGCGCTTCCCGGTGGATGCGACGATCCTGGAGGGCCGCACCACGGTGGACGAGTCCATGCTGACGGGCGAGCCGACGCCGCTGGAGCGCGGCGTGGGCGGACGCGTGCTGGCGGGTTCGCTGAACTACGACGGCGCGGTGGTTTGCCGGGCGGAGTCGCTGGGCGAGCAGACGGTGATCGCACAGATTGCGCGGATGGTGGACCAGGCGCAAAGCTCGCGCGCGCCGATGGAACGGCTGGCCGACCGCGCGAGCGCGATTTTTGTGCCGGTGGTGCTGGGGCTGGCGGCGATCACGTTTGTGGGGTGGCTTGTGGCGGCGCGCTCGATGCCGCTGGCGCTGGCGAATACCGTGGCGGTGCTGGTGATTGCGTGCCCGTGCGCGATGGGGCTGGCGGTGCCTGCCGCGCTGACGGTGGCCGTAGGCCGAGGCGCGCAGCTTGGCGTGCTGTTCAAGGGCGGCGAGGCGCTGGAGCGGCTGGGGCATCTGGACGCGATTGTGCTGGACAAGACGGGGACGCTGACGGTGGGGCGGCCGGTGCTGGAGAAAGTACAGGGACTAGGGACTAGGGACGTAGGGACTAAGGAACGAGAGGACGAGCTGCTGCGGATGGCGGCGGCGGAGGAGGAGCGATCGAATCATCCGCTGGCGCATGCGATGGTCGATGCCGCGCGCAGGCGGGGGATCGAGTGGAGGGCGGCCGAAGATGTGCAGATTTTTCCCGGCCGCGGCCTGACCGCGCGCGTGGAAGGGCACGATTGCCTTTTGGGGAATGAGGCGATGTTCCGGGAGTTTGGGATCGCGCTTCCGGGCAATGTTGAGGCGGCGGAACCGGGTGTGACGCGCTTGTGGATGGCCGTGGACAACACGCCTGCCGGCTATTTCGATGCCCGCGATGCACTACGCCCCGAGGCAGCGGCTGCCGTTGCCGCATTGCGCGGGTCCGGCTTGCGCGTGCTGATGCTCACAGGCGACTCGGCCGAGGCGGCAGCGCCCATCGCGCAGCAGGCCGGCATCACGGAGGTGGAAGCGGGGCTCGATCCGGCGGGGAAGCTGGCACGCATTCGCGAGATGCAGAAGGCTGGGCTGCGAATCGCGATGGTGGGCGACGGGATGAACGATGCGGCGGCGTTGGCGCAGGCGGACGCGGGCATCGCGATGGGGACGGGCGCGGACCTGGCGCAGGAGGCCGGAGACGTGCTTCTGCTGCGGACGCAGCCGATGGCGATCCCCGCGGCGCTGGCGCTGGCTCGCCAAACCCTGCGCATCATGCGGCAGAACCTGGGATGGGCGGTGGGCTACAACCTGGTTGGCATTCCGCTGGCTGCTGGGTTGCTCTATCCTTCCTTCCATATCCTGCTCACGCCGTGGCTGGCCGCCGCGGCAATGGCGATGAGCTCGGTGTGCGTGCTTCTGAACAGTTTGCGGCTGCGGGGGTGGCAGCCGGAAGGCAGCTTCTAGCTCCTAGCTTCCAGCTTTTTCGCATCGCCCCTACGGGGCTGTCACGTCTCATGGTTCGGTTTCCCAGGACAACCTTTCGCTTCGCGAAAGGTTGTCCTGGGCTATTCTCGGCTCGTCCCTCCGGGACGAAACGCTTTCCCAGGGCCGCGCTCCGCTTGCCCTGGGCGATTGTCGCGTCGTCCCTCCGGGACGAAGAACCGGGATCCGCTGGTTTGACCGGCAGATGGGGCTGGTTTCGTCAACAGAGAAGTTCATGCGATTGCCCCTTGGCCGCCGGTCTCGGCCGGCAGCGCGGGGACACGCTAAACTAGACGCAGGGCCTGTTTGTGCGCATCCTCACCCGCTACATTCTCGGCGAGATTCTGTCGCTCACGCTGATCGGCTGCGTGCTCTTCACGTTCATTCTGTTCATGCCCCAACTGCCCCACATCCTTGAGGTGGTGGTGCGCAGCAGTTCCACCTGGGCCGATGTGGCGGAGGTTTTCCTCTTCACGCTGCCCAATCTTTTCAAGGTGACGGTTCCCATGGCGGTGCTGTGGGGCGTGCTGCTGGGCTTGAGCCGTCTGGCTTCAGACAGCGAGATCATCGCCATGCGCGCGTCGGGGCTGGGCATCGGCTACTTTGTGCGCGTGGCGTCGATCGTGGCTGTGACAGGTACGCTGCTGGGGCTGGGCAACTCGCTCTATCTGGCCCCGCGCGCCAACCAGGCGATCATCGAAATGGAGCAGTCGATCGAGACCTCGCAGGCCTCGTATGAGATTCAACCGCGCGTCTTCTACGAAGACTTTCACAATTTCGTTCTCTATGTGCAGGACGTGCGTTCGGGCACGGGCGCGGCCAACTGGCGCCAGGTGTTTATGGCCGACGTATCCGCCCCCGCCAATCCGATCATCACTACCGCCGCCTCTGCCACCGTGGTGACCGACAACACGCAGGAACTGCTGATGCGGCTGCGCGACGGCGTGCGCGACGAAACCCTGGCCGAGCAGCCGGAGCAGTCCAATATCTCCACGTTCACGACCACCGATCTGCCGCTGGTTTTGAGCCAGCAGAACGACGTGCACCTGGGGCGCCTGGACACCGCGCTCTACGCCATGCCCCTGAGCGCGTTGCTCGAGCGCATCCACGGCCCTGAAGGTAAGCGATACCTGATTGAACTGCACAACCGGTTCGCGTTTCCCGCCGCTTGCCTGGTGCTGATGCTGGTGGGCGTGCCACTGGGTGTGGCCTCGCGCCGCGGCGGCAAGAGTTCCGGTTTCGTCTTCACAATTTTGCTGGTATTCGTATACTACTTTCTCTCATCCACTGGCATTGCTCTGGGCCATCAGAGCAAACTGCCTGCCTTTTTCGCGGTGTGGTCGGCCAACCTGCTGTTTGCCGCCGCGGGAACCTTTCTGCTGTGGCAGATGGCGACGGGCGGCCGGTTACTGAGCGCCATCTCGGCGTGGATCGCGCAATCGCCCAGAATCACGGACGCGGTCAAGCCGAATGGGTTCCCGCTCAACGGACTTCTCGACAAGCTGCAAGCGCGCGGACTGGCGGGCGCCAGGGGCAAGTCGCGCGGAATCTTTCCGCGCATCCTCGACGAGTATGTCGTGCGCGAGTTTGTGGGCATGTTCCTTCTGGTTCTGGCCGGGTTTGTGCTGCTGCTGATCGTCTTTACGTTCTTCGATTTGATCGGCGACATTCTGCGCAACCACATCGCGCTCGGCATCGTGGGCGATTATTTGTTGAACCTCACGCCCAGCATGCTTTACCAGATTGCGCCGCTGGCCGTTCTGATCGCCGCACTGGCAACCTTCGGCGTGCTCAACCGCAACAGCGAGATCGTGGCCATGAAGGCCACCGGCATCAGTCTCTACCGGTTGGTGATTCCCATCGTGTCGATCACGGCGTGCCTGGCCGTGAGCCTCTTCCTCTTCGACCAGTACTATCTGCCGCAGGCCAACCGCAGGCAGGAGGCGCTGCGCAACGTGATCAAGGGCCGGCCGCCGCAGACCTACCTGCATCCCGAGCAGAAGTGGATCTTTGGCCCCAAGCCGCTGCCCGGCGAGCCGGGCAGCATTTACTACTACGAGTTCTTCGATCCTGACGGCAATGAGTTCGCCAATCTTTCCGTGTTCGAGTTCGATCCTTCGACCTTCGAACTGACGCGGCGCATCTTTGCAAAGAGAGTTGCGTGGGACGCCGATTCCGGCACATGGCGCTTCGAGAACGGGTGGGTGCGCGACATCCAGGGCGCCAACGTTACGACGTACCGGACATTCCTCGAGACATCGTTTCCCGAACTCCACCCAGGGCCGGACTACTTCAAGAAAGAGGACCTGCAATCGCAGGAGATGAACTTTGGCCAGCTCGACCGCTACATCCGCGACCTGAGGCAGAGCGGATTTGACACCAAGCGCCTCAGCATCGCTCTGTGGCAAAAGCTCTCCTACCCGCTGATTGCCGTGGTCATGGCGGTGCTGGCGATTCCCTTTGCGCTGTCGATGGGCCGCCGAGGCTCGCTCGCCGGCATCGCCGTGGCAATCGCCGTGGCGCTTGCCTACTTTGTGATCAACGAACTCTTCGGCGCCATGGGCAATGTGAATTACCTGCCCGCAGCGATGGCCGCCTGGTCCGCCGATGTGTTGTTCGGGCTCGTCGGCGGGTATTTGCTGCTGAGGACGCCCACGTAAGACAGTGGTCAGTGAACAGTGGTCAGGGGTCAGGGTTATCTGGATTGCGGACCACGCACTGAATGGAGAACGAAGAGTTCCCCGCCTTTAGCTGGAATCGAGTCAATCGTACAATAAAACTATGGCCGGCGACCTCGCCCCACTCTACAGCTACATGCGCCGCTACCGCTGGGGATACGTGCGGGGCACGCTGGCGTGCGTAGGCACGAATATCGTCGCAGTGCAGTTTCCGCGAGTTCTGGGCATGGCCGTGGACCGGATCGAGAAAGGGACCACCGGGAAACTCATTCTGTTGTTTGCGTTGATTCTGGCCGGCATCAGCCTGGTGAAGGGCGTCTTTCTCTATGCGCAACGCTGGATCCTGATCGGCATCTCGCGCGAAATCGAATTCGACCTGCGCAACGACCTCTTCCGCAAGCTGGAAATCCAGGACTCGGGCTTCTACCAGCGCTACCGCACCGGCGACATCATGGCGCGCATGACCAACGACCTGAACGCGGTGCGCATGCTTCTGGGCCCGGCTCTGATGTACAGCGCCAACACGGTCTTCCTGAGCGTCTTCGCGCTGTTCTTCATGCTGCGCATCAGCCCCTACCTGACGCTGGTGGCGCTCGCGCCCATGCCGCTGGCCAGCATCCTGATTCAGTATCTCGGACGTAAAATTCACGAGCGCTTCGAGCGCATCCAGGCCAGCTTCTCCGACATCTCCGCGCAAGCGCAGGAAAACTACTCGGGCGTACGCCTCATTCGCGCCTTCGCGCGCGAGGAGTCGCAGATCGGCCTCTTCGAGCGGCTCAACCGGCAGTACATCGGGCGCGCGCTGCGGCTGGTGCAACTGATGGGCATGTTGTGGCCCACGCTCGAGTTCATCCTTGGCGTGTCGATGGTGATTACGTTGCTGGCCGGCGGGCACCAGGTTCTGGCGCACCGCATATCGGTCGGCCAGTTCGTCGCCTTCAACACCTACATGATCCTGCTCATCTGGCCCATCATCGCCGTGGGATGGGTGATCAACATCTTCCAGCGCGGCACCGCTTCCGTGAAGCGCATCGACGAATTGCTCAAGGCCGAGCCGACAATCGATGACCGCTCCGTTGATCCCGCGATCCCGGCCGATCACCAACTGCAGGGCGAGATCGAATTCCGTCATCTGACGTTCGGCTACGGCGAGACGGAGGTTCTGCACGATATTTCGATTGAGGTTCCCGCGGGGTCGAGCCTGGCGATTGTGGGGCCGACAGGTTGCGGCAAGTCCACGCTTGTAAATTTGATTACGCGCCTCTACGAAGCGCCTCAAGGCTCGCTCCTGATCGATGGGCGGCCGATCCGCGATTACCCGCTGGCCGTACTGCGCCGCAACATCGGCATGGTGCCGCAGGAAACCTTCCTGTTCAGCGAAACCATCCGCGAAAACCTGGCCTTTGGCGCGCCTCGCGCCGGCGCCGAAGATCTGATGGAAGCGGCCGGAGCGGCGCACATCCGGGGGGAGTTCGAGGAATTTCCCCAGGGCTTTGAAACCATGGTGGGCGAACGCGGCGTCACGCTCTCCGGCGGGCAAAAGCAGCGCTCAGCCATCGCCCGCGCGCTGTTGCGGCGGCCGGCGATCCTGATTCTCGACGACGCGCTGGCCAGCGTGGATACCTACACGGAAGAGCGGATACTTGGAGGCCTGCGCAATTACACGGCCAACACAACCACCCTCCTCATCTCGCACCGCGTGTCGACGGTGCGCAACGCCGACCGCATCGCCGTGCTCGACAAGGGCAGGATCGTCGAGATCGGGCGGCACGAGGAACTGCTGGCTCTCGACGGCTACTACGCGAGCCTCTATCAGAAGCAGCAACTCGAAGAGGAGCTCACTGTCGCGGGATAGGCGGCGAAACAGCGGGGTTGGCGGAGCTGGCGGAGCTGGAAGACAGCGAGCCGGCGAGTTGGCGCGGAGGCTCTCGAGTCAGGCCGTCCAGCTTGACGATCCAGGCGCATCCAGCGCTGTTTCGGCGCTCATCGGCGCGGGCCGCGGCATGACGAGCACGCGCGGCGAGACGGAGTTAGCATCCGGATCCTTGGCCACTTCGCGCCAGGCGTCGCGCACGTTCTTCACGCAGGCGATGGCATGCTCGAATTTCGCCCTGGAGGCCGACTGCGACGCCTGCAGAATCTGGGCGAAGATGGCGGCATAGAAATCGCTGAGCGCCTGGGCCGGCCGGCCGCCCACATCCATGCGCAGCCGCGCCTGCAGGTGAATGATGATGTCGAGCGCGCGCTTGACCGCGGCTCTGCGGCCGTCTGGGTCGCCGCGATCGACCGCCTCGGCAGCCGCATAGAGAAACCGGATGATGCCGTCGTAGAGCGCTACGACCAGCTCGACTGCCGAAGCGCCGTCCAGCGCGTGTTGGCGATAATCCCCCATTCCGTGCAATCTCCTTTTCAGGCAAATCGGGCGCGCCTCAGCCCTTTTGCTGGTTGTAGCCGGTGATCGCGGCATAGAGCTCGTCCATGCCCTGCAACTCGGTGGGCAACTGCTGCAGGATCTCGTTGGCCTGATTGAGCTCTGCCGTCAAGCTCTTCTGCTGCGCCGAGATGTAGGCGTTCTCTTTTGATATCTCCGCGTTCAGCGCGGACTCGATGGTGCTGTTCGAGGATTGGGCCAGCTTCAGAATTCCGGTGGAGGAGCTTGTGCCGGCGTTGGCCAGCATGTTGGCGAAGCTCTGCCCCCAACTGTTGGCGTTCTGGAAAAACCCCGCCACTCCGCTGTAATCGGTGTTGAGCAGGGAATCGAGCGAATTGGCATCGAAGGTGAGCGAGCCGTCGTTGTTGACGCTGATGCCCAGCGCCGTGAGGTAGTTGATGTCGGATGAGGCGTTGTAGTTCAGGGTGGTGGTGGTGGGGCTGGTAGTATCCACGAGGTTGGAGGCGACCACGAGCGCGCCCGCCATGCCGTTGGCCGAAGAGGTCAGCGTGAGGCCGGTTCCGGCGCTATTGAGGGCGGCGTTGACGCCGAGGCTGGCCGAATTGACGGCGTTCATGACATCGGAGAGGGTATCGGCTCCGCTTCCGGTGTAAACCGTGTTTGCCGCGGGCGAGCTGGGCGCGGCGCCGATCGCAACGGTTTCCGTGATTCCGCCGCCGACCTGGAAAGTCATGGAGCCGGAGAGCGCGTCGCTGCCGGCGGCGACCGTGCCCAGCGTTCCGCTGTCGGCGGTTGTACCGGTGTAACCGGCGTTTTGGAACGACAGGGGGGTGGGCGCGGTGGCCGCGATGGAGGAGGTAACACTGAGCGCTCCGCTCGCTCCGGCGGTCTGCGAGGTGAGCGTCAGCGAAGATTCGCCGCTCGCGGTGGAGACGCCGGCCGTGACGCCGATGCCGGCCGAGTTGATGGCGCCGGCGATGCCGGCCAGCGTGCAGGCGTCGCTGCCGGAGCCGGTGTAGATGGTGTTGGCGGCCGGGGAACTGGGCGCGGGCCCGAGCACGACGGTTTTGGTTGTCCCGCTTCCCACCTGGATGGTCATGGATCCGGAGAGGGTGGTTCCGTTGCTTGTGGAGATGGCATCCAGAAACCCATTGGGGCTTTGCGTGTTGATCCCGCTCATGAGCTGCTGCTGCAGGAGCGACAGGGTGGGCGAGCCGAAGAGCGGCTCGGGAGTGCCGGAGCTGGTGCTGCCCTCCTGCGTGTTGATGGCGCCGATCAGCGAGTTGTAGTCGTTGACCATCTGGTTGATCGTGCTTTCGACGCCGCTGTTGTCGTTGGCGATGACGACCTGCACCGGCTCGAGGCTGCCATCGGATTCCCCGGCGCTGGGCGCGAGCAACTGGAAGGTGACGCCGGGAATGAGATTGCTGACCGTGTTGGACGCGCTGGTGAGGTTGACGCCGTCTACCGTCAGGCTGGCGTTCGAGCCGGTGACGGCAGAGGAATAGGCCAGCGCCGTTGCGGGGTCGACGAGGCTCGACGTGACGGTGAGCGTGCCGGCCGCGCCGGGCGTCTGGGAGTTGAGCTGGAGGCTCGACGTGCCGTCGCTGTTGGTGACGATGGAGGCCTGGACCCCCTGCGTCGTGAAGGTGGAATTGATGTAATTCTCAAGGTCGGAGAGCGTCGCGCCGCCCTCGACCGTGCTCACGTCGCTCATGTCGATCGGTATCGCCGTTGCGCTGCCGACCTGAATGGACATGGTTCCGGAGAGCGCGGCGCTCAGGCTCGACACCGGCGAAAGCGTGCCGGTGGAGTTCGAGGTGGAAGTTCCCGCGGTTCCCGTATAGCCGAGGGTGTTGGCGGCGGCGGCGGCGAGCGAATTGCCGGTGACGACGATGTTGCCGCCGGCGCCGGAAGTGCCGGAGACCAGGCTGAGGCGCGAGCCGCTGGCGTCGGTGAGCACGCTGGCCGTGACGCCGACGCCGGACTTGTTGATGGCCGATGCCAGGCCGGAGAGGGTGTTGCCGGAGGAGTTGAGAGCGATGGTTTGCGCTGTGCCGCTGCCGACCTTTAGCGTGATGGATCCCGACAGTTTATCGGCGCTGTTGGCGATCTCCGCCAGGTAGCCGCAGGAGGTCTGGGCGAGATTTTTGACGGCGATCGAGTGCGTTCCGGCGGTGGCGGAGGCGGATGCGGCGGTAAGCTGCAAGACGCTTGTATCGGAGCTGGAACCCTCTTTTTGCGCCAGAACCCCCTGAAAATCGGTCAGGGAACTCAAGTCGTTCGAGAGGTTGGAGAAGAGCGTGCCCAGGGTTGAAATGGCGGTGTCCTGGCTCTCAAGAGTTGTCAACTGCGACTTCCAGGGCGTCTCGACGTTCTGAAGATTGCCGACAATTTCGGCCACGGTGGAGCTGACGTCGAAGCCTGCGCCGCTGGTCGGCGACCCGAAACTTAACCCGACAGTGCCCATCGGTATCTCCCGTAGGTGCGTGAAGCAGAAGCCGATCCAATCGCGGCGGAGGTGGATTGGAGGAATCTCATTGCGATGGATGAGCGATGTAGCAATAAAGGGCGCCCGGTTGGACGCCCTTAATTGGTTGAGAAGCCCGCGGAGCGGAGCGGTTTATTGCAGCAGCTTGGTGACTTCCTGCTGTATGCTGTTGGCCTGCGCCAGGGCGGAGATGCCGGTCTGGCTCAGGATTTCGTACTTCGACATGTTGGAGCTGGCTTGCGCGTAGTCAGTGGCTTGGACTGCGTTCTGGGCCGACTGCACGTTTTCCTGCTGCGTGGAGATGACCTGGCTGACCGCGTTCAGCGTGTTGATCTGCGCGCCGACGTAGCCGTCCTGCGCCGCCACGTCGCTGATGGCCGAGTTCAGGGCCGTCAACGTGGCCTCCGCATCTCCCTGGTTGAGGAGGTCAGTTCCGGAGAGGCTGCCGTGACCTGTGGCTGCGTAGCTGATGGTGGCCACGCCGCCGCTGTTGTCCGCGACCAGCGCGGAGGCGGCAGTTGCGGCCTGGCTGGTATCGTAGCCGCCGGTGGTGATCGCGATTTGCTGCTTTGAGGTGGTTGCGGCAGCCGTGCCCACAGCACCGGAGATCATGATGCCCATATCGCTGCTGGCGCCATCGCCGGCGGACGCTGCCGTAGTGAATGTTGCCGTAAGCCCGCGGCCTGAAGCGTTAATGGCGTCAATGAGCCCGCCAACTGTGGTCGCTGCCGTGGTTACGACACTCCCCGTCGACGTGTCCGGATTCTCGTAGGAGATGGTCAGCGTCGTGGATTGGATGGTATCGGTGAGCGTTGCGTTGGTGGTCTGGCCGGTGCCATTGGAAAGGTCAAGGAAGACGTTTTCGCCGCCGCTGTAGGACATGGTGCCGCCGGTGTCTCCCACGTTCGATTGCGAAAGCGCGGAGATGTTCAGGTTGTTGAGTGACGCGCCCAGGTTGGACGAATCGCCGGTGTAGATGCCGACTTGCCCAGCGCCGAAGACCTTTTGCTGGTTGTATGTGGTGGTGGAGCCGATGTTGGTGATCTCGGAGAGGATCGACTGGTATTCCTGGTTGGCCGCCGCGTCCTGCGAATTGTTGAGCGTGCCGTTCGAAGCTTCGGTGGCCAGGGTAACAGCACGGTTGAGCAGGCTTGTGACCTGCGAAAGGGCGCCATCGGCAACTTGCAGAAGACCGGCGCCTTCCGAAGCATTGGTTACCGATTGTGTGAGCGCCGTCTGGTTAGCCTGAAGGCCGTCGACCAACGAAAGACCGGCAGCGTCGTCGGCGCCGGAGTTGATCTTCGATCCCGAAGACAACTGCTGCAGCGTCTTGGACAGGTTGCTGTTCGTATTGCTGAGGTTGTTCTCCGCATACACCGCGGAGAGGTTATTCAAGACACCCAGGGACATGGGGTTCTCCTTGTTGGATGCGGTGATTTGCGGCCCATCCCCGGGAGCGCTCCCTATCTTTTCTGGCCGCGGGTAGCTGCTGCCGGCTTGGAACCGTCGCATCTGGCCCCTTTTTCGGCGCGGCCCTTTGGGACTTTACGCCTGCGGATTTTGTGTCCTGCCGGGGTACACTTCTGTCCCAATTGTTTTACTTTTTTAACCTATCCCGGCGTTTGCCGATAACAGCCGCAAAGGAGATGGGCCATGATCGAACTGACCCGGCTGAACGGCCGCCCGATGGTGGTGAACAGCGACCTGATCAAGACTGCCGAGGCCTCTCCGGACACCATGCTGACCTTGATCAACGGGGAAAAGCTGATCGTGCGCGAGGAAATTGCCGAGGTGGTGGAACGGATCGTTGTCTATCGTGCGCGGCTACTGGCTGTGGTGGCGCGCCGGCTGCACCAATTCGGCGATCTGGAGCGAGCCGTGGCGCTGGTTAGCCTGGATGCGGCAGCTCAGCCAAGCGCCGCGCGGCAAGCGAAACCAACCGGCGAACCCGAGCAATAGGACCTGCGCTGTTGCCTGCACCTCATCAAGGAGCTGTACATGGATAAAGCGAGCATCGGCGGCGCCATTTTAGCCATCGCAGGCATCATCGCCGGATTGCTGATCGAAGGCGGCAACGTGGGCCAGATTCTGCAGCCCACGGCGGCGCTGATCGTCTTCGGCGGCACGCTGGGCGCGGTGCTGCTGCAGTTCCCGCTGACCACGGTGGCGGCCGCCTTCCGCAGCCTGACTCATGTCTTTGCCGCGCCGCGCAAGCACGACAGCCAACTGATCCGCCAACTGGTGGCCTTCGCCAACAAGGCGCGCCGCAATGGCATGGTTTCGCTCGACACCGACCTGCAGACCATCCAGGACCCGTTTCTTAAGCAAACACTCATGCTGGCCGTGGACGGCACCGAGCCCGCGGAGTTGCGCAAGATCATGAGGGTCAGCCTGGACTCCACCATGGAGCACGAAGAGCGGCTCCCCATGGTCTTCGAGTCGGCCGGAGGATTCTCGCCCACCATTGGCATCCTGGGCGCAGTGCTGGGGTTGATTCAGGTGATGCAACATCTGGACAATATGCAGGAGGTGGGCCGCGGCATCGCCGTGGCCTTTGTCGCCACCATCTACGGGGTGGGCATCGCCAATCTCTTCTTCCTGCCCTTCGCCGGCAAGATGCGCATTCGCATCCACGACGGCCAGCAGCGCCGCGAGATGATGCTGGAAGGCGTGATCTCCATCCTCGAAGGCATGAACCCGCGCATGCTCGAGGTGAAGCTGGCCGGCTTCCTGGATGATTCGAGCCGGGAAAAGAAGGAGCGCGCGGCATGAGGCGAGAGCGGCGCAAGAGCAACCTCAGCCGGGACCGCTGGCTGGTCTCCTATGCCGACTTCATCACTCTCCTCTTCGCCGTTTTCGTCGTCCTCTACGCCTTCGCCAAAGCTGACCAGAAGAAACAGATGCAGGTGTCGCAAGCCATTGACTCCGCCTTCAGTTCCCTGGGTATCTTTCCTGAAGCGGCGCGCCGGCCCGCGAATGCCTCCGCCTCGGGCGCGGAGCAGCCGGTCCTGCCTATGAATATCGTGATGGGAGAAGACGTGCTCGCTCCGGCGCAAGTCAAGGACGATCTCAACCGCATCCGCCGCGAACTGACGCAGACTTTGTCCAACCAGGTCGCCACCCACACCGTGTCCATCCAGATGGGCCGCGACGGACTGGTCATCAGCCTGCGCGAAGCCGGCTTTTTTGACTCAGGCTCGGCCACGCCCAAACCTGCGGCGCTCCCCACGCTGCGCCAGATCGCCGCCAGGCTGGGCGCCACGCCCTACGACGTGCGCATCGAAGGCCACACCGACAACGTGCCCATCCACAACGCAGAGTTCGACTCCAACTGGGAGCTTTCGGCGGCGCGCGCCACGCGCATCGCGCGGCTTTTTCTCGAGATGAAGGCCATTCCCGCCGACCGCCTCTCCGCTACCGGATATGCCGAGTTCCACCCCGTGGCCAGCAACGACACCGCGGAAGGCCGCGCGGAAAACCGCCGCGTGGATCTGGTCGTGATGCCGCGAACGAAGATCGACTTCGCGGCGCCCGGATCGGCCCAGCCTACGGGGCCATGGCGAAAGGTGACGGACGGGGAGTGAGCGGAGTTGGCGGGGTTAGCGGAGTTGGCGGAGTTAGCAACGAGAGATACCTACGGCGGTTCTCCTGCAACTATGAGCCATTTCGGGCAGAATTCAAGGCGGCTTTTTCCTGATGAAAAAGCCACTTAGCGATTGTGCCTTGGTCTACACCTGCAGGAGACCCTCTATAGCTCCGCTGACGAGGCTTTCGTTCACTCCACTCCAAGGACTTTTACGATCACGCGTTTGCGGCGCCGGCCGTCGAACTCGGCATAGAAGATGCGCTGCCAGGCGCCCAGATCGAGCTTGCCGTCGGTTACGGGCAGCGTGGTCTCGTGGTGCAGCAGCAGCGACTTGAGGTGGGCGTCGCCGTTGTCCTCGCCGGTCTGGTGGTGCTTGTAATCGGGCCTCGCCGGCGCCAGCTCTTCGAGCCATTTGCCGATGTCCTCGATAAGACCGCTTTCGAGATCGTTCACGTAAATCGCAGCCGTGATGTGCATCGGCGACACAAAGCACAGGCCGTCCTGCACGCCACTGCGCTCGACGATCTGTTCGACTGCGTCCGTGATGTGGACCATCTCGCGCCGCTTGCGGGTTTCAAACACCAGATATTCGGTGTGACTTTTCATGGAAAGCTCCTTCGATGTGCCGCAAAGCGGCGAAAAGCATACAGCGTGTATAAAAAATGGTTGCGTCGATTTCCGTTGTCATCCCGCAGGGGCTATTGAATCCTGCATAAGTAATATCCTTGCGCCGTCCCTACGGGACTCCGGAGTGCATTGGTGGATACCGCTTCCCCCACGCTAAAGCGCGGGGCTAACAAACACTGCGCCTACGGCGCGGCTGCCAGGACATTACTTATGCAGTTCTCAATAAAGCCGTGCCCTTGTTACAAAGCATATATTTGAAACACGCTCCAACAACCCATTCGCCCTTATCCTAAAGGAGCCGTGAACGTTTGCCGCCCACCCGACGCCGCCGCGCGCCTGCGCGCCCTGTACGGCGATCTGCTGCGCGCCTACGGGCCGCAGCACTGGTGGCCCGCGAAGACGCCGTTCGAGGTCATCCTCGGCGCATACCTGACGCAGAACACCGCGTGGAAGGCCGTGGAGCGCTCACTCGCCAATCTCCGCGAGGCCGGCGCGCTCACCGCCGAGGGCCTGCGCGCAATTCCGCTGGCGAAGCTGCGGCGGCTCATCCGGCCGTCTGGCTTCATCCTGCGCAAGGCGCCAGCTCTCAAGGCGTTCGTGGCGATGCTCGACAAGGAGTTCGGCGGCTCGCTTGAAGCGCTCGCCGCCACGCCGACGGGCCTGCTGCGCGAGCGCCTGCTGGCCTTGCCCGGCGTAGGCCCCGAGACGGCGGATGCGATTTTGCTCTACGCGCTGGGGCACGCGGTTCCTGTGGCGGACGAGTATCTGCGGCGCGTCGCGGAGCGGCACGGGCTGCTGGCACCGTCCGAGGGCCGCACCCGAACGTCCTATAACACCCTGATTGATCTTACGCGGCGGACATTCGCGGGCGATCCGGCGGAGCGCCGCGCCCAGCTCTTCAACGAGTTCCACGCGCTCACCGTGGCCGTGGGCAAGGCGCACTGCTGCCGGACGGCGCGCTGCAAGGGCTGCCCGTTGGCCGCGGATCTGAAAAACAGCTCCTAGCCGCTGGCTCCTAGCTTCCAGCCTGTCCTGCAGAAGCACACTTTGTTGTCTATACGCAGGGAGATCTGCGAGCTACGAGCAATGAGCCAGGAACTCCGAGCGAAAACAAACAACTGGAGGCTGAAGGCTAGGAGCTGAAAGCTGTAAGCTGATGTCATCATGAACCCAACTCCGCAGCAACCTCAACTGAATCTCGCCCAGACCGCCGACTACCGCGAGTCCTACGCCAACAGCGTGCAGGTACGCGTGAGCGTGTGGGATTTCCAACTGGTCTTTGGCCTTGCCTCCAGTGAAAGTCCCGAGCAGGTGAACATTCGCAACCACCAAGCCATTTTCCTGAGCCCGCAGCAGGCCAAGGCGTTGTGGAACGTGCTGGGCCAGAACCTCGCTCAGTACGAACAGGCCTTCGGCACGCTCAACCTGGAGCCGCACGGACAGAATTTTCCGCAAGGACCGGTGAACTGAACAGTGGTCAGTGGTCAGTGATCAGTGGTCAGTGCCGGTCGCGCTTGAGACGTTGCGTTGCGGAACTTTAGCGCGCGGCCGGGCGTTAAAGCCTGTAGCGAGGAGACGATCGTGAGCAAGGAACGAGACGCCAGGGCAGGATTGGCGATCATCGCTGGCGGGAAGATTGCGGATAGCCGAGGGGCGAGGCTGTGCGCCTGAGAGGAATCTTCAATCCGCGGCTGGACCGTCCGCTGCCCGTCTGGATGATTTTTCCAGTGGTGTTCGTGGCGCTCTACGCCAGCCACTTCTTCCTGTTGCGCGTTCCCTATTATTGGGACGAGGCGGGCTACTACATTCCCGCTGCGTGGGATTTCTTCCGCACCGGCTCGCTCATCCCCACCACCACGCTCACCAATGCTCATCCGCCGCTGCCCAGCATCTACCTGGCGCTGTGGTGGAAGATGTCAGGCTATTATCCCGAGGTCACGCGCGAAGCCGTGCTCCTGGTGGCCTCGCTGGGGCTCCTGGCCGTGTGGCGGCTGGCCATGCGCCAGGTGGGCGTTACTTCGGTCGCTTTTTGGACCGTACTGCTGACAGGTTTCTACCCCATCTGGTTCGCGCAGAGTTCGCTGGCCCAGGCGGACATCTTTGCCGCCGCGTGTTCGTTGTGGGGGCTGGTTTATGCGCTGCCCAGCCGTGGCCGCGTGCCGTGGGCCGCCGCGATCTGGTTCTCCGCAGCGGCGCTGTGCAAGGAGACTTCGATTGTGATTCCGCTGACGCTGGCGGCGGTGAACGTGGCGGAGGGATTCCGGCAGGGCGCTCCCGCGCGGGCGAAGCTGTGGCGCGAAGCGGCCTGGTTCGCTGCATGTGTCGTGCCGCTGGCGGGGTGGTATGCGTATCACTACGCCAAAACCGGCTTTCTCTTCGGCAACCCCGAGTACCTGCGCTACAACGCCGAAGCCACGCTTACGCCCTTGCGCATCCTGGCCGCCTTCGGCCATCGCGTCCTTCATCTGACCGCGCACATGAACCTCTTTGTGCCAGTGGGGATGGCGTTCGCTGCTTTGCTGCTGAACCCACGGCCCGACGCCAGCGGCCACGAACGCGCCACGCTTGCGCCTGCGGCTCAGATGCGCATCTTTCTCCTGCTTCTGGCGAATGCGGCGCTCTTCAGCGTGCTGGGCGGCGCGCTGCTCACGCGTTACCTGCTGCCGATGTATCCGCTGGTGTTGCTGGCGGCGGTGACGACCTTTTACCGCCGCGTGCCGTACTGGCATGGGCTGGCGACCCTCTCAGCCGCAGCGTTTCTCATCGGTCTCTTCATCAATCCGCCATATGGATTTGCTCCGGAAGACAACCTGGAGTACGTGCGCGTGGTGAGGATGCACCAGGCCGGCATCGCGGAGCTGGCGAAGCTCTATCCCAGCGCCACGGTGCTCACCGCCTGGCCGATGAGCGACGAGCTGACCCGGCCCGAGCTGGGCTATGTGAAGCAGCCGTGGGACGTTGTGGCGATCGACGATTTTTCCGGGGCGCAGATTGCCCGCGCCGCCCAGGAGCCGCAAGCGTATTCCGCCGCGCTGGTCTTTTCCACCAAGTACGATCCTGCGTCGCCGCTGCTCAGGCTTGGCGGCGAAGCTCTCGACGAGCGCTACTTCGGCCTGCACCACGATCTGCCGCCGGAGGCGATCGCACGCCAATTGGGAGGAACGCTTGTTTGGAGGCGCGACCAAGACGGCATGTGGATCGCGCTGATCCGCTTCGACCACCCGGTTGAAGCGCGGCTGGAGACGGAAGGCAAAGAACGCTGAAGCGAACGCTATAGCGCGCGGCGAGTGTCATGGGTAAGAATGGCATTTGTCATGAGACACAGCTCTCGCCGCGAATTTTTGGGTAGTGCTTCTGCCGCTACGCTTGCTGTTCTTACTGCACGGAGAGTGCTGCGGGCCGCCGCGCCAACCCGGCGCGAGCGTGTGTTTGTCGGCGCGTCCGCGCTCGACGGGATTCTGGCTTACGACTGGGACCCCGCGACTGCAACGCTGGCACCGGCGGGCGTGGCGGCAAAAGTGCCCAACGTGGCTTGGCTCGCTGTGCTGACCATTAGTCCCGTCTGGAGGGCGCTCTTTGCCGCGTCAGAACTGGACAGCTTTGACGGCAAGCCAACGGGTGAGGTTTCGAGTTTCTTGTTTGGCGACAGTGGCGAGCTGTTGCCGTTCTCAGCGCGCAACTCGGCCGGAACCGGCACCTGCCATGTGGCCGTGGACGCGACCGGTCGCATGTTGCTCGCCGCCAACTACACGGGAGCGAGCGCGGCCAGCTTTCGCATTGAAGAAGGCAAGCTGAGCGAGGCCGTGTGGGCCGAGCACTACACGGAACACGGTCCCAATCCGGAGAGGCAGCAAACGGCGCACGCGCACTTTGCATCGTTCTCGCCGGACAACCGGTTCGCGTATATCAACGACCTGGGTGGAGACTGCATTCATATTTACAAGCCCGATTTGGCGACGGCGGAGATGACGCCGGCGGGGACGTATCGCGGGGCGCCCGGCTCGGGGCCGCGAACGCTGCACTTTCATCCCAACGGGCGCACAGCGTATTGCATGAATGAGCTGGTTTCAACGGTGGATGTGCTGGAGTGGCACAAGGCCGACGGAAGCCTGACGCTCGTGAATCGCATTGAACTGCTGCCGACCGACTACAAGGGACCAACGCGCGGATGCGATACGGTGATCACCGGCGATGGACGGTTCGTTTACTTCGCCAACCGCGACGACAACTTTCTGTACGCGTTTCGCGCGGACGCGAAGACCGGAAAGCTGACGCCGATGAAGCGATCGAATTGCGGAGGCAAGACGCCGCGAAATTTCACGCTCGATCCCACGGAGCGGTGGATGCTGGTGGCGAACCAGGATTCGAATGGGATCAGCGTGTTTGCGCGCGATGCGAAGACCGGCGAGCTGGCGGATGAGGTGAAGAGCAGCGTGGAGGTGGAAGCGCCGATGCGGATTCTGTTCGTGTAGAGCGGTTTGATGCGCAAAATTCTGCCGCCCCTACGGGGCTTGGAGAATTTTCTTGCGCGACTTTCCCAGGGCTGCGCTCCGCTTGCCCTGGGCTAATCTCTTACAGCGTGTTTCAAAAATGGTTGCGTAGAATTCCGTTGTCATCCCTCAGGGGCTAAAGCCCTTGTATTTTCCTGCATTTTTCGGCCCAGCTAAAGCCGTGCCCTTGTTACAAAGCTTATTTTTGAAACACGCTCTACGCTCCCTACGGGAGCTTCATTTGTTACGCGGCTTGGGTTTCGCCTTTGAGCTGCTCGGCCTGGTAGTGGGCGATGAGGGCGTCGACGATGGGCTGGAGGCGGCCCTGCATCACCAGATCGAGCTGGTGGAGGGTGAGGCCGATGCGGTGGTCGGTGACGCGGTTCTGCGGGAAATTGTAGGTGCGGATCTTCTCGCTGCGGTCGCCGGAGCCTACCTGCTGCTTGCGGGCCTGGGCGAGTTCGGCGTTCTGGCGCTCCATCTCCATCTCGTAGAGGCGCGAGCGCAGCACGCGCATGCCCTTTTCGCGGTTCTTGATCTGCGATTTCTCGTCCTGGCAACTGACCACGGTGTTGGTGGGCAGGTGGGTGATGCGGACGGCGGAGTAGGTGGTGTTGACCGACTGGCCGCCGGGGCCGGAGGAGCAGAAGGTGTCGATGCGGATGTCTTTGGCCTCGATCTTGATGTCGACTTCCTCGGCCTCGGGCAGCACGGCGACGGTGACGGCGGAGGTGTGCACGCGGCCCTGCTGCTCGGTCTCAGGAACGCGCTGCACGCGGTGGACGCCCGACTCCCACTTGAGCTGCGAGTAGACGCGGCCGCCCTCAATGATGGCGATGACTTCCTTGTATCCGCCGATTCCGGACTCGGAGAGCGACAGGACCTCGACCTTCCATCGCTTCTGCTCGGCGAAGCGGGTATACATGCGAAAGATTTCGGCGGCAAAGAGCGAGGCCTCGTCGCCGCCGGTGCCGGCGCGGATTTCGAGGATGATGTTCTTCTCGTCGTTGGGGTCTTTGGGCAGCAGCAACACCTTGAGCTCTTCTTCGAGGGCCTGGGCGCGCGGCTCGAGGGCGGCGATCTCCTCCTGCGCCATCAAGCGCAGATCGGCGTCGCTTTCGGAGAGCATGGCGCGCGCGCCGGCAAGGCCCTGGCGCAACTGCTTGAGCTCGCGGAATTTCTCCACGGGCGCTTCGATTTCGCGCAGAGACCTGGCGATCTTCTGGTATTTTTCGTGATCGGCAAGGACTTCGGGCAGAGCGAACTGCGATTGCAATTCGCTGTAGCGCTGCTCCATTTGTTCGAGGCGATCAATCATGATTCAGCTCCTGGCCCTCAAGGCGGGCCGGATTTTCGACGAGTGAAAAAGTGAAAGAGTGAATGGGAGTGAAAGGGCGCAGGAGAAGTGTACGCGGCGAGCGCCGCTAGAGGAGGGCGGGAATGGGCTGATGGAAGGTCACTGCGATTTCTATTTTAGCGCGGAATGAGGGCGAGTGGAGCGAGAGGATTGGCTGGGTTCGCGCTATCCCAGGTCTCTCCGCCGCGGCGGACGAAACCTGGTGCACCCGGCAAGATCAATTGCAGCCGGCGGTTGCGGGATACTCATTCCGTTGGCAAGATCAATTGCCGCACGCTTCAGCGGTCTGCCAGAAGTGAGCTTTTCGAACACCGTCGTTGAAGCATCCATTGACCCAAGTGCCGGAATAGACCTGTCCGGTACTTTTGTTTGTGAGAGTGCCAAAGCCGTTAGGACGGTTTTGGTCGAACTCGCCCTCAAAATGCTCTCCAGATGAGACTTCGTCCGAGGTCCCGTGGCCCTGCATCTTGCCCGCCGCGAATTGGCCGGCATCGATCTCGTAATTGGCGCCCTTCGAGAACCATTTCAGAGTGCCCACGCCCTCGGCATAGCCGTTGACACAGGGGCCTGCCCACTCGGCGCGATCGTCGGGCAAAGGGAAATTGTCCCAAACCCGGCATCCCGTGGTCGGATCGGCGATCCAACCCGGCGGCAATTGTTGGGCAGCGAGCGCGCCAAATGCTCCCGCCATACAAAACACGAACGCCGACAGCGCAATTCTTCGCATCTCTGCACCTCGGTTACTTTGAGAGAAAGTATACGGCACGACCTGAAGAGCAGACGCCAGATTCTTCGATTCCGGCGCTGGTTTGACTGCGAACGCGGAGTCAATGACATCCTTTGCACGGACAGGGCGTGCGCAAGCCGCCGGCATTGAGTGCCGAGATTGCGAGCGCATGGTTGCGGGCGCAGGTAAAGCAAGGCCGCTGAAGGCGGGTTGGCTGGTCCGGGAGGGTTGGTGAGGTTCGTGCTATCCCAGGTCTCAGAAGCGAGACCTGGGCATCCGGCTGCTGTGTGCGGCGGGCGCCGCTAGAGCAGGGCCGGGATGGGCTGGTGGAGGGTCACTGCGATTTCTATTTTAGCGCGAAACGGGGCATCTACCCCAATCGATAGATCTCTTCCCGGAGCGTTCTCCGTTTAGGGGCCACACCAACTCGCGCGGGCTTCTCGGCCAATACCCTGACATAGTCTTCGAGTTCCTGCTCCAAAGTTTCGCCCATCTCGCCTGCGCTCTCACGGGCGCGCGCGATAACTTCGTCTTCGATGGCAAGAGTAAGGTTCATTGGCAAAGTATGTGCGAGTAGCGATGCGGTGTCAATTTGTCGCGAAACGGGCCAGCCGGATTGGCACGTGGTGGGTGACGTCGCATTCCCGGGTCTCAAAATCGAGACTTAGGGCGCGTGGCACCGAGGGCTATCAGGACATGCACTGGACAGAGTGCCGGCTGGCACAGCCCGAGAACCACTACCCTGCTAGAAAGGAAAACATGAAAAATCTGATTCTGATGTTTGCATTGTTGGTCGGAGCTTCTATGACTGCCTCTGCCCAAACAACCGATGTATCTTGTTACGAGGTCCCGGTGCTCTCCAAAACGATGTGCACGTTGGCCGATGGCTCCGGCGTGATGACTGACCACCCGTCAGGTAACTACTCTGAGCACCACTACACGGCGGATGCCTGGACGCGTATGAAGGCCGCAGTATCCGCAGAAGAGAAACGCATCGTTGATGAGCGGGAAGCCGAGGCGAAGGCGCGCAAGATTGCGGATGACGCGGAGTGGCGCGCCATGAGCATCAAGGACGAGAAGTCCTGCAAAACGGCCGGATTTGTTTGGATTGCATGGGATAAACACTACGGAGAGTGCCACTCACCGGGTTCAAACAGCGTGGCCGCCCACTTGAAAACAGAAGCGGCTTGTGCCCAAGGGGGTTTTGTGTGGAAGCCATTGTATCCCGGCGCCGACGACGGATGGTGCGAGGTGCGATCCACCGACACCCCGGAGGCCAAGGTATGCGTTGCCAACGGGTACAAGTGGGATGAACTCCTCGGCTGCTCGGGGGCGAGATGAGCGCCGGGTACATAGGAAGTGACCGACCATACATGGATGGTGAGCATGAAATGCAACTGCGTTGCGTGGGGCTTTTTCCCTATCGGAACGGACCAGGAAATTGCTTCCACTTCACCGATCCTCAAGGGCGGCTTGTGGTGTTTTTCTCCAGACGAAACATTCGGATTCAAGTTGGATCAGTTGTCCGCGCGAAGTTCGCGATAAAGGCGCACCGCGAATTTAATGGCCAACCACAGAACGTAGCAAAGAAGTTTTGTATCACGGAAGGACCGGCACACGCCGAATAGAACAAGACGTGCACAAAAAGCCAAACAGCTTTGGCAACTATTTGCTTCCGGTCATTTCTCAGCTGGCCTGTAGTAGAGCAACCAGACTGATGGTTGCGTAGGCGCGGCTTACATCCCGCCCTTGCCGAGCAGGATGCCGATGCCATAGGTGACGGCGCCTTCGAGGGCACCGACGATGGTCATTTCGAGGCCCGAAGACCACCAGGAACGGACGGTAATGAGGGACTTGGCGGCTCCGACGGCGAAGTGGGCGGCGAGCGAAACGATGGCCGCGGCAATGACCGCCGGGATGCCCTGCATGAAGAAGAACGGGATGACCGGGATGATGGCGCCGACGGCCGTGGACAGCGCGCCGGAGCTAGCCGAAACGAGGGGGTTGGCCAAAGCCCCTTCGCTGGAGCCGAGGCGCTCCGCGGAGAGCGCGCGCAGCAACTGCTCGGGATCGCTGGCGATGTGATTGACCATGTGGAGCGCGTCTTCCTCGGGCAGCCCCTTTACCTGGTAGTAGAGCGAGAGCAACTCGCGGGCCTCGGGGCCATTCATCTCGATGGCCTCGCGCTCACGGGCGATTTCGGCGTGGTATATCTCGCGCTCGCTCTTGGCGGCGAGATAAGCGCCGGAGCCCATGGAGAGCGCGGAGGCGATCATGCCGGAGAGGCCGGCGAGGAGAACGTACTTGGGGTCGCCGGCGGTGGCGCCGGAGACGCCGGAGACGATGCCGAAGATGGCGCCAAGGCCGTCGTTAACGCCGTAGATGGCGTCGCCGATCCAGGCGCCGGGCTGCTTGCGGCCTTGATTGCGCTTGGCCAGCATCTCTTCGAGCACGGCTTTGGCGTCGATTTTAGGTGCGCCGGCGGGAGCCTGGTAGTGGCCGCGGATGAGCGAGCCCAGCTCGCGGTAGTGGTCCTTCTCGTCCTGGATGACGTGCTCGAGGATGGCGACGGAGCCCTCGTCGCCGAGGGCCTTGAGCTGCTCGCCGTAACGGGCGATGTCGCGGCTCTCCTCGATTTCGAGGCGGCGCAGGGCCATGCGCAGGCCGCCGGCGCGGTTGGCGAGGGAGTCGGCCTGGCCGCCGGGACCGCCGGAGTAGACGGGCTGGGGTCCGCCGAGCTCCTTGATGCGCTCGGCCCATAAAGCAGCGTGCTCGATCTCGGCCTGGGCCAGGTGGCGGAGAATCTGGGCGCGCATCGGATCGGCGTCGCGGTCGGCGAGGGTGGTGTAGGTGTGGTAGCCCTCCATCTCGGCTTGCCAGTTGCCCTCAAGGGCGGCAAGGATTTTCTTGTTTCTGGCGCCGGACAGTATGGCAATGGGCATGGATCGCACCTCGCTTAGCAAGAAGAATAACGGATGGCGGGGCGGCGAGGTAGGGGCGCGTGACGTGAGGGATGGTGTGACGGCGGGCGCGGTATGATGAGGTTCAACTCTTGGTATGAAGCGCGAAGCAAAGAAACCGAAGACGAAGATCCGCGGAGGCAGCCTGCTTGTGGCGGCCGGAGTGGCGCTGGTGGTGCTTTTGCTGCTGCTGCGGATGATTGCGTTTGTGGCGGGGCACGGCCGGCATCACTATTGAAGCGCGGCGTGGCACGAGGGTGTCAGGGCTGTGCCGGACGAGCACCACGGGCGGCGTGCCAGGCCTTTGTGTACTTCCAGTGAATATAGGCCGAGTGGTTGAGGTGCAGCAGAAGGCCCTCGCGCCCATCCAGAAAACCCAAGCGGAAGAAGTAGTTGTAGACGAAGGTCGAGGCCGGGTTCAGGACCGCATTGCAGAGAAACGCAGGCAGCGACTTGCTGTCGCGGCCCTTCTGGTGAAGCAACCGGGCGATCTCGGAGCTGTAGCGGTTCATGTGCTCCAAATAGCGGTCCAGATCCGGGTAGGCGTAGTGGAGCATGTCGTGCTTGAGCTTGCCGCGGGAGCCCTCAAACTGCGGCGTCGAGTGCGGACTGGCCTCCTCGCTGAGCCGCGCCGCGCCGCGCCGAAAGAGGCGCAGCTTGCGGTCGGGATAGAAGCCGCCGTGGCGCATCCAGCGGCCGAAGATCAGGTTCAGACGGGGAATCCAGTAGGCGCCGTATCTGGGTTCGCGCCCGTCGTCACAGGCCAGGAGCCGGCGGATTTCGTCCTGCAAGCCGGGGCTGAGCACCTCATCGGCGTCGAGAAGCAGGATCCAGTCGGAGGTGCAGAGATCGAGGGCGACATTCTTCTGTGCGCCGTGACCGGCGATGGCATGATACAAGGTTTTGGCGCCGAAGGATTGGGCAATCTCGATGGTGCGGTCCTTCGATCCCGAGTCGACGACGACGATTTCGTCTGCCCAACGAACGCTCTCCAGGGTGCGGGGAAGGTTGGCCTCCTCGTTCATGGCAATCATGGCTACTGAGAGGGTCTTGCGCATCGAGGCAAGGATAAACCAGCGGGGCGCGGCCGGAGCAGCCGATCCGCCGCAAGCGGGAGGGCGGCTGGGTTAAGGCCCGGTTGCGTACTTCGCGGCCGCTTCGACCTCATAGGAACGCCGCGAGGGTCCACCCCACGGACGAGGACCTGTCCGTGGGGACCACGGGGCAGGGCACGCCAACGGGCACCGAGGGAACCGTCCCTCTGCCGCTCGCGTATTCTTGTACGAACGAGGGCAAGGAGCTCCGAGACGATGAGCACGTACGCGTATCCGAATCCGCAAGCGATCTTCTACCAGCAATACGAGGCGATGCGCCGCGACGAGGTGGTGGGCATTTTGCTGGCGCTGTTCCTGGGAGCGTTTGGCGCGCATCACTTTTATCTGCGGCGCATGGGGCTGGGGATTCTCTATTGCGTCTTTTTCTGGAGCGGGATTCCGTCGATCCTCGGCTTCATCGAGTGCTTCTTCATGCCGGGGCGGGTGCGGGAGTTCAACGCGATTCAAGCGGCGGGGATCGCGGCGTCGCTGGGGATTGCGGTTCCTGCGTGGGGCCAGCCACCGGTGAACGTGGCGATCAATGTACAGGGGAACATGCCGCCGGCGGGCGCGGGGCAGCCCAGCACATTCACAGCCTGTCCGCGCTGCCAGCGGGCGAATGTGGCGGGGGCGCGGTTCTGCAGCGGGTGCGGACAGGCGCTTTAAAAGCAGGGATCAGGGTTCAGGGATCAGGGATCAAAAAGTGCGGCGATCCAGCGGAACGCCTACATATTCGCGTGGCCGGAGCGCATGGACTCGTTGAACTTGGGCTTGGTGAAGTCGAGCGCGGCTTCGAGCATGGCCTGGTAATCGGCGGCGCGGGCCATGAGCGCGGGCGTGGCGGCGGCAAATTCGCTGTCGAGGGTCATGAGTCCCTCGCCCGCCTCGTGGCCCGCCATGCGCAGCAAGTCGGCCTCGGTGGTGTTCAGGTACTGCGCGTCGCGCGGATCGGCGATCCAGACCGGCTTGCCCGCGCCGAGCACGCCGGAGAGCCAGTAGACCTTACTCAGCAGGTAGCGGAGCCGCTCGGCATCGTCGGTCTCGGTGAAGATGAACTTCTTTTGCCAGCGGCTGTAGTAGCGCGTGGTGACGGGAACAGGCTGGCGGTTGCCGGATTTGACGAACTCGAGTTGGCCCATGTCGACCGTTTTGCGGACGGCGTTGTAGACGAAGGTTTCCGCGTAGGGCTGCTCCATGGCAGGGACGATCTCGGCAAAGGTGAGCGTGACGGACGCGGAGATTTTGGCGTGGAGGTTGTGCGCGCCGCCGTCGGCCAGGTGGATTTCGCCGTGGACGATATAGGTGTCGGCGCCGGAGGTGGAGCGGTGGAAAGGCCACTCGAATTGCCCGAAGGCCAGAGGCAAACCGCCGAGGGTGACGTAGCAGTCCGGCCGCGGGTTGCGGAGGCGCCTGGCTTCGGCGGCGAGATGGGCTTCCATTTCAGGGAGCAAATTCGGCTTGTCGAAGCCGAAGGCCTCGGTGAGTTCCAGCTTGAGGGAGCGGCCAGCGGCTTCCGCGGTGGGCAGGCCGAGTTCAAAGACGGCGGTGGGGTGGCCATGGAAGCCGGCGCCCTGGGTGACGGAGACGAGAACCAGGCCGGCCTTTGCAGCGGCGGCCTCCAGCGAAGTGGCGAGGGAAGATTTCAATTTTGCTGTCATTGACGGGGAATCCTGGGTCGGAGGTCGATCCAGAACTATTTTAGAGCCTGACGGCGGCGATCGCGACTGCAAGAAAAGAACTCGGCGGTTTTGCGCAGAAGCCAGGCAAGGGACCGCATTTACAATGACAGTCGTGACTTCAGAGCCCTCAAAACATATCATTCTTACCGAAAATCTGACCAAGATTTACACGGCGGGCCGCATCCAGGTGGCTGCGGTGCGCGGGGTTTCGCTGGCTGTCGAGCCGGGCGAGTTTGTGGCCATTGTGGGTCCGTCGGGCTCGGGCAAGTCGACGCTCTTTTATTTGTTGGGCGGGCTTACGAGAGCGACTGAGGGGCGCGTGGTGATCGACGGAGTGGATTTTGCCGCATTGAAGGACCACGAGCGGACAAAGTTGCGCAAACACCGTATCGGCTTTGTTTTCCAGAAGTTCAACCTGCTGCCCACGCTTTCGGCCATGGGAAATATCGAGATCGCCTACACGGTGAGCGGGCGCGCCTCGGGTCCCAATGGAGTGCCGATGGACCGGCAGTATCTGGACCACCTGAGCGAAATGCTGGCGATCAAGGGACGGCTCGACCACCGTCCGGCGGAGCTGAGCGGCGGCGAGCAGCAGCGGGTGGCGATCGCGCGGGCGCTAATCACGCGGCCGGCCATTGTGCTGGCCGACGAGCCGACGGGCAACCTGGACACGAAGAGCTCCGACGCCGTGCTGCACATGCTGTTGCGCTCGAACCAGGAGCTGGGCCAGACCACGCTGATGATCACGCATAATCCCGAGGCGGCGGCCATTGCGGGGCGCATTCTGCACATGCGGGATGGGCAAATTGTTCACGAAGCAGCTGGTTCGGGGCCGGCTGCGCTTCGGCAGGCTGTCTCGGCGATCCCGTCATAGCCCGCATTCGAGCGTTGACTCAGTGGGTTTTTCTTGGTATCTTTGAAAGGTTCGCAAGAACACCGCTAGTAGTGTGTGTGTACGCAGGCGGAGTAGGGAAATCCTCAGCTTGTGTTGGATCAGGCAGGGTGATTTTCAGGGTCCGGTGAAGTCAGCCGGCCAGACAAGTTCCCGGAATGGCTCTCTTCTTGCGGAGGGCAGGGAACACTCGCATCGGCGCTCGCGCGTTCCCCACCTTGGAGGGGCTATGCGGGCCGGAAGCGGGAAACGGAGTTGGCTCCGCCAGGGGATAAGTTTCCTGGGCGGACGACCGATCACCGTCCCGGTTCTCGTCTGAGAGTGGAACGAAGACAGACGCGAAGCAGTAAACATGGGGCTTCTCTGTGTTTGCGCGGCCTGGAGTGCCGCACAGGCCCGGAACGGCCCAAAAGGGTTTGTGCGGCTGTGGAGCAGAATGTGCCGGGTTTTTAACGGTAAGGAGTTTCGGTTTGCCGACATTTAATCAACTGGTTCGCAAGGGGCGCACGGCCCCGCGTTACAAGACGGCGTCGCCTGCATTGCAGTCCTCGCCGCAGCGGCGCGGCGTGTGCACGCGGGTGTATACGCAAACGCCCAAGAAGCCGAACTCGGCCCTGCGCAAGGTGGCTCGCGTGCGGCTGACCAACGGGATCGAGGTGACGACCTACATTCCCGGCATCGGCCACAACCTGCAGGAGCACTCGATCGTGCTCATCCGCGGGGGCCGCGTGAAGGATTTGCCGGGCGTGCGCTATCACGTGATCCGCGGAACGCTGGATTCGGTGGGCGTGACGGCCCGCAACCAGAGCCGGTCGAAGTATGGGGCCAAGCGCGCCAAGGGCGGCGCGAAGAAATAAATGCAAGCTCTCAGCTATCAGCTTTTGATCGCGGGAGCCGGCGGCTGTGGAGCTGGCGCGAACAGGCTGAAAGCTGACGGCTGATAGCTGAAAGCTGTTTTTTGAGGATTTATGCCGAGAAAAGGGCACATTGCGAAGCGGGAAGTGGCGCCGGATCCGGTGTACGGATCGACGCTGGTGACCAAGTTTGTGAACTCGATGATGTGGGGCGGCAAGAAGTCGACCGCGCAGTCCATCTTTTACCAGGCGATGAAGAACCTGGAGGAGAAGGGCGGCGGCGATGATGCGCTCAAGCTCTTCAAGAAGGCGGTGGAGAACTGCAAGCCGCTGCTTGAGGTGAAGACGCGGCGCGTGGGCGGCGCCAACTATCAGGTGCCCATCGAGGTGAATCCCGATCGGAGAACCTCGCTGGCCATCCGCTGGCTGATCACCTACGGGCGCAGCCGCGGCGAGAAGGGCATGACCGACAAGCTCTCGAACGAGCTGCTGGATGCGGCCAACGGGCGCGGCGCGGCGATGAAGAAGAAGGAAGACGTGCACCGCATGGCGGAGGCGAACAAGGCCTTTGCGCACTACCGCTGGTAGAGAATTCAGCCGCTAGCTACTGGCTTCTAGCTTTTAGCTACCTGTAGCGGAGCAAGAATCGGGACCGCACGTCGCGGTTCCGGGAATAGAGGGCTAGAGGCTAGGAGCTAGTAGCTAGCAGCTAGTTTTAACCGCGGGGAAGACATCCCGCAAGGAATTGGAATCGTGGCTCGCACCGTACCGCTAAATCGCTGCCGGAACATCGGGATCATGGCGCACATCGACGCCGGAAAGACGACAGCGACAGAACGCATCCTCTTCTATACCGGCATTACGCACCGGCTGGGAGAGGTGCATGAGGGCACGGCGACCATGGACTACATGGAACAGGAGCAGGAGCGGGGCATCACGATCACCTCGGCGGCAACGACCTGCTTCTGGAACGACTTCCGCATCAATATTATCGATACCCCCGGCCACGTGGACTTTACCGCCGAAGTGGAGCGCAGCCTGCGTGTGCTCGACGGCGCGGTGGCGCTGTTTGATGCCGTCGCCGGCGTGCAGCCGCAGACCGAGACCGTGTGGCGGCAGGGCGATAAGTACAAGATTCCCCGGATCTGCTTTGTCAACAAAATGGACAAGAACGGCGCGGACTTCGAGCATGTGCTCGAAACCATCCGCAAGCGCCTGGGCGCGCGGCCGGTGGCGCTGCAGATTCCCGTCGGCGCCGAGGCCAACTTCAAAGGCGTCGTGGACCTGATCGAGATGAAGGCGATCGTCTGGCAGGATGAGACGCTGGGCGCCGAGTATACGGTCGAGCCGATTCCCGCAGAGCTGCAGAAGAAGGCCGAGGCCTTCCGAATGCAACTGATCGAGGTCATCGCCGAGACCGATGACGTTCTGCTGGAAAAGTTCCTCGAGGGCGAAACGCCGACGGTCGAAGAGCTGAAGGCTGGCATTCGCCAGGCTACCATCGATCTGAAGGTCTTCCCGGTGATTTGCGGCAGCGCCTTCAAGAACAAGGGCGTGCAGACGCTGCTCGGCGCCGTCGTCGATTACCTGCCCAGCCCGCTCGACAAGCCTCCCGTTGAGGGCGTCGATCCTTCCCATCGCTCCAAGATCGAAAAGCGCAAGCCCGACGACGACGAGCCGCTTTCGGCGCTGGCCTTCAAGATCATCAACGATCCGTACGGCAAGCTGTGTTTCGTGCGCGTCTACTCCGGCTCGCTGAAGACGGGCGACACGGTCGAGAATCCGCGCACCGGCAAGACCGACCGCATCGGGCGCCTGGTGAAGATGCACGCCAACAAGCGCGAGGACGTGACCGAGATTCTGGCCGGCGACATCTGCGCCTGCCTGGGTGTCAAAGATCTGAAGACCGGCGACACGCTCTGCGATCCGCATCATGCCATCGCGCTGGGAGCGATCACCTTCCCCGACACCGTGATTTCGGTGGCCATCGAGCCCAAGACCAAGGCCGATCAGGAGAAGATGGCCGTGGCGCTGTCGCGGCTGGCCGATGAGGACCCCACCTTCAAGGTGCGCACCGACGAAGATAGCGGCCAGACCATCATCAGCGGCATGGGCGAGCTGCACCTCGAGATTCTTGTGGACCGGATGAGGCGCGAGCACAAGGTGGAGGCCAACGTGGGCGAGCCCAAGGTGGCGTTCCGCGAGACCATCCGCAAAAAGGCCGAGGCCGAAGGCAAGTACATCCGGCAGACCGGCGGCTCGGGCAACTACGGCCATTGCAAGCTGCGCGTGGAGCCGAACGAGGCGGGCGCGGGCTACGAGTTCATCAACGAGATCAAGGGCGGCGTCGTTCCCAAGGAATACATCAAGCCCATCGACCAGGGCGTGCGGGGCGCGATGGAGCTGGGCATTCTGGCCGGCTATCCCATGGTGGACGTGAAAGTGACGCTCTTCGACGGCAGCTACCACGAAGTGGACTCGAACGAGATGGCCTTCAAGTTCGCCGGCTCGATCGCGTTCAAAGAGGCGGCGAGGAAAGCGCTGCCGGTGCTGCTGGAGCCGGTGATGGCCGTGGAAGTGACGGTGCCGGAGGAGTTCATGGGCGTGATTATCGGCGACATCAACTCGCGCCGCGGGCGGATCGAAGGCATGGAACATGCCGCCGGTTCGCAGGTGATCCGGGCGATGGTGCCGCTCAAGGAAATGTTCGGCTACGTGAACGATATTCGCTCGTCCACGCAGGGCCGCGCGTCGTATTCCATGCAGTTCGCGCGCTACGAAGAGGCGCCGCGCATGATTGCCGAAGAAATTATCGGTCGTGCGCAGGGGAAGTGAGAGGAGGGCGGGATGGTGAAGACAGAGACGTTTGAGAGTCGAGTTCGTAAGGCAATTCTGGTGAAGCTCGATAATGATGTCGAGAATAATCTCCGCGAACTACGGAAGTTCGCTGCCAGAGGGGCTGATGCTGTATTGGTTGAGCTCATCACCAACACGATCGGCGCTTCCTACTCTCGCGGTACGGAGCCTCAGCCCGCGCCGTTTGACATCGTTTCCGCCGCATCGAACGTGGAAAAGAACACGGCGCTGCAAGAGTTGGCGAAAGCCATCTCGCAATTGCAGAAGCCTGGACTGGAACCGGGGCTCATCGAAGACGTGCTCAGCAAACTGCAGCACTTAGTTCAGTAGCAAGCAAGAAAGGGTTAGGACCATGGCGAAGGAAAAGTTTGATCGCAGCAAGCCGCACGTGAACGTAGGGACGATCGGTCACATCGATCACGGCAAGACGACGTTGACGGCGGCCATCACCAGGGTGTTGCAGAAGCACAA
>JBEKNY010000015.1:0-80455 GCA_049522315.1 Occallatibacter sp.
GCAACTACATCCAAACTCACAACCGAGACCCAAAACCCTTCCTCTGGACAAAGACCGCCGATCAGATACTCGCCTCAGTCGCACGCTTTTGTACAAGAACTTTAGGGACAGGACACTAGAGCTATAAGCTACGGATTCCTTTCAGTCAATTTCGTTGCGCCGCCAAACGGCCGCATCGAAGCTGTGCACGCACTGGTAGCCTTCATCCTTGTAGAGCCCGATGGCCTCGGAGTTGGCCTCGGTCACGGTGAGAGAGATTTCGGCAGCGCCCAGGCGCATGAAGCTGAATGCGGCCTGCGCGAGCAGCAGGCGGGCCAGCCCGCGGCGCCGGAAGGCGGGATGGACGCAGACCTGGGTCAGATGTCCGCTCTGGCCGCTGACACGCGAGCCAAGCACAAGGGCGGCAAGCTCGCGGCTGGCGCGCTCCACAATCACATACGACGATGGCGCAGAAAAACTGCCGCAGCCGGCATAATGCACGATGTTGTTCAAAAAGCGCATGGAGCCGTGCACGGAGCGGTATTGGTCGTTGATCAGGCTGTCGGGATGGTCCCGGTAGGCCTCGCAGATGAGCCGCGCGGCCGGCGCCAGGTCGGCCTCGCGCCAGGAGCGAAATTCCAGGTTGGCGGGCAGATCCGGCTGGGGCGGGCTCCATTGCCCTTGCAATGTCTGCACCAGAAAGAGCCTGCGAAAAATCTGGAATCCGGCTTCGCGGAAGATCCCGGCGTAGGCGCCGGAAGGATGCAGGAGCAGCTGCGACTCGATACGCTCTACGTGCGGCGAGTTGAGCAGCAGTTCGAAGAGATGCCGGAGCAGCGTTTCTTCCGTGGAGTGGGCACTGCCCGACGCTCCACCTGCGCCATCCGGCGTGCACGGCACAGCGAATACATCCCCGATGACGGCCTTGGTCTCCTCGTAGACGCAGAACACGTAGCCTGTCACGCGGCCCGACGTGAGCGCCGCGTAGCCTGGCAGCATGTGATTATCGATATATTGCATGAGCAGGCGCCCCGAGGCGTGGTAGTCCCAGTGCAGCCGCTGCTCCCACAACTCGCCCTCGGCCTCCAGTACGGGGCGGAGCACCGGGGCCGCAAAGTGCCGCAGGTCGAGAATCTCGACGGAACCGCCCGATGTCTGCATTTCTCCTCTGTCTGGATCCCGGTTGCGGCGAATCGCGATCGATGCCCGAGTGAGCCGGCGCCTCGCAGCCCCGCTGTTTGCCGCCAAGAACCAAATCGGCGGGGCGCTCCGGCGCATTGGATCCGGCGCGAATGCAGGAGACGGCGCGCGAACGGACTCACGCCGGCACAGCGTCTGGAAAAACCCTTCCCGCCACTTTGCCACGAGACATCACGCTCTCGCAAGTTAGAGAGCACCCGCGGATAAAGCTTCCCGCCCGCGGGAAGGAGGATGAGAGGCCCGAGATTACCGGCTGCCGACCAGGTACACCTCCAACCCCTGCTCCGGCCATCCGAAGAGCTGCTCGTATTGGCGGCCTTCGAGAAGCTCGCTGAGCGCGAGTTGTGTACCCAGATCCGCGCCATGGCGGCCCTGGATGCGCGCCACCAGGATGTGCTGCCCATCGGGCACGCCGCTCTCGTCGTAATTCACCACCTCGCGGTTACGATAAAACGAGAGCCCGTACTCCACGTCGCGGCGAACGCGGAACACCCCTACGGTCTCGTCGGCGGGAACGAACTCAGCAATGCGCTGGGCCAGAGGCCGCGCGGAGTAGGAGCGGTCGAGCAGGTGGATGACGTGCTTGGTGGAGGCAACTCCAGGGATGCCGAAGACCGGGCCGACGCCGTAGAGGAACAGAACCAGCACCACCAGGATCCCGCAGGTGGCCGTACGCAGCCGGGCCACGCCAAAACCTTTGGTCACAACCAGAATCAGCAGCCCTGCTCCCACTGCGGCCAGCGCGGCAGCGATAAGGGCATGAGCGGGCGGCATGGCCGCGCCGTGAACAACAAACCAGGGCAGAAGCAGAACGGTCATTGTCGTGGTGGCGCACACCATGGCATGGCCGAGAAGAATCCACCGGTTCAGACCCGGCTGGCGGCGGCGAAACAGGTAGTCTCCGGTGAGAATGGTGATCGGAGGGAGGGCGGGAAGAATGTATCCGGGCAGCTTGGATCGCGAGAAGGAGAAGAAGATAACGGGAATGAGCGACCACAGCACCAGAAACTCGGGGAAGGCGTCGCCGGGGCGCGTGGGCAATGGCTTTCCGGCACGGGAGTGGCGCAGCCGCCACTCGGCCACCGAGGTTAGAATGCCGTCAATCAACGCGCGCACTGCGACCACGGTCCACGGCATGAGGGCCAGCACCACGACCAACAGGTAGTACCAGAAAGGCCGATCGTGTTGATACAGGTCGGTGGCAAAGCGTTCCAGGTTGTGCTCGAGGAAGAATTCCCGGAAGAAGGTGGGATTCTGATGCTGCACGGCAATGAACCAGGGCAGCACCATGGCAAAATAGAGAACCACCCCCGGCCACCAAAACGAGCGGCGCACGATGTGCCACTCGCGGCGCAAGAAGGCAAAGGCGGCGATGATGAGGAAGGCCAGAAGCGGCGCCACCGGACCTTTGGCCAGTGTGGCCAGCCCCGTGAAGAAGTAGATGTCGTAGAGCCAGAACTTCGAGCCGGTTTCGTACCACGCATACCAGCCCAGCAATCCGATGGCCAGCGGCGCTGCCATCTGCATGTCGGTGGAGGCGCCGCGCGCAAAGCCCATGATCCCGGCGCAGGCTACGGTGATAAGTGCCGCGTCAAGATGCCCGCCGGGACGGAATCGCCGCATGTGCAGGTAGATGAGCGCCACCATAATAAAAGCGAAGGTGGCCGAAGGCAGCCGCGCGGCCCAGTCGTGCACCCCGAAATCCTGGAAGATGAACATCGCGCGCCAGTAATAGAGAGCGGGTTTTTCCAGCCACGGGCGTCCGTAGAGGTACGGAGTTACGCAGGCGCTCAACCGCTCGGTGAACGTGTGCGCCGAGTCGAAGCGCACCAGCATCTCGTGTGCAATCTGGGCATAGCGCGGCTCGTCGGCCCCCACCAACCCCAGGCCGTCGCCGCCCAGGATCGGAGTGACCCCGTAAACCAGGAAAAAGACGCTGAAGGCTAAAAAGACCGCCGCCTCGCAAAGGGTGGCCCAGCAAGGCAAACGCCGCCGCCGGGGCTGGGGCACATCTGGACCCGATGGTTCCACGGAATTTTCCATCTCCGGCATTTCTCCACAAAGCGCACGGCGGCCTGCTTCGCGCAGGACAAAAAATCTCGGCTTCATGCAGGACGGATGGGGGGATCAGGCCGGACCTGCTCGTTTTCCGCGCCGCGAAGAGATGCGGAAACCCTCGAGCGTTGCGACAGGGTCAAGGCTAACAGATTCACGCGGAATCTCAAGGGCGTTCAGGCGGAGGCGGCAGCAAAACCGGCCAGCGCGCCGCGCAACTCGGCCAATATTTCCTCGAGGGCACGCGGCAGAGGCCCATCGAGCGTGCAGCCCGCGGCGTTTTCGTGGCCGCCTCCGCCCAGCCGCGCGGCAATGGCAGCCACATTCACCGCGCCCTTGCTGCGCAGGTTCAGCCGCACGCGTCCTTCCGGCAGCTCGCGCAGAAAAACCGCAGCCATCACGTCCTCAATGCACAGCGCGACGTTCACAATCCCCTCGCAATCTTCTTCCGTGGCGCAACTGTGCGCCATATCCTGATGCGTCACCCATAGCCAGGCCAGCCGCCCTTCGCGCGTCAACCTGTTCAGCGCCGCGCCCAGCAGCAGTAGCTTTGCAGGCGGCACGGAAAAATAGATTCCCTGAGCGATGGCAATGGGATCGGCCCCGGCCAGCACCAGATCCCGCGCCAGCGCAAAGGTTGACTCGCGCACCGGCCCGTAGCAAAAACTGCCAGTATCGGTGAGCACTGTGGCGTAGAGGCAATGGGCCATCTCCGGCGTAACCACGGCGCCGGCAGTTCGCGCCAGCCGGTGCACCATTTCGCCCGTACTCACCACGTTGTGATCGATCCAGTTGACGTTGGCAAAGGGCCGGCCGCTGATGTGGTGGTCGATATTGATCAGGAACAGCCCTTCCAGTCCGCGCAGTCCGGTGCGTTCCACGCTATCGCACTCCAGAAGAACCGCGGCGTCGTAGGGGCCGCGCACCTGCTGCGCCGTGCGGATGGCTTCGGCGCCTGGAAGCCTCCGGTAGACTTTGGGAATCCGGCCCGCCGACACCAGGTCGGTGCGTTTGCCCATCTGCCGGAGCAGCATGCCCAGCGCCAGCATGGAACCCACCGCATCGCCATCGAACCGCTCGTGGGAGCAGACAAGAAACCGCTCGCCCCGGCGCAGAATTTGAAGGATGGCTGCGAGGGGCCCGGCATTTGCCGAGTCCGGGATGCCGTTAGAACGCTCCCCCGGCGCAATCGCCGCGGCATCAGCCCCGAAATTTGGGAAATGGTGAATCATGCAGTCAATGGAGCGAAGCATTTTGCTCTTGCGACGGCTTTCCGTCCGCGAGGCCCGGTTGCGGAGAATTGGAATGAGCCGCGGCCTGCCTGCCCGCTGCGGCGGATTTGCGCGTCCGGCTCATCAATTCGTCAATGCGCGCTTGAAAGCGGCCCGACCGGTCGGCGAGAAAGCTCAGATCGGGCACGTGGCGCACTCCCATCCGTTCCTTCAGCTCATGGCGAATGTAGCCCTTGGCCGCCTCAAGGCCGGCGATGGTCTCGGCTTCGGACCTGGCAATGTCCTTTGACGCACTGTCTACAGCCACATACACACGCGCCGACTTGCCGCCCGGATTCAGCGCCACCTCGCTCACGTGACACAAATCGATGCGCGGGTCCGTGAGCTCGCCTTCGATCATGGCGCCGATCTCCTCCCGCAGCGCCTCCGCCACCCGGTCCTGATGATGCTTTCGCGCCCTGTGCTCCGGCATGGCCTCCTCCTCGCGCAGTTAAACCCATCAGGATAACAGAGAATGCGTGAAAAGGAGGGTCTGGGATCAGTGGTCAGCCGTCAAACGCCTGTGCCGTGGGACCGCGACCGCTGCAGGCCACGGGCAAAAAGCCGATCACTGGCCACTGTTCACTGATCCCTGCTTCCGATCGAGGAACGATTGCAGAATCAACGCCGCAGCCACCTGGTCCACTATCTTGCGGTGCTTCTGCCGAGCGTGGCCGGCCTCGTAGAGGATCTTGTGCGCCTCGCGGGTGGTCAGCCGCTCGTCCCACAAGTGAATCGTCAGGCCGGTCAGTTCGCCCAATTTGGCGGCAAAGGCTTGTGTTTTGGCCGCTCGCGGGCTGGCCTCACCGGAAAGATGCAGCGGGTTGCCCACCACAATTCCCGCCACGCCGAATCGCCGGCAGAGCCGCGCCAGCGAGCGCAGGTCGTCCCGGAGCTTGCCGCGCCGCTCAAGCGTGAGCACGGGCAGCGCCGTCAGGCCCAGCTCGTCGGACACGGCCACGCCGATGCGGCGACTGCCGACATCGAGGCAGAGATAGCGGGGATGAGAGGCAGCTTCCAGCTTTCAGCTCCTGGCTTTCAGCTTAGCGCCCCTTGCGGAGGCCCTCCCTATTCTTTGAACCGCCCTAGGAGCGCCGCGCCCAGAACCGCAGCTTGGAACCAGCCGGAGAGGATAAGAATCCAGCGAGCCCAGGCCAGTAACCAATAATTCATGATCCAGCTCTTTGATGGGCACCGCCGATCGGGTGCCCACTTATCGTCCTGCCCCAGCCTCACCAAGGGCAGAGAGTTTTCTAGGACATAAACGAACGGGTTGAGCGTCGGATAAGCGGCTGGCATTGGGCTGCCAACTGTGAACGCCTTATATGCCTCAACGTCAGTGGGCGCGATCGCGCCGCGAGCACCCGCGTATCCAAACACCAGCCAGCCGAGCAGCAAGAAGAAAGCAATTGAGCGCCAGATGCGCAGCGGAGACTCTTCGAGCCAAACAAAGGCAATCTTCAGCTGGCGAAAAGGGAACCGGAATTTCCCAGCCTGAAGGCAACGGAGCTTGTAAACAACATGCTTCGCATCCTTGCGCTCTCCCTTCGCCTCCAGATGCCTAGAAAGTTGCATCCACGGCTGCGGTTCAGCGCGCCGATCCGGAGGCTGAAGCATGAGCCACTCGATGCGTTCCTCGACTTTCAATGGGAGTTCGGGGCCGGCGGAGCTACTCATGACCTGCACTTCGGACGGCCACTTGTGAAGGGTCAACTCTTCATAGGCCAGCCCGTCCAGGATGAGGTTCCCAGGGTGAGGCCAGCTCTCCCGGTCGTCGCGCAGATTTTTCACGACCGCGCCAGTCAGGTCTAGGTATGCCCTCCCCGGTTCCAGAATTCCCATCCAAAACAGATCCCCGTTGAGACGAAGATTGCAGCAATCGACCTTTGTTGTCTTCGCACTGTGGAACTTTAGGTCCCCGTCAATCTGCGCGCCGAGCAAGCGAATCTCGCCGGAGGACTCAAAGCCCTCGCATAGGAAGACGTCACCCCCGATCCCGATGCCATCAGCAGAGAACGCATCCCCATCTGTCACTTTCAACTTCGCGCCTGAGCAATCCAAATTACCCTTGATCTGTGCGCCTAGCACGCGAACTTCGCCACTGGACTCGAAACCCTCGTTAAGAACTACATCACCCCCGATGTCGATACCATCCGCGAAGAGCGCGTCTCCTTCTCTCACGTGCAGCTTTGCGCCGTTGCAATGCAAATTGCCCTTGGTCCGCGTGCCAAGCAGGCGGATGGTGCCGCCGGACTCGAAGCCCTCCGATAGGAAGACGTCGCCCCCGATCTCGGTGCGATCCGCGGACAGCGCGTCCCCCCCTGTCACCTTCAGCTTCGCGCCTGAGCAATCCAGATCGCCCCCGATCTTCGCGCCTAGCAGCCGAATTTCGCCGGTGGACTCGAAACCCTCGCTTAGAAATACATCAGCCCCGATGTCGATGCCATCCGCATATAGTGCGATTCCTTCTTCCGCTGTCAGCTTCGCGCCTGAGCAATCCAGATCGCCCTTGATCCGCGCGCCAAGCAGGCGAATTGTGCCGCTGGACTCGAAGCCCTCATTTAGAATGAGGTCACCACCGATCTCGGCGCCATCCGCGGATAGAGCGTCCCCATTCGCCACTCTTAGCTTCGCACCTCTGCAATCCAAATCGCCCTTAATCGTAGCGCCCAGTATCCGAATCTCGATGGACGACTCGAAACCCTTGTAGAAGAAGATGTCGCCACCAATCTCGGCACCATCCAGCCAAATGGCCTCACCTTGGGCCGTGAACTTCGTGCCGGAGCAATCGAGGTTACCGCCAATCCGCGCGCCGGCCAAGCCAAGAGCGCCACGACAAGTCGCACGGCGCAGGAGAAAGTCTGAACGAGCGACGATCCCATCGCCTCGAATACCCCTGCGGAGATCGGACAGGATGACATAGATGCCCCGCGTCTCCGCGGATTCCAGGTTAATCTCTCCTTCAAATGTGCACCGCCGGAGACTCAACGCGGGGAAAACTCGACACTCTGCGAGATCGAGCTTGTCCGGCAAGGTCATTCCCCAAATGCGCAATCCCCTTGGGTCAATGTTCAGTGCGGCCTCCCGGTCCGTCGCCAGCCAGCGCACAAAATCAGATCGAATCTTAGGACGCGGCGCATCCTTTCGCGCTAGGCGTGGAAAGAGAGGGCTGGCCGAGTCGCGCAGGACCTTTAGTTCCGCCTCGGTGAGGTCGGGGTCGAAGCATTCGCGGGCAAGTTGAATTAGCTTTTCGGCGCGGATTTGGTCGAGCTTGATCATAGGGGCAGGCTTAGCCTTTCTTTGGGGGGTCGCCGGGGAAGCCGCCATCCAGTTTGCGCCAATTTGACCGGCGCGCCAAGCAAAAAGTGCCTGGCTCGGCTCGGCGCCCCAGGCGCGCCGCTGGTTTGCTCCCGGTACAATCGAAGGAGAGGGGAATAGGGGCGGGAATCTTCGTGTCTTGATTCTTCAGGGAAGGGTCCACAACGGCAGGATGGCTCGGCGCAGACGGAGAGGCGGCAGAAAGAAAGGTTCCGGCGCGGCAGGTATCTTGCTGGGGGCTATGCTGGTTGCAGCGCTTGGGGCGGGAGCGGCGTGGCTGGTACTAACGCCCTACGGACCCGAGATGGAGACGTTCGTGAATGTGGCGCCCGGCTCCTCCGCCATGCGCATCGGTCGCCAACTGGAAACGGCAGGCGTGGTGCGCAGCCGTTACGCCTTCGATCTGATGCGCTGGTTCCGGCACGGCACGCTCCAGGCCGGGACGTATCGCTTCGATCATGCGGCGCCGGTGACTGAGGTTTATGCGCGGCTTGCGCGCGGCGACGTGTTTACCAAGACGTTGACCGTGCCCGAGGGCGCGGACATCTTCGATATCGCGGCGCGCGTGGAACAGGCGGGGTTGGGCACGCGCCAGGATTTTCTGGCGGCAGCGGTGAGCGAGACGAGTCTGGTGGCCGATTTGGACCCCGAAGCAAAGAGCCTGGAGGGTTACCTGTTTCCGGACACCTACCGTTTTTCGCCGACAGTCACGCCGGCGCAGATAGCGGCAGCCATGGTGCGGCGCTTCCGCACGGTGGCCGCGGAACTGGGATTGAAGGAAAACGTGCATCAGGTTGTAACCATCGCGTCGCTGGTGGAGCGCGAGACGGCAGTGGATGCGGAGCGGCCGCTTGTGGCCAGCGTCTTTGCGAACCGGCTCGCCAAAAAGATGCCGCTGCGTACCGATCCCGCAGTCATTTACGGGCTCGAACTTACCGGCCACTGGCGGGGTACGATCTACGCGAGCGATTTGACGCGCAACATACCGTATAACACGTATCTACACGCCGGGCTGCCGCCGGGACCTGTGTGCAACCCAAGCATCCCGTCGTTACGTGCGGCCATGGATCCGCCCAAGACGAACTATTTCTACTTTGTTGCCGCGGGAACCAACGCCCAGGGGCATTCGCTCTTCGCCGAAACCCTGGATGAGCACAACCGCAACGTGGCCGGCTACCGGCATGCGCGGACGAAGGCGGGTGAACGATGAGAGTTCGCTCTAGCTGCGTTGGCGCCGTGTCTATGGTTCTTCCGCTCCTGCTTTCCGGGTGCTCTTACTTCATCCCGACCAAGCGTCATCTCCCCGTTCCCAAAGCGCCGGCTCTTCTGCAAACGGCCACGCCGGACCAGTTGGTGAACCTTCTCAACGGGCGGTGGGATGCCCTAAACACTCTAACTGTCATCGTTGAGATTTATGCGCACGATCAGACGAAGGATTATCCCTCCATCCACGGCGCCATTGTCATGCACAAGCCTCAAATGCTGCGCGTGTTCGGAACGTACTTCGGTGTGCCCATCTTCAATATGGCCAGCGACGGCAATCATTTCACGCTGGTTCTCCCGTCGAAAAACCTGGCCATCAAGGGATCCAACGCGGTCGCCGAAAAATCGGCGAGCGACTGGGAAAACCTGCGCCCCAACTTTTTCCTGGACGCAATCACGGTTCGGGGACTGGACTCGGACGATGACTATATGGTCGCTTCCGACATAGAAACGGTGGAAGACGCCGCCAAGAAGCATCTCTACACAGAGCCCGAATACACTCTCAATGTTATGCGCCGCAAGAAGGGCCATGAAAACCTGCCCGAACGCACCATCACGTTCCATCGCGACGACATGCTGCCCTACGACCAGTATGTGTACAACAGCGACGGTGAATTGGAGACGCAGATCTTCTACAGTAACTACGCCACGTTCAGCGCCGGGAAGTATCCCTCGAAGATCGTCATCAAGCGCCCCAAGGAGGGCATTGAACTTACACTTTCAGTGGAAAGAGTGGAAGAGAACGTCGATGTTCCCGCCAGCCAGTTCGAGGTGAAGATTCCCGAGGGCGCCACAGTCAAGAATTTGAAATAGCCTTGCGGTCCGCGGGCGCGGTCGGCGCATCTGTCTTCATGCCAGGCAGGCGTTGCGCAGGCGCCAGCGCCGGTCTACTGCGCGCCCCGTTCGCGTAACAGCGCGGCCACCTTGGTTTTTGCGTTGTCCGTTGCCAGCTTGAGCGCGGTGGTTCCGTCGCTGCTTTTGGCGTTGATGTTGGCGCCCCGGTCGAGCAGCAACTTCACCATGTCAATCTGGCCTCCGCCGGAGGCTGCCATCAGCGCCGTAAAGCCTTGTTTGTCGGTGAACTCTGTCTTTGCGCCGCTGTCGAGCAGCAACTTCACCATGTCCACTGAGCCGGATACGATGCTGAGCATGAGCGGCGAAAGCCCGTCCTCGTTCTGGGTGTTGACGTTGGCGCCTTTGTCGATCAGCAGCGTTGCCGACTCGATGTCGGCGGCCATGACTGCATAATCCAGCGCCGTATTGCCGCGGCTGTCCTGGAGACCGATGGCCGCGCCTTTCTTGAGCAGCAGCGCAACGATTTCGGGCTTGCCCGAAGCGGCGGCGACCATCAGCGCAGTCAGGCCGTCCTTGCCTATTGAGTCGATGCTCACCCCCTTTGCCAGCAGTTGCCCGATGGTTGCGGCATCGCCCTTCTGGGCGGCATCCATCAGTTGGTCCGCGGGACTCGGCTGGTCTGAGGGAGCGCCAGATCCCGCCTGGCCGGCGCACTTGAGACCCAGCGAGAGAGCCATAATTGGAAGAACGAATGCCAGCAGGATTCCCTTCATACTTTCCTCCTTAGACGTCTTTGCTGCTTCTGCGTGAAGGTTATTGTGCGCCGTGATCCTGGAGCAACTTGGCCACGGTGAGATGGCCCTCGGTCTGGGCCAGACTCAGCGCGGTGAAATTATTGTCGGCCTTGGCATTGATGTTGGCGCCGCTCGAGAGCAGCAGCTCGGCTGCATTGGCCTGGCCCTTGTCCGCGGCCCACAGCAATGCAGTCCAATGTTGCGAGTCGGTAGCTTCCATGTTAGCGCCCTTCGCGAGCAGCAGCTTCATCGCATCGGTTCTGCCGTGCGCGGCAGCCTCCATCAGCGCAGTCGCTCCTTCATTGGAGTACTTGTCGGCCTTGGCCTCCAAGTTGGCGCCCGCATCCAGCAACGCCTGCACCGCGTCCACATCGCCGCCGGCGGCCGCGTCGATCAGGGCCGTCGCGCCATCGCTGTCTTTGTCTTCGATTTTGGCGCCTTTCGCGAGCAGCAGCTTGACCATCGCGGGCTGATTAGCTTCGGCGGCGCGGATCAGCGCGGTATCGCCGTTCTCATCCTTGGCCTCGATGCTCACGCCACTCTGGATGAGCAGATTCACCGCAACGGCATTGTTCTGCGCGGCGGCCTCAGCCAGCGCGGGCCAATTGCTCCTGTCTTTGGCATCGACGGCCGCGCCCTTCTGGAGCAGCAGCATCAATATGCTCGTGTAGCCCATGTAGCCCGCTTCGTGCAGCGCCGTCTGGCCTGTGTTGCCCTTGGCTTCGATGTCCGCGCCTTTCGCCAGCAGCAGTTGCACGGTGTCGATATAGCCCTGGTACGAGGCCCAGATCAGCGGCGTCCAGCCGAGGCTGTCGCGCGAGTCGACTTTGGCGCCGGCGTCGATCAGCGCCTCGACGGCCGCGGTGTGGCCGCCCAGGGCCGCCGCCGTCAGCGCGGTAATGCCGGCTACCTGCGCCGGGATGATGTTCGCGTCGGTGAATCTCTGGCCATAGCTGACGTCATCCACCTTCGCGCCCGCGGCCAACAGGAGCTTAATGACGTCGGTCGCGCCGTCCGCCGCCGCGTACATCAGCGGTGTGATGCCGTTCTTGTCCTGAGCCTCCACGTTGGCCTTATGCTGGAGCAGCGCCTGGACCGTGTTTGCCTGCCCCATGCTGGCCGCCCAGATGAGCGGAGTGGCCGCGAATTCGCCCGTATCCGGGCCCTCGATCGCCGCTCCCTTTTGGAGCAGCAGTTCCACCATCGCGACCTGGCCGGTGTTAGCGGCCCAGATCAGCGGCGTCCAGCCCAGCACGTCGTGGACTTCGAGGTTTGCGGCCTTCTCAAGCAGCAGTCCGGCAGGCTCGATCTGGCCGTAGGCGGCGGCGCGCAGAAGCGCCGTCTGGTTGAAGTTGCCCGCCGTTTCCAACTTGGCGCCCTGACTCAACAGCAGATTCACGGCTGCGACGTTCCCCGCTCCGGCAGCGCGGATCAGCGCTGTGTCGTTGTCCTTGTCCTGGACTTCGATGTTGGCGCCGCGCTGAATCAGCAGCGCGAGCGTGGCGGCGGCGTTGTTCTGCACAGTGCGCACAGTCTGGGTGATACCGTAGCCGCCCAACCCGGGACTTTCCTGCGCGAGGTACGGCTGGATGACATGCTCAGCGGCCTTCAGCATCAGCGCGGTGGCGCCGTGATTGTCCGTGGCGTCGATTTTGGCGTGTTGATCGAGCAGATAAGAAACGACCTGCACGCGGCCGGCCACCGCCGCGACCATCAGCGGCGTCTCGCCGGTATTGTCGGTGGCCTCGATCTGCGCACCTTTGGCCAGCAGCAGCGCCGCCATCTTCGCGTTGCCGCTCTGGCCGGCCAGCATGAGCGCGGTGCGGCCGGCGTTGTCTTTGGCCTCGACGCTGGCGCCACTGGCGAGCAGCAAATCGGCCATCGCTTTGCCATTGCCAAGCGCCTGATGCATCAGCGCGGTTTGCCCCTTCAAGTCCTTAGCGTCGATCTTTGCGCCCTCGGCGAGCATCAGCGTGACCGCAGCGGTTTCCTCGCGATCCGCCGCGAAGATGAGCGGCGTCCAGCCCTGGTTGTCGGTTTCTTCGAGGTTCGCGCCGCTGTTCACGAGCAGCTCGACCACGTCCTCGTCCGCGCTCTGAATCGCGTACTCGAGAACGGTGACGCCGCCCTGATCGCGGGCATTGATGTTGGCGCCCTGGGCGAGTAGCTGCTGCACCTGCCCGAGATCGCCGTCGTAGGCCGCCTTCATGAGCTGATCATTGAGGTTGGTGGCGCCGGTCTGTCCTGCGCACTTGACGGCAGCGAGCATGGCCAGAGTGGAAAAAGCGATTACCGGCAGAAAGTTCTTCATCGCCAACTCCTTGCGCGCACGGTGGGGAGACAATACGGCCGTCTCCCAAGCCGGCACCCGAAAACACCCACCGCGTGACAACGGAGCGCCGGAATACGCTCGCGACTCGAGCTACCAGCGGAGCCGGGGCTGAAGTCTTGAGTTGCAGAGCATTCTACTCCCGATTCCGGAGGATGCGCGATCCGATGCAAGCGCCAGAAAACGGGCCAGCGCTCTCGCGTACTCTAACTTGGAAGGAAAGTCCCGGCGGGAGCGTGGTATGAAGGCAAGCGCGATCGAGTTTCGTCTGCGGATGTTGATTCAGATCGTCATCGTCGGCGTCGGTTTTTGGGCGCCGTGGATCAGGCCGTGGGATATGGCCGGGCGGATCTCGACGCTGGAGTGGATTCCGCTCGAGATCGGCAGGATGGGCGTTGCGAGCTTCACCGCGGCCGCGCCGATGGTCATCGTTCTGGGCGCTCTGGCGGCGCTCGCGGGCGCAGTGCTGCGCGTGTGGGGCGCGGCCTACCTCGGATATGCAACGGTCCACCACGGCGAGATGCAGGCCGGCGCGGTGATGGCCGACGGGCCTTACCGCTACATGCGCAATCCCCTCTACCTGGGCGGCTGGTGCATGATGATTGCCGTCTCGCTGCTCATGCCGCCCTCGGGCGCGCTGTTTACCGTGGTCCTGATTGGGATCTTCTATCTGCGCCTCATTCTGGCCGAAGAGGCGTTCCTCGCCGCGCAGCTTGGCGAACCGTACCGCGATTATCTGCGCGCCGTGCCGCGGCTGATTCCGCGCCTGCGCGGCGGCTTGCCGCCCGCGGGGAACAAGCCGCACTGGGTTTCCGCGCTCTTCACCGAGGTGTTTCCCATCGGCGCGTTCTGCACGCTGGCCGTTCTCTCCTGGCGCTACGACCAGCAACTCATGCTGGAGGGGCTGCTGGTGAGCTTTCTGGCTTCGCTCGTGGCGCGCGGCCTGATGAAACAGCCGATCGCCACGCTGGTGGGCGCAGCGGCTTTCGCCGGCGCGTGGGGCGCCTTCCATCTGCGCTGGCCCCGGGCCATTCTCATCGGCTTTGGCGCCTGGCTGATCGTACGCGCGCTCGTGCCGCGCAAAGAACCCAAAGCCGACGCTGCATGATCAGGCTCGCTGTTTTCCTACGCGCCCTAAGTGTGTGAATCCGAATCCATCGGCGTACTTAAGGCCGAAGCCGAGCAGGCGGTCCACGCCGATGTGGTTCGCCCATATCAGCGCAATTGGCGTCAGGCCATGCGCATGCAGCAGCAGAGCACTCAGAGCCAGCACTACGGGCCCGACATACGTGTGAAAGGCGTTGTAGACGCGCGCGCCGCGGCAGGGACCGGCGAGATAGCCCAGCATGGATAGGTCGGGCGCAAGCCACAGCGCCGCGAAGAGCCACCAGCTTGCGCCCGTGCGCGCATAGAGCGCAGCCGTAACGGCCGCCACAGCCAGTCCCTCAAGACGCAGGAGAAAAAGAATCGACGATCGGCGCGCCGGCGCAACGCCAAGCCGTTCAACGCTTGCGGATACGGATGCCATGCATCATAGGATGATCCGGACAGCCGTAGAAGTGCAGAAATCATGCAGCGCGGCATGAAGCGAGGATACGCGAAAGGGAGAGCACAAGGCTCTCCCTTTGCCGCGATGCCGTTTCGGCAGTCCGGGAAAACTACTTCTTCGGGGGCGCGATGACGTCCTTGGCGGCCTTGGCTACGCGGAACTTCACCACGGTCTTGGCCTTGATCTTGATGGCCTGGCCGGTCTGGGGGTTGCGGCCCATGCGGGCCTTGCGCTCGGCCTTCACCAAACGGCCGATGCCGGGGATTACGAAGACTCCGTTCTTCTTGGTCTCCTTGATGGCGGTCTCCGCCAGCAGATCCAGGAAGGCCGCGGATTGCTTGTTGGTCAGTTCGAGCTTCTCGGCAATGTGCCGAATCAGTGCCGTCTTGGTCATACCAGTTGCCATGGATTTTTTCTCCTTGTGGGCGAACCCTTGCGGGCTGCCGATATGGTCGGGCTTCCGCTGCTGTCTGCTTACCGCATGGAGGGAGATCGACCGGAACTTGAAGTGCGCGGAACCCCTGTATTCATGCGGCTACGAAGAACCCTGCCGATGGTTACCATGCGGCCTGAGCGTGAGCAAAGTCAATGGGAAAATGCGTGATTTCCACAGTTTTCTTGGGTAGTTAGGCCGAAAATGCCTATTTTTGCCGGTTTTTGCCCTGTTTTCTCCTTCTCGATCTCATGCAAGCCGCTCAAATCGCCTACTTGAAGACAAGGCTGTTCGCAAAGGTCTCCCATACCGCATCGCCGTCGCGGTCCCGCGGTGCAGTCATGCGAACGAAAGCCATCGTCCGGTCGCCGAGGATGATGAATCGGTCACGTTGCACCATCTTCGAACCATCCTGTTGAGTCATCAGTGCTTTGGTGTATGAGAACGGATAACCCTGATAGCGACCCTGCGAACTGTCCTCGAGGGTTCCTGTCGCAGCGATCTGCTGGGCATAGAAGTCCGATGACGAAAAGTCCGCCGTGGTATAAGCTGGGCCGTCCATGGTGCGAATTGCAACGATCTGCTCAACGCCGTTGACCTCGGAGGAATAGAACAGGTCGACGCTGTTGTTGGTCGTTGAAGTGCGAGCTGGCGGTTGCGCCGTGACCGGTCCATTGAAAGTCGCGGAGAACTGCGGCGTCGAATAAGGGGTGGGAGTTTGTGCTCCGGAAACTGCGGGAACCAGAAGGATGGCTCCGGCCAAGAGCAGACACTCGAACCTGGCTTTCATGGACACTCCTTGCATGCGAATCGGAATGCCCCAAACAATAGGCTTGCCGGCGTCACGTGTCAATTGCTTGTGTCAGAGTGACCGGAAGCGATCGCCTCAAATATCTCCGGCCTCTGCCGGTTCTACACGGTGAGACACGTCGGGAAAAACACAACCGCTGCGGCCACTCAATGCAGCCCGAAAAGCACCGTTCTCTTCGGCGCGAAAGCCGCGGCGATGGGCATGTTGAGCGCGTCCACGACCGGCGCGGCGACCTTGAAGTAGCGGATCACCACGTCGGCAATGTCCTTTTTGAGAGCGGCTTTCGCGGGTAGCTCCGCGGCCAGTCCCCACTGGCGGCAGCGGATCAGATCCATCCCCGAATGGTCACATGGAAAGCCGTTCGGCGGGCGCGTGAGCGCATTGCCCTCAAATTCGTCGTAGAGCTTACGCACGGCCGGCTTCTTGAGCAGCTTGCGAAATTCGGCGTGGTGATCGAGCAGCCAGTGGCGAATGGCGGCGAGTTGATCCTTGTCGGGCATATAGGAGCCGGCGGCGATGATGACCTCTTTCGGGCTGACGTGGAAGTAGTAGCCCGCGCCGGAGGTCTTCTGCAATCCCTGATGCGACCACCACGCAGCCACGTGGGTTTTGTAGGGGCGCTTGTCGGAGGAGAAGCGCGTGTCGCGATAGATGCGAAAGAGCGATTTTTCGGCCGGGCGCACGTGGTCGGGCGCAAAGTCCACCATCGCGTCGGTAATTTTGCGCACGATGGCCAGCATCGGCTCCTTCAGCTCCGCCTCAAACTGCGCCTTGCGCGGCTGGAACCACGCGCGGTCATTGTGCCTGGCGAGGTTGCGGAGGAAGGTGAGCGCCTCCGGGCGGAAGTAGGGAAGGGCGGCCGGAGGTGCGGGTTTTGCTGGACGGTTCATCACGGAACCAGTCTATCGAATCAGCTTCAACGCGCCGCGAAACAGGCCGTCGAAATCCGCGGCCAGCGCTTTGTCTTTGGCGATGGCCTGCTCGATGGCCTTCTCGGATGCCGCGCGCTGATAGCCAAGGTTGGTCAGCGCGGAGAGCACGTCGTCGACGGCGGGGCCTTGCAGGGACGGCTGCGCGGGCGCCACGGCGAAGTCGTCGAGCTTGTCTTTGAGCTCGACCACGAGGCGCTCGGCGAGCTTTTTGCCCACGCCGGGAATGCGCGTGAGTTGCGCGTGGTCCTGCCCGCGAATGGCCTGGACGGTGCGCTCGACCGAGAGGCCGCTGAGGATTTTGATGGCCAGCTTGGGTCCGACGGCGCTCACGGTGATGAGGCGCTCGAAAAGGCGCTTTTCTTCGCGGTCGAGGAAGCCGAAGAGCGCAATCTGGTCGTCCGAGACCTGGGTGTGAATGTGCAGAGCGGCCTCAGCGCCCACCGAGGGCAGCGCCGTAAAGGTGGGCACGGAAATGACAACGTCGTAGCCGACGCCGCCGGCCTCGACGATGGCCTGGCCGGGCTGCTTGAAGATGAGCTTGCCGCGAAGGTGAGCGATCATTAGCGCCTATTGTAGAACCCCCATTTGCCGCGCTACGCGCTCCAGCGTTTCTAGCGCGCGATCGATCTGCTGGCGGGAGGCAACCTCTGTCATGGCGAAGCACCTTGAATGAGCAGATTCTACGCAAAAAGCATAGCGCGGCGGGCAGCGGCGCCCGATCTAGTCGCGAATCACAAAGAGTTGCGTGCCGTTGGCTGTTTGCACCAGGGCGTAGAGCCGGTTGCGCCTGGAATCGGCGGCCATTCGGATGACGTTGTTGCCCGCGCCCAGGGCGATGCTCTTGAGCGGGGCGCCAGTCTTTTCGTTCAGCACTTCAATGCTGTTGCGTTGGCTATTCGCCGCGTATAGATGGCCGAGAACGGGATTGACGGCGAGGGCGCCGGCGTTGACTGTGAAGGGCAGGCTGACCGTGCGTACCACAGGCCCCGGGCCCGGCCCGTCGGTGACGATTTGCAACTGGGCGCCGCTGGCGGAGGGAACGGCAAAAAGCAGGTTGTGTACCTCGTCTACCGCGCCCACGCTGCCAAAGGATTGGACAGTTTGCGCAAAGTTGTTTGCGGGATCGATGCTGAGCGACATGGGCGGGCCGGTGGTGGTGGCTCCGAAGTATGCCTTTCCCGTCGCCGGGTTGGCGATCGGGTTGCCCCAGTACACGCCGCCGCTGCCGATGGGTTTGGCTTCCACCTGGTAGGTGCTTCCGTCCACAGCAAAGGTGGGATCGTTGCCGGCGCCGCACTGTGCGCCCACCCATGCACGCCCGTGCTGGGAGTCATATCCCGTGCCGACGGGGCAGGCCAGAAGGCGCACCGTTTGGATGAGCTGGCGGCTTACTCCGTCGTAGACCAGCGCGGAACCGTCATACACTCCGGCGGCCCAAACACGGTTGGTCGCCAGATCCACGCTGGCGCCGCTGCCCGGGCCCAGGATGACGATGGCGTAGGTGGCGCCGCTCATCTCAGCCACCTGCTGATTGGCGGAAGCGCCGCCGCTCAGGTAGATCCTGTTCAGGGTTGGGTTGACGGCCACGCACTGCGCCGCGCTTGCAGGCACGGGAACCCGTTTCAGGATTGCCAACTGGGCGATCGCCGCATGCGTAACTGCCGCGAATGCGATTGCCAGGATCGAACCAGCCACTTTTCCGATGCGCATATGGTTTCTCCTTCCGTTTTCGCCGGCTCCGATCATCCCAACCACGCATGGGGAGGGAGGGCGCCGGTCCGGAGAGAGCGGATCGGAAAGCCAGAAGGTCTTTCGCGCCGCTTTTGCCGGACTTACTTCCAGGTCATGGACTGAGATGGATTGCAATGGGCAAAGCATAGCACTGTTCGGCTATCTAAGGGCGCCGGAGACGGAGGGAGCGAATGGGGCTCCGGCACAACTTTCCAATTCCGCAGATTGACGTCTAATGCTTACCGGGACGAACCTTCGATTTCAAGCCGGATCGCCGCGCGCAGGTTCGCTTGACCGTGCCCTCGCCGGATACAATAAAAGTCTGCGCAGAGGTAAAGGGAGAAGCGCCGCGGGGCGCGTGGGCAATCTTTCTGGAGAGTTGGAACAGGTGCAGGTGAGAGTCAAGAACTGCCGCGGTTTGCGGCTTGAATGTGCTACGGGACTGGCTGCCGTTTTGGCGCTCGCGGTGCTGCCGGTGGCCGTGGCGGCGCAAGACATTGCGACAGAAACCACGCTGGCCGTGGAAACCAGCAGCCAGGACGGGCGCACGCAGGCGACCGCTTCAGTGACCGTGACCGGAGCGGACGGCCAGCCCGCAACGGGCGTTGTCGTCATCGACGACGGAAACCGGCAACTGGCAGAGGTGGCTTTGAATGGCGAAGGCCAGGCCGCCTCGGTCCTGTCGTTGGCGGGCGGCGATCATGCCCTGCGCGCCGTTTATGCGGGTGATGCCGAGCGCCTGGGGTCGGCCTCCCTTACCAGCAACGTGATGGCCACCGGAACCAGCTCGACGCCGAACTTTACGCTCTCGCTGGCGGCCGTGTCGCCCTCCTCGCTGCCGCTAACCCTTACGCCTGGCGAGTCGGGTACTATCGCGGTGACAGTGATTCCCGAGGACAATGCGGCCCTGACGTCTCCGATGTTCGTCGAACTCTCCTGCTCGGGCCTTCCCATCCAGGCCTCGTGCACCTTTACGCCGCAGACGGTAGAGATCCTGCCAACCACACCCACGAGTTGCGCCTCCGGTTCGCCCGCATCGAGTTGCCCGCCTGTCAGCTCCATGCTGATGCAGACACAGGAACAGGTAACTCGCCGGGTTGTGCCGAACGGCCGGCCGCCGCGCGGGAACAACCCCGTAGCCTGGGCGTTTCTGCTGCCCGGCATGGCAGGGCTTGGCGGGCTGGCGTGGGGCGCACGGCGGCGGCGCTGGCTGCAGCGCATGGCGCTGGTGGCGCTGGTAGGACTGGTAACTACGTTGGGGATGACGGCGTGCAATCCGCTCTACTACTACTACCATCACGGTCCCTCGCATCCCAACGCAACCCCTGCGGGCACGTACACCATCACCATCACCGGACAGTCGAACAACGGGGTCACTGCTATTACCAATTCCACCACCTTTGTGCTGACGGTCCAGTAAGAGCCGTAAACTGCCTGCATGACGCGCCAGCATCCCCTTCCCGCGGAGATCTACGCGCTGGTGGAGCAAACGCCGGCCACCGTTTTGCTGGAAGGCGGAAAGCCAGGACAGGTCGAAACCAATGAGGAGCCGTGGACACGCCTGTTCACGGCTCCGCTGCGTGTGTGCGCGGCATATGCGCCGGAAGAGATTCCTGCGCTCTTTGCGGAGATCGAGAGCGCGGTCGCCGCAGGGCAGTGTGCCGCGGGATTCTTCAGCTACGAGTGCGGAGATTGCTTTGAGCCGAAGGCTGGAGCGCACGCAACAAGGCCGGGCCAGCCGCTGGCGTGGGTAGGGATCTACGCGCAGAGCTACGTTTTCGATCACAAGACCGGAACGTTTGCGAACGGCGAGCCGCCGGTGCTCGAGCGTTTCCGGCGAGGTCGGCCGGCCGCCGAAGGGGCAAGGCGGGAACCGAGTCCCGATCTGCGGATCGCCGCGGAGTTTGCGCTCAGCGAAGCCGAATACGCCGTGCGCATCGCCCGGATTCACGAGTGGATTCGCGCCGGGGACGTGTATCAACTCAATTTCACCGCGCCGATGCGGATTGAGGCGCAGGGTACCGCCGCGGCGCTCTACGCACGGCTGCGCGCGCGGCAGCCGGTCGACTACGGAGCGTTTCTGCACTGGCAGCCGGGCCGGCGCATCCTCTCGTTTTCGCCGGAGCTGTTCTTTCGTGTGGACTGCGATGGCGCCCGCCGCGGCGGGCGGCGCATCGTCACGCGGCCCATGAAGGGCACCGCGCCGCGCGGGCGCACTACGCGCGAAGACCGTGAGATTGCCGAGTGGCTGCAAGGCGACGCGAAAAACCGCAGCGAAAACGTGATGATCGTCGACCTCGTGCGCAACGACCTGGGCCGCGTGGCGCGTACGGGAAGCGTGCGTGTGGAAGAACTCTTCGCCGTCGAGCGCTACCCCACGCTCTGGCAGATGACCTCGACCGTCAGCGCCGAGCTTCGGCCTGAGGCTGGCTTCCACGACATTTTCCGCGCGCTGTTTCCCTGCGGGTCGGTCACGGGCGCGCCCAAAGTGCGGGCCATGCAGCTCATTGCCGAGCTAGAAGGGGGGCCGCGCGGCGTGTACACCGGAGCCATCGGCTTCTTCTCGCCGCGGCAAACGGTCTTCAACGTGGCCATTCGCACGCTGGAGCTGGACGGCGAGCGCGGCACGATGGGGGCCGGAAGCGGCATCGTCATTGACTCCGATGCGGCCGCGGAGTACCGAGAGTGCCTGCTGAAGGCAGAGTTTCTTACGCGCAGCGCGGACCGGTTGCCTGAGCAGTTTTCCCTCATTGAGACGATGCTCTGGGACGGCGGCTATCCGCTGCTCGAGTTGCATCTGGACCGGCTGGCGGACTCTGCGGAGTACTTTGACTTTGCGTGCGAGCGGGCCGCGGTGAAAGCCGCGCTTGAGCAATACGCGCAACGATTCCCGGACCGAACGGCGCGGAAGGTTCGGCTGCTGCTCGATAGCGAAGGCGGTTTCGAGATTACGGACGAAGTTTTGGCGCAGGCCGGAGGCGAGCAGCGCGCAGGCCGCGTGCGCATCGCAGCGGAACGCACCGATCCCGCGGACCGGATGCTCTACCACAAGACCACGCATCGCCCGCTCTACGCGCAGGCGTGCGAGAAGGCCGCACGCGAGGGATGCGACGATGTGATTTTTCTCAATCTGCGCGGCGAAGTGACCGAAGGCGCCATCAGTAATGTGTTTGTCGAGAAGGACGGCCGCTGGTTCACCCCGCCGGTAGAGTGCGGCTTGCTGGCGGGGGTGTACCGCCGGCATCTTCTGGAAACGCGGCCGGAGATTGCGGAGCGGGTGCTGTTTCTTGACGATCTGCGCCGCGCCGATGCGATCTATCTGGCGAATGCAGTGCGTGGTTTGAGGCGAGTAGAAATTGACTGGGAGAATCGCTGATCCGGCGTGAATACGATAGGTCAAGCTCGCGCGCGGCGTCTGATTGACTCCGGCGCGGCTCGCCAGTCGTCCGCCGTCAGGCGCGGCCTTCCGCCGCCGCGGGCTCGGACGAGTTCTGCGCCGCGCGCAACTTCCCGATCTCGCCGATCAGTTCCACGACCTGTTGCCGCTTGCGGTCGCTGAGATCGAGAAAACGAATGCCGACGGTATTGCGGTTGTGGATGGCCTGGATGACGCCGCCCAGCCGGAACGGCAAACCCTCGATGCAAAACTCCGTCTCCACGCGCGTGTAGATGCCCACGGGAAAGCGCTCATCGGTGCGGATGCGGCAGCCGCCCAGGCTCAGATCCAGGATTCGTCCGCGCAGCGTGGAGCCGATCTTGACCAGGAAGATGGCCGCGGAGGTATCTACCTCGTGGCGGGTCTGTGCGCGGCGATCGCGGCGCGCAGGAGCCTGGGCGGTCAGTGGCCCGGACTCGTCCGGCGCCGATTTCTGTTGTGCCGCTGCCGCAACCGGGGCACGATCCGGTTCTGGGGTCCGTTCCTTTGCGCCGCGCCAGTCCGTCTCCCGGGTTTCTTGCTCCGCAACCAGCTGATTCACGGTTTCGGCGCGTGCCGCCACGGACGCCTGCATCTCCCAGATCACGTTCGCCAGCTCGACTACGCTGCGTGGGATCATATTCGCGAAGCGGATGCCGAGAAGATGTCCGCCGTGGCTCCATTGCAGAACGCCGTTGAGCCGGAACGCAGCCCCATTCACCCGGAGGAAGATTTCGACAGGAACCTGGGGCTGCGCGGCAACCCGCTCCATGGTGTGCACCCGGCAGCCATCCTGGCTCAAATCGACTATGCGGGCTGCCACCGGCTTTCCGAAGCCCAGGAAGAGAAGAACGGAATCTTCGTCAACGGAGTAGCGTGGATCGGAGCGGCGTTCCGGCTGCCGGGGCGTGAGCCCCTCCCTGTCTTCCCTATTCATCACTCACTCCGCTGAGACATTCAGCGGAGATCAACCCCGGCGCCCAACTCCCAGGGCTGGGCGGGCTCGGCCTCCGCGGCTTCGCGGCCCATCAGGCGATCGTAGCGATAGACGTCGCTGGTGGTGCCGAGCGACTCGTTGTACAGGCTGACATCGCCGATGAGCTGCTTCAGTTCCTCGCTGAACGCGTGAATCGCCTGCAATTGGCTGGCCGTCGCCGGCAGCTCATATTGGGAAGTCTTAATGAATTTCTGGTAGCCGCGGTCAAGCAACCGCGCCACCTCGCCCTTGACTACTATCCCCGGGGGGATGGCGAACGCAGCCGCCGGAGCCTCCGCATTCTTCGCATGAGGCGCTGCCACCAGCACAGCTCCGGCTCCGGACTTGCCCGCCAGAACGCTCCCGGCGATGCCTGCATACGGCGTCACATCGAAAGAGTGGGCGCCGAGAAGCGCCAGTGCCTGGTCGAAGCTGGGATGGGAGGATGTTCGTTTCATGGAGGCATTCCACTGAAGAAGAACTGGCCGATGCGGCCAGTGTTCCTCCGTAACTCCAATCTCGCACACCTGTGCCGCGCGCGGCAATTCTCCCCAACGCACCCGCCTAGAAGGGGTTTCCTCAATCCCGCTTCAAGACAAAACCCGGAGCCTTTTCCTCATCGCGAAGGGCCCTTCGCACTTTTGGCTGCGTTCCTGCTTGACCGTTCTGTTCAGCCTGGCGCATAATCCTCCTCAAATCTCATCCCAAAACCGAGCTGGAATGGAACAAGTATGCGTGTGCTATCGACGATCGTTCTGGTAACTCTGCTGGGCGCTTCTGCCGTCCTGCGCAGCCAATCACAAAGCGACCTTTGGACGCAGTGCACAGCCAACGATGCGGATACGAAGATCGCAGGATGCACGGCCCTCATCCAGTCGGGCCAGTTGAAGGGCGCAGAGCTGGCCATGGCGTTTAGCAACCGGGGCTATGCGTACGTCCAAAAAAGCCAATACGACCAGGGGCTCCAGGACTATAACCAGGCGCTGAAGCTCGATCCAAACCTTGAGATTGCATACGAGAACCGGGCCACTTTGTACTTTGACAAGGGCGAATACGACCAGGCGATCCAGGACCTTAACCAGTCGCTGCGGCTCGCTCCAAACGGCCCAAAAGTTGCGGGTGTGTATTACTTCCGGGCCCTCGCGTACAGCGACATCGGTGAATACAGCCAGGCTGTCGCCGATTTTAGCCAGGTGATTGCGCTCCAGCCCACGAACGCCGACGCCCTCAACGGCCGCTGCTTTAACGGCGCCATCGTGGGGCAGCTTCAACCGGCCCTTGCGGATTGCAATCAATCGCTGACCTTGCGCCCGAACGACGTGGACACGCTGGATAGCCGCTGTTTTGTTTATCTCAAGATGAACAATCCCGATGCGGCCATCGCCGATTGCAATGCCGCTCTGGTTATCAACCCCAAGATGGCCTCGTCTCTTTATAGCCGGGGATTGGCAGAGCGGATCAAGGGCGATACGGCCGACTCCGGCGCTGATATCGCAGCGGCGAAGGCAATCCAACCCGGCATCGACAGCCAGTACGCCAAATGGGGCGTCCCCGCGCCTGCTCCGTAGTGCGCCATACCGGCGAGCCGCGCAACCGCTCAGGCCGCCCCGCCGCTCTCACCCATCTTGCCGTTTTCGTCGATTTTGCCGAAGATCATTTTGCCGCTTGCGGTCTGCAGTACGCTGGTGACGGAGATGGCGACAGAGCGGCCGATGAGCTTACGCGCATGATCCACCACCACCATGGTGCCATCGTCCAGATAGCCCACCCCCTGGTTGAACTCCTTGCCTTCCTTCAGGATCAACACGGTCATGCGCTCGCCAGGCAAAACCACGGGCTTGAGGGCGTTGGCCAGGTCGTTGATGTTCAGCACTTCGACGTGGTGCAGGTGAGCCAGTTTGTTCAGGTTGAAGTCGTTGGTGACGACCTTGGCCTCCCACTTCTTGGCCAGCTCCAGCAGCTTCAGGTCCACCTCGCGAATGGAAGGGAAGTCATCGGGGACGATCTGCACCTGGACTTTGTCGCTGGACTGCATGCGCTGCAGCATGTCGAGGCCGCGGCGCCCGCGCTGCCGCTTCGAGCCGTCGGTCGAGTCGGCGACAATCTGCAACTCGCGCAGCACGAACTCCGGCACCACCATGGCGCCGTCGATAAAGCCCGCCTCAGCGATGTCGGCAATGCGGCCATCGATGATTACGCTTGTATCCAGCACCTTAGCGCTGCGGCGGAGAGGCTTGTCGCCCGAGAACACGGTGCCTAGCGCGGCCGGGTTCAACAGGTCGCCCTTGCTGGCGCCTACCAGCAGACCGATATAGGTCATAAGCAGCAGCACGAAGATCTGCAGCGCGGCGGAGTTCGCGCTGGAGAGCGGAGCGGAGCGCAGCACCAAGCAAAACAATGCGGCGCCAACGATGCCGAGCACGCTGCCCACGACGGCGCCGATGAGCCGCCGCAACGTCAGGGCCCTGACGCGCAGTTCGAAGACGATGACCGCACCCGCCGCGGCCGCTCCCACGATCGCGCCCTCCCACCCCGCCGGCAAACCGAAGGGGCGGAGGAAGTAACAAACCGTAGCCAGCAAAATGACAAAAAGAAGACGTAAAAGAACCAAGTCCATACGAGCTAACCCTCACCGGCGGCACAACGCCACCGCAAACCTAGGGCACCGATGGCGAGTATGTGCATAGCCGCACACTATCGTCAAGTGGGGATCGGGGACCATGGTTCAGAGACGAGGGTTCAGAGGACAGGAACAAGGCCCCGGCAAGGGGATTTGAGCGCTGCCTGCCGCCAGGGGCGGGAGCAAGACGCAGATCGCAAAACCGAGGCCCCCTCTTGCCAATCCCTGAACTGCGACCCCCGATCCCCGCTTCTATCACGAGGCCGCGGCTAACTCCTCAACCTGCGGCATGCGCTGCGCGCCCTTGCGCGGACCGCGCTTGCGCGCGCTCATCACTTTGATGCGCTCCAGCAGCTCCTGCGAAGAGCAGCTCTTCCTGGCCAACACCGCATCGGCCACGTGGAGATCTCCGGACCCAGAGGGTGCCCCGGCTTGAGCATCGCCGAGCAGGATCAGGGGCACGTAGGACCTCATGCGTTTCAGCCGTTCCGCAAGCTGCACTCCGCTCATCTGAGGCATATGGGCGTCGGCTAGAACCAAGTCAATTTGCGGCGCGGTGGCAAAAATAGCGATGGCCTCCTGGCCACTCAGGGCGGCGAGCACACGATAGCCGTTGGTGGCCAGCATAAACCGCATCACCGCGAGCTCTTGCTCGTTATCGTCAACACAAAGGATTACTTTCTTTGGACGCATGATATGGGAACAACTCCTCACTTCAAATTCATAAACCCATTGCGAACATCGTCCCCCTCCGCCGAGGCGAGCTTCTGTGTCCAGATACTCGGCCGACAGCCGCAAGGGAGGCTCCAACCTTTGGATCTTCATCTCCGGTTTGCCCGGTGCGAACGCCCGCAATCCTGGCGGATTCGGTGGTTCGCACAATCCCGCACCAGGCACGAGACCCTCAGCGGCCCGGCCTTGTTCGCAGTCAAGTGCACTGCGTTTTGGCGTGTCACATAACTTCCGCGGTGACGCGCCAGTGAAATGTCTGCAACGAATCGAAAGAGTACGAGTCCTGGAGGTTGATGAAAAGAGGGAACACGAAGCGAAGACCGGGATGAAAATCCGCGTGTAACAAGTGGAAAACGGTTAGCGTGAACACCCGCTGTCACTTGCGAAGTTGAATTTCTGTTGAAAGCATGTGCATCGCGGCAGGAAAAGCTGTCCCTTTGCCACAAGAACGGTGCTGCCCGCCACGCGCACATCCCGGATGCTTGCGGATTCCTTTTGCGCCGGCAGGAAAAGATCGCCAGGCCGGCCGATCTCCACGCCCTGGCGCAGACGTACACACGCGAGTCGCTCCGGAGCAAGAACCGCACTGACCACTGAGCACTGACAACTGTCTTTAGATCTCGATGAGCGGGCGAGGCAGGCGAGTTTTCGCACGATCGAGGAAGAGGCGCATGCGCAAGGCCTCGGCGCGTTGAACGGCCACGAGGCGCATCTGCCGGCGAATATGGTCTATATCGTCCAGGCGGTCCAGTTGCGCTTCGTCGTAACCGGCGTCCCGTTCCAGGCGCGCAATACGCTCCTCGACCGTTTGGCGAAAGCGGGGGCTGATCTCGAAGCCTTCCTGGGCGGTGCATGAAAGGGCCATGGCAAGCACCTCGGAGCGGGAATGCCTGAGGCCGAAGAATTCGTCGTCTCCGGCCTCAAGTTTTTCCCTCTTGCGCCGATACTACCGACCAGCCGTCATTTGCGCCAGATTACAGATTGGCTGAACTTAGGTAACGGACTGTCTGAAAACGAGACAGAAGCAGGAGCCCTGCGGAACCAAGCGCACGGTTCCGAGCTTCCTGACCCGCGCTTCATCCGTGTTGCGGCCTCACAGCAGGCGGCCAAACGCGGAGGGCGAGCGTGGCGGAAGGCCTATCTTCCCGGCGACGGGGCGTAGTAGCCCTTGCGAACCTGCACCTTCAGATTGTCTCCATTGTCGCCGCGGCAGTCGACCGCAATGCGACGGAAGGCGCCGTCCTGTTTCTCGTTACTGGGGGTGTAACTGGCCTGGTACTGGGTACGCAACTCGTCCTGGATCTGTTGAAAGGCCGCCTGGAGCTTGGCGCCGTTGTTGCCCACGTCGATCAGCCGGCCGCCGGTCTCGTCCGAGATCCTCTTGGCATACCCGTAGCCGAAATAGCCTTCGCCCTGGCTCCAGTACATGGCGCGGTCGGCGATCAGGATGACGTAGACGATGACGTTGCTCCTTTGCGCGGCAGCGATGGCCTCGCCGATTTTGGTACGGCTGCCCTCATCCTCGCCGTCGGTCAGGACGATCATCGCCTTGCGGCCGGTCTCCTGGTTGAGCTTCTCGGTGGCAGCCAGGTAAATGGCATCGTAGAGCAGCGTACCTTTGGGATCGCCAACGGTAGGGACCGGCCCGCCGCCGAGGCCGGGAATGCCTGAACCGTTGCCGCCGGCGGTGTTGATCTGCGCTTTGTCCATGGCGCGCGCCAACATGTGCGGACTGTTGGTGAAGTCCTGCAGCAGGTCCACATTCACGTCGAACGACAGCAGAAAGGCCTCGTCTTTGGAGCGCAACACCTGCTCAAGAAACTGGCTGCCTGCCTGCTGCTCCAGGGGCAGCACGCGCTGCTGGCTGCCCGAAGTGTCGAGCAGAATGCCCAGCGTGAGGGGCTGGTTGGTCTCGGCCACAAAGCTTTTCAGCGTCTGCGGCACTTTGTCTTCCATCACGGTGCACTGATTGCGGGTGAGATGCGGAACCAGGCTGCCGTTCTTGTCTTTGACGGTGAAGAACAGGTCGACCAGGTTCACGATCTGCTTGAAAGTCGCTACCGGCGTTTCATCGGGTGGGGGGGCCGGCGCCGTGCTCACCGGAGGCGCATCGGGGGAAGGCGCAAGCTGGGCCCATGCCGCCGGCAACACCGGCAGGACAACCAAAAGGACGGCAATTCCAACCCCACAGCGCATTCTGCCCCGTTAGACGAAAACAAAACTTCTAAGAAAGCATATCGCGATTGTTTCCGCGCCGGCAGGCAACCTGCGCGCCTCCGCGGCGTCTGATAGTCTGTTGGCTGCGGCCTTTTGGGCATTTGTCGCCTGGTCCGGCGGCGTGCCGGAAGGACCTAAGGGAGGATGAATTCACGGTGAATGGGTGGAAGGCCATTGCGGCGGCGGGGCTTCTCAGTCTGGGCCTGGTTTTGGTTTCGGGGGTTCTGGCCCAACAGCAGCAAACCTCTATTCCCAACGCGCCCACTCCGCAGGCGCCTGCACCGCTTCCGGATGTCAACGGGGCGATCACGCCCGGAATCGGCTCGTCGGAAGCGCCAACCAATCCCAACTCATCCTCCACCACAGGCCAACCGCAGGCCGAACCCGCTCAACCGTCCACTCCAAGCGAGCCAGCCGCTCCCCCACAGGACATCCAGGCCGTACCTCCCGAAGAAGGCAACGGAGCGCTGGCCAGATACGTCGTGCAGGTGAACTTCGTCCAGGTTCCGGTTACGGTGAAGGACGCCAAAGGAAATCCGGTGGCCGGGCTCACCTGGCGGGACTTTACGGTCTACGAAAACAACACGCGCGCTCACTTGAATCTCTTCAGTGTGGATCCCGAACCGCTCTCGATCGCCTTCGTCATCGACCAGACCCTGCCCTCGAACGTCATGGACGAGGTGAACCGATCCATGGGCTCCATCCAGGGCGCGCTGGCGCCTTATGACGAAGCCGCGGTCTTTACCTACACCAACGGAGCCAAGGAGTGGACTGGCTTTACCGGCGCGCAGGGCGCCCGCCTGCCCGCGGTGCTTGCGCTGGCGCAGGCCACGGGCAGCGACCCCATGGTGCCCATCAACAGCGGCCCGCTAGCCGGCTGCAGCATTTATCAGAACGGCAATTGCGTGGATCCCAACCTGCAGCCCGGGCGCTCCACGGGGAACAACAGCTTTATCACGATCCCCAAGGAGATTCACACCCTCAACGACGCGATCCTGCAGGCGGCCAAGGAGCTTTCCACGCGGCCGAAGGAGCGGCGGCGCATGATCTTCGTAGTCTCAGACGGCAAGGAATACGGCAGCAGGGCCACCTGGAAAGAGGTGGTGCGCTACCTGCAAACCAACAAGATCGCCGTCTACGCCACGCTGGTGGGCGACTCGGCGCGCTGGGGCGAAGAGTGGATCGACCGCTTCCATTTGCCGTTCACCATGTACGACAACATTCTTTACAAGTACACCGCCGCGACGGGCGGCGATTATTACGCCGAGGGCGGCGTGAACGGCATCGAGAGGAGCTACGCCAAGATTGCCGAGGAGGCTCGCGACCAGTACACGCTGGGCTACCTGAGCCACGAATCGATCTACGACGGCAAGTACCGCAAGATTACGGTTCTCGTCGACCGCCCCAACCTTACGGTAATCGCCAAGACGGGCTACTATCCCTCGGCGCAGGATTACAAGTAAGCCACGCCGTTTTTCTACTGCCACGGAAACACGAAAGCCTGTGCTACGGCACAGGCTTTTCACTGTTGCTGAAGATTGCAGCGCCGCGCGGCACGAACGCGCAGGGTACGCTTGGGCGCGGGATCGCCGCGCGCTGCTGTGCGGTCAGCCCTGCTTGGGCTCGACCGGCGCGTTCGACGCAGCAGGCGGGGGAGCGGTGTTCTGTTGCTGGACCGGCGGCGCCGGCGGTGGCGGATCGGTGATGCCGCGAATGCCTTCGCGGAAGCCCTTCAATCCCTCGCCCAATCCTTTACCCAGCTCCGGCAGCCGCTTGGCCCCGAACAGCAAAAACGCAACCACGGCCAGCACGATGATGTGCCAAGGCTGAAGTAGATCGCCCATGGATATTCCTCCGCGCGCGGCAACATGCTACGCGCGCTTCCTCTAACCGCTATTGTCGCACAAAAGCTCAGCCGAATGCTCGGCAATGGGCGGTTGTGGCAGACTGGGAACGGGGGCCTTCCCGATGAAAACACTCAAGCTATTTGCCCTGGCGGGGATGCTGGCGCTCGCCTGCGGCACGGCGAACTCTGCCGGGCGCGACATTTATCCCCCTCCGGCACAGGCCAAGGCCGATCTTGCCGCCGCATTGAAGACAGCCGCGGCCACCCATCGGCGCATTCTTCTGGATTTTGGCGGCAACTGGTGCGGAGACTGCCAGGTGCTGGACATTTACATGCGCGATGCCCAAAACAAGCCGCTGCTCGATGCGAACTTTGTGCTCGTGCACGTCAATGTCGGGTACATGGACGCAAACCTTGACCTCGCCGGGAAGTACGGAATTCCGCTCAAAAGAGGCGTGCCCGCGCTGGCCGTCCTGAGCGAGCACGGCGAGCTCCTCTACAGCCAGAAGAATGGCGAGTTTGAAGCCATGCGCCGCATGGAATCCTCGGCCGTGACCGCGTTCCTGGTGCAATGGAGACCGGCGCGTCCCGGCTGCTCGGCTGTGGTGGTGAATTGCTAGGGCGCATTCGCGCAGCGCGGTCACGCGCGAAACTCGCAAGGAGGCTCGATGCACCCGGTCGATCGCAGCGGTAGCCCAAGCGCCGGCCGCGCCATTACCACGCTCTCGAGCCGCGAGGTCTTCCGTAACCACTGGATGCGCGTGCGCGAGGACGAGATCCTGCGGTCGAACGGCGAAAAGGGCATTTACGGCGTCGTGGAGAAGGAAGATTGCGCCATCATCCTGCCCATCGACAACGGACGCATCTGGCTGGTGGAGCAGTTCCGCTACACGATTCAGGAGCGGGCGCTGGAACTGCCCCAGGGTGGCTGGGAGAAGAAAATCGAGAATGCCGAAGAGCTGGCGCGCGGCGAGCTGAGGGAAGAGTTGGGGATGGAAGCCGCGCAGATGACCAAGCTGGGAACGCTGTGGATCGCCTACGGCTTCACACGGCAGCGCGAACACGTGTTCCTGGCCACGGGCCTTACGCCCACCGAGAAGAATCCCGACGCCGAAGAGCACGATCTCGAGGTCCGTTCCGTACCCATCGCGGAATTCGAACGCATGATGCTCGATGGAACGATCCGCGACGACTGCACGCTTGCGGCCTGGGGACTGTATCTGCTTTGGAAGGCGTGGCAGGGGTAATTCTTTCCTCTTTGGAGCAGACGGCTAGCCTCCCGGCGCGTGACTTGCGTCACAAGCCAAAGGCCGCAATTCCTGAATAATCAAGGCTGAACGAGGAGCGTGGAGCGATCTGCGCGCCGGCCCGTTGGTGTCCCCCATGCGTCCAGCGCCAAGTGGGATCTGCCTGAGGCAAGGCCGCCGGGGCGTTCATGCACGGGTCGAACCAGAGAACGAGTCGAGCCATGTTCAAAATCGTAGAAGCCCGCACTGTCGGCCTCAACATCCGGCAGTTTACCGTCAAGGCGCCGCGCATCGCGCGCAAGCAGCGGCCGGGGCAGTTCGTCATCCTGCGGCTTCACCAGCAGGGCGAGCGCATTCCGCTCACCATCAAGAGCGCCGATCCGGCGGCAGGCACCATCACTATCGCGGTGCAGGCCGTGGGCAAGACTACGTCGCTGCTCAACTGCCTTGAGGCGGGGGACTCGATTCTCGACGTCGTCGGTCCGCTCGGCCATCCTTCCGAGATCAAGAGATACGGCACGGCCGCGATTCTGGCCGGAAGCGTCGGCACGGCCATGGCTCTGCCCACGGCCAAAGCGCTGAAGGACGCCGGCAATCACGTCATCTTTATCGAAGGCGCGCGCAGCAAAGAGATGGTGGTCTTTGAAGACGAGGTGCGCGCGGCAAGCCACGAGGCCTGCATCCTGACGGACGACGGCAGTTACGGCGAAAAGGGCCTGGTGACGAAGAAGCTCGACGAGTTGCTCGCTGCCGGGCGCAAGCTCGACTTTGTACTGGCCGTGGGACCGGTGCCGATGATGCGCGCAGTAGCGCGGATCACCGCGCCGCTTGGCATCAAGACCATGGTCAGCCTGAACTCCATCATGGTGGACGGCACGGGCATGTGCGGCGGCTGCCGCGTGCTGCTTGGCAACCAGAGCAAGTTTGCCTGCGTGGACGGGCCGGAGTTCGATGCCTCGCTGGTGAACTTTGAAGTGCTGATGCAGCGCAACGCTATGTACCGCAGCCAGGAGTGCCGGTCGCTGAAGGCGTTCGAGCAGCATAAGCAGGAGGATCTCGCCGCGCTGCGCGCCGGCCTGGCCGCAAAAGAAAAAGAAACGGCGCAGTTGCACGCACGGCTCCAGATGCGCGAGAAGAACGAGACGCATGGAAGGCTTGAGGCCGTCCACGTTGCCGAAGAGGAGAAGCGTCATGCCTGACACGCCGCCGCTTCCCGTCAATGCTCCTCCTCTTAAGGAGCGGATGCGGATTCCGCGCGTGCACATGCCGGAGCTGGACCCCGAGGTGCGCGCGCACAACTTTGAGGAAGTGAACCAGGGGCTGGCAGCGTCCGGCGCCGTGACGGAAGCCACACGTTGCATCGCCTGCGCCAAGCCCGGCTGCCAGACCGATTGCCCGGTGGGCGTCAAGATCAAGGAAGTTATGGCGCTGATCTACGCGGGCGATTTTCTGGCCGCAGCCAGGAAGATGCGCGAGGATAACGCCCTGCCCGCCATCACCGGCCGCGTGTGCCCGCAGGAGAGCCAGTGCGAAGGCGGCTGCGTCATAGGCAAGAAGGGCCAGCCGGTGGCGATCGGCAACCTGGAGCGGTTCATCGCCGACTTCGAGCGCGAGAACGGGCAGCTCGGACTGCCGGCCATCGCGCCGCCTACGGGCAAAAGCGTGGCTATCGTGGGCAGCGGCCCGGCAGGGCTGTCGGCGGCGGGCGACCTGGTCCAGAAGGGCCATAGCGTGCGCGTCTTTGAGGCGCTGCACGAGCTGGGCGGCGTGCTGGTCTACGGCATCCCGGAGTTCCGGCTGCCAAAAGCGATCGTGAAGGAAGAAGTGGACAACCTGCGACGTATGGGCGTGGAGTTCGAGACCAATGTCGTCGTGGGCAAGAGCGTGACGCTCGACGAGCTGATGCGAGTGGAAGGCTACGACGCGATCTTTGTCGCCACCGGCGCGGGGCTGCCGGTCTTTCTTGGCGTGCCGGGCGAGCACCTGAACGGCGTGTACTCGGCCAACGAGTTCCTGACGCGCACGAACCTGATGCGCGCCTACCGGTTCCCCGAGTTCGACGAACCGATCTACGACTGCCACGGACGCGATGTGATCGTGGTGGGCGGCGGCAACACGGCCATGGACGCGGTGCGCACGGCGCGGCGGCTGGGCGCGAAGACGGCCACACTGGTTTACCGGAGGTCGCAAGCCGAGATGCCGGCCCGCGCCGAAGAGGTTGGTCACGCACGCGAGGAGGGCATCGAATTCCGCATGTTGACGAATCCGGTCGAGTTCCTGGGCGACGAAAACGGCTGGCTGACCGGGGCGCGTTGCGTGCGCATGGAACTGGGCGATCCCGACGCCGACGGCCGCCGCCGCCCAGTGCCGATCGCCGGGTCGGAGTTCGTTCTGCCGGCCAACGTGGCCATCATCGGCGTGGGAACAACCGCCAATCCTACCGTCCAGAGCTCGGCGCCCGATCTGAAGACGAATGCGAAGAACTACATCGTGGCCCATCCGGAAACCATGCGGACCTCGAAGCGGGGCGTCTTTGCCGGCGGCGATATTGTGACCGGCGGGGCGACGGTGATTCTGGCCATGGGCGCGGGGCGAAAGGCGGCGAAGGCGATCGACGAGTACCTCAAGACCGGAGAGTGGTGAAAGCAGCCGCCAACTGTTTCCTGGGCGTCTATTAAGACCTTTATTTCCTAGACTTGCGACGGATAAGAGCGGCGAAGAAGCGAATACCGGCGCGGGAAATTGATGCGATTTGCACGAAAATAGTGTACACTATATTCGTATGAAGAACGTTACCCTGAGCGCCGACGAGGATATGATCGAGCGGGCGCGCTTGATCGCGCGGGAGCAGCGCAGAACTCTGAACGAAGCATTCCGGGAATGGCTTGCGCAGTTTGCGCAGAGCGCGGGAGACGCCCAGGGGTTCGACGCTCTTATGAATCGCTTGCAACGCGTCGATGCGGGCCGGCGCTTCAGCAGGGAAGAATTGAATGAGCGATAGATTCTTCCTCGATACAAATATTTTCGTCTACTCGTTCGATCGAAGCGCGCCCGCGAAGGCCCGGAGGGCCGCGAAGCTCATCCGCGATGCGCTGGCGACGCAAAAGGGAGTCATCAGCTATCAGGTCGTGCAGGAGTTCTTCAACGTCGCACTGAAACGGTTCTCCCAACCCATGCAGCCGGCGGACGCCGGACAATACCTGATCGCGGTGTTTCGCCCGCTGCTCGCCGTGCATTCGTCGCAGGCTCTCTACGCGGAGGCATTGGTTCTGCACTCTCAAAGCGGGCTCTCGTGGTATGACTCATTGATCGTCTCAGCTGCCATCCAGGCGCGGTGCGAGATCCTTTTTTCCGAGGATCTCCAGCACGGCCAGCGATTCGGAAGCCTCCAGGTTCGGAATCCGTTTCTCTGAAGGCTCGATATCGACGCGTAGTTCTTCAAGGACCGTGACGTCTATGCTTCAAAAAAAGGCGGCAAAGCTTGCGCCTTGCCGCCGCCCTGTCCCTGGGTTTTCTTGAAGGAACTGCAGTCTTGCTAAACCTCAATCTCTTACTGCAACAGCTTCAGCACTTCCTGCTGCACGCTGTTGGCTTGCGCCAGTGCGGCAATGCCGGTCTGGCTCAGAATCTCGTACTTCGACATGTTCGAGGTGGCCGCTGCATAGTCGGTAGCCTGGATCGCGTTTTGCGCCGACACCACATTCTCCTGCTGTGTGCTCATCACCTGGCTGAGGGAGTTGAGGGTATTGATCTGGGCGCCGATGTAGCCGTCCTGCGCGGCCACGTCGCTGATGGCCAGATTGAGCAGGTTCAGCGCGGATTGAGCGTTTGCCTGGTCGGTAAGGCAGGTGTTGCTCAGGTCCTCGCCCCCGTTGTCGGAGTAGCTCATGGTTGCTATTCCGCCCTGTCCGTTGGGGTCGGCGGTAAGCAGAGAACTCACTGCCTGCCCTGTTGCCGCATCCTTAATGGTGGTTGCGCCGGCGGGGTTTGTCACGCCGATGCTGTAAAACGCGGCCGCCGGAGTCCAGATCGCCGGTGTATTGGCGTCGGTCGTATCCTCAACGTTGCTGGGCGCAACGGCCGTCTTGGAGCTAGCCGAGGTAAATGAGACGCTGGCAGCCACGCCCACGCCGCCGGGAGTATAAGTAGCCGTGATGCCGTAACCGGCCGCGTTGATGGTGTTGGTCAGATTGGCAATGGTGTCGGTTTGGCCCAACGTGCCCAGATTCAGAGTGTGCGTCACGCCCGAAGAATCCGTGACTGCGAGCGTGCCGGAGAGGACATCGCCGTCAGCCCCTGCGCCTGTCAAGGGCAACGCCAGAGAGCCGAGCGAGCCTGGAGTGTTGCCGCTGCCCACGCCCGAGCCCGAGCCGGAGAGCTGAATGCCTGTATCGGTGCCGACGCCCGCTGCGACAGCCTGTTTACCAGCCTGCGCCGCGGTGGAGTAGGTAGCGGTCAAGCCCAGGTTGGCGTTGTTGATGGCGCTGATCATGCCCGCAACCGTATCCGCGTAACCGGTAGCGCCGCCCACGCTGATCTGTGCTTGTTCGGTGGTGACGGCGCCGCCCGCTCCAGTGGCCATGTAACTGACATCGAGCGTCGTGGTGGCATTGACGAAGGCGTCGCCGAGGGTGGCATCAACACCGGCCTTTGACAGGTCGATGAACACGTTGCTCTGTCCGTTGCTATAGGACATCGTGCCATCTGTGTCGCCCACGCCGGAAGACGACAGGGAGTGAATATTCAGGTCGTCGACCGACGAGCCCGATGTCGAAGAGTCGCCGGTGTAAATGGAGACGACCGTGCCGTCGAACACCTGCTCCTGGTTGTAGGTGGTGGTCGATCCGATGTTGGTAATCTCGGCCAGTATGGATTGGTACTCCTGGTTCGCCGCGCCATCCTGGGTCGAATTGAGGGTGCCGTTCGAGGCTTCGGTAGCCAGCGTCACGGCGCGGTCGAGCAGGCTCGTCACCTGCGACAGCGCGCCGTCGGCCACCTGCAGCAGCCCCACGCCCTCCGTGGCGTTGGTTCCGGACTGCGTGAGCGCAACCGAATTCGCCTCCAATCCGTTCACCAGCATGAGACCGGCCGCGTCGTCCGCTCCGGAGTTGATCCGCGACCCCGACGACATCTGCTGCAGCACCGTTCGCAGGCTGGCGTTCGTGTTGTTGAGATTATGCTCAGCATAGATTGCCGACAGATTGTTCAAAACACCGAGGGCCATGGGAATCAACTCCTTCTCGGATGCCTTGCTGCCCTCCAATCCGCCGGCGCTTCGCTCGTCTGCCAAAGCTGCCGTCCCGTCCGGGTGGGCCTGTTTGCATCCACCCCATTCATCGGTCCAGGCCGAAATAACTTTAGTCATATTTTTTAAGCTGGATTGCGGCCGCCGATGTTGCAGCGCGATTCAGAGTGTTGCGCTTTCCGGCAAAGGCTGTCGCAATGCGCGGCAATGGTTGTTCCGATGCGATGCACGTCATTGCCTCGCTTTGAGGCAATGTGTCCGCGCATCTCGCCGCGCTCTCAGGTCCTTCTCGTATTCACTTCACAACGCGCGAGCGCGCAAACAGCAAGCCCTCCGGCACGCGCCGAAGGGCCTGATAGGACGATGCAGAAGAGAGCCTAAGCTGCAATCTTGCGCTCCGGCTTGTACCCCGAAACGCCGTAAAAGATCATGAAGAGGTAGCAGGCGATGGGCAGCAGGAATGCGTGCTGGTAGCCCGCTTTGTCGGCGATCAGCCCGAAGAGCGGCGGAATCACTGCTCCACCGAAATTGCCGATCGTGATCACGCCCGAACCCTTGCTGGTCAAAGGTCCCAATTCGGCGATGCCGAGTGCGAAGATCGTCGGGTACATGATGGAGTTGGCGAAGCCGCACAGAATCAGGCTCCAGATGGCGAGGTGGCCCGTCGAAAACATCCCGACGACCAGCAGCGCAACGCCCAAAACGCCGAGGAAGGCCAGCAACTTGTATGCTTTGATGGACTTCATCAGCACGGTTCCCGCGAAACGTCCGATCATCATGGCAAGGGGATAGCAGAACGCCAGCACGGCGACAACTTCCTTTTCCCCAATCCCCTGCGGATAAAGACCGCTGACTGCATGGGCGAAGGGTTGGGCGAACCGCAGGTAGTCGTCGATCGCACTCCCCTGCGTCTCGAAGAACTTGATGGCGTTGGCGGCCAGCGCAATCTCGAGGCCGACATAGAGGAAGATGCCGACCATGGCAAGTACCGTGTGCCGGTAGGTCCAGATGCTGCGTCCGGCGATCGCGTCGCCATCCTTCGCCGGCCGGTAATCGCGCGTCCCGGTGATGGCCGGAAGATGCATCACCATGATGATGAAGCCCAGCGCCAGCAGGGCACACGCAATCGCGATATAAGGTCCCTGCACGGTATGCGCGATGGCTGCCTGGCTCTTCACCTTTGCAGGATCGGTCAGGATGAATACACCGACCACGATCGGAGCCATTGCCGTCCCCAGGGAATTGAATGCCTGCGCCAGGGTGAGCCGCGCCGGGGCGCTGTGCTCAGGGCCAAGGATGGAGACGTAAGGATTGGCCGAAGTCTGCAGTCCGCACACGCCGGTCGCCAGCACGAAGCTGGCGGTGAGGAAGAACGGGAAACTGATCATGGCGGCCGCAGGCACAAAGAGCAGTGCACCCACGACCATCACGAACAACGAGATGACCATGGTCCGCTTGTAGCCAACGGCTTCAATCACTTTGGCTGCAGGCACAGAGAAGACCAGGTAGGCAAAAAACCACGCCGATGTCACCAGATTCGACCACGCGTGACTGAGATTGAAGATGTCTTCCAGCTTGGGCGAGAGGTTGCTGTTCAGATTGGTGAGGAAGCCAAAGATCAAGAACAGGCCGGTGACAATGATGAACGGAACTGTGTAATTGGGCGCGCTGGGCGCGGCCGCGGGGTTGGAGCGTGAAGCCATAAAAGGTCCTCTTCCTCTGGATGCTGCAGAAACAGCTGGAACGGGTTCGCAAACACTCTATCCAGCGCGGCGGCGCGCGTCCAGTGGAAAATGAAAATGTTTTCAGCATTTCCAGCCTGAAAACGCCAGTCCAAAAGGCTGCTGCACGCAGTGCCCATTTACACTGGAAGTGCATGATTCCCACCCTCACATGGACCCCGGAAGGCGTCCGCTTCATCGACCAGACCAGGCTCCCGCTCGAAGAGAGCTATGTGCTCGCCACAACCTACGAAGAGGTGGCTGACGTGATCGTCACCATGGTGGTGCGCGGCGCTCCGGCGATCGGCGTTTCGGCGGCCTACGGCGTCGCGCTGGGCGTATTAAAAACCAAAGCGGCCACGTCCAAGGAGTTTGCGCCGGAGTTCGAAAAGATCTGCGCGCGGCTGGCGGCGACGCGGCCCACGGCGGTCAACCTTTTCTGGGCCATCGACCGCATGAAGGCGCTTTTTGCCCGGTTGCTGGCCTCCGGCGCAACCCTCGTCCAAATCCAGGAGAGGATTCTGGCCGAGGCGCACGCGATGTATGACGAAGACATCGCCGCGTGCAAGGCGATGGGCGCGTTTGGCGCGGAGATGATGCCCGATGAGGGCGGCGTTCTGACTCACTGCAACGCCGGAGCGCTAGCCTCCTGTGGCTACGGGATGGCGCTGGGCGTGATCCGTTCGGCGGTGGAGCGGGGCAAGCGCATTCATGTGTACGCCGGCGAGACGCGGCCGTTTTTGCAGGGCGCGCGGCTTACGGCGTGGGAGTTGATGGCCGACCACATTCCCACCACGGTGATCTGCGACAACATGGCTGCCAGCCTGATGCGGCAGGGAAAGATTCAGGCGGTAATTGTGGGAGCGGACCGGATCGCCGCCAACGGCGATACCGCAAACAAGATTGGAACCTACAACGTCGCGATCCTGGCGCGCGAGCACGGCATCCCGTTTTACGTGGCCGCGCCGTGGTCCACCATCGATCTCGCCACCGCGACCGGCGATTCGATTCCCATTGAGGAGCGCCCGGCAAAAGAGGTGACGCACTTCGCCGGAAAGCAGGTCACGCCCGACGGAGTGAGCATCTGCAATCCTGCCTTCGACGTCACCCCGGCGAAATACATCACCGCCATCATCACCGAGCGCGGCGTGCTGCGCGCGCCCTACGCGGAGTCGCTCAAAGCGATGGAACTGGTGAGCTAATTTAAGCCCCGGAGCGCTTGGTTCTCAGAGGGTTAGACCGACCTCTGTGCGACTGGCTTGACATAGAGTGCTAATTTAGCTAAGCTAAATTAGCAGGATACAGCGATGCCCTCTGCCACGATCTTCGAAGCCAAGACAAATCTCTCCAAGCTCGTCCAGCGTGCGCTCCAGGGGGAAGACGTCCAGATCACCACCGGACGCGAGCGCAAGCCGGTCGTGCGCCTGGTTCCCGTGGATCCTATTTCGGCCAGCAGCAGACTCGGGTTTCTCGAGGGCCTCGGCGATGTTGGCCCCGAGTTCTTTGATCCGCTGCCCGAGGACGAACTTCGCCTTTGGAACGGCGAAGAGGAATGAAAGTCCTACTCGATACCCATACGCTTTTGTGGGCGGCTTTTCGCAAGGACTTGCTCTCGCCCCGCGCACGGAAGCTCATTCAATCTTCCACCAACGAGATTCTGGTCTCAGCTGCATCCGCCTGGGAGATCGCAACCAAGTACCGCCTCGGTAAGCTTCCGCATGCGCAGGTTCTTGTCGAGGATTTCATTGCCAAGGTGACTTCGGCGGGTTACGTCCTGCTCTCAATCTCTGTCGAACACGCGCTGCGCGCAGGCCGTCTTCCCGCCGATCACAAAGACCCCTTTGACCGGATGCTGGCGGCTCAGGCTATCCACGAAGACTTGCTTTTGCTCAGCAACGACTTGCAGCTTGACGCCTTTGGCGTGCGGCGAGAGTGGTAGGTGTGGCACCGGGCTTTGCAACCCCTACGATGGCGTGCGCACTTCGCTCGAGGTACCGCCCGCCGCGGGCACGTAGCACTTCATCGCGTAATCCATCATCATGCGGTCGGCGTTGAAACGCCATCCCTATGAGATAGAAGAATCGAGCCCCGCTCGCGCCGCCCCCGCTGAAAAAACAACAACGCATCGGGCGAAGACACGCGATGGAATACCGTGGCAACAGACTATTTGGACTCAGGGGAAATCCCGCGAATCGCTGCTGCGGGATAGATTCGACGATACCACACGGGCGCAAGGCACCCTCAGCGATGAGCGCAGGATCCAAGGATCGGTTGGACCGGCCAGCGCATCGCTCGTGCCGGCGTCGCCATGCTACAGTGAGATTCCACGGGGGTCGCGATGGCGTTGGATGCTCAACTGGCGGCGGGTGGCGAGACGATCGAATTGCAGCAGCAGGTGGCGCGGCTGCAGGCGCTGCTTGAGGCCTCGCGCCAGGTACACTCCACCATCCGTGAAGAGGAAGTGCTGGAGCAGGTGCTCCGCATCGTGGTGCGCGAGCTGGAGATGGCCGGTGCGGCTTTTCCCGGCGCCGGACTGGTGTATGGCGAGATGCCGGAGGACGGCGCAAGCGGTACAGGCGCGGACGAGCCATTGCTCATCTATCCGCTGGCCGACCGCGACGGCCGGAAGATGACCGATTTGGCCGTCGCGTCTCCGGGCGGGCGCGAGTTGACGCTCTCCGAGGCCGATTTCCTGGAGGGCCTGGCGCTGCAGGCCGCCGTAGCGCTTGAGAACGCGCGCAACCACAAGCGCAACGTGGAATTCGCGCGGTTGCAGCAGGACCTGGACGCGGCGCGGAGGATTCAGCGCTCGCTGCTGCCGCAGGCGCTGCCCTCGATTCCGGGCTACTCGGTGGCCTTCCGCTCCGATACCTGCTACGAAGTGGGCGGGGATTATCTCGATATCGTGGAACAACCTGGCGGCAGCCTGCTGATGGCGGTGGCCGACGTGGCCGGCAAAGGGCTGGCCTCGGCCATCATGTCCACGAGCTTTCGTGCGGCGTTTCGCGGCATGGCGGCTACGGGAATGCCGCTCGACGAGCTCGCCACGCGCATGAACCAGCACCACTGGGCAGAAGGCGAAGAGGCGCGCCGCCGCTACGTCACGGCGATCTTTCTCCGGCTGCATCCCGAGGCGAGCGAGGTCGAGGTGGTGAATGCGGGCCATAATCCGGGGTTCCTTGTCGAGCCGGGCGCATCGCCGCACCAGTTTGAAGCGGCCGGTACGCCGTTGGGCCTTTTTCCCGGCATGCGCTATGCCGGCGAACGGCGCGGCTTCGCGCCTGGAGCGCGCCTGCTCTTCTACACGGACGGGCTGACCGAGGTCTTCAGGGGAGATGAGGAGTTTGGTCCGGAAAGGCTTTTGAATGAATTTTCAGCGTTTCCGGGGCGGAAGGCCGATGGTATTCTCGATGCACTGTGGGCAGCCATCGAGGCTTTCGCCGAGGGCGGCCAACAAGCAGACGACATGACCGCATTGGCGCTGTGCCGCGTCACGGATTCGTCGGAGATGCCGGAATGAGCGAGCCGAAAACCACCACCGTCGAGGTACGGCTGCCCACCAGGATGGGCTACGAAAAGGTGGCCATGAGCACGGCGTCGGCGGTGGCCAAGCTGATGGGCTTCCCCGAAGATCGTATCGAGGATCTTAAGACGGCGGTGGCCGAAGCCTGCATCAACGCCATCGAACACGGCAACCGGTTGAACGAAAAGCTGTCGGTGGGCGTGGTGCTGCGTGCCGGCACAGACGCGCTGGAAGTGAAAGTGATCGACGACGGCACGGGCATCAAGACGCAGCCCGCCAAGCCCGATATCGACCGCAAGATGCACGGCGAGGAGGGCCCGCGCGGCATGGGGATGTTTCTCATCCAGGCGCTGGTGGACGAGGCGGAGTGGGTGGCCGGTTCGGACGGGAAAAGCAGCTATGTCCGTCTGGTGATCCGGCTGGACAAGGACGCGGAGTAGGAGAACTTCCAGCCCAGAGGGAAAGTGGAGGCAATCGACAAGTGCAGAGCGAAACCAAGTCGCGTATTGACCAGCTCAAGTCCACCTCCGGTTATCCGGTAGCCGTCCTGCGATTTGCGGGCGATATCGCCAGCACCTCGAAGGACGCGGTTCTGGGCGCATACGAGACGCTGCCCAAGGAGATGACGAAGCTCATCCTGCTGGACTTCACGCGCGTGGACTACATCAACTCAAGCGGCATCGCGCTGGTGATCCAACTGCTCATCCAGGCCTCGAATGCGGGACAGACGGTGTGTGCCTTCGGCCTCTCGGCCCACTTTACCAAGGTCTTCACCATGGTGGGCATCACCAAATACGCGCGCCTGTTTCCTAACCAGGCCGAGGCGCTGGCGGCGATGTAAATTGGGACTGGTTCCCAAAATCACCCGGCACGCGGCAATCAGATTTGTAATTGCTTCCAATAAGGTTTTGGGTGGGCTACGATGAGGTCATGAGCCCGGCAGCGACCGAAACCGGCAAATTGGCGCTGGACTACACCCACACCAAAATTGGCAAGGCGACGATCCTTCATGCCGATTGCCTGGAATGGCTGGGCCGCGTTCCGCCAGGTTCGATCCATGGGATCGTTACTGATCCGCCCTATGGCGTAAAAGAGTACGAATTCGATCAGATTGAGAAAAGAGCAAATGGGAATGGCGGCATCTGGCGAATTCCGCCCTCCTTCGACGGCGCGAATCGGCAGCCACTTCCCCGATTCACGGCATTGAACGAGCGCGAGCGTAGACAACTATGCAGGTTCTTCTCTGAATGGGCTAAAGTTGCCGCGCATGCTTTGCTGCCTGGTGGACACGTCATCCTCGCCTGCAATTCATTCCTTGCCCAGTTGGTCTATGCGGCGTTAGTCGACGGTGGATTGGAATTTCGAGGGCAAATTATCCGGATTGTCCGAACATTGCGTGGCGGAGACCGGCCCAAAAATGCCGAGGAGGAGTTTCCAGGCGTTTGTTCTCTCCCTCGGGGCGCCTACGAACCTTGGGGCATTTTTCGCAAGCCTCTACCTCCTGGCATGACAGTTGGCGAGTGCTTGCGAAAGTTTGGGACTGGAGGATTGCGCCGCTTGCCAGAAGGGCTACCCTTTTCCGATATTCTCGACATCGGGCGGACCCCGAAAGTCGAACGCGAGATCGCACCGCATCCAAGCCTGAAGCCGCAAGCGCTTCTAAGGGAGCTGGTATGGACGATTTTGCCGTTAGGAGAGGGTTTGGTGTGCGATCCATTTATGGGATCCGGCTCCACGATAGCTGCTGCGGAAGCGATTGGATACCGGAGCGTAGGGGTTGAGAAATGCGAGTCCTATTATCGGATCGCGTCCGAAGCAATCAGACCCCTATCCCATATTCCAGTTGAGCGCGATCAACTAGGCTTGGGCTTCGATCATTGACACCGGTGCGCGGAAAATCCAATTCTTTGCCATTTTCTCGTAGCCGGATGGTAATACCGTCGCAGTGATCGTCCGCCTACTCGTCGGATTTCGTCCTGCAAATTGCCAGTCGGCTTTTGTCAACATGGCGCCATATACTCCCAAAAACCGAAAAGGTCTTCTTTCCTTCCCTGCGCGCAAATCCGCAGGACGACCACTCTCAAATACAAAAACCATCAGCCAGACGTCTTCCGCGTTATGCCCTTGCCATCCTCGAAGGTACCGCGATGCTTTCACCTCAATGCCGTCTGATCCCGCATGTTGCGCCGCATTACCCGGATACTTACCCGCGGGAAGCAGGTCGGGGTGCCCGTTGTGATAAGTGTTCTTTGCAATTGTTGGGCAATGCCGCGGAAGATTGCTGACGATAAATTCTCCCACCATGCTGCTGAAGTTGGCGGGCATCAGCATATCTTCCAAGCGCGCCATGTCTTTACGGACAAGTTCTGTGTCGATTGTTCGCAAAAAATCGGTGAAATCCAGCATGGCGCGGAACACGTGCTCAGTAGATACTCCAAAAGGAATGCTCGCGCGGGAATTGAATTGGTCGAAAGTTGGGACTTCCGGAGCGCAGCACAGCAAGTCCGGCCGGGTTCCTGGCATGACCTTGGACACTCCTCTTGACGCCGATTCCTAAATTGAGATTGGCCGCTGCGAGAGAACGAATCAAGACTAAAGTTGCCGGTGGTACACGATCTTTCAATAGAACATTACGTGCACAATCCCGCCGACCGAGCCAAGAGATGCCGTGATGAACGTCATTTTTCCAGCGATGCTGCGAAGCCGGCGATCCTCCGCGAACAATAGAGTCGTTGCGTTTGCGCGCCGGGGAATTGAAGGCGTGAATGCGCTGTGGAACGCACTCCACCTGGGCACAAAAACATCGGTTCTTGCGTCCGCTGCAGCCGCTACTGCGGTCCCTTGTCGCTCCTGGAAAACGGGTTGGGGAGGTGGAAGGGCGTTTCAGGCGAGGACTCCCGCTTCTTTGTGCTTGCGTCCTGCCGCAACACGGTACGCTGTGAGTTGATGCACAGCCAGCCGCCGTGCACACGCTCGAAGACCTGCGTAAAGATGCCTTTTTCGTCTACCTGGCTGGAACCGACCTTGTGATGCAACGTGTAGGTGCCGTTGGCCACGGCGATATCGCCCAGCATGCGCACCGTCACCACCTTCTGCGTGAGATAAAGCGTCTTGTCCTCGCCGCTCAGCACCTGCGCCACCTGCTGGTTGCGCGTGGTCACGTCGCCGCTGGCTGAGACGTCGACGAACAACGGCGAAAGCACCAGCTCCAGGCCGTATTGGTCGCGCCGGTTCACGGCGTCGGACCAACTGTCCTCAATCTTCTGGAATTGCACGATTTCGGGGCTGACGGTTTCGGTCACGCCGGGCTGGACGGCAGCCGAAGCAGCGCCCGTTGCCGGATCGGAGGAGAGATTCTGGGCGGCTGCGGCGCAGCACAAGAGAACTACAGAAAGAAAGGAGAAAGGAATGCGATTCATACGCGGTTCGAACTCCAACCGGGAAAGCAGTGCGCTCGGGTCAGAAGCCCCTAACAAGCATCATAGCTCGTTGAACTCCGCCATCGGGCCGTAGGGGGCGAAAAATTGTTGGGCCTCTTCGGGCCTTTCGAGGGATCTAAAGAAGGCCTTGGAGCCGGCCGGGGTGGTAAATGGTGACGTTGGAGTCTTCGATCGAGATCCAGCCTTCTTTGCGGAACTGGCCGAGAGTACGGGTGACGGTCTCGCGGGTGGTGCAGGTCATCGAGGCCATCTCCTCGTGGGTAAGCAGCAGAGGGAAACGGTATTCGCCGCCGTCCGTGTGCTCGCCGATTTGGTGCGCGAGTTCCAGGAGCAGGCGCGCCAGGCGCGCGGCCACGGTTTCCGCCAGCGCTATGCGGCATGCATCCTGCAACGCAAAACGGTACTCCTGGCAAATGCACTGCACCGCGCGCAGTTGTGCTTCCTTGTGGCTGCGCAGGAAGTTGAGGAACCGTTCGCGCTCAACGGGGCGCAGTTGGGCGGGGGTTAACGATTCCGCGGACACCTCGTAAACGCCGTGCGAGAGCACCGCGTACAGGCCGAGCATGGAACCGGGGCCGGCAACACGGACAATCATGTGCCGGTCCTCTGACCGGCCCGCGGTCAGCTTGAGGTAACCGCTGCAGATGAGGTAGAGGCAGCGGGCGTCTTCGCCCTCAGCGAAGAGCGATGCCTGGGAGGGCAAAGCAATGGTGCTGGTGGCGAGCTCGAGATCGGCTAAGACGGCGCTGCCGAGCGAGCAAAACCAACCGGGACGGCGATTGGCACAGGCCGCGCAGCCCAAGGGCGGGGTACGGCTCACGTGCCTCGGTCGCGTCTGTTCCTCCATCGAAATCTGTGTGTCCGCCATCGTCTTGCCCCGCTCGATATCGATGCGGTCCGTCGCCCCAACCTCTTCCTGAGCCGTATTCCTGCTTTCGCGACCCGTGGTTGAGGCCGAAATGCCCGTCCGTCTTCCGCGAACAGAGAAACTCATTCAAAGTTTGCTTGAGGGTTGGGGGCTTTGGATGTGATGGGCCTCACGTCTATGGCATGATTTTTCGATGCTGTGAGGAGTGGGGTGTGCCCTTTGAGGCACGAAACCCACAAGCCCTTTCAGGCCACCGTGTTGGGATTGGTGATCCAGCGCCTATGGGTGTGTGATGGGTGTCACCGCTCTTAAGCATGACAAAAACGTAGTCTTTCGTGCATGTGGTGATGCTCCACACAGAGTTGTGTCTGAAATCGGTTGTAACAGTGCTCACGCTCACATACATGGAGGATCGACCGCATTCGGCGCGAAATGGCTGCTAAGGTAGGTTTCAGGTAGTGCCAGCAAGTTCTTTTCAAGGCGGTATTTTCATGCATACAGAAGATAGGCCGGTAACGCGATTGCCGATAGGTGCGGTTCCCGGGAAGCGGCCGGGGCTGCGAGTATTTGGAATGTTACTGCTGGGCGCCGGCATGATGTGCGCAACGGCGCTGGCTGCTCCGCCGGCGGGAGCAAAGGCTCAGGACGCTCCGGCCACACCAGCCGGACATGCCGAGTTCGTGGGCGCCGAAACCTGCGCCACCTGCCACGAAGAGGCGTCAAAGAGTTTCGCCGCCAATCCTCACACCAAGATGGCGTTGATGCCCGGGAACGCGAATGGCGTGACCTGCGAAAACTGCCACGGCGCGGGCAGCGAGCACGTAGCCGGCGGCGGCGACGTGACTAAGATCTTCGACCCCGCCAAGGCCTCGGCCAAGGATGTCGACGCCAAGTGCCTGAGCTGCCACGCGGGAGTGCATCCTGACTTCCTGCGCTCGCCGCACGCGAAGGCGGGCCTGAGCTGCATCAGTTGCCACAGCATCCACGCCGCTAAGGCGGAGAATCTGCTTACGGCTTCGCAGCCCACGCTCTGCTTCCAGTGCCATGGCGATGTGAAGCCCAACTTCGATATGCCGTTCCACCACCCGGTCAACGAGGGTGTGGTTAAGTGCACTGACTGTCACGACGTTCACGGCACGTTCCAGCCCAACAACCTCAGAGCGACGGTCGATCAGAACATGATCTGCACCAAGTGCCACACAGACGTGCGTGGGCCTTTTGTCTACGAGCACGCCCCGGTCAAGGCGGAAGGCTGCCTGGCGTGCCATTCGCCCCACGGTTCCGAGAACGCCCGAATGCTGAACATGCCGAACGTCAACGTGCTGTGCAACCAGTGCCATAGCGCGGTAGCTGCCGGCGCGGTTCATGGTCAAGGACAGGGATCGTCGGACAGCGTTCCATGCACGAGCTGCCATACCTACATTCATGGCTCGAACATCAATTCGGCGTTTCTCAGATAGGAGTGATGGAGCCGCGCTTCGAGTGATCTTGGCATCAGTGGGGCACGGCTCCCACAACAGTTTGCACGGGGCTTCAAAGGTTCGATGTCGGCAACGAGTTTTATTCGAGTGAGGCTTCATATGAAGAACGTAAGCTGGCTTTCTCGGCTTCTTAATCCACAGCCATCGTTGGCCATGTTCCTGGGGATGCTGGTGGCCATGTTCCTGGCGGCGGCGTGCATCGCTGTGGCTCAAAATCCGGCCGTCCCGGCATCGGCGCCCGAGGCGCAGATGAGCGTGCCCAACGGATATTCGGTCCATGAGTCCATCGATGTCGGCGGGCGCATATCCGGCATATCGGGCAGCAGCGCCATGTACGACACGATGGTGAACCTGCAATCGGGGCCGCGCGTTCTTGGCGAGACCTTCGAGCTCCATGCCCTGCCGGGCACGAAGAACGCTCCGCTCGACGATTTGCGGGTTTTTGCCGGCGGCTTCGGCGGCGATCCCAACAACTTCGCCACGCTGGACTTCTCAAAGAGTAAGTACTATGAGTTTTCGGGGATGTTCCGGCGCGACCGGCAGTACTTCGACTACGATCTGCTGGGCAACCCGGGTATCCCCACCGGGTATTCGACTCCCATCAGCGGGTCGACGGCTCCGTATGCATGGCCGCAGGTGATGCAATCGCCGTTCCTGTATAACACCGTGCGCCACATGACGGGCACTAACCTGACCGTGCTTCCGCTGTCGAAGGTGACGTTCCGCTTCGCGTATTCGCAGAACATCTTCCAGGGACCGAGCCTGACCCCGAGCGGCAATTCGGTGGCAGGATCCGAAGTCCTGCTTCAGGAGTACCAGCGCAACAGTACCGACGATTTTACGGGCGCGATCGACTGGAAGCCGCTGCAGGGCACCAAGCTGACCTATGAGGAGCAGATCGACCACTACAAGGGCGACTCCTACTTCACCATGGCTCCCCAGTACTTCACCGTGCAGGAGTTGGACGGTACCAAGGTCGCTCTGTTGGACAGTTATCAGGCCTTCGTGCCGTATGGCTACAGCAGCAGCACGGGCGCATTCAGCGCCGCCAGCAACTGCAACAGCAGCAGCATGATCAGCTCGTCCAAGATTCTTTATGCTAATCCGGGCGGATTGCCAATCATCGATCCGGCATGCAACGTCATCAGCAGCTATGTCCGGTACCAGCCCACGCGCGTAATCTTCCCCACCGAAATCCTCCGGCTGCAGAGTTCGAGCATCAAGAATGTCTCGATGAACGGCGATATCCGCTACACCAACGCGAACATGAATCTGCCCAACTATTACGAGAGCTTCCAGGGCCTGGACAAAGCCAGCCGTCAGCTCACCTATGCGGCCAGCGCCAACGCGAAACGGGAGGTAATGGCCTTCGATTACGGCATCGTCTGGCAGGTGTCGAAGGCGGTCAGCCTCGAGGACCAGGTGAATTACTCCAATGTTCGCCAGCCGGGAACGGCCGTGTTCACCAGCGGGACCACCGTGTCGGTGCCCACGACGGCGGGCGAGGAGACCATCAACTACACGGGAACGACCTCGACGACCGTGACCAGCGGCTCGGCGCCCTTTTCGGGTAGCCCCGGGATCGGATCGCCGCTGCCCGCCTACTTCGGCCAGCGGTTCACCACCAACAACTTCACGGTGAGCTGGGACGCGACGCCGCGCAGCACTTTTTCGTTCACCTGGCGCTATCAGGATCACCTGATCTCCGAAGGCCAGGGAGCCTCGCCGCACAATATTCCGATTCCGGCCAACAATACGAACTCAGGCGAGGTGACCATTCACGAAAACGGTGGGATCTTCAACGCCGCCCTGCGTCCAACAGAAAACTGGAACCTCAACGGGAGCGTCGAGGCTATGTACAACGACAACGCCTTCACTCCGATGGGATTCCGGCAGCTCCTGCACTTCAGAGTGCATACCATCTACCGGCCGAAGTCCTGGGCCACCGTCTCCGGCGTCTTTAACGATCTGGAGCGCCATAACAACACCAACAACAACCAGAACTTCCCGGGCAACACCACGGCCTACTACGGCCCGCTCGATCATGTCGATCACTCCCGGTCGGTGAGCTTCGGCGCCGAGCTGTTCCCGAACGATCGCTACGGGCTCGATCTGAACTACTCCTATAGCGATGTGTACATGGCGGACAACGTCTGCTTCCAGGGCGCGGCCGGCGTCATGCCGGGCCACACCGTCGCGCCTGCCGCCGCAATCCAGAGCGGAACCCTTTGCGGCGCCGTGGCAAGCGCCCATGGATCGACTGCCGTCCTCTTTGGGCCAGCCAGGGATTTCGAAGACGCTCCCACGCAGTTCGTATCGGCTGCCTTCATGTTTGCGCCTACCAAGACGGTCAAGTCCAACCTTGGCTACCGCATCAGCTCCGTCAATGGCAGCCGGTTCTTCACCGATGCCGGCGACGTCAATGGTTCGCTGGTGTCCGCCTATCAGTCTCCTTACCTGAACCTCTCCTGGGAGTCGCATCCTGGACTGATCTGGAAGGCCGATTACAACTTCTTCGGTTACGGCGAAGGTGGCCCTTCCGGCGCCCAGTATTGCAACGACAACCCCGCCCTTGCGGTAGGCACCACCGGCACCGCGCCGGTCGTAGCTTGCAGTTCTGTGCTGAATACCGCGATGTCCGCGGGCACCCCGGTCTACGGGTTCACCGCGCTGCGCAACTTCCACGCCAGCAACCTGGTTTTGGGAGTGCATTATCAGTTCTAACCGCCGCTGCCCCGGCGCCCGGCGCCGGGACGAGCCGGCAAGAAGAGCTTTGTTTGACTACCGCTTCTGTCAACGAAGGGGTGGGGCTGCTGAAGGACAAGAAAAAGTCTTTCGGGTTCAACCGCGGTATGTAACCTCCTGGAAAAAGCCGCACGCGACAGCGATTGCCACGCGCAGACTGGCCGGGACAGAAACACAGGAGTCGCAACATGAGCAAGACGATTCAATTTGCAGTTGCGCTGGCAGCGGTTGTTCTGATGGCTGGCGCGGTGGGCTTTGCCCAGTCTTCAGGCGAAGCGATCTACAAGGCAAAGTGCCAAAGCTGTCACGGCGCCGAGGGAACGCCCAATCCGGGGATAGCCAAGGCGATGGGCGTCAAGCCCGCAAGCGATCCTTCGGTCAAATCGCTGAGCGAAGCGCAGATGATCGCCGATACGACCAACGGCAAAGGCAAGATGCCTGCATTCAAGGGCAAGCTCACCGACGCGCAGATCAAGGACTCGGTAGCCTACTTCCGCACCTTCGCGAAGTAGTAAGAGCGGACGTTCATGAAGCAGGAGCAGATGTGAATACCCGGACAAAGCGGCGCGGTCGCCGGTCTTGAAGCCTCGGTCGCGCCGGTTTTGCGCTGGGTGGTTCCTGATACCATTTCCATTGCATAAGGAATGGCCGGAATTCCGGCCGGCGGCGTCAACCATCACCACGCGGCAAGCGCTCAAGAGAGCGTACGGCCCCAAAACACACTGAAGGAGTTTCGCAATGACAATGAGCTTTCGTTCCGGAATCGTGCTAGTCGCTGCGGCATTACTGGCCGGCTCCATGTGCTTTGCCGAAGACGGCGCGGCAATCTACAAGTCCAAGTGCGCCATGTGCCATGGGCCGACCGGCACTCCCAGCGCGGGAATGGCCAAGATGCTGGGCATCAAGCCCGTCTCCGATCCGGCCATGAAGGCTGTGACCGTGGCGCAGGTCGAGGCCACGGTGAAGAGCGGCCACGGCAAGATGAAGCCGGTGGCCGGACTGAACGACGCCCAGGTGATGGCCGTGGCCGCGTATTTCAAGACCTTGAAGTAGGAACTGGAATCAGCCGAGCAGCTTGAGGGCGGCCCGCCGTTCTGCGGCGGGCCGCCCGGTGATGGAGGCCCAGGGAACGTGTCGGCATTTGAGAAATTCCGCGAAAACTGGGTTCGTCCTGCGCTGTTTTTCGGCAACAACCCCATCAGCCTGGCCGGCGGCGCGATCACCACCGCCTCCGGCGTCACGATGATCAGCTACTGGCTGGCCGAACTCGCCGGCCACCTCAGCGACAACCCCTATCTGGGCATCATCTTTTCCCTCATTCTGCCGCTTTTGTTCCTGCTGGGCTTGGCGCTCATCCCCGTCGGCGTGTTTGTGCGGCGTAAGAAACTGCAACAAGCCGGGCAAGTTCCGGCCGAATTTCCCAAGGTCGATCTCAACGACCGCATCTTCCGCCATGGCCTCGACATCGTGCTCGTGGCCACCATCGTCAACTTTCTTGTGGTGGCCACGGCCAGCTATCACGGCGCCACGTATATGGATTCGCCGCAGTTCTGCGGCCGTTCCTGCCACGTGATGCAGCCCGAGTACACGGCCTACCAGATCGGTCCGCATTCGCATGTGGCCTGCGTCGAGTGCCACATCGGAACCGGCGCCGAAGCCTACTTCAGCGCCAAGGTGAACGGCACCAAGCAGATTCTCGAAGTCTCCTTTCATCCGCTTGCGCCGCTCGCGCCCAAGATCGTTCCCAACTATCCCACGCCGATTCCTTCGCCGGTTACCAGCCTGCGCCCGGCGCGCTACACTTGCGAGGCCTGCCACACGCCCACGCGCTTCGATGGCGACAAGCTGCTGGTCAAGTCGAACTTTGCCGACGACGCACCTAACTCCGAGACGCAGACGGTTCTGGTTCTGCACCTGGGCGGCGTTGATTCGCTCTCCCGCTACACGGGCATTCACGGCGTCCACCTCGGTCACATCGAGTACGTTGCCACCGACGCCTCTCGAACCACGATTCCCTGGGTGGAGCGTGAGAACGCCGACGGCTCGTTTACCGAGTACAGTTCTCAGCCGCCTGGCAGCGGCGTTCCCAAGGGCGATCGCCGGGTGATGGACTGCATCGACTGCCACAACCGCGCGGCGCACCCCTTTGTTACGGCCGAAGACGCGATCGACCGCGCCATGGCCGACGGCGTCATCAGCCCATCTCTGCCCTGGATTCACAAGGAGGGGCTGGTGCTCTTGAAAGCCGCTTACTCCAGCCAGGCCGAAGCCGGCGTCAAGATTCCCCAGCAGCTTGAAGCCTTCTATCGCGCTCAGGATCCCGATGTGCTCACCGGGAAGCCCGCGCTGGTGAAGGCTGCCGGCGAGGAGCTGGTCACGCTCTATGACCAAAACGTGTTTCCCTTCATGAACGTCACCTGGGGAACACATCCGAATCACATCGGCCACATGGACTATCCGGGCTGCTTCCGCTGCCACGACGGCAGCCACGCGGCTAAGAACGGCGACACCATTCCTCAGGACTGTTCCGTCTGCCACAACCTGCTGGCCGTGGAAGAATCCAAACCCAAAGTGCTCTCCGATCTCGGCATCCAGTTGCCCTGAGTTCAAAGTCCCTCGGGCAACGTCGGGCGCCGCGGACCCGGCAGATTCCCGCGGCTTGACGTGTTACGCTGGCATTTCGCGTTCAGGAGCACGATCCTTCATGCATTCCACCCATCCCTATCACTTCAATCTTGTGGCCGCGGCCCACGCCGCCATGATCGAGCACGGATTTCAACCCGATTTTCCTGCCGGAACCGAGACCGAACTGGCCGCGATCCAGGCACAACCCGCCGCTCCCGCAGGGGATGGCTTTGCCGACCTGCGCGGCTTGCTCTGGTCTTCTATCGACAACGACACTTCCAAGGATCTCGACCAAATCGAGTGGGCCGAGCCATTAACCGACGGCCGCATCCGCGTGCTGGTGGGCGTGGCGGACGTGGACGCACGCGTCGAGAAGGATACCGTGATCGATGCTCATGCTCAGTCTGAAACGACCTCGGTCTACACCGGCGTCACCATCTTCCCCATGCTGCCCACGGAACTCTCCGAAGGCATCACCTCGCTGAATGAGAACGAAGACCGCGTGGCCATGGTCATCGAATTCGCCGTCGACGCCGCGGGAACCGCATCCGACGGCAAGGCCTACCGCGCGCTGGTGCACAACCGTGCGCAATTGGCGTACCCGAGCACGGGCGCATGGCTCGAGGGCAAAGGCGACGCGCCAGCGAAGGTGGCCGCCAACGCCGATCTGGCCACGCAGCTCAAGCTGCAAGATGCGGCGGCGCAGCGCATGGAGGGCTGCCGCTATCAGCACGGCGCGCTGGATATTGAAACTATCGAAACTCACCCCATGCTGCACACCGATGAGATCATCGGGATTGCGCCAGTCGAGAAAAATCGCGCCACGTCGCTGATAGAGGAGTTCATGGTGGCAGCCAATGGCGTGATCGCACGCACCTTTCAGGACGCGGGTATGGCCTCCATTCGCCGTATCGTGCGCACTCCCAAGCGCTGGGATCGCATTGTGGAACTGGCCGCGCAAAAGGGCGCGACGCTGCCCGCCGATCCCGACTCCAAGGCCCTCAACGACTTCCTGCTCGCGCAGAAGCGGACGGATCCCGACCACTTTCCCGATCTTTCGCTGGCCGTGGTCAAGCTCATGGGACCCGGCGAATACGTACTCGTCAAACCGAACGAACAATCCCCCGGCCACTTCGGCCTCGCCGTCCAGGACTACACCCACTCCACCGCGCCCAACCGGCGCTTTCCTGACATGGTGACGCAGCGGCTGCTCAAGGCGCAGCTCACCCACACGGCGCCGCCTTACTCCGAAGACGCGCTCAACGCCATCGCGCAGCGGTGCACAGCGATGGAGGACGCGGCGCGCAAGGTAGAGCGCGAAATGCAGAAGCGCATTGCGGCTGTTGTGCTGCACCCGCACATCGGCCAGAGCTACCAGGCCATCGTCACCGGCGTAAACAACTACGGAACCTTCGTGCGCACGCTCGACCCGCACGTGGAAGGAATGCTGGTCCGTGGCGGCAAGGGCCTCGACGTGGGCGACAAAGTCACGGTCAAGCTGATCTCCACCAATCCCGAGCGCGGATTCATCGATTTCGCGGTGTAAGCTTCCACAAGGAGTTCTTTTCTTTGAGGTGGAGCGTCTAAGGGCCCAACAGGAGATCCTAAAATGCTCGTGCTCCGGCAGCTGACCTTCGCCGCGATCACCTTGGCGGTTCCATGCTTCGCGCAGACCGGCACGGTGATGTTCTATTCCATCAGTTTGTCAACCTTAAAACAGGTCAAGGTAGCTACCACTCCAATTGGCACCGTACCCTTCACAGGGTGGCTCTTTGATGGCAGCCAAAGGCTGGCGCATGCTTCGGCCGGGCGCTTCATGACCTTTCATCTCGCTGCCGGGCAGCACTCGTTCACAGTGCCCTATAGCTCGGGCGGACCGGGCAAGACGGCCTTGCTTTTGCAGATTGAGAGCGGCGGGCATTACTGTGTCCGGCTCAGCGCGAGCGACGTGAACCCGATCGTGGTCCCGATTGCATATGTCGATAGCAAGATCGAGCAGGTTCCATGCGGTCAGGCCTCTCAGGAAGCGAAAAAATACAAGCGCATCGACGTCAAGCGCGTAGACGTCACCGCGCGAAACATGCTGGACGCCTCACCAACGTTCCCCGAAGCGAATTGACAAAGCGACTCGCCCGGTCGCCGACCGTGCCCCAGCGGAAGGGATACTCCGGTCGCTGTCAACCTGGTCCACCGATCCTCAGCGCGGGTTTATAGATTTCGAGGTATAAGACGCCCATATTCATGGGTTTGCCTTAAAAATAAGCAAATTCACGCATTTGCCGGCTCTTCTGCGCGTTATGGGGTGCCTGGAATGGGGCGTTTCTGTGCCCGGCAGGCATGCAAATGCGTCTAAATAAGAGAAACTGTCGATAACCTTAGAAGCGGATTACCGCTTTCGAATCAAAGCTTCGGCAGACCAAGGTAGATCCGAGCGGCGTCCCCCCGGATCGGTTGCCCCCGTGGCAGTTCGCATCGGCAGACGACGACTCTTAATACAGGTGAATGAATGCATTCAGGTTTCGTTGGGGCCGCAGTGCGACTCGTCCTTGCAGTAGCCTTTTTGGGTTTATCGTGCAGTCTTCTTGCGCAGGAGGCGGGTCCTATCCTGCACGCTGCCTCTGGCGCTCCAGTCGCTGCACTTCCCGATGCTCCCACTCCGCAAGTCCAGCTGGCTGCCGCCGTTGATCCCCAGGCCGGCCAGAACCAGGCCGCGCAGCAACCGGCTACGGGGTCCGTTCCGGCCACGGTGGGCGCAGCCAACACTTCGCAAAACGCAACCTCTTCAAGCGGCGCTTCGCAAACCAGTCCCAGCTCGCAGCAAAGCGGCTCCAGCCCGCAGAACTCAGCGCAACAGCCAGGTGCACAGAAAACCCAGCGCCAGAAGGCCGAAGAACAGGTCAAAGAGGAGGAACAGCAACGGGTGGTGGGGATTGTGCCCGCATTCAACACCAGCTATCGCTGGGACGCCGCCTCCATGACCGCGGGCCAAAAGATGGGTCTCGCCCTGCGCTCCATGACGGACCCGTTTCAGTTCGGAGCGGCTTTCCTTGTGGCCGGCTACCACGAGGCCATGGACGACGACACAGGCTTCGGCTGGGGCGCCGAGGGCTTCTTCAAGCGTTCCGGCGCGGCCTATCTTGACGCCTTCGACGGCGAGATCATCAGCAATGGCATCCTGCCCTCCCTGCTGCATCAGGATCCGCGCTACTTCCGCATGGGCCACGGCACCTTCAAGCACCGGATGCTCTACGCTTTGGCGACCAACGTCATCTGCAGGCACGACAACACCCACAAATGGGAGCCGAACTACTCCAACATCGGCGGCAACATCATCGCCGGCGCCATCTCCAATCTCTACTACCCATCGCAGAACTCCGGCTGGGGCCAGACCATCAGCAACGGAATGATCGTCACCGCCGAGGGCGGCATCGGCTCGATCTTCCAGGAATTCTGGCCCGACATCTCGCGCAAGATTCTCCATCGCGACCCCACCCACGGCCTCGACGCCCAGGCTGCCGCCAGCGGCAACGCGCCGGCTCCGAAGTAAGACGCCCCGCAGGTACTTTCCGCACGATAATCCATCGCTTTCGCGCGTAGGGCAGCGCCTGTAACCCGCCTGCGGTATCATTCCTGCATCTCGAAAACGCGGGCCAACACCAAGCCCAGTTTGCCGCTCCCGCGCCGGAGTAAGAAAGGCCTTGTATGGACAATTCCGCTGTTCTCGTGCTCGTTCTTATCGTCGCCGCCATCGTGGGCATCTTTTTGCTGGTCACGGTCCTCAAAACCATGTACACCGTGCGCACCTACTCTGCCGGCGTGGTGGAGCGCTTCGGCAAATTCAACCGCATTGCGCGCCCCGGCCTGCAATTCCTGCTGCCCTACTGCGAGACCGTCCGCCTGGTCGACCTGCAGGTGCGCCAGGCGGTGGTCAACGTCGAAACCAAGACCAAGGACAACGTCTTCGTCACCATCCCCGTCTCGGTGCAGTACCAGGTGGTCGAGGCGAAGGTCTTTGACGCCTACTACAAGCTGAGCGATCCGCAGCGCCAGATCGAGAGCTACGTCTTCAACTCCATCCTCGGCCACGTGCCCACGCTCACCCTGGACGAAGCCTTCGAGCAGATGCAGCAGATCTCCGCCGCCGTCAAGAAGGACCTCGACGAAGTAATGGACAACTTCGGCTACAACATTCTGCGCGCGCTCGTCACCGACATCGTTCCCGACGCCAAGGTGAAGGCCGCCATGAACGACATCAACGCCGCGCAGCGCGAGCAGATCGCGGCCCAGGCCCGCGGCGAGGCCGACAAGATCCTCAAGGTGAAGCAGGCAGAAGCAGAAGCCGAGTCGAAGGCGCTACAGGGCGATGGTGTCGCCCGCCAGCGTCAGGCCATCATCAAGGGCTTGCAGACCTCGGTCGAAACGTTCAAGGGCGCCGTCGAAGGCTCGACCGCGCAGGACGTGATGGCCATGGTCCTTTTGACGCAGTACTTCGACACCATGCGCGAAGTAGGCGTCATGGGCAAGGCGAGCACCATCTTCCTGCCCAGTTCACCCGGCACCGTCAACGACCTGATGACGCAAATCATGGCCGGCTTCCAGGCGGCGAAGCCGCAATAGCGTCAAGACTGCACTGTCGTGTTGAGCTCCGGCCGCCACGGGGAACCGTGGCGGCTTGCCCTATCGGAGTGAAATGACGAAGTGCTTTCCGTGCAGTTGATCCACGAACTTGTTGTCGAATGCCCTGATGGTCAGGCTCCCCTTCCAGAGAGCAACCAATGTAATTGGCTCGTCTGGAAGCTCGACCTTCTTCATGCCTTTGCCGTCGGATATATACCAGGCCGCGAAATCCAAATCCTCGTTCCGTACGAGGAATTGAACATCGGGGACAGGCTTACCTCCTTCATCGACGAATTGAACCGTCAGTGTGCGTGGAGGCTCGGAGCGAATTGGAACACGATCTCCGAACCCATGTGTTGGCATCGGCTCCACCGTCAAAACGAGAGTCTCCGGCTCCGAGGTAATGGCGAATTCTTGGATCCTTGTTTCCCACAGTCCGTATGGATTGGTCACAATCACTCGATAAAAGCCCGAGTTGAGATCGCGCGGAGCAATGTTTCCGTTTTCATCCGTGAGCGCCCGAAATATCTCTCCGTAGTTCTCGAGCGGTTGAACGATCACTAGCTGATCTTTCAACGCCTCCCAACCTCCGTCCTGAACATGAATACGGAGTGGGACAGAATGTGCGAGCGGGATGCTCGCACACGTCAGGATCGTAAAGAGCAATGTGATAGAACTTCGAGACACGGGAACCTCCAGTGACTTCATACGAGGCAATATACAGCCAGTCGCTCAAAAGCTAACAGATAAAAGCTAATAGCTTTTTCTTCAAACTCCTCATTCAGCCACCTGCTGAACGCCGCAAACTCCTCGTCGCGGCTGAGGAAGAAGCGGCATTCAGAGAGCTGATTAAGCTACTGAAATGGCAAGAGTAAACCGGTATTTTCGTTTTGCGAAGATTTCCGAGGCCCGGTTCCGCTCCCTGTTGCGCCTTCTCAAGCGGGCTTGGTTTGTATCCGTTCCTGCTTTCGGCCGCATATCCCCTCGCTCCCCTGGCCGCCGCTCCCATGAGTCCCCCCGTCTCACTTCAACGTCTCTTATCTACAGGCGCGGGCTGCAAATCCGGCGTCGCGATCGAATGGAATGCAGGGAGACACTCACATGATGAAGAAGCTGGGAATCACACTTCTATTTTTCGCGCTCGGTTCCGTCAGCGCGCTGGCCGCTGATTTTAACGGCAAATGGACCGCGGACGTGCCGGGGCGCAACGGCAACACGCAAACCCTCACCTTCGACTTTCACGTCGATGGCACAACCCTGACGGGCACGATCACTACGCGGCGCGGAGACACCGATATCAGCAACGGCAAGGTGGATGGGGACAACATCTCCTTCGACCAGGTGATGAACTTCAACGGAAACTCGTTGACCATCAGCTACAAGGGAACGGCCGACGGAGACACCATCAAGTTCACGCGTACATTCGGTGGTGGCGGCGACCGGCCTCCGCAAGAGTTCGTGGCCAAGAGGGCTCCGGCAGAAGCCGCTCCGGCGCCACCCGCACCGGCGCCTGCTCCTACCGCGCCTCCGCAATAATGGGCCGCAGCACTGCTGCTACGTCAAATCAAACTGGAGTGGGCTCGCGCCCGGCGCCAATTCGCGCGCCGGGCGCAGCTGCATTCAGCCTTACGCCGTGGCCGCCTTCGCCACGTCCTGCAGGCCGCGCGCTTCAATCTCGAATTCGCGCATCTTGTACTTCTGTATCTTGCCCGAAAGCGTGATGGGGAACTCGGTGACGAAGCGGACGTGCTCGGGGATTTTGTAGTATGCGATCTGGCCCTGGCAGAAGGCCTTGATCTCTTCTTCGGCTGCTTCCACGCCAAGGTGAGCCAAGTCACCCGGAGTTCGGTATCATCAATCCATGCCCGCTGAATCGCTGGAAACTCGGGATCGAGCAGCCAATCCGGCGCACCCCTTTAGAACCTACGATCCGCGGCTGGAGCCCATCGCCGCCAAAGTGCTGGCCCAGGAACGCCTGAGCGCAGAAGACGGGTTGGCGCTTTACAAATCGCCGGATGTGCTGGCAGTGGGCTGGCTGGCCAACCATGTGCGCGAGCGGCTGCATGGCGACGTGACCTACTTCAACGTCAATCGCCACATCAACCCCACCAACGTGTGCGTGGCGGCCTGCAAGCTGTGCGCCTTTGGCCGCAAGAAAGGCGACCCGGCCGGCTATACGATGGCCCTCGAAGAGGCGTGGCAGACGGCGGCTTCGGGCTACTCGGAGGCAGTGACGGAGTTTCACATTGTCGGCGGGTTGCACCCCGATCTGCCGCTCGAATTCTTCCTCGACCTGGTGCGCGGCCTGAAAGTGCGCTTCCCCAAAGTACACATCAAGGCCTTCACCATGGTGGAGATCGCGTTTCTGGCGCGGCGCGCCAAGCTCAGCGTGGAAGAGACGCTTGTGAAGCTGCGCGAAGCGGGCGTGGATTCGATGCCCGGCGGCGGCGCCGAAATCTTTGCCGCTCGCGTGCGCTCCATCATCTGCGACCACAAGATTGACGGCGAGGAATGGCTGGAAACCGCGCGGACGGCGCACAAGCTGGGCTTCAAGTCGAACGCGACGATGCTGTATGGGCATATTGAGAACGACGCCGACCGCGTGGATCATCTGCTCAAGCTGCGCGCCTTGCAGGACGAGACGGGCGGATTCCAGACCTTCATTCCGCTGGCCTTTCACCCGGAAAACACGGCTTTGGACCACCTGCCCGTGACCACGGGGCTGACCGACATCCGGCAGATTGCCGTCGGCCGGCTGCTGCTCGACAACTTCCCGCACGTCAAGGCATACTGGCAGATGATGACGCCCAAGATCGCGCAGATCGCGCTGCGCTTCGGCGCCGACGACCTGGACGGAACCGTGATCGAGGAGAAGATCTACCACGACGCCGGGGCGACCACGCCGCAGGGCCTCACGCGCAGGGAACTCTGCCGCCTGATCGCCGAAGCCGGCCGGATTCCGGTAGAGCGCGACACGTTCTACCGGCCCGTAACGCGGAGCGAGGAAAGTTTTACGGTGGCGGTATAAAGCGATTCCATGCTAAGCTAGACTTAGCTAAGGAAAATGCATGGCAAAGACAGTCAATGTCTTCGAAGCCAAGACCAACCTCTCGAAGCTCATCGCGAAGGCCGAGAAAGGCGAGGATGTGATCATCGCCCGGGCCGGCAAGCCGGTGGTGCGGCTGACGCGGCTGGAGCGCGCGAAGAAACCAATCCGTTTCGGCGGTCTAAAAGGGAAGATCTGGATCGCGGACGATTTTGACGCGCCGCTCCCCGAAGATTTTCTGATTACGCCCGAGGCTTGACGGTGCGGATTCTGCTCGACACACATATCTTTCTGTGGCTGGTTGACGACAGCCCTCGGCTGACCCATCAGGCAAGGGCTCTGATCACAAATTCCGAGAAGGTTCTGGTTTCTTCTGCGACCATATGGGAGGTGTCTATCAAGATTCGTCTGGGGAAGCTAAGAGCCGATCCCGATGGACTGATTGAAGAGATGCGGAAGAACGGATTCGAGGAGCTGCCAGTTTACGCGCGACATGCAAAAGAAGTAGCAAAGCTGCCGCTTTATCACAGCGATCCCTTTGACCGCTTGCTCGTCGCACAGGCGAAAGTGGAACTCGTGCGTCTGGTCACGAACGACGCACACTTAGCTCCTTATTCCGATCTGGTCGTGGTGGTTTGAAAGCAGCCTTCGATGATGGGAATCACGCTTGAGTCAACGAAATCGCGGGCCGTGCGGCGGACGAGCCGTTCCTCTTCCGTCAAGCCGGCATCGAGATGGAGAAAATCGAAGCCCTGAAATTTGAAGGCCATGGCCGCGCCTGCCGTTCCGGCCGTTCACCGGGACAGATGAGAGTAGCAGCCTATGGCCTTCTTTTCAACGCGGGCCGGGTTCGGGTTTCAGGCGGGGCGCGGCATCGGCTTTTCGTGAATGACCATCCAATTCACGCCGAACTTGTCGCGGAACTGGCCAAAGCGATGCGCGAAAAAGGTTTCACCCATCTTCATGAAAACCTCGCCGCCTTCGTTAAGCGCCGCGTAAATGCGCTCCGCCTCTTCGTTGCTTTCGACACTGAGTGTAAGATAGGCGCTGCGCATGGGCTGGCAGCGTTCCGGAGGGCCGTCGCTCGCCATTACAATTGTGTCGCCCAGCGTGAAGCGCGCGTGCAGAATGCCGTCCCGGTTAAGGCCCGGCGGCAGGTTCTGCGGCGCATCCTGCGCGCTCATGTCCGCGAAGGTTGATTTCATCAGGATCTTCGCGCCCAGATGCTTCACGTAGAAATTCATTGCCTCCTGACAAGTGCCGGGGAAGTTCAGATAAGTGTTCACCTTCATCGTTTCGACCTTCCTTTCGGGGAATTGGATTTGGAATCGGACTTCGACTTGAGCTTTGAAAAGGGTGGGATGAGCGGCGTGGGATCGCGCTGCTTCCAGCGGCGAACGGCTTCCGCGAGCACCACGGCGCGGTTTTGCTCCATCTGTTCAATCGCTGCACAGGGAGCGTCCGTCTCTTCATAATGCGCGCCCCAGATTAAGATTTCGAGAAGAACGGGCGCCAGCGCGATGCCTTTCGCGGTCAGCCGGTAGTGCGTACTGCGGCCGTCTTCGGCTGCCGGCTCGCGGACGAGAATGCCTCCCGCCTCCAGCTTTTGCAGGCGGTCAGACAGGATGTTGGTGGCAATTCCCTCGCCGGAGCGTTGGAACTCGCGGAATGTGCGATAGCCGCGCACCATCATGTCGCGAACCAGCAGCAACGACCAGCGATCGCCCAACAGGTCGAGAGCCGTGCTCACGGGGCATCCTGAGCGGTGCTTCGTCTTTGGAATTCCGGCCACGAAAGCATCCTACGAAACTCACTTGCATTTCGCAAGCTATAAATGATAGCAATGGAAATCGGCCGCTGCGCATCCCCAAGCGGCCAATGCAAAGATCAGGGGTTTCCATGAGTACCTTCGTAAACTACCCGCGTTTCACGCTCTTCCTCTGGTTCGATTCGAACGCCGAAGAGGCCGTTGATTTCTATGTGAGCGTCTTCAGAAATTCGCGCCGCCTCGGCTACTGCGGCTAGATTACTTCCCGAAAAAGGGAACAACGTCTTGAAAGATCACAGGCGCCCCGTCGTGCCCTTTCAAAACGCATCCAAACTGGTCCACTCACTTGACAACGGACCGCTGGTTTTCCCTGCCTTATAATGAAGAGTCAGGAATGTTGATTTCGCGCGGCTGGAGCAGTCTTCTCCCCGCTACCGGACCACGGATGCCCGAACACATCAAAAAACAGCTTCTGGAGGAGATCAAGCAGCTCGAGTACGAGCTTGCTCACGAGCTCCCGGCCGAGATCAAGAAGGCCCGGGCACTGGGAGATCTGTCGGAGAACGCCGAGTATCACATGGCCAAGCAGCGGCAGCAGTTCGTCGATGCCCGGCTCGGCCAGTTGAAGAAGCGCATGGCGGAGCTTTCGCTGGTCAACCTCGCGAACATTCCCCGCGACAAGGCGGGATTCGGTTCGACGGTGGTGGTCTACGACTCGACCAAGGACGAAGAGATCGTCTACCGCCTGGTGACCAGCGAGGAATCCGACGTCTCGAAGGGCCTGATTTCCACCACTTCACCCATTGGGCGCGGGATCGTAGGCAAGAAGGTGGGCGACGTGGCCACCATCGTGACGCCCAACGGCAAGCGTCAGTTGGAGATTTTGAAACTGACCACCATCCACGACGGCGCCGGCGAGGAAACAGGCGAGGCCGCCTCCGGCGCAGCGCAGTAGCAAGGAAGAACTAACTGCTAGCCTCTAGCTTCTAGCTCTTCCGCAGCGAAACAATGAATCTGGTTCCGGCAGAGAAGTGGCTGGGAACCGATAGCTAGGAGCTGGAAGCTCAAATGACCTGGACAAGCGCCTTTGGCCGTGCCTGCGGATGGCTCCTTGACCGCATCGTGTATGGGTTGGCGCTCACGCGCATCTCTCCCAACGTTCTCACCTTTCTCGGCCTGGTCATCAACATTGCCGCCGCGTTTCTGTTTGGCCACGCCAACGCCGCCAACGGCGACCGCATGTTCTTCTTCGCCGGGCTGGTCATCTTCGGCGCCGGCATCTTCGACATGGTCGACGGCCGCGTGGCGCGGCGCATCAACAAGGTGACGGTCTTCGGCTCGTTCTTTGACTCGGTCATCGACCGTTACTCCGACGTGGTGCTCTTCTTCGGCCTGCTGGTCTACTACGGCCGCATCAACCGCTTCCGCTACGTTGTGTTGGTGGCGTTCGTCATGGTCACCTCGCTGATGGTCAGCTACACGCGCGCCCGCGCCGAGTCGCTCATCGCCCAGTGCAAGGTAGGCTTCATGGAGCGGCCGGAGCGCATTGTGCTCATCCTGCTGGGCGCGCTGTTCAATCGTTGGGGCTTGATGGCGCCGGTGCTGTGGGTGCTGGCCGTGCTCTCCACACTCACCGTCGTTCATCGCGTCGTGCATACCTACCAGAACACCAAGCACCTGGCGCCGCTGGGTTGAAATGAGCAGCTTCCAGCCATCTGCTCTCAGCCTCAAGCTCTTTTGAGCCAGGATCAAGCCTTTGTTTTGTGCGCAATGCGGCTACAGCGGCAAGCAGTTTGATTACTGACACACGGCCTTCGGCTTTGGCACAATGGAGCCGGAGGCTGGAAGCTGGAAGCTGTCCTCGCGCATCTGAACAGACATGAGCACAGCGAAAGCCACATTCGGAGCGGGTTGTTTCTGGGGCGTGGAGGCCGCGTTCGCTGCCATCCACGGCGTAACGGCAACAGCCGTAGGCTACGAGGGCGGAACGCTCGACCGGCCCACCTACAAGGACGTGTGTACCGACCGGACCGGCCACGCCGAGGTGGTCGAGCTCGACTTCGACCCCGAAAAAGTCACCTACGAAAAGTTGCTCGACGCCTTCTTCTCGCTTCACGATCCCACCACGCTCAATCGCCAGGGACCGGACTGGGGCGCGCAGTACCGCTCCGTCATCTTCTTCCACTCGCCCGGGCAGGAGGCGCAGGCGCGCGCCAAGATCCAGCAGTTGACCGCCCAAGGCCGCTTCAAGCCAAGACCCATCGTCACCAGGGTGGAACCGGCGCAGACCTTCTGGCGCGCCGAGGACTACCACCAGCGCTATCTCGAAAAGCGCGGCCAGGCAAGCTGCCACATCTAGCGGACAGATAAAAGGTGTCAGGTTTCAGGTTTCAGCGCGCTGTATCCGGCCTCAAATACTGTTTTCTGATTCCTGATCCCTGCTTTTCGTTCCCGGCTCGTCGATCCACAGGCAGGCAATCCACCATACCAGCACGGCCAGATACACCACGTTGTTGGCATGGATCAGCTTGTCGCGCAGACCGATGATGCGTACGTACTCCGCCTGCGTATGGATACGGGTATGCGTCCCGATAAACTGCAAGCTCCCGCGCAGTCCCAGTTGCGCGAGAGAAGCGGTTGAGAGTCCGATCGCGATTTGCTGCGCATGGCTACGCCATCCGGCTCCAAAGCGGCGTCCCAGCAGGGGCACCAGCAGTCCCATTTCGATCGCCAGCACGCTGGTGAGCAGATTCCCCTTGTCCGCCGCCATATCCATCAGCCGGATCGTCGCCAGCGTGGACATGCCGGTGAGCGTCTTCCACGCCGGCCATGGCCCCCACAGCACCGGCGCCGCCGCGCCCACGGCCACCAGCGCCAGCGTGCCGATGATCCAGCTCGCTCGCGCCGCGCCACGAAAGGCGCGCCGCGCCAGCTCCACCACGACCATCAGGCCGATGATCGTGTTCAAATCCGACATCGCCAGAAAAACCAGGCTTCCCGTAATTCGTGGAATCTTGTTCAACAGGAGTTCGACCGTGAGCAGCAGAAGCGCCATCATGGCGATGCTGGCCGTGAACCACGGAAAACGCCGCGCCCTGTCGCGCCCCAGCGACACCACCAGCAGCACCAGCAGCGCCGCAAACGTAAGCGTCCACAGAATCTGGCCCGCCGAAAAATCGAAATGAAAGTGCATCGGAACCTTATCCGGGCGTTGCTTCCCCGCCGCGGCGGGCGCGCAAGCCCTGTTCCAGTCTAAACGGGACGGCCGGGAGAAGCCGCGCCCTGCCATAATCTCTTCATGCTGGTTCTTGCTTCTGCCTCGCCGCGCCGCAGTGAACTGCTCGCGCAGGCGGGCTACCGCTTTGCCGTGCATCCCGCGCACATCCCTGAAGATCCTCTGGATGGTGAGGACCCCATCGTCTACGTCACGCGCCTGGCGCGCCAAAAGGCCGAGGCCGTCTTTCGCGAGCTGACCGGAGCTGACGGCGGGGCTCGATCAATCCGCATGGATGGCCAGTCCCCCTTGGCGGTGCTGGGCGCCGACACCACCGTCACGCTCGACAACACCATCCTGGGCAAGCCGGAGGATGCGGCCGACGCCGCCCGCATGTTGCGCCTGCTATCGGGCCGCACCCATCGCGTTGTCACCGGCGTGGCCGTGGTCACCGCCAAAGGCGCTGAAGTGGCCGCCGAGGCCACGGCCGTCCGCTTTCTCACGCTTTCTGACGAAGAAATCGCCGATTATGTATCCACAGGCGAGCCCATGGACAAGGCCGGCGCTTACGCCATCCAGGGCCGCGCCGCTCGCTGGATTCCCCGCATCGAAGGCTGCTACTTCAACGTGATGGGCCTGCCTCTGGCGCTGGTTTCGTCTCTGCTGGAGTCGTGCGACGCCTTTCTTTGACCAGTTCGGGAAGCGCTTCATGGCTTCTTCGGGGATTTCTTAGAACAGGATCGGCTCGCGCCGCGCAAAATATTTTCACGTCTGGCCGCCCCATTCCGCGTTAGAATGGTCGCACTTTAAAGCCAGGTCCAATCTTTATGCCGAAATCTTTCTTGCTGCGCGGCGCAGCATTCTTCTTCGCCGCAGTGTCGCCGGTCTTCGTTTGCGCGCAGTTCCAGCAGCCCACTGACGAAGAACTTAAAATGACCGCTGATCCCAAGGCTCCTGGTGCGGATGCCGTGTACCTCGATATCGAGGAGATCGCCAACGATCCCATGCACTATAAAAGCACCTACGTGCGCGCCAAGGTGCTCACCGAAAAGGGTAAGGAACTGGCCACGGTCGAGCTACCTTATCAGATGGGGTCCTACAAGATTACTGACATCACGGGCCGCACCATCCATCCCGATGGCACCGTGATTCCGCTCACCGTAAAGCCGGAAGACCTGATGGTGGCCAAAATCGGCGAGACTCAGATCGGGAAGATGGTCTTCACTCTGCCCAGCGTCGAGGTAGGAAGCATCCTGGAGTACAGCTACGAGATTCGCTACGACGATGACAAGTTCTCGTCGCCGCAGTGGGAGATTCAGCGGCCCTATTTCGTCCACAAGGCGCACTATCAGTTCACGCCTTTTAAGCAGTTCATGCCCAATGGAACCCCTGGCACCGACACCACCTTGCACCACCTGATCGACAGTCGCGGGCGGTTGATCAATAGCTTGATCTGGCAGTATCGCCTGCCCCAGGGCGTTACCGTCAAGACGAGTGTGAACGGGTCGTACAGCGTGAACGTGACCGACGTTCCACCCATACCCCGCGAGGATTTGATGCCGCCCATACAAAGCCTCCTTGAAAAGGTGGGTTTCTATTACAGCTACGCTCATAACCCGGGAGAGTTCTGGCCGGCCGAAGTCAAGCTCTGGTCGAAGGATGTCGATGAATTTGCCGAGCCCTCGAAAACAATCCGCGATGCAGTGAACGGGCTGATTGCTCCCACTGACAGCGATCTCGACAAGGCAAAGAAGCTCTACGATGCGGTGCAGGCCCTCGACAACACCAATTACTCGCGCAAAAAAGGCGAATCCGAGCTGAAGCAGTTGAAGATCAAGGAAGCCAAGAACGCCGCGGACACCTGGACCCAGAAGAGCGGATCGAGCGAAGACATTGCGATGCTCTATCTGGCCATGTTGCGCGCCGCAGGGCTGACCGCCTACGCGAGCAAGGTGGAGGATCGCAACCGGGGCATTTTCGACCCGAGCTACATGAGTATGGCTCAGCTTGACGCCACGGTCGTGGTCCTGAGCACCGGCGGCAAGCAAGTCGTCCTCGATCCCGGCGAGAAGATGTGCGCGTTCCAGACGGTGAACTGGCGCCACTCGGGTGCCGCTGGCATCGGCCAGAGCACGCAGGGGCTCTCTTTCACAGTCACTCCGATGCAGGAGTACACGAGCAACACAACCACTCGTGTTGGAGAATTGACCTTGGATGTGCATGGCGCCATTACAGGCACGATCAGAATTGTGATGACCGGGCAGACCGCGCTGCGCTGGCGCCAGGCAGCCCTGCGCATGGACGACACGGAATTGAAGATGCAATTTGACCGCGATCTGGAGCGGATCGTCCCCGAGGGCGTGGAAGCGCACGTCAAAGACTTCCTGTCCATGGACGATCCCTACACCAACCTTATGGCGGTAGTCGATGTCAAAGGATCGCTCGGCACGGCCACCGCCAAGCGGCTTCTGCTGCCTGCCTTCTTCTTTGAAACTCGCCGCGGCGAGCCGTTTGTGAATGAGGAGAAGCGGCTGGAGCCGGTCGACATGCATTATGGCGAACGTGTGAGCGATGAGATCACCTACGATCTGCCCCAGGGAATGACCGTGGAAGGCGCGCCGCAGGACGCCAATATCTCCTGGCCAAATCACGCGCTGTTCATTGTCAAGACCCAGTCCGATCCGGGCCAAATCGTCATCGCCGATGCGCTGGCGCGAGCATTCACGCTGTCCAAGCCGGAGGAGTACCAGGATCTGCGCGGGTTCTACCAGAAGGTGGCGGCAGCCGATCAGGGGCAACTGGTGCTCGCCGTCGCTCCGCCCACGGCAGCGGCAAAGGGCAACTGATGCCCACGGGCCTCCACCCTTTCCTGGTCGCTACGGCGTGCTGCGGAGCGGTTCTTTTCGGCTCCGTGCTCGCGGGGGCAAAGGACAAGAAGGAACCCGTTCCGCAATGGGGCTTGGATGCGGCAAAGACCCACACGCCGGATTACGCCAAGGACTCCGGTTCGGTGATCCTGTACGACGAATACGTGGAGACCGTTGACGATCAGGGCCGTGCCGTGGAGCGCGAGCGCGAAGCCATTCGCATCCTTCAGCCGCAAGCCCGCCACGAAGGCTGCGTTATTCGATACGACGTGAACGAGAAGATCAACTATTTCCGCGTCTGGACCATCGGCGCGGATGAAAAGCAATACCAGGCCAAGGATACGGATTTCATGGAAGTGGGCGACATCAGTATTCCGGTCATGCTTTCCACGGAAAAAAGACGCATTGTGCGTCCTCCCGCGGCCGATGTGGGCGCTATCATTCTCTGCGAGTCGGAGGAATTGCTTGCTCCGTGGAAGCAAGAGAAGCTCTGGCACATTCAGAGCGGAATTCCAATCGCTTTCGAGGCGCTCGAAGTCGACCTGCCCCCTGGCCGCGCTCATTCCGAGTCGTGGCATCGGTTCCAACCTGTGAAGGCAATCGAGGTGGCTCCCAACCATTGGCGCTGGGAGATCAGAGACATGCAGAAACTCGATCTCCGCGATATAAAGGCGCACCCGAATTGGGCGGCCCTGGCCGCGCGCATGTCGGTGACCTGGGGCGATGCGGCCGTGGCCGGAAAAGACAACGAGTGGCGCGCGTTGGGCATTTGGTTTACAAATCTTGAGGCGCACCGCCCGGACCCCTCGCCGGAGATTACCGCCGAAGCCCAGGAATTGGCGGCTGGAGCGCCGGATTTCTTTACCAAGCTCGCAAACATCACCGAATACATCCAGAAGAACATACGTTACTTCGTTGTCGAGCGCGGAATCGGCGGTATGCAGGCGCACTTTGCCGCAGACATCTTCCGCGACCGTTACGGGGATTGCAAGGACAAGACCACTCTGCTCATTTCAATGCTGCAGGCTGCCGGCATTACGGCCTTTTATGTCCCGGTGGACGACCGCCGCGGCGTGGTCGATCCGGATGCGCCGTCGCTCTTAGGCAATCACATGATCGCTGCCATTCAGATTCCTGCGGACGTGAACGATCCGCGCTTGATGGCAGTGGTGAAAGGATCTGACGGCAAACGGTACCTGATCTTCGACCCCACCAACGAGCGCACGCCGGTAGGAAATCTTCCCTCGTATCTCCAGGGCAGTTATGGCATTCTTGCCGCCGGTCCTTCAAGCCAGTCGATCGCTCTGCCTGTGTTGGATCCCGGCGCAAATGGCACGGAACAGAAAGGGATCTTCGCGCTCTCGGCGGACGGCAATCTGACAGGCACAGTGGATACTTCGCACAGCGGCCCCGAGGGCGCGGACCTCCGCCTGTTCCTGAAGTACACCGATGAGAAGGAGCGGCGCGAGTACTGGGAGAAGCGAGTCGGGCAGTATTTGCCGGGTGTGGTCCTGGACTCGTTTCAGTTTGTGGAGCCGTCCTCCCTGGCAAAGCCGCTTGAGTTTCATTACAAGGTGACGGTGCCGCAGTACGCGCATCAGGCCGGCCCGCTGCTGCTGGTGCGGCCTCGCGTAGTGGGCGAGGACTCGGTGCAGTTCGACGACAAGCCGCGGTCCGTGCCCATCGATCTCTCGGCCACAGGCCGATGGCGCGACAGCTTCGACATCGCTCTGCCGCCCGGCTACGTCGTGGACGAGACGCCCGGTCCCGTCGACGTGGACATGGACTTCGCCAGTTATCATGCGGCAACCACGGCCAAGGGCAGCGTGCTGCACTACCAGCGCGAATATGTGGTGCGCCAGGTGGAGATTCCCGCCGGCAGGGCGGCAGACTTTCGCAAACTCGAGTCCGCAATCCTCTCCGACGAGAAGGGCACGGCGGTGCTCAAGAAGCAGTAGCCGGCCGAGGAAGCCGCCAACGCGAAGAGAAGCGCGTGGGCCGATTCCGACCCCGGTTTTCCTCTGCAAAGCTTGGTTCAGGCCGCATTTTCGCTGCTCAAAGAACGAAAAACCTGCCCTATACTGCCAGTAGTGCGAGGAATTTCCCCGGTCGCGATGGTTCCCTCGCCGACTTCTATGCCCACGCAACTCAACCGGAAGCGCACATATTCGCCACCGCACATCCCGGACCGCCTTTACTTCAAGATTGGAGACGTAGCCGAATTGTGCGGAGTGGAGACCTACGTTCTGCGCTTCTGGGAGTCGCAGTTTCCGCAACTGAAGCCGAACAAGAGCGGGACCGGCCAGCGGCTCTACCGCCGCCGCGACGTGGAGACTGCGCTCGAGATCAAGCGTTTGGTCCATGCCGAGGGGTACACGCTGTCTGGCGCGCGCGCGGTTCTGGGCCAGGCGCAGCGCCAGCCCGGCAAGCGCAATGATTCGCAGGCCGGCTTGCCGCTCGCGGGCGACCAGAGCAAGCGGCTCGATCAGGTTGCCGCGGTCATCGGCCACGCCCGCGCCGAGCTGCGCGAGCTTGCCAATCTGCTGGGCTCTCCGGCGATGCAGCCGGTGCGCCGCCGCAACCGCCTCGCCCCCATTCGCACCGCCTCCGGCTCGCTGTTTCCGTCGTAGCGAAAGACAGGGGCACCCTTGCCTGGACATCCGCCAAAATGTATCTACTGCCTCAGCCAGAGCAATCCCTTTGACCGAGAGCACGTGATTCCGCAGTCCTTCGGTACATTCGAGCCAAAGTCGTTCATTCTTTATGATGCCGTCTGTCAGCCCTGTAATAGCTGCTTCGGGAAGACGCTTGAACTGGCGTTGTCGCGCGATAGTACAGAGGCATTACTGCGGCTACACTACGGTGTTAAGCCTGCCTCAGAGGCGAAAGAACTGCCCTACCAGAGAATTGAGTTGAAGGTTGGCGAACCCGGGCCGTGGTTTGGAGCGACAGTCGTGCTGGATGCTGATCGCACTGGAACTGGAATAGAGCCAATTCCGGTGCCCCAAGTGGCTTTCCGATGGAAAGGAGCAAACGATTGGGTGTTTCTCTTGGAGGCCGAACTTGATGATCCCGGAAAGGTGGGGCCCTATTCCGGATCTCTCCCCGGCTCTTTCGAGATCAGGGTGCTTGGGCCATCCCAAAGCGACATGGGCCGCTTAATTGAAAAACTAAGGAAGCGGGATATTAAGTTCTTGCAGCAAGGTACCCTCGAGGCACCCATAGCAGAGGATGGGAGAGTTCGAGTCGAGATCGCCGCTAAAGTAGATGCAACGATTTATCGAGCCATCGCAAAGATTGCGTTTAACTACGTCGCCTACCAGCACGGCACAGACTTCGTTCTTCGCTCAGATTTTGACGATGTCAGGAACTACATTCGATATGGAGCGGTACCGCCGTGGAAGGAGGTTGTTAGGCCGACCCACGAGCCCATCCTATTTGACGACAGACTCAATTCTCGGCAAACGTTTGGACATTTAATCACCTTCGGCTGGAATCTCGACAGCAAGGGTCTGCTTGCGCAGGTCAGTCTGTTTAATTCACTCACATATCGAGTGGCGATCTGCCCTGTCTATTCCGGGATTTGGCACAGCGGTTTGCAAACGGGACACCACTTTGACCTCGAAGACAGGACGATCACTCCTCTTGGGAGCTCACCCGTCCTACATCGACTTAGGATGCATTAGAGAGACACAGACGTCCCTCGTCAAAGCGAGAGGTGGTATCGGACGCCTGGGTCGCCGTTATTCGCCCTTTGCTTCCTCCGCAGCCGGTTCTTCCGCGGCCGGCTCGGCAACTTCTTCCGTCGCCGCAGGCTCGGCGGCGCCAGTCTCCGCGGCTTTTGCCTTCTCTTCCTCGGTCGCTTCGGCCTCTACCTTCACCGTTACGTGAGCGGTCACTTCGCGGTGCAGCCGGATGGCCACCTTGAAGTCGCCCACGCTCTTCAGCGGATCGCCCAACTGAATCTTGCGGCGGTCGATCTCATGGCCCTGCGCAGCCAGTTCCGCGGCGATATCGGCCGAGGTGACCGAGCCAAACAGATGGCCCTGCTCGCCGGCCTTGCGGGTAAAGCGGAGCACGAGCGGTTCGAGCTTGGTCACAAGCTCCTCGGCCTTCGCCTTTTCCGTGGCGGAGCGGTGCGCCGCGGCGGCCTTCATCTGTTCAATCACGGCCTTGTTGGCCGCGGTGGCCTGCATCGCCAGCTTGCGCGGCAGCAGATAGTTGCGGGCGTAGCCATCGGCGACTTTCACCACTTCTCCGCGAAAGCCCAGGTCGGCTACATCTTCTTTCAGAATCACTTCCATGACAAACTCTCCAAATCTCAAGATCGCGGCGCCGGATGCACTCTACGTGCTTCGGACAAGAGGGCCGGATGGCCGGCAGCGCCGCGCAAAATTCTCAACCGGCCCACGAGCCGATCAGTGCCTGGTGGCAAACGGCAGCAGGGCGATGTTCCGGGCCTGCTTGATGGCGCGGCTCAGGCGGCGCTGGTGCGTGGTGCAAACACCGGAGAGCCGCCGCGGAACGATCTTGCCGCGCTCGGCCACGAACTGCTGCAGCAGCCGTACGTCGCGGTAAGGAATCGCGTCGATCTTCTCGGTGCAGAACTTGCACACCTTTTTGCGGCGGAAGAACTTTCCGCGGCCGCCCGGCCCGCCGGCGCCTCGGCTCGGACCACGCGGGCCGGAGCCAGGTCCGGATGGGCCGCCTGGTCCAGGCGCGCTTTGTGGAGATGCGTCCGCTTGGGCGGGCGCTTTTGCTTGGGTTTCTTCAGGCATATTGTTTCCTCATTCCATTTCTTTATTCCGGCACAGCCGGAGAATCTTTTTGAGTAGCCAGAGTCGGGGAAGAGCGAACCATCGGCGCGATCGCTTCTTGGTCCCTTGGTCCCTCGTTCCCTGCTTTTACGCGCTGGCCTGGACAGGCTCGGCTGGCTCCGCCGGCGCACCTGCGCTCACGGCCGGGGCCGCGGGTTCGCTGTTTGCCTTGCGGCGCACGCCGCGCAGCGCCTTCACTTTGGCCAGGCGCTTCTCCTCCTCGTCCACGCGCACGGTAATGAACTTGATCACCGGCTCAGTCACGCGCAACCGGCGCTCCAGCTCCAGAACCACTGCGCCATTGGCTTCAATGGTCAGCAGCACGAAGTTGCCGTCGTTGAACTTGCGCACCAGGTAGGCCAGCTTGCGGCGGCCCAGCTTCTCTACCGACTTCACCACCCCGCCTCCGGAGGTAACCGTGGAGGAAAAGCTGGCAATCAACTTGTCGGCTTCGTCGTCGTCCACATCGGGACGGATAATGAACATCACTTCATACACACGCGGCATCTGTATTCCTTTTCCGCCGGAGCGCTTTTCAATTGCTCGCGGCAATCCCTTCACAATTCGTAGTTCGCAGTTCACAGTTCGCAGCAGCTTCTAATCCTGATCCCTGATCTCTGATCCCTGACCCCTGTCTTCTTTCCGGTTAAACTCGTTCATCGCGGCCGCCGGTCCCAGTTCGAGAACGCGCCGCGTGGCCGTCGCCACCCGGTCCAGCACCTCGTCCAGCACCGTCAGATCCGCCTTGCGCATGGGCGAGAGCAGATAATCCCTGCCCGGCCGCCCTCCGCCTCCGGCAGCAATTGCCTCAGGTGGAAGATCGGGCCCCACGCCAATGCGGATGCGCAACCACTCTTCCGTGCCCAGAGCGCCGGTCACGCTGCGGGCTCCGTTGTGCCCTGCGGCCGAACCGCTTTCCCGGATCTTGAACGTCCCCAGCACCAGATCCAGATCGTCGTAAACCACGAGTAGATCCTGTGCCGGGTCTGCTTCAAATTCGTCCACCAGAGCGGCCACTGCTGCGCCGCTCAGGTTCATAAACGTCTCCGGCTTGGCCAGAACCACTTGGCGCCCCGCGATACGGCAGGTCGCAGTGGTGGCCCGGCAGCGCCGGTTCTGGACCACAACGCCCTCCTCAAGAGCGATGCGGTCGATGGCCATGAATCCCGCGTTGTGCGGGGTCCACAGATATTCGAGACCGGGATTGCCGAGCCCCACGATCAGGAAGGGGCTGTGCCGGTTGCCGAGCTCGTTCGCATCCGCCAAGGTCTACTTCTTCGCAGGAGCCTCGGCTTCTGCCTTGCCCTTCTTGATCACCTCGGGCTCGGCTGGAGCAGCCCCTTCGCCCGGCGCAGCAGCCTCGCCTGGCGCTGCCGCAGCTGCCTCCGCCGTCTCCGGCGCCGCAACCACTTCCTCGCGGATGGAGACGACGTGCGCTACGGTCGCATCTTCCGAAGTCAGATACTTGATCTTGCCGGAGCGGGGCAGGCCGTTCACGCGCAAAACATGGTGCATTCCCAACTCGCTCACATCCACATCGATGTGGCTGGGAATGTCCGCGGGCAAGCACTCGATCTCGACCTCGCGCAGCACCTGGTCCAGAACTCCGCCCTCCGTCCTCACGCCCACCGGTATGCCCAGCAGCTTCACGCGCACCCTCACGCGCAGAACCTTGTCCAGCGCGATGCGTTTCAGGTCGATGTGAATCAGCCGGTCGTTGAGCGGCTCGCGCTGCCAGTCGACGATCATGGCCTTGGCCGCCGGCTGGCCTGCCACTTCGACATCGATGATGGTGTTGTGGCCGGTCTCGGATTGGAGAATCCGCGAAATCTGCTTGGGATCCACCTCAACAGCCACGGGATCGTGTCCGGGGCCGTACAGCACGGCCGGAATCTTGCCTGCGGCGCGCACGCGGCGCGCGGCGTTCTTGTTGAATTTGCCCTCGCGGGCCTTGGCTACGACGACTTCTGGCATCTCGCTTTTTCTCGTTTCTTAAGAATCGGGCACGAAGTGTCGAGTTCCGCTCCCTTTGTAGAAGCCAGGTTTCAGAGATCAGGGGTCAGGGGTCAGAGAATCCGGTCGACCGTCCGTGCCTACGATCTGCCTACAACTGGCAGCTAATTGTTGTTGCGGGTCACTGATCCCTGAAACCTGATCCCTGACCCCTGTTAGTTAAACAGCGTGCTTACGCTGGTCTCCATGTGAATGCTCTCGATGGCCGCGCCCAGCAGGCCGGCGATCGTGAGCACCTTGATCTTGGGCAATTTCTGCGCCGGCTCGCTTCTCGGCAGGGTTAACTTCTGTGCCGCCTCGCGCAACGGAATGGTGTCGGTCACCACAAGCTGTTCCAGCCGCGAGTTGGCGATGCGGTCGATGGCCGGGCCCGAAAGCACGGCGTGGCTCGCGCAGGCATACACTGCCGCCGCGCCATTGTCGTAGAGTGCGTCCACGGTCTTCACCAGCGTTCCGGCGGTATCGATAATGTCGTCGATGATCAGGCAGGTCTGGCCTTCCACGTCGCCCACCACGTGCATCACCTCGGCGACGTTGATGTCGGTGCGCCGCTTGTCCACGATAGCCAGTGGCGCGCCCACCTTCTGCGCGAAGAACCGCGCCCGCTCCACGCCGCCGGCATCCGGCGAAACCACCGTCAGGTTGGGCAGGTTCAGCTCGCGGAAGTAGCTCACCAGAACCGGGCTGGCAAAAAGGTGATCGACGGGAATGTTGAAGAAGCCCTGAATCTGGGCGGCGTGCAGGTCCACGAACAGCGCGCGATTGGCGCCCGCCGTGGTCAGCAAATCGGCGATGAGCTTGGCGCTGATGGCCACGCGCGGGCGGTCCTTGCGATCCTGGCGGGCGTACCCGTAGTAGGGCACCACCACCGTGATCCGCGCCGCCGAGGCCCGTTTGAGCGCATCGATCATCACCAGAAGCTCCATCAGGTGCTGGTCCACCGGATAGCAGGTAGGCTGCACCACAAAAACATCTACGCCGCGCACGTTCTCGAGCAGTTGGAAGTACACCTCGCCGTCGGCAAAGCGCTGCATCTTCGCCTCGCCCACCTTGACGCCGATGTGCTCGCCGATGGCCTCCGCCAGCTTCGGATTCGCCGTGCCGCTGAACAGCTTGAAGCGCTTGTCCTCGCTCAGCTTCGCGGGCTTCTTGCGCTCCGGCGCGGGGGTTAGCTTCGCGTCCCTGGCCTTGGCCCCGTCCCCGCCTCCGCTCTTGGGTGCGTTCTTGCTGTCTGGCTTCTCCGGGCCTGGTTGCTTTTCCGGGTTTGGTTCGCCCGGCTTGCTTTCCTGTGTCACCGTCGACGTTCCCGCTTCCATCTTGAGAGCACCTCCATGCTGGTTGGCTATGGCTGCGTTCCTAATGCAAGCTCCTAGCTTCTAGCCTCTAGCTTTTAGCTCCTCCTTGCTGAGAGCAACGACTCCGGCTCAAGCAGGTAAAAGCTAGAAGCTAGAAGCTAGCAGCTAGAAGCTGTTCTTTCTGGCTGGGCGACCAGGATTCGAACCTGGATAAATGCCTCCAAAGGGCATTGTCCTGCCATTGAACGATCGCCCAGCACGTCGGTCAGCCGTGGGTGAGTCTCGCTTGCCCAGCGGTCGACTGTCAATAACGAATCAACAGCTTTCAGCCGTCGGCTCTCAGCTTCTCTCAAAAGGAACCTTTGCTTATGGCTCCCCAAAGAGGAAGCTGAAGGCTGAAAGCCGAGAGCTGATAGCTAGCTTTCAACGAACATTTGTTCCCAATACGCGGCTCGCGGCAGGGACCGTGTGATGGTGGTGCTGCGCACGCCCAACTCCCCGGCCCTTTCGCGGATCCGGCCCTCGGCCGCTTCCGCATCTCCGCGGGTCCGGTACAACCCGAAGAGCGCCGAACCGGACCCCGACAGCGCGGCATAGAGGGCTGCCTCCGGTGTGCCCGGAGCCGCAAGAAGACGCTTGATCTCGGCAAGGGAGGGGTGCTGGGGAAAAACAACGCGTTCGAAGTCGTTTTCGATCCAGCTCATGATCCCGGTGCGGACAAGCGCGGACTCTTGAGGTCCGGCCAGGTCTTCTCCTCGGGAGAAGACACCGGAGGAGCCTGCTCCAAGCCCGCCCCCGGGAATCTCTCCCCGGAAGGCGCTGGCGTAGGCGCGGCTCAACTTCTCTAGTCTAGCGGTGCCAGCCTCTGCGGTCAAACCTTCCGTCGCGCACAGCGCATCCCAGTCGCGAAATGCCTGCGGCGTGGAGACTCCCGCCTCGGGAACAGCAACCACGCACCACGTTGGCTCCATATCGGGCAGGGGAGAAACCTTCTGCCCGCGATCCTGGCCCAGCACCGTCCCGCCGATAAGAAACAACGGCACGTCCGACCCGACCTGAGCAGCAAGCTCTAACCGTCGCGTCAGTAAACTCTGAACAATCCCGCCCGCCTGCCCCGTTAACTCGCCAACTCGCCGGCTTGCCGAATCCGGATGGAACTCTGATCCCTGTTCCCTGATCCCTGTTCCCTGTTTTTCCAGCTCTTTCTCCAACCCCATCAGCGCGGCAACCGCATTCCCCGACCCCGCGCCCAAGCCTCCCTGCACCGGGAGACGCTTTTCGATATCAATTGAAACTTCGGCACTTAACTTGAGACCTTCTAAGGCCAGGAGAACAATCTTCCAGGCCGTGTTGCGCTCGTCGGTCGGTACACGGCTATCGTTCGAGGTAATCCGCAACGAGGTCGCCGGCGCGGTCCGTGCCGTAACCGTAACCACATCATGGGTTTCCAGTGTCTGGTACACGGTGGCGAGGGCATGGAATCCGTCCCGCCTCGGCGGACCGAGAAACAGGCCCAGGTTGATCTTCGCGTACGAGCGGACGACGGTCGGCATACCGATTCATTGTAGAGGGACACGGTGTCCGCGACCGGCATACGGGGTGACTTCCCGTTCATATCCCGGCACTCGGTTGACAGACACACCCTCCCTCGCACCCGTTCAAGCCATGCGGATGGTTGTACGCAAACTAAGCGAGCGCGGCCACTTGAAATGCCTGCGCGGCTTATGGCAGCTTCGTTTTGGCCCCGGTTGCTGGGCTAGCTTTCCTTGTAAACCGATGCTCCGGCAACGGTCCCAAAAACGACCTCAACCAACCCGCCGAGCGTCGTGTACAGCGTCAGGTGATGCGAGAAAAGTTTTGCAACGCACATGAAGCCCACGTTCGGGAACAGGACTGCCAGAACCCATACGGCCAGCCCGGCACAGATTGCCGTCTTCACGCCGGCGCCAAAACGCGGCCGGATCGCCACGTAAATCCAGATGGCCACGATTCCGGTCAGAAATCCAATCACGTTGAACCAGGTAATCTGCGCCGGCGAGAATCCGGGCCGGCCGAGTAGGGCCATCCCATTGGTCCAGCTCGGCGCCAGCCAAATGCCATCCACGAAATAATCCAACAGATCGATGGCGATTCCGGCGACAATTCCGCCCAGGATCAGGCGGCCCACGTTGATCTTTCCCATGATGCGCTCCTTGGGGGATTTTGCACGACCAAGGGAGTATACGCATGGGCAAACAAGTACGCAATCAAAATATGCACCGCATTTTCATAGGTTTCCGAGGCTCAATGCCATGGACTTCCGTTCGCGGCCGCGGCCGTCGCAAAAACAGTATGGAGGCCGGGAACTTCGGCGGTACACTCTGCGTAGCACTCTTGGGAACAATTGCGGGGGCTTCTATGCACTTCCTCATCTTTGCCGGTGCGCTCTATTTCCTCCCAGCCATCATTGCGGCTATACGGCACACGCACAACGCTACGGGAATCCTGCTGCTGAACGTCTTTCTTGGCTGGACCGTGGTCGGCTGGTTCGTTGCACTGCTGATGGCGCTGTTCTCCATGCCCTACTGCGCCTATCCCTATTACTATCGTCGCGGATGGTAAGTAGAACGGCCGAACCTCTGAAATCGGCGCTGCACGAGTTCGAGTTGCAAGAGCACGAGCCGTCGGGCACGCGCTGGGCGCTGCGCGACTGGATCGCGGCGATCGTCCTCTTCGCGGCCACGGCAGCTGTCGTGCTCTGGCAGAACGCGCACGTCGCAGCCCTGTTCGATCTCAGCTACATCCTCAACACCGCGGAGCGCATCGCCCTGGGCCAAATGCCGTACCGCGACTTTCCCCTGGCGCACGCGCCGCTCACGTTTCTCATCCAGGCCGCGATCGTCCGCCTTACGGGCCGTGTCTTCTTTCACCACGTGCTCTACGCCGCGGTGGTCGGCGGCCTGGGCACGGTGCTGGCGTGGAGAATCGCGCTTGCTTCGCTGCGCGGGCGCGTGGCAGCCGCGTGGGCCATCGCTCTGTTCATCGCCGCCCCGCTCACCGTCCTGGGCATCTACTGCATCCTGCCCACTCCCGAGTACGACTGCGACTGCACGTTCTGGATTCTCGTCGCTCTATGGCTTTTACAGCGTGCCGATGCAAAAAGAAGCGTGGCCCGTGGTCTCGCTGCCGGAGCTGGACTGTGCGCTCCCCTCTTCTTCAAACAGAACATGGGCCTGCCGTTTTTGTTGGCGGCCATCGCCGCGGTTCTGCTGGTCCTCACGATGAGGTGGCTCCGGCGCGGGCAAGCTCTCGCTGAACCGCCCAGCGCTCACGCACTGTTCGCGGTTCTAGCCGGCGTGTGCGCCACGCTCGCGGCGGCCGTGCTCGCGCTGCACTGGACCACGGGCCTCGGCAACTACTTTCACTGGACCATCGGCTATGCCGCGCAGCGCCGCCTGCCGGGATTCCGCCTCATGCTCGGCGTCTATCGCGATCCAACCCTCCTGTGGACCGTGCCGGGCATCGTCGCCGCTCTGTTGCTGCTCTGGTGGAGACCATGGACCGGGGTGCCCCTCGATAAGGAGGAAGGCGTTGTCAAGGCGCAGTTCACCAGGCGGTGCGTGAGCACCGCGTGTTGGGCCAGAGGGGTTGAGGACCAAGGCTCTGGTAATTTCACGC
>JBEKNY010000016.1:0-80207 GCA_049522315.1 Occallatibacter sp.
TCAATACCGGCACTCCCGTGCCGCTGAGGCCGACTAGAGTCGAAGAGCCGCTGGAGGAGTTGCTGGTCAGGGTAAGGGAGCCGGAAGCTGCTCCTGCTGCCGTGGGGTCGAACTGCACGCTCAGCGTCGCTTTTTGATTGGGATTCAAGGTCAGCGGGAAGGTAACCCCGGAGACGGAAAAACCGGTTCCGGCCACCGTGGCCGCGCTCACGGTCAACGCAGAGCTTCCCGTCGATGATAGAGTCAGCGATTGCGTTGTCGTTGTGCCCACGTTCACGCTGCCGAAGGCCAAGCTGGAAGAACTAAGGCTCAACGTGATCGTTGCTGCGCCCAGCTCCAGTCCGAAGGTCTTCGTCCGGCCGCCGGCGCTGGCGGATAGGGTCACGGCCTGCGCTGTGCTCACCGCCGTGACCGTCGCTGTAAAGCTGGCGCTGCTGGCCCCGGCCGCCACGGTTACTGAGGATGGCACCGTGACTGCCGAGTTGTTGCTGGTTAGGCTTGCGCTAACCCCGCCGGTCGGGGCTGCGGCGCTCAAGGTAGCCGTGCAGCTATCCGTCCCCGCTCCGGTCATCGAACTGCTCGTGCAGCTCAGCGCCGACAGCACTGGCACGCCCCGGCCCCCCAGACCGACTTTCTTTAAAGCCCCGTCCACCGAGTTGCTGGTCAGTGTCAGTTCACCTGTCGCCGAACCTACGGCGGTGGGATCGAACTGCACGGTGAGCGTGGTCGATTGATTGGGACTCAGGGTGAGCGGGAAGCTGGCTCCTGAGGCCGTGAAGCCGGGCCCTGACAGGGATGACGCACTGACCGTCACTGCCGCAGCCCCTGTTGAAGACAGAGTGAGCGTCTGCGCTGCCGGTGTGTTTAATGCTACATCCCCGAAATCCACGCTTGTGGTGCTCAGGCTTAGCGTTGCTGCCGCGTTGAGTTGCAGGGCGAAGGTTTCTGACACGCCGCCAGCACTGGCGGTCAGCGTCGCGGATTCGGTGGAATTCGCCGGGGAGACCGTCGCGGTAAAACTGGCGCTGCTTGCCCCGGCCGCCACGCTTACCGAAGATGGCACGCTCACTAATGAATTGTTGCTGGACAAGCTCACTGTGAACCCGCCGCTGGCCGCCGCCGCGTTCAGCGTCACCGCGCAGCTATCCGTTCCCGATCCGGTCATCGAATTGCTCGTGCAATTCAGCGCGCTCAGCACCGGCACGCCCGTACCGCTCAGGCTGACGCTCACCGGCGATCCGGTCAACGAGTTGCTCGTCAGCGTGAGTTGACCTGCGGCCGCGCCAGCAACGCTGGGATCGAATTCGACGGTCAGCGTCGCCGTCTGGCCGGGACCCAGCGTTAGCGGCAAACTCCCACCGGAAATCGCAAAGCCGGTCCCCGACAGCGCCGCTGCGCTCACCGTTACCGCCGCGGTTCCAGTCGAGGACAGAATCAGCGATTGTGTCGTCTCTGCGCCCACGTTCACGCTGCCGAAGACCAGGTTGGATGCGCTGAGGCTAAGCCCAGGCGCCGAGGCGCCCAGTTGCAGACCAAAAGTCTCTGTCACGCCGCCCACGCTGGCGGTTAATGTCGCCGCCTGCACTGTGGTTACTGGGGAGACAGTCGCCGTGAAGTCGACGCTGGTTGCACCTGCCGGTATGGTCACTGAGGACGGCACCGCCACGGCGCTGTTGGTGCTTGCCAGGCTTACCCCGAGACCGCTACTGCCCGCCGCCGCATTCAGCGTCACCGTGCAGCTGTCCGTTCCTGCTCCGGTAATCGAACTGCTCGTGCAGTTCAGCGCGCTCAGCACAGGCACGCCTGTGCCCGTTAGGTCAACGGTGGTGGACGATCCGGGCAACGCGTTCGTGGCGATGGTCAATTCACCCGTCGCCGTTCCGGTTGCGGCAGGATTGAATTGGATGGTCAGCGTGACACTGCTATTCGCGCCAACCGTAGTAGGTAAGCTGCTCTGGTCGCTCAGAGAAAAGGATTGGCCGCTCAAACCAAGCTGAGAGATTGAAATGGACGCCGATCCTTGATTCGTGAAGGTAACGCTCGTGCGCGCTGTTTGACCGACAGCCACAGAGCCAAAATTTAAGGAGTTGGTCGAGGCGACGAGCGTTCCGGCCGCGGAATCCATCGCCGCATCTTTCAACACAGCGGGGCCCGCACAACCGCACACAGCAAGGCTGCAACAGAGCGCAACAAGCAACCCGATTCGCGTTGGCGTCAACTGGTGCATTTGCATTCGAGCACGCGCACCAACTTCATCGGCCAGGCGAGATGAAAGTTGATCGGCGAAGAACGCAAAGGTAATCATTATTGGGTTACTCTAGTGGCTAAGTATAGGACAGAATAGGGTACCAAAAAACATCACAAGACATTACTTCCGGGGTGGTTCTTCCAGGATCGGTAATGCCACTTTCGTGTTATCGGAATGGGACGAAGGGAAAATCCGGTTCCCGCTGGGCAGAAGGGAATGGAAAGAACTAAGAAGTAAAGTTGGGAGGCAACTTACAGTGGGGCCTACAGATAGCGTTGGCTGAGTGAATTTAGCGATGCATCTTCGTGCGGCCCGGCAATGGTCGGCTAACGGCCCTGTGGCATTTTCGAACACGCTCTCACAACATCTTTGCGATCGCCGCCAGTTGCGTAAACGACGTTCCCTCGTAGATGGTTCCGGCCTTGGCGCGGAGGTCGAACTTTTCCACAGGAAACTTGTTGACGAATCCCGATCCTCCTATAGCGGGTCTCCTGCAGGTGCAGACCAAGGCACAATCGCTAAGTGGCTTTTTTCATCACGAAAAAAGCCACCTTGAATTCTGTCCGAAATGGCGCATCGTTGCAGGAGAACCGCCGTAGGATCTCGACTGCCAGGCTTGCTACGCGCTCACCCAAGTGCGACGCGAAGTATTTGCACATGGCCGCTTCCTTGCGGAATTCGAGTTGCGCGTCTTTCCGCCGCGCGGCGTCGTATACGAATGGCAGGAGGCGCCGGTTCGAGCACTTCTCCCAATGGATATTGGAATTCAAAGCAGCCGGGTTGACGCGAACGCCAGTGCGCGGCGGCCCTCAACACAGTTGGCGCTTTTGAGGATTGGGAGACATGCCTCACGCGCCCGCTAGAGCGGCATGAGCCATGCCGCCGGCGTCAGGCTCGACGTGGGTGACCACTGGCGCCGTGTCGGGAGCGTGGGACAGCTCCCATGCCGAGCGATCCTTCAGCAACCGCGAGACAAAAGCGGTGTGCATGGCGTGGCCGGCGCGCACCGCCACCACGTGTCCTTCAAGCCTGCGGCCAGCCAGCGCCAAATCGCCGATCAGATCGAGAACCTTGTGCCGTACGTACTCGTCGGGGAAGCGCAGCGGTCCGTTCTCCGGGCCGCTCTTGCCCAAAATAATTGCGTTCTCTGGGCTGGCGCCACGAATCAGACCCATGTCGCGCAGCCGCTGCTCATCGGCTTTGTAGCCAAAGGTGCGGGCCGGAGCGATCTCGGAACCGTATGTTTCCGCCGCCAAATCGACACAGGTTTTCTGCTGGCCGATGGGCGCGGGAAAGACAATGGTGTACGAGATCCGGTAACCCGAGCCGGGATAAACGCCGATAAATTTGTCGCCCTCGCGGACTTCCACTGCGTGCAGTACGCGGAGGGTCTCGCGGCGGCGGCGTTGCTCGCGGATGCCAACGCGCAAGAACGCTTCTACATAAGGCATGGCGCTGCCATCGAGAATTGGCAGTTCCAGGTTGTCGATCTCGGCGATCACGTTGTCGATGCCCATGCCGATGAGCGCCGAAAGCAGGTGTTCCGTGGTGGAGATGAGCACGCCTTGGCGCATCAGGCTGGTGGCGTAGCTCACCTTGGCCACGTTGCGGCCGGTTGCGGGAATTTCAAAGTTATCCAGGTCTGTGCGGCGAAAAACAATGCCCGAACCTGCGGCGGCTGGCAGCAGGCGCATAGCCACCGGCGCGCCCGAATGCAGCCCTACGCCGGCAAATTCCAGAGGTGCTGCAATGGTCTGTTCCAAGTGAGCGGCTTGAGCCAATTCCTCTCTCCGGGGCAGAAAACCTGACCGAAGGCTAGATTAGCCGAGATGCGGAAATCCTGTCGTGTGGCATTTTTGCCACACTATGCGCCTGTCTGTCCCGCGGAACCTTATGCATTACCCCAGTCGCAGCGCTGCCTAAGGGTCGTAGAATCAAAGAGTCATTCAGGGAACGAGCGAAGTCGGGTGGGAAGACAAGGAGGGCACATGCCCGGGACTTCCGATTCCAGCATTTCCATGCGGGCGCTGCTGGCTGGGGCCCGGCGCAAGCAGGCAAGCCTGGTTGAACTCGTCAGCCAATTGGTTCGCTATGAGTCGCCCTCCGATGACAAAGCCGCGGTGGACGCATGCGTTGCCCTCGTCGCCACCTGCGCCAGGCGCCTGGGCGGCCGGGTGAAGCTGCACCGCCAGCACGGCTTTGGCGATGTGCTTGAGGCTCGCTTCGGCCCGCGGAAGCCGGTTGCTCGCGAAGACCCCGCAAAGCCCATCCTTTTGCTCGGCCATCTGGACACGGTTTGGCCGCTGGGTACACTCAAAACAATGCCGTGCCGTTTGAGCGGCGGCCGGCTCTGGGGCCCTGGAACGCTCGATATGAAGGCGGGCGCGGCCATGGCGCTCACTGCCCTGGAGATGCTGGCGGAAGCTCGCCTGCTGCGGCGGGAGATCGTGCTCCTGTTGACCGGCGAGGAGGAGATCGGCAGCCCGGTTTCGCGGCCGGTCATCGAGGCGCTGGCCAGAACCTGCGCCGCAGTCTACGTGCTGGAGCCGGCGCAGGGTTTGGCCTGCAAGACGGCGCGCAAAGGAATAGGTAACTGGCGCATCGGGGTCCACGGGGTGGCCGCCCACGCGGGCGTGGACTTTGAAAAAGGAGCGAGCGCCATCCGCGAGCTGGCGCGCGTGGTGGAGACGGTGAGCGCCTGGACGGATCTCAAGCGCGGCCTGACGGTGAGCGTGGGGGTAGCGGGGGGCGGCACCAAGAGCAACGTGATTCCCGCCGAGGCGTGGGCGGAGGTGGACGTTCGCATCGCGCGCTCAGCCGACGGCCCGCGCATCGAGCGCAGGTTTGCCGCGCTCGAGGCCGCGGACTCGCGCTGCACGCTGACCGCGTCCGGTGGCATCGGCCGGCCGCCGATGGTGCGCAGCCGCGGGACGGTGCGGCTCTACCACAAGGCTCGGGCACTGGCCCGGGAGTTGGGCTTTACGCTCGACGAGGCCGCGACCGGCGGCGCCTCCGACGGCAACTTTACCGCCGCGCTGGGCATTCCAACGCTCGACGGCATGGGCGCGGTAGGCGAAGGCGCGCACGCGCGCTACGAGTCGGTCGTCGTCGAGCATCTGGCGCCGCGCACTGCGTTGCTGGCGGGAATGCTGGTGGGCTGATGCGCGCTCGGCTTCGACAGCTTCGATCTGATAAACTCCCCTGTGAAATCGAGTTGGAGACTCTGCTTACCATGAAACGATTTGTCCTTTTCCTCTTCCTCGCGGCATGTACGGCAGCCGCCAGCGCCCAAACCGCTCCCAAAGCGCCTGCAACCAAATCGGCAACGCCCAAGAGCGCTTCTTCTACTTCCATAACCGCCAAACCCTCCACCGCCAAGCCGTCCACAACAGCCCGCGCGCCGGAGCCGTGGATCAAGCTTCCGCCGGGCGTGCCCAGGGTCGCTCACGGTCCGGTCATGATGCCCTTCGCAGTGCGCTATGAGGACATCAAGATCGGCACCGGCGCTGAGTGCGAGCCGGGCCAGCTCTGTCACCTGAAGTACACCGCCTGGCTCGCGGCCGACGGCGTCGAATTCGACTCGTGGGAGGATCACAGGCAGCCGGTCGTGGGCAAGGACGGCAAACCCGAGCTCGGTCCCGACGGCAAGCCCAAGATGGGCGATCCGGACCCCCTTGTGGTCAGGAAGAGCATGCACAACATAATCCCCGGCGTCGATTACGGAATCGAGGGCATGAAGATCGGCGGCAAGCGGCGGATCTTCGTTCCCTGGCAGTTGGCCTTCGGAACGCAAGCCATTCCTGCCCGTCCTGGCCATCCTGCCGTTCCGGCCAAGTCCGACCTGATCTTCGACATGGAGCTGGTGAATGTGACGGAATTGCCGCAGCATCAATATCCACCGGCGTCCGGCGCGCAGCCGCAACCCGGCGCGAGCGCCCAACCCAATGCCGCGCCGGCCGCTCCTGCGGCGCCTGCAAGCACTGCCCCGCCAGCAGCCAAACCGGCCACAGCTACGCCGGCGCAGCCTGCGGCGCCTGCAAGCACTGCCGCGCCCGCGCAGCCGGCAGCGCCGGCTCAACCGGCCACGCCCGCGCAGCCGGCAGCGCCGGCTCAACCGCAGACGCAGCCGAAGTAGCGCGCGGTTCTCGCAAATCCTTCAGGCCACGCCGGCAGGCAACTCCGGCGTGGCCGCGACGAGCTGCCGCGTGTAGGCCTCGCGCGGATGCGCGCACAGCGCCTCGGTCTCGCCGGTCTCCACCAGCCTTCCATGCTCCATCACTGCGATGTGCGTGCTCAGGTAGCGCGCCAGCGTCGTTTTTCCAGACCCGGATTCGCCCACCAGGCCCAGCGTCTCGCCCGCCGCAATCGCCAGCGACACGTTGTTCACCACGGTCTGCTCCGTGGTGCGCAGCCCCATGCGGCGCGGATAGCTCTTTGACACCGAGTTAACCTCGACCAGCGGCATGTGTCGATGGTAAACGCGCAGGATGCCGCTATGATTGGGTCAAGTACGCCTTCGGCGGCAGACGATCCATGACTCCGGTTGTTTTCATCTCGGCGGGGGAGGCCAGCGGCGAGCACTACGGCGCGCTGCTGGCCGCGGAATTGCGCCGCCAGTTCACGGCTGCCGGAATCGCGCCGCAGTTCTTCGGCATGGGCGGCGCACGCATGGAAGCGGCAGGCGTGGAGCGCGTAGTCCGCTCGGAAGACATGGCGGTGATGGGCCTGACCGAGGTGGTGCTGCACCTGCCGCGCATCTATCGTGAGTTCCGCAAGCTGAAAGGGGCCATCCGCGCGCGGCGGCCCGATGTGGCCGTGCTCATCGACTTTCCCGAGATCCATTTCCGGCTGGCGAAGCAGTTCCACCGCCTGGGCGTTCCGGTGATTTACTTCGTCAGCCCGCAGCTCTGGGCGTGGAAGCAGCGCCGCATCCGTCTGGTGCGCAAATATGTTCGCCGTATGCTGGTCATCTTTCCTTTTGAAGAGCCGTACTATCGCCGGCGGGGCGTAAAGGCCGAGTTTGTCGGCCATCCCCTCGCCGATCTGCCGCAGCCCGCCATCGGCCGCGAGCAGTTTGCGGCGGAGAACCGGCTGGATCCGGCGAAGACCTGGATCGGCCTGCTGCCGGGCAGCCGCCTGCGCGAGATCGAAGATCATCTGCCGGAGATGCTTGAGGCTGCGCGGAAGCTGGCGCAGCCTACGCCCGGTGCGGTTCCGTCCTCGCGGGCGTATGAGTTTCTGGTTCCTTTGGCTCCCACGCTCGATGCAGCACAGCGGCAGGCGGTATCGCGCCTGGCGGAAACAAGCGGCAGCGGGCTGTGCGTGCGGCTCGTCCACGATGCCCGCGCCGCCCTGTTCCATGCGCGAGCCTCGGTGGTGGCCAGCGGAACGGCTACGGTAGAGGCGGCGCTGATCGGCAATCCTTTTGTGGTGGTCTATCGCGTCTCGCCGCTCACCTATGCCATCGCCAAACGGGTAGTCAAGGTGCCCCATGTGGCCATGGCCAACCTGATCGCCGGCAAGCGCGTGGTTCCCGAGCTGATCCAGAATGACTTCACCGCGCCAAATATCGTCCAACAGCTTGAACGGCTGCTACCCGACGGGCCAGCTCGGGAGTCCATGAGAATGGAGCTGGGGGCCATACGGGAGGCGCTGCGAATGCAGCCGGCGAATGGCCTGTGCGAAGGGCCCGGCGCCATGGAACGAGTTGCTGGGATTGTCTTGCAGGAACTCGGAGCACCTGTCCCCGTGGCCGCGGCGGCCGCGCAACACTGAGAAAAGTCGAGATTTCCCCGCGAAATGAAAACCGGCGAACAAACGGCGCCAAGAACGAGCAGCGGCATGAGAATGAACATCAGGGTGCGGAGAGACATGAGAGGCTTGCGGTTCGAAAGCAGACGGCTTGTGAGCCGATGCGCGGTGCCCGGCCTGCTGGCCGCGGCCTGCCTGGGGATGGCAACGGCGCCGGCCGCCGCGCAACAGCGGCCGGGGCCGAACATCGGCAGTTACGTGATCGACGCCGAACTGGACACTACGGCGCATCATCTGACGGCCACGGCGGTGGTGGGTTTTACCGCGCCCGCCAATCTGGACGTGGTGACCTTTGGCTTTCACCCGGCGCTCAAGGTCACCAAGATTACCGATGAGAGCGGCAAACTGCTCGACGGGGAGCGGACGGCCGACGGATCCATCCGGGTGACGCCTTCCACGCCGCTTGTTCCCGGCCAGACGGTGCACTGGACCTTCGCCTACGACGGCGCCATCACCGGCAACGAGGATGGACCGGTAGAGGGTTTGAAGCTGGCCGCCATCCAGGAACCCATCAGCTATCTGCTGTATCCGGCGCGCTGGTTTCCCATGACCGGCTACATGACCGATCGCTTCACGGCCCAGATGCGCATCCGTGTTCCGCAAGGGATGCGTGTGCTTGCTAGCGGCGCCGTGGGGGCGTCGAAGCCGGTAAAGCTTTCCACCGGCAAGCCGGGCGACGAATACGACTTCAACTGGACGAAGCCGGGGTTTCCGGGGACAGTGATTGCCGGCCGGTTTGTGCTGCCGGTTTCAGTCGGGCCGGGCAACGTGAAGGTGTACGTGACCATCAGCCATCAGGCCTCGGCAAACCAACTGGCGCAGACGGCCAACCGGGAGTTTGACTTCTTTACAGACACCTTTGGCGAGCCGGAGACAAGCCGGTTGAACGTGGTCGAGCTGCCTGACGACACTTTGCCGGCGGCCTACGCGCCGGAGCTGGCGGCGGTTCAAGGCTCGCGGGTGGGCGACAAATCGGCCGTGCGGCTGCTGGCGAATACGATCGCCCACCAGTGGTGGGGATGCGAGGTGAGCCCCAAGACGCTGAGCGACGCCTGGATCACCAACGGCATGTCGCGCTATGGAGAGCTGATGTATTTGGAAGACGAGAGCGGCAAGAGCGCGCTGCGGGCCACCCTGGAAGACGTAAGCGCCGGCGCTCTGGCCTACGACACCGTGCCGCTCTCGAGCTCCGGGCGGCTCGATCCTTTCTCGCCCCAGTTTCAGTCCATGACGCTCGAAAAGGGCGCCATGATCTTCCACATGTTGCGCTGGGAGGTGGGCGACAAGGCTTTTCAGACCATCCTGAAGGGCGCTCTGAGCCAATACACCGACAGCTCCATCCGCACCGAAGACTTTGAGAAGGTGGCCGAGGCGCAGAGCCAGCAGCAGTTGCTGCCGTTCTTCTCCCAATGGATCGATGGCACCGGAGCGCCGCGCTTCACCGACAAGTATGCCGTTTACCGGCTCGGCAACAACAAGGGCTTTCGCACCATCGGCGAGATCGACCAGGATCTCGATCTCTTCAACATGCCGGTGGAACTGCGCGTCGAAACCGAGGGCAAGACGGAAAACCAGAGGATCGATGTGGTGGGCACCGACACGCAATACGTTGTGGATACCTTCGGCCGTCCGCGGCGGATCAGTATCGATCCCGGCGACTGGGTACTCAAGACCACCCCCGACCTGCAGGTGCGTATCGCCATCCTGAAGGGGCAGCAACTGGTGGCGCAGGGCGATCTGATCGGCGCTCTGGCTGAATATAAAAAAGCGCTCGACGCCAACCCGTTAAGCTCGCTGGCCAGCTATCGCATTGGCGAAGTGCTGTTTACGCAGCACAACTACCAGGCCGCGGTGAACGCCTTCCGCGACGCGCTGCGCGGCGACGACGAACCGCCCTGGACCGAGGTCTGGAGCCACATCGCCATTGGCAAGATCTTTGACCTGACCGGACAGCGCGACCGGGCCGTGAACGAGTACAGGCTGGCCGTACAGACCAACGACAATACCCAGGGAGCCGTGAACGAGGCCCGCCTGTACCTGCAAAAGCCCTACACCCAGCCGGAAAACAACTGATCCACTGCGAATTCGCTTGCGGTTTTGATTGGAAAAACGTACTCTTGGTTTGTATTTGCTCCCCGCCTGACTCGCCCGAAAGGGCTCTCGGGCGGGGTTATTCATTTCGGGGCTCCCAACGAAAATGATCGAACCGGCAATCAAGCGTGCTGTCGCGTTCATCGACGGACAAAACCTCTTCCACCATTCCCGTGCAGCCTTCGGCTATCATTTTCCCAACTACGGCATCCGAAAACTTGTTGACGCAATCGTGACCCGAGAGGGTTGGAACTTGGCTGGTATGTACTTCTATACCGGCGTCCCCGATGCGACCGATGATCCAATGTGGAATCGTTTTTGGACAAACAAGCTTGCCTCGATGGGCCGGCAGGGGATTACAGTATTCAGTCGATCGTTGCGTTACAGGAACAAAGCAGTTACGCTGCCCGATGGCTCTCTTTTTACGTTCCTGCATGGTGAGGAGAAGGGTATCGACGTTCGTATCGCTCTGGACATAATTGGCCAAGCGGTCCGAAATGAGTTCGATGTGGCGCTTGTATTCTCTCAGGATCAGGATCTATCGGAAGTTGCAGATGAAATACGGGTAATCGCCAGGCAGCAGGATCGGTGGATTCGAATCGCCTGCGCGTATCCGATAAGCCCGACAACCGCTAACAGGCGGGGAATCAATGGTACGCAGTGGATCAAAATCGATCGCCGGCTTTACGACGCGTGCATTGATCCAAAAGACTACAGGTAAGGGTAGCGCGGGGTATAGACCTCCATTTCGTAAAACCCTGGAGATAAATCAAGAAAGCCAGCCCCCTGGGCTGGCCTTCTTGCTCTGGGGAAGGGGGCTTTATTCCCGGGCGCCTGGTTTGCCCAGCGATAGAACCTGCAAATCCACGTCCGCCAGGCCGGCATGGGTCATGCCCAGCCTCCTGGCCGCGCCGTAGGAGAGGTCGATAATCCGCCCCTCAACGACCAGGTCGCCCCGATCGTTAATGCGGACGACGACCGAGCGGTGGTTGGACTGGTTCACGACTCGAACGACGGAGCCAAAGGGGAGGGTCGGGTGGCAGGCCGTCATGGCGTACATGTCGTAAACCTCGCCACTTGCGGTCTTGCGTCCATTAAAGACGCCGCCGTACCAGGAAGCCACTCCATGAATCTTGCTTTTCCAGTCTTGGGCGGCGGCGGTTGGGGCGTTCTGTGGGATCTGCGGTTCCTGGTCAGCGAGGGAGGCCGGCGTTGCACTCGCTGCAGGGGAAGACGCAGGCGGGGTGAATGCTGGTCTGGAAAGACCCGCATCCGCTTGCACCGTCCGCGCTGAGAACAGCACCACCAGCGCGACCAGCGCAACGGCGGAGACACCGGCTACGAGGCAAATCCATAGCGGCGCTCTTCGTCTTAAGTTGCGTGTTTTCCTTGTTCTAACCATCTGCCCATTTTACTAAACCGGTACTGGCTGCCCCGTATGCATTGTCAAGATGGATAAGGGGATTTCTGTTGAAAACTGCCCGGCTCCCGAGGTTCTTCTGATAAGGCGTTCAGTCTGTTCGAGTTACGGATTGCACTGGAAATAACTCGAATTTTTCCCGATTTGGGCGAAAGAAAACTGTGGAAAATCGTACACAAAAGGCAACCCAAGTGGCCCCGGTTGCCGAATGTACTATGTTATTAAAAATAAGCAGGTTAATAGACATACACATCGATCTGTGAAATGGCGGAGTTTCCAGTCGCCACGGCCCTCCAAAAAAATCGCGCCGGGTTTTGCAGATTAATTCCGCGATCCTGCTAGTGTGATTTTAGGGTCTGCCGTGAACCCTTCCTTTCGACAGGAGGGTTCGAGGCAGGCCCTTTGGCATTTCTGGCGGAACAAGGGAGTTTTTCATGCAATTGAGCGCGGCAGGGTTGGAATTGATCAAGAGGTCGGAGGGGTTTCGCAGTCATTCATATACAGACGTAGCCGGTTTCCCCACCATTGGCTATGGACACCGGATCGCGGCGGGGCAGTCGTTTCCTGACGGAATCGGCGAGGAGCTGGCCGCCGCGATCCTGGCAAACGACGTGCTGGAGGCGGAGCGGGAGGTTAGCCGGCTGGTCCGCGTGGAGTTGGCCCAGGGGCAGTTCGACGCGCTGGTGGACTTCTGCTTCAACCTGGGTGCGGGGCGGCTGGCCGGCTCGACCCTGCTCCGGGAGCTGAATGCAGGCCGCTACGCCGCTGCCGCCGAGCAGTTGCTGGCATGGGACCACGCCGGAGGGGTAGAGAATCCTGGGCTGAAGACGCGGCGCGAGGCGGAGTTTCGGCTGTGGACCGGCGGGGATGGCCGCAACCCAGAAGCTTTACCCCCTACCCCCCCTATACCCGGTGGGGGTATAAAAACGGCCCATTTACAGGAATAAGTCCTTCAGAATCAGAAACGGCTCGTCCCAAAACGCTCAAAACCGCGGCGATTTTCGTCGCCAAACGTCGCCAGAATCGATGCGCAGGCCTGCAATCGATTCACTGTCGCCGCCGTGGCGCAGAGGCAAGCCGCTGTTCAGGCCTGCCGCGTCGTCTCGATCACTTCGAGCCGCTCGCCGGTTTTCAGGTAGCCTTTGCAGCGAAACCAGTCCTCCATGGCGGGTTGCAGCCGGTCGAGGGGGACGCGATGGCCCGCTTCGAGCACCCCGTCGGCTGCCGGGAATGTGTCGTCGAAGACCGCGTCGTTGGTAAAGTTGCGCATGGCAAAGTTGTCGATCCAGCGAATGGGGCAGGCGTGACGCTCGCCCGCTGAGTCGATGCGCTGAACGGAGAGACGGCGGGCGAACATAGTTTTACTGTAAATCCCCATGATGACGTCCATTTCGATAGCTGGAGGCCGAGTGACCTGATTCCGGGGCGGGATGTAGCATCTTAGGGAAGATGAGCCGCGGCAGGATGCTGCGGCAACTTGAATTAAGAGGACCGGAGGCATTCACATGATCGCACTTCTGGTGCAGTGGCTCTTATACGCGGTTGCTCTGCTGATCGTTTCCAGGCTTGTGCCCGGCTTTCACGTGTCGGGATTGTGGCCGGCCCTGATCGCGTCGCTGGTCATCGGACTGCTGAACGCCACCGTGGGCCTCTTCCTGAAGATCGTCACTTTCCCGCTCAGCATCCTCACGCTGGGGCTCTTTTTGCTGGTCATCAACAGCCTGATGATCCTGCTGGCGTCGAACATCGTGCGCGGGTTCACCGTGCACGGGTTCTTTCCCGCGTTCTGGGGCGCGGTGGTGCTGGCGCTGCTTGGCATGCTGATCAAGGCCGTGATGAAGAACGCGTGAGGGGGAGGAGCCGCGGGCTTTACCTGGACGTGGCAGGCTGAACCACGGGCCTAGCGGCCGAGGCAGGCTGATTGCCCGCGGAACCGGAAGGTTTGAGGCGAGCGGCGGGCTTTTTCGCGCCCTTGGGCTGGGCGGTGCCCGCGTTGGCAGGTTGAGGCGCCGCCGGGCCGGGAAGGGTTTGCGGGGTGCGGATGGCGCCTGCCCCCGAAAATCCGCCCGCGGCCGGTATGCGTGGTGGCATCGCGATCACCTTGGCTGGCTGCCCCGGCTGTACGCGGGTGTAAACGCCCCATCCTCCGCCGACGACCACAAAAACAATGGCCGCCGCGGCTGCGGTGCGCATCCAGTTGCTCTCAGGGACCATCTTCAGGCGCAGATTCGAGGGCCAGGCCAGAACACGCCCCCGTCGCGGTGCAGCGCGGAGGGCCGCATGCACACGGTCTTCAAGACCTGCGGGAGCAGAAAGGCCGGCGATCAGCCGCAGGGTCTCTTCGCCGGATCCGGGAACAGGGCCGGAAGGGATCGGATTGTGAGGGTTCGAGTTCATCGCAAACTCCTCTGGTGATCGAGCAGGCCGGCCATCAGGTTGCGGGCGCGAAACAGGCGCGAGCGGACGCTGGATTCGGTAATGCCCAGGACCGCCGAGATCTCCACGCTGGTGAGCTCTTCAAAGGCCGAAAGCATGAGCACCTGGCGCTCTTTGGAGGGCAGCCGGTCCACGCAGGCAAGCACATGGGCGTGATGTTGCGCCGCCGCGGCGATTTCCTCGGCGGAAAGGCCCGTGGAGGGCAACACACGTGCCAACTCCGCCACGTCATCGGTTTCCGGCCGGGTCTTGGCGCGGCGTTTGCGGTCAAGCACGATGTTCCAGACGATGCGAATAAGCCAGACGCGATGGTCGCGCACCTCGCCCAGCGTGTGGCGATGGCGCAGGACGCGCAGAAACGCTTCCTGCACGACATCTTCGGCGTCGGCGGAGTTGCGCAGGACGGAGTAGGCCACGCGATAGAGGGAGCCGGCGTACTGGCCGACCAGCGCGGCAAGCGCATCGTCTGCCGCGCGCAGGCGGGCTTCGTCGTTCAACGCGCTCGTGGGAATCTCCATCCACCCTGCGACAATGGCCTGGCTGGTGCTCATCACTCACCAGACGCAGGCAGAGAAGAAAGTGCTCAGGCCCACCCGGCCCTGGGCCCTGGAGCCTGCGAGAAAAGCGCCCACGGCATGTTGCTGTACCGCCAGGGCCGCCAAGCGCAATCCTATTTGCCGGCGAGCTTTTGCTCGGCGATCGACCCGGCCGCGCCGTCCTTGTCCGCGTCTTTCACCTTGGCCCACAGGACGCGCGCGTGGTCCTGATTGCCCTCGGCGGCATAAAGGTCGGCAAGGTCGAGCTGCGCTACGCTGGCTGACACCGTAACGGATGGCTTGGCCGCGATCTCGTTATAGAGCGCGAACGCCTCGCTATCGCGGTTCGTCTGGCGGTAGAGCCCGGCAAGGGCCAGCTTGGCCAGGTTGGCAAGATTACGATCCCGGGAGTCGGCAGCGGCTTTCAACTCGGCCTCGGCCTTGCCCGTCTGGCCCAGTTCCTCGTAGGTAACCCCGGCAAAGTAACGAGCCTTGGTTCCCTCGGGCAGCCAACTGAAATCGTGAGCGATCGCCACAAACTCACGATTGGCCTCCGTTTCGCGTGCGGCGGCAGTGGTGTATACGCCGGGTTCTGGCGGAGCGCCGGGAAGCGGCAAGGGCGCTGTGTACACATCCAGGGCTGCGCCCAGGGCAAGGTCTGCGGCCGAGGAGCGCACACTCCAGAAAATCAACGCGCCAACCGCCAGAACCAGAAACGCACCGATACCGATGCTCCAGCGCACCACGCCGCTCTGGTGCTCGCTGACCCAACTGGCGCTGCTGGCCGCAGCCTGGGCAAATTTGTCCTTCTTAAGAGCGTGACGAGTTCTTGTGTCCACGGCTTTCTTTTGTCCTTCGCTGATTGACTTACGGGCGGGTCCAAACGGATGTAGAGGGCGCCACTCGAACCAGATTAGTCTATCAGTGCGGTTCGAGCAGCGGCAACCGGGCACGGCCCCCGATGCGCGCGGCTTGCCGCGGCACGGCCGGAACGATAGGCTATCAGCATGTACGAAGACTTCCACGTGACCGACCGCTGGAGCGGCGAGGACTTGCACTGCCGCTGGAAAGGGACGATGGTGGCCATTGCCACGCGCCACGCCGACGCCGTGGACGTGCGCTTCGACGTGAACGGCCGGCCCATGTGGATCGCGCTGCCGTGCACGGCGTGGGTAGAGCAGAAGAAGCGCAGCGGCAAGGTGATCACCGACCAACTGGCGGCGCAGATCGCCGGGCGGCATCTGAAACAGATTGTCGAGGAAGGCTGCGATGCCCGGCGCGAGGTCTATACCATGACCGTAGCCGAGGTGCTGGTTCATCTGGACGCGGTCGTGGCCGAAGCCAGGGCGCAGGGTGCTATGCCCGCACTGCCGGTGGCGCCGTAGCAGGCAGCTGCCATCTCTACTGAGTTACGGCCACGCAGGTGGGACCGGCGCAGGTGGCGAGGCAGCCGTAGACCGGCGCGGCTCTAATGTCCCGTCTCTAAAGTTCGCTTCAAAAACGAAGCCGTCATCCTTGTATCTCTAAGGAATCGACATTTTGCAGGTTGAAGATGTCGTAGTGGGGGAACCGAGAGATCGGTTCCCCCGCGGGCGGACGGCTCCCGTTCATCCTGTGGTGATTACTCACCGTCGCTCAGCTCAGGGACCGCTGCCCAAGTCACGTACGACCGAACAGTCGCATGACTACCAGTCGCACATACAAGGCAGGTTACCGTGACCCGGATCATTTGTGGAGTGGATATTTCTTCAACCTCTTTGGAGGCGCGCGTCGGCCAAGAGGGCGCCTTCGCTTCGTTCCCCAACAACCCGCAAGGGATCGCCGCATTGGCCGCCTTCTGCCAGGCTCACCAAGTCGAACTGGTGGCCATGGAAGCCACCGGCGGCTATGAACAACGGGCCCTGGCCCTGCTCTCTGAACAAGGCCTTCCCGTGGCCATCCTCAACCCGCGAGCGGTACGCCGCTTCGCCCAGAGCATGGGGCAGTTGGAAAAAACCGACCGCTTGGATGCGGGCATGATCGCATGGTATGCCCAGACCAGGCGATCTCAGCCGGTCTGTTTATCTTCCGCCAGGCAGCAGCAGTTGCGCGCCCTGGTCACCCGCCTGCGCCAGCTCACCGAGGTCCGCACCGCACAACTGAATCAGTCCCGCCTGGTCACCGACCCGGCGGTCGTGGCTCTGATCGACGAACTGCTGGCCGTCGTCGCTCGCCAGATCCGCGAGTTGGAAACGTCCATCGCGCAACTGGTCGCCCAGGACCCGCTCTGGCATCAACTCGATCAGGTCTTCCGTTCCATCAAGGGCGTGGCCGATCGCACCGTGGCCCGTCTCATGGCCGAGATGCCGGAAATCGGCACCCTGTCCAACAAGACGATCTCCAAGCTGGCCGGCGTAGCTCCGCTGGCCCGCGACAGCGGCAAACATCAGGGCCAGCGTGCGGTGCGCGGCGGCCGCGCCTCGGTCCGCGAAATCCTGTTCATCGTGGCCAGTGTGGTGGGCCGTTACGAACCCGATTTCATCGCCTTCCAGCAACGTCTCAGCGCTGCCGGCAAACCACGCAAAGTCATCCGTATCGCCCTGGCCCATAAACTGCTGATCCGCCTCAACGCAAAAGCTCGACAAGTCCGCCAGCTCCATGCAACCTCGCAGGCCACCACCGCCGGGTCTCTGGTCTCAAAGAACACATACTGCTAGCAGCCGGGGTTGTGGGAAAGCGGGAAACGCGCCCTATGCGTTTTCCGAGGCGCTACGCGCCTTCTTTTCCATAACCCGCTCTCACACAACTCTTGACAACGGAGACAGTCGCTGAGCGGAGTTTGCGCGTTTTCTGTGCCAAACGGAGTCGAAAGCCTGCCCTGAGCGAAGTCGAACGGGAACCTGCATTTGGGATGCGCGATTTATGTGACAAACTTTAGAGACACCACGCTAGCTTTCCGCCTGCGTCTCCTCTGCCACATCGTTGCGTTGGAGAAGTCGCCTCAGGATCACATACAGCACTGGAATGAACACCAGGTTGAGCACAGTCGACAACAACATGCCGCCGACGATCGTCGTTCCTACTGAGCGGCGGCCAAGCGCGCCGGCTCCCGTGGCGAATACCAGCGGCAGAACGCCCATGATGAACGCGAACGAGGTCATCAGAATCGGCCGCAAGCGCAGCTCCGCGGCTTCGATCGCGGCCTCGGCGATCGAACGGCCCTTGCGCCGCAACTGCTCGGCGAACTCGACGATCAGAATCGAATTCTTCGCCGATAGGCCGATGAGCATCACCAGGCCGATCTGGCAATAGACGTCGTTGGCGAGGCCGCGCAGCGAAACCAGGCCCAACGCGCCCAACACAGCCATCGGCACGGCCAGCAGAATGATGAACGGCAGCGCGAAGCTCTCGTATTGCGCCGAAAGCGTGAGGTACACGACCAGAATGCCGAGGCCGAAGATGACGAGCGCCTTGCCGCTCGACTCGATCTCGTCGAGAGTGAGGCCCGTCCACTCGTAGTTCATGCCGCGCATCATGTTTTCCGTCGCCAGCTTATCCATGCTCACGAGCGCCTGCCCTGAACTGTATCCGGGCGCGGGCGAGCCGTCGATCTCCACCGCGCGGAAGAGATTGTAGTGCGTAATTACCGGAGGGCCTGCGCTCGCTTGAACCGTGACCAGGTTGTCGAGTGGAACCATCTGGCCGGAATCGGAGCGGACATAGTAGCTATGCAGGTCGCCGGCATTCATGCGGAAGGGCTGGTCGGCCTCCACGTAGACGCGATAGGTGCGCTCGTTGTAGTCAAAGTCGTTGACGTACTCCGAGCCCATGAAGACGTTGAGGGTGCTGGCGATCTGCGTGATCGAGACGCCCATCGCCTTGGCCTTCTCGCGGTCGATCGTCACCAGCTCCTGTGGGTCGTTGGCTGAAAAGGTCGTGATCAGGTCCGTGAGATCCTTGTGCGCGCCGCTGGCGTTCACAATCTGGTGCGCCACGCGGTCCAGGTCGCTGAGCGTGTTGCCACCCTGATCCTGCAGCATGAACTGGAACCCGCCGTAGCTGCCCACTCCCTCTACTGCCGGCGGCTCGAATGCGGCCACCAGGCCGCCGTTGGGGGCGAACATCAGCATTTGCAGTTTGGGCGAGACATCCTTGATGATGTCGGCCGTCGAGTAGGCCTTTCCGCCGTGCTCGTTCGTTGTGTTTGTGTTCACAAACATCATGCCGGCGTTCGAAGCGCTCCCGCTAAAGCTGAAACCCAAAATGGAAAATAATCCGCCCACGTGGGGATTCTGCGCAATGATGGCGGCTCCCTCATCGGCGAGGGCCGTCGTGTAGGCGAGCGAAGAACCTGGTGGCGCCTGCACAATCACCATGAAATATCCTTGGTCTTCCTGCGGAATGAAACCCGTGGGAACCACGCGATAGATCCACACCGTTGCGGCCAGCCCGGCAAAAAAGACCAGCAGAAGGATGTAGCGCAGTTGCAGCGCGACATGGATGATGCGCGCGTATGTGCCGGCCATCCAGGTGATGGATGCGTCGGCGCCGTGAATACAGGCGGCAAAAGCGCGCGAGACCAGCCTGATGTGGAGAAAATCCAACTGGCGTGGACGAGCCTCTTCGCCGCGCAGGAAGAGCGCTGACAGCGCCGGCGAAAGGGTGAGAGCATTGAACGCCGAGATGGCGATGGAGAACGCGATGGTGAGCGAAAACTGGCGATAGAGAATGCCGGTGGTTCCGGGGAAGAATGAAACGGGCACGAATACCGCGATCAGCACCAGCGACGTGGCGATCACGGCGCTGGTCACCTCGCCCATGGCGCGCGAAGTGGCCTCGCGCGCTTTGGAATGCTCCATATGAATGTGACGCTGCACGTTTTCGATGACCACAATGGCGTCGTCGACCACCAGGCCCGTCGCCAGCGTGATGCCGAAAAGCGTGAGTGAATTGATAGAAAAGTCGAAGATGCGGATAAACGCGAAGGTGCCGATGAGCGAAACGGGAATAGTGACGGCGGGAATGATGGTGGCGCGCCAGTCGAGCAAAAACAGAAAAATGACGGTAATAACGATGATGATCGCTTCGGCCAGCGTGATGAGTACTTCGCGAATCGATTCGCCCACTGCCGTGGTGGAGTCGAAGGCGATGGCGTACTCCAGACCGGGCGGGAAGTTCTTTGAGAGCTGTTCGAGAGCGGCTTTGGCCTTGCGGTCCACCTCGAGGGAGTTCGCGTTCGACAGTTGCTCCACTCCGATGCCCATGGCGTCATGGCCCTGGTACTTGAGCGCAGTGGCGTAATTCTCGGCGCCCACCTCCGCGTGGCCCACGTCCTTCAGCAGCACCAGGCCGTTGGGCGAGTTCTTGACGATGAGGTTGTCGAACTCTTCAGGACTTGTGAGCCGGCCCACGACCCGCACCGGGATCTGATACGCCTGCTTCGTGTCGGCTGGCGGCTGGCCGAGCTGTCCGGCCGGAACCTCGACGTTCTGCTCTTCGAGCGCATTCACCACGTCGGTTGCGGTCAGGTCGCGTGCAGCCAGGCGCACCGGATCGAGCCACACGCGCATGGCGTACTTGCGTGCGTTAAAGTTGACCACGTCGCCCACGCCCGGCACGCGCTTGAGCGCGTCGATGACGTAGATGTCCAGGTAGTTGGAGATGTATTCGCTTGAGTAGCGCCCGTCCCGCGTAAAGAATCCGGCGCCTAAGACGAAGTTGAAGTTGGATTTCAGAACGTCGATGCCCGTGGAAACCACCTCGCCCGGCAGGCGGCCCTCCACGCTGGCCACGCGGTTCTGCACATCCACGGCCGCGATGTCGAGGTTGTATCCGGTCTGGAAAGTGATGTCGATTTCGCAACTGCCGCTATTCGTGCTCGCTGAGCTGATGTAGCGCATTCCCTCTACGCCATTGATCGCCTCCTCCAGCGGAATGGTGACGGCCTTTTCGACCGTCTCCGCGTCGGCGCCGATATAATCGGCGCTTACCGACACCACAGGCGGCGCCAGCGTGGGATACATGGCCACGGGAAGATTGGGAATGCAGATGGCGCCCGCCAGAATGATGAGCAGGGCGCAAACGGTGGCAAAGACCGGGCGATGAATAAAGAAATCGACAAACAAAATGAGCCTCTTTCTTATGAGACCGTCGCGGTTTTCGTGTGCCCGCTCTTCCGTGCCCGGGCGTTCCGGTGCTTCCTGTGCAGCGGATGGGAGACTGCGACGGCGCGCGCTCCGGCATCGTTGGCCTGTGCTCCACTATTCGTGCTTTGCGCTCCAGCGCCTGCTCCCCGAGAGGGTGCGGGTGGCGCTGCGCCGCCCATGGGTATCACCGGCATGCCGTCCACCAGGAATTGGGTTCCCGAGACGATCACGCTGTCGCCCGCATTCAATCCTGAAACAATTGAGTAGTCGTTCCCCACGGTGTCGCCGAGCACCACCGGCGTGCGGTGCGCCACGGCCATTCCGTTTTGCTTCAGCACCACGAAGACGAAACTTTCTTCGCCCTGGCGCACCACCGCAAGCACCGGAACCAGAGCCATGGGTTTTGTGCTCCATATAACTCGCGCCTTGATCATCTGCGCATTGCGCAGCATCTCGGGCGTGGCCTCGACCGGGGCCTTGACCAGAATCCCCTGCAGCGTGCTGTCCACCTCGGCGGAGATGAAATCGACCTTCGTCTTCTCCAGCAGCTTGCCGCTGTTGTCGGTCAGATCGACGCCGAGGCCCATACGCACTTCGGGGGAGCGCTCGGTGGGAATGTAGATATACGCCTCCAGATGGTTGTTCTCGTCGATTGTGGTCAGAACGGTGGCCGGCGACAGATTTGGACCCACGTAGTCGCCCACGTGAACCGGAATGTCGCCGACCACGCCGTCGAAGGGCGCGCGAACGGCGTAGTAGTCCAGCAGTTGTTCCCCTGCCTTGCGCGCCTCCACTGCCGACTGATAGTCCGCCTTGGCGTTTTGATAAGCCTGTTGCGCCTGCTCGTACGCGTCGCGGCTGGTCACGCCGGCTTCAAACAGCTTGCGCTGGCGCTCCACTTCGATGGTGTCGTAATCGTCTAGCGCCTTCTTCTGCCGCTCGGTTGCGCGCAGCGAATCCACCGTGGCCCGCTGTTGCCGCGCATCGATCTGCATGAGCAACTGCCCGGCCTTCACCTGGTCGCCGGAGTGGACGCCGATCTCCGTCAGTTGTCCGCTCACCTGCGGCACCAGCGCCGTTGACCGGCGCGACTTGATGGTTGCCACATACTCGCTGCTCTGCGCAACGGGCGCCATGGTCACGGTGACCGTTTGCACCGGCAGGCCCTGCATCTGCGGCCCGCCGGCCGCTGGCGCCTGCGTTTTGTGGCAGCCTGTGGCCGCCAGTGCCCCCGCGATCAAACAACCGATCGTACAAATGCGTTGCAATCTGCTCTGGCTCACTCGATTTTTCCTCTTGTCACAGCTTCCATCGATCTCAGAACCCGCCCGCCCGTGGCCGGCCCGGCTCGCCGTAAAAATCCACCCCTCCTTGCACCCTGTCGCCCCACGATTCGGGGATAGGATCCCGGCCTGTTTGCGCTGCCTTCAGCTCGTGGTTCCCGGCTATGGGTTATCGATACAGGCGATGGTCCGAAGCCATGGTTTGAGCCGAGGGCTGTGCGATGGCAAGGGCGGCAAACCGCCCGGTGCGCCGCCACCGCCGTCCTGCGCGATTTTCGCTGCGGCGGGCCTGTCCGGCGCCCTTCCGCGAGAATTCATTGCGATCGCTGCATGGATGAGGTGACATGAGGATCTGGGCAATTGACGCAAAACAACACTACGGCGCGGTTTGCCGCTCAGGCCAGGCCGCGCCAAGACTCTCATCGAGGATAGCGCACAACACGTGTGGGCAGTCTTGACGCTTCTGGTTCTGCCCAACCGGCTCTTGCCGGGCCGTGACGCAACCCTGTCGGTGCCATTTTGGCCGCGTGCAAGCTCCGCGCACCGCAGACCGCTCTTTTTGACACGCCTTTCGCGAGTTGATAGCCTTGCTAAGGGCGTATCTTGAAAGGTGTAACCAGCCCTCTTCCAGCCGCTCTCAGCCCTCCCAGCCGTCCCCGTCGTCTAGCCCGGCCTAGGACACCGCCCTTTCACGGCGATAACACGGGTTCAAATCCCGTCGGGGACGCCAATCAAATCAGTAGATTACGAGGCGAACTCTCGCCCGAAATTCAGAATGTCGAGTTACGTGTCGAATAAGCGCGGCGCTGGAGTTCCGTTCGATCCGTTCGCAGCGCTCGCTTGCTGTGAGAGCCCACCGCAGACCCCCCCCACACCCCCAAACGGCCATCCGGCGCAGCGCGGGGATGCCACTCCGACAATCCGGGTCACAATAGGGAATTCGGTCATGCCCCAATAACGCAGCGAGCAATCGCAGCGCGAGCGAAGACGGCTGTCGAACTAATGTATAGGCGAACTGTTCTTGCGTTCATCTTCTGAGATCAAATGGCCGCAGTATGAAGCGCGAGTGCTGCTGTTGTTTTCGCGTCCGTTTAACCATTTCTCAAATTCAGGGTAGCGAATTGTAACCAGTCTTGCCGGTACACCGTTTGTGAGTAGCCCTTTGAGAATTTCCGTCATGAACTCATTCTCAATCTGAAAATCGCTTCCGACTAGGTGGGTCTGGTATCGATCAAAGTCTTCTTGCGTTTCATAGCTCGGTAGACCCATGATTGTCACGTTGTAGCCAAGCGCTTTCATCTGGCGATAATTGTCGGTAAACGTCGCAATCTGCCGTTGAACTTTTGCTTTGCCCTCAGCGTCAAGCATGGTTTCCCCCTCCGTCGCAAGTATTTCAGATGTGCCATAGTGAGAGGAATATCGTTGTGCAACAGTGCATGTCCACTTTTGTATTCCTTTCCGGCGTAGCATCAGTGCATGGAAACCCAATTGCTAAAACGCGTCGAGATGTGGCTTGAGATCATCGCTGATGAATTGTACGTCGCTCGAACTGACCGCGAGTTTGAAGGAGCCAGCGGTGGCGGCCCTGATATGTGGTTCGAACGTGGTGGCCGTCTTGAAATGATTCGTGGAATCGAACATATGCGGGAAACGTTGGCGAAATCAGCATAGTCTTCCAAGGATGAGAGAGAAGGATCAATGGAAGAATGGAAGCTGTTGAGCATTGCAAGTGTGGTCGGAACGCTTGACGGCCTAAAGTCGATGGCCATTCAAAAGCAAGCGGTGCTTTTGTTGCGCCGTCTGGCAACACAGTTTCCTCCGCCAGCTACGTTCGGCAGGATGAATTTTCAACTCCAAGCGTATAGTCGAATGCTCACCGATGGATTCCCCGTGATGGAAACAATCGCAGCAAGAGACTACCTATTGGCCGCGCCCTGGCAATACCTTGCGACACAGGGATTCATCAGCGATAACGGCCAAGGCTTTTTTGTGGTCACAGATGAAGGCTTGAAAGCTGTAAAGAATCCGAGCATTCAAGCAGTCAACATGGAAATTTTGTCCGCTATTGAGCTTCTTGATCCGGCGTTGCACGGTTATGGTCACTATTTCCGCGAGAACAAATTGAAAGAGGCCGTCGCAGCAGCGTTTGAACTTTACGAGAATCGCTTAAATGAAATCCGCGACGGTACACGCAACGCAACAATCAAGAGCGCGCAAGGCAAGGACGTTGTATATGCGCTATTTAACGCAAAGAAATTGAAGTTGCCCTATCCGAAGTTAAACAGAGCAAGGAAACAAGCGTATCAGCAAGGATTGACCAGCGTATTTAGCGGAGCGTTAGGGTGGATTCGGAACGCATACGCGCACGAGAAACATCAATTGCCAGATTTGAAGCCTGAAGAAGCATTGGAGCTTCTTTTCGTCGCAAGCTACTTGTTACGCATGTTGAAATACTCTCGGCCAGCACTCCCTGGAAGGGACAGCAAGAAATAATTCCGTCCATTGGCGTGTACCGATGTGTTTCTCGCCTAGACGCCTTGCACGCAGATTGAAACCGTCTCATAGTCACACTTGAAGCAGAGCGGGCAACCAGGCGGAAGCCACTGTTTCAAGGTTTCGCCTTCCCAGTCGGGAACGAAGGCGAACCAGTCGGCAAGCCCGGATCAAATAATTTCCACTTTGATTCGAGGTATGCCACATGGCACAGGTACAGATTACTGAGGTAGTTGTTCCCGCCGAATTCGCGGCCTATCAAGTCGAAAACTCTATGGTTAGTACACGCTGTTGCCCAGAATGGCATCGATGTGTGCCAGCTCCTCCCCTGAAAAGGAAAGATTGGCAAGGCAGGCGACATTCTGCTCGATCTGTTCCACACGGCTGGCGCCGATCAGAGCGGACGTCATGCGGCCGTCGCGCAGCACCCATGCCAGAGCCATTTGCGCCAGCGATTGCCCGCGTTCACAAGCGAGCTCGTTCAGGGCCCGCACTCTGGCGAGCCGCTGCTCGCCAATGTCGGGCTTCTTAAGGAAGCCAAGTGGCTTGGCGGCGCGCGCATCTGCAGGGATGCCGTTGAGATAGCGATCCGTGAGCAGGCCCTGCGCCAGCGGGCAGAAGGCGATGGCGCCTACACCTTCGTTGCCCAGCACATCGAGGAGGCCGCACTCCGGCGTTCGCTCAAACATGGAGTATTTGAGCTGATGAATGAGGCAGGGCGTGCCGAGCTCGCGAAGAATCGTGACGGCCGCGGTGGTTTGCGCCGGGTTGTAGTTGGATACGCCGGCATAAAGGGCTTTGCCGGAACGTACGGCCTGATCGAGCGCCGACATGGTTTCCTCAACCGGCGTCTCGGGATCGGGACGATGCGAATAGAAAATATCGACGTACTCCAGGCCCATGCGCTTCAGGCTCTGGTCCAGGCTGGCCAACAGATACTTCCGCGATCCCCAGTTGCCATACGGGCCGGGCCACATGTCGTAGCCAGCCTTGGTGCTGACGATCAATTCGTCGCGATAGGGCTTGAGATCGAGGCGCAGGATCTCGCCGAAGCTGCCCTCCGCGCTGCCGTACGGAGGGCCGTAGTTGTTGGCGAGATCAAAGTGCGTGATGCCCAGATCGAAGGCGCGGCGCGCCATGGCGCGGGAGTTCTCGAAGGCATCGACACCGCCGAAATTGCGCCACAGGCCAAGAGAGATGGCGGGCAGGCGAACGCCGCTGCGCCCGCAGCGGCGGTACTGCATGGCGTCATAGCGGTGTTCGTCGGCAACGTACAAAACGTCTCTTCCTCCATGAGCGGCAGGCGCAGCGCCAGATCCATGCGGCCAAAACGTCTGAGTGGCTTTCGCGCCGCCTACGGGAGAGTGTATCTCAGGCGCAGGTGCATTTCTCCCAATGGTATATAGGCATTCCAATGTATGTTCAACATCGCCGTCGCGATCGAGTGGCAAGTCGCCTTACGGAACCGCAATGGTCTGGGGAGCAAGATTCCATCCGCGCAGGCCGATTGCGGGTTTGGCGTCTCCGGCCGGAAACGCTACAGTCACCGCGCGCTCCTCGCCGGGAAGAAGCGAGACATAGTTCTCGCTGTAGTAGGCCGGCAGGATGCGTTCGCCCGTGGCGGCATTCGTCAGCGTGAGCTTGATCGTGAGCGCCGCCGCGGAGCCGGTGTTCTTCAGCTTCACTGTCGCCTGGCGCTCGCCGCCGGCCTCGCCTGCAGAGGCCGACGCAGCGACGGTGGCCCGCGCAAGCGAGTTCAGATCGCGGAAGCTCGCTTCGTCTGCCGCCCACCAGTAGAAGTTGTCGCTCACCGGCGCGCCGGCCGCATCGCTCACCGATAACCTGACCAAAATCGTATGGCCATCGGCCAGTTTGTCCAGGTCGGGCTTGGCTACGGGAGTGCGGTCATCGGCCGCAGCCAGAATCTGGTTGGTGGCTTCGCTCAGCGTCTTGCCGTCGAGGCCCTCCACAAGCACCCGCACTTTGAAGGAGCGCGCCTCGCCCAGGTTGATCAGATCCACAGAGCCATCGGTCAGATCAAGCTGCGCATGCACCGGTTCGCACGCCTTCTGCGTGCCGTAGAAGCTGGATTGCGTGTCGTAGTCCCAGCTCAGAAAGTTCCACTCCATGCTCGGCCAGGCCGGTTGCGTCATCCAGATCATGCGGCCGGAGTTGGGCCGCCACAGGTGCGCGGCAAAACCCTCGAAGATGGCGCGGTAGCCCGCGTAATCGAGCATCTGCGCCTTGCGTTCAAAGTCCTCGAGGCTGGTGGGCGCGCCAAACTCGGTGTTCATGTGGGCCAGGTACGGCTGCACCGCGCCGTTCCCGCTCTGGTGCCAGTCGTGATAGGCCCAGGTATCGCTGATCGGCCAGCGGTCAGGCGCGGGGATGAAAGATTCGAGGCTCTCCAGCGTGGGCACGCTGGGAATGCCGAGTTCCACGCTGAAGCCGCGATTGATGCCGTAATACGTATCGAGCGGTTGAAATTGATACGGCCCCGAGTTGCGCAGATTCACCTGGTTCGAGCTGCCCGTGTAATAGCGCGTATCGTCGAGCGTGCGCACCAGGTCCGCCAGTCCCTGGTTGGTGATGGGTTGTGGCACGCCTTCGTTGCGCCCGCACCACACCACGATCGACGGATGATGGCGGAAGCGCAGGATCGTGTCGCGCGCATTCTTCAGGAAGAGCGCGGGGTCTTCGGCTTCCAGGTTGTAGTTCTGCGTCGAGTCCCAGAAATCGTTCCACACCATCAGCCCGTATTTGTCGGCAAGCGCATAGAAGCTCTCTTCCGTATTCTGGCCCATCCAGTTGCGGATGATGTTCACGTGCGCGTCGCGATGCAGGCGGAAATACGGCTCCAGGTGCTCGATGCTGACGCGCTTGAGCATGTCGTCCATGCCCCAGTTGCCGCCGCGCGCGGCAATGCGCACGCCGTTCACTTTGATCACCAGGTCGGTTCCCGGCCATCCGCCTTCGACGGGACGGATGGACGGCGTACCCTCAACTCCCGGTTCGAGCGTCTGCACCCACGTCTGCCGCATCCAATCAGGAAGCGTCTGCCCAGGCGGCACTTGATTCGGTGCCCAGTCGTAAATCTGCCGGATGCCTTCTTGGGTTCCGTCGATCAGCGGCAGGGCCTGGTCGTAGGTGCGGCCTGGCAACACCTCCACGCGCCGCAGATGCCCCGTTGCATCGAAGAGCGACAGCTCGTAGCTCACTTCTCTCATGCCGAATTCGATCTGCCGCGCGGCGCTTACCTTCTGGCCGAGAGTGAACGTGACTTTGAGACTGTGCAACGCTGGATCGCCGTAACCATTCGGCCACCACAACCGGGGATGCGCGACCTTGAGCTGCGCAAACTCTGCCGGCTCCAGCCGGACTATCGAGTCGCCCGGAGCAAGCTGCACGTGCTTCGTCACCGTCACGTCATCGAAGCTGGCGGTCAGATCGCCGTCCACTGGCGTGTCATTCAAGTTCACCAGCGGCGCTTCGATCTCAATGTCGGCTTCGCTGCGGTCGGCTTTGGGCAAGGTCGTGATGACGTTCAGGTCGCCGATCTCCACGGGCCCCGTCGCCGTCAGTGTCACGTCCTGCCAGATGCCGGTGTCACGGTCGCGAATGCCGGGAATCCAGTCCCAGCCCTCGGCGGCGGCAAAGGTTGGCCCGTCCAGCACCTCCATGCCGCCGTTCTCGCCCGGGCCGGCTTTCAGCGACTGCTCGTGCGCAATCCCCGGATGGGGCGGAGGAGATACGCGCACGGCCAATGCGTTCGTCCCCCCCTGTGCGACCAAGCCGGTCACATCGAATTTGCCGCGCAGGAATGCGCCGGTGAATCCGCCCAGCTTCTTGCCGTTCATCCAGACTTCAGCGGCGTAGTTCACGCCTTCAAAGGTGAGAGTCAGTCTCCGCCCACGCGCTGCCGCGGGCGCCTTGAACTCCACGCGGTACCAATAGTCCTGGTGGGCAAGGCTCTCCGGGATGGCCAGATTGTTGAGCCCGTAATCGGGGTCGGGATAGAGGCCGCGGTCAATCATCGTGGTCAACACGGTGCCCGGCACGGTAGCCACGAGCCAATCTTTATCGGGAAAGCCGGCCTTGGAAATCTCGTCGCCGGATGCCTTGACCTGCGGCGCCGCGGCCAGCCGCCAACCGCCTTCGAGCTTCCAGGGATTGCCGCCCGTTAAGTGGCAATGCAGGTCTTCCGCACGCGGCTTTTTCGCCACGGGCTTCTGAAGTGCGCCCTGGCCGCGCGGCAGGGTGGATGGATCCTGCGGCGCGCTGTATCCGGCCTGCGCGCTGGTCTGCACGGGCCAATGCTGCGAGTCCTCTTCATAGGTGAGCAGGTTGAAGTCCGGCGGCGCGGCGGCCATGGCCTTCACCTGCTCAGCCGTCAGCGCTTCACGGTAGATCCGGAGCGCGGCAACGCGGCCGCCAAAATGGCTGTCGGCAACTCCAGGCAACGGCGCCGGCGCCATCTCCAGCACGGGCGCGACGTTGCCCTGTGCGAGAGGGGTTGCCAGCACCTGGCGGCCATCGGCATAGAGAACCACACGTTCGCCGTCACTCACTGCGGTGGCCATGTGCCATTTCGCCGGGCCCAGCGGGCTGTCACCGGCCGCAAACCCGGCCGATGCTTGCGACTGCCCCAGCCACAGGCCGAGCCGATTGTCCCGGATACCGATGAAGCGCGCATCCTCCGCGGCAGGATCGCCCATCCCGGCAAGCAGTGTCGTCCCTTGCAGTGGTTCCGGCAACTCGAACCAGAAGGCAAGCGTCCACGCGGCGCGCCCCGCCAGAATGGGGTCCTGTCCCGCAGATTGGCCCGATCCCTGGCGGTCCCACGCTGCGGTTGCGCGGCCGTCGAGCGAAGTTGCCGGAGACAAAGTCTTGCTTAACCCCGGCCCGTCGGCAAGAAAGACTGCGTTGAAGGGGCCGAAAGTCTCGGCAGGCGGCGCAGGCGCTTGCGCGCGCAGCGGCGCCGACAGCAAGAGCACGAGAACGGCGATAGTCACAGGAATGCAGGGCCGAACGCAGGCAGGGCGCCGGAATCCAGCTGCCGGCGAGAATGCGGTGTGCATGGACATGGCTGAACCATCTTACGGGACTCGCGTCCCAATCGTCACGAGCGGTACAGTGACCGCCCGGTTCGCCGGGAAGTCGGTGAATTGAAATGCAAACGGCCTTCCGCCGCTCTTTGGAGCTCGTGCCCGCGCATGAGTCTGGAACTAGAGCACATTCTGAACCGAATCGCCAATTCGATGCTGCGAGGGCTTGTCCTGGCAATTTGCATGGGATGGAAGTATCGTTGTCGTCAAATCGCAATGTGGGTTTCGCTGCGGGACGCATTAGTTGGCGTCCATCCAGGACGATCGTAACGGTCACAAATCAGAATTATCGAGAGTTTTGTGAGGTTTCGAAGAGCTTTTCTCAATGATACCGTCGTCCCATGCGGGACTTGTGATACAAACGATAACAATCTCAACTTGGATGGGAATGCTCTCATCAGTTGGGTCTTGCGGCGTGCGGAATGGCTGAGCGGGTTGAGAATTGCATCCTCGCGTTTGATGTTGGCGGCAGCCATGTGGCCTCCGCTCTGTGCTGCGGGGAAGATTTTCACCTTGGGCCCGTCGTCAGTGCGCCGCATTCGGCCGCGCAAACCTGCGCTGCCTTTATCGATCTTCTGCACGATCTGGGCGTAAAGGCCGGGTCCTGCCGTGACGCAAACACAGGGGCGATGCTGGCCGTGCCCGGACCCTTCGACCTCCAGGCGGGCGTGAGCCTGATGCGCCACAAGTTGCCCTACCTCTACGGAATCGATCTGCGCCAGCCTCTGGCCGCGTGCTTCGGCTGGCAGCCGGCCCAGGTGCGCTTTTTGAACGATGCCGACGCGTATCTGCTGGGCGAGATCGGAGCCGGAGCGGCGCGCGGGTTCCGGCGCGCCGTGGGCCTCACACTGGGCACGGGAATCGGCTCGGCATTTGCCGTGGAGGGCCACTTGGTAACCACCGGCCCCGGCGTGCCTCAGGGTGGCGAGATCTGGAATCTCCCCTACCTCGGCGGAATTGTCGAAGACTTTGTCTCGTCCAGAGCGATCGTGGGGAACTACGAGCGCCGAACCGGCAAGAATCGGGAAGTGGTTGACTTGGCGGTTGAAGTCTCCAAGGATCCCGCCGCGGAACAATCCTTTACCGAATTCGGCCAGCACCTCGGAGACGTGATCCGGACCCTGCTCGCCGGCTTTCACGCGGAGGTGATCGTGCTGGGAGGCGGCATCTCCCGCTCGGCACAGCTCTTCTTGCCCGCCGTGCAAGCCCAACTCGGCGATTCCCTGACTCAGTTGCGTGTGTCGGAGCTCAAGGATAAGGCAGCGCTTGTTGGATGTGGCGTGGCGGCCTTCCGCACCGGGAATGGCTCGCCGGATCCTGGCAAATCCACGCCGGCGCGCTGCGCCGCACTCTAAAGTGCCCGAGCCGGCTCGCACTACTGTACAAACGTTGCGACACTCTGCGCCGGAAACATGCAGTTGAACTGCCTGCCCCAAACGGTGATCGCGGATTGCTCCACGCTGAATCTGGAGCCGACGGTCAGACTTGAACTGACGACCTGCTGATTACGAATCAGCTGCTCTACCAACTGAGCTACATCGGCCTGCTTGTGAAAGTCTGCCGTGTACTTTCGCGCCCTGCGCAGCACGCGGGAAAGTCCATAGCTGACTCTTCGATTGTATCGTTGCGCCGGATCGCGGTAAAGCCGCGCGCATCCCCTCGCAGCCGCCGAATAAGCGTTACAATGCTGCCCATGCAAGCCGACCCGGTCCTTGAATGGCAGAGACTCACCGAGCATTATCGTGAGATCGGCGACGATGAGCTGCGGGAGCTCGCCGCTGATTTTGCCGATCTGACCGAAACAGCGCAACAGGCTTTGCGTAGCGAGATGCGGAGCCGAGGCCTGGGCGACCCGGAAGACGTGAGCGCCAGGCCGGAATTGCCGCGAACGGTGATCGCAGTAGGCGAAGCTCCGCAGCCGGAGAATTACGCGCCGGAAGCCTCCGATTCCGTCATTGAGCGCGCAGCCCTAGCGTTCGGCGCCCACCCGCCCGAACTCGCTCCTGACTCGCCAAACACAGGCGACCAGGACGACAGCCCCCACGAGTACACATGGAAGACCGTCCTCTGCGACTGCGGCTCACCCGAGGAAGCGTGGCAACTCTCTGAAGCATTAAAGCAGGTGGGCATTCAGAGTTGGATTGACGGACCGAGACCGCGCTCTGGCTATACGAGCTTCGATCTGCCCAACCCTCGCGTGCTCGTCGCCGCCGATCAGCTCGATCAGGCGCGCGCCGTTGCCGCGCGGTCCATTCCGCCGGAGATTGTCGAGGAGTCAGAGACAAAAGTTCCCGACTTTATGCCGCCGCCGTGTCCGAAGTGCGGCGCTGGCGATCCGGTTCTCGAAGGTATCGATCCAGTGAACAGTTGGCGGTGCGAGCAATGCGGCGAGCAGTGGAGCGAATCGCTCCCAACCGGCGATGAGCAAGCACCCAAGGCAGGAAAATCTCCCTTCTAAACGGAAAGAGCCGCCCGGCAACGGGACAGCTCTCTCCTCAGGGAGAATAGTTCCAACGGAGGCAAACCCATCAGAACTTTCTGGCTGCATAGTAGGTGTGGGGGAAAGCAGTGTCAAGGGAAATGTTCTGGAAAATAACTCGCTTTGTTTCAACTATTTAACATACCGCATAACGATCCGTGCCGAGTTGTAGTTTCGCTGTACATTCGCCTATAATTTTCCGGCATTTTCCGTGATTTCGCGGTGTTTTTTCTGGTTTTTGTCTATTTTTCCACAGGATAACGGCGGCATTAACCCTTCGGATGCGGTCCCTGAATTGCTTCGACGTTTTCGTCCCATTTTTCCCGCAGATCGAGATGAATGAACTCCTCGTCGAAGACCGAGGAGATCGGTTTGCCCCTCGCCAGGCGGTAGAGAGCCCTGCCACCGCCCAGGAACCCTCCCAGCAGGATTGCCGCCGCTGCCCCGATCACCGTCAGCACGGTAATTCCCATCAGCAGCCTGCTGGTTTTCTCCACATCCGACTCCACCGGCTGCGGAATCGCCGTCAGGTTCGCCTCGTAGTGTACTGACTCGAGCAGCCGGTGGCTATCGTCGGGAATGGCATCGCCGCTCACCACGACCACCAGGGGTCCGCTGTGGCGCACCTCCAGCGATGCCTGGTCGGAATCGATCAAAGGCTTGGGCCACGGCGGCTGCGCCTTGCTGCCCGCTTTCAGATACGCGCGAATGGCCGCTTCCTGCGCCTCGGCAATCTGCGGCGTGGGGTAATCGATGAGGGTCAGCGTCGCCGGGCCCGAGATCAACGAGTAATTCGCTGTCACCGCTTCGGCGCCTTTGTCGAATCCCACCAGCGACGATGGCAACACGCCCCCGGATCCGGCGTAGCCCGCTGGACCCTCCGCATAGTGCGTCGTTTGACCGTCGAGCCGCGACTGCGGCAGGTTCACCAGGATCGGCGGGATCATTGCGCGGTTTCCCGTAGGCGCCGGCAACTGCTTCGCAATCTCGCGCAGTTCGCCGGCCGTCATCGGCCCGATATGCGAGTACGTAGCATCCACCACCGCCGTTCCTTTCCAGAAAATCACGCGGTTGTTATCTGAGGCCGCTCCCGTGCCAATCTCTTCCTTCGGCCAGCCATTCTGCCGGTAGTAGGTGTATGCGCCGTAGGCTCCGGTCGCGTCGTCGAAGCGCAGCGCGCGCACGCTCAGCGTCTCACGCTCCCGCTTGTAGTTGGCCATCACGACGGCATTGAACCCATACTCCTTCAGCGCTGCCGCATTGGCTGGATCGGCCTGCGCGGGATCTGTGAGTACTTCCGACGGCTTCGCCAGAACCCACCCGTCAAACTCGTCGGGCAGCAGCGCCTTCGGCGAGGGCGGCAAGTCGATCGTTGTCGCCGACTGCTTTTCCGCCGCCGTGGGCTGCTCTGCCTGCGCAAAGGCAAAAGCCGTGCCGTCGCCCAGCGCCAGCCAACCCGCCAGAATGGCCATCCAACACTTCAAGAAAAACTCCCGTTCCTCGCGGCGCGAATGCCGGCTCTTGTCGTACCCCACGCCCCAACCTTCAGGGTACACGCTCACGCCGCGTCTTTGCCGGGCGCAAAAGCACTCTCATTTTTTGTTGGACACGAACCGGAACCGAAATGTTCCCGCTTTACTCTTCCCTGCCCTGCCAAAGACGAGCAACGGGGCGGAGACGACCGCGCTGCGTCGCCGGGAAACCGCGTTCAGGCCACTCCGGATGTCCCCTCAACGACTGGCGTCGCAGGCGGCGGGTAGAGGATGTCGCCCAGAGCTTTGTAACGGCCGCCGTAAAAGATCAGAGCATACTCTCGTATCCCCGTACTTAATGGCCCTCCAAGGCAGATGCTGGCCACGAGCGCGAAGCCGAATGCAACCAGGCCGAAGAAGACCTCGAGAAGAATGCCGATAAGCATGGATGCTCCCGTCGCATTTGTGAAGATCGAGTGAACACCAAATTCAGCCGCCGCAAGGGCCGCAGCCAGCCCCAGCCCCGGAAGAAGCAGCACGATGAACATGCCGATCATCGCAATCGTCGGCAGAATCACTCGCAGCAGCGCGTAAACCAGAAACTGTCTCTTCTCGGCCTTAATACGAGCCCGCACCTGTGTCCACGCTGCGCCGGCCGATGCGTTATCAAGGGCGTAATGCGGCAGCATCCCATCGCGCAAAATCAGGTCGGCCACAAGTGCAGCCAGCACCAGCAACAGGATGATTGGAATCGAGGGCAAAACGAGAGACAGCACCAACCAGACATCGGGTTGGCCTCCCTGTTGACTCTCAACCACTCGCCAAAGCAGGGCTAAGAACGGAAGCGCCGCCAACACCACCAGCAGCATGAAGCAAAGTCCTACTACCACATTCAGCCAGAAAAAGCGCGTCGCCTGCGTTCGATAGAGCCGCCAACCCGGCCGAATCTCCTTCATGTTGTAGACCAAGCAATGAAAAAAGGCAAAGCGCAGCCGCGTGATCAGATAGAAAACTACCATCGCTACTACAAACGCGAGCAGCAACGCCGCCGCAATCACCGCGATCCATTCCGGCGCCAGATGAAACGGCGGAGGGACGGTTGGCGCGTTCCCTCCGCCATGACCACCGTGCGCCGAGGACCGGGCATTGTTTCCGATCCCTTCGGTGACGATCGCGACCAACCCAAGCTTCAGATAGGTCCCCCATTTGAACGGTCTGAAGAGGAACTCCCTGGTGCGTTGAATGGCGAGCGAAACAGAATCCACGGCGGAGATGGGGCGCATATGAGTCCTTTCCTGGGAAGGCACAGCGTACCACAGAGCTACGCAAGTCTCATGGGCGAAGTTCCGCGGCCAGGTGCCACGCATCGAACGCCGCAAGCGCCCGCTCGCACACGATCCGGTGCCGCTCCTGCTTGTCCCGAACCCGCCGCCGCGTCTCCTCGTCCAGCGGCTCCAGTAGGTCGAAGGTGATGTTCGCCGGCTGGAAGCTCTTGGAACCGGCGTGCGTGATGTAGTGGACCAGCGACCCCAGCGCCGTAGCGCGCGGCACAGGCACGGGATCCTTGCCCTGCACTATCGCCGCCCCATAAATCCCCGCCAGCATCCCCGTGGCGATCGATTCGGTGTACCCCTCCACCCCGCAAATCTGCCCGGCAAACATCAACTGGGGCGTGCTCTTCAGCCGCAGGCATTCATCCAGCAGCGCCGGCGCGCACAGGTACGTGTTGCGGTGAATCTGCCCATAGCGCAGGAAGCGCGCGTTCTCGAGCCCCGGAATCAGCCGTAGCACACGCGCCTGCTCGCCAAACCTTAAATGATTCTGGAATCCCACCAGATTGTAACTGTCGGCGCGCAGATTCTCCTTACGCAGTTGCACTACGGCCCAGGGCGTCTTGCCGGTGCGCGGGTCGCGCAGGCCCACAGGCTTCATCGGCCCAAAGCGCAGCGTGTCGCGGCCGCGCCGGGCCAGCACTTCGATGGGCAGGCAGCCCTCAAAATAGTCGAGCTTCTCCCACTCCTTCTCTTCCGCCGGCTCCGCCGCTATGAGCGCGTCGTAGAAACGGTCGTACTCCGCGCGGTCCATGGGGCAGTTGATATAGTCCGCCGTTCCCTTGTCCCAGCGTGCGGCAAAGTACACGCGCCCCATGTCGATCGACTCGGCATCGACAATCGGCGAGATCGAGTCGTAAAACGCCAGGCGCCCCGCGCCGGTCAACCGCTCAATCTCCCGGCTCAGCGCGTCCGAAGTCAACGGCCCCGTCGCCACAATCGTTAGCGCGTACTCGGTTCCCGCCGCTTCCAGGTTTGCCGCCTCTTCCCGGATCACGCGAATGCGCTCCTCCGCTGCGATCGCCTCCGTGATGCGCCGCGAAAACTCCACGCGATCCACGGCCAGCGCGTGGCCCGCCGGCACAGCCGTCTCGCCGGCGATGCGCAAAAGAACGGAGCCTCCCCGCCGCATCTCCTGCTTCAGCAGCCAGGGCGCGGTATTGGGCGACTCGCTTTTGAGCGAGTTGGAGCAGACCAGCTCGCCGAAATCCGCCGTCTGGTGCGCAGGCGTCAGCCGCAGCCTTCCGTCCACCACGGCGCGCATCTCGTAGAGATCGACCGCGCAACCCAGCCGCGCCGCCGTCAGCGCGGCCTCAGGCCCGGCCAGCCCGCCGCCTATTACGCGAACCACCTGCGGTGGGGCAGCCGCCTTCGGCTCGGAGAGTACGGTGTGAGGCTCGTCTTCGCAGCGGTCGCAGTGCAAGTTCATGCCTGCTGCCCTTCCATTCCGGCCAGCCGCAGCAGCGCCTCGCCGCTCAAGCGCACATTGCGCCACTCATCCAGAAACTCCGCGCCCATAGCGCGATAGAAGTCGATTGCCGGTGTATTCCAGTCCAGAACCTCCCATTGCAAACGCTGGCAACCGTGTTCCAATGCAATCGCGGCCACCTGTTTCAGCAGCGCCTTGCCGATGCCCCTCCGTCGAAACTCCGGCAGCACAAACAGGTCTTCGACATAGATGCCGGGCCGCCCCACCCACGTCGAGTAGTTGAAGAAATAGAAGGCGAAGCCGGCAGGCCGGCCGTCGTCTTCGGCAATCAGGCAGTAATAAAAGGGGTTAGGGCCAAATCCGTCGCGCAATAAGCCCTCCTCGGTTGCCGTCACTGCGTCGGGCGCGCGCTCAAAGGCCGCCAGTGCGCGAATAAACTCCAGAATCAAAGCGGCATCGGCCGCGGTTGCCTTCCGAATCACCGTCTCCATATTCGAATTCTAGGGCCTGTCAACACTACCTGGGGTGGCAGCGACGGGCGCCGGTTTTGCTCAGTTCGAGGAGCGACGAGCGAACTGTAGCCGGCTACTGGAGCGAGGAGCGACAAAGAAATGGGCAAAACCGGCCTCGTCCCTTCGGGTTGCGGGGAAAATCGGGTCATCCTTCGTTGTCGTCCTGGGCAGTGGACCGGCCACAGCCGTCGTCCTCCGCCTCGTCTGACGCGATTTTCCCTCGCAACGCTGCTCACCCCAGGTAGTGTTGACAGGCCCTGGTGTGTGATACACGCCACACGCGGCCCTGCGTCCGGCGCACTACCATGGCAAACGGAATTCCCGCGGCGCAGCGATGGTTCACCGCGGAAAAAGTAGCTTGCGGAACCGCTTCCTCGTCCACGAGGTTTTGCCGTAGCCCCAAGCGCAAGTGGGACGCGTTCCTCTGTCCCCTCTTGTGTAAGGCGATGGGTTGGATTTAACGTGGATTTTACTGGAAATGCGCTCTGCCGGATGAGCCGTGGCAATCGTGCGTGCACGTCCGCAGCAGCTACTAGCCTCTTCACGGCGAGGGCGGCCGTTTGCAGGGCTGGGCGGCCTCGATGCGCGGAAACAAGCCCGCAGGACCATGGTTGTTACGCTGGTCTGCGGGGCAGGGAATTTGAATTTTTTTCGAGCCCGCGGGCAGCAGTCTTCCCGCCGCTCCTAAGGAGAATACATGAAACGCACTCTTTCATTTTGTTTGGGCCTGACCGCAGCGGCCGGCCTGCTGGCATTGGCTCTCGCTCCTGTTCAGGCGCAACAAGCGCCCGCTGGGAATATGGGCAAGATTCACGGCCAGGTCATCAATCCCACGGGCCAACCGCAAGGGGGCGGCACCGTGAGCCTCTCTACCGATGGCGGTAAGACGCTGAAGTACACCTTCCCTGTTTCTGGCACCGGGGATTATACCGGCGAAGCGCCTCAGGGAACCTACATGGTAATCTTTCGCGCGGCCGATACGCCTGCCGGCAAGGTCGTTGACTTCTTTCCCGGCGTAAAAATCGTGGCTGGGCAGGACACGGCGCAGGACATCGACATGTCGCGGCAGGAATACATCGACAAGCTGACGCCAGAGGAGAAAAAGCAGCTTGAGGATCTGAAGAAGGCCAATGCCGAGGCTATAAAAGCCAATTTGGTCGTTCATCAGCTCAACGCCGACCTGAAGGTCGTCAACCAGGACCGTACAGACATCGACGGCGCTCAGGCAGCCGCCAAACAAGCTCTCGGCGCAGGGGCCTCAAAGACCGACATCGATGCCAAGGCCAATGAGATCAAAACCGCCAAGTACACCGATATCGAGAGCCTGATGACAAAGGATACCGGCGTTAAGCTCGACGAGGCGCTGTTGTGGGTCAATCTGGGTTTCGCGCAGGCCGGGCTTAAGAAGTATGACGATGCGGTCGTATCGTACAAGAAGGCCATCGATCTGGAAACAGCGTCAAAGACGCCGCGCCCGTTCGTTTTTGGCCTCGCCTATGCCGGCTTGGGCGAGATCTATGCGCATACGGGCAAAGTCCCCGAAGCGAATGCTGCTTATGACTCCGCCGCCAAGGCCGATCCCGCGAATGCCGCCTTCAATCTGAAGAATGAGGCGGTCATCTTCTACCAGGAAAACAACGGTGCCGCCTCAGCGGCCGCAGCCGATGAGGCCATCAAGATCAACCCCAACGACCCCCTCCTCTACTACATCAAAGGCCAGGGTTTGGTACAGAATGCAACGATTGATCCCAAGACCAACCGGATCGTTCTGCCCCCTGATTGCATAGCTGCGTACGAAAAGTACCTTGAACTGGCCCCGAATGGCCCCTATGCGAACGATGTGGCGGCAATTCTGCAGCAGGCCGGAGAGAAGATCAGCACTTCGTACAAGGCGCCCAAATCGAAGTAATCGGGCCGCGTGCGGCCAAAACTGAAGGGCGTCCTTGCATGGACGCCCTTTGTGTCTGCTCTCCTTGCGCGTGCCAGCCGCACTTGGCTTCTACCGGCGCTTCGCACCCTCTACAATCCATTGCATGAGTCCTACTCTGCCCGGCGCCGCTCTGCCCAGCTACGACGAGGCCGCCGCGCTGATAGCCGGCTACTCCGCGAAGCGGGCCCGTATTCGCCTCGGCGTGGAACGCGTCGCGCTCGACGAGGCCGCCGGCCGCGTGCTCGCCGAGCCGCTCCACGCCGACCGCGACCAGCCGCCCTTCGCCCGCTCCGCCCGCGACGGCTTCGCCTGCCGGGCCGCGGAGGCCTCCACGCATCGGCCGCTCGCCGTGGCTGGCGCAACCCGCGCCGGCCAGGCTCCATCGGGCCCGCTGCCGCGCGGCTCCGCCTGGGAGATCATGACCGGCGCTCCTGTTCCCTCCGGCGCCGATGCCGTAATCATGCTCGAGCACGTCGAGACCTCGGGCGGCCCATCCGCGCGAACTGTCCGGCTGCTTCCTCCCCGCACCATCGAAAAAGACGGAAACATTGTGGCCCGAGGCGCGCAGGCGCGCAAGGGAGACAAGCTGCTCCCCGTGGGAACCGTGATCGGCGCCGCGCAGGCGGCGCTCGCAGCGGCCTGCGGTTTCCCTGCGCTCAAAGTGTTCCTGAGGCCTCGCGTGGCCATCCTCGCCACTGGCTACGAACTTGTGCCCATCCGGTCTTCGCCCGCTCCCGGCCAGATTCGCAACTCGAGCAGCGCCATGCTGGCCGCAATGGTCGCCGCTGCCGGTGGCGAGCCGTGGGTTCTGCCCATCGCGCGAGACACCGCCAAATCTCTCGACGCCGCCATTGCGCGCGCCGGCGAAGCCAATCTTCTCCTCATCACAGGCGGCGTTTCCGCGGGCAGATTCGATCTGGTCGAACCGGCTCTCGCCCGCGCCGGCGCCCGCTTCCACTTCACCGGCGTGCGCATCCAGCCCGGCAAGCCGCTGGTCTTTGGTGACCTGCCCAAGAGAAACGCGAAGATGGGCAAAAGCATCCGCCGCACATCGCTCCCCATCTTCGGCCTTCCCGGCAATCCCGTCTCTTCGGCCGTCACCTTTCTGCTCTTCGCCGCGCCGGTGCTGGCCGCGTTGGCCGGCCGGCTAGACCGCGGCCCGCGCTTCGCCCTCGCCCACCTCATCTCGGAGGTCAAGGCCAGGCCCGGTCTAACGCGCTTTCTGCCCGCCACATGTTCCTTCGCCGGCCCGTTGCCTCAGGTTGCGCTCATCCCCTCGGAGGGAAGCGGCGACCTGGCTACCATGGCCCGTGCGAACTGTTTTATCGTCGTGCCCGAAGAGGGCGATCTTCGTCCAAAATCGTGCCTTGAACCGGGCGCCACCGTCCGCATTCTGCTTCCCTGAGGAGTCCTATGCCTTCGCCCTCCAAACTCTCTCACCCCTCGAAACTCTCGCACTTCGATGCATCCGGCCAGGCCGCCATGGTCGACGTGAGCGCCAAGCAGCCCACGCGCCGCACCGCAACCGCATCGGCATTTGTCGAGCTCTCCGCCGCCGTTCTCTCGGCGCTGCCCTCGAACCCCAAGGGCAACCCGCTTGAAGTCGCTCGCTTCGCCGGCATCCAGGCAGCAAAGCGCACCTCTGACCTCATCCCCATGTGCCATCCCCTCGCTCTCACGCACGTCGACGTGCAGGCGCAAATCGTCGCGAGTGGCGTGCGCATCACCTCCACAGCCTCCACCACGGGCCTCACCGGCGTCGAGATGGAAGCCCTCACCGCCGCCGCCGTCGCCGCGCTCACCATCTACGACATGACCAAAGCGCTCGACAAAGCGATCGTCATCCGCGAGATCCGGCTGGAATCCAAATCCGGCGGCAAGAGCGGAGACTTTTCTTCAGATGCGCGGGAAGATGCGCTCTAACCCGTGTGGCGCTTCGGCAGCATTGCATACGCGCTCTTTCCCTTCTAGACTTGAAAGGGTCAGTACCAGCTAGGCCGCCACCCCGTGCGGAAGTGGTGAAATGGCAAACACACCAGCCTTAGGAGCTGGCGCCCAAAAGGCTTGCGGGTTCAAGTCCCGCCTTCCGCACCAAAAGTCAAGCAAAATCGTTAGAAATCAAGGAAAATAAAGCAAGTAGCGTGATACCAAAGTGTTGACCGGCCTCTTCGGAGGCCATTTCTTTCTCAACAGTCTCATTGGGGGACAGTGGGGACACCCAAAAATTGATGAGAGCTAACTATAGTACCTGCAAAGGGTTGCGGTGTACCGGACTCTTAGCCTCAATTTCAGGGGGTTTTCGGAGGGGGAGAAAAAAATTGCTAAAAACTAACTAAAACTGACTATAGTTCCGTGCTGGTCTCAAAGCCCCCGAAATAGCTCCGCGATGGAGACTCCCAAGGTATCGCAAATGGCCTGAATTGACCCAAGGCAGATTTCGACCTCTCCACGTTCAATACGGCAAATGAACCCCTGCGTTAGACCTGTGGCGTCCCGCATCGCCCGTTGAGACATTCGTAGCTCCGACCGGCGTTCCTTGATGCGCTTGCCAATCTCGGTAGCCAGAGCTTTAGTTTTTCTGTCCACCAATTCAGGATAATTTTTTTCTTGACAAGTCGATGCACGATGGTGTGTCGTGGTTTGGATACATGATAGTGTATCATATCCTTGTTCTGGTACAGGCCAGCCGGTCAGTATACGGCTGGCCTCTTTTTCATCCCCCGCTGGCATTTGGGTACGGTATACTGTACCCAAAGTGTGTGTCAGCGGGTCTATACCTAGTACCCGATATTGCTAAAACATCGCTAAACAAATTTTGATTTTTTGCGATTAGCTTTGTTTATTGGCGATTTCGGGTTCTGATAGATAATCCCGCCTTCCGCACCAGATCCCCGGCGAACCACCCGTCATTCCTTCCGCAGCTTCACGCCGGCAGCCTTGCCGTCATCCGTGCGGAACACCGCTTTGCGCACCTTTGCTGCGCACGGCCGGCACACCGCTTTTGTGAGCGCGCGGGCTAGCCCAAACCTGATAGCTGTTGAAGAGGAATTGCCCGCCCAGGATCAGCAGCCAGACCCAAAGCGCGAAACGCAGCGGGCGGCGCGGGATGTGCGTGCTCAGCAGGGTTCCTCCAACTGCCCCGGCTATACCGCCGAGGATGAGCTGCAGCAACAACTCAGGGTTGGTGGCATGTGTAAACCAGTGCGCGCCGCTGCCGATAAGCGAAACCAGGAAGCCGAAGACGATGTCGGTGCCCACCACCTGCGCAGGGGCCAGCGGCGTCAGGCTCATCAGAGCGGCGCTGCCCAGAGCGCCCGCTCCGGCTGAAGAAAAACCCACCTCCGCGCCCACGAAAAACATCAACCAGGAGAGTAGTGGGCTGCGGTCGCGCGTCTCCGAGTTCTCGTGCATGGGGCGGAACGAGTAGAAGAGCTGCCAGCTCGCCGTGCTCACCAGAATCGCACCCAGGATCGCATTCAGCAGGTTCTCCGATCCCGCGTTGATCAGATGCTTGAGAAACAGCGAGCCCACGAGAACGCCCGGAGCTCCACCCAGCAACATGTAACCCAGAGTGCGCCAGGCCACGTTGCGGCGCGCGATTTGCGCGGGCGCCAGAATCAGCTTCACCGCCGCGGAAAACGCGAGCCCGATGCCTACCGCAACCGGCGCGGGCACGCCGAGAAACAGCACCAGGACGGGCACGGTAATCGTGCCGGCGCCCACGCCCGTAAGCGCGATAAACAGCGCGATAAAGAATCCGATGATGTATTGCATCGCTGGCCTCTGCCTTCCCGCGTTTGCCTTACCGCGCCGGCGCCGCCTGAATGTGTATGCCGCATTCCACCTTGCGGCCGGCCCACCGGCCCGAGCGGGGATCGTTGGGATCGAGAGGCAGCGTGGTGCATGGCTCGCAGCCGATGGAGGTGTAGCCCCGCTCATAAAGCGGCAGCAACGGAATCGCAAGCTGCTCGCACGCATACCACACATCGCGCGTCGTCCATGCCGCCAGCGGCGCCAGCTTCAGCACCTGCTTGCCGCCGGGCAGCGAAAACATCGCCGATTCTTCCAGTGCTGCGCGGCTCCTGGCCTGCTCGCGGCGCAGGCCGGTCAGCCACACGCGATACCCGGCGACCGCCTTGAACAACGGCTCCACCTTGCGCAAGCCGCAGCAGCGGTCAGGCGCGGTCTGATACAGCAAACCGTGCTCCGCCTCCTGCTCTGCCACAGTCCTTTCCGGGAGCAGATTGATCAGATTCAACTCCCATTCGCGCGCGATACGGTCGCGATACGCGTAGGTCTCGGCGAAGTGGTAGCCGGTATCGAGAAAGAGAACCGGAATGCGCGGATCGAGCGCGATGGCAAGCTTGGTCAGCAGCACATCTTCCGCCTGAAAGCTGCACGTCAGGCACGCATCGCCCTTCCCCGTCACCTCGCGCGCCAGCGTGGCCCGTACTGCGTCCAGCTTCGTGTTCACTTCCGCTGCAATCTCCGCAGTGCCCATCACAAATCCGCCCCCTCTGAAGAAATGAAGATCCCCGCGCGCTGCAACAGTTGGTGCACCGCAGCCACAGTGTGCATCCTGTTGTCCGCGTCGAGCGTGATTTCGAAGCCGCCCGCGCTTGCCGTCAACACACCCTCCTCGCCGGACCGCACGAGGAGCGTGAGCAGGCCCGAACGGGCTTGCACGTCGGTGACAGTGTCGAGCAGTCTGAGCTGATCGAGCGACGCGAGATCGCGGGCATCGATGCGGCACGCCACCGCGCCCACGGCGAAGAGCGAGCGCTCGACGGCGTCGATCAGCTCCTTCGGGCCTGACAGCTCGAGCACGCCGCCACGGTGTCCCCAGCGCGCCTCCCGCTCGCCGGCGGTCACGCGGCCCCATGCAGCGGCTTCGTCATCCTCGTTTGCAGCCGCCTGGCCTTGCGCTGCGGTCACCATGCCCGCCGCTACGGTGGCGTTGGTTTCGGGATCGATGAGAATCAACGCGCCGGTCCCGCGATTGTCGCGATAAAGATCGACGGCGATGGGCCGCAACAGATGCAGCGAGACCGCGCCGATGTCGTTCATGCGCAGCGCCGGCGCCGGTTCGTGTGCCATCGTTTCCAGATCCACGCGATGATCGATCGACGAAACCAATGCAGGCACAGAGTGGCTAGTGTGCTTTAGAAGATAACGGCGATTTACATCCAGCGGCCGCTGATCCATCCACACCAGCGACGCCTTCACGCTGCTGGCCACGACGGGCGCCTCCCCAACGCCGGCAATCAGGTCTCCCCGGCCGATGTCGAGTTCACGATCGAGCACCAGCGTGACGGAGAGCGGCGCAATGGCCGCGTCAAAATCGCCATCGAACGTCACAATGCGTTCGATCTTTGCCTTGCGTCCCGAGGGGAAGACCGCGATCTCGTCTCCGCGGCGAACCGTTCCCGACGCAATCTGCCCCGCGAAGCCGCGAAAAGTATGGTCGGGCCGCAACACGCGCTGCACCGGAAACCGGAAAGGAGCGCTACGGGAATCCTGAGCCGACGGCAGCGCCTCCAGCAGTTCCAGTAGCGACGGCCCCTCATACCACGGCATCGCGGCCGTTGCGCGCACCACGTTATCGCCCTTCAGCGCGCTCACCGGAACAAAGTGCGCTTCCACCGGCGTGCCGGTGTCGGACGCGATCTGTTCAAGAATCGCCCTGAACTCCGACTCAATGGCGCGGAAAGCCGGCTCATCGTAACCGGTCAGATCCATTTTGTTCACGGCCACCAGCACATGCCGCACGCGCAGCAGTGAAGCGATGTACGCATGTCGCCGCGATTGGATCTGCACACCCTTGCTCGCGTCGATCAGCACGACGGCCGCGTCGGCGGTCGACGCCCCCGTGGCCATGTTGCGCGTGTACTGCTCGTGGCCGGGAGTGTCGGCGATGATGAACTTGCGCCGCGCCGTAGAAAAATAGCGGTACGCCACGTCGATGGTGATGCCCTGCTCGCGTTCGGCGCGCAGCCCGTCCGTCAAGAGCGCGAAATCGATTTGGCCGGGCACGGTCGTGCCTTTGCCCTCAATCGACTTCACCTGGTCCTCGTAGACCGATTGCGTGTCGTAGAGCAGCCGCCCGATCAGCGTCGACTTGCCGTCGTCCACGCTGCCCGCCGTGGAAAAGCGCAGCAAGTCCTTCTCGCGCTCCTGCGCAAGAAACTCGCCGATCTCGAATCTTCTATTTTCTGTAAGCGCCGCGACTGTCAACCCGGCCTCCAAACTCTTCGTCCCTGCGTCCCTAGTCCCTAGTCCCTACATCCCTCAGAAGTAGCCCTCCCGCTTCTTGATCTCCATCGAGCCTTCCTGGTCGTGATCGATCACCCGGTTCGCCCGCTCCGACGAGCGGAACCCGATCAGCTCCGCAATGATGGCAGGGATCGTGTCGGCGTCGGAGCGGATCGCGCCCGTGCACGGGCTGCAACCCAGCGAGCGCAGACGGCACTTCACCATCTGCGGCTTCTCGCCTGGCCGCGCCACAAAACTCTGTTCGATGGGCAGCAGCGCATCCTGACCCGCGCTCATGGGGCGCACGTACATCGGCCGCTCCTTGGCAAAGTAAAGATCCACCACCGGAATCTTTTCCTCGTGGATGTACTGCCACACGTCCATCTCCGTCCAGTTCGACAACGGAAACACGCGAATGCTCTCGCCGGGATGGATGCGCGCGTTGTAGAGGTTCCACAGCTCCGGCCGCTGATTCTTCGGGTCCCACTGTCCGGCCGTGTCACGGAAGGAGTAAATCCGTTCTTTCGCCCGCGACTTCTCCTCGTCGCGGCGCGCGCCGCCGAACGCCGCATCGAAGTTGTAGTGGCGCAGCGCATCCAGGAGCGCCTGCGTCTTGAGCAGCGCGCAGCAGCGCTTGGTGTCGAGCACGATGGGGTTCGTTCCCGCGGCGATCGCCGGCTCGTTGCGCCACACCAGCAGCTCCGCCCCCACCCGGCGCGTCATCTCGTCGCGAAAGGCGAGCATCTCGGCGAATTTGAATCCGGTATCGATGTGCAGCAGCGGGAAAGGAATCGGCGCGGGATAAAACGCCTTCTGCGCCAGCCTGAGCATCACCGACGAGTCTTTGCCGATGGAGTAGAGCATCACCGGCCGCTCGAACTCCGACGCCACCTCGCGCAGGATGTGAATGCTCTCCGCCTCAAGCAAGCGCAGATGGTTCAGCCGCGGCGATGTGACAGTTGGCGTTCGCGGCGATGTTTGGACTGATTCGCTTTCGGCGACCGGCATTGTGACCTCTCTGTTTTGGGGAACTTATGAAGGCCGGCGCGCGCAAAGACAAACCCGGCGTTCAGCTACGGGTGCGTCTTCTGGATCGATTGTTCTCAGGAGAACGGACTAGCGGGGACACCCGTCGAAGATGTTCGACAGGCGACAACAAGAACGCCTTGGGGAAGCGCAAACCATGTCTAGGGCCATCATAACAAAAGCGGCATTTCCGCGCAACGCCAGACTTCGCGGCAACGAGGGAAAGAGTTTTCTACTTCAGCCGCGCGCCCAGCGGAACCTCTTCCAGAAACCCGGCCAGCACCGGCGCGCCGCCCTCAAGCGAAGCCGCCAGCAGCATTCCGTTCGACTCCAGTCCTCGCATCTTCCTCGGAGCCAGGTTCGCCACAATCACGATCTTGCGGCCGATGAGCTTCTCCGGCTCGTAATGCTGCGCAATCCCGGCCAGAATTTGCCGCTTCTCGTAGCCCAGGTCGACTTCCAGACGCAGCAGCTTGTCGGCCTTCGGCACGCGCTCGGCCACCAGAATCTGCGCCACGCGCAGCTCCACCTTGGCAAAGTCGTCGATCGTGATGTGCTGCGGTTCCTGCGGCGCGGCGACCGGACTCTCTCTAGTACCTTGCGTCGCAGCCGGTACGCTTGTCTGCGCTGGCGCGGCCAGCGGTGTTGAAGCATGCGCAGCCGGAGCTTTTGCGGCCACCGGCGCTGCATGTCTTGCCGCAGCGGCAGGAGTCTTTTGTTCGGTTGCCTTCTCGGCAGCAATCGCCGGAGCCGCGCTTGCCGCGGGCCGCTTCGCTTCGCTTTCTTGTCCGCCGGCAGCCTCCACGGCACTGCGGTTGTTCTCGTCCTCAAGACGCTGCATACGTTCCATCGCGTCCTTCTCCGCGCGCGGAAACAGCGGCGCGGGTTCGCCGAACTTCGTCCCCGCCTTCAACCCGCCCCACGCGAGGTCCTTCAAGAATCCGCTCTTCGCCGCGTCCGTTATCTCGCCCAACCCAAGCTGCCGCCACACCTTCGCCGCCGCGTCCGGCACAACGGGATATGCGAGCGCCGTGATCACGCGAATCGCCTCCGCAGCCGTGGCCAGCACGCGTGCCTGTAACGCTGTGTGCTCCGCGTCCGAGCGCTCCGCCGGCTTCTTCCATGGTGCATTCTCGGTCAGGTAGCCGTCGGTTTCCGCCACCATCATCCACAGGCTTTCTAGCGCCTGCGAGAAGTTCAATTCTTCGAATCTCAAGCCAAATTGCCCGACGGTGAACTTTGCTCGTTCTTGTAGACTCTGCGCACCTATGAATTCTTGGAATAGCGGACTTGTCCCATCTGGAGTTGGAATGCCCCACGTCTTCTCGGGTACCTCAGGCACAACCCCGCCAAAGTACTTGTGCACCATGTTCACCACGCGGCTCACCAGGTTGCCGTAGCCGTTGGCCAGGTCGCCGTTGTACCGCTGCACCAGCGCGTCGAACGAAAAATTCCCGTCCTGCCCGAAGGGAATTTCGCGCAGCAGGAAGTACCGCAGAGCATCCGCGCCCAGCACGTCGTGAACCGTCTCGGCACGCACAATGTTGCCGCGCGACTTCGACATCTTGCCCTGGTCGAAGAGCAACCAACCGTTTGCCCGCACCGAGCGCGGCGGCTCAATCCCCGCCGCCATCAAGAACGCCGGCCAGTAGACGCAGTGGAAGCGGCTGATCTCTTTGCCGATCAGGTGAATGTCCGCCGGCCAGAACTTCTCGAAGCGCGCCTTGTCTTCAGGCGTCTCCGAGCCATATCCAAGAGCAGTAATATAGTTTGCCAGCGCATCCAGCCACACGTACACCACGTGCTTTTCGTCGCCCGGAACCGGAATGCCCCACGAAAAACTCGTCCGGCTTACAGAAAGATCCTTGAGTCCGCCACGCACGAACGAGATCACCTCGCGCCGCGTCGACTCCGGCCCCATGAACCCGGGATTCGCCTCGTAAAACTCAAGCAGTTTCCTTTCGAAGGCCGAGAGCTTGAAGAAATAATTCTCCTCGCTCACCGTCTCCGTCGTGCGCCCGCAATCGGGGCAGGGCGTCCCTGGCGGGCCGTCTACATAAAGCTCGTCGGAGACGCAGTACTGCCCCGTGTACGAGCCCTTGTAGATGTAGCCCTTGTCGCGTAGCGTGGCGAACAGTTTTTGCACGCCGCGCTTGTGCCGCTCCTCGGTAGTCCGGATAAAGTCGTCGTAGGTCAGCCCCAGCCGGTCCCACAATCCGCGGAACTCGCCCGCAATCTTCGTAGCGAACTCCTGCGGCGTGCACCCGGCAGTTTTAGCTGAGCGCTCGATCTTCTGCCCATGCTCGTCGGTGCCGGTCAAAAACCACGTCTCGATGCCCAGCGCCCGCTTGCGCCGCGCAATCGCGTCGCACACGATGGTCGAGTACGCATGACCCAGGTGCGGCCGCGCGTTCACGTAGTAAATCGGCGTGGTCAGATAAAAACGGTTTGGATGCGAGCCCGAATTCGGGTTTTGCTTCGAATCTGATTCGGTCATGATGAGCGCATTCCGTTCGCGGTCAAATACAGCTGAACGCTTGTGTCTTGAATCCGGGATTCAATCGACAACCGCACTGTCATCCTGAGCGACCGCGCAAGCCGGAACGGCGCAGCGAGGGAGTCGAAGGATCTGCGGTTGCTTTCAACAAACGTTGGATTCACCACAAAAGGAGCGTTCAATTCCATCTTACGGCATCGCGCGCCTGCGCTTCAGGCCGCGGCTATGCTTGCCGCTCCGCGCCGCCGTGTGTGAGGCTGCGGCGTCACGGATGATAAAATCACATAGAAAAATCAAGGATTTTTTGAGGTTCTAGCGTGGTTTTGGAACTGGAAAAGCGGCTTGGCCGTAGCCTTCGCGCCGTCCTGAAAGAAAAATACGATCTCGAAATCGGCTCCATCCCTCTGGAGACGCCGCCCGATCTGCGCTTCGGCGAGATCGCCACGCCCATCGCCTTCGAGCTGGCCCGCAAACTCCGCAAGGCTCCAAAGATCATCGCCCAGGAGATCGTCGCCGCGCTCGGCCCCGTCGATGGCTTCGCCAAATTCGAGGTCGCCGGAGCCGGCTACATCAACGCCTACCTCGACCGCGCCGCTGCTGTTCGTTTGATGGTTGGGGCCGAAGGCGTTCCGCCGCCCGCGCAAGGCCACGTGCTCGTGGAACACACATCCATCAATCCCAACAAGGCCGCGCACATCGGCCACCTGCGCAACGCCATCCTTGGCGACACGTTTGTCCGCCTGCTCCGCGCCGCCGGCTACAAGGTCGATGTACAAAATTACATCGACAACACCGGCGTCCAGGTCGCCGATATTGTCGTTGCCTTATTGAACTTGGAATATGAGGACGCCCCAGATCTTTTGCCAGGTGAACAGCACACCTTAATCGGAGTCAAGAAACTCCTCGCCTATTTGGAAAAACTATCTCAGCAGGATCCATCAAACAAGCAGGTTTGGATTGACTATTACTGCTGGGACTTATACGCCAGAGTAAACGTCTGGTACATGGCTCTTGAAACGACTGAACAGAACGAGGAAGAAGTTAGGAGACGTAAACAGGTCCGTCTTGATACGCTGCACGCGATTGAGGCAGGCAACAATGACTCAGCCGAAATCGCCGACCTCATCTCCACCGCCGTCCTGCGCCGCCATCTCGAGACTATGTTGCGCCTCGGCATCGAGTACGACTTCCTCCCTCGCGAAAGCGAAATTCTTCACCTCAAGTTCTGGGAAGCCGCCTTCGAGAAGCTCAAGGGCTCCGGCGTACTCTACCTCGAGAACGAGGGCAAGAACAAAGGCTGTTGGGTCATGTCCCGCGCGGGTTCTTCTCCCAATGAATCAATCCAAAACCAGGACAGCCCGAAGGTCTCCGACGAAGACGCCAAAGTCATCGTCCGCTCCAACGGCACTGTCACCTACGTCGGCAAAGACATCGCCTACCACCTCTGGAAGTTCGGACTGCTCGGCAAGGACTTTGGCTACAAACGCTTCTTCACCTATCCCGATCACGAGTGCTGGATCTCGGCGGAACACGGCGAAGCAAACCACCCGAACTTCGGCGGTGCAACGGTCATCTACAACGTCATAGATTCGCGCCAGGCCGATCCGCAGACTAATGTCTTCTATGCCTTGCTCCGCATGGGCTTCGGGGCGCAGGCCGACCGTTCCACTCACTTCAGCTACGAAATGGTCGCGCTCACGCCCCGCTGCGCGGAAGAACTTGGCTACAGCATCTCCGATGAGGACAAGACGAAGCCGTACATTGAGGTGAGCGGCCGCAAGGGCTTCGGCGTTAAAGCCGACGACCTGATTGACAAACTGATCGCCTCCGTTCAGCCACTCGTCGACGAAAAACAGGCCGCAAGCCCCGAACCCGTCCGCCGCAAAATTGCTGAGCAGATCGCCATCGGCGCCTTGCGCTACTTCATGCTCAAGGTCACGCGCAACTCCGTCATTGCCTTCGACTTCAAAGACGCGCTCAGCTTCGAGGGCGAAACTGGCCCCTACATTCAATACGCCGTCGTCCGCATCCGCAACATTTTCCGCAAGGGAAACACCACGCCCGAAGCGGTGCTCGCCGATTTCGCCCGACTGTTCGGCGTTTTGAAAGGGCACGACTTCAGTCGTGCCGTAGAGACCGCAAAGGATGAGGGGGCTTTAGCCCCTGAGGTTTCCACTCTCGCCGGCTATCTCTCCGGCGAAGCCAACGAGGACATCTGGTCTTTGTGGCTCCGCGCCGGCCGCCGTTCCCAAATCCTTGACCAGTGCATCGCCACCTCCGAGCCCGCCTATCTCGCCAAGCACGCCTTCCAGCTCGCGCAGGAGTTCGCCAACTTCTACCATCGCCATCACATCCTCACGGAAGAAGACCCGGCGCGGAAGACTTTTCTGCTGGCCACTGCCGCCGTCACCCTTCGCGAGCTCGTTGCGTCGCTCGCGCTGCTCGGCATCGAGAGCCCCGAGGCGATGTAGCGGCTGTGCCCTCACGCTCACAACACACGCTCGCCCGCCCCGCCAACGCCGACCTGAAAGGCACGACCGTCACCGTCGAGTGCGACGGAGATGTTCCGGAGATTACGCTGATGAACAACAGTGTGACGTTGTAAAGACGAGATTCAAGCTGTCGGCTCTTGTCTTCTGGCTTGTTTCCGGCGAGGGGAATGCCGCGCTGCCCTCGATTTCAAAGCGAGATTCGTGGGCTCTCAGCTATTGGAAGTTGCCGACCAACACGAAAGGCGCCCAATAGTACGGATGCGCAAAGCTGGCTGTTCGCTGAGCGGTGCTTTCGGGAGGCGGAAGCACAAAACCCCGATCATTTGCCTTGCTCCCTGGTGTCGGAGCGCTGCGAATAAACGCAAGCTGAGCTTGGCGCAAAGCCTCCGCTTTGCCTGAACCAGGTTGTGCGGCCCAGCGCGCGTAAAAGTCACTCATCAGCTGGCTCGTGCGGGCATCATTCACATCCCAGAGCGTCTCGAGGAGAGCCTCTGCATCCTTTCCCTGGGCAACCATCCCAAGGCTCTCCACCTCCATACCATCTCCCCGAGTGTTACCGATCGCAGTGCTGCATGCTGAGAGAGTCAGCAACCGTGTTCCATGAAAGCTGAGTGTGGACCTTTGCAGTTTCGACAGCGTGAGCGCAAATCCGTCCGGACTTGGCTCGGAGTCACCGCCCATCATCAGGTAGGGCTCCTGCCCGTTGGTGTCGTTTTCGACGAAATGACTGGCAATATGCACCACCGAGAATTTCTTGCCTGATCCGAGAAACTTCTTCATTGCGTCGAGAGTGAATTGTTCATCCGAGAACAGCCTGCCCTCGAGCGGTCCGTGTGAGGCGGTGATGGCCGGGTCGCGCACCACGGCCTCCAGTTCTGGCATGACGCCCGGAAGTGCCGGAAGCCCGCCATAGCTCTTCGTTAATCCCATCGCAAGCACCTGGGGTGTGGCGTTGCCTGATTCCAGCCGATCCGCGAGATGGGCATAACTCTCAGGTGTCACCAATACGTTGTTGAATCGCTCCGCAAGATATCGCTTGCCGTCATATAGGGCGCTCATGGGCAGGTATCGTACTGCGCCATCGAGGGACCAGAGCAACGTGGGCGCCCGGCCGCTTGGCTGCCTGTGTGTTTCCAGATCAGTCAATTCAGGCTCCAGGGGAGCGACGATGATCTTGTATAGCTCTTCAAGGTGCTGGCGTGGGTCGGAAACAGGAGTGCGAAGTTCCTCGCGCACCTGCAGGACCTTCTCGCGCAGCGCAGCAGGCTCGGCGCTCAGCTCGAATTTCCTCCGCGCCCGTGCCGTAACCACGAGCGCGTAAACATGTTGCTCCCCAAACAGCAACCGGATGCCCACGACGTCCGGGCCCAGTGCCAACAGGGAATTCTGTAGTCCGCTGACACGCGATTCCTCGTCACTCATCAAATCGTTTGCTCGTTTCGTTCCGACGGCAGATACAAGCTCGGGGAAGAGCGTCTTCTCAAAGAAGGCGTCAATCTCCGCATTGCCCACTTCAATCTGAGCGTCGAGCGCCTTCAATCGCGCTTTTTCTTGGGGTGTGGGCTGCTCTTTGTCCACGAGCGACGCGTACTCGATGCTCTGACTGGCGAGACCCTCGGCAGTCGTCTCGGGTACCGTCAACTCTGCCTCAGCCTTCGTCTGTGCAGTCGTCAGCGCCAGCGGCGCGACTTTAGCCGAGCTGCTCGGAGCCTCGCCGCGGACGACTTCTCTCAGTTCTTGTTCTTTCAGCAGATCCAGAATCTGTTCTGCTTGACCCAGGCGTTCGCCAAGGCGGTCACTTTCCATGAGCAGTTCGGCCAGTTCACGGTAGGTCTCCGCTTTGGACTGCACAAACGTAGCCTGCACATCACGGCCGAGTCCTGAAATATTCCTTCGCGCTCGTTGGAACTGGTTTACCGCGTCAGTCCCAAAAAGAATCGCTGTTTCATCCTGATGCGCCCCTCGAAAATAGCGCATGAGAGAATTTTCCACACGGCCCTGCAAATCGGAGTCGCCGATTGTACGCGCCAGAGAGAGCGCAGCCAGTCCGTCGCGCAGCGCGTCGCTCATCCGGCCGAGTTTTCGCTCCGCATCGCCAATGCCCCAAAGCGAGTTGCCCTCGCAATCGCGGTCGCCGGCTTGACGCTCAATCGGCAATGCTCGCATGTATGTATCCACCGCCTTCTGATACTCGCCGCGATGCTGATAAACCAAACCGATGCTGTCCAGCGTGTACCCCTCTCCTGCAATGTCTCTTATTGCCTCCTGCATTGGCAGCGCCTGGTTCAGATAGTCGAGCGCCCGCTGCTTATCGCCCTTCGCATCGTAGGTCCAGCCAATATTGTTCAGGGCGGCTGCCTCAGCGCGTCGGTCCCCGGCCTTCTTCTCGATGGTTAGAGCCTCCTTGAAGCTATCCAGGGCTTGATCCTGCTGGCCAAGATAGGTGTAGACCAGGCCCATCGCTGTCAGCGTGGCAGCTCGCCCCCTGTCGTCGTCTGCGGCGTTCTGTATTGCCATTGCCCGGCTCAGGTCCTCCTGGGCGGTCTCTTCCTCGCCTCGCGTGTATTCCACCAAGGCAATACCATCCAATATCGCGGCCTCGATGCGACGATCATCGAGCGGTCCTGCGAGCTCGATTGCGAGGTTAAAGGTGCTGAGTGCGTGGTCCTGCTCGCCCATCGTGTAATACACCATGCCGATCTGATCGAGCGTCTGAGCTTCAAGCGTGGTGTTGCCCGTTTCACGTTCGATGGCTAGGGCGGCGCTAAGTGAGTCGAGCGCATTCTGTTTCCGGCCCAAACTGTCATTGACCATACCCAGGATGTAAAGGGTCACTGGCTCTGCGCTGCGATTGCCCATGCCACGCACCATCGGCAATGCCCGGTTCAGTTGAGCCAGCGCCTCATGATTCTCGCCGCGATAGAAGTACTGAACAGCCAATACGATCAGGCACTGCGCGATGGCCCCTTTGTCTTGCGCTGCTTCTGCGCGTGCCAGATCGGCCTTCAACTCCGCAAGTGGTCTGGTCGTCTCGAAGTCGATTTCAGCGTTGGGGCCCGGGATGGGGATTGGCTCTGGCGCGGGCATCGAAGCAGGGGCAGGCATGGGCGCCGGCATTGGCATCGGCATTAGCTCGGGTACGGGCATTGGTTCCCCTGACACCTGCGCGCGGATTGGCAAAGCGCAAAGGCACAGGATTCCCAGAGTTGCCAGCAGAAGCTGTTGTGCCGTGCGTCCTCGGCCGAGATCGCCCATATGGACTCTCCTTCGAGGCAGTATCGGAGCCGGAACAGGCCCGAATCACATCTCTTCAGGGCTGCGGAGTTACGGAACTGGCGGATAAGATCTGGAAGCTGCCTCTAGTCCCTCTTTCGCCTCTGGTGCGTCGAGGGAATGTTCATGTCCTCGCGGTACTTGGCCACGGTGCGGCGGGTGAGCTGAATGCCATGCTCTTGCAGCACGGCGGCAAGCTGGTCGTCGGTCAGCGGATGCCGCGGATCTTCTTCCTCGATGAGCTTGCGGACTTTGCGTTTCAAGACCACGAGCGGCGTATCCGCGCCCTCCGGCCCGTTGGCGCCTTCGCCGAAGAAGAAGCGCAGCTCCAGCACGCCCTGCGGCGTGTGCGCGTACTTATTGGAGACGGCGCGGCTTACCGTCGAGGGGTGAACCCCGATCTCTTCGGCCACTTCCTTGATCATCATGGGCCGCAGCCCCTCCACGCCCTTTTCGAAGAACTCCTGCTGCCGCCGCACAATCACTTCGCAGGTGCGCAATATCGTGCTCTTGCGCTGCGCGATGTTGCGCATCAGTTGCAGCGCGGAGCGGAACCGCTCCTTCACGTACTCCTTCACTTCCTTGTCGGTGTCGGCCGAGACCAGCATGCGCCGGTAGCGCTGGCTCAAGCGCAGGCTGGGCAGGTCCTCTTCGTTCATCGTGACCACCCACTCGTCGCCGCGCTTCACAAAGAACACATCGGGCTCGATGAGCCTCGCCTGCTCGCGGTTGTACATGCGCCCTGGGCGCGGATCGAGCGTGCGGATAAACTCGACCGCCGCGTGCGCCTCTACGGCGGTCACCTGCGCCGCGCGCGCCAGGTCCTTCAGGTCGCGCTTTTGCAGGAGAGGCAAGTGCCGGTCCACAATCAGCGCTGCTACTTCCATCGCGCGCCGCCGCTCGTCGATTTTGGCTTCGGCCTCGGCGCGGAAGCCCCTATGCGGGTCTTGCGGCGGATCGCCATTCTCCTGGACGCCCGTCTCGCCGGCCGCCTTCCCGTACAAATGGCGGAACTCGTGCTGTTGCGCCGCGATCTGAATGGCCAGGCACTGCCGCAGGTCGCGAGCACCCACGCCCGCCGGATCGAGCTGCCGCACCAGAGCGAGGGCGCGACGGACCAAATCGAGCGTTGCGGCCTGGTCCAGCTCGTGCCCGTTGCCGGCTGCCGCATCCCGCGGCGCCGGACTGAACGCCGCGGCCAGCTCTTCTTCGCTTGCTGCCAGGTATCCATCCTCGTCCAGATTGCCCACCACGAACTCGGCCGCCTCATGCAGCTTCGCATCCAGGCTCAGAGCTCCCAACTGCCACGCCAGGTGATCGGACAAAGTCGTAGGCTGGGAGAGAAAGTTTTCAAACGAGGGCCTCTCATTCTCTTCGTACTCCGGCTGCGTGCGATAGCCGGGGTCGAGATACTCCTGGAAGTACGAGCCAAAATCGATCTCGCTGAAGACATCCTTGGGCGGCGCGGCTGCCTCCTCTGCGCCGCGTTCCAGCCGCTCCTCGCGGCCCGCCACCTGATCCAGCATCGGAACCGTCTCGTCAATCTCCTCCAGGACCGGATTCTCCACCATCTCGGCATCGATCATCTCCTTCAGCTCGAGCTTATTCAAGGCAAGAACGCTCACCATCTGCATCAGGCCCGGCGTCAGGACCTGGCGTTGCGCCACTTTCAGACTCAATCTTGGTTGCAGCAGCGGCATCGATGCGTTCTTTCCCGATTTGACTCAAACCGAGTCTAATCGTGCGAGAAAAGCTTAATGCAGAAAATGCCTCGAATCGAATCACCCATTCGCGTCATTTTTCCCGAATCGGTTACCTTCCCGCCCCGGCACTTATGTATCAATCTCTTAGCGCCGGGGGAGACGCGCCCCCGCCAGGATCAAATAGGATATGCCCGCTTTCCGTCCACCGTCCAGCGCCTTAGCCCAGCGAGAACCCTTCGCCCAGGTAAATGCGCCGCACGTCGACGTCATTGCCCAGCTCATGCGGCGTCCCGGCGCGGAAAATCCGCCCCTCGGCAATAATGTACGCCCGATCGGTCACGCTCAGCGTCTCGCGCACGTTATGGTCCGTCACCAGCACGCCGATGCCGCTCGCCTTCAGGTCAAAGATAATCTTTTGCAGCTCCAGCACCGCAATCGGATCGATGCCGCTGAACGGTTCGTCGAGCAAAATAAAATTCGGCTGGATGCACAGCGCCCGCGCAATCTCCACGCGCCGCCGCTCGCCGCCTGAAAGCGCGTAGCCGCGCGTGGTGCGGATGTGGCCGAGGTTCAATTGGTTGATCAGCTTCTCCGTCCGCGTCCTCCGCTCCCGGTTGCCCAGCGGCTGCGCCTCCAGCACCGCCAGGATGTTCTCCTCCACGGTGAGCTTGCGGAACACCGAAGGCTCCTGGGGAAGATAACTGATGCCGAAGTTGCGCGCGCGCAGATACATCGGCAGCCGCGTGATGTCGGTCTCGTCCACCAGCACGCGCCCGCTCTCCGGCTGCACCAGCCCCACGATGATGTAAAAGCTGGTCGTCTTGCCGGCGCCGTTCGGCCCCAGCAGTCCCACCACCTCGCCGCGGGAGATTCGCAGGTTGACGTCCCTCACAACCTGCCTTCGCTTGTAGCTCTTGCCGATTCCCTCGGCAATCAGTGTTTGCATTCGTTTCGCCGGCTTACCGCAAAACCAGAGTATCAGTATCCCGCAACCGCAACGCTCAAGTCGATGCGGCCGTCCCGGGGTTCCCACGGACTGACCCTCGTCCGCGGAGCGGAGCGAGCGGAGACTTTGAAATCAGCAAAATACGGCACAATCGCTCTGGTTTTGCGCGAATTCCGCCGTTACTTTCCGCGCATTTCCGGAGCGGTCGTCTCGGTTCTGGTTTCGCGCCCGCCGCCTTCGATGCTGACGCTATCCTCGCGGCCATGGAAAATCAAAGCCTCGCCGGTCACGGTTCCCCGCTCGGGATTGGTCATCTTCGGCCACGCCGCGGCGGCGCCCGATAGCACGTACTCCCCGGTTGCGCCGGAATACACCAGTTGCTCCCCGGTTCCACGCCAGTTCTGCCAGGTCAGCGCCACGTGGCCCGTCGCCGTCATGCGATCCACCTGGGCCTGCCCGCCGCTTCCCTCGTGATTTCCCGCCGGCAGCAGTCGAAGTTCCACGGCATCGGAAGACGACGTTGCGCTGCCCGTCTCGGCAACCACTGCCCCCAGCGCTCCACCGCGCATCACCGCGCGCCGCTCGGCATCGGAGTACCAAAGCTCGCCCCCGCGCACGCGGACCACCGAGGCGTCTTCAGGTTTTGCGCCCGCATTGTTCTCCGTCGTCTGCCCTGCTGGTTGCGCCGCATTCCTGCCTGCGCCCGCCCCGCTTGCGTTCAGCAGCACCGCCCTCACCGGCTCTGCCGGATCGCTGCTTCGCGCCGCCAGCGTCTGCATGTGCTGGTCTAACGTAATCACCGGGCCGGCCACCGAATTCGCCTGCTGCCACAGCCGCGCATGTCCGCGAAACGTCGCCTCGCCCGTCGACTCATTCAGTTGCGCATCCGCCGCAATCATGTGCGCCGGCCCCTTGCCGCCCAGAGTCAATTCCCCTTGGCCCTCGCCGCTGCTTGCTGCGCCATTCTCTTCTCCGGAGCCGCCCGCTCCCGTATCCGTCCACGTCGCCTTTACGTTGCCGTGTGCAAAGGCATCTCCCGACTGCTGCGACACATCCACCTTGTCCGCGGTCAACTCCAGCCCGCCATCCTCCACGCGGGGATGGATGGTCAGGTGCAGCCACTGGCCCGTGCCTTCATAGACCGCATTGCCCGCCGTCGCATGCATCGGCGGCTGCGGCTGCGCGCCGGGCTTGGCCGCCGGCTGCTCAACGAGCGCCACATGCCCGTCCAGTTCCGCCGATTGTACTTCGGCAGCGCCCGCCGCTCCGCCTCCACTTCGCGTGTTTCCACCGCGCTTGTCCCCTTGCTCCCTCGCTCCCTTGCTCCCTGTTTGGCCGCCTTTCTGATCCCTGATCCCTGATCCCTGACCCCTGTTCTCCTCAAATTGCGCTATGAGCCGGTCGCCGCTCGCGGTTTGCAGGGTTCCCGTGGCCGTCGTCTGCTCCACCCCAGCGTGGCCCACGCCGGTCATCGCGCGCAGCGTCGATCCCGGCCCGAAGGCGCCCGCCACCTCATCGGCGGTCATCTTTGCAAATGTCGCCGCCCCGTTCCCGCGCCGGATTTCGCTGGTAATCGCCACGCCGCCCGTGCCGCGCATCGTTTTCGGTTCCACCTGCCCCTTGCCCGTCCCCCGCAGCCGGCCGAAGTCAATGTCCACCACCGGCGAGCGCCATGTCCGGCTCACTTCGAGCGCCGCGCCCTGCCCCTTGCCCTCGCCGCTCGTTTCTTCGCTCTCGAGCGCCACGCCGCGCTCCATATGCGCGCTTTTGAGCAGACCCTGGGCCGTGAACTCCAGTTCCGCCGTGGGCGACCTTCCGTGCATCGTGCGGCCCTCCCTCGCCGAGCTCATGGTCACGCCGCCCTCCATGTGGCCATGACGCGGCTGATTGTGCTCGTCAAAGTCCATCCGCGCCACGGGCGCCGCCAGGCGCCCGCCGGTTGCGGTCGCCAGCGTAAAGCCGTCCGTCGCGTCCAGCCGTTCCGCCGACCCGTCCTCGCGGAACAGAATCGTGGCCTGAGCCGCGTTTGCCTCTCCGCCGTGATAATCCGCCTCGGCCGCGCGCAGCCGGCAGGTCCGCGCGCCGCGGTCGAACTCCGCGTGCTGCGCATGAATCTGCACCGCATCGCCGCCGCGGTGCGTGGTCAGCTCCACCGCCTGCTCCAGCGTCAGGCTGCCGCTCTGCGAGTCGTACCGGGCTCCCATGGCGCTTCCCGATCCCTGCGTCAGCGAGAAATTCACCCGCTGCGCCGTCGTCACCAGCCCGCTGTTCCGGTCGAACGTCACGCCGCTGGTCTTTACGTCAATCTGCCCCGCGGACCCGGTCACTGCCCCGGCCTCCGCCATCAGATGACCCTTCGCCTTGCCCGCCGCCTCCGCTGCCGCTTGTGCGCTCGCCGCCGGCCGCGTCAGCAGCATCTCCACCGGCCCTTGGGCCGTGGCCAGCCCGCTCTTCTGGTCATACTCAAAGGTGTCGCCCGCAATCCGGTCGATGCGGCTGCCGTCTTCACCGTAGAGATCGATTTGCACGTCGTGCAACTCAACGCGATCGCTTCTCAGCTCCACTTCCTTCGAAGCGTGAATCCTGTACTGCGAGTGCGCGCCCAGGGCGTGAACGAAGGTGTACCCGCTAGCCTCCTGCTCGATGTTCCGGGCCAGCCGCTGCGGCAGATCGTGCCGGCTCAGGAGGTTCTTCCACCTGGCCCTGACCAAAAACACTCCCAGCGCCGCCAGCAGCACCACTGCCGCTACCAGTACCAGCGTCCGGATTCGCTCGATCGTAAAGCGCACGGCTTACCAATCCTCTGAGCAATTCAACGTTTTGAAAGGGCACGGCTTCAGCCGTGCCGCAATTGCAGCGAAAGGAATGGAGGGCTTCAGCCCCTGAGGGAACGTGGGCTGTTTGTTCAAAGTTTCCTCAGTTCCTCGCTCCCAGCCGCGCCGCCAGCCGTTGCGCAAGGCTTTCGCCCAGCTCGCTCCACAACAGGCGCGCCGTCGCGCCCGACGCCTTCTCCACGGCCGCCGCCAGTTCCACCAGTTGCCGCACATTCTCTTCCACGCGCCTGGCGCCCACCTGGTCCAGATCGGCATCCTCCTCAAGAAACGGCGAGTCCGGGCCGAAGTCGATGCGGATGTGCCCATCCTGCTCGTATGCGCCCTCGTCGAAGAGCGGCCCATAGCCGGTGACACGAACCAGGCGCGGTGCGCGTGCCCAGCGTGCATCAAACTGCACTAGCGTCCCGCCTCTGATGCTCGCATCAAACGAGTCCCTGTCATCCTGAGCGAGTTCGCTCAACGCTTTTGAGCTGTCATCCTGAGCGGAGAGGGCCGCACTCCGGGCGGCCCGCGCAGTCGAAGGATCTGCGGTTGTATTTCCTGGCGGCAAAACTCCGCCCGGCCCCGCCTCCAGCTCCCACAAGCTCCAGCCGATCTGGAACTCGTAGGCGTAGTCGTCGTGCAGCAGCTCCATTGCATCTTCCACGGCTTGGCGCGGGTCAACACCGCGCTCCGTCCCGCTTCCCATGCGCCCATACACGCGCTCAAAGACCGGCGTTTCGTTCCAGCTCACCGGCCACACGGTCGCGGAGTACACCCTCGCCTCGCCGCCGTGTGCGGCAAAAGCGCCCAGCACCGCGGTCAGCTTCTCCGCCAGCGCCTCCAGGCGCAGATTCGGATACCAAAGGCTCAAATACAGCGTATCGGACATCTCTCTCGATTTTAGTTCGCATTTGCCGCCGCTGAGCGGCTCGGTAGTGGGTCAGTCTGAAATTCTCCCGATACTTCACAGGTAGGCAAGGTAAGCGGGTGCGAACGCCTTGGATTTTTTAGCGGCGGCTATAATCTTTTGGAGAGTTGCTGGTCTCATAGGGAAATGCCTGTTGATCGTGCCAGCCGTGATGCTCTTTTCTAACCTTAGACATTCCTTTGAGTTTATTTTTAGAGCGTCGCCAAAGCTGACATACGTCTTTTCCTTAATCCATCGATGATCCGATGGCAATAATTCGCAGTCCTTACCGGACCTGAATAAATCTTTGGTCAGGTTAACTGCAATGAACTCTCCAGCGTGCATATTGGGATCGGAAATCACTACCCAAAGATGTCCGCCTTCGTTCCAATAAAATGTATCGCCAATTTGCATGAGAGCACAGGAGCCTCATTCAGCCGCGACGAGACGCCTCAAAACGCGTATCTCTTCGTTTGCTTCTTCCAGGCTGCGAATCTCCTCTTCACTCTTCTTAGCCAACCTTAGAATCGTGCTAGGGTCGATTGGGCGGGAGCTGCGCCCCGGATCGGTCCATTCAGGACAGTGCTTGTGGAGCCAATCAGCCACGCTTCCATGTATCCCATTGATGGTCCGCCGCGACTCTTCGAGCACCTGCTTTTCCCGCTCAGAAAGAAGACCTTGATCGGGCGATTTTCGCACCGAAATTGTGAGGTGTGCGCGTTGAATCGCATCATCCCACTTGACCAAGTTCTTTTGGGTTCCGTTGCCTTTCAGCAAGTCATAGATTCCACTCACGACCGGACCCTTTTCCAAGGACGCCAGTTTGTCTCCGGTGATTGGGGAACCCCACCTGATCAGAGCAATTCGATCTGCGTAATATAACTTCTTTAGCAAGATGAACATGCCATCTTTTCCGCCCTCTCTCTCGATCAGGTAGGCGGCAGCGGCTATTGCTTTGTCGATGTTGAAATTCAGCAGCATGGTAAAGAAAAGGAGAAGACTTCCCTCTGCTGACAATAATAGCAAACGGGAAAGCTGCTCTACCGTGCTTTCGCTCTCTTTTTGTATGGGCCGCGCTTCTTGGGTTCCGGTTCGGGAAGCAGCGCTACCAGTTCTTCGACGCTCCAGACGTGATATGCATGACCGCCCTAGCAAATGCAAGCATTATTTTTTATATAATGCTTGCATTCTACTTATAAAGGGAGCACAATGCAAGCATCGCACTAGAAAGGGTGCTTACAATGACAGATGAAAACCCCAAGGGGAGGGCCAAGGGCGGCAAGAAAAGGGCGGAGATTCTCTCTCCTGAAGAGCGAAAAGGGATTGCAGTCAAAGCAGCCACCGCGCGGTGGGGAGAAAAGCCAATTCAGGCAATACGGAAGGGTACTTTCAAGGAAGAGTTTGGCGTGGATGTTGAATGCTACGTCCTTGATGATGTCAACAAAACAGCCGTTATCAGCCAGAAGGGCATGGGTCGAGCGATTGGACTCTCTAATCGTGGCAATGCATTCCCGCGCTTTTTGGAAAGCAAGGCGATGACAGGAACCATAGGCGCGCAGTTACGTGAAAAACTCGCACAACCCCTTAGATTTCAATGGTCTTCCGGAGGCGCGCAGCCACCTGTGGCAGTCCACGGCTCTGATGCGACGTTGCTTGTAGATGTGTGCAAAGCGGTCGTCGAGGCGGAATCGAAAGGGCTGTTAGATCGTCAACAGACTCGCGTAGCTAGGCAAGCACACATTATTCTGGGAGCTTCCGCAAAGGCCGGAATTAAAGGGCTTGTATGGGCTCTCGCCGGATACAACCCCGCAGCACAGGAAGTCATTGATGCATTCAAGGCGTATGTCCAAGAGGAGGCCAGAAAATATGAGCGTGAATTTCCAAACGAACTCTATCTGGCATGGCACAAGCTCTATGAAATCCCCATTCCAGAAAGAGGGAAGCCTTGGCTTTTTAAGAACCTGACCGTAAGGCACGTTTATTTCCCGTTGGCAAAGAGCAACGGAAAGCTCTATGAACTACTTAAAGCTCTCAAGTCGAAAGACGGAGACAGACAAAAGAAGCTCTTCCAGTTTTTGAATGAAATCGGGGCGCGTGCGCTGAGAATGCAAATTGGACGGGTACTTGAGATGAGCGAATCATCACCAGACAGGTGGACCTACGAAAAAAAGATTGTGGAGCGATTCGGTGGTCAGCAGGAACTCGATTTTGTCCCACTCCCTGCTACCCCTTCCAGCGAGCCTGAGCAGCCTTCTTAGCGATTGCAGATCGTTTTACGGGCGAGAGCTTTGCTGCTCTCGCCTTTCCTCCCTTCTTGCCGCCTAGCTTGCCGAGCGCGACCGCCGCGGGGTTTTTTCCTGAATTTGGCTCTTCCAGCGGCGTTCCGTCCATGTGCTCGCCGATGGCCTGTTCTACCACTCGAAAAGCGTTGACGGAAAAATCGCGGCCTTTGCTTGAGCGTCTAGGCATAGCTCAAGTGGGGACGTTTGAGGCGCAGAGTGCAAGCGTCTGAATTTCAAACTGACCCACTACCAGCGGCTCTGCCCGGGATCTCCGCTGAGCGGCGGGCGCCCTCGGGGCGGTTCGCTATGATGGCTTGGTTCCTGTCCCCTGCTTCGAGTTGTCAAGCCCCGCGCCCCCGCTCGACTCCGTCCGGCAATCCTCTAAGTCATTGTTTTTTCTATTCCCTACGTCCCTGGCCCCTATTTCCCTGCATTTTGCAGTTAATTTCCGTCTCTTCGCGCACAATAAACCCAGCAACGGTAGGAACTGGCTCATACTCTCTGATCCCTGATCCCTGTTCCCTGCTTCTAACTCCTTTGCGGAGACACATCTGCGGGTAAGTTCCTTGGAATCAGACGGGTAGCGCACCTTACTTGCGCCAACCATCTGATTCTAAAGCAGTTATTTTCAGGCGCCGGGAGGGGCACCCCCCATAACGCATGAGTAACCCCCAATTGCCGGTTTTGAGCTGAAAAGACCGGGTTTCTTCCGATAGGTCGCACCAAAAACAGTGCATTTCTGCCCCGCTGCACCAAAAATAGTGCACTATAGCGGGTCTCCCGCAGGTGTAGGCCAAGGCACAATCGCAAAGTGGCTTTTCATCGGGAAAAAAGCCGCCTTGAATTCTGTCCGAAATGGCTCATCGTTGCAGGAGAACCGCCGTAATCGAAACCTCGCCGCCGGAGCGGCACTTCAGGCCTCGTTGTTCCGCACCAGATATTCGTTGAGCAGGACGGAGACCAGCACGGCCGTGGGAATTGCGACCATGGCGCCTGCAATGCCTCCGAGTGCGGAGCCCAGTAGCAAAGCGGCAAAAATGGCGAGCGCGGGCAGCTCGACGCGCCGTCTCATGATGCGCGGAACCAGCCAGGAGTTTTCGATCTGCAGCCAAAGCATGAAGAAGATGGCGACGCCGAGCACGCGGCCCCAGGAGTCGATGGCCGCCACCAGTAGGGCGAGGACGAGCGAGAGGGTGACGCCAAGAACAGGAACGATGTTGAGCAGGCCGGTGAGCACACCGAGCGCGTAGGCGTAGCGGACGCCGAGCGACAGGAAGACGATGGTGCTGACGACGCCGAGAATCAGCATGAGGCTGAGTTGCCCGAGCAGCCAGCGTTGCATACGGATGGCCGCGCGCTGCAGCGTTTGGTCGAGCCGTTGGCGGGGTTGCGGCGGGAGAAACGAAAGAAACCATCGATAAGCGGCGTCGCCCTCAAGAATAAAGTAAAGCGTAAGAACGAAGCCGGCGGCCACCTGGACGAGCGCGCCTGCCCAGGACCTGAGCGAGAGCAACAGATAAGCCGCCGCGCTGCTGAGCGATCCCTGAATCCACGAGATCGCGTCGGCGGGGTCCAGGCGATCGGCGAATGGAACCTCTTTAAACTTTTGGAGCAGCGCGGGAACGCGCGCGGGCAATTCGCCGCTGAGGGCCTGCAGGTCGCGGATCACGGGCGGGAAGGCGAGAAATCCGAAGGCTGTGAGCGCGGCGGCGGCAGCCAGCAGAAGGATAAAGATGGCTACCGAGCCCTGAAAGGGCTTCCAGCGGCCGACGCGAAGCCGCGACGTGGCGCGCACCACCGGCGTGAGCACGACGGCAAAGAGCGCGGAGACGTAGAGCAGGACCAGCAGTCCGCGGACCACCCACGCCAGGTAAATAGCCAAAGCCAGGGCGAACGCAAAGACGATGGGTCCGCGGACGTTCTGTGGTTGCCGGGCGTGCTCAGTCATGCGATTCGATCCTTACTGGCCCCCGCTTAATATGGACCCGACGATGCCGCCGAGGAGTCCGCCGCCGACGCCTGCGGCGGCCGCCGGCTGCGCTTGAGCGGGCGGCAGATATTCGCCGATCTGGTGCGCCAGGCGCGAGATGGGCAGCGTTTGCAGCCAGACCGCGCCCGGGCCCACCATCTCGGCCAGAAAAAGTCCATCGCCGCCGAAGATCATGTTCTTGATGCCCGGAACCATGGTGATCTGGAATCCGACCGACGATTGAAACGCGCCCACGTGACCGGGATGCACGCGCAGCACTTCGCCGGGGGCCAGGTTCTTCTGGATGAGCTCGCCAGAAAGTTCAAGCCACGCCGTGCCTGCGCCGCCGATGCGCTGCAGCAGGAATCCATCGCCGCCGAAGATGCCCGCGCCGAGCGACTGCTGAAAGCCTACGGAGATCGTTACCTGGGGTGTGGCGCAAAGAAACCCGTGCCGGTGCACCATGTACTCCGGCCCCTGGCCCAGTTCCACGGGCACGATGTGGCCCGGCACCTTGGTGGCAAACGACACCGCTCCGGGATACTGGAACGCGCGGTACTCGGTCATGAAGATGCTTGCGCCCGCGGCCGCGCGCTTGAGCACGCCAAAAAGGCCGCCACCCCCGCCCATCTGCGTGTGTGTCGTCATCTGGATCGAGGCGGTCATCCACGAAAGCTCTCCGCTTTCTGAAAATACGCATTCGTTGGGATCCAATTGCACTTCGAGTACCGGCATGGTGGTGCCCAGAATCCGGGTTTGCATAAGGCGCGCCTCCTGTCAGTGAACAGTGTAACGAAAGCAGGGACCGAGGGAACAAGGGAACGGGTGAAGAAGTGAAGAAGTGAAACAAAACGGCAGGGAGAATGGGAAATGCTGTGATCATTGCTCGTCTCGATGAGCAATGATGTAGTCCTTGATGCGATCGTAGACATCGCTCGGGAGCACGCCATGATCCAGCAGATCCTGCTTGGTTCGATAGGGGCGGAAGCGCACGATGCGGCCGGCCCAGCTTGGCGTCAAACCGGGAACCTTCGCGAGTTCCTCGGCGCTGGCGTGGTTGATGTCGACACGCGCCTCGGGCGGCGGAACAGGTTTTGTCTTCGCTGGGGTTTGTGTTGAGCTCGATTGCGGAGCAGCCGGAGCGGCTCGCCCGCCGAAGGCAAGGCAGAAAGCCAGAATCGCCAGGGGAACGAACGTGAATCGCGCTTGGACAGGCACGAATTCATTCTCTGCCCGCTCATGGACCGGCGGCAAGAAAAGGATTTGACAGCGCGGGGGATTTACACGTAGCTTGGAAATAGATGCAGAACCTCCGCCATCACGGCCATCATCATGGGACAACCATGCCGGCGGACTGCCATGGCCTGAATTAGACGGCCAGAGAGATCGGAAAGAAATACCAAGCCCGCCGGCGAATGCTGCTGGTGGGTTTTTTCGTGTTTGGAGAAAAATTTCAACCCAGGACAGGATGGAAGATGAGCGAGAATACGACGAGAATCGATTTTGACAAGATGGATGGCCTCGTGCCGGGCATTGTGCAGGACGCGCGCACGGGCGAGGTGCTGATGCTGGGCTTTCTGAATGCGGCCAGCTACGCTAAGACGCAGGAGACCGGCTTTGTGACCTTCTGGAGCCGCACGCGGCAGAAGCTGTGGATGAAGGGCGAGACCAGCGGCAACCGGCTGCGCGTGGTTTCGGCCGCGACCGACTGCGACAACGACACGCTGCTGTTTCGCGTGGAGGTGGAGGGTGACGGCTTGGTGTGCCACGAGGGCACAGTGAGCTGTTTTACGCGGCCGATTGCGCTCGCGTGCGGGGAGGTGAACCGTGGCCAATAAGCTGAGACTGGGAATTCCCAAGGGCAGTTTGCAGGACGCGACCATTGCGCTGTTTAAGCGCGCGGGTTGGAACATCTACTCCGACGGCCGCTCCTACTTTCCTTCCATTGATGACAATGAGATTGAGTGCATGCTCATTCGCGCGCAGGAGATGGCGCGTTACGTGGATCACGGCGCGCTCGATGCGGGCCTCACGGGCATCGACTGGGTTGTCGAAAGCGGCCTGGACGTGGAGAGCGTGACCACTCTGACCTATGCCAAGCAAAGCCGCCGCAAGGTGCGCTGGGTGCTGGCCGTGCCCGAGGCAAGCGGATATGAGAAGGCCGAAGACCTGGAAGGCAAGATCATCGCCACGGAGCTCGTGGAGGTGAGCAAGCGTTACTTTGCCGCGAAGGGCGTGCATGTGAAGGTGGAGTTCAGCTGGGGCGCGACGGAGGTGAAGCCGCCCATGCTGGCCGACGCGATCATTGAAGTAACGGAGACCGGCAGTTCGCTGAAGGCCAATCACCTGAAGATTATTGACACGGTGATGGAGAGCGAGACGCACCTCATCGCCGGCAAGGCCGCCCTGGCCGACGCGTGGAAGCGGCAGAAGATCGGCCAGATTGCGCTCATGCTGCGCGGCGCCATCGACGCGCAGGCGCAGGTGGGGCTGATGCTGAATGTGAAGCGCGAAGACCTTGAGGGCGTACTGGCCGTGCTGCCGGCGTTGAATTCGCCCACGATTTCGCAGTTGAGCGATTCAGAATGGGTCGCGGTGAACACCATCCTGGAAGAACGCGTGGCGCGCGACGTGATCCCGCGGCTGAAGGCGGCGCGCGCGGCGGGAATTGTGGAGTATCCGCTGAACAAAGTAGTGCTGTGATGAGAGACGAACGATGAAGCTGATCCGGACCACAGGACGAAATGCGCGGGCCGCGGCAGAGGCGCTGGCGGAACTGGAACGGCGCGGTGGCGCGGCGCTGGACTCGGTGCTGCCCGCGGTGAAGCGCATTGTGAGCGATGTGCGCAAGCAAGGCGACCGCGCGCTACTGCGCTACGCGGCCAAGTTCGACGGGCTTGCCACGCCGGAGAATGGTGTGGCCGCTCTGCGGGTAAGGCAGGAAGAGATGGCCGCTGCGTGGAAGGCGCTCGACCCCGCGCTCCGTGACGCGCTTTCTACGGCGGCTGCGCAGATTTGCGGGTTCGCGCAGCGCCAGATGCCGGCATCGTGGAGTGATGCGACCACAGAAGGCTTGACGACCGGGCAGTTGGTACGCCCTCTCGGGTCCGTTGGGTGCTATGTGCCGAGCGGAAGGCATCCGTTGCCGTCGACGCTGCTGATGACGGCGATTCCGGCGCAGGTGGTGGGAGTGAAGCGCATCGTGGTTGTTTCGCCAAAGCCCGCGCCGGAAACGCTGGCTGCAGCGCACTTGCTGGGGATCGAGGAGTTCTATCGTCTTGGCGGCGCGCACGCCGTGGCGGCGCTGGCCTACGGTACCGCGAGCCTGCCGCGTGTGGACAAGATTGTGGGGCCGGGTAATCTCTACGTGACCGCAGCCAAGCGGCTGGTCGCGTTTGACTGCTCCATTGACATGCTGGCCGGACCCACGGAGATTGTGGTCACGAGCGAGCGCGGCAACGCAGCGGCCATCGCCAGCGACCTGGTGGCGCAGGCGGAGCACGATCCGGAAGCGCTGGCGGTGTTTGTGACGACGCGCGAAGAACTGGCGCGGGCGGTGATGGCCGAGACAAAAGAGCGCAGCCGCAACAACGCGGTGGCGCGCGAGGCGCTTAATCGCAACGGAGTGGCGATTGTGGCGGGTTCGATTGGGGAGGCGCGAGAGATCACGAATCGCCTTGCGCCGGAACACCTGACCGTGGATGCGGCGAGTGATCTGGCGTGGGTTGAGAATGCAGGATCAGTGTTCGTCGGCCGTTGGTCTTCGCAGCCGATGGGCGACTACGTCTCCGGGCCGAATCACACGCTGCCGACGGGCGGCATGGCGCGGGTGCGCGGCGGGTTGAGCGTGAATGATTTCGTGAAACTGATTACCGTGCAGGAGTACACCGCTAAGGGCGTGGAGAAGTTGGGACCGAAGGCTGCGCTGCTGGCTGAAGCGGAAGGACTAAGCGGCCATGCAGAGGCGATTCGAACGCGCCACCTGCGGTGGGGCAGCCGCGGCTCGCGCCGCAATAAGCCATCCGCACGTACGCAAGGGGGGACCCGTGGCTGAGGTAACGACGACAGTGGTTCCCGCGCCGCGCGCGCGTGTGCAGGCGATGAAGGAATATCACCCTCCGCTGGGCAGCCGCGATGCATTACGGCTGGACTTCAACGAAAACACGCTGGAGTGTTCACCGCGAGTGCGTCAGGCGCTTGCTCAAATCTCAGCCGGCGCGCTGACGCGGTATCCCGAACGCGAGCCGGTGGAGGCAATCGTGGCCGCGCATCTGGGGCTGCGCGCAGAACAGGCGGCGCTCACCAACGGCGTGGATGAGGCGATTCACGTGCTCTTCGAGACATTTATCGAGGCGGGCGACGAATTGCTGCTGCCCGTGCCCACGTACACCATGTACGAGGTCTACGCCTCGGCGACGGATGCGCGCGTGGTGACGGTGCAGGCCGCGAACGATTTGCAATTCCCGTTCGATAGGCTGGTTGCGGCGATCGCTCCGCGAACGAAAGTGATTGCGATCGCCAATCCCAACAGCCCATCGGGTTCGGCGGCCACGCGCGCGCAGCTTCTCGAGTTGGCGCGGCGCGCGCCGCAGGCAGTGCTGCTCGTCGACGAGGCGTACTTTCATTTTTACGGAGAGACGCTGATCGACCTTGTGGGAACGCTGCCCAATCTGGTTGTGGCGCGAACGTTCTCAAAGGCGTATGGGCTCGCCGGGTTGCGGCTGGGGCTGCTGGCTGGTCCCGAGGAACTGATGCGCTGGGTGCGGCGCGTGCTTTCGCCGTACAGCGTAAACTCGCTGGCGCTGGCTTGCCTGCCCCCGGCGATGGAAGACGTGGCGTATCTCGACTGGTATGTGGGCGAGGTATTGGCGGCGCGCGCTGAATTCGAGGCGGCGCTCGATGCGGCCGGAGTGCGCCGCTGGCCGAGCCGGGCGAATTTCGTCCTGGTCGAGATTGGCGCGCGGCACGCGGAATTTGTGCGGCGGATGCGCGAGGCAGGCGTGCTCGTCCGCGACCGCTCCAGCGATCCGGGTTGCGGCGGGTGCGTGCGCATTACTATCGGAACGCACGAGCAGATGCGACAGGCTGTTGCGGCGCTGAACGAAGCGCTGGCCGCGCTGCGCGCGGAAGGCGGGAAGGGATGACAACGAAGAAAAGCAGGGCGGCGGCTAAGAACGCGGTCGCGCGGACCGCAACGATTGTGCGAAACACGAACGAGACGCGCATCGATCTGGAGCTGACGATCGAGGGCCAGGGGCGGTACAAAATCTCCACCGGCATTCGATTTTTCGATCACATGCTGGAACTGTTCACGCGGCATGGCGCCTTCGATCTTGCGTTGAAGTGCGACGGCGATCTGGATGTGGATCAGCACCACACGGTCGAGGATGTGGGCATCGCGCTGGGCGAGGCGTTTGACCGCGCGCTGGGTGACAAGCGCGGCATTCTGCGCGCCGGATATTTTCTGATGCCGATGGACGAAACGCTGGCGATTGCGGCCGTGGATCTGAGTGGGCGCGCGGCCTTTGCCGTGGACACGAAGGTGCGCACGCGGCTTGTGGGCGATCTGCAATCCGAGCTGGTAACGGATTTCTTCGAGGGGTTCGCCCGCGGCGCACGTGCCAATGTGCACGTGAAGACCATGTACGGCCGCTCGAATCACCACAAGGTCGAGGCCATCTTCAAGGTGTTTGCTCGGGCGCTGCGCGTGGCCTGCTCGCGCGACAAGCAACTGGGCAAAATGTTGCCCTCGACGAAGGGGCTGCTATGACCGCCCCAGCGAGCACAAATCGCTCGCCGGGGACCCCGGAGAACTTATGCGCGTCACGGTGATCGACTACAAGGCCGGCAATTTGACCTCGGTGCTGAAGACGCTGCGGCATCTGGGCGCGGAGGCGGTCGTGACGGATGGCGATCTCAAGCTCGTTGAATCCGCAGAGCGCATCGTGCTGCCGGGCGTGGGACACTTTGCAGCGACGGAGCGGCTGGACAAGACAGGGCTGACAGGCGCGATTCGCGTGGCGATTGCGCGCGGCGTGCCGTTTCTTGGCATTTGCGTGGGGATGCAATGGCTTTATGCTGGATCGAGCGAAGCGCCGGAGCAGGCAGGACTCGGATATTTCCCGGAATCGTGCACGCGGTTTGCCGAAAGCACAGAAAAAGTGCCGCACGTGGGCTGGAATTCGCTCGAAGTGCGGAGTGGCTCGCGGCTGCTTGCGGGCGTTGAGCCGGGCGAGTACGTCTACTTCACGCACTCGTACAAGGGACCGGTCACGCGCGACACCGCTGCGGTGACGCATTATGTTGAACCGTTTGCGGCGGCCGTGGAGCGCGGGAATGTGATGGGAGTGCAGTTTCACCCGGAGAAGTCGGGCGAGACGGGGCTGAAGATTCTGCGCAATTTTCTCGCATGGCAAGCGAAAGGACACTCATGCTAACGAAGCGCATTATTGCCTGCCTCGATGTGCACGCGGGACGCGTGGTGAAGGGCGTGCAGTTTGTCGATCTGGTGGATGCGGGCGATCCGGCGACGCAGGCGGCGCGGCACGCGCGCGAGGGCGCGGACGAAATTGTGCTGCTGGACATTACGGCGACGCACGAAGGCCGCCAGATGCTGCTCGATACGGTGCGGCGCACGGCGCGCGAGCTGTTTGTGCCGTTCTGCGTGGGCGGGGGCATCAAGTCGGCGCGCGACGCGGAGCAAGTTTTTGAGGCTGGCGCGGACAAGGTAAGCATCAACTCCGCTGCGCTGGCCGACCCGGCACTCATCAGCGCCATCGGCAGCAGTTTTGGCGCACAGGCGGTTGTCGTCGCCATCGATGCGTGGCGCGATCCGAAGGCTGCAGACCCGGTGCGCGAGGCGCAAGTGTACGTGCACGGAGGCCGGCGCCCCGTCGGTCGAACCGTCGTCGAGTGGGCGCGCGAGGCCGAAGAGCGTGGCGCGGGCGAGATTCTGCTGACTTCGATGGATGCGGACGGGACGCGCGCAGGCTTTGACTGCGAATTGACAGCGGCGGTGAGCGAGGCGGTGAGCATTCCCGTCATCGCCTCGGGCGGCGCGGGAACGGTGGCCCACTTTGTGGACGTGTTCACGCGCGGCAAAGCCGATGCGGCGCTTGCGGCCAGCATCTTTCACTTTGGCGTAAAGACCGCGCGCTCGCTCAAGGAAGAACTGGGACGGGCGGGCATTCCCGTGAGGCTGCCATGCTGATTCCCTCAATCGATCTGATGGGCGGGCGCATTGTGCAGCTTGTGCAGGGCGAAAAGCTGCGTCTGGCCTTCGACGATTTTGAATACTGGATCGAGAAGTTTTCCAAATTTCCATTGGTCCAGTTGATCGACCTCGACGCCGCGATGCGGCAGGGCGACAACTCCACGCTGGTGGAGCAGATTGCCCGGCGGCTGCCCGTGCAGGCCGGCGGCGGAATTCACTCCATTGAGCGGGCGCAGCAGGTACTGGAAGCGGGCGCGAAGCGCGTGATTATCGGTTCAGCGCTGTTCTCGCCGGAGGGCGCGGTCAACACGGACTTCGCGGCCGAGCTCGCCCTGGCCGTGGGCGCAGAACGCGTGGTGGCCGGGATCGACACGAAAAACGGGCGCATTGCGGTGAAGGGCTGGAAGGCGCAGGTGGAGCTGACTCCGGACGAGGCGATTCCGCAGCTTGAGCCCTACGTCGCAGCGTTTCTCTACACACACGTGGACACCGAAGGCACTATGCAGGGCTTTCCAGCGGAAACCGCGGCGCGTTTGCGCAAGTTAACAAAGCGGCAGCTCATTGTGGCGGGCGGTATTCGCAGCCAGCAGGAAGTGGACACGCTGGATGCGCTGGGGGCCGATGCGGTGGTGGGGATGGCGGTGTACACAGAGATGCTGGCAGTGTGAGTCCCGCTGTCCGCACACTAGCGGCCGAAAGGCCGGCGTTCCGTGGCCCGTTTCGCGTCTCTGATTGGCGAGCGTGAATGAAAGCGACTGCCATGAGCATGGCGGGACAAGGCCTGGAGTAGCATGGAATCGAGGAGCCCGCGGCCGGTTGGGCTTAAGAACCACATGCTTCGCATCGGATATCCAGCCGTATTGTCAGCCGATTTGTTCCGCGATTTTCCCGAAGGGATCGAGCTGATCCCGGTGTCGGACAAAATGGATCGCGATGTCGAGATCGATGTCTGGATTCCCGATCCCTATCCGACGCGCGCCATGCGCGTATGGCCGCGGCTGCACGGCGTGAAGCTGGTGCTCTCGATGATGGCGGGAACGGAGTGGATTCCCGGGACGGTGGGGCCGCACGTAACCATATGCAATGCGCATGGCGCGCACAATATCCCCACGGCGGAGTGGACGCTGGCGGCCATCCTGGCAATGCTGAAGTACTTTCCCTTGTTTCTCGATATGCAGAGGTCGGGCGTGTGGAAGCGCCGTTTCGAAGCCAGCGCGCACTACGCGGCGATCACTGGCGACAAACGCGCGATGTATCCGCCGGTTTTGCAGGAAGAGTTGACCGGCAAAACGGTGCTGCTGGTGGGGTACGGCGCGATCGGTAAGGAGATCGAGCGATTGCTGACGCCTTTTGACGTGAGGCTGCTGCGTGTGGCGCGCCGGGCGCGCACCGAACCCATGGTGCACGCCGTTGGCGATCTCGACAGCCTGCTCCCGCAGGCCGAGGTGGTGGTATTGATCCTTCCTTCCACCCCGGAATCGCGCGGGCTGATCGGCCGTCGCCAGCTCGCGCTGCTGCGGCAAGGCGCGCTCGTGGTGAATGCCGCGCGCGGACCCATTGTGGATACGGATGCGCTGGTTGAGGCGCTGCAACAGGAGAGGATTCGCGCTGCGCTCGACGTGACCGAGCCGGAGCCCTTGCCCGAAGGCCATCCCCTGTGGAACTGCCCGAACCTGCTGCTCACGCCGCATGTGGGCGCGTCGACGCCGCAGTTTGCGCCGCGTGCGCTGCGCACCGCCGCCGATGAACTGCGGCGGTACATGAACGGCGAACCGCTGAAGAACGTGGTGCAGGCGGCGAGTTAAGCTCCGGACTCAGCTGCCGCGCGGCGCCAGTTGCGCAGGCCCAGAACGGCGAGTCCGACGAGTCCCGCGTAGAGCAAGGCCGTGAGCAGAAGATCCTTGTAGATGTATTCGCCGATGTAAATCAGGTCCACGACAATCCAGAGCCACCAGTTGGCGATGTGCTTGCGCGCTCCCCACCAGCTGGCGACGAGCGAGTAGCTAGTGAGCATGGCATCCAGGTGCGGCAATGCCACGGTAATGTGCAGTATGCCGCCGAGCCAGAGCATCGCGCGGCCCAGAAGCAAACTGCCGAAAGCGCCCGCAACTAGGGCCACAATGCAGGCCTGCACGCCGAGCGGCGCCACGCGCACTTCGCCTTCGGCACGTACGCCGCGCCACCAGTTCCACCAGCCGTAGACCGTGAACACAACGAAGAAGACCTGCAGCAGCGCATCCGAGAAGAGCCTGGACCGGTAGAAGACCGCGAGGTACAGAAAGTCAGCAAGCAGGATGACCGGCCAGCAGATGAGCAGGCGTTTGGTGGTGAGCCAGATGCCGAGCACCGTGGCCAGCATGCCGGCTACTTCAAGTCCGTGCGCAGCAAGGTAGGCGGCGATGGCGGTCCAGATCATGGCCGGGCCATCCCTTGTGCAGGTCGTGCGGCGCGGCGGCGCAGCGCATTGAGGAGAGCACAGCCGGCTGCGCCATGAAACCAGTGGGCGTGGCCGACAAGCCAGCCGTCGTAGGCCATGGCGGCCTTCTCTTCGGAATGCAGAATGCCGAGAAAGTAATCGGCCTCGGAGAGCGCGAACTCGGCGTGGCAGAGAGCTGTCATGGGGACGAGCGCAGCCGATTCTTCGCACGAAAGCGGGCGTACGGACTCGTAACCGTCGAGAAGCGTTTGAAGATGGTCAAAGTGGATGGGCACATCGTCCGGGTGCGCGGGATCGTTTACGAGGACAAGCCACTCGACGATGTTGCGCTCAATCGCGTGAGCGATGTCGTGCACGGCGTTGGTGCGGTCGGCGAGGCCAAAGTCGATGATGGCCGTAGCGCGCGCCGAAAGATCGGCATTGGGGCCCGCATCGCTCCAAAAGAGATTCGAGGCGTGGAGGTCGTTGTGCGTCCAGAACGAGGCGAGCGAAGGCAGAAGCGGTGCAAGGTCGGAATAAAAGGGCGCGAGGAGCTCGAGCGCTTTCTCCGCGCAGGCGTGGACGGCTTGATGCGTGCACAGTGACGGACGCGCGGAGAGATAACGGTGAAGCGCTGCAGCGGGGTCTTCTGCGGCGAAGATGGTGAAGCTGGCGACGAGCGGGCGAAGCTTGCGGGGTGAGGCTGAGAAGCTTTCCGCGGCAAGATGAAGGCGCGCGAGCGCGGCGCCCGCGGAATGCGCGTGGGCCGAGGAACGGAAGGGGGTCCAGGAGATCGCGTCTTCGTAGAGATCGATGCCGGAGGGGGTCTCATGCACCTCATAGGTTGAGTCACCGATCAGGATGGCGGTTTCACCGACCGATGAGGCGAGGACGCGAGGAATGAAGGCGCCGTGAGCTAGAAGGTGCGCGATGAATCGGTGTTCTTCGAGCAGACCTACGCGATCGCGCACGGCGCGGTGATGGCGCTTGACGAAGATGCGGCCCTCGGCCCCCGAATCGTTGCGCGTAGCGACGACACCAGCCGCGGAGAAGGGACGCGGGCTCACAGAGAGAATTCGGATTGGCTCGCCGAGTGCGGGAAAGCAGCGGAGAAGCTCGCGTAGTTCGGCGAGAGTGAGCGGAGGCCAGTCGGGTTCAACCAGCGTACCGTCCATACCGTGCGCTTTTGCCGTGGTGCTCATGATGAGTCCTTAGCCGTTAGCTATGGCTTTTAGCTCCATCGTGCCTGCGCGTGGGGTCTCGACTCAATCTTTCATAGTCAAGGCCTGAAGCTTGCCGCTAAAACGTGTAGTGCGCGGAGAGCCGTACGGTTGCCGGCGCGCCCAGCCAGACAAAGGTGTCGCCATAACTTGCGCCGGTGTCGGACCAGTAGCGTTTGTCCGTAATGTTGTCGGCGTAAACGTGGAATGTGACGCGGCCCTGTTCGCCTCCAGGCGTGTAGCGCGCGCCCAGGTTGAAGAGATTGTAGCTGGGCACGCTCACCGTGTCGTCGCGCGTGGCTTCTTTGCGCGTGGTGTAGCTCCAGCCCGGCATCAGGTGCAGGCCGCACATGTGCGGCACGGTCAGGTCGGCAAACACGTTGGTGTGCAAGTGCGGCACGTTAATGACTTGTTTGTTGTCGAACGACGGAGTGCCTGTGTCAGCCGAGGTCGCGTTCATGGCAGCGGCCGAACCGTTCAGGCGCAGCCAATTGGCGGCCTTGCCTTCGGCGTTGAGCTCGATGCCGTCGTGGGTCTCGCGGCCCTCCTGCTCGAAGCAAAGATCGCCTGCGGAACCGGTGGGGCAAAAGCTGTCGGCTGCCGCGATGACTTTGGGATAGAAGAATGGCGCGCGTATGTGGAAGAGAGCAGTTGTGAGCAGGATGCGCTGGCCGGGCTCGTACTTGGCGCCGACTTCAGCCTGGCGCGTGAAGAAGGGCGCGAGAAATTGGCTGCCATTATCGGTCCAGAACGGCCCCTGCGGACCGAGAGACAGCATGACGCCGTAGTTCGAGTACAGCGTCAGGTTCTCAATGGGGCTGTAGGTGACGGCGAATTGCGGCAGCCAAACGGGTTTGTCGGTGATCGTTGGCGGCGTGGTGGGGCTGGTGGCCCAGAGCGAGTAGTTGTGGTCGCGCAGGGAATCGTAGCGGCCGGCGGCGACGATTTGGATGCGCGCTGGAAGATGCACGCGATCCTGCACGACGCCGGAGGATTGGTGACTGTCTTCCCAGAGTCGGCGAGGGCCCGCGGACTGGAGCGTGGGTTCGAGGGAATTGGGAGTCCCAGGAGCGGGCAACGGAGCGATGGACTGGTAGATATTTTCCGAGCCGACGTAGGTGTACACCGCGCCGTCCTGCACGACTCCATCCTGTGAATAGGGGTTTGCGGCCGTGTAGAAGCCCGGCTGCTGCACGTTGCGCAAGAAGACGATACCGCCTGCGGTGAGGTCCTGGCTGATGGCTCCCGTCTTGACGTGACCGGTGACCATGGCTTCGGCCTCGGCGTCGATGCGCAACTCGCCGGGATCGCGGTAATCGTAGATGTCGTAGGTTCCGTCTGGCGCGAAGAAGAATGGATAAGGCGCCGAACCCGTGTTGCATTCCGTCTCGTAGTAGCAGCCGTAGGCGTAGATCACGTTGTCCTGGATGAGCGAGTGGCTGAGGCTGGCGGCGGCGAAGGCGACCCACGAGGGCGAGAAGGAATGGTCGAGGCGCGCATCGGTGTTGAAGGTGTCGTAGGTGTCAGGTGGGCCCCACGGCTGATCGCCCAGCATGGTCGAGCGGTAGATGCGATTGATGTCGGGCAGGGTTGTGCCGCCGAGGAGTTGATAGCCGCTGCCATCGCGCTCGGTTTTGTGCTGATACTCGAAGTCGCCCTTGAGGATGGTGGCCGGGCTCAGCTTCCAGTCGGCTGCGCCCGCGCCCACCGCGCGCCATCCGTTGGTGTCGTTCATGTAAGGGACGATCCGTTCGCCGGCGAGATTCACGCGCGCGCCCACCTGCTTGCGGCTGCCGAAGAGATGGCCGAGGTCGACAGCTCCGTAAGCCGTGCCGCGATGATCGGTGGCGAAGTCGGCGGCCCCAGTGTTGGCCGGGCGCTTGGCCACGTAGTCGATGAGGCCGCCGGCAGAAGCCACGCCGCTCTCTACGGCGGCAATGCCCTTGAGTATCTCGACGCTCTGCTTGTTTTCGAGTGGAACATCCTGCTCGCCGGCGATGGTCATGCCGCTGACTTCAAATCCGGTGGCGAGATCGAGAGGGAATCCGCGAATCTGGTAGCCGCCGTAGTAGCCCACGGGCACGTAGTCGTCGCCGACCGAGGCGTCGTTCTGGACCACGTCGGAGAGCAGGCGCGAAACCTGGTCATTGAGCAGGTCGCGGGTGACGATGGAGACGGCGAGCGGCAAGTTCTTAATGGGCACGCTGGTGAAGCTTCCGACAGTGGCGGATTCGGGAAGATAGTTGTCTTCCACTTCGCCGTGGACGACGACCGTGGTGGTGACGGGAGCGGGTTTTTGCTGCGCCGGAGCTGGCGTATGTGCGCCGGCTTCCGGAGCCGGAGCGGGCAGTGTCGCCGTCTGCGGAGCGGTTTGCGCGCGGAGCGGCAAGGCAAGGCAGGAGGCTAGCAGGAGGCTCTTAACCAGTGCGCCGCAGGCGCGGCCGGAGGGTGACGACGAAATGCGGGCTATGACGGTGCCTGCGGCTGCTGGCATGAAAATCCTTCGTTTCAGAGTTCAAATGAAACAAAGGAGCTTCGGCCGCGAAGTGAGGTGAGGAAGAATGCCGCTCGGTCGGAGAAAACTTCCCACGCCGGTATTATCCGGATCGGGTTCGAGGGTATTTCTCAGCCCCACTCGCGTGGAGCACCCCTGTTTCAATAACACGATTGAAACACCGCAGGCTTGGCATTGGCAAATGGACGGGCGCTGGATGAAAGGCTATCGCCGGACCGGGTTCTTGGCGGCCTGGAGGGCATGTGTGCCGCTGACGGAATGGCCTGGTCTAGCCGGCGATGCCTGGGCGGCCATGGCGGCGATGGAAGCGTTGGAGAGAACCTCGAGCATGGCCTGCTGGGCGCGCGCCCAAACCGGGTGCGCCGGACAGCGCGCCTTCCTCGGGCACGACCGGCCGTGCACGAGGCAGATGTTGAGACAGATGGAACCGTCGATGGCTTCAATCACATCGCGCATCGATGCATCGCGGCCGCGTTGTGTAATTCGAAAACCGCCCGACTGGCCGCGCTGCGAGGTGATGAGCCCAGAACGAGCCAGAGTCTGCAACACCTTGGATAGAAAACTTTCCGGAGCGCCCGTAGCCTGCGCAAGCGAGGGAAGCAAGACGCGCCCCATGGCCGTCGGCGCGGCCAACTGAATCATCACGCGGACGGCATAGTCGGCGGCGCGCGTCAGTTGCATCGATGAATTCGGTCTCTTCATCCCGTTGTCCAGTCGAGCAGGCCTCTCATGCATCCGAGCGCCGCTGGTTCCAAAAAGGGCGTTTGCGCATGGAAGCACGAAACGATGGGTGCGGCGAAACGGCAGCGTAATTGAATTTTGTCACACGAGGATGAATTCCGTGTCACATTTCGCTGGTCGCGGCGCGCTACAAATCTGGCTCGATTCAAATTGGAGAAAAAAGTCCGAAATGTCCGGCGTCTGCTCCGCCGCCCGCCAGCCTTGACCGCCTGGCCCGGCGAGGAGCGGCGCGGCAGCTTTTTTACGTTTGGCGACGTTTGGCGACGAAAATCGCCGCGGTTTTGAGCGTTTTTGGACGAACCGTTGCTGATTCTGAACGACTTAACCATCATAAAATGCGATTTAGATACCCGTGGGGGGTATAGGGGGGTAGGGGGTATTTCAGGCGGCTGGGGATTTGGGCCGTTTTGGCTCGCGCCTGACCGTGCCGATGGCGACCTGGGCGGCGTAGAGAAGTTGCGTGACGTCGTTTTGGCGGAGGACCTTCATGATGGCGGCCTGCGCGACGCAGGCGATGTAGTCGCGGATGTTGTCGAGTCCGGCGAGAGGGGGCATGGCGCAGAGAAAGGCCCTGTTGCCCGCCTGCTCGGCCTGGAATTTGCTTTCATCGGCCTCGAGTTGCTTCTTGTAGGCGCGATGCCAGGCGCGAATGCAGCGCGCGACGGCGGCGTTGTCGAGGGGACGATCGGGAGCGATCGACTCGGGTTCTTCGGCCGGTGAAGTTGCGGGTTCTGTCGATTTTGCCATTTCCAATGCTCCTGTTTCACGCCGCCGGGCGTGCGGTCGAGGGGTCGAGCGAGCGGGACGGGAAAAAAGGGGGCGGCGCGAGGGATGCCGGTCGCCAAATCGGCATCCGATCGGCACCCCAGCGACGAGGACCTGTCGCCCCACCCAAGAAGCCAAAGACCGCTTCTTGGGGCCCGGTCGCCGGGGGCCCCGCGTATTTCCGCGCCGCCCTGCTGCCAGCTCACATCAACCACATAAGACAAGTGTAGAGATTTCGCGGAAATAATCTGCAAGGAAGACAGAGATCGGGGATCAGGGGTCAGGGATCAGAAAAAGAACGACTTAGCGTGTGGATGGCGGGAAGATTTGGATCGTGGGGGCTTGACATGACAGTGGGGTGCACCCCTCGGTTGAGACAGATTGTAATTTGACAGTTCGCCGTTGGTTGAAGATTTGTGTTCATTTTGTTGGTTCTCCGGCAGACTGGTCAGCGGTTGGTGAAGCGGAGACAG
>JBEKNY010000017.1:0-77948 GCA_049522315.1 Occallatibacter sp.
TTGGGAGGCCAGTTGTTACTTGCGGAGGGTAAACCATGAAGCGAATGCCAATCTGCCTCCCGCCAATACTTCGTGTCCAGATTCGCGTAAGGGAAAGACATGTCGCTTTCGCCGCAACGAAAAACCACGAAGAGCGCGTCGCTATTGTAAGCGACACGACATTCGGTCGGCGTCGCCGGACGATTATCACCACCGACGCGATAAAACCGGTCCAAGACCATGGTGTGCTCATGGTCCGACAAAAGATCATCCAGGGAGGGCGTACCGTTCCAGGAAGACTTGAGAACCACTGCGTTGGTTCCCCAAACGAGCGGCCCCTTTCCTTCCGTCACCACAACACCATCGCGGGAATGCGACGGACTCTCTCCGCCTGCTTTCAAAATTCCGCTATGCATCCCAGCTAGAGTCCCGATCCCGATTGCCGAATTCTTCAAGAATGTGCGTCTCTGCATTTCATCTCCTACCTTCGAACTGTGCCGCGTAAGTCAATTCGCGAATATTCCGAATCCTCTTCTGTCGTGAGTTACTGCAAGCGCGAGAGATTATTTTCACGTGGCGACGGCGCCTCACGCCTATATCTCCTCTTTCGAGGCAAAGGCCTGTATTTCACCTACGGTCTTTCCGGGAAAAGCAGCCTTGGCGGCAAACTCCCAACCGCGGCGTTTGTCGATCGCCTCCCGGCTGCGCTCAATATAATGCCGGAGCTCATCAAGGCCATATTGCCGGGCCAACGCCCTCGCGCTTACACCGGGCCGCTTTGCCTTCAGCACAAACCACTGTTCCAGCCCCATCCACTTGTCTTGGACCACATCCTGGGAATGCTCTTTCAATAACTTGTCTCGTTTCTCGAGATTGAAGTTTTGATGATAAATTCCACGGTCCAAATCCAAAGTAACACGGCTGACATTCACATCTTTAGCCGATTCGTATAGAAGCCGTTCTCCCGTAATATCATAGACGATACAGTCGGGCGTCCACGATGAAGTTACGATGTAGTAATGGTGATTGATCGCATGAGCCTGGAGCGAGGAACCGGCTGAATACGCGCTCGGCCATACGACGACTTCGGCCCCCTGCTCCGACAAGCGCCGCCATACCTCGGGAAAATTAGCATCGAAACAGGTTGCAAATCCAATGCGGCCGAAATCCGCCTCATATACCTCGCTTGCGTCACCCGGGCTGACAGGCGGATGCAGCGCGTACTCCGACCAGTAGGGAAACAATTTATTATAGACACATGCGACATGTCCCGTGCGATCCAGGAATACGACGGTATTCAGTCTCCTGTTTTGATCCCGCCGGTCGATAGGAACAGCGATATAGGTGCGATGTTTTGAGGCCAGCGCCGCCATAGCCGTCACCGTCGGACCGTGCAGCGGCTCTTCACTTGACGCATTCTGCCCACGGCACGTCTCCGGCAAGGCGATAACATCGGCGCCTCGAGCTCCCTCCTCATCGACGTGTCTTACGATCTGTTCCAGAGGCATGCTTGTGCCTTGAAACCCGATGCTTACGATGCGGACTGGGCGTCCTATGGATAGGGACGCACCTGCCGCAGGCGGGGCCTCAGCGCCGCGAGTTTCGCCTGCCGTCAGTTTCTCAGATCCGAGAGCCGGCAACACTCCACTTGCGAGGGCTGTCATCCCCATGGCTGCTCGTGTAAGGAATGTACGTCTTCTCATGTTCCTGTATCTCCTGCATGAACTTGTGTTTTTACATCCTATTCCCAAGCGCCGGCCGAGTGGAGCGAATAAGGTCAGTTGCTTTCCCTTCGCTGATACAGCCAAAGCGATACGACAGGCGCAGAACGAAAGCCGATTGGAGATATGGTAGTAGCAGCGCCAAAGTGAGCTTTTGCCATTGCGGAAGCGTGGGCAGATCCGGTAGCGGGCGCCATTCTACGCTCCCGCTACTTGAAGTTTCAGGCTCCATGCAAAGTCGCATGGCCTATTACTCGGTTGCTGCAGGTTCTCCGGCAAAGCGATGATCGTCCCTTGCGCCGAATCGAACTTCCATGGCAGCTCCGCCTTTGAACCCAGAAGAGTTACTTTGGAGCCATCCCCGGGCCGAATGGTTTTAAGCGTTACCTGCGTTCCGGGCCATTCGGTCAGGATCGCGTAAACAAACCGCCGGTCCTTCGACCGCGTGTAGCGGACCGTCTCTCCCTCCGACCAAAGCGTGCCTTCACGGGGACGCGTCAAGTAGATAGCTTCGCCGTTCACCTTCAGCCATTCACCCGCACCCTTCATCTGCCGGACCGCCTCGGGGTGGAACTCGCCCTGAGGGCTGGGACCAACACCGATCTGCAACCCGCCGCCCTTAGCCACCGTGTCGACCAGATTGCGCACGATCCACGCCGTACCTTTGTAGTGCGAGGCAACGGGATCGTAGGAGAAGTCGGCGCCCAGCGGATAGATGGTGAGCCACGGTTTGTCGGATGTCTCTTGCGATCCAGGGACCACGCGTTCCGGGGTGAAGTAGTCGCCGTAGTTCCCTATGCCGCGCATCCGCAACATCACGTCCGGCTGAAGCTCGCGCATCTTCAGCACCGTCTTGCGAAGTTCGGGCCAGACGCGCGGCCCCAGCCACATGTCCAGGCACATCGTGTCGATCTTTCCATAGTTGGTCAGCAACTCGACCAGTTGCGCACGATGTCTCTCCATCATGCGCTTCACCTCGGCATCCGTAGGATCGGGAACGATCACGGCATGATTGCCCAATCTTTCCTGCGTCATTTGTATATCAGTCGGGATCATCCACTGCGCCGAGGAGGGTATCTGCAGCGGGTGGCACACATAGGGCCTGAAGTCCGCGTCATACCAATCGGGGTGCGAAAAGTAGAGATCGATCTTGATGTCCCGTTTATGCGCGGCATCGCAGACCTCCTTCACCACATCCCTTCGGAAGGGAGTGTCCATGATGGAGTAGGCATGGTCGCAGGATTCCATCCTTGGACCTCCCGCGGCTGTCCAGTTGGCCCGGTTCTTCACCCTCGTGTTGGTGTCGAACATGCAGAAGCCTTCGTGATGCTTGGTGGTGAAAGCGAGCATCTTCATGCCGCTTTCCTTGAAAGTGTCCATCCATGCGTCCGCATCGAAGCCCGCGGGATTCCAGGTTTTGTAAAGGTTGTTGTAGGCCTGGCGATCTTCCAAGGACATAGTAAGGAAGGGCCAGGACTCGGGGCCGCGATGCCATATCGAGTAGATTCCCCAGTGAATCCGGATTCCGAACTTCATATCCCGGAAGGCTTCGTAGGCGCTCGCCGAAGCCCAACGATATTCTGGGATAGGCGTATTCTCGGCATAAGGACTGTACCTCAACAACTCTGAGGTTGGGAATCCGTGGAACTGCGCCGGCGTCCGCGCCAGACTGGGGTAGGCGGAAGTTGCTGCTAAAGCCGCCGACGTCGCAAGAAATTGTCTCCGATTCATGAGTATGATTCCTGGCAAAGCAGCATCCCTCCGCATCGGTTGAAACCTAACCGAAGCGGGTACTCGCATGCTGCTGCAGTTGGGAAGAACGTACCTATCTCAAGCGCGAATCATTGATATAGCAAGATGGCGTTCTCTGTCAAACGCTTTTCTGCCGATGTCTCTGATCCATGTTCCCAAGTGAGCCCGAATGCGGCGGTTGGCATTGTGTGCTTTGGCCGCAGAACACAAGGCCACACGGCGATGGCAGGGCTAACTTTTGAGGAGCTGCCGGAATCGAGCTCCAGGGCCTGGACCGAAGCAAGCGCGCGCCTATGCGGCTGCTTACACAGTGGCCTTGGTAGCGCCGATCGAGATGCCGCCATCGACAAGAAGAGTCTGGCCGGGTTGCAGGACGCCCGTCTCGCGTGCGAAGTCGCGGGGCAGCTGCATCCCGGCGCCTCGCAAGGCATCGGGCCAGACCCTGGGCCTGTGCTCTACACTCAACAAAACGACCATTTCTCCGCGAAGGAACCCGCTCCCTTGAGAAAACTTGCCCTCTCAGCCCTGGCTGTTTCTGCGACGCTGCTTGCATTCCTTCCCGCTCTTCGCGCGCAAAAGTTGCCGCTCACTCCGGCCCAGCCGGTCGCGCCCGCCTCGCTGGAAGACCGCCGCAAGGCCCTCAACGATCTCTTCCACAACTATTGGGAAGACGTTCTCGAGCACGACCCCGAATTCGCCTCCTCCATCGGCGACATGCGCTACAACGACCAGATCAGCGACTACTCCGTGCAGGCTGTGAACGACGCGTTGGCGCGGGAGCAGAACCTCCTGATGCGTCTGGCGTCAATCGACCCCACGGGATTCACGGATCAGGAGAAAACCAGCCAGGATTTACTGATGCGCCGCTTCGAGATGGACCAGGAGGGCGCGGAGTTCAAGGAGTGGGAGATGCCCGTCAGCCAAATGGATGGCATCTACTCCGACTACCCGCGGTTGGCGGCCGAACTCAGCTTCACCACCGTGAAGGATTACGACGATTGGATCGCACGGTTGCACGCGCTGCCCAAGGCCTTTGCCCAGGTCACAGAGAATATGTCGATCGGCATTGAGGATCACCGCGTTCCGCCCAAGGATGTGCTCGAAAAGGCGCTCGACCAGGTAAAGCAATTGGCGAATCAGAAGCCCGAAGACTCGCCGCTCGCCTTGCCGCTCAAGAAGTTTCCTGCGTCCGTCTCCGCCGCCGAGCAGGAACACATCAAAACGGAGATGCTGGACGCGATCTCAAAGGAGGTTCTGCCCGCCTATATGCGCTTCGCGCGTTTCCTTGAGGTGAGCTACATTCCTGCCGGACGCTTGAAGCCCGGTATCGATGCGCTGCCCGACGGGAAAGACTATTACCAGTTTCTGATCAGGCGCACGACCACAACGAACCTGACGCCGGAGCAGATTCACCAGATCGGTCTGGACGAGGTGAAGAGGGACGAAGCGGAGATGCTGGCCATCGCGCAGAAGCTCGGCTTCCAGGACCTGAACAGCTTTCGCGCCGGCATCAAGGCCAACCCCAAACTGCACCCAGCCTCGGCCGAGGCACTGCTCGCCGCTTATAAAGGCTATCTGGCGCCCATGCAGGCCAGGCTGCCTGAGCTCTTCGGCACGCTGCCCAAGGCGCCTTTTAAGGTCGTCCCGGTTCCCGACTACGCCGCCAAGACCTCGCCCCCTGCCTACTATGAAGCGGGCACGCCCGACGGCAGCCGCCCCGGCCGCTTGTTCATCAATACCTACAATGCCACGGGACGCAACCTCTACGGCGTCGAGGCCATCGCCTATCACGAGGGCATCCCCGGGCATCACCTGCAAATCTCCATTGCGCAGGAGCTCAAAGGTCTCCCGGAATTCCGCAAATACGGCGGCTACACGGCCTACACCGAGGGATGGGCTCTTTACGCCGAACACCTGGGCAAGGACGCCGGCTTCTATCAGGATCCCTATTCCGACTACGGACGCCTGGAAGCCGACATTTGGCGCGCCGTCCGCCTCGTCGTCGATACCGGCGTCCACTCCCAAGGCTGGACCCGCGACCAGATGGTGCAATACTTCCACGACCACACCGCCCTCGATGAAACCAGCGTTCAAACGGAAGTCGACCGCTACATTGCATGGCCCGGCCAGGCGCTGGCCTACAAGATCGGGCAGATGAAGATTCTGGAGCTGCGCGACCGCGCGCAGAAAGCTCTGGGCGGCAAGTTCGACATTCGCGCCTTTCACGATCAGGTGCTTGACGCGGGCGCATTGCCGCTGGACGTTTTAGAGCAGCGGATCGACGAGTGGATCGCGGCGCAAAAAGCCGCCGCACAGTAGCGGAGATAAGACGCCTTCCGGCGCCAGATCGGCCGCCCTGGCATGGTATTCTGTCGGGTTCCCCTCTACGGTGTCTCGCGCCACCATAAATTCTTGCTGCCGCTGCGGGTTCGAGCGGCTGAATAGGGCATTATGAAGCGTTATCTTGTTTTGGTTTTTCTGATTCTGGGATTCGGCTGCGGCCTGTATGCGCAGGTCGTGGATACGACAGTGTGCAGCGTGGTGAAGAATCCGGCGGCGTTCGACGGAAAGAACGTGCGCATCAAAGGCACAGTGGTGGCGGGTTTCGACGAGTTTGCGATCAAGGACGCGACGAATCCCAACTGCGGATACCCTGTGAACGCGATCTGGCTCGCCTATCCGCAGGGAGCGAAGGGCAAGGCGGGACCGGCGGCCATGCTGGTGGTGCAACCGGCGCGGAACTTTACCGGAAAGTACACGCCGCCCACGCGCACCGCGGTGACGCTCGACAAGAACAAAGACTTTAAGCAGTTCGATTCGTTGCTGGCGCAGAGGCATGAAAAGGGCGCGGACATGTGCCTGGGATGCACGCGCTATGAGGTGGCGGCCACGCTGGTGGGCCGGCTGGATGGCGTGGCCGACGCGACGCTGCAGCGCGATGCCTCGGGCAAGATTGTGGGCTTTGGCGGTTTCGGAAACATGAACGCATATCCCGCGCGGTTGGTGCTGCAGTCGGTCTCCGATGTGACCCCGAAGGAGATCGATTTCTCGAAGAACGACGAAGAGACCAGGGGCGCACCGGCGCAAGTAGACTCGGGCTCCGAGTTCTATCTGTATGACGCTATTGCAGCCGCGCAGAAATCCGCCGATGCGCTCGTCGCGGGCCCTGCCAAGAACGCGGCGGTAAGAGCAACCGATGTTTACGGCAAGCAGGGCGAGCACACAGGAGTGTTCGTTAGCTCTGGTACAGCGAACGAGGCGTCAGCAAAGGATGAGGAACTGGGTACCAAGGACTCACCGGATGGCGTGCTCTTCAACTGCACGTTCAACTTGGATAGCCTGCAAGGGGATGCGTTAACGAGGGCCTTGATGCACATGGGCGTGCACGTGTCTGAATTGCGCAATCCAGCGCCAAGAGCCGAAAACGCTCCACCTAATATCCTTGAGTCGCACGCCTGGCTGGTGACAGCCGTCTCCGCTTTCTACAACGGCCAGAAGTTCCTCACGCTCCCCGGCGGGTACCTGATTTGGGATGGCAATTGGCCGTCTGCCGAGCGTAACGGCAAAATGGGAACGGCGCTGAAGGATTTTCTGGCCAACGAAGCACTGCTCGGCCAGTGAGCGGACGCCGAGCAGATTGGGCGGGGATGTGAAGCCGGCTGTCGCGCCCCGGGTCGCGATTTCTTTGGGCCTGGGCGGCGAAATCCGTGCATGCAATCAGGTGAGTATGCGTGCAGAATGCGAGTATCCTTGGAGTTGCAGCCCATATTGCGCGCAAAAGCCACTGTAGCCGCAAAACATATTTCAGAGGAAAGGAAAAGAGAACATGTCCGAGATCGCCGTCGAGGCAACGCAAGTTCCCGCGCAACTGCCAGAGGTCCGCGTGGCGGTTCTGGGCGCCGGCAAGATGGGCGGCATCCTGCTGCAGGCGTTTCTGAAAGAGAATCTGTTTGCCGCCGATCGCATTCACGCCACCGTGAGCCGCGCCGAGCGGGCGCTGGCGCTCAGCACGCAGTGGGGCGTGGACGTAAGCACCGACAACGTGGAGGCGGTTCGGCAATCGGACCTCATTCTGGTAGGCGTGAAGCCGTTCCAGGTCCCGGATCTGATTGCGGAGATCAAGCCCGCGCTTACGCCGGCCAAAACGCTCGTCTCTTTTGCGGCATCCGTGAAGACCCGCGCCATTGAGGAAGCAGTCGGCATGGAGATCGCCGTAATTCGCGCCATGCCCAATACGCCTTCGGCGCTCGGCGCCGGCATGGCCGCCCTGTGCCGCGGGCGCTTTGTCTCCGGCGCGCAAATGGAACTGGCCCAGCGCATGTTTGAGACAGTGGGCCGCACAGTACTGGTGGACGAAAAGCACATGGATGCCGTAACCGGCCTTTCGGGCTCCGGTCCGGCGTATCTCTACATCATCATCGAGGCGCTGGCCGAGGCTGGCGTGAAGGTGGGCCTGTCGCGCGACATCGCTACGCAGCTTGCCGCGCAAACGGCCTACGGGGCTGCGAAGATGGTGCTGGAGACCGGCTACCATCCGGCGCTGCTGAAGGACGCCGTGACGACTCCCGCCGGATGCACGATTGACGGCATTCTGGAACTGGAGGAAGGCGGGTTGCGCGTTACGCTGATCAAAGCCGTGATGCGGGCTACAGAACGCGCGCGGCAGTTGGCCGCTGGATGATTCGCGCCGGCTTGGCCACAGTGCGGCAAACGATCTTGCCCATGCAACGCCCAACCTGGCTTCCCTCTTACCTGCCCGAACTCGACGGGCTGCGTGGCCTGGCGATTCTTGCGGTAGTCCTTTATCACTGCCATCCCCGGCTGCAAGGCACGTGGATCTACTACGCCAGCCTGTGGGGTTGGGCCGGAGTGATCCTCTTCTTTGTTCTCAGCGGGTTTCTGATTACCTGCACTCTGCTGGGCGCGCGCGACAAGCCGCACTACTATCACAACTTTCATGCGCGCAGGGCGCTGCGTGTATGGCCGGTGTACTTGCTGGTGCTGGCCGTGGTTTATCTCAACGCGCCCTGGTTCATAGGCCCCGGTGTCTGGGACGCGATCAAGGCCGCGCCCTGGCTGGCCTATATCTTTTGCGTGCAGAATCTGTTTCACCTCACGCTGCCGCCTGCCCTTGGTCCCACATGGGCGCTGGCCATTGAGGAGCAGTACTATTTTGCCTGGGCGCCAGCAGTACGCGTCTTGCGGCGGCCCTGGATGCTGGCCGCCGTTCTGGTGGCCGCACTCGTCGCGTCGCCGCTGTTGCGCCACGCGAATCTGCGTTGGATGACGTCGACGAATACGCTGATTCATTTGGACGGAATCGCGCTGGGCAGCCTTCTGGCGCTCGCGTTTTACACGCTCAAGCTCAGCCGGCGCGCGTGGCTAGCGATCGGCCTTGCCGCCTTTGCGCTGGGGATCGCGGCCGCCGCTACCATCGCCGGCGGAACGGCGTTTCTGGATTCCGCATTGTCCGCGGGCTTTGCCGGAGCGATGCTGGCGGCCATCGCATCGACAGGCGCGCGCAATCCGCTGAACGCGCTGCTGCGCTGCGGACCCCTGGCCTTCTACGGGCGCATCAGCTACGGACTCTACATGACGCACATTTCGGTCTTTATTTTCTTCGGCTGGTTCGACGCGCGTATGAACGCCTACGGCATGACCGGCAATTTGGCGGTGGTGGGCTTTCGCCTGATCGTGACCACCCTCGTGGCCACGGCGCTCTGGTACGGGTTCGAGTCGCAGGTCCTGAAACTGAAGCGATATTTTTGAAGCCGGACTAGCCAAGGTATATTAGGGATACGGACCAAGTACATCCAAATACTGAGCGCAATGGCAAATCAACCCCGGTGGCGCTCTCAAGTCCGGAGTACATTTTGCATCGTCGCCCCGAAGAAGGAGACTCGGCCATGATCCGTAACTTCGTTCGGTTTCTTCTTTCCGCCCTGATCTCTGTTCCGTTTTGCGCCGCTGCGCAATCCGCGCAGGCAGGCCAAGAGACGACGATCCGCACGACCGCCGATCTGGTCGTGGTCGATGTAACGGTGAGCGACGCCCAGCAAAACCCCGTGCATCATTTGGGCGCGACGGACTTTACGGTCCTGGAGGACGGGCACCCGCAGGCCATCAAGGTCTTCGAGGAGCACGCGGCGAGCGCGCCCGCGCCAATGCCTCCCATTCCCAAGCTCGACCCCGGAACATTCACCAACTACTCGCCTGTGCCCGCCAATAGCGCCATCGACATTCTTCTCTTCGACAAGCTCAACACTCCCGTGAACGCACAGACCGAGGTGCGAAATGAGGTCCTGAAGTTTCTTAGGGAGACGCCGGCGGGGGCTCGGATCGCCATCTTCGCCTTGACCCCGGAACTGAAGCTGCTGCAAGGGTTCACGTCGGACCCATCCGTGCTGCGCGCGCTGGTTGAGGGCAAGGAAGGCAGTCAAGGCGCCTCACCGCTGATGGACAATCCGATGTTAGGAGACGAGCCTGGAGCGGACGACGAGCGGATAATGAGCACGGAAGCTGCGCTGGGCAATATGCCGAATAAAGCGACGGTGCTTGCCAACCTGAAGCAGTTCGAGGCCGAGCAGCAGTCGCACCAGCTTCAGCTACGCGCACGCTTTACGCTGGATGCGCTGAACCTGCTGGCCCGCTACATGAGCAACCTGCCGGGGCGCAAGAATCTGATCTGGTTTTCGGGCTCTTTTCCGATCAGCATCCTGCCCGACCCCTCGCTTCAGAACCCCTTTGCGGTCGTTGCGTCGTCGGAGGACGAGTTCAGGGAAACAGTGGATCTGATGGCGCGGAGCCAGGTCGCGGTGTATCCCATCGATGCCCGGGGGCTGATGGTAGAGCCGATGCTGAACGCGAGCAACAGCGGGCGCACCGACGAAGGGAGTCCGGGAGACGCGAACAGGTTCACCCTGCAAGCGCCCGGTGGGCACGACACCATGAGCCCAAACGAGCAACCGACCGGGGACAACGAGACCATGATGGGCCAAAACGCGATCAAGTTCTTCCGTCAAACGGCCGAGGAACACGACACCATGGAGCAAATGGCGGAGGCGACGGGCGGCAAGGCGTTTGTGAACGCAAACGACTTGAAATCGGCTGTGGAGAAGGCCATCGATGCCGGCTCGAATTACTACACGATTGCCTACACACCCGCAAACCACGACTGGAACGGCAAGTACCGCAAGATTGAGGTGAAGGTTAACCTTCCGAAGGTGGCTCTCGCCTATCGGCACGGCTACTATGCCGACGATCCCAGCGCGCCAGCGCGGCACACTGAGGTCCAGAGCGAAAAGAATGCCTTGCCGCCATATGATGCGATGCGCGCCGCCATGCTCCGGGGCGCCCCCGACCCCACACAGATCATCTTCACGGCCAATGTACGGCTCAGCACGGACGATGAAGAGCCGGCGGTTGCGCCAGGCAACGAGGCCGCCAATAAGATCAACGGACCCTATCGCCGCTATACGGTCGAATTCCGCGTGAGCCCCAGGAGCATTGATTGCGCGGCAGCACCTGACGGAAAGCATCACTGCACGCTGGATTTCGCGTCGATCTTGTATGACGTAGATGGAGCGCTGCTCAACTCGCAAACCAACAGCATCAGGGTCAATCTTTCGTCCGCGCAGTTTGCTTCGGCCTTGAACACCTTTTTCAGCTATCGCCAGCAGATCAGCGTTCCGGTAAAAGGGGAGTACTATCTGCGCGTGGGTCTGCGCGACGCGACGGCCGACCGCGTGGGCGCATTGGAGCTTCCTGTTGCGGAGGTCGCCAGGCTGAAGCCGATTGCAGCGCAGGGTGAAGCATCCGCTCCGGCAGCGCCGCCGAAATGAATTGCTGCTAGTGCGGCCAGCGCCCGGCAATCACGAAGAGGGCAAGAAGAAAGGTTGCGACAGCGGGCGCTGCCGGCTCCATGCGGCGCACGTGGTCGGTGGTGGCGCCGGCCATAAGGAGCGCCATATTGCGCCGCGGCTCCTCCAAAGCAGTCAGGTCCGTATGTCTGGCCCAGAGATATCAACCCTCGTACTCTCTGTATGTGACTTGAGTCACCCATCGCCTCGCGGACTGGCTGCTACGCTGGATGGGAAGAATTTCTCCAGGTCTCGTGGAGCCGGCAGCATTGCGCTTGGTAGCCGCGGAAGTCGGCGCTTTGACGGCGCTTGAAGATTTGCGCCGGTTGCGGGGATGTTCGCTCGCACACAGACTTGCCGATTCGTACATCTGACATTCGGAAAGGTTTTCACCATGCCCTCGTTGCCGGTTTTGGTATTGAACAGCGGTTCTTCTTCAGTCAAATTTTCCCTGTATGAAGCCGGAAACGGCGAGCGGACGCGGCTCTTCGAGGGCGCTGTCGACGGCATCGGCACCGATCTGGGCAAGTTCTGGATCAAAGACGCGAACGGCAAGAAACTGATCGACCAGACGCCGGCCGTGCCCAGCCGCTCCGTGGCATTCAAGCTGGTGGCCGACGCGCTGCACTCCGGCGAGTTCTCTACCCCGGCGGCCATCGGCCATCGCACCGTGTGCGGTGGCCCCACTGTCCGCGAGAACCAGCGCATCACGCCCGCGCTGATCGACGAAATCGAGAGCTACCAGGACCTGGCGCCGCTGCACACCCCCATCGCCGTGTACATTATGCGCGAGGCGCTGCGGCTGTTTCCGGGTATTCCCAACTTTGCCGTTCTCGACACGTACTTCCATCGCACCTTGCCCGAAGTCGCCACGCATCTGCCGATTCCCTCTGTGTACGTTGCCATGGGCGTGCGGCGCTACGGCTATCACGGCATTTCGTATGAGTCGATCGTGTATCAACTGCAGCCGGATGTGCCGGGGAAACTGATTGTTGCACATCTGGGCAACGGAGCCTCGATTTCGGCCATTCGCAACGGCAAGTGCATTGATACATCGATGGCGCTGACGCCAACCAGCGGGCTCATTAGTGGCTCGCGTACGGGCGACATCGATCCTGGCGTGCTGATCTTCATCCTGAAAAAGCTTGCTGAGACAACGCCAGGTGCGGCAGAGGCGGCTGAGAAACTGGACACGGTGGTGAACAAGAAGTCCGGCCTGCTGGGAGTGAGCGAGCTTTCGAACGATATGCGCGATCTGCGCGAGGCCATCGCGGCAGGCAACGCAAAGGCACGGCTGGCCGTGGACAAGTTTTGCTGGACCATCGCCCGGTGGATCGGAAGCTTCGTGGCGGAGTTGAATGGTCTCGACATGCTGGTCTTCACAGGCGGAATCGGCGAGAACGATATCGCCTCGCGCGCTGAGATCTGTTCGGGACTGGGTGCGCTGGGCATCGTGCTCGACGCCAAGCGCAACAACGTGCGCGGCGCGGCGGTCATCTCCGCGGAGAATTCGCCTGTGACCGTGCGCGTGATTTCTCCCCTCGAAGACCTGATGATTGTGGATCATGTGGTGAGACTGCTGAGCGAGTAATGGCCCCGCCGATCCGCGCTGGACGGTCCAGTGTCTATGCCAAATGGTGCGGCAAAGCCAGCACTTTCAACTGCTTTCCGAGTTTCACGAAATCCCGGTCGGCGGTCACAAGAGTTGCGCCTCTTCTTATCGCAAGATCGGCCGCAAAACAGTCTGCATAGCCCAGTTTATAAATAAACTTCAAAGCCGCGGCTCCGTTCGCTTGCTCTTCCGTCGCATCGACCGACTCAACATAATGGGCCATGGTTCGTAGCGCTGCTACTGCTTCAAGCATGCCTGCCCGTTTCGCCAGATTGTAAAGAACCTCGCCGCGATTGATCACGGACATCGACAGGCTCGCCTCGCCTCGTTGTGCCTGCGCAAACAGCTTGTCGAGGCGTTCGATTCCTGGACCCTTTGTCAAGTAGCGCATGAGTGCGTTGGCGTCGAGCACGTACCGTTTCACATGGACTCCAGGCGCTCATCCCACTTGCGGCGCTCTTCCATGAGGTCTTTCTCGAGTTGGTATTGCGCGAACTTGCCGCGAAGCGCCAAGAGGGCGTCATAAGGATTGGGCTTCACCTTGATCTCCCCGCCGTAATCCTCCACCGCAACCCGGCTTCCTGCCTTCAACCGGTATTTCTTCCGTATTTCTGCCGGAATCACCAGTTGCCCCTTCGAACTGACAGTCGCCATGTGCGCCATGCGTCTTACCTTAAGGTAAGACATAGTGTACTTCATTTCGGGCGCCACGTCCAGGCAGATCAGGCCCTGCTGCTTGTTCTACACTGGTGGGTTCTCCGCGGAGTGATCTCGTATGCCTGCGACCGCCGTTTCCTTGCAAGCTCATAGCCTTCCTTCGCCTGCCTTGCGCCGGTTCGCCTGGGCTGTCCTGGTTTATTTCATCGGCGTTATTTTGTGGGGTGGGCTGGTGCGCGCCACCGGATCGGGCGCCGGCTGCGGCAATCACTGGCCGCTGTGCAACGGGACGGTGATCCAGCACTCGGCGCGCGTTGACACGATGATCGAGTATACGCATCGCATCACCAGCGGTCTCTCGTTCATTTTTGTCGTGGCGCTGCTCTGGTGGACCATCGCCGGCACGGCGCGTGCCCACCTGGCGCGAGCTGCTGCTTTGGCTGCCGTGGTTTTCACAGTCGTCGAGGCAGCGCTGGGAGCTTTTCTGGTCAAGCTTGGCCTCACCGCGCAGAGCCGTTCGCCCCTGCGCGCGCCGTACCTGGCGCTGCACCTGACCAACACGCTGCTGCTGCTGGCCGCGCTCACGCTGACCGCGCACCTGCTCAGCCGGCGGAGAGGCTACCTGCGCGGCAGGATTCACTTTGCCGCGCCGTTTCTATCGATTGCATCGCTCGTCGTTGTGTTGGCTGTCGGCGTTACCGGATCGCTGGCAGCGCTGGGCGACACGCTCTTTCCCGCGAGTTCGCTCGGACAAGCTTTTGCGCAGGATTTTTCGTCCGCCAGCGGCTGGTTGGTGCGCTGGCGCTGGACGCACCCCACGGTTGCGTTCGCGGCCGGCATCTTTCTCATTTGCCTGCTCGTGCGCGCCGCGCAGCGGCACACCTGCTGGGATAATCGCGGCCTTTCCGCGCTGGTGTTAATTCTTCTGGCGGCGCAGTATGCGCTGGGTGTTCTCGATGTGGCGTTTCTGGCCCCGGTTTGGCTGCAGATAGCGCACCTGCTGGGCGCCGATGCGCTGTGGTCTGCGCTGGTGGTGCTGGCGGCGCGCCTGATGCTGGAGCCAGCGGAGACAAGTTAACGGGTTAACATGCTGGCGCGCAGGCAACCCGGCAGGTCCATGAATCCGCAGGCCTGCGAGCGAGTGCCGATTGCCGGCGTTCAGTCTTCCAGGGCTGGGTGGTAGTGGCTCTCCCAGCCCAGGTAGCGCGCCGCCTCGTGCACGGCCTTCGAGACGTCGCTGAAGTTCGCGGCCACGTGGTGCTCGAAGCCCTCGCGGCAGATGTACTTGAGCAGCTTCTGCAGTTGCGGAATCTCGGCCACGCCAGCGCCGCCGAAGGTTTCGAGCGGATCGTCGGTGAACCGGCCCGCGCCGGTATAGCCGCGGATGACGCCGCGCCGGTCGTCGGTCGAGAAGCGCGCGAACGTCATCGCGCCGGCCTTCACGCGGCCCACGCACGTGCCAAACGTATTCTCCTTGCCCACCGCGCCGGCGATGATCTCCTGGTAATCCATCCGGGCTTCCTTGAAAAAGTGCTTGGGCAGATTCGAGCAGTGGAAGCAGACGCACTTGTTGGGATCGGCGCCGTAGTTGTTGTTCCAGTCGAGCAGCGCGGAAGGCGTTCCCGAAGCCAGCGCCATCATATACATGCTGAGCACTCCGGGGACATCGACTTCGCAGGCCGAGGGAATAAGCTCGTTGCTCATCATGCTCATGATGGTGCATGGCACCACGCCGAAGAACTCCTCCATCGAGGTCCAGCACTGCACGGCGCTGATGGTGCAGTTGGTCTGCTTCATCCAGGTATCGACGACTGCGCCCAGCTTGGCCATCTTAAGCAACGCGGCATCGGGAATGCCCGAAGTGCTGACGTATTTCCTGATTGCCGCCAACTTGGCCTGCGCCGCGTCGTCAGAGTCCTTCATGCGGTTGATGCGGCCGAAGATCTCCGAGAGATCGATCGGCTCGACGGAGATGCCGGCGGTCTCCAGGATGCGCTCCGAGTAGCGGACCGTGTTGAAGGCCGCGGGGCGCGCGCCGATGGCGCCGATCTTCACGTTCTTCAGGCCTTTCACGATGCGGCAGACCTGGGAGAACCATTCAAGATCGGCCTTGAACTCGGGCGAATCCAGCGTTTCGGTGTGCAGCGTGGTCAGCGAATAGGGAATACCGTACTGCATGAGGTTGTTGCAGCAGCTCATCTTGCCGCAGAAGCTGTCGCGGCGCGTGGCGATGGTCATCGCGTCGGAGCGGTCGGGCGTGGCCTGCACCAGCACCGGGACCTTGAGCCCGGAGAGGCGGACGGCGTCCACAATGCCGCGCTCCTCGCCAAAGTTGGGCAGCGTAACGATGATGCCGTCGATCTCCTCGGCGTGTTTCTTAAAGAGCTCGGCGCATCGCTGCGACTCGGCATAGGTTTCCACCGCGCCGTACTTCGACTCTTCCGGGCCAAGTACGATGGGCCGTGCACCCGCAGCCTCGAGTACGGAGATGATCTCTTCCCGGCCGGTCTTGGCCAGGTGATCGGGGAAAAAGCCGCGATTGCCCACCACAATTCCAAATGTCATCTTGCGTTGCGCTGCCATTTTCGTGCTCCTTCAATCGCTGTGCTTGTAAGAAACTTTTTCTCTCGCAAACCGCTTACTTGCGTGCGCGGCCGGGGCGAAACCTGACGGCATAGAACATGCCCAGAACCGCCAACAGGCCGCCCCACCACACCGGCGTATGCAGATTGGTCAACTGCACGCCGGGAGCATAGTTTCCCGTCGTCCATTCAAAGACGCCGTATCCCAGGATCATGACGCCGTAGGCAACCAGCAGCACGCCAATGAAAAACCAGATCGGAATTCCGGAACCATGCATATTTTTCTATCCCTTCTCTCCCCACATCCACGCAAACCTTTCGCGCCGAGACAAATTCTCCCTACCAGAACAAAATGTTGAGCGCGGCAAAAATGATGACCACCACGCTCGCCCACATCCACTCCCGCTTGTAAAACGGAACCGGATCTTCCTTGGGCAGCGTGGTCGCGCCGTAGACCAGGCCGTCCAGCTCCGCCACCGGCCGCGGCTTGGTCAGCAAGCTCACGACGATGACCACGATGGCCGTAAACAGAAACGCCCACAGCGCGCGGAACACATTTTCGGCCATCGGCTTGGCGTCGGGCGAAAGCGCCACAGTGGCCAGCGCGGCAGGACTGATGTGAACCCACTCGAAGAGGCTGGCGGAAAAGACGATGCCGAACAGCAGGCCCAGGAAGCCGGCGAGCCTGGTAGCGCGCTTCCAGAACATGCCGAAGAGGATGACGCCCAGAAGGGGCGCGATAAAGATGCTGAACAGCGCCTGCACGTAGTCCATGATGCCGTGCGCGTGCTGCACAATGTAGCCGGCGAAGATGGATACGATTACGCCGGCGACGATCGAAATCCGGCCCACCGTCACGTAATGGCTGTCGCTGCCATTTTTGTTGATGAGCGGTTTGTAGATGTCGTAGGTCCACACGGTAGAGAAGGCGCTCACGTTGCCGGCCATGCCGCTCATGAAGCCGGCGATCAGCGCCGTGATGCCAAGGCCCAGCAGGCCGGGTCCGAGGTAGCGAACCATCATCAGCGGCAGGGCCTGATTGTAGCTGTGCAGCTCGGAGTCGGGAGCGGCGCTGAGCACCTGCCGCTGCGCCTCGGCAGAGAGATTGGACTTCGACGACATAGCCGCCGAGCAGGCCGCAGGATCTTCGATCTTGCCGGTGGCAGAGGCGACCGAGCAGGCGGCCACCACGTCTTCGCCGACGAGCTGCCGGCGGCTGCCATCGGGGTTATGCAGCAGTACGAGACCGAGCAATCCGGGCAGGATCACGATAAATGGCACAGCCATTTTGAAGAACGACCCGATGATGGGCGCCATGCGCGCGGCGCGCAGGTTGCGCGCCGCCAGCACGCGCTGAACCACCAGGAAGTCCGTAGTCCAATAGCCGAAGCTGATCGCAAAGCCCAGGCCGAGGACGATTCCCGTCCAGTGCACTCCCATGGGGTTGGCGGCAAAGCTGCCGGTGTCGCGCCACAGGTGGAAGTAGCTGTCGGAGTGCAGATTGGCGAGGATTTTGGCCTTGAGGCCGGTCCATCCGCCGGCCTGCATCAGGCCCAGGATGGGCACCAGCAATGCGCCGCCCCAGATGAGCACAAATTGCAGAACCTCGTTGAAGATGGCCGAACGCAACCCGCCAAGGGCCACGTAAAGCGTGACTGCAAACGCGGAGACCAGGATGCTGAAGGTGATGCTCCAGCCCAGAACGACCTTCATCACCACGGCCATGGCGAACATGTTTACGCCGCTCATCAGGATCATCTCCAAGGCGAAGGAGAAGGCGGCCAGGACGCGGGCGTGCTCGCCGTAGCGCAGGTTCAGGTAGCCGGGCACCGAATGCGTCTTCGACACATAGTAGAAGGGCATCATCACCAGGCCGAGGAAAAGCATGGCGGGGATGGCGCCGATCCAGTACCAGTGCGTGGCCAGAATGCCGTATTGGTAAGCCGAGCCGGCCCAGCCCATCAGCTCCAGCGAGCCCAGGTTGGCGGAGACGAAGCTCAAGCCGGCGATCCACGCGGTCATCTCTCGTCCGGCCATGAAGAACTCTTCGCCGGTGTTGGAACGGCCCTTGAGATAGAAGCCGATCCACAGCACCATGCCGAAGTAGAGGGCAATGATCAGGATGTCGAGCGTGCGCAGATGCGCCAGCGGCTCCGCGCTAAAAGCGAGCAGAGCTGGCAGCGAGCTGAAGAAACCTGCGGCAACAGAGCCCGCGACGGATTCGACCATGAACATCATCTGAAGAGGCGGGATTACATCCGCGAAAGCTGTTAAAGGTTCGCCCCTAAGTAAATTGCTTTACTCGAACACTTGTCAAGCACGGTGCACCGCGTCGAGGAAAGCTTCTCCCTCGCTGCGTCCTCGCGCCGGGCGTCCAGGCAGTGGGCAACCTTCGGCCGGACGGATCGAGTCAGCGTTTACTCGACAAAGCGTAGCGTAGCGCCGCAAGTTTTCATGCCATGATTCCCGCAGTACGGATGTGGTCTGGCTACTGGCTGCGACCGCCGTTTCGATCAATCGTTGGCCGCCATAACCTCGTGCAGCCAGCCGGGGGCTTTGAGCAGCTCGCGGGGGCGCGGACCATCGGCGGCGCCCACCAGGCCGTCGCGCTCCATGAGGTCAATTAAATGCGCGGCCCGGCCGTAGCCGATGCGCAGCCGCCGCTGCAGAAGCGAAGTGGAGGCCTTGCCGAACTCGAAGACAAGACGAACCGCATCGTCGAACATGGGATCGTCCTCGCTGGCGTCGTCGCTCTCGCCTTCCATGGCGGCGCGTTCGTCCTTGGGTGAATCGAGGAAGCCCTCGACGTATTCGGCCGCACCCTGCGATTTCCAGAAATCGACCACGGCTGCTGTCTCCTTCTCGCTCACATAGGGCGCGTGCAGGCGCATCAGGCGGCTGGTGCCCGGCGGCAGAAAGAGCATATCGCCGCGGCCCAGCAGCGCCTCTGCCCCGTTGGTGTCGAGGATGGTGCGCGAGTCGACCTTGGTAGCCAGGCGGAAGCTGATGCGGGTAGGAATATTGGCCTTGATGAGGCCAGTGATGACGTCCACGCTGGGGCGCTGCGTGGCCAGGATGAGGTGAATTCCAACGGCGCGCGACATCTGCGCCAGCCGCGTCACCGACTCCTCGACGTTGGCGCGGTCGAGCATCATCAGGTCGGCCAGCTCGTCGATGACGATGATGATGTAGGGTAGCGGCTCCTCCTCCTCTTCGCTTTCGTCGAAGAGCGAAGGCATGGAGCCCTCGAAGAGCTTGTTGTACTGGTCGATATTGCGCACGCTGCGCGAGGCCAGCAGTTTCAGACGCCGTTCCATCTCGCGCACCGCGTTGCGCAGGGCGTTGGCGGCCAGTTTGGGTTCGGTGATGATGGGCGTGAAGAGGTGGGGAATGCCCTCGTACATGCCCAGTTCCACGCGCTTGGGATCGACCAGGATGAGCCGCACTTGGTGAGGCGTGGTGCGGTAGAGCAGGCTCATGATCATGGCGTTGATGGCCACGGATTTGCCCGAGCCTGTCGATCCCGCAATGAGAATATGCGGCATCGAGGCCAGATCCGCGGTCACGATGCGGCCGTTGATGTCTTTGCCCATGGAGATCGTGAGGCGCGAGCGGGCCCTGACGAAGGTCTCGCTTTCGATCGCGTCGCGCAGGTGAATAGTTTCCCGTTCGTGGTTGGGCACCTGAATGCCCACCGTGCTCTTCCCTGGCATACGCTCGATCAGGATGCTCTCGGCGCGCATGGCCAGGCACAAATCGTCGGCCAGGCCGGTCACGCGCGAGTATTTCACGCCCGCCTCGGGCTTGAACTCGAAGGTCGTCACCATGGGCCCGGGATTGATCTGCACCACCTGGCCGCGCACGTCGAACTCGGCGCATTTTTCCACCAGCACCCGCGCTTCTTCGCGCAGCACGTCTTCGCGCACCGTTTGCGGGCCTTCGCCCGCATTCAGCAGCGTGCTCGAGGGCAGCTTGTAGCCGCTCACGTTTTTCGGCGCCACAGCGACCGTGCGCACTTCGGCATCGGCACGGCCATGAATAGCGATCTCCCCGGCTTGTTGCTGCGGCGTGGGAACCGGCACGGGCCGCATGGCCGCACCGGGATCGGCCGGCTGCGGGACGCCGGTTTGTGCCTGCAGGGGCTTGGGCGGCGGCGGCGTTGTGGCCGGAGCCGGCACTGGAGCGGCTGTCGCTGTCTCCGGTTCGCCCCGCTCCCAGATGCTCGGCCTGCGCCGCGTAATGGGAATCGCGGCTTCGTTTCGTCCCTCTGGATTCTGAGGCAAATCCATTCGCTGGTAAGCCGGAATCTTATCCAACGGATCTTGCTGCGGCGCATGTTTGCGGGTGAAGAACGCGAGAAAGCGGTTCGACCAGCGGGCAGGAAGCTCCGTTTCCACGTCCGGTACGGCTGCGGTGGCGAGCTTCGGAAACGGGACCGGCCGATTCTGCTCCGCGCGCAAATCGGCGCGCTCCTCGCGGCGGCTGCGCCAACGCTCGCGCCATTCGGCAAAGCGCATCCAGCGCTCGGCAATGCTTTCGCGGAGAACGGAGAAGCTGATGGCCGAGGCAAAATAGAGCCCCGTGGCAGCCAGCACGGCGGCTACCATCCAGGCGCCCTGCAGGTTCAGGTAGACCACCAGCACGCCGGCCATCAGCCGTCCCACCACGCCTTCCACCGGAATCATGTGCAACCAGCGCCAATGCCACGGCAAAAGCCCAAACACAGCTGGCAGGAAGGCCAGGGCCAGCACCGTGCCCACCCAGCGCAGGATGGGCGAGCCGCCGGGCCGAGAGTGCATCCACGTCCAGCCCAGGCCGCCCATCCACAACGGGAGCAAAAATGCCGTCAGGCCTAGCGATTGCAGCAAAAGGTCGCCGATGTACGCGCCAAAGAGGCCAACCCAGTTGCTGGCCACGGCGGAATCCGTGGCCGTATTCAGCGAGGGATCGGTGGCGTGATAGGTTGCAAGCGCGAGGAAAAGAAGCAGCGAAACCAGCAGCAGCACCAGCCCCAGAAACACGTTCAGGGGGCGGCTGCGCGTGGGCGCGAGAACAATGCGGATCGGCTTCATGACGAGGGCGGTCCCATTCTCCGGCCGGCGAAGGGTATTGCGGCGGGCCGCGGGAGCAGGCAAATCGTCCCAGAGCAATTTCAATTATCGGCGCTCGCAGCGCCGCTTCCGGGCAAAAGGGAGGGAGGGGGAATCACGATGTCCACCCCCTGCGGAATCGCCAGCCTTACTGGAAAATCCCCTCGTTCCGCAGAACTTCCATGCAGCGTTTTGGCTTCTGATCGAAGGTCAAGATGCCACGCATCGGCATGTTTAGGTAACAAGGCCGAAACCGCGTTGATTCTCCTGCGTTTATCCCCCGATGTACTTCGCTCCCCAAAGCAGCAGCGCTCCGCCCAGCAGTATGCGGTAAATAGCGAACACGGTGAAGCCGTGCTTGCGCACCCAGTAGAGAAACCACTCCACCACGCCCAGCGCCACGATGAACGAGACGACGGTGCCGATGAGCAGCACGATCCAGCGCTCGGGATCCATGGCTACGCGCGCGGCGGCCGCTCCGGCGGCCATGCCGGGATGAACTTCCTTGACGAGATCCCACCCGGTGGCGGCGATCATGGTGGGAATCGAGAGTAGAAAGCTGAATTCGAGCGCCGAGGGGCGGTCGAGCCCCGCAAGCTGGCCGGCGGCGATGGTCGACATGGAGCGCGAGGTGCCTGGAAAAACGGCGGAAAGTGTCTGGCAAAGGCCGATCCAGACGGCCTGCGGCGCCGACATCTTCTCTACGTCCGTGGTGTTTGGCTCATAGCGGTCGCTCCAGGCGTCCACGGCCCACATGACAACTCCGCCCGCCAGCAGCGCGATGGCTATGGCGTTCAAGCTGCCCAGATTCTTTTCGCTCCACTTGCGCAGCAGCAACGCCAGAGCCGAAGTGCAGGCGAAGGCGATCAGCGTGAGCGAAATGGGGTGGTTGAACCCGTTGCGATCGCCGCTTTCGCCCCTGGGAAATGTGCGCAGGAAGTTGACGATCCTTTCCAGGAACAGCAGGCACAACGCCAGGATTGCTCCCACCTGGATGACGATCGTGTACATCATCCAGTACGGATCGTCGAGCGGGATCTTCATCAACGCTTCCGCGATGCGCAGGTGCGCCGTCGAGCTGACCGGCAAAAACTCGGTCAGGCCTTCCACAATTCCCAAGAGAATGGACAGGAAATACGGGCTCAAACTGCCTCCTGCTGATTCTTACGTTTGCGTCAGGTGGGGAGCCCCGGGAGGCCGTCGGCTGCTCACTCCCGTTCAATGCCGTAGACAGGAACCCCTTCATCTAATTTGTACACCAGGGCGGCGGCGCGCAAGGCGTAGTCAGAGTCGGCAAAATGGGCTTTCAGTTGCGCGGCCACGGTGCGCGCATGGTTGCGAGCATCGTTGCTTTTGCGGTCATCTCCATTGGCGGCAAACATGTCGCTGAGCACGGCAAGGCGGTAAACGGCCTCGTACAGCGCGCGCGCCGTCCGCGGACCGTCGGGATACTCATCCGCGTATTTGAGGTAGATCTCCGACTCCTTCTCCGGGCATTGGGTTGAGCCTTCCCAATCGCCGCAGAGCTTATTGTCGATCAGGTCGAAGGCCGCCAACGCCGCCCAGCGCGTGTGCGGGTAGTACTTGATCAGCTTCTTCAAGGCGTCTTCGTCCATCGGCTGGCGAAATTCGGGATCTCTTTCATGAGCCGATGGCAAGGTTGCGGCGTCGGCCTTCTCCAGTTGCCACTGGATGTCTGCCGCACGCCACGCGGCTTCGGGTGCGAGCGGCGAGTTCGGGAACATCTCCGCGACGCGGCGATAGAGGAGGCGTGCGCTTTGAGCGGCATTGGCTGGACCGCGCGGATTGGAGGCCAGCGCCTCCTGGTTGGCTGCTGCGCCCATCAGAATCTGGTCGCCGTTGGGGGTGGTTTCTTCCACCACTCCTTTGGCCTCAATCCACCCTGAAATCGGCGGCGTGGTCTCGTCGCTGCCGACCATCGGCGTGTCCCTGTCGCTGTGCTGCTCCTCGATGTCGGTGTTGGCGTAGACGCGCATCCAGGGGCCGCTCTTTTCCGCGACCACCATCTCGCGGCCGATCTGCACTTTATCCACTTTCTGCGCGCTGCTGTCAGGCGTGATATAGAGCCAGGTGATGCGCAGGACCGTGGCGCGCGGGCCGGCCATGGGCTTCACTAGCTGCGGCGGCTTTTTATCGGCATGAACAGGCAGCGCCGCGCACGGAAGCGCCAGGCCCAGGGCGAGAGCGCGAAGTGGAAAGATGCGGCGGTTCATGACATGCCAAATCATAGTTGAACGACGTTACGGCCGGGTTTCAGTGAGCGCCGGGGCCGGCAAAACCGGATCCACGCTGCCGCCGTTCGCCGCCGATTCACTCGTACGCAAGCGCATCGATCGGATCTTTGCGCGCGGCCATCCATGCCGGATAGAGCGCCCCGCAGATCGATCCTACGAAGGCGATGACGGCGCCGAGGCCAATCCAGAATCCCGAGATCTCGAAGTGCATGGTTGGGAAGAAGTGAGCCATGATGAAGCGCACGCCGTAAGTACCGCCGATGCCCACGACTACCCCGGCCGCTGCGAGCACCGCGCACTCACGCAGCACAACACTGACGATCGTTGGTTTTGACGCTCCCATGGACTTGAGAATTCCGATCTCGCGCGTGCGTTCCAGCACCGCCGTGTACATCGACTGGAAGATGACCAGGAATCCGATGACGACCGCGATTCCGGTGATCACTTCGAGCGCCAGATTGAAGCCCGGAATCTTGCTCGGCGTCATCTGGTCGAGCCAGCTATCCACGGTTGTCAATGTGTTGCTTCCGAAGCCGCGGGTTGAGTGAATCTCATCCATCACCGTGTCGTCGTTGGCTGGGTTGTCGCACTTGATGAAGAAGACCGACGCCTTGCCGTCGGCGGCCATAAGTTGAGCCAGCGTGTCCAGCGGGATGAGCTTGCGTCCTCCCTTGCCCGGCTCCACGATCCCGGAGACCCGAAATGGCTGGTTCAGAATCTTCACTGTGTCGCCCACCACGTACGGCTTCTCCGTAGCGGGATTCTTGCTCCCGGCGAACACATCGTCAATGATGGCGTCGTACGGCCCTTTGAACCGGTCGCCGCTGAGAAATACGAACGGCTTGAGCGCGTCAAAGCTGTCGTAGTCGATCCCGTACAGTATCTCCACACTGCCGCTGGTAGTGATCTTCTCGATGGCCGGCGAAACCACCTTCACATGAGGCAGCCTCAGTAAGACTTCCTCGTCCTTGACGGGCATTGACGGGCTTCCCAGCCCATTGAACATGCTGGCATTCGACGGCAGGAGCATCAGGTCGGCGCCGATGCCGTTGGTGCGCTGCTTCTGGTCGTTCAACATGCCCATGAAGATGCCCACGATGGACAGAATCATGATGACTTCGATGGCTACGGCCAGCACGCTGATGATGGAGCGCATGGGGCGGTGAAGCAAGTTGGCAAATATGAGCTTATTCATATTCGAGCTCGGATCCATGCGCCCTGCGGCGCAAGAACCCTCGTCATCAGGGTAACAGTCTTGAGCGGGAGGGCCTGACGGCAGTATGCAAACCAAACCCCGTGCGCGGATGTTTCGAAACTGGGTTCAAGCGCTCAAAAAGGGCGCCCGTCCGCGTTAAATCGCTTTGACCCAACGGGAAACCGGGTTTATTGTGAAGGTAAAATTTCTTCCTGGGTGTTTGACCCGATACCGGTCGCCAATGGGGAGTTTTGGAGAAGACCTGCGCAAGGAGCGCCTCGCGCGCGGCGTTGCGCTGGAAGACATCTCGGCGGTCACCAAGATCAGCCAACGTCATCTGATTGCGCTGGAGCAGGAGAGGTTTCGTCTTCTTCCCGGCGGCATTTTAAGCAAGGGCATCGTCCGCGGTTACGCCGGCGCTCTCGGCCTGGATCAGCAGAACTGGACTGAGCGCTTTCTGCAGGCTTCGAGCGCCTCAGGCCAGACGCTCGATGACGATCGCGGCTGGACGACCTTCGCTTCCAACGTAGGCAAGGCGAGGATTCTGCGCCGCGAAGCCGTCGAGGTCCGCTTGCGCTGGCTCGGCGCCATCCTGCTTTTGCTGGCGGTCGCCGCCGCCGTGTTCCTAGCCGTCCGCTACTATGGCGTGCGCGCGGGTTGGTGGCATACTCTGCTGCCGCTGCACGGCGTCTCTGCTGCGCTCCATGGCGCCTGGGCGTTAGCCCGCGGCCTGGTTGCTCGCATCCTTTCCAGAACCTGAACCCTCCGGCTCAGAGCCTCCAATCCGCCATTGAAAGCCCTTTCTTTACCGTACGCTGCATGCCTTTGCTCCCGGCCGCCCGCCCAAATTACCATAGACAGATGCACTGCCGGGCTTGAGCCTGCGCATGCGGACATGCCGAAATCAGGTGGTGTGCGCAGGGATCTGAAGAATGAGGAATTTGGAGGTATTCGCGCCGCCTCATCCGGAGCCTGTCGGCCATCGCGGCAACCACCGGCTGGAATCCCTATTATGGGAAGGAGTTTGAAGTTGAGCGACCGTTTTTTGTTTACTTCCGAATCCGTCACCGAAGGTCATCCCGACAAGATTGCCGATCAGGTATCCGACGCGATTCTCGACGCCTGCCTGGAGCAGGACCCCTATAGCCGCGTTGCCGCCGAAACCCTGACGGCGACCGGGCTGGTGGTGATTGCCGGTGAGATCACAACCAAGGCCTACGTGGATTTCCAAAGCCTGGTTCGCGGCGTCGTCGCATCCATCGGTTACGACAACGCGCTCTATGGCTTCGACTCCAACACCTGCGCGGTGATCTCGAGCATCAACAAGCAATCCGGCGATATCGCGCAAGGCGTTGACACCGGCGGCGCCGGTGACCAGGGCATGATGTTCGGCTACGCTTCCAACGAGACGCCGGAGCTGATGCCGGCGCCCATCTCGCTGGCCCACAAGCTCTGCCGCCAGTTAACCGCAGTGCGCAAGAGCGGCAAGCTGCCCTACCTGCGCCCCGATGGCAAGAGCCAGGTGACTGTGGAGTACGGAGAGGACGGCAAACCGGCGCGTATCGACGCCGTGGTCATCTCCACGCAGCATTCCGAGGCCATCGACAACGAGGAGTTGCATGCCGATATCCTCAAGTATGTCATCCAGGCGGTTCTGCCTGCGAAATGGCTCGACGAACACACCAAGTACCACATCAACCCCACCGGCCGCTTCGTCATCGGCGGGCCGATGGGCGACACCGGCCTGACCGGGCGCAAGATCATCGTGGATACTTACGGCGGCATGGGCCGCCACGGTGGTGGCGCTTTCAGCGGCAAGGATCCGACCAAGGTCGATCGCTCGGCAGCTTATATGGCCCGCCACATCGCCAAGAACGTTGTGGCGGCGGGGCTGGCCAGCCGCGCCGAAGTGCAGCTTGCCTACGCCATCGGCGTCGCCGAGCCGGTGAGTGTGCTGGTGGAAACCTTTGGCACGGGCAAGCTGAGCGAGGCCAAACTCACCGAGCTGATCCGCAAAAATTTCTCCCTAACGCCCAAGGCCATCATCGAGTACCTCAACTTGCGCCGTCCCATCTACCAGAAAACCGCGGCATACGGCCATTTTGGCCGCACCGAGCCGGAGTTTACCTGGGAGGCCACGGACAAGGCCGCGAAACTTGCCGAGCAGGCGGGAGCGACAGCAACGGTAGAAGCAAGGTGAGCAACAAACCGCCAATCCTCTGAATGGATTTACAAAACGAATGGGATCCGCCGCGCGGGTGGATCCCATTGTTTTTGGCCTCCGCGCATGGATGCCTTAGAATTCTCCGGGGGCCCGAACGTCTTTTTTGCGGAGATACCCATGCGTCTTCCTGTCATTGCTGCCGTTGTGTTTTGCGTTGCCGCCGCCTGCGCCGCCCAAAGCGGAGCCAATTGGTCCTACGAAGGAAAAACCGGCCCGCTGATGTGGGGTAAGCTCGACCCGGCCTACGAAGCCTGCTCCAGGGGCCACGAGCAATCGCCCCTCAACATTCGCGGTGCACGGTTGAACAAGGCGCTCGATCCTCTCGAGTTTCACTACATTGCCGGGCCGATGACGCTCGAAAACACAGGCCGTGGCATCGTCGCCCACGTGGACCCCGGCAGTTTCATGGTGGCCGCCGGCGTTCGTTACCGCCTGATCGAACTCGACTTTCACCACCCCAGCGAGCACCCGGTGAAAGGCACGCTCAGCGATATGGAAGTCGACCTGGTACACCGCAGCGACGATGGCAAGATGGCCATTCTGGCCGTTCGCCTCAACCAGGACCGGGGCCTCCCCAACGCGCTGCTGGCCACGCTCTGGGAACACTTGCCGGCGAAGGCAGGTACGACCACGAAGGTCACCGACATGGTCAGCGTCGGCGGTCTTTTGCCCGGCGATCGCGGCTATTGGACCTATGTGGGCTCCGAGGTCACGCCGCCATGCACCGAGGGAGTGCGCTGGTTCATCTTCGAGCAAGACCTGAGCATAAGCCGCGCGCAGCTGCACGCCTTCGCGAACCTCTTCAAGATGAACACGCGCCCCATTCAGGACGCGCATGGACGGCGGATCGAAGCCAACGAATAGAGGCGGGGGCAGAGACCGGAAAGCGGCGTGAGCTTCAAGGCCGGACCGCCGGTCCTGCTCTCGACGCGCGCGCCGGTCAGGTCGTGCACGATTTGCCGCGGACTTACCGTCGCTTCTCCGCCGGAGTCTCCTTTAGCGCGGGAAAGCTGACCCTGGGTGGGTCGCCGAAGGTGATGGCAGCCTCGACGGACCGCTTGTGTGCGCCCGAAACAACCTGGTTCGGACCAAGTTTGATGGCGCCGTTGGCAATCGAAGCGTCCCCGGCCCAGCGGTCGAAGTGGGCCAGCGCGAGAGGAATCGGCTCAGGTTTGGTTGCTTCGCTGGCGGTCGCGGTCTTTGCGGCCGCAATGCTCCCCTGCCGGCACTCGAAGTGCAGAGCGCCTTTGGCCGAGGCGGCTAAATCCTTGTCGGTGTAACCCGAGAGCCCCACGTTTCCGCTGCCGCTCACTGTCCCACCTGTCCAACGCAGTCCCAGCAAGCGCCCCAGGTCCGCGGCATTCAGCTTCTCGAAATCGCCATTCAGGGTGTATTCCGGCTTGTCCTGGCCGGTCGCTGGTCTGGCGAGTGTTCCGGCAAGATGCACGGCGCCTCCGAAAAGGCTGCCATCGAGGCTCGTAATCTCAGCGCTGCCGGGAAGTATTCGCACTGCGGCGGTGACCCCCTGGAGCGTGACTGGCCCAAGGATCAGCGAATCGGTCTTGATCGTGCTCTCAACCTGCGGCCACGGCTGCGCAGAGGAGGGATGGAGGCGGTCAATGAGGTTGGAGATCATCGTGCCTTTTTCCCGCGCGCCGAGCAGGGCGCTTTCCAATGCAGACGCGTCGAGATCCGCGAACTGCAACTGGAACTGCGTTAGGCAGGGTTGGGCCGATGCGTCCGGCGGGCAGTTCACAGGGAGCGTCAGGCTCGCCGTCCCCTTTACTGGGCCGTAGGAAAAGTCCACAGGATCCCATCGCAGATCCCCGTTCTCAAGATGCAGAGTGGCTTCAGAGATTTCTATGTGGTTAGCCAGATAGTCGGCTCTCCAGTTGGCGTTGTGAATGGTGATGGTTCCGGCGAGCGTGTCGGCGCCGGAAACTGCAACTGTAGCCGTCATGGGTGCGGCAGAAGCCGAAGATTCCGCTGCGCTTGAGGTTGACCCTTCGACCGCGGAGATGCTGCTGAGCGGAATCTCCTCAGGCGGTATCCACGGCCCTTCCGCTGTCAGGTCCACTGTGATCGGTTCGCCTGCGAGGGCGGCCAGCGCCGAGCTTTCCGGAATGCCAGCAGCATGGGCCAGCTCCCTGGCGCGCGCGAAGCTGGCCTGGCCGCGCACGCCTACGCGATAGCCGGAAAACGACAAGTAAACGTTGAATGTGAGCGGAACGCTTCCGCCGGCAGGGATGGTTACAGTTCCAGCCAGCTCCTGCGCGGCGCCTTCCACTGTTGGCGGCTCGTGTGAGGCGGCCACTTGAGGTCTGGTGGGCGCCGCGGCCACTGGCTCCAGCGTGATCTTCGCCGCTTGCACGGGACGGCTGAGGCCGCCGCCGCTCAATGCAAAGTCCGTGATGGTCAAGCTGCCGGTGAGCGGTCCGTGTTGTTCCGCGGCAGCTTTGGCCGTATCGTTCCTGCCCGGCTTCACCGGCGTTGCGGCATTTGGCGGCGCGGCGTTTCCGGCCTCGTCCGCCGCATACACAATCTTTCCGCTCACCGTGCCTTTGGCCTCGAGATCCGGCGCCAGGCCGCTGCGGAGGGTGCGCAGCGCGTCGAGCCCTGCGGCCACGGGAATGCGATCCAGCTCAACAGAAAAATGTTGCGGCGCGTCCTCGCCCAGTACATTGCCTGTGATGTGCACGCGGCCGTCGCCGAGAGGCGAGTTGCAGTCCAGGTTCTCCAGGCTGCGCTGTGCGTAGTGATACACAAAGCCGCACCTGGCATCGAAGTCGAGCGGCGAAGCGGGAGTAAATTCGGCGCGATGCACGCCTGAGGCGCGGAGCCGCATAGCGATCTGCGCGGCATCAGCGGTGCCGTCGAGATGCATTTCACCGGTAAGGTCGCCACGCCAGCCGGGGTCGGAACCCGTGATGAGGCGGGCAAGCTGGCCGAGTTGCGCCTCGCGCCAGTCCAGGTCCACATGCAGGGGCATCTGGTGCAGGGTGGGCGCGCGGTGCACGCTGGCTTCCATGCGCACAACGCCGGTCTCCTCCTGGTTCAGGCTCACGTCTGTCCGCGCTGGCTGTCCACGCAAGCGCACGCGCCACTCGCCGGGATTCTCCTGCCAGAACGACAGATCGGCATTGATGAGCGAGAACGGCAGTTTCTCCACTCCATTCTTGAAGTTGATGCGCGAGTTGGTGGCTTCAAGGTAGGGCAGCGGCGCCACGTGTTGGGCGCCCGGTGCGGATCCGGTTTGAGCGGCGGCGGTGCGGAAGATCGGATCGAGGTTCCAACGGCCTGGTTCTGCGCGCACCAGATTTAGACTGGCGTCGTCCACGCTGATCTTGCCAATCTCCAGCCTGCCGCTCCACAACGCCAGCAGCCGGATAGACGCTGTGACCTTGTCGGCATGGAGCACAGGTTCGGCGCCGTAAGCTGGGTCTTCGGCAACGCTGAGGTCGGAAATCTCAAATCCAGGCCAGGGCAGAAGCCGCGCCTGCACCGACGAAAGATGCACCGGCCTGTCCAGGGATTGCGAGATGAGCTGGGTAATCTGGCCCTTGTAGTGGCTCACGCTGATCAGCGGAGGCACGACGAGCAACAGCACCAAGACCGCGATGGCCGCCAGTGCGATCCGCAGCCGGCCACGCATTCTTTCCTTGCCTTCGGCGCCGTTTATCATTCCTGTTCCACGGATCATTCTAGCCTCTGGCTACCGGCTTCTCGCCCGGCGCGTGGGAGAACCAGCTGTGCGCAAATAGCCGGGATTGGAAGTCCGTGGCGGGCGGGAGGGTACGCCCCGCAAGAAATGGCTCGTGGCTAGGAGCTGACAGCTGAAAGCTGCTTTCTCACCGCGTCGGATGGAAGGTACGGCGCCAGCGCGTTTCCGTGAAGAAGTGCAGCGCCACGTGGCCCATCCACGCCAGCTGTTTGCCGAGGCCCGTCTGGCTATAGACCGATTCCGGCGTTTCGAATGACCAGTAGTTGAAGAGAGGACGCCCAACGATGTTTTGCCGCGGGACGAAGCCCCAGTAGCGTGAGTCGAGGCTATCGTGCCGGTTGTCGCCCATCATGAAGTACATGCCCGGAGGGACAACAAGGTTGCCGTCGACAACGTCCTTGGGAAATTCGATGCTCGCCCAAGTGTCGGGGACCTGCTGAATGTTGGGCGGCGGCACGGCGGGAAACTCGTCGAGGAATTCGTCAAAGTTGGTTGGTGTCGTGGGCGCGGCATGCGGCTGCGCTTGCGCAACGCCGTTGAGGATGACGATGCCATCGCGCAGATGGATGTGGTCGCCGGGCACGCCGACGAGGCGCTTGACGAGGAAGAAGTATTGGGGCTTGCCCTCGGCGTCGGGCTCCGGCTCGGCAACCGGCTTGATGAAAACGACGATGTCGCCACGCTTGGGCTCGCGATAATAAACCAGGGGCATCCACTTGGCGGGTGGGGCCAGCGTGATGCGGTCGACTACCAGATGATCGCCGACCAGCAGTGTCTTTTCCATCGATCCCGAAGGAATGACGAAGTTCTGCGCCAGAAAGGTAAGAATGAACAGGCCCACTACCAGCACTGAGCAGATGCTGGCCACAGCTTCAAATGGCGTTTCTTCCACCTTGGCGGGCTCGGGAGCCGGCTCCGGGCGTTTCTCGGAGGGCTCTCTGACTGCTCGCGTCTTCTTCTTCGTCATCCTGTCGCTCTTTGCGGAGGCGTTCCGGCATTTACTGCCCGAACCCACGCCAAATCAATGCACTACACGAAAGATGCGCCGCCAGCGCGCAAATCCCGTAAGCCGTTCGGCGAGATCGCTTTCGTGTCTGAGTCTATCATTCGCGGCTTGCTGCACATCGGTTGAGGAGGGGAGGGTAAGCGAAAAGTAGATCGCTAGCGGCCGGGCGACGATCGCCTCACGCGGCACGAAACCCCAGAAGCGGGAATCCTTGCTGTGATTCCGGTTGTCGCCGAGGACGAAGTACTCGCCTGGGGGCACCACCAGCTCACCGTCGCGCGTAAGGTTCTGCATCTGGCGCCACCAGTCGGGATCGACCTCCGGGTCGGTGTAGATTTTTCCGGGAAAGTTGTCGCGGCCGGGATTAGGCGGCGCGGGCTCGAAAGCCGCGTACGGCTCGTTGAGGGCAGCGCCGTTCACGAATACCTGTCCGTTGGCAATGCGCAGGAGGTCGCCGGGAACGCCCACCACTCTCTTGATAAGCATCGGCGGCTGCGTGTGATGAAAGACGACGATGTCGCCGCGCGCCACCTGGCGATACGGCAGCAGACAGCGGCTCAGCCGGTCCGCCGGCGCATAAATTTGCTTGTTGAACAGCAGAAAATCTCCCACCAGCAGCGTGCGCTCCATGCTCTCGGAAGGGATGAGCAGGGGCTGCAGCACAAAGGTGAGCACGAACAGCGCCACCACCACGGTTTGCAGCAGCGACGTCAGAGCGTGCGGCAGCGCAGGCAGGTGAGCGCGCGCGAGCGCCAGCTGGCGCAGAAAGGAATGCGGCGCTGGGGCAGGGGTGCTCATGTTGCGTCCTGCTCTTTCTCTTCTGCGGCAAGCTCGAAATCAGGACCGAAGTCCGGCGCGCTGCCCGCTTCGTGCGCGTCGGCAGCCTGACCGTCGAAATTCGCCAGACCTTCCAACGCGCGGCGCGCGGCATCCTGCTCGGCATGTTTCTTGGTGCGTCCCATGCCGCGAGCCAGCGGCTTCCCCTTCTGCCCCAGCTCGCTCTTCAGCCGGACCTCGACCAGAAAGCGCTTATGGTGGTCGGGACCGCTCTCGCTCTTCACACGATAAACGGGCGCTCCGGCTCCAGCGGCCTGCAGCCGCTCCTGAAGCGCGGATTTGTAGTTGCCCAAAGCCGCTCCGGAGCGCAGTTCGAGGGCCAGCCGCTCGGCCGCTTCGCCCATCACATGGCGGCAGACAAAGGTCCGCACGGGCTCCAGGCCGCCATCGACGAAAAGCGCGCCCATCACTGCTTCCATCGTATTCGAAAGCACGGTGCTCTTGCGCCGCAGGCCGCTGCGCTCTTCGCCGCGGCTCAGGCGCAAATGCTTGCCCAGACCGATCACTTCGGCCACTTGCGCCATATGTTGCCGGTTGACCAGCAGCGAGCGAACGCGCGTCAATTCGCCCTCGCGCCACTCCGGATGCAGCGTAAACAGCGCGTCCGCCACTACCAGTCCCAGCACTGCGTCGCCGAGAAACTCCAGGCGCTCATTGTGGGCCTGAGTGGACCCCTTGCTTCCGCCCGCCTGCGCAAGTTCGTGGGCCAGTGACCGGTGCGTGAGCGCGCGCACTAAAAGCTCAGGGCTCGAGAATTCATGTCCCAGTGCGGTTTCAAGCTCTTTGAGATCCGTTCCCACGCTCGCCCTGCCCGATTCCCGCCTTTCCTAAGACCTCGAGAGCATTTCGCCGGCAGCTTGCGCCGCAGGCGTGGAATCTCTGACCGGAAAGTCCCGCCGACCCCATCTGCGGCTGCCTCTATTGGGCCTCCGGTTGAGAATTACTGCGGCTTCGGCGCGGCGCCCAGTGCCTGCGGCTCAGGCTTAGCCCCTGCTGCGCCGGGTTCGCCGTCATCGCTTTCGTCGTCGCAATCGTGCTCGTGGCCCTTCTGTACATAGGCCGTTTTTGCCCCCCGCTCTGCGGCTAGGCGCGTATCGAGCTGACCATCGCGATCCGCCAGTGCCTCCTTGTACTCGGCCAATGCATCGTCGCGTTTGCACTCCAGGTCCAGCATCCGGCCAAGGTAAATGTGAGACCAGGCGAGCAACCGCTGCTCCTTGCTGGCAGCGATCGTCTTCTGGAATTCTTCGACCGCCAGGTCCGGATGACCGGTCAGCAAATCCACGCGCGCCAGGATAAAGTGGGCGCGTGCCGCGTCGGCCGTCGATGCAACGCTGTCCGTCGGCTGAGCCAGCACCTGTTGCGCCATAGCGGAGGCCGCGGCCACGTCTCCGCTGGCCAGCTTCGCCTCGGCCAAGTCGAGCCCCTTCAACTGGCGCGGCTTGCTTCGTTGCAGCACATCTTCGTCGGCCACAGCGTCAAACTGAGTCTGGCGCGCGCGGTGTACCTGCTGATCCACGTCCATGCCGTACACCATCTCGCCGATGGTATCTTTCAGGCTGGCGGGGTCCTTTTCAAACTGCAACAGCTGCTCATAAAAGTATTGGGTGAGCACATACCCTTGCCGCATATCGTGCCCGACTGCGGCCCACTTCACGGCGTCTACCTTCTGCTGGTAGAGTTCGCGCTCATGCTCGTAGAGCGGTAACTGCGAGCGATCCACTCCCGCCGGAACCTTGTACTCGGGTATGCCTGTATCCATAGTGCGCGCCTCAACGGCTTTGATCAGGCACTCGATGGTGAGCGCCACCGTATCGGAGCGGAAGCGGAATTCGAGAGGCGCGCCGCGAATCTCCTTCAGGACCGGCTGCTCATGGTCGATGGCGTTGGAGCGCGAAAGCAGCAAGGGATCGATCACATAGTGCAGGTAGGTGTGGCGTACATCGTTCATGCGAATCTTGCCGCCGGCCGGGGAAACCACGACTACATAGTCGGCGCCGTAGATGCGCGCGTTGACCATGCCCGGCGAAAGCTGCGGCTCGACGGCCACGATGAACCTGCGGCCATCGTAGGTCGAGGCGGGCATCTTGAGGTAGAGGTTGGCGGCAACGATCATCTGCGACAGCGGATCGTGCAGCCTGTCGATCTCTTCGTCGTAGGTGCGGTGCGCGGTCAGCCAGATGCCGTGCAGGTCGACCGCGGCGGCAAATGCGCGGAGAATGGGAACCATGTCGGCCACCTGCGTGGAGTCGGGCGGCATCGCGGTCAGGTCTTCCGTGATTTCAACCTCGGGCGGAGGCGTCAGGTAGAGCGCCAGCGAGATGTACTGCGAAATATCGCGCTCCGTGCCGGTCATTCGGTGCTGGGCGATGTATAGGCAGAGTGCGTCGCGCTTGGTGCGGGCGTCCTCGCTTTTGGTCAGGGCCCGATTCATCTCGTCGCGAACGCGCTGGCGGATCGGTGCGCTCTGCTCCAGGCCCTCGTCGTAGCCGCAGGCATTCAGTGCCGCCGCCATGACGAAGACCGGCTCGGCGCCGATGAGCGAGATGGTCGGCCCGGCCGGATCGATCAGCGACGGCGCCTTTTCTCGCGCATACATCAGCGTGGAGGACGAACTTTGGCTGCTCGAGGAACTGCCCGAGGCCTGCGCCGAGGACGAGGCGGGGGTCAATCCGGCCAACAAACTCAAAATTGCGGCGGAACACAAAGCATGGAACTGTAACGGACGCGGCGTCATGAGGAAACCCTGCCTGCAAGTCTAGTTAGACGCACGGGTGGGGTCAAACGGGAGGGAAGAGTCAGCTTCTAACCTTTAGCTTCTAGCTCCAAGCCATCGGCATTTCGCGTAGCTGCCACTGGCGTCAATCGCTGCACGAATGAGCTGGAAGCTGGAGGCTAACAGCTAGAAGCTGCCTTCATCCCCGCACGGAGACACCGGAGAATGACAGCACCGCCAATCCGCGGACCGGCTGGCCGAAGAAGCGGGCCGGCGCAAAGCGGCTGAACAGCAGCAGGTTCTCCACCTGGGAGCGGGTTGCTGCATCGGTTGGGCCGGAGAGGATGCGGTAGTCGTAGACCTCACCTGCACCGTTGACGTACGCCTCGACCATGACAGGACTGGAGATGGCGTCTGCCGCATTGTTGCCCGAAGCATTGGAAAAATAGAGCAGATGAGGGGCGGTTGCATTGCCCAAAGGCTCGTCGGGCGTAGCCTGCGCCGTCTCCGGCTGGGCAAACACGGTCACCAGCACAATAATGGTTCCCAGCAGCAGCACTGCGCTGGCAAGTCCCGCACCGGCCTGCAACAGGAATGGTCCCACAGTATTCTTCCAGGCCAAATCCCATGCGGTGAACACACTGTGGCGGCTGCGCGCCCGTTCCTGGCTCACCGCGACACGAATTCGCAGAGGCAGATCCGCCGGTTCTGCCACCGGGCCCAGCCCGGCCAAAGCAGCCTGCAAATCGCGCAGCGATTTCCACTCGCGCGCGCACTCCCGGCAATCCTGGAGATGCGCATCCATCTCCTGCATCTCGCGTCCGCTCAACTGGCCGTCAAGATATTCCGTAAAGCCAGCCTGCACTTCCTTGCAGCCGTTCATCGCGCCTCCTCTCTCAGGGACATTTCCATCTCTGCCAGCGCTGTGGGCCGCGAACCCGCTACCGGGGTCGCGTAGCGGGGGGGCAACAGGTTCTGGTTGCTGGGGTGGGGCCTGGGCGCCGTCAGCAGCACCCTCAAATAGGCGCGCCCGCGCACCAGCCGCGACTTCACCGTTCCCAGGTTTACGCCTTGTATAGCCGCCACTTCCTCGTAGACAAATCCCTCGATGTCGCGCAGGATGAGCGTGGTGCGGAAAGGCTCGGGCACCTGGCGCAGCGCCTGCTCCACCCGCGCCCGGTTCTCCTCGTGCTGGGCCAGTTCGTAGGGCGACTCCGCCGGGTCCACAAGCATGTCTTTCAGCAGCACCGGCCTGCCGCTTTCTCCCTCTGCCATCTCCTGCTCGATGGGGATCTCCTGCTGTTGATGCCGCGCCCACCAGCGCCGCTGATTCGATGCTTCGCGCAACGCAATTCGATACATCCAGGTCCGCAATGAGGATTCGCCGTGAAAACCGCGGATTCCGCGGAAGACCTTCACGAAGACTTCCTGGCTCAGATCGGCGGCGTCGGCGGGGTTGCGCACGGTGCGCGCCAGCAACGAGTAAATTGGCTGATGGTAGCGCGCGATCAGCCAGGCAAACGCCTGCTCGGAACCTGCCTGCAGTTCTTCTATGAGAACCGCTTCATCCGATTGGAGCGCCAGCGCGCCTGCAAGATTGCCCATGGTGAGGTCCGTATGCAATTCCGTATCCTCCCACGTTACCGCAAATCGGCCATCGTTTGCATGTGCGCGCATCACACGCGCCGCTGGGCCCAAGGCCGGAACACAGGATTCGATGCCGCTTGCGGCCATTTCCAGCGGCCGGTTAGCCGCCGGAAAAGCGTTGCTGACCCAAGGCGCGAAGGCATGCGTACCGCAATCTGGCCCGCGCGCCTACTGTTCTTAGACACCGGCGGCCTGATAAGTGTTCCCGCTCACGCACGGAAGAGTTTTTGATGTCGCAGGAACCGCTTTTCATGCGCCGAGAAACAATACCGTGCAACTCGGCGCGAATATCATGGATTTGGAGGCCTCGGCCATGTTCACCGCCCACCCCATCGGCTTTATCCATAGCCCCTACAACGAAACTTCAGCCATTCCTAAGGGCCTTGGCGCCAGGCATGAGGCCGAAGGCGCGATCGAGTTGCTGCGCGAGTACGAGCCGGGGTTGGCCGACATTGAAGGCTTCTCGCACCTCTTCGTGATCTGGGAATTCGATCGCGCCGGCGGATTCGACCTGATCGCTCATCCGCCCACCGATGAAAGCCGGCCTCATGGCGTCTTCGCCACGCGGTCGCCGCGCCGGCCGAATCCGATTGGCCTGACGGTGGTGGAACTGCTGCGCCGCGAAGGCGCGACGTTACAAGTGCGCGGTGTCGACATGCTTGACGGGACGCCGGTTCTCGACATCAAGCCCTATCTGTCCAGCATTCCAGCGGAGAAGCTGCGCCGCGGTTGGCTCGCCGAAGCCGAGGCACGGAAGGCTGGAGCGCTGCAGAGTTGATCCGCCAGCCGGGCGCCGTCCCCTGCTCTGCGCCTGTCTATTCCCTCAGTCCCTTCGTCCTTATGTTCCTACGCCCCTGTCTTTACGGAATCCCCAGCAGCTTCTGCGTCTGCAGGCTCAGCCGCCAGCGCGGGTGATCGAGGCAATAGGCCAACGCCAGCTTCGTGTTCAGTTCGCGAGCGGGCCCATCCATGGGCTGCAGGAAGAAATGCCGGAACTGGAGATCCTCGAACATGCCCGGCTCCGCGCCACGCTGCGGATAAACCAGCTTGAGTTCGTCCCCGTTGCGTTGCTTCAGCTCCGTGCCGGCCTTGGGGCTCACGCAGATCCAATCCAGCCCCGCCGGCGCCTCAATGGTTCCGTTGGTCTCCACCGCAATTTCGAAGCCGTAGCCGTGCAGTGCGTCAATCAGCTCTACGTCGTGCTGCAGCAGCGGCTCGCCGCCCGTGCAAACCACAAATCGCTTTCCGGCCTCGGCGCCCTCGGGCCAATTCCGCTCGATGGCCGCTGCGAGCGCCGCGGCGGAGGCGAAGTTTCCGCCGCCACGGCCCTTGGTGTCGGCAAAATCGGTGTCGCAGAATTTGCAGATAGCCGATGCGCGGTCCTGTTCGCGGCCTGACCATAAATTGCACCCGGCAAAGCGGCAGAAGACCGCTGGGCGCCCGGTTTGCGCGCCTTCCCCCTGCAGGGTGTAGAAAATCTCCTTGACGGCGTAACTCATAAAGGCAGCTTCTCTAGTTCATAGCTGATCGTGCGCGGGCCGTGGCCGTCAACTCGGCACTGAGAGCTTGCAGCTAGAGGCTAGGAGCTAAAAGCTTGCTTTCTGCAGCGGGTCGTCGATCCCGTTTTCGCTGAAGCCCTTTTGCCTCAGAAGGCAGGAGTCGCATTGGCCGCACGGCACGCCCATGGGGGAGGGATCGTAGCAACTGCTGGTCAAGCCGTAATCGACGCCCAATCCGCGCCCCAGCCGGATAATCTCCGCCTTGGTGAGCGCAATGAGCGGCGTATGAATTTTAAGCGCCTGGCGGCCTTCCACTCCGGCCTTGGTGGCCAGGTTGGCCATCTTCTCGAAGGCAGCAATATATTCAGGACGGCAATCGGGGTAGCCCGAATAGTCCAGCGCATTCACGCCCAAAAAGATGTCGCTCGCGCCCAACACCTCAGCCCACGCCAGCGCAAAGGCGAGGAAGATGGTGTTGCGCGCAGGAACGTATGTAATTGGGATGCCTTGAGCCATCTCCTGGGTTGCGCGCCCCTTTGGGACGGGGATGTCGTCGGTGAGCGCGGAGCCGCCAAAGGCCCTCAGGTCAATCGATGCAATACGATGCTGCGCCACGCCGATGGACGCGGCAACCCGCTCGGCCGCCTTCAGCTCCCATGCGTGCCGCTGGCCGTACGAAAACGAGAGCGCGAAGAGTTCGTAGCCCTCGCTTTTGGCCAGAGCCAGCACGGTGGCCGAGTCGAGGCCTCCGCTCAAAAGAACGACTGCGCGTTTGGATTTGTTTTCCATGGCTAGAGACGAGGCTACTTGAGATCGCCACCGCGGCCAATGTCCATCGACGGCGGAATCGGGTTGCGTTCGTCGATGTAGGCGTCGATGCACCGGTCGAGCACGCCCTTGGCTTCCAAAATGAACTCGACCGCGTCGCGCGCCGCGCCATAGCCGCCCGCGTTCGGTGTTACGTAGTGCGCCTCGGCCTTTACCCGTTCGCGCGCGTTGACCACGGCCACCGCGAAGCCCACCTCGCGCATGGCCGGCAAGTCGATCACGTCGTCGCCCACGTAGCAGATTTCGTCCAGCGTCACGCCTTCCTTTTCCATGATCTCGCGGATCGCCTGCATCTTGAAGGCGCAGCCCTGGTAGACGAATTCGAGTTTCAGGTCCCGCGCTCGCGTGGCCACCGTCTCGCTGATGCGCTTGGTGATGATGCCGCACTTCAGGCCGCCCAGCCGCGCCAGCGAGATCGCCGTGCCGTCGTGCGCGCTATAGCCTTTGGCCTCGACCATCGTCGTCGATCCCACGCCAAAGCCGATGCTTTCCTTGCCGCGAATCTCGCCCAATAGTTTGCCGTCCGCAGGGCCGCCTGGGACGAGCCAGATGGCGCCGTCGGTCAATACGCCATCTACGTCGAAAAGTACGATCTTGATCTTGCGGGCGCGGTCTTGCACTGAGAGAGCCATAGGTAGATTGTAGCGGGCGCATGAGGCTGTATCGAAGACGCCGCAATCATGCGACCGTGTTTGCAAGCCCGATGCTCTAGTTGACATTTACAAACGCGCAAGCTACCTTGAGCGGCATGTCCCGTACAGGTTTCATTTTGTCGATAGGCTTTTGCATGTTACTACCTGGGAGCTTGCGCGCCCAGCGCATGTTTCCGTATCCTTCCGCCGAACTACACGATGTGAAATTCAAATTCACCGAACCGCATCCCAAGGCGACTGCCACGTTACGGACCGTGAATGGGCGCATGGTCGGATTTCCCCGAACACCAACGCAAATCAATTCCCTGGTATTCAGTCACGACGGAAAACTCCTTGCGGCTGGCAAGGAGTATGGTCGGCTGGTAGTGTGGGACGTCGCGAGTAATCAAATTGCCTTCACCATCGATACCGGCTTCAACGGCGTCGGGAAGGTTGCCATCTCACCGGACAATCAATTCATAGCTGCCGCGGGAACATCCGGGAAGACCATTAAAATATGGCATATTCCGGATGGCCGACTGACGAATACATTTGATAATGCAACTGCAAATGTGCTTGGCCTGATCTACGCGCCAACTGCCAATCTTCTCATCACTTCTTCGTTAGCGACGAACGTGTACGATACCGCATCTGGCCAACGTGTTAGATACTTTTCCGACGAACGCGATCCGGTACTTTCGGCCGACGGAAGCACCCTATTAACGATTGCCTATCCCGGAGACCCATTAACTATGGCCTATTCTGGAATCCAACCAACTATCGCCAATACCGGAATCGTGCTTCGAAGTACGCGCGACTGGACAATACAAAAAAGGCTGCCTCGGCTCACTGAATCTGAGCGGCCAACCTTTCTGGATTTAGCAAGCGGCCAATTTCTTTTCGAAGACATCACAGACAATCATGTGTTTGTGGTAGCCCGCACGAGCGACGGCCAAATGGACCCTGATGCAAGACTGGCCAATCTGCCAAGAGATTTCTTAGCGTTTAGCGACTTCGCAGCGGCCGATTCTCATTCCGGTCTTGTGTTCGGCCACTCGAGCGGCCAGCTTTGGGCCTTGAATCTGAAAACCGGAAAGGTCTGTGTATCAGGTCAGTTATTCAGCGACAGCGGAGCGCTGAGCCCGGATGGCAGCTTGCTGGCCGGGGCCATCGAGCCTGAGACGCCCAGCGATAACCAGAAGATGGCGGGAGTCGACATTTGGAAGACAGCGGACCTCGCGAAGGCTTGCCACATGCAGTAACAGAAAACGCCAAACCTAGCGCAACCTAAGCTTCCATCGTGGATTCGCAAGTTACTCTTCAGTGAAAATGGATGCATGGAACGCGATTCCGCCGGCGCGCCCACGCCGCCCGCGCTTGAACCCGAAGACTACTACTTCGAGGGGCCGCTGGTGGTCTTTACCGCTGCCTATCACTTGAAACGCGGCTATTGTTGCGGGTCAGGGTGCAGACATTGCCCGTTTTTGGAGATCTCTGCCGCGGAGGAGAAAGCGTCGAAATCCGAGTAACGCAAGGCAATTTATATGGCCTGACGTGCCGGAAAAATGCTATAAATCCACGTCTGCGAGGGACGGCATTCCGGCCTTCTGAAAATAGAGGCATCCCCCGCGCCCGACACGCAAGACACAGGAATGAAGGAGGGTAAGATGGGGGTTCTTCTTTGGATTCTTGCCGGCCTGATCGCGGGCTGGCTCACGGGAAAGATCATGAAGGGCGCGGGCTACGGGTTCTTCGTGGATATTCTGCTGGGCATTGCCGGAGCCCTGGTGGGCGGGTTTATCGCGCGCCACATCGGATTGGATCTGCACGGCGGATTTATCTACAGCACGCTGATCGCCCTGGGTGGCGCGATTCTTCTGGTTGCAATCCTCCGCCTGCTCAAACGCGCATGAAGGCTGCCGGCAGTTTCCGTGGCCAGATCGCGGAAAGTGCCGGGCACGGGCAATCTTATTCGGAACCGCCGCTGGCCGGCGATTGACCGGCCGCCGGCGAACTGGCTGGCGCAGCAGCCGGCGCCGTCGCCGCCTCGCGCACCAGCACGGCAAACCGCGGAAACGCAAAGCTGCCCGCGGCGTCATCAATCACGTTCAACTGGCAGATGTAGGAGCCGGGCTTGAGCCCGTCGAGCGGCACGTCGAGTTCGAAGGCCACCGCGCCGCGATCCTCCACGTTGATCGATTTGGCCTGCACAGTCGGCGTCTCGTAGACCTTGGCTGCTCCCTGGATCAGCTCCAGGCTGCTCAGCAGATCGATCCCCGGTTTGGTTCCCTTGGGCTGATTCTCCGCCGCTTTCTCGCGTGCGGGATCGTAGACCTCGTAGAGCAGGTAAAGGTGCTGGCTTTGGCGGAAGACGTGGCTGATGTTGGGCACGTACTCTTCGCCGTTGCGCACCAGCGGATCCTGTTTCTTGCTCGGCTCCCGCTGCGACGCCAGCACGATGGAGCTCATCTTGAGGGGCGCTTTTTTCAGATCGGGCAGCGTGACCTCGGCGATGAACGAGCCCATGCGCCCGGTCTGGTTCTCGCGCACCACGAACTTGATCTCGTACTTGCCCGGCGGCAGGTTGAAGCTGGTGGTGTACTGGATATTCTTCTGCCGCGCCTGCAAGGACGGATCGAGGTTGAGCTTGACCGTGTCGCGCACGCGGCCCACGGGCCGTTTCGCCTCGTCGATCACTGAGCCGATGATGTCCAGCGTGGCCTTGTCCTTGTCGCCGCCCTTCATAAAGGGAATCTGCGAGCCGGGCACGACCAGCGAAACCGGCATAAAGAATCGATTCGCGTCGAGCCGGAAGTACATGGCGTCCATATAGACCGCCATGTCGGTGGCCGGAAGGTCGCTGGCCAGCTCATCCTCGAGTTCCTGCTCGCGGTCTTCCTTGCCCGAGTGCTTGAAGTCGGCCGGCGCGTAGTAGCCGGGCCGGTACTCGAGCTTGATCCCGGGCCGGGCGACCTTGACCGTCAGTTTGCGGTACTTCCCGTCGCGCGCCGGATTCGACGAGTGAAAGCCGATAGCGTAGTAAGCAGAGTTATCCTTCTGCACCTGCGCAAACGCCGGTGCAAAATCGTTGGAGTCGAAGAACGCCTTGCCGCCGGTGTCGCTGGAAAGCGTGGCTATCACTTCCTGGGTGTCGAAGTTCTGGTTCATGTTGTTCAGGAGCGCGCCGCCGTTGAAGGCGCCCTGCCCGCGGTAACTGCCGGTCGAGGCGTCGCCCAGCGGCCCAATTGCCTGCAAGCCGCGCGTGTCCACGCTGTAAATAGCCAGGTCGGCTCGCACCGCCGCGTTGATCGCCGCCCGCAGAGAAGCCTCGTTCTCGATGCCGTCGCGCGAGATGCCGCCCGAAAAGTAGAGCAGCGACTTTTTCTCGTTGATCTTTGAGAGCGACTGCGCGACGGCGCGCAGCGCGAACAGCTCGCGGTCGGTGTTCAGGTCGTTGTATTCGCTCTCGTCCGGCGTGTAGGCGGTTGTGTCCTCCACCTGGTTCGTGTTGGAGTTGGCGCCCTGGGTAAAGCCCTGCCCTTGGGTGCCGTTGTATGCGCCCACTTCGCGGATGAGCGCGTCTTTATCGGCGGTAAAGTCCTGGTCCACGCTCAGCGTGCCGCCGAGAGAAACCAAAGCGACAAGGTCGGCCGGCTGCATCCTGGCGCGCAGGAAGGCCTGCGCCGCATCCACGCTGCGCTCCAGGTCCTCGGGTTGCATCGAAGTCAAATCGAAGAACATCACGATCAGCCGGTGGTTGCGCAGTTCCTCGGGCCTGGCCACCACCACGGCTTTGCTTCCGCTGGGTCCGGCGGCCAGCCCGCTCACCGTGGCCTCTCTGAGCGGCTCGGCCATGTCCACGCTTTCAAAGTCGAAGGTGTCGATCCTCTGCTCCTTGCCGTTCTCGTAGATCCTGAAATCGCTTTGCTTCAGGCCCGTGATTAACTCGCCGGTCTTGGCGTCCCGGGCGACGATGTTGGTGAGCACAAGTTCGGCGTTTGCCTTGAGCGTAAAGCCGCCCTGCGGCGTGGAGGTGACCGGCGTCCCCAGCGGGGGATTTTGTGCCGCCGGGGTGCTGGAAGCCTGGCCGGTGCTTTGCACGGAGATTGGCTGCGCTCCCGGCGCCATGAGCGCCAGCAGCGCAAACACCGTGCTCGTCCTCCGCACCAGATCCTTCATTGCTCTCCTTTTGCCGCTAGCCCGCGAACTTGCCGGCTTGTTAACTCGCTGCCTTTCTAACTCCGCTAACTCCGCTAACTCCGCTGCCTTCAGAACCTGAATCTGGCCAGGAACTGAAACTGTCGCATCTGACCGAACGAATTCACCTGACCGAACTTCGGATCTCCGAACGTGGTGTTCACGCCCGAGTACTGCACTGTGTTAAACACGTTGTCGATGGTGGCGCGAATCTCCATGCTGCGCGTCTCTCCCATCTGCATGGTTTTCGAAAGCGCCATGTTGTTCGAGACGGTTCCCGGCCCTTCAATCGAATTGCGCGGCGCGGTTCCGAAGTAGTCGCAGTAACCCGGTGTGTTGCTTGGGGCCGAGTACGCCGCGGTGTTGAACCACTTGAACCGCGAACCGCCATCGGACGCGACGGATTGGCCGGGCACGAGATTGGGCCGTAACGCGCCACTATTGCCGCACTCCACGCCTTGCGCCGTTGGCTCGAAGCCCGGCGAGAGCCAGACCCCAGTGGCGAAGCGGAAGTTGCCGGAGATCGAGAAGCCTTCGAGGATATGCGATCCTACGCCCGTCGTAACCCATCGCTTGTCGTAGCCGAAGGGGAGCTCGAAAAGATACGTCCCGCTCACCTGGTGGCGAATGTCGAGGACCGAGTGCCCTTCCTCGGCAGCCAGGTCCTGCCAGTCCTGCACCACCGCGCCGGAGCTGCCGTTCACCGAGGAGGCATTGTCGATCTCGTGTCCGTACTGGTAATTCGCGCCGACAGCAATGCCTTTCGAAAGGCGTTTGTTCAGCCGCACTGTACCGGCGTTCATTTTGTAGTACGCGGCGGCTTCGTCGTAGTTGAAGGGCGGCGGTTGATTCGTCACCGAGTTGGGCGGATCGGTCCCCGGAGTGTTCGGCAGCGCGCGCGGCGCCAGCTTCACGTCGAGATGGTTCGACCGCGATCCGTTATAGCCGAGATTCATCACGATGCCCCAGGGCAGCGTCTTCTGGATGTCGAGGTTCCACTCCATCACGTAGGGCAGTCCGTAATGCGCATCGAGCGCGTAGTTGCCGATCGCGGCGGGCGATGGAAATCCATGGGCCAGCGTGAAGCAGGTCATCGGCACGGCCTGAGCGCACGCTGAAGAAGCGCTATTCCCGACCGCCTCCTGGTTGGTCTGCTCGTTGGTGAAGGGCGGCTGGTGCGCCATGGTGGTCGCGAAGCCCGCGTACTCGCCTACCGTGTAGTTCATCCCGAAGCCGGCGCGCACCACAGTCTGCTTGATCTTCGGCACGCGCCATGCCAGCCCTGCGCTCGGCCGGAACGCTTTATGCCAGGGGAAAACCAGCGACCCGGGCAGCCCGTTCATCCCGGCAGTCTGCTCTGTTTCGCTGGTGAATCCGGCCTCCGGATTGGTAGCCACGTCGGCCAGCCGCCCATATTTCTCTGTGTACGGAGCGAAAAACTCCCAGCGCACGCCGTAATTGAGCGTGAGCGAGGGCAGCATCCGCCAGTCGTCCATGGCGTAGGCGTCAACAACATTGTCGCGCAGGTAGCTCTTGGCCACCGAGGAGTTGAGCGTGGTGGACTGCGGCAATCCCAGCAGGAAATCGGCGATGGAAGAGCCGGTGGTCAGGTCCCCCGCTGCGTCCTCGGTAAACAACCCGGTAAAAGCAAAGTTCCCGGTGGCATTTGAGCCGGCAAGAAAGTCGCGATGGACGCGCCGGTAATCGCCGCCGAAACGCAGGTTGTGCTTGCCGTGAATCCAGCTCAGGACTTCGGTGAATGAGATGGTCTGCGCAATGGAGAAGCTCGGCTGTGTCTCGCTCAAGCCCTCGATGCCGTTGCTGAGCGAAATGCCGGGCACACCATAATTGAGAGGAACGTCGTTGGGCAGGGTAACGTCGGCGGACGCCGCGGGATCGGTCGGGGTATTGGTAAAGAAGTTGATCGTGTGGCTGCTGCCGCGGTTCCAGCTCACGTTGGAGATGCTGGTGAAACGGTGGTAGCCCACGGTGTAGCCGGCCTGCAGCGAGTCGGAATCTGAAGCGCTTTTGCCGCCCAGCTGCGGAAACAGATTCACCTGATCCGAGGCCGAGTGGGACCAGTTGTAATTGAGGTTGATGCTCTGGCGCAGTCCCTGGCTCGGCGAGCCGTTCCGTCTTCCGCCTCCCGATCCTCCGCGGCCGCCGGGCTGCGCAGCGTTCGCTCCCAGGCTGCGCATGTATCGGATGCCGGCCTGCGTCGAGTTCGACTGCGCGGTGGTGAGCAGATGGTAGTTGTAGCCGTTGATGGTTTCGCCGTTGGGCAACGGCTGAGGAAAGTAGGCAAGCAGCGCCGTGGCCTGCGTGGAGACCGACTCGCCTGCGGCTCCCGTCGGCGGAATTATATTTGTGATGGCGCCGCTGCAAGTGTAGCCGGAGCCGCTGTAAGTTGCTGTCTGGCCGAAGCCGCAGCCTGTGACCGGATCGTAGATCGGCGGCAATCCGGGGGCCGAAAAATCGCCGCTTCGCTCCGCATCCGTGGGAATCGTTGCGTAAAAATCCTCGGGCGTGGACGAGCGCGTGCCCGAAAGCGTAAGGAACACGGTATCTTTGCCGCTGGGCTTGGTGAGGTGCGGCAGATACGGCTCGCTCATGAAGGTGATACCGAAGCGGTTGGACCCGTTGGGCGGCTGCACCTGCTGCTGGCCGAGCAGCGCGAAGGGCAATGCATTGATCGCCGAATTGGTTCCATCCCAGAAAATAGCGCCGTGCGGCTGGGCGGGATTGAAGTTGCGGAAGTTTCCGCGTCCCCCTCCGCCACCGCCTCCCCTGCCGCCAAAACCGCCGCCTCCGAAGCCCCCGCCGCCAAAGGCCCCGCCAAACCCTCCACCACCGCCATACCCGCCAAATAATCCTCCAGGGCCCGCTTCGCCGCCTTGTCCATTCAACCCGCCCTGCGCCTGTATCGATTGCGCTGCATCGCGCACGCGGTCCATATCGATGCCGGCGAGAGCGCTCACCTGCCCCGTCTGCCCGGTAATTGCCACCGACTCGTCGCTGAAGTCTGAGTTGCCCGCAATCGAAGGCAGTGAGGCGCCGCTGGCTCCCTCACTTCCAGCCCCGGTGTCGGTGTCGGCGGTCAGCGCATTCATCAGGCTTACATTCTCGGGCGCATTACCGGCCAGTTGCCGGGCAGATTGTCCCTCCCCGCCCTGGACGCCCTGTTGCCGATCCAACTCCGCCTGCCGCGAAGCCAGGATCAGCTCGAAGTTCACCATCTGATCGTGGCTGGCGGCGTTCAGAACGGCCTCCTGAGCTCCCTGCGCGAAGGCCACAAACTGAGTGCGAATGACATAACGGCCGTTTTGCGGAATGTTCATCGACCAGGAGCCGTGAATGTCGGTCGTGGTGGAATACCGCTTGCCCGTAAGCGTGTTTTGCGCGGTGACGGTCACTCCAGGCAAGGGGATGGCGCCGCTCTTGACCGCGCCATGCAATCTGCCCCCTGTCACCGATTGACCGGGGAATGACGCGTCTGACGCAGCCGGCGCAGATGCGGCCTGGCCAATGGAAGTTTGCGTCGCCGCAGTCGGATTCGCTGGAGCCTGATCCGTTCCGGTTCGGCGCGCTGCAGCCGGCGTCTGAGCCAAGGCAGTCAGGCAGCAGGCCAAAACCATCCCCCCTGCACACGCACCTTTTCTTGCTGCCTGCCGCATTTGCCTTACCCAGCCTCTCGCTCTCGTATTCAGTCTGACGGATCGCGCGCCGCCAAGGTTTACCGGCGCGACCGCGCCGGCGAACTCGGCATCCGGCGTTCGATGTATTGCCCGGTTAAAGCCCGGCGGAACTTTGCGCTTGCAATTCCGGCCTCCGCATGTTAACTCTAAAGCTAATAGTTTCCTGATTGCTACCACACCAGTAAACCCCGGTAAGCATCAGGCGAAGAGTGAACGGACATGAAGATCGGTACCACCATTCGCGCTTACCGGCTGCAGAAGGGGCTTTCGCAGGGAGACATCGAAAAGAAGACCGGACTGCTGCGCTGCTATCTCTCGCGCGTGGAGAACGGCCACACCGTCCCCTCGCTCGACACGCTGGCCAAGATTGCCCACGCCCTCGACCTGCCCATCGCGCAGTTCTTCGCCAGCGACACACTCGCCCGCCAGATGAACGAGCAGAATCTCTCCGACGATGAGCTCCGCTTCCTCGCGCAACTCCGCCGCTACTCCTCGAATCTGAACGAGAGCGACCGCAAGCTGCTGCTGGCCATGGTGAAGAAGTTCGCCGCAACGGCGACGCGGTAGCTGCGCAGGCTTCAACTCTGCGGCGGGGCGATGTTGGCCACGTAAAACCCGAAGAGCACGAGCAGGACAATCATTCCCGCCACGGCAAGGCGCATGCGGGTTTGAAAAACGCTGTGCGGCGAGCCAATGCGCGGCACCAGCGGCAAAGCAAACAGCAGTCCGCTGGAAAATCCGCCGATATGCGCGGAATTATCGATCGACACGCCCGTGAACCCGCTGCCAAAGTTGACGGAAAGACCGATGACCAGATTGATGGCGGCAAAGTAAATGACGGATTTGCGCAACTTGCGCAGCTCCTGAGGCGGCACCGGCAGCCGATTCGATTTCAGCAATATGATCAGTACGCCGGCAATGCCGAAAACGGCTCCGGACGCTCCCGCTCCAGCCTGAAAATACATCGCTCCCGTCGCGTCGCGCACCGGCCAAACCCAGTTATAGAAGGTGGAAAGGAGATTTCCCGCGGCCCCCGTAAGGATGTAGGCAGCAAACAAGCCAAACGACCCCATCAGCGGCTCGGCCAGCAGTCCCAGGTTCCACAGGCACCACATGTTGGTGGCCAGGTGAATGATGCCCACGTGCACAAACATCGCGGTGACGATGCGCCACCATTCGCCATAGACCAGCACGTTGTTGGGCCTGTCGGCGCCCCAGAACATCAATTGGTCAAGAGTCGGCATCCAGATGCTGGACCCGCGCACCGCCATGGCCAGAAAAATGCCGCAGTTGATCCCCACCAGAAGATAAGTGGCCGGCGCCGCCGCCCATCCTCGCCGCGGACGTCGCGCTGGGGGAGGCGCATACTCACCTTCAGGGGCGAGAATCTCCGGCTGGGGTGTCGAGGGATAACTTCCCATATCTCCACTGTAAAGCATCCCCGATTGCATCGTGGGCAGGAGTTTGCCGCCGTGCCAAGAGTGGGCGCCAGGGGCTCCGCCGCCCGGCTATTCCATTCACAACTGCATCCCGCCCCTCGATGTAGTCTGGAGTTTAGCCCGTGTCCGGCGGAGCCTCGCAACGGCGAGGCGAGCCCGCGCGGGTTCTCGAAAGAGGAGCGGAATCGTGAGTTCGGAAGGATTAGCAAGTGAGACGGGCGCCAAACCCATTCGCCGCGCATTGCTGAGCGTGACGGACAAGACCGGGTTGGTCGAGTTTGCGCGGGCGCTGGCCGGCTTCGGGGTCGAACTGGTTTCGACTGGCGGGACGGCAAAGGCGCTCCGCGAAGCCGGACTGGCGGTAAAGGACATCGGCGAGTTGACCGGCTTTCCCGAGATGCTCGGCGGCCGCGTCAAGACGCTGCACCCGCGCGTCCATGGCGGCCTGCTCTACATACGCGGCAATGCGGAGCATGAAGCCGCCGTCGCCGCTCATGGCATCCAGCCCATCGACATGGTGGTGGTCAATCTCTACGCCTTCGAGAAAACAGCCGCCCAGCCCGGCGTCGCCTTCGGGCATCTCATCGAAAACATCGATATAGGAGGGCCGTCGATGGTTCGCTCCGCGGCCAAGAACTTCGAAGACGTGGCGATCGTGACGCGCGTTGCGGATTATGCGCCGCTCATTGAAGAGCTGAAGGCCCACGGCGGAGCCCTCGTTCGCGCCACCCGCTGGCGTCTGGCCAGGCAGGCGTTCGCGTTGACGGCTGCCTACGACGCGGCTATCGCGAACACGCTGGATCGCATTGCCGAGGCTCCCGCGCCCGAGGCTCCCGCTGCGTTGGACTCTTCGGCGCTGCCCTCGACGCTGCGCATCGACTTTCCGCTGGCCCAGCCCCTGCGTTACGGTGAAAATCCGCATCAGCGCGCCGCGCTTTATGCCGACGGCTCGGGACTGGGAATCGCGGGAGCAGCGCAGTTGCAGGGCAAGGAACTCAGCTTCAACAATCTTGTCGATCTCGACGCAGCGTGGGAGCTGGCGCAGGAGTTTGAAGAGCCCGCCGTCATCATTGTGAAGCACACCAATCCCTGCGGCGCCGCGACGGACACCACGCTCCTGGAAGCCTATCGAAAGGCTCTGGCCTGCGATCCGGTCTCGGCCTTTGGCGGTGTGATCGGCATCAACCGCGAGGTAGACGCGGCGGCGGCTGGGGAAATCGCCAAACTTTTCGTGGAAGCCATTGCCGCGCCCGGTTTTTCGCCCCAGGCTCGCGAGCGTTTTGCCGCGAAGAAGAACCTGCGCCTCGTGGAGGTTCGCGCGTCCGAGCCACGGCCAGTGGTCAAGCAGGTGTCGGGAGGGCTCCTGTTGCAGGACGCCGACACTGGCCGCGTGACGGAGTCGGAGCTGAAGGTGGCCACGTGGCGGCCGCCCACGGCCGGGGAGTTGCGCAGCCTGCTCTTCGCCTGGCGCGTGTCGAAGCACGTCAAATCGAATGCCATCGTTTACGCCCGCGAAGGGCAGACCCTGGGCGTGGGCGCGGGCCAGATGAGCCGTGTGGATGCAGCCAGATTTGGCGCCATGAAGGCCGTGCTGCCCTTGAACGGCTGCGTAGCCGCCTCTGACGCCTTCTTTCCTTTCCCTGACGGTCTTGAGGCCGTTGCCGAAGCCGGCGCAACGGCGGTAATTCAGCCCGGCGGCTCGGTGCGCGACGACGAAGTCATCGCCGCCGCCGACAAGCTGGGCATCGCCATGGTCTTCACCGGCATACGGCACTTCAGGCATTGAGTTTTCCCGTGTCGGCAAGGACGGATGCGGCAAGGTCAACTTGTGGCGGCCGCAGGTGTGATGACCTCCGTTTCACGAAAATCCCGGAATCTACCGGGCATTTGCGACCAATGACAGGTAAAATCGTCTGTAACAGTAGGCAGAGTTGTTTAAAACGGCTGCCTACGCCGTATTCCGGTTTTCCAGAGCGTATTTCTCTGCTTTTCCGGTCGAAAGCGTGGGGATTCCCCTGAATGATGACTAGAAACCTTCCGATGCCAATGATCGGGCCCAAGTTTGCCGCCGCCATCCTGTTTTTGCTGCCGGTTGCGCTCGTCTGCGCCCAAAACACTCCTCCAGGCGGCACTGCCAGCCCGGCAAAGAGCCCGCAGGTTCAGCCGGCCGTGGCCCCGGCCCAGGCCGCACCGGCAAAAGCCGCGGCGGCTGGTGCCGGGTCGAGCCAGAGTAGCGGAACATCCGCCGCCGCGAAGGAACCCAATCGCGCCCAGGCGTACTATCACCTGGCCCTGGCAGCAGTGTATGAGGATGACGCCATCTCCGAGGGACACTCGGACGAAGTGAACCAGGCCATCGAGCAATACAAACTGGCGCTCAACGCCGACCCCGGCTCGGCGGAGCTGAGCGACGATCTGGCCGGTCTTTATTTCCGCGTCGGTCGAGTACACGATGCCGAGGCAATGGCGCGCGCGCTGCTGAAGAACTCTCCCGGCGACATTGAAGCCCACAGGCTGCTGGGACGCATCTACCTGCGCCAGCTAGGCGAGGGAGAAAACGGAGGCTCCTCGGCTTCGTCCTCCGGCAATGTTCTTGACCAGGCCATTGCCGAGTTCGAAAAGATCGTCGCCCTCGACCCCAAGAGCGTGGAAGATCACATGGTGCTGGGTCAGCTCTACACCGTAAAACACCTGCCCGAAAAGGCCGAAGCCGAATTCAAGACCGTTCAGGCAATCGAGCCCGAGTCGGAGGATGTGGTACTGAACCTGGCCCGGCTTTACGCCGAGAGCGGGGACGTACAACATGCCGTGAAGGCGATTGAAGCTGTTCCCCAGGACGGGCGCACCCCCAAGATGGAGTTCATGCTCGGTGCGCTCTACGATCAGTTGAAGCAGCCAAAGGACGCCATCGCCGCCTATCGGCGCGCGGAAGATCTTGAGCCCGGCGACCTGCAGACCATGGACGCCCTCGCCGCGGCTCTGCTCAGCGGCGACCAGCTCGACGAGGCGCTCAAGCAGTACAAAGCGATTGCCGAAGCGGATCCTGAAAATTCCGAGGCGCTGGTCCATATCGGCGAGATCGAGCGCCGCCAGGGCAAGTACGAAGAGGCGCTTGCCACCATCCGCAAGGCGCGCAAGATCGATCCCAAGTCGCTGGAAGCGGGATTCAACGAAGGGCTGCTGCTCGACGTCCTGGGCCGCTTTGACGACGCCGTCCAGACCTACCAGGAGATGGTGGACGCCACTTCGCACGCCAACGGCGCTTATACCGAAGAGGAAAAGAACAACCGCGGCATCTTTCTGGAACGCCTCGGCGCCGTGTGCCTCGAAGAGAATAAGACCGATCGGGCGATCGCCGCCTACCAGAAGATGATCGACATGGGCGGCAGCCTGGCCGCGCGCGGCTACCAGGGTCAGGTGGATGCGTACCGCGGCGCCCACGAATTCGATAAGGCCCTCGACGTCGCGCGCAAGGCGGCGGCCTCCGGTCCGAAAGACCGCGACCTGAAGCTGATGCTCGCGGGAGAGCTCGCTGACCAGGACCATCCCGATGAAGGTTTGGCCATGGCGAAGACTCTTCTTGACGGCGCCACCCCTGACCAGCAGCGCGGCGTTTGGTTCGCCGTCGCCCAGATGAACGTCCGCCTCCGCCGCTTTAAGGATGCCGAGGATGCGCTCGACAAGGCTGAGCCGCTCGCCACCAAGAAAGACGATCGCACCTACCTGTTTTTCCTTCGCGGCGAGTGGGCCGAGCGTCAGAAGCATCTCGATCAGGCCGAGCGGTACTTCCGCCAGGCGCTCGATCTCGATCCGCAGAGTGCCATGACGCTGAACTATCTGGGCTACATGTGGGCAGATAAGGGAATCAAGCTGCCTGACGCGCTCAAGATGATTCGAAAGGCCGTCGAAATCGAACCCATGAACGGCGCGTATCTTGATTCGCTTGGGTGGGTCTACTTCAAGATGGGCGAATACGAACTGGCCGAAGACAATCTGCGCCAAGCCGTCAGCCGCGACCAGTCCGATCCCACGGTGCACATGCACCTGGGTGATCTCTATGAAAAGACCGGCCGTATCCGGCTTGCCGCCGCGCAGTGGCAGATTTCGCTCGATGAATTCGCCAAGTCAGCCCCGGCCGACATCGAGCCGGGCGACGTGGCCAAGGTGCAGAAGAAGCTGGAAAGCGCCCGCGTCAAACTGGCAAAGGAAGAGAACTCCCTGGGCCAGACCAAGCCGGAGTAAGCCCCTCGCAACCGCAACGTCGTGATCGGCGCGGCGCCGCGGAACCGGAAACCGGAAGCGGCAAAGCGGCAGCGTTCGCCTGAAGGAACGCTGCCTGCCGTTGTGCGCCAGTCTCGACGTGGCCCCTACTGCGCGTGCGCCGCTGCCGCAGCCAGATACACATCCACGCTGCTCTTGTCTACCAGCGACGTCCCGGTATCAACAAACACCGGGTACGGCGCGAACGCATCGGCGCTGTAGTCCTTGTTGAGTTGCGCGGGCGGATCGTGAAAGATCTCGTCCAGCGCCTTCAGCCCCACGAAGCCCATCGTATAGGGCTTTTGCGCGATCGTCGCGTCGATCACTCCGTCCTTGATGCTTTGCAGCGTCTCCGGATTCACGTCCCACGCCACCAGTTCCCTGCTGGTGTCTCCCGTGCGGTTGATCGCGTCGGCGACCATCTTGCCTGAAGCGGATTCCAGGCACACGAAAGCGTCGATTTTCTTCGCACCCGTTTGCGCCATCAGTTCCTGGGCCTTGTCGAAGGCTGTGTGCAGATCGCCCTTGATGTCCACTACTTCGACAATGTTGATGCCCGGCCGCGTGGCAAAGACATCCTTGAAGCCCTTCAGCCGCTCTTCCGTGTTGGGCTGGCCGGCAAGCGTAAAGAAGACCACGTTGCCTTTACCGCCCAGCTTCTCGATGACCCTCCGGCCGCCCAAACGCCCAGCTTCAAGGTTGTTGGTGCCTATAAAGTAGAGCCTGTGGCTGTCCTTGGCATCGGAGTCCATGGTGATCACCGGAATGCCGGCGCTCACCGCCGCGTCGATCCCCGGCTGCATCACGGCAGCGTCAGAGACAGAGACCAGTATCCCCGCCGGTTTGGCCGCAACCGCCTTTTGGAACTCCGCCAGTTCACCCTGTGGATCGTACGTGTCAGGTCCGGCTACCCTGGCAGTCACGTTATATTGCGCGGCAGCGCTCTTGAATCCAGCCACGGCCGTCTGCCAGTAGGGCAACGAGACGTTCGCTGCAACCAGGTAGTACACTTCCTTGGGCGAGTGCCTCGCCCCGCAACCCGATACCATCGCAACAGCCAGCGCAACCAGCGCTGGCGCCATTCTCTTGATCGGTTTCATTGCTACCTCCCTTTGCGGTCCAAAAAGCTTCTTGGCGCGCACCGGTAATTCCGTGCTTCCGCAGCCATCGGAAAAGTTCGGCAGGATAGTACTCCCGGAAGTTGGCGGTGTCCATCCTTCGGCGTCAGATGCTTTTATACCAGCCACGGAACCCGGCACATCGTGACTCACGGCACAGGAATCGGTTCTCTGCACCCGCAGCGTCCTTTTTTACGGTATAACCAGACGTGAAGCATTAAGTCCGCGGTTACGCCGCGAAGGCCGTTTTGGATGATGCAGCTTAAAACCGAATCCGATCTGCTGCTGCCTGCTGGAATTGCCGTGAGCGGAAATGCGGAGAGCGAACTCGCCGGCCGCGCCCACGCGGAACTGCCCCACGCCTATCGCACCCCGTTTGCCCGCGACGCCGCCCGCATTCTGCACGCGCGCGCCTTTCGCCGCCTGGCCGGCAAAACCCAGGTCTTCACCCGCCTGCCGGCCGAGGGCCTGTCGGATCACTTTCGCAGCCGCCTTACCCACACTCTCGAGGTCGCGCAGATCTCGCGTACAGTGGCTGCGGCCTTGGGACTGAACACGGAGCTGGCCGAAGCCCTGGCGCTGGCGCACGACATTGGGCATCCGCCTTTCGGCCACGCCGGCGAGAAAGCTCTCGACCGCGCCTTGCGCGCTCACGGCCTCAGCTTCGACCACAACCTTCACGCCCTGCGCATTGTCACCTGGTTTGAGGAGCGCTATCCGGCCTTTCGTGGGCTCAATCTCACCCTCGCCGTCCGCGAGGGCATCGTGAAGCACTCGCGCGACTACGCCGCCGAGGACCACCCCGAGCTGGCCGGGTATTTTCTCCACCAACTTCCACCGCTCGAAGCGCAGTTGATCGATCTCGCCGACGAGATTGCCTATCTGACCGCCGACCTTGACGATGGGTTGGACTCGGGCATCCTCGTGCTCGATCGGGTACGCGAAGCATCGCCTCTCTTCCGCGGCTTCCACGACGCAGCTCTGGCCCGCTATCCCCATGCGGCGCCCAAGCTCGCCGTTTATGAAGCCTTGCGGCAGGTTCTGAACGCGCTGGTCACGGATCTGATTGAGGAAGTGCACGCACGCGTGGGAGCCCTCGGCGCTACGGCCCTGGCTGAAATCCGGCGCGCCCCGCAAAGGCTTGCCGCGCTCAGCCAGGAAATGGAGGCCGCGCGCGTTGCGGTCAAGGAGTTCCTCTACGCGAGCCTCTACAACTCCCCTGGCCAGGAGCAGGAGCATATCCGCGCTGAAGAGGTAGTCATCGAGCTTTTTCAGCGCCTCATGGCCGAGCCCGGCCTGATGCCGGACGACCACCAGGCGCAGATTCCCACCGAGGGCCTGGCCCGTACCGTGGCCGACTACATTGCCGGCATGACCGACAGCTACATTGTGCAGTTGTGGAAGCGGCGCGGAGGGTGGTGAGCAATTTGTCGGAAGGCGCTATTGTGCGGAAGGCAAGGCTACGGATTAGAGGCCGCGCCGAAGCGACGGATCGATAGATTCGATCCTCGCCTTACACACCTCTGCGCCAGCCCCGGTTTAAAACAAACATCGCGGCAGCTACCCCCTTCGGGACCCGCGTGCATTTTGTTAGGCTTTGGCCGAGGAGAAGATGTCATGAACAGAAGTGAGAGAACACGTATTAAGAAAGGTTCTCAGCCGCCATGCTATGGCAGACAGGTCGCTTCTTATCAACCCGAGAATATAAACACCACAGAAAAAACAGGCAGATGTAGCTTTCCTGGATGCGGCGCAAGGGTTCGGATTGAGCTTAACAATGGCGGTGTGTGGGTCTCAGGATTCCACCGTTTCAAAATAGATTCTTTCTGAAGCAATGAACAGGCTGCAATTAGGTCGACCGGCCTCAATCGCCACTGCACATCTTCGGCCAGATAGTGCAGCCTTCTAAACCTTGCGGTTGCCCATTTACGTTACCAGCCTTCTTCGGCCAACTCCCGCTCGCGTTCAAGACGGCGCTCTTCGAGCAACAGATCAGTTCCCGAGGGCATGCCCGCGGGAAGTTTGTTTCTCTCTGTAGCCAAGAGAATCTTTTCGGCCACAACTTCCGGTGGGTCGGTAATCACAAAATCCGGCTGTCTCATATTCATGATCCGCATCGTTGCTCGTCTTACTGCACCGTCCCCTGCGGCCGCAACCGCCGAAGATCAAGCGCGCACTCAACCGCATTTTGCGCATTCAGGCGCAGGTTGTCGGCGGCGGCCCACAGCCACAACCGGGATGCCAGGTTGGAGTTGTGGGCCAGAGGCTCCGGCCGCAGGCGCACCAGAACGTCGTTCTGTCCGGTGGCCGCAAGGTTCGAGGGCGAATCGGTATCTTCCAGCACCAGATCGATGTGTTCGCCGGCCAGCGCCTCTTCAAGCGCAAACATCTCGACCGGGCGGTCGAGCTCCACGGCGATGGAAAACGTATGGCCGTGGAATACCGGCGCGTGGATGATTTGGACGGCCAGCGACGGGCCGCGCCCAGCAGTGAGCGCTTCGTACTGGCGGCGAATGCGCGCCTCCACTGCGGGAAGATTGATCGTGGCGCTCTCTCCCAGGCCACCCAGCAGGTTGTAGGCCGCCTGCGCGTCGTAGATGGCCCGCGGCAGCGGCTGGAAGCTCAGCAGGCTCACCGTCTGTTGGTGCAGTTCGTCCATGGCGGCGCGGCCAAACTCACTGGCCGGCTCAAGGATCGTAGCCGCGGCAAAGCGAACCGGAGCGGCTTGTTGCAGCCGCTTGAGCAGCAACGCAAGCGTAATCACCGCGGGGTGGGCAGGTACGACGGCTGGCGTAAATAGGTCGACAGACGCCTCCTCTGTTCCCAGCCAGGGTGCGCGCACCAGCACGCCGGTCTCCTGGTCCAGCGCGCCCGAGAGATCCAGGACCGTGGACCCAGCGCGCAGGGCATGCCGCCAGTACCGGAGCGTGAGGCTCTCGCTGCCGCAGAAAAAGGTGAAGTCGGCATGCTCAAAGGCTTCGGCGCTGATGGATTGGATGAAGGTGACTTCGTCCCCCACTTGGTCCAACTGGCCTTGCGCGTCTTCCTCGTCGAGCAGAGCAAAGTTGGCCGAGGCCAAAGGAGAGTCCGAGAGAACCTCTTTCAACTCCCGCCCCACAAGGCTTGAAGCCCCGGCAATGGCTATCTTGTACACAGGCATCCTTTTCTTGAACTGGAAGGTAGGCTACGGCCTCCAGGGGCCGGGTTCTGCCGCAATTTTTGCGGGATCGGGTGTGTCCAGGTGCCTCCTGCGGCGCCGCCTCGACCAACCGTACGCCGCGCGTGCCCATATGCCCGAGAACATATAGGCGAGCGCGGCCAGGAACAGCGCCGTGTTTGAGTAGCGGACCATCACGTAGGCGACAATCGCCAAAGGCACCAGCAGTTGGAAGGGATGGCGGCGGGAGAAGTTGATCTCCTTGGCCGACCAAAAACGCCAGGTGCTGACCATCAGGAAGCCGCACAAACCGACCAGAACCAGCCACGGAACTGCAATCCACCACTCTTCGACAGGGTAGGCATTAAAGAAATGGACTGTGGCGGCCAGCAGACCCGCGCCAGCAGGAATCGGCATGCCCACAAAATACTTCCTGTCCGGGCGCCCCGGGTTGCGGGGCTGCGCGTCGTGGCTGATATTGAAGCGCGCCAGCCGCGAAGCTCCGCTGAGAAGAAAGAGAAAGCAAACGAAGGCGCCGGCCTGCACCAGGTGCATCCGCATTTGCGGATTCATGGAATCGGGCAGAAAGTGGAACCCCCACACGAACGCCAGCAGGCTGGGCGCGATGCCGAATGTAATGACATCGGCCAGCGAATCCAGCTCCCTGCCGAAGTCGGTGGTCGTGTTGGTCATGCGGGCAATGCGGCCGTCGAGCGCGTCGAAGGGAATGGCCAACAGGATGGCGATGGCCGCCCAATCCAGGTGCCATTGCGCGTCGCGGCTGATGGCGTCAAGCGTCTGGGTGATGGAGAAGTAGCCGATCCCCATATTACCGGCCGTGAAGAGCGAAGGCAGCAGGTACATGCCACGCCGAAAGCGCGGATGCGGCTTGCCTTTTGCCCGGGCAGGATCGAAGTGGTTCATGCGTTCTCTCTCCCCGGCAGGGCCGGGGCCCCCGACGACAGGTCTTTGTCGGTGGGGTGGATTGCCGGGGTCCCCAACGACAGGTCTTTGTCGGCGGGGTGGATTGCGGCCAGCACGCTGGCGCCGCCCTTCACCCGCTCGCCCACACTCACCCGAAGCACCGCGTCAGCCGGAATGACAACATCGACTCTGGAACCGAACTTGATCAGTCCCACGCGCTGCCCCCGCTCCACCGTCTGGCCTTCGTGGCAGCAGAAAACGATGCGTCGCGCCAGCAGCCCGGCAATCTGCTTGAAGGTGACCTCGAACCCCGCGTCGGCTCCCTGGCCGCGCAAGGTTACCACGTTCTGTTCGTTGCGGTCGGCCGAGGCGGGATTCATGGCGTTGAGGAATCTGCCCTTTTGGTAGTGCACGCGGCTTACCACGCCGCCGATGGGCGCGCGGTTCACATGCACGTCAAAAACGCTGAGGAAGATGCTGATCCGCTGGCGGGAGCCTTCGGGAGTCACAATAAAGGCTGTCTCGGTAACTCGTCCGTCCCCTGGCGAAACAATGAATCCTGCACCGGCCGGAATCGCGCGACGCGGATCGCGGAAAAACCACAGAAAGAAGGCTGCCAGGAGCACCGGAACCAAGCTGAGCCACAGGCTGCCGCTGAACCACCAGCATGCTGCCGCGACTGCAAGAAACACCAACCCGTAGATGTAACCGTCGCGAACCATCGTCCCAACGATTATACGGTGATTTAGGGAATGCATTGTGGGCGCGGAGCCACGCTTGCACACAAAACACACACTGTGCCGCATGAGAGTCTCGCTCGGCAAGAAAGCCGCAATCGCCAGGCGCCTTGGGGCCTACGCCACGACGGGTGCCCGGCGTTCCAGCGCAAAGATCAAGTCCTTGGCGTGCAGCTTGAGCTTCTTCAGGCGCACTTCTTCCAGTTGCTCGTCTTCAGTAAGGTATGGCTTTTGAAGCAACTCTTCCAAACGCTGAGCGTAGCGGCGATGTTCGGCGTGCAAGCGATCGATCTCTTCGCTCAGCGTGGAACCCTGTACTTCATCCATCAAGCACCCCCTGTTCGGCGGTTCGGGTAGGCGATGCAGAGCCGCCGATTTTCTTAGAACATTTACATATATCGCCACGGTAGGACAATCGGCAAGCCAGAAAACCGCCGAAAGTACCGTGAGCCTGTGAAAATCGGGTAGAAGGTACGCCGTCGCTGGCCACTCTGCTGGCCGGCAACATCCGGCCGGAATTCACCGTCAGACGCCGTGACGCAACGCAGTCCCAAATCAGCGAATCTTCCGCCCCATCAGAACCGCATCTTCAACAGGATCTGCATAGTAGCCCGTCCGGCGGCCGGTCTCGACGAAGCCGAGCGCCCGGTAGAACTCCTGCGCCGCCCGGTTCGAGGCGCGCACCTCCAGCAGGAGCTCGTGCACCCCGGCCGAACGCAGTTCCCCGGCCAGCGCGTGGAACAGCCGCCGCCCCATGCCGCGCCGCTGGCAACCTGCTGCCACGGTTATCGTCTCCAGTTCGGCCTGCGGCGGGACCATACGGGCCACCGTAAAGCCTTGAACGCCCGACTCCTGCTCCGCCGCAGCCAGGGCAATCCGCCGGGGCGTCCACTCCGGATTCAGGGCTCTCTCATAATCCGATTGCGGCCAGTGCGGCGCATCCGGCAGGCTCGCTGCAATCTCCATCACCCGGGCCAGGTCGGCTGCGGCCATGCGCCGAATTTGGATTTCCGCCGCGGATTCGTTCATGCTCTTTGCTTTGCCGCCGCGACCGCCTGGGCGGCAACGCCGGCGCCGAAGATCTCGGCGTCCGACCGGCGCAGGTAGTGTCCGTCCAGCAGCGCCGCATCGATAAACTCCCCGCGCTCCATGCGCGGCGCGCAGAGCCGCAGGGCGTCAGCGGCTTTGGGGGCTGTGGCCCGCACCAGCTCAACCGCCGGCCACGCCGACTGAAGCAATTGGGCCGCGTCTTCGTCGCAAACGGCGGCGCGCGGCGGTGGAAGCTGGATGGCAGCCAGTTCTGTCGCTCCCGCCAGCAGCTCCCGTGCCGCGCTTGCCGGCTCCGCGAGACGGAGAAAAACCTCATGACGGTGGGCGTCGAGGGCGACAGAAGGGACTCCGGAGGCTGCTGCGAACACTTCCAGCCGGGAGACGGCGACAACGGGAATGTGCGATCCCTCGGCCAGGCCTTTCACGGCGCTCAAACCGACGCGGACGCCGGTAAAGCTCCCCGGCCCGTTGACGGCCACGAGGGCATGGATCAGCCCCAAATGCACTCCGCCGAGACTCAGAAGCTCACCGACCGCCGCAATCAGCCTCTCGGAGTAGCTGCGCCCGCCAAGCTGGCTCTCGCCCAGAATGTAGAGATCCTGGCCTTCCGTGCAGCCCAGGGCAATGGAACCGGAAGGCCCGCAGGTGTCGATCCCGAGAATCAGCCGCGATTCCGGCACGGGTTCTCCTTTACACCGCGGCCAGCGCCTGATCGAGGTCGGCAATCAGGTCTTCCTTGTCCTCGATGCCGATGGAGAGCCGGATCCGGCCCTCGTTGATCCCCATCGCCCGCCGCACCTCTTCGCTCACTGAGCCGTGCGTGGTGGTGGCCGAGTGCGAGGCCAGCGACTCCACGCCGCCCAGCGACTCCGCGTTCAGGAAGATCTTGATCGCGGTGAGGAACCGTGCCGCTTCCTCGCGCGACTTGAGCTCGAAGCTCATCATCGAACCGAAGCCCTTCTGCTGTTTCACCGCCAGGTCGTACTGCGGATGGCTCTTCAGCCCCGGATAGGCCAGCTTGCTCACCTTCGGGTGCGTCGAAAGGAACTCCGCCACCGCGCGGCCGTTCTCCTCATGCTGCTTGATCCTGAGCGGCAGCGTTTTGATCCCGCGCAGCACCAGAAAACACTCGAATGGCGACATCACGCCGCCGGCCGCTTTCTGGATGAAGAGAAATCGCTCCTTGTGCTCCGGCTTCGACCCGACCAGGACACCGCCCAGGCCGTCCGAATGCCCGTTCAGGTACTTCGTCGTGGAGTGCATCGCGATGTCCGCGCCCAGCTCCAGCGGCCGCTGCAGCGCCGGCGACAGGAAGGTGTTGTCCACGCTCACTTCGGCGCCGTGCGCATGGGCAATGCGGCTGACTGCGGCAATGTCCGTGAGCACCATCAGTGGATTGCTCGGCGTCTCAATGTGCACCAGCTTCGTGTTGGGCTTTATGGCCGCTTCCACCGCCGCCAGGTCGCTCGTGTCCACATACTCGATCTGGATGCCGTAGCCGCTCACGATCTGGTCAAAGAGCCGCACCGTGCCGGCATATACGTCGCGCGAGCAGACGATCTGATCGCCCGTGCGCAGCATGGCTACCAGCGCCGCAATGGACGCCATGCCGGTGGTGAAAGCGTGGCCGCTCGTACCGCCTTCGAGCGCGGCCACCGCCATTTCCAGCCGGTCACGGGTGGGGTTGCCCGCGCGCGAGTAGTCCCAGCCGCGGTCACTGCCGATGCCGGTCAGTTCGAAGGTCGAGGAAAGGTAAACGGGCACGTTCACCGCGCCCGTCTGCGGGTCGGGGTGCTGCCCCGCATGGACGGCAAGAGTCGAGTACTTGTATGGGGACATGGGGTTAGCTCTTCGCTGCGATCTCCTGTTTCTAGCTTATCGTGCGGGCTTTGAGGCGGCCCAATGAAATCCTGCCGATGACGGAGACAAGGTCCTGGAGGGCGTTATAAGCACTTAACATCCGAGGCCATCTCATACGTCCGCTTCAGTGCCCGAAATGCACCGCTCGCTATGTAAATTGGCTTCGGAACACCGCCTTGATGTGCGCCAGCCGCTTTTCCAGCGCCTCGGCCTCATCCTTCAGCCCTAGCCGCTCGGCCAGCCCGATGGCATCCCAAAAGCACTCCTTGGCGTCGCTGTAGCAGACGTTCGCGCCGCTCCGAGAGTGCGCCTCGTACATATCGTCGTAGGCCTTCTCGCCCATCGCCTTCAGGCGCTCCAGTTGCTCCAGCCCAGCCTTCCGCGCTGCATCATCGGTCATTTCCTTGCCCCGTATTTGCCGCCGTTTGCTTGGCTGTAGGCGCCACCGGAAAGTATCCGGTGCGGGTGAGAACTGTCAGCTTGCCCATCCCTTTGGTTTCAGCGGTAACTTCCACGCGCCGGAATCCCGGCTCCGTCGTCGGCTTCGTCGAGTGGTAGACCAGCGTGTACTGGCTGCGAATATCCCGCGCCACCTCGGCGGCGATCTGGTCAATCTGATCGATGGACTTGGGGAAGAACGCCATCCCGCCGGTTTCGGTGGAAAGCAACTCCAGGGCGCGGCGCGCATGGCGAATCGAGGCGCGGTCATTCTCGTCGCCGAAAAGCAATCCGATCGAGTAGATAACCGGCCCGGAAAGCTCTTGCACGCGGCGAATCGTCTGCTCCAGGTCCAGACTTGAGGCATTGTCTTCCCCGTCGGTGATCAGGATGAGAACCTGCTTGGGCCGCTTGGCGTCTCCCACCAGCTTGTCCGCGGAGGCCGCCACGGCATCGTAGAGCGCCGTGCCGCCTCGGGAATCGATGTGCGACAGCCCCTCGCGCAGCTTGTTGATATTCGATGTAAAGTCGCAGTCGATAAACGCCTCGTCCGAAAAATTGACCACGAAGGCCTCGTCCTGCGGGTTCGAGGCCGCCACCAGATCGAGCGCTGCCTTATTCACCGACGGCCGCTTGCGGTACATCGACCCTGAGTTGTCGATGATCAGTCCCATGGAGACGGGCAGGTCTGTGTGCTGGAAACTGAGAAGGGTCTGCTTCACTCCGTCTTCGTAGACCGTGAAATCGTCTCTGGTCAGGTTCTCGACCAAGGACGTGCCCTTGAGCACGGTAGCGTTCAACACGACCTCTTCCACGTCGGTGTGGTACAGGTAGCCCTCGCCCTGTTTTTTCATCGTGCCTGCTGGAACAGCCGTCACCGTCGCGTCGGGCGAGCGGACCGGATCAGTGTCTACCGTGAGGGACGGCGCCGGCTTTACCTGCGTTCCGGCAGGCGGAGCAGTCGCCGCTTGCGCCGGAAGCAGGAGCCCTGTCACGGCCAGGAATGCGGCGAGAAGCGCGTTATTCGAGAGGCGCATAGTACCCGGTGCGAGCATAGATCGTCAGCGGCGGCAGTCCCGGAGGTGGATTCACCTTCACCTTCACTTTACGCCACTTCCCGTCGCGGGCCAGGTCCTTGGGCTTGTAGCCGATCACATACTGGTTGCGCAGCTCGGTCGAGATCTTCTCGGCGATGTCGCTCATTTCGTCCACGTCGTCAACGCGGAAAAGCCGCCCGCCGGTTGAGGAGCTGACGTCGTCCAGAAGCTGCGGTCCCGTGCGTTCCTCGGGTTGGGATGCGTAGGGGTCGAAGACGCCGATCGAGTAGATCTCCACGTCGGCCTCGCGCACCGCCGCCCGCACCTCGCCCTCGGTGTAGCGCGACCGGTTGTCGCCTCCGTCGGAAACCACCAGCAACGCCATGCGCTCGTGGTGCGCATCCTTCATCTTGGCCACGCCGTAGTAAATCGCATCCAGCAGCGCGGTGCGGTGGCCTGCGTGCACCGTCGCCAGCCGCGCCTGAATGTCCGCGACCGAACTGGTGAAGTCCTCGATCAGCTCCGGCCGGTCGTTGAATCCGATCACGAAGAACTCGTCCTGCGGGTTCGCCGTCTTGATGAACTGCAGAATCGCTTCCCGGGCGCGCACCAGCTTCGATGTCATCGAGCCGGAGAGGTCGAAAATGATACCGATCGAAACCGGAGCATCTTCGCAGGCAAAACTGGCGATCTTCTGCTCGCCATTGTTCTCGTAAATCTGGAAGTCTTCCTGTTCCAGGCCTGTGACCAGGCGATTCAACGGATCGGTGACCGTAACCGGGACCAGCACCATGTCCACGTTCATGCGGAGGAACGAGCCGGGATGGATTCTCAACGATGCCGGGCCGGTTTCGGCAGGCGCTTCAGCCCCCTTGGGCTCGCGCGCGGGCGCCGATGAGCTCGATGGCGGCTCCACGTGTACTTTATTGAGCGGATCCTCTTGCGCGTCCGCCCGCGCCAGGCAAAAAGCCAAGGTGAGCGAACAGATCCACATGCAGCGGCAAAGCAATGCCAGATTGCCGCCACCTCGTGGACTCGCGTGCTGGGGAAGCCTGGTCATCCATCACCCCGGCGGTTGAAGGCGATCTTACCACTAATCGTGCACTCGCGCTGTTATCGGATTCTCGCTCCGTCATCCCTCAGGCCAGAATCCGCAAAGGCTGGTTGCACAGCGGCGCTGCGATACAATCGAGCCTGAGCGCACCCCGCAATCCCCAACGAGCATCACGGCATGACGGGGGCTCAAATTCCACCGTTTCAACGGGGAGTAAGACCTTCCTCATGGCTCGCATTTATCCCTTTCGCGCTTGGCGCTACAATCCCTCGGCTGTCCGCCTGGAAGATGTAGTCACCCAGCCCTACGACAAAATCTCCCCGGCCATGCAGCAGGCCTATTACCAGCGCAGCCCCTTCAACCTGGTCCGCATTGTCCTGGGACTGCCCGAGTTATTTGACGTGGAGCAGGGCGAAAACGTCTATACGCGCGCCGCGCGCGATTTTCACGCCTGGCGAGAACAGGGCATCCTGACCCAGGAAAATGTGCCCTGTGTCTTCGCTTACGCGCAGCGTTTCCAGGTCCCCGGAACCGAAACCGTGAAGGAGCGGCGGGGTTTCATCGCTCTGGGCAAGCTCCAGGACTATGCCGACCAGGTGGTCTTCCGCCACGAGCAGACGCTGTCAAAACCCAAAAGCGACCGGCTCAACCTGCTCCGGGCCACGCGGGCGCACTTTGGCCAGATTTTCATGCTCTACTCCGATCCCGCGGGCAGCGTGGAGAAGCTTCTCTACGAAGGCAACGGCGCTGCCGACGCCGAGGTAACCGACGAATACGGCGTGCTCCACCGTCTCTGGCGCGTGAACGATCCTGCCGCCATCCGCCTGCTCGTTGCCGCCATGGCCGACAAGAAGCTGATCATCGCCGACGGCCACCACCGCTATGAAACCGCGCTGAATTACTCCAAGGAACATAAGACCGCTGCCGCCGCCAAAAACGCCTCCAGCACGCAGCAGCTCCCGCTGCCTGAATACCCCGAGGCCGCGGCCATGATGACCTTTGTCAACATCGACTCGGATGGGTTGGTGATTCTGCCCACCCATCGTGTGGTCCACGGACTCAACGGCTTCTTCGCCACCGCCTTTTTCAAGGCCGCCGAAGCATATTTCACGGTGGAATCGCTGCCTCCGTTCGATGCCTCTGGATTCCTGGATACGTTGGCCCGCGAGTCTGGCGTCGCTTTCGTCGCCGTCACCTGCGCCGGCGCTTTCCTGCTGCGCTCCAGGCCGGATGCGGTTGCCGAGGCCCTGGCCGGCCTCCCCGAGCGCCAGCGCCAGCTCGACCTCGCCCAATTGCACTCTATTGTCCTCGACCGGCTGCTGGGCCTCGACGCCGAAAAGGTGCGCCAGCAAACCAATCTCCTCTATCTGCGCGACGGCCAGGAAGCCGTCGAACAGGTGCGCGCCGGTCAAGCCGATATCGCGTTCCTCACCAACCCAGTGACCATGACACAGTTGAAAGAGGTGGCCTTCGCCGGCGAGGTCCTGCCGCAAAAGTCCACCGACTTTTACCCCAAGCTGCTCAGCGGCCTGGCGATCTACGCGCTGGAGTAAGCGCATGCCCGGACGGATGTTCATTCCGCGGCCCATTCCTTCGCAGGGCTTGGGATCGGTTTCTTTACCGCACTCCGTCGGGAGGCTTGGATACCTTGCCAGTGCATGGGTTCTTCTGCTGTGCGCGGCCCTGCCGGTGCTGTGCGCCCAGTCTCCGTCTACGCCCGCCCAACGCTCGGTGGTTCTGCTGGACCCTGCCCACGGCGGCGACGACCCAGGCGCTCATCTCGGCCCTCAGGCGGAAAAGGCCTACACCCTGGCTCTTGGCGTCAGGCTTCGCTCGCTGCTCATGGCGCGCGGCTTTGCGGTGGTAACCACGCGGGACTCCGACGCCACAGTGGATTCTGACCGCCGTGCCGGGATTGCCAACAACGCCAACGCCATGGCCTGCCTCAGCCTGCACGCGTCCGAAAGCGGGAGTGGCGTGCATTTGTTTGTCTCTTCGCTGGCTCCAATCGAAGCCCGGCGCTTTCTCCCCTGGAGGACTGCGCAGGCCGCGTGGACCGCGCGCAGCCTTTCTCTCGCCGGCACGATCGACTCGGCGCTCTCTCACGCAAGCGTGCCCGTCACCCTGGGCCGTACCGCGCTGCCCGCAATCGACAGCATGACCTGCCCCGCAATGGCCGTTGAAGTTGCCCCGGATCGGTCGTCGAATGCGCAGGCCGGTCTTGACGATCCTGACTATCGGACGCGCGTGGCTGAAGCCCTCGCCGCCGCGCTGGTGGAGTGGCGATCGGAACAGAGGGGGGATCCTCAGCCGTGATCCCTCGCCACCAGACCGTCCTCTTCATCCTTTTGCTTGCGGCCTCCGTGCTCATGGGCGTATTGCTATGGAACCAATTGCGCCTCGCCCATCACAGGCTGCTCCAGGGTCAGGACTTGGCGCCCACCCAGGCACCCCAGGTGGCCCCCGCCGAGCAAGCCACGCTCATGGTGGCCAACGACGCCGATAACACCGTGCAACTCCGCATTCTCTCGTTGCCCTTACCGCAAAATCCTGAGGCCCGTGCGCGCGCCGTCCTGGGCGAGCTGCTCGACCTTTACGCCGCCCCCGATGCCGCGCATCCCGTGCCCGGCGGCGCAGGCTCCATCGCCCAGGTCTTTCTTGTGCCCATTGCGGATGCCGGCGGGAAAGTCGCGCCGGAGGGCCCCGAACTTGCTGTCGTCAATCTGACCGGCGCGTTTGCCGCCGGCCATCCCTCTGGATTGGAAACCGAGGCGCTCACTGTGCTCTCCGTCTGCGCCACGCTGAACGCCAACTTCCCACGCGTGACGCAAGTTCGCTTTCTGGTCGACGGCCAGCCTCGCGCCACTCTCGCCGGCCACGCCGATTTGACGCGCACCTATCTGACCGGCGAGTCCACGGCGCCGGCAGCAGGTGACCGGCCGTGACGCGGGCAAAAATAATCTCCGCCTGGGCTGTCCTGCTCGGTTTTGCCTTTGCCTTGCGGCTTGGACTTGCGCTGGGTTCGCCCAGCATCTTTTTCCCCGACGAGATTTTTCAGACGCTTGAGCCGGCGCACAGGCTGGTCTATGGATACGGCGTAATTCCTTGGGAGTGGCGGCTTGGCATCCGTTCCTGGGTGTTCCCTGCGTTCCTTGCCGGAGTCATGCGCGCGACGGCATGGATGGGCTCCGGCTCGGCAGGCTACCTTCTGGGAACAATGATCGTTCTGTCGCTGATTTCACTCACCACCGTGTGGTTTGCTTATGCCTGGGCCAAACGCGCCAGCGGAACGCCCGCGGCGATCGTGGCGGCTTTGGCGTGTTCCTTTTACTTCGGCTTGGTTTACTTTGCCCCCAAAGCGCTTACTGAAGTGATTGCCGCGCACGTGATGTTGCCCGGGTTGTATCTCGGCGTTTATGGCCAGCAGTTGGGCGAGCGAAAGCGGCTTGCTCTCGCGGGGCTGTTCTGCGGCTTGGCTGCCTGCCTGCGTATTCAATTGCTGCCTGCCCTGGCGTTTGCCGCAGTGTATTTTTGTTACCCGCGCTGGCGCCAGAGAGCTCCCTGGGTCGCGGCAGGATTTTCCGCGCCCGTCCTTCTGTTCGGAGCCGTGGATTGGATCACCTGGTCTTATCCTTGGCAGTCATTTATCCGGTACTACGAGGAGAACGTCGTGCGCGGGCCTGGCAAGGATCTGACCCTGGTTCAGCCGTGGTACTGGTATCTGCTGGTTCTTCTGGTTCTGATCGGTCCCGCCATCCTGTTTCTCTTTCATGGCTCCAGGCGAAGCCCGTTCCTTGCCATTTTCTGTGCCATCGTGGTCGTTGCGCACAGCGTGATCCCGCACAAGGAGGTCCGGTTCCTCTATCCGATTCTTGCGCCGGCCATCACGCTGGCGGCGATGGGAATCGTGGATCTCCTGGCCGAAATCAAGCGGGGAGTGCGATTCCTCAATCATCCGAAGTGGGTCGTGGCCATCAGTGTTTCGTTCTTCTTTATCTCGTCGGCAATGCTGGCGGCGCAATGCGCGGACTGGTACAAAACCCCGTGGGGCGTTGGAGCCTTCGATCGTCTCGACCGGGAAGCCGGGTTATGCGGAGTGGGAATTTACGATCGCATCTGGTGGGAATCGGGAGGGTACACGCATCTTCATCGCAACGTGCCGATCGTCCAGGTCACAAGTGCCGCGGAGCTCGCCGGGGATGCTCCGTTTTTCAATGCGTTGATTGCGCCGCGCAACTCACCCGCCGTCCCTCCCGCATTCGGTCAATCGCAGTGCTGGAAAGGCGTTTGCCTCTTTGAGCGCGAAGGAACGTGTACAGCCCCAGCGGCGGATGTGGAATTGAATGGTTATCTCAAAAAGGTTGGACTGTGACGGTTTTCCGCACCGCGAAGCGGCGCCCTGGGACGCAGCCCGCCGGCGGAGGCTACTCTGGAAGTGATGTCACCTGCCATCGGTGTCTTCGATTCCGGCTTCGGCGGATTGACCGTCTTGCGTGCTTTGGTTGAGCGGCTGCCGCACGCGCGTTTCGCCTTTTTGGGCGACACCGCGCGCCTGCCCTACGGCTCCAAGTCGCGCCGCACCATCGCGCGCTACGCGGTGCAAAGCGCGCGCTTTCTGGTCCGCGAGCAGGGCGCGGAATTCCTGGTGATCGCCTGCAATACAGCCAGCGCTCTCGCCCTCGACGCGATTCAGGACGCGGTGCCGGTTCCGGTGCTTGGCGTCATCGAGCCCGGCGCGGCCGCTGCCCAGGCCGCATCGCGCACCGGCGATGTGCTGGTGGTTGCAACCGAGGCCACGGTGCATAGCCAGGCCTACACGGCTGCTTGCCGCGCTCACGGGCTGCGCGCGCTGGAAAAAGCCTGCCCCCTGCTGGTGCCGCTGGTCGAGGAGGGCTGGACCGGTCATCCCGTGACCGCCGAAGTGATTGAAATCTATTTGAACGAGCTTCGCGCCGAGGCCGCGGCTCACGGCATGAATCCCGACACGCTGGTTCTTGGCTGCACGCATTACCCCTTGCTCAGGCCCCTCTTCGAAGCAGCGGTGCGGCCTGGAGCCAGGGTGATTGATTCCGCTGAATCCGTGGCGCAGGCCGCGTTCGAGCTCTTCAATGGACGCGCGGCTTCGGGGTGCCCCATCCAATCGGAGTCCGCGACTGCGGGCTCCGATTGGATGGGAGGGGCCTCAAGCCCGGAACCTCAGACCGAGGTGCGTTGTTTCGCCACCGATTCCGTGGAAAAATTCGAGCGCCTCGGCTCGCGCTTTCTGGGACAGCCCGTGGGACAGGTCGAGCTGATCGATCTGGGCGAGTGAAGGCCTGGATCGGCCCGCGACTCAAATCCGCGCGAAAATCGCTCTGATATTCTGAGAACCGGGTCGTTCACCGTTTCCCCTCGCGAGCAAAGGTCCCCGGAGGAACTCGAACAGCATGATCAACTTGGCGGGCAAGACGGCCGTGATTTTCGGGCTGGCCAACAAGCGCTCCATCGCCTGGGGCATCGCCCAGAAACTTCACGAGGCCGGCGCCACCCTGGCCATCTGCTACCAGAACGAGCGCATGAAGGCCGAGGCCGAAGACCTGATCCACGATCTCTCCGGAGCCACCGGCTTTCAGTGCGACGTCTCCAACGATCGGGAGATCGAGTCCCTCTTCGCCGCACTCAAGGAGAAGTACACCAAGATCGACATTCTTGTCCACGCCGTCGCCTACGCCCCCGCCGAGGAACTGAAGGGCGAGTTTCTCAACACCAGCCGCGAGGGCTTCCGCATCGCTCACGACGTCAGCGTCTACTCGCTTATCGCCGTCAGCCGCGGCGCGGTGCCGCTGATGACCGAAGGCGGCAGCATCGTCACGCTGAGCTACTATGCCGCCGAAAAAGTCGTGCCTCACTACAACGTGATGGCGCTGGCCAAGGCCGCGCTCGAATCGGCGGTGCGTTATCTGGCTTACGAACTCGGCCCCAGGAATATCCGCGTCAACGCCATCTCCGCCGGCCCCATCAAAACCCTGGCCGCGCGCGGCGTAGGCTCGCTGGGCGACATGCTCAAATCGCACGCCGAGCGCTCACCCTTGCGGCGCAATGTCGATCAGCTCGAAGTCGGCGGCGCGGCGCTCTATCTGGCCAGCGACCTCTCCAGCGCCGTCACCGGCGAGATCCTCTACGTGGATTGCGGCTACAACATCATGGGGTACTAACCACCTGCGGTGGGATAGCGGCGGTTTGCGCGGGCCTTCCATCTCAAAGCGATCTGGCATGTCCGGCCGGGGCGCTGAAATACTGCGCACTCTATTCGCCTTCGGCACCCTGTTTTATCCCGGGGCAGATCGGCCCGAGGTGCAGGGTCACGATTCGGCAATCCTTCATCACGCGAACTTTTAGCTCATGATCCCTACGGAAATGAAGGACATCGCCCCCATTAAGAAGCTCAAATCTTTCCCTTCCGTCAGAATTTAACTCGAGGATAGCTTGTCCTTCGAGGATGACCCAACTCGAATAGTCTGGATAATGGGGAAGGCAGCTGCGGAGCTTTGGACTTGCCCCCTTCTTGAGTTTGAAATAACGAGGATGTAGCATGTGACTCGTGATATGGTCGGATTTCTCCCACGCGCAACGTGGAATCCCAGCGTTACTCAGATTTGCCCTTTCGGAGAACCACCTTTTCGCGAACAGAAGGGATCGAAGGTCGATTCTCAAGATTTGACAGATCTTATATAAGGCGTCCAACGAAAGATTTGCCGTCCCGCTTTCGAGCCTCGAAATATGAGATGGATCAAGATTGGCTAGGTCCGCTAGCTGGTGGATCGTTAAGTCTGCCCTCTGCCGATGGGTCCTGACCCTATCCGCCAGACTCCATGCTATTAAGCTATACGCGCCCGGGGATTCCAGCTCCTCAGGTGTCACCCGACGCCTCTCGTTCCGCACGTTGATCTTATGAATACTTGCAGCCACATCCAGTGCGGTTGTGCTGTCGGGATTGTGGTGGAGAAAAAGCCATGCTGCGGAAACACCTGGGCCCTCTGCCCACCCGTGGTGCGGAACAGAGGGGTTAATTGCCCCAATTTCCCCGGGGGCGAAACGAATTTCGTCTTCCTTGATCGGGCTTCCGCCCGGGCTCCACATACATTTGTACCTCACCTTTCCAACGACCGGCACGATCAATTCCTCCCCCCCGTGAAAAAGGAGCGACTCCTTTGTAGGTTCGGGGTCGAGGTTCATTCTAAGAACCGTCACCGGAATACCCCATAATGCGGGAGGGCTAAAATTGACATACCCGATCCGATCAACCTCCTTCATTTCTAGGCGAACGCTGTCAGCGCCTTCATCCTTGTGCGTGACGGAGAAGTCCGTCAGCAAGTCCTTGGCCGGGGCCGACTTAACCGCCTCCACTACTGCTTGATTTCCTGATTCGTAATAGAGCTGTTCGAGCCAGCCGAGTGTCGGCGTACTGGGGGGTTTAGAAGATTCGTCGGGCACAGGGACACTCCTTAGATTCGATCATGAAAAGAGACCATATCACAATTAATTGACGGGGACAATTACATGATTTGATCACAACTCTAGAAAATAGCACTACAATTGACTCAGACATGTCTCTTGACTCAGGCATGGAATCTATGCGACACTGCGGATGGAGGTGGAACATGCCCCATCCCTCTGACGCAACGAAAATACCCGATCGAAGGAAGATCGAATATTTCACGCGTATACAGCTTTACCTCATGAAGGCGCGCGGGACCGCTGAATTCCCCGATAACGACGCCATGGCTTCTCGGCTCGCGGAGACAATAACCGATCTAATTTTCAGTTTGTTAGGCGTCACGCGTCTTGAATCAGCTATGACAGAAGACGAGTGGGACGATTACTTATTCAATCAAGGGACGGGATTGGTCCCCCGGGCCTGTCGCGCCTTTATCAATGAATTCCTCGCGGGATCCCTAGCGCCGACGCCCCCGGTAAAAGCAAAGGTTTCCACGCGGAGCTCAAAGACGTTGCTGCAAGCACTGCTCGTTCTGCTTGGGCGGCTCAATCTCTTTGCTCGACAGTTCTAATGCAGCTCGAGATTGCTATTCCTTCAGCGTCACCGTAATCTTCCGCGCGTCGCCGCCTTCTGACGCGATCACGATCTCGCCTGTCGCCCGCTTGCGAATACTCTTGAACTTTTCGCCCCACTCCACCACCACCAGCGCATCCGGCGTGAGCAGATCGTCCAGGCCCAGCGTCTCCAGTTGCCGCTCGCTCTCCAGACGATAGACATCCAGATGGTAGAGCTTTACCGGCTTGCCATTATATGAGCCGTCAAACTCATGAATCAGCGTGAAGGTAGGACTCGTGACCTCATCGGGCTCGGCGGCATCGAGCGCCTGTGCGATGCCCTTCACCAGCGTCGTCTTGCCCGTACCCAAATCGCCGCGCAGCAGCAGAAACTGCGGAGGCGTGAGCAAATCGGCCAGCTTGCGGCCTACCGCAATGGTATCCGCGCCGCTTTGCGTGATGAACTTGTGAACCCTGCCTTCCGCGACGGTTGCGGCGTCGGTCATCCTTGAACCTCACCCAGGGCTGCTGCGCGCGCTGCCCCCTGCAACCAAACATACCCGTTTTTTCCGTCCGCATCAAAGCAGTGCGCGCGCAATTTGAACGCACGGGCAAGGTGCGTCAGGCAGTCGCTGGCCAGCAAGGTGTGCTCATCGCCCTCGTGCACGGCAAAATCCGCCGCCAGCCCGTGCAAATAAACCGCCGCTTCCACGGCGCGCGCCGCATCGTCTGGGTATTGCGCGAGCAGGCCCGCAATCAGCCCGGTCAGCACGTCGCCGCTGCCGCCTTTGGCCATGCCGGGGTTGCCCGACGTGTTCACGGCTACGCGCCCGTCGGCGTGCGCCACGAGCGTCCGCGCTCCCTTGAGAACCAGCGTGACTCCCATGCGCCGGGCAAACTCGCGCGCGGTTTCCAGCCGCCTGGCCTGAACCTCAGCCACAGTGCTCCCGGCCAGCCGCGCCATTTCTCCGGGATGCGGCGTGAGCACCAGCGTGCGTCCTTTGGCCAGCTTGGCCAGCAGCGCCGGCCTTGCCGCCAGCATGTTCAGCCCGTCGGCGTCGATGACGGTGGGAATCTTTGTGCCGGAAAGCAGTCCCATCGCGAACTTGGCCGTCTCCGCGCCCTGCCCCAGCCCAGGCCCGATGGCCAGCACGGTTTTCCCGGCGGTCAACGCGGCCACCTGCTTGGGCTCCAGATTCTTCGCCGCAATCTGGCCTGCTCTCGTCGCCTTGAGCGGCCAGGTCATCACCTCCGGCGCAAACGACGCCGCCACCGGCAGCGCCGGCGCGGGAACCGCCGCGGTGACAAGCCCTGCTCCGGCCCGCAACGCGGCAAGAGCCGCCATGGCCGGCGCGCCTGCCTTGCCGCCCGCTGCTCCAAACGTCCCGCCCACCACCAGCACATGGCCGAAGTTGCCTTTGTTGGCCGCCGCCGCGCGCGGCTCTTGGGCGATCGCGAGCGACGAGCCGGCCCAATCGATCTCGAGCCCCGAAACCATCGCCGCCTCTGGCGAGCCGATGGGCGCCACGACCACCGGCTGATCCCAGTGGCGCGTCAATTGGCCAAAAACATGCGCCGGCTTGGGCGCGGTGAAGGTGATCACGGCATCGGCGGGAAAACAATCCCCGCCCACGGTCGCCGCGGTTTCATCCGCGGGCCAGCCGGACGGCAAATCCACCGCTAGAACCGGGGCCGGAACTCGCGCGCCGCCGCTGCGCAGCCACTCCAGCGCCGCCTGCGCCAGTCCTTTCAGCGGAGGCTTGAACCCCGTGCCCAATACCGCATCCACAATCAGATCGGCGTCGAGAGCACCACTGTGGCGCGCCAGTTCCTTCGCGTTCGTCACCGCGTGGACCCGGCCGCGCAGCGGGTTGTTCAGCTCGCTCCATGCTACGGCCGCATCGCCCGAGAGCTGTTCCGCCGCGCCCAGCAGTAGCGTGGTCACCTCCAGGCCTGCCTCGGCGAGCAGCCGCGCAGCCATCATGCCATCGCCGCCGTTGTTGCCGCGGCCGCACAGCACCGTCACGCGCCGCGCCTCGGGGAACTGCCTCCGCGCAAAGGCCGCAACGGCCCGGGAGGCCGCTCGCATCAACTCGGTCGACGGAACTCCGAACCGCTCCGTGGTGGCGCGATCGCAGGCCTGCATCTCGGCTGCGGATAGCACATGCATCGCATACATGGTACTACTGCGGTTCTCCTGCAACTATGAGCCATTTCGGACAGAATTCAAGGTGGCTTTTTCTTGATGAAAAAGCCACTTAGCGATTGTGCCTTGGTCTACACCTGCAGGAGACCCGCTATAGAGAGATGGACGCTGCGCTGGCAGCGACACAGCCAAGCCGGGCAACGGCCGCGGCTCGCTTACCGTATCAAGCGTGCCTGCAATGGGGTTGGCGCATTGGCGCGCGTCAGTTGGCAGGCCCCATTCTTGTCGCAGCGGAAATGAATAGCGGCAGGAAAGAACTGCCACTCCGTCGAACGGTTCCGCAGCCCGTTGGCCCCCACCAGGAAAACCCGGCCTCCGCTGGTATCCACGGTCCCTTTCAACGGGTTGTCGCCAACGATCGTATCGTCGCCGTCAATCGGAGCGGGCAATCGCTGCGCACGCGCCAGAAATCTCTGAGTGTTGCCGGCATTCGCCTTTCCGGCCTTGGTCAGGCTGGCCTCGTGCTTCAGCCAGTCCGTCTGGTCGGCGACAGTCGGGAAGTTCGAGATAAAGTCCCACCCGGCGAGGTGCTGGTACGCCTTTTTGGGGCAGGGCAGTCCGCCTGTGACGCTGATCTCGGCGATCTTTCCACCCGCATCCGCCACATTTTGCACCGTGTCCCCGCTCGGCGATATCCGTGGCTGCATCGCCTGCCCTGTGTCCGCTGGATCTCCGGGAGGTCCCTCAACGGGAAAGAGAATCTCCTTTTGGCATACAACCAGGCCCGACGCATCCCTCAACCGGATGACGAACGTAAGTGGGTGCGGAGGATCTTCGGCCACGGCCTGAAACCGGGCTACCTGCTGCTGGTCGAGAGGATCGATAGATAGTTGGTACGCGGCGCTGCCCTCCCATCGGGCGATAAGCCTGCCTCCCAACCCTGCCGGATCAAGCCTCCGGTTTCCCATATCGATATAAAGAACCGGCGGCTTCGGCTTGAGTAGTGTCGGCAGGAAGAAGACGAACAGCAGCGCGCAGGCAAGCGCTGCCGCTGCCATCCCCAAGGCCGGCAACCAATTGAGCATGTTCTGTTCAGGCTGAGCGGCTCCCGCCTCTTCCGGCGCCGCCATGGCGGCGCGGAAGGCAAACAGCTCCTCTTCGGCTCCCTCTCTGGAAGAGGGCACCACGTGATAGCCGATACCCTCCCCGCTTGTTTGCGATTGCGGGGTGCTTGCCGCTACCGGCTCATTTGATTCGATTTGAACCACATCGCTCATCAAACAGGTCCCCAATCCTACGTCCTGAGAGAGCGCCCGCCCGGGAAGTCAAAGACATTCAATCATGGCTGCGGCCGTCCGGCAATAACCAGTCTGTGTGATAGGGTGGGAGGCCGGTTTGGGGGTGGCCAGGCCCTAGGTACGTCCCATCGCGGTCTGCACCAGCAACCACACATTCAGCCCCGCAATCACCACTGCCGTGATCCACGCCAGCGTCTGCAGCCCGCGGCCGTTCACAAACTCGCCCATCTTCTTGCGGTCGCCGGTGAACATCACCAGCGGCACAACCGCAAAGCTCAACTGGAAGGAGAGAATCACCTGGCTCAGGATGAGCAGCTTCTCGGTCCCCTGCTCGCCCATGAAGGCCACCACGATGATGGTGGGAATGATGGCCAGCGACCGGGTAATCAGCCGCCGCAGCCATGGCGACAAGCGGATGTGAATGAAGCCCTCCATCACCACCTGTCCCGCCATTGTGCCGGTGATCGAGGAATTCTGCCCGCTCGCCAGCAACGCAATGGCGAACAGCGTGCTCGCTCCGGTCACGCCCAACATTGGGCTCAGCAGCTTGTAGGCATCCTGAATGGCTGCAACCTCGAAATGCCCGCTGCGGTAGAAGACCGCCGCGGCCACAATCAGAATCGCCGCATTCACGAACAGCGCAATGGTCAGCGCCAGCGCCGAATCGACGTTGGCCAGATGCACCGCCTCGCGCTTGCCTTCGCGCGTGCGCTTGTAGCGGCGGCTTTGCACGATCGACGAGTGCAAATAGAGATTGTGCGGCATCACCGTCGCGCCCAGAATGCCGATCGCGATGTAGAGCATGGCGCCGTTGGTCACAATCGACGGCGACGGCACAAGAAGATTGCGCAGCACCGGCAAATACTCCGGCCGCGAAAGAAACATCTGCACGCCAAACAGCGCGATAATCGTGCCGATCAGCGCGATCACCAGCGCCTCGACGTAGCGGAATCCCCAGCGCTGCAGCATCAGGATCACCAGCACGTCCAGCCCGGTGATGAGCACGCCGTAGAAAAGCGGGATGTGGAACAGAAGTTCGAGCGCGATAGCCGACCCGATCACCTCGGCCAAGTCGCAGGCCGCGATGCCGATCTCGGCCAGGACCCACAGTACGAAGCTTGTCGCGCGGCCGTAACTTTCGTTGCAAAGCTGCGCCAGGTCGCGTTCCGTGGCCACGCCCAGCTTCAATGACAGGCTCTGCAGCAGAATCGCCATCAGGTTCGACAGCATGATGACGAATAGCAGCGTATACCCGAAGCGCGCCCCGCCGGCGATGTCCGTGGCCCAGTTGCCCGGATCCATGTAGCCCACGGAAATCAGAAATCCCGGCCCCACAAACCCCAGCAGCCGCCGCCAGTAGAACGGCGAGCGCGAGATTGACACACTGGAGTGAACCTCAGGCAACGAGGGCTCAGTGAGCGCGACTTGAGTAACGGTTTGAGTGGCCATCGCTGTTTCAGGAGAAGCGATCGCAGAGATCGCTCAACGACAGTATGCCATAGATTCTTAATTGTGGTTAAGATTTGTATTTATTTTTAACTTAAGATTCAACCTTGACCTGGGTTCTACCCCTACGTCCCTAGTTGTGAGGTTTCAATAGGTTGTCCATCTGATCGTGACCTGTAAAGCTGGGTTTGCGAAGACTCAGGAATGCAGGAGACCAGATGGACTATCACCAGAATGCCCGAACGACGG
>JBEKNY010000018.1:0-77604 GCA_049522315.1 Occallatibacter sp.
TCGCCGGAAATGCATAACGGAGCCAGTGGACGGCCTTTGCGCATCGGACTTCCTCCCACTTTATCCGATGCCTGAGAACTCGATAATTATGATAATTATCTTAGGGACAGGACACTAGGTTGTATCGACATATAGGGGTGTGCGGCGCTGGGAAAGGCCGGCGCGCGGGCGCGGACGCGGGCAGAAGGCCGTGGAGCGGGCGAAGGCGTGGGAGTAAAGGCAGTTCGTAGTTCTTACGGCGGTTCTCCTGCAACTATGAGCCCTTTCGGACATAATTCAAGGTGGCTTTTTCTTGATGAAAAAGCCACTTAGCGATTGTGCCTTGGCCTACACCTGCAGGAGATCCGCTATAGTTCGCGGTGCTCGGTTGCCGCTTCTTCAGTCGGCTTGTACAGTGATCCCTGTTCGGTATCCTTTCCCGCCCCGGCCGTTATCCTGAAATGTGACGGCAGGACGAGAACCACGGAAGATAAATGCGCGGCGGAAGAGTTGGCTGCGCGATGCGGTGCAATGGCTTGCGATTGGAGTGGCGGGTTGCTGGACGCTTTCCGCGCTGATGCTGGTGGCGGCGAAGTGGATCGATCCGCCGACCACCGCTGTGCACATGGAACGCCGCGTCGAGGCGTGGATTCACGGCAAGCCGTATCACGAGCGTTACACATTCGTTCCGTTGAAAGATATCTCGCCCAATTTGCAGCACGCGGTGATCGCGGCGGAGGACGCGCGCTTTTACGAGCACCATGGGTTCGACTGGCATGCGATGGAGATCGCCGCCGAGGAGGACGAGAAAGGCGGGCGGATTCGCGGGGGGTCCACGATCACACAGCAGCTGGTGAAGAACCTGTTCTTCGGGACGGAGCGCTCGTTTCTCCGCAAGGGCGCGGAGGCAGCGCTGGTTCCGGTGGCCGAGTTCGTGCTGGGCAAACAGCGGATTCTGGAGCTTTACCTCAACGAGGTCGAATGGGGTCCGGGAATTTATGGCGCCGAGGCGGCGAGCCGCGCGTATTACGGGGTGGGGGCGAGGAAGATCGACCGGGACGAGGCGGCGCGGCTGGCGGCGGTTCTGCCGCGGCCCTTGAAGCGGCGCCCCCAGCGCATGGACCACTACAGCGAGATTATTTTGGAGCGGATGCGGGAGATGGGGTGGTGAGGAGTAGCGGCGCTAGCGGGGTTAGCGGAGTTAGCGGAGTTAGAAAGCGGCCCACGCGCGAGCGAGGCCGGAGGCCGGGTCGGACAGGTAATACGCCGGGAACTCACACGATTTCCTGGGTCCAGCTTTCGAGCTGCTTTTTGAACTCGAGCATGAATTTGCCGGCGTCGGCGCCGTCGATGAGGCGGTGGTCGAAGCCGAGGCAGAAGTACTGCATCGACCGAATCGCAATGGAGTCGTTGCCTTCGGCGTCGGTGAGGACGGCGGGCTCCTTGCGCAGGCCGCCGACGGCGAGGATGGCTGCCTCGGGCTGATTGATGATGGGCATGCCGTACTCGCCGCCAAAGGCTCCGGCGTTGGTGAGGGTGAAGGTGGAGTTGCCGACTTCGTCGGGCGAGAGCTTTTTGGCGCGGGCGCGGAGAGCGAGATCGGCGATGGAGCGGGCGAGCGAGGCGAAGGTGCGCTCGTGGGCGCGGCGGATGACGGGAACGATGAGGCCCCAATCGAGGGCCACGGCGATGCCGAGATCGATGGTTTGGTGGTAGCGGATAGCGAGGCCGGCCGAATCGCTTTGGGGGGCGCTTTCGAGCGAAGCGTTGACGATGGGGAAGCGGCGCAGCGCGGCGACGGCGGCGGCGGCGATGAAGGGCATGTAAGTGAGCTTGACGCCGTGCCGCTGGTTGAAGGCGTCCTTGTGCTGGTCGCGCAGGCGGGCGATGCGCGTCATGTCAATCTTGTAAACCGTGTGGACGTGCGGGGCGATGCGCACGCTCTCAACCATGCGCTCGGCGATGATGGCCCTCATGCGGGTTAGGGGGACTGGGTCTGCCGGTAGGCTGGCGAGGTCAGGCACCACCTGCGGTGCTGCGGACTTGGACGCGGCGGGCTGGCCCACCCCGGGGGGCAGGCTCACGGCGCGGAGCACGTCTTCTTTGGTGATGCGGCCTTCCGCGCCGGTGCCGGCGGTGCGGCTGAGATCGATGCCGTGCTCTTTGGCGATGCGGCGGGCGAGCGGCGAGGAGCGGACACGGCGGCCTGCCGCCGCCGAAGGAGCGGGGACTACATTCGCGCCGGCTGTGGGCGCAGCCGTATGCGGCGAGGCAGCCACCTGCGGTGGGGCAGACCTTTGGACCGGCTGTTGCGCGGCAGCCCGCGCCTCCGGCGGCGCCTGCGGTACGGCGGGCTTTGCCTGCTGCGCGGTAGCTGGGATCGTCGCGCCGGCTTCGCCGATGACCGCAACGACTGTGTTGACCTCGACGGTAGCGCCTTCAGGGAAGCGGATCTCGGCCAGCACGCCGGCCGCGGGCGAGGGAAGTTCGGCGTCGACCTTATCGGTGGAGATCTCGAGGAGCGGCTCGTCTTTTTCAACGGCGTCGCCGATGGTTTTGAGCCATTTGGTGATCGTGCCCTCGAAGATCGACTCGCCTATCTGGGGCATGATGACATCCGTTGGCATGTTTTCCTCTTTTCGCGGGATGGGGTCTCTGACCGCGTGAATCCGAGCTTCAGGCATCGTGGTATCCCAGGTCTCAAAAGCGAGACCCGGGGCACCCAATTTTCGCGCGAGGACAAGCGGTCAGAGACCCGCGCGTGTGCGCGTAACTCCTGCCGGATTATAAATCGCGGGCGCACGGGACGGAGCGGGTTGAAGGCTGGACTCAGTCGGGGCTCAGGCGGAAACGGGCCGGTCTTTGCGGTGGCGCAGGCGCTCGATCTCGGGCGGGATCTGGAGCGGCGTGTCCTCTGCCGGAAATGCAGGGGCTGGAAGATCGGGATCCGGAGCGGCGGGAGCTGGAGGCTCCGGCGCGTGTTCCGCGGAGGCTTGCGCCTGTGCGCGAAGGGCGGCGAGGCTGGCGACGAACTGGACCTGCTGGTTGAAGACCTGGCCGAACTGGCGGGCGGCTGAGTGGGCGAGTGATTCGAACGTGGGGAGGCTGTTGGGGCCGGCGATTTCGTTTTCGAGGCTGGTGACGGGGCGGTCCGTAATGCCGCAGGGGTTGATGAGAGTGAAGCCGCGGAGATCGGTGGTGACGTTGAAGGCGAAGCCGTGCGAGGTGACGCCGCGGGCGACGTGAATGCCGATGGCGGCGATCTTGCGCTCGCCCATTGGGTGGTCTTTCGCCGTACTCCCACAGTTCTCGTCCGAAAGGCTGCCCCACCGCAGGCGGCACCAGACGCCGGTGAGGCCGCAGATGCGGCCCGCGGGGACGCCGAACTCGCCGCAGAGGCGGATGAGCGCTTCTTCCATCAGCCGGACAAAGTCGACGGGCCCGAGACGGCTGCCTGCGGGCGAGCGCAGGCTGCGCAGATCGAAGATGGGATAGCCGATGAGCTGGCCGGGGCCGTGATAGGTGACATCGCCGCCGCGGTTGATCTCGTGGAGAGTGACGCCGCGCCGCGCCAAAAGCTCGTCCGACGCGAGAATATTGGAGCGGTTGGCGTTGCGGCCGAGGGTGAGGACCGGCGGATGCTCGAGCAGCAGGAGCACGTTGCCGATGCGGCCGGCGGTGCGTAGCGCGACGAGCTCTTCCTGGATGCAAAGCGCCTCGCCGTAGTCCACGCGCCCGAGATAGAGGTACTGGATCATCCCCTACTGCGATTGTAGCGAGGCACCGCGCAGGCTTCCGCTTGGGGATGGATTACGGCAGTTTGGCCATATCCATGTTCCAGGGTTTGCCGGTGGGAACATTCAGCGGCTCTTCGGCCTCGTACCCTTCCTTGCGGAAGCGCACCTGAATCGTCCTGGGCTGCGGCTGCGCCAGGTGCAGATCGTAGCGCCCCTGCGAGTCAGTCAGAGCAGAGGCCTGCACGCGGTTCGCGGCCAGAACATCGACCTCGACGCCCGCAACGGGCATGCTGGTGACGCGATCGGTGACCTCGCCCTGGAACTCCCACGGCGGCGGCGGACGCAAGGCGAACCAAAGGGCTACGCCAGCCAGGACCGCCGCGAGCGCCGCAAGGGCCGCCTGCAACCTGCGTCTGCGTCCTAGCGGCCAACCCAGCGCCGGCTTGAGCTGTGCGGCCACAAGCGCGGGGTCGGCGGCGGTGATGCCCTGGATCTCGAGCATCGCCGGAAGGGGCGTCTTATCCAGCAGCCAGGGAAGGATGGGTTTGTGCATCGCCTCGGCGCGAGAGTACTCGAAGGTGATGTAGTCGGAGCCGCGCGTGTTCTGCGACCAGCACAGCACCAGCACGCGCGAGGCGCGAATGGAGCGCTCCAGGCGGCGCTTCCACTGCTCGCCGGGGTCGATCGATTGCACGTCGAAGAAGACGCGATAGCCGAGGCGGCGCAGCTCGTCGCGCAGAGGAGCAACGCGCTCGGCGTCGGCGCGGGAGTAACTGAAGAACACGTCGTACTTGACCGTCGCCATAAGCGCTATTGTTGCAGGATCGGTTCGAGCTGGTGAAGAGCAGCGGTCATGCCCGCGCGGTCGCCGTTCTGGACGGCGGTGAAAAGCGCGATCCAGGAGGCGCGGCCGCTGCTGAAGGCGGGTGAGGCTGAAAGGATTTGAAGCGACCCGGTAAAATCCCAAACCGCCGCTTCCAGCATTGCAGACTTCGACAGGAGCACTTTTTCCGTTTGCCGCGCCGCGCTCTTGTCTCCCACGCCCCACTGGCAGGCGAACTCGATGGTGTCGCGCACGACGGCCTGCGGCGCGGATAAGGAGTCGTCGGTGAGGACTGCCACGCGCTGAATACACGCGGAGTAGCGTGCGGCCATGAAACTGACTTCCATAATGTTCATTTGAGTTTCGGCCCAATCCTCGGGCAGATCGGCTTTGGTGTCCACCTCAAGCGCCCTTTGATAAGCCTGGGCGGCCTGGTCGAACAAAACTCGTGCTTGGTCCCCTCCGGTATGCAACGCCTCGCTTGCCAGCGCGTCGCCCAGATCAAGCTGCGCCGTAGCCCAGTATTGCGGCAGATCGGCTTTGGTGAAGACCTCAAGCGACTTTTCGAACGCCTGCACGGCTTGAGCGAGGAGAGGGCCTGCTTTATCCCCGCTGGCGCGCAGCCCCTCCTGCATCCATGTCAAACCGAGGTTGATTTGCGCTCTCCCCCAGTCCTGAGGCAGATCGGCCTTGGTGTAAACTTCCAGCGCGCTTTGATAGGCCTGCGCCGCCTGATCGAAGAGGGCGGGGGCTTTTTCGTCGCTGGCGCGAATTGCCTCATCCTCGAGGGCGCTTCCCAAGTTGTTCTGGATCTGGGCCCAAGCCTGCGGAAGGCCGTCCCTGGCGATCACCTCAAGTGCGCTCTTGAAGGCTTGCACCGCCCGATCGAGCAGAGCGGCGTTGTTCGCCTGGCTGGATCTCAGGCCTTCGTCCATCAAGGCAAGGCCCAAAGCATCCTGGGTAATGGCCCAGCGCTGAGGAAGGTCAGCTTTGGTATCGACTTCAAGCGCCTTTCCGAAAGCCTGCACCGCAGCGTCAAGCAGAGCAACGGCCTTTGCGCCGAGCGCGTGCTCGCTTTCCCGGGTCAGCGCAATTCCAAGGTTGAATTGGGTTCTGGCCCATTCCTGGGGCTGGTTGGCCCTGGTGATGACCTCAAGCGCTTGATGAAAGGCCTGCACAGCCTGGTCGAATAGCGCAGTGGCTTTGTCGCCGCTGGCGCGCTGAGCTTGGTCCGCGAGCGCGTTTCCGAGATCGTTTTGCGTGGCGGCCCAGTCCTGGGGCAGATCGGTTCTGGTGCGTACGGCAAGCGCGTCCTGGTAAGCCTGGGCCGCCCGATCGTAGAGAGCCGCAGCTTTGTCGCCACTCACACGGGCTGCCTTATCGGCCAGTGCGCTGCCCAGACCGGCTTGCGCCGCTGCGCTCTCGCGGCGATCGCCCAACGCGGCATAGTCGCGCACCAGCGACTCGAAATCCTCCACGGATTGAGCCAGCAGGCCCAGGCTCTGGCTGGCGGGCGAAACCTCGCCCTCAGCTCTGCGCGCAGCGCCCAGGTCAGAGACGGCTCGCAGCCACAGCTCGTGAAAACCCCTATCGCCGGGATGCTTCCTGTATTCGGCAGCCGCAGTGGCTTCGGCGGTTTCGAGGGTCTGCGTGGCGAGGCGATACTGCTCAGCGAGTTGCGAGGCGCTAGCGCTCTGCTCGCGGTCGTTGATCAACTGGCGTAGCTTGTCGCGGCGGGCGTTGAGGAAGGCTTGTTCTTCGGCGTCGAGTTCGTCCTTGTCGGTGGCGGCGGCCTCGTCAAACAACTGCGCGGCGCTGGCGTAGTGCTTGAGCGCAACCTCGGCCAAGGCCTTTTGCTCGGTGGTGGCCTGCGCCGGCTGACGCTGGATGTTCTGGGCCCATTGCTGTACCTGTTGGTTCACCTGATCGGCTGTAAAACCGCTCGCCTGGGCCCATTCGGCGATGGCAGCGCCAAGGTCGACCTTTTGGTTCTGCGCCTCGGCAACTTCAGCCTTCAGCGCCAGGTTTTGTTTCTTGAGGCTGTTGACCTGCAGCAACATGCGGTGCAGGGCCGCTTCGATTTGCGCCGGGCCGGTGAGCGCGAGCGAGCCTTTCGGCAGCAGGCTGACCTGGACGGTTGCGGGCAGCGCGGCAGCTTTTCCCTCGGTGGACCGGAAGTCGGGTAACTGGCCATCGGCAGGCTCATAGATGACCAGGCCGGTTGCGCCGGCAATTTCAATGCGCAGATTTCCACGCTGCGACGCATCGGGCGAAACCAGCAGCAATGCCTCGCCCCCGGAGTTGGTGACCTGCTGAGCGTCGGTGATGGTCAATCCACTATCGAGATAGCTGAGCGCGACTCGGACGCCTTTGACCGGTTGGCGCGGTTGCGGCAGCACGTTGACCACCAGCACCGTGACGTTCTGCTCCGGCGTGGGCTTTTGCGCGCCCGCGGAAGCGGCTACACAGCCTATTCCCAGCAAAAGAAGAACCGCCTTGCCCAGCCTGTTCTTCATGGGAACCTCGCCTAAAACAATTGCTTGATTTTGCTTGAAGTGTAGCACCTCTTCCGGTCGAGAAATCCGATATGCCGATCTCTTTCGCGGTGCACTAGAGGCTGGCAGGAGGACCGGGCGGATGGGCGTTGGGGGCGGGAGCGCTGAAGACAAGAAGGCTGGCGGCGAGGATGGCGGATGGGATTCCTGGCGAGTGGGGCATTTCGATTGGATTCCTTTGCGATGCGGGGTTCCTGGCTTGCGGCTCTCGTGGCTCTTTATATCAAACCTAGGGCGGGTGCTTGCGATGTGGATGTTGGTTAAAATAGAGGCAGTTCAGGGAGAGAGGCGTCGATGCGACCTTCGGAGATACTGCCGCTGCACCGGGAGACCATTCGCCGACTTGTGCTGCAAGCGGGGATGGCGAACCCGCGCGTGTTTGGGAGCGTGGTGCGCGGCGAGGACACCGAAGACAGCGATCTGGACATTCTGGTGGACCCCGCCCCACGGGCCAGCCTGCTCGCCATGGAACGGCTCCAGGCGCAACTGGCAAACGTCACCGGCGTCAAGATCGACCTCCGCACACCCGAGGAAATCCACCCGAAGTTCCGTGATAAAGTCCTCGCCCAAGCCGCGTCGCTATGAGCAAGGAAGACCTTACCGCCAGAGATTTTATCGGCCACATCCTTCAGGCTGCGGATCGCATCCTCGACTACACCCAGGGAATGAGCCGCGAGGAATTCTTCGCCGATTCGCTCAAGCAAGACGCCGTGATCCGCAATATCGAGATTATCGGGGAAGCTACGAATAACCTTCTGGAAGCCGACCCGGGTATTGCCGCCAGATACCCGTCTATTCCGTTCACGCAGATTTACGGGATGCGGAATCGTGTTGCGCACGGATACTTTGCCGTGAGCCTGCCGATGATCTGGGACTCCGTCGAGGAGGACATCCCGCAGCTGCGCCAAAAGCTTGCATCAGTGCTCAAAGAACTCCGGGAAGGCGATCGGTAAACATGGAAAAGCAAGAAGCAAAACCGAATGAAATGTCCGCTGATCGCGCTAGACCTGGAGGATTGCTCTATCACTACACAACTCAAGAAGCGCTGTTGAACATTCTCTATAAGGGATGCATTTGGGCGACACACGTTCGATATCTCAATGATGAATCCGAGTTCGTCTTGGCATGGAAGAGGCTGCGAGATATATTTCACGAATTGATTCGAGCTAGCGATTACCTGCATAAGGAAGAAACAGTCAAGGCCTTCTCCAGTATCCATTCCACCATCCTCGACAGGCCAAACCTCACCACATACTTTGTTTGGTGCCTGACCGACGATGAGTTGATTCGAGATTCTGCTGGGGACAGGCTGAGTCAATGGCGTGGGTACTCTCGGGGAAAGCAGGCCTTTAGCCTCGGATTTGATTACGACATTCTACAGACGTCGTTTTCGGCCCGGCAGGAGCTTCTAAGGTTCAATATTCGACCGTGCGGTTACGACGATGCGGACCAGAATGCCGCCCTTCGGAAGATTGCGGAAAGGCATTTTCAGCCTATGATCCACGGGATAAATTCCGCCATACAGCAGATGAGAAACCAAGATTCAATTAGCGAATCCGCAAGGAAGTATTTCTTGAGCCCTCTCCTCGCGATGTATATGGATTTTGTCGAACCGGCGGCTTTCATGAAACATCCAGGCTTCTCTGAGGAACGCGAGTGGCGTTGTGTATTTCTGGCCAAGGACAATTCAGAGTGCTCTTTTCGTGAAAGCAACTTTGGGCTGACACCCTATCTGGAAATTGAACCTAGCCTGAATTCTTCTCCATCACCGTTGAAAAGAATCGTTGTCGGCCCTGGCCCGCACAAGGACGAATGGGTTACAACGGTCAACCTCATGCTGGCGAAATGTTCTATTACTGGCGTCGAGATCGTCCCCTCTCAAATCCCCTACCGCAACTGGTAAAGCCGTTTTCGAGGTAAACTATCCTCTGGCAGGAGGACCGGGCGGTCGCTGCCGGGGTCCGCTACGGCGGATGCCGGGAGAGGAAAGTCCGAACTCCGTAGGGCAGTGTGCCGGATAACGTCCGGGACGTGAGCGTGAAGGCTCACGGACGGCCAGTGCCACAGAAAACATACCGCCTCGGCTACCCCGCGCGGCTCAAGGCCATGCGGGCGGCCCTAAGGCAGTTCGTCTGCTTTAGCGCCGGGGTAAGGGTGAAAAGGTGCGGTAAGAGCGCACCGCTCCGGCAGTAATGCCGGAGGCAGGGTAAACCCCACACGGAGCAAGACCAAATAGGGAGGGAAGCCGGGGCCAAGAGCCAGGCGCCGGCTGCGCATCGGCCCGATGCGGCAAGGCGGCTCCAAGCGGGGCCCCCGACGACAGGTTTTCGTCGTTGGGGTGTTCACGTGCCGGAACCTCCGGGTAGGTCGCTGACGAGCGCCCGCGGCAACGCGGCGCCTAGAGGAATGACCGCATAAACAGAATTCGGCTTACGAGTCCTTTTGCCGAATGAAGACGGCTCCGATTGGCGGGTGATTGCCATCAGGAGCAAGACGACAGCCCCGGCTGGGTAAACACCCGGCCGGGGCTGGCCATTTTGCGGGGCAGCGGAACTGGCTGCCCGTCTCGCGATACCATCAATCCATGTTGCTAGTGAAGCGATTGGAGGCGGAGGCGCGGCTGCCTGTGGTGGCGCATCCGGGCGAGGACCTGGGCTATGACCTGTTTGCGCTGGAGGCGGTGCGGCTGGCGCCCCGCACCACGGTGAAAGTGAGAACGGGAATCGCCGTGGAGGCGCGGCATCCGCGGACGGGCGAGCTGCTGGGATTGCTGGTGCGCGACCGCTCGTCGATGGCGGCGCGGGGGATTGCCACTACAGGCGGCGTGATCGACGCCGGCTACCGCGGCGAAATCCTGGTGGTGATGACCAACCTGGGCGATGCTGCCGTGGAGTTGACGGCGGGCGAAAAGATCGCGCAGATGGTTCCGGTGCCTGTGCTGACGGGCGCTGTCGAAGACGTCGAAGACCTAGAAGACTCTTTGCGGGCGGCAAAGGGATTTGGCAGTACAGGGAAATAGGGACTGAGGGTCTGGGGGCCCAGGAACCGCGCGTTGGCCAGGTTCGTATCATAAAGGGCAGGATCATGCCACTTCGAGAGGCCTTCAAACTCGCGCTGCAATCGCTGTGGGCGAACAAGATGCGCACCATTCTCACGCTGATCGGCGTGGTGATGGGCGTGGCCTCGGTCATCATGGTCATTACGCTGGTGAATGGCGCCAACCGCTATGTCGCCACCAAGCTTTCGGGCTACGGCGCCGACGTTTTTCAGGTATCGCGGCAGGCGAGCGTGACCTTTTCCCCCGAAGACTACATGCGCTACCAAAAGCGCAAGATCGTACGCATCGAGGACTACCAGGCGGTGCGCGACAACTGCACGGACTGCAGCGAGGTGGGCGCGATGCTGTTCAAGTCCACCAACGTAGTGGCCAACGGCCACTCCAGCGACAACACCGAAGTGCGCGGCGGCACCTGGACGATGCTGTCGCTGAACAACATTAACATCGCGATTGGACGCGGGTTTACGCCCGCCGACGACGAGCACGGCACGCACGACGCGGTGGTGGGCTACGATATTGTGGACAACCTGCTGGGCGAGGGTGACCCGATCGGCAAGGAGATTCGGGTGGATGGGATTCCCTACACGATCGTGGGCGTGGGCGAGCGGCAGGGCAAGACGCTGGGCCAGTCGCAGGACAACTGGGTGACTATTCCCATCAGCACATATCAGCAGATCAATGGATACAACGATTCCGTGCACATTTACGCACGGGCCGTGGGCGGCGCACAAGCCATGACGCAGGCCGAGGATCAGGTGCGTGTACTGATGCGCACGCGGCGCCACGATGCACCGGGGTCACCCGACGACTTTGAAATCGAGACCAACGACACGTTCCTGGACATCTGGCGGCAGATCAGCTCGCTCTTCGCCAGCGTGTTGCTGGGGCTGGCGTCGATCGCGCTGGTGGTGGGCGGCGTGGTGATTATGAACATCATGCTGGTAAGCGTGACGGAGCGGACGCGCGAGATCGGTGTGCGCAAGGCGCTGGGCGCCAAGCAACGCGACGTGCTGCTGCAATTCCTTATCGAGAGCGCCACCTTGGCGGTGACCGGCGGAGCCATCGGCGTGCTGTGCGGGATTCTGGCGGGAAAGCTGATCACGATTGTCATCGGCTTCCCGACCAGTGCACCGTTGTGGGCCATCTTTCTGGGCTTGTTCCTGGCCGGCAGCGTGGGCATCTTCTTTGGCGTGTACCCGGCGAGCAAGGCGGCAAAGCTGGATCCGGTAGTGGCGCTGCGCGCAGAATTGTGAGACACGGCGATGGCCAAGACTGGACAAGCCCGCGAATCGGTGAAGATGGCGCTGGATACCCTGCGCGCGAACAAGATGCGGTCGGGGTTGACGATCCTTGGCATCGTGATCGGCGTCTCCACCGTCATTTCCTTTTCGTCGGTCGTGAATGGAATCAATATCCGCGTCTCGAGTTTTATCAACTCGCTGGGGTCGAATGTCTTTTGGGTCGCGCGCCTGCCGTTCATCAGCGTGCGGCCAACGGCGGAGATGCTCGCACGCAGGATGCTGACAATTGATGACGCGAAGGCGTTACGCGCACTGCCCCACGTAATGACCACCGATGCCGAGGGCGAATATATCAAAAGCTTCCAGCTAGGCGACGTCAGCGCAAGATACGGAGGCAAGAAGGTTGCCGGGTCGATCCTGGTGGGCGCTTTACCCGAGGTGATGGACGTGACCGAGCTCACGCTACTGCAGGGCCGAGTGTTTACCGACGCCGAAGATACGCGCGCTGCGCACGTGGTGGTGCTGGGACACGACACCTGGCAGGAACTCTTCGGCGACGAGCCGGCGGTGGGCAAAGAAGTGGCGATCGAGTCGGGGCTCTACACCGTGATTGGAGTGCTGGATAAACGCAAGCAGCCATTCGGGAGCGGCAAGAGTCCGCGCGACAATATCCTCTTCTTCCCGTTCAACACCTTCCACAACCTGCACCCGGAGATCACGGACCTGGCACTCATTGTGAAGTATGACAGCCCGAAGAACAAGGATCTTGTGGAAGAAGAAATTCGCGAACTGCTGCGCATTCGCCGCAAGGTGCGCGTGGATAAGCCCGACGATTTCGAGATCTTCGGGCCCGATTCGCTCGCTCGGCTGTGGAATCAACTGACCGAGGGACTGGTCATCTTCATGATCGCCGTCTCCAGCGTGGGGCTGATGGTGGGCGGCGTGGGCGTGATGAATATCATGCTTGTCAGCGTGACCGAGCGCACGCGCGAGATCGGCGTGCGCAAGGCCATCGGCGCAACGAAACACACCATCCTCACGCAGTTCACAGTGGAAGCAGTGACGCTATGCGCGCTCGGCGGTACTGTGGGCATTCTGGCGGGCGCGATCATCACCTGGATTGTGTATTTTCTGCCCATCGGCTTGCCGGCTACGCTCTCGACGATGTGGGTGTTGATCGCCTTCGCGTCGTCCTGCGCCATCGGCCTGGTGTTCGGCATTTATCCGGCCTGGAAGGCGGCGAATTTAGACCCGATTGAGGCGCTGAGATACGAGTAGGGCAGCTTCTAGCCTCTGGCTTCTAGCTACTAGCCCTGGTCTTTGGAACTCAACCTCCGCACGAAAAACTCGAATTCGTGAGGCGACGATCCTTTCGGGAGACAGTATCTGTTGGCGCGCGCACGAAGAGCTAGCGGCTAGAAGCTAGAGGCTAGAAGCTGTAATCTTGCTTTTGTGATGCCGCACGCACTGGCGCAGGCCGTGGAGATCGCGACGACGGCGCTGGCCGTGGCCGGGATGGGATACTTTCTGGCGGCGATTGTTGCGGCGCGGGTGTTTCTGCACGAGCGGCGCGCGCCGCGGGCGGAGTTCGCGCCCGGCGTGAGCCTTTTGAAATCTCTCAAGGGCCTCGACCCCGGCATGATGGATGCCTTCCGCAGCCATTGCCGGCAGAGCTATGCGGGCGAGTTCGAGCTGCTCTTCGGCGTGGCGTCGATCGACGATCCGGCGGCGGCGGCCGTGAAAGCGTTGCAGGCCGAGTTTCCCGAGCGGGCCATCCGGCTGGTCGAGTGCCCCGAGCGGCTGGGCGCCAATGGCAAGGTGAGCACGCTGGCGCAGATGGTCGCGGAAGCGCGGCACGATTTTCTGCTGATCAACGACTCCGACATTACGGTGAGCCCGCACTACCTGGAGCGGGTGATGTGCTGCTTCGCTTCCCCACCCTTTCCGCAAAAGGACGCGAAAAGGATGGGGCAACCCAGGGCTGAAGTCGGATTGGTGACAGCGCTCTATCGCGGAAATGCGCACAACACGCTTCCCTCGCGGCTTGAGGCGCTGGGGATTGCCGCGGAGTTTATGCCCGGCGTGCTGCTCTCGAAGCTGATCGAGGGCGGATTGCATTACGGGCTGGGCTCGACGCTTGCGGTGCGGCGCGAGGCGCTGGAGAAGGCCGGCGGGTTGATGCCGCTGGTGGATCATCTGGCCGATGATTATGAACTGGGCGAGCGCGTGGCAAAGGCCGGCTATCGCGTGGAGTTGAGCGCCGAGGTGGTGGAAACGAGCGTTCCGGCTTACGGCTGGCGCGGGTTTTTCGACCATCAACTGCGCTGGCTGCGGACGGTGCGCGATGTGCGGCCGGGCGGCTATACGGGGCTGATCTTTACGCATGGGCTGTGTTGGGCCGTGGCGAATGTGCTGGCCAGCGGGTTGAGCCCGGTGAGCCTGTGGCTGCTGGGGTTGAGCTTCTTCCTGCGGCTGGCGCAGGCCATGACGGTGGGCGCCGCGGTGCTGGGCGATCGCGAGGTGCTGCCGAATCTGTGGCTGCTCCCCCTTCGCGATGCGATGGCGATGGGTTTGTGGGTGGCGGGATTTGCCGGAGACACCATCGTGTGGCGCGGGGAACGGTTCGCGCTGAAGGATGGAAAGCTGCAACGAGCAAGTTAGCAAGTCGGCGGCCTGGCGTTCCTTGCGGCGAGTTTTCGTGTCCGCGAACTCAGGTCCCGGAAGCGCTACCTGCGCCCACGGACGAGAATTTGTCCGCGCGGCCCCGAAACCTGCGGCATCCTGCAGAGCGGATGGATTTCAGCCGCCGTTTGCCGTTTCGGCCTCGATGCCGGCGCGAATGGCTTCCGTGTCGATGGCAAGGCGCGCGCCCAGCTCGTTGAAGTCTCTTTCCCAGCGCGGACGTTCTTCGTCTTGCAGCGCGGTGAGCGCGTGACCGGAAGTGCGCAGGATCTCGTACCAGATGTTCTGCGCCTGCCAGAGATTCAGGTCGAAAGGCAGCTCAGTGAGCGTGCGCGCCAGCACCAGCGCGTTGTCGAGCATCTCCAGCGAGCCTGCCGACATGGTCAGCTCCACCATGGCGCGCTTCATGCGCTGGTCGGCGATATAGGAGAGCGTGGCCGTGTCGAGAGGCACCTGGTCGGCCTTGGCCAGTGAAAGATAGGAGCGCACCTGGGCTTGGTCGATGGGGTCCACTTCGAGGACGCGGCGCAGGCCGGCGTTGATGGCGAAGCCCGCCGCGAGAGTGAGGGCGGGCGGCTTGGGCAGGCCCGCCTGCGAGAGATAGTGAAGCAGGCTGGCGTGATCCTCGTAGATCGTGGTGAGCGAGGTCTCGATGTCCCAGAGCGTGGAGTTGAGGATGAGCTCGACGATGCGGCGCTGCTCGTCAGTGAAGAGCGACGTGAGCGAGTAGTCGGCATGGCCGTAGAAGCGGTCAAGCAAGCGAATGACCTCAGGGAAGTCGGCGCGTTGCACGTGGCCGGCGGCCTCGACGGAAAAGGCCTCGAAGGCTGCCGCGCCGGACTTATCGTAGGCTTTGACGGCAGCGGTGATGTTCTGGTCGCCGAAGTGGAGAACCGCAAACGAAAAGAGCTGCGCGTGGCCGGTGACGGCGCTGGCCACATGCACGCGGCCCAGCGCAAGGCGCCCGCGGCCCGAGGCGTGAATCTCGTAGGAGATGCGGTGGACGTGGTAACAGAAGAGGTCCGTCTCATCGGCAAACGAGGAGAAGACGGAACTGATGGCGTAGTGGGCGGCGACCTGCTCCAGGTGCAGCTCCATGGTGTCGACGCACTTCCTGTAAATGCGGGCGCCGTCGCCTGCGGCAGGGTCGTTGGAGTGCGCCTCGGCCAGCCGAGCGAGAAACGCGGGCTCGAGCGGTGCTGCCTGTTCGCCGAAGACCTGCCGCGCGAGCTGCAATACGCGGGCCGCGTAGGCAATCACCTGCACCGTTTCAATGCCCGCGAGGTCATCGAAGAACCAGCCGCAACTGGTGAACATGAGCTGGGCGTGGCGCTGCACCTCCATGAGCTCGAGGGCGCGCACGCGCTCGGATTCCGAGAGCTCATGCGCCTGGTGCGCGGAGAAGAAACGGTCCACGGACTCTTCGCCGCGGTCGAGCATCACCTGGATGTAGGCGTCGCGGGCGGCCCAGACATCGGTGAAGAGGCTGCCGGCTTTCTGTTCGGTGAGCGGGGCCAATGCGTCGCGCAGCTCGTCGAGAGCCTGGCGCAAAGGCGCGCGCCAAGTCTGGTTCCAGCCGGGCTTGCCGCTGTTGCAGCCGCAGTTGGAGCGCCAGCGCTCGACACCGTGCGGGCAGCTCCATGAGGTGTTCTCGACGATCTCGCACTCGAATTCAGGTGGAAACTGCTCGAGGAAGCCGGCGTAATTGGTCAGCTTCACGGTCTTATCCTGCTCCAGCATGCGCAACGCATAGGCCAGCGCCATCTCGCCGTACTTGTGATGATGGCCGTAAGTCTCGCCATCGGTGGCCACGTGCACCAACTGCGGCTGGGCGCCGTCTTTGAATCCGCCCTTGAGGCGCGCGACGAGGTTGTCGCCAGAGTTGAGCAGTCCGTCAAAGGCGATGGCGCGCGAGACCGGCCCGTTGTAAAAGAAGACGGCGATGGAAGCGCCGGAGGTGAAGCGCACGAGATACGGGTGGGTCGTGTCCACCGTAGCGTCCGGCTTGGCGATCCAATTCGCACCTTCCTTGAGCGAGCGAATACGCTTGCACTGGTGCGGCGCGAGCACGGTGAACTTGATGCCGTTCGTGGCGAGCGCCTCAAGAGTTGCGGAGCCGGCCGCGGTTTCAGGCAGCCACATGCCTTCAGGCGGCGCTCCAAAGCTGCTCTCGTAGTCGGCGATGCCCCAACGGATCTGGGTATCGCGGTCGCGCGGGCTGGCCAGCGGCAGAATCATGTGGTTATAAACCTGCGCCATGGCCGAGCTGTGGCCGCGGTTGCGCCCGCGGCTGCGGCCCTCGCCGTCGAGGATCATGCGGTAGGTGCGCGGCGCATTTTCCTTGAGCCAACTGAGCAGAGTGGGGCCAAAGTTGAAGCTGATGCGCGCGTAGTTGTTCACGATGCGCGTGATTTGATTTTTGGCGTTCACCACGCGCGCCGCGCCGTTCGGCGCATAGCACTCGGCGCAGATACGCTCGTTCCAGTCGTGGTAGGGAGCGGCTGTGTCCTGAGTTTCTACCGTCTCCAGCCAGGGATTTTCGCGTGGCGGCTGGTAAAAGTGGCCGTGAATGCAGACAAAACGTTTGCCAGAAGGCATGAGGGTCCCGATGAAGTACGCCGCGCTCAGTATATGCCGCTCAGGCTATTTTACGGCCAAGCTACGTAACTGTTATCGCCGGTAGTAGTGCAGTTTGAAGCTTCAAAGTTGGCTCTGGGGCCAGCCGGCGCCCTTGCACCGCTTCCGAGAGCCTGAAATCATGAATGGAGCTAGATGCCGGAACTCGTACAGATCGGTTTTCAGCCGCCGAAGCCTGCCATCGCTGGTGCTCCGAAGCCGCGCGCTTCAGTGCTTTGGATACAGGGTGTCACGCTGGCATGGATGCTTGTGGAATTCGGCGTCTCTGCATACGCGGCTGTAACGGCTCATAGCCCTGCGATGTTGGCCTTTGGCTCCGACAGTCTGGTGGAGCTCCTGTCCGCTGCTGTTGTGCTCTTGCAGTGGATTCCGAGCATGTCTATCTCGGAACGGAGGGCAAGCCGAACAGGCGGAGCTCTGCTTTTTGTGCTTGCCTTCGTGGTTGCAGCGATTGCTGTTGCGTCATTGGCACTGCGGTTGCGGCCTTCAACGAGTTACTCGGGCATAGCAATCACCATCGCGGCGCTGATCGCAATGCCTGTTCTAGCCTTCCTCAAGCGCCGTGAGGCTCGTCGCAGTAAGAATGCAGCCTTGGCCGCCGATGCAGTGCAATCCGCAGCTTGCGCGTATCTTGCGCTCATCGCGCTGGCTGGCCTCGCTATCAATGCAGCATTCCATGTGGCATGGCTCGATTCGGTTGCCGCTTTGGTAGCTGTTCCCATCCTCGTCAAGGAGGGCAGATCGGCTTGGCAAGGTCATGCCTGCGGATGTTGCTGAGAGCCTGATATTCAAACTGCACCACTACCTATCGGCTCGATCGTCCGGCGGGTTCAGTACGCTTGGCCAGATCGCAGGCGCGCCACAGGTACCAGCTTGCCACGGAACGGTAAGGCGCCCAGCGCCGGCCGCGGCGGAGGACGACTTCGGGCTTGGGTAGATCGCCGGCTTCGAGCGGGCGCGATTTGGGCACGCGCTGAAAGGTGAGCGCGAAGCCCTTGCGTACGCCGTAGTCGGTTACGGGCAGCACATCGGGCCGGCCCAGGCGGAAGATCAGCAGCATTTCGACGGTCCACGTACCGATGCCGCGCACCGCGGTGAGCCGTTCGACGATTTCCGCGTCGGACATTTTGCGAATGGCGGCGTGCGAGGGAACGGTGCCGTCGAGGGTGCGGGCGGCCAGGTCGCGAAGAGCTTTGATCTTGTTGCCGGAGACGCCGGCGGCGCGAAGCGGTTCGTCGTGCGTAGAGAGCAGAAGCTGCGGCGCGGGATCGCCGCCGAAGTATGCGCGGACTCGGGCGTGGATGGTGGCCGCGGCCTTGCCGTGCAACTGCTGGTAAAGGATCGATTCGAGCAGGGACTCGAAGGGCGAGGGCGAAGGATCGAGGCGGAGGGTAAATGGGCCGGCGCGATGGATGAGCGCGGCGAGTTTTGGGTCGCGGGCGCATAGGTGCGCCACTGCCTCGGCGGGATCGAAGGGAAGCTTGCGGCTGCGGCCGTCGTGAATCATGGATGGAGTGTATCGCAGGCGGCGGCGCGGTCCGATGCGTACACCCATTGGGAAACGAACATAGGCTGGCTGCCGATCAAGTGCGCGCGCAGATGGTACACTTCCTCCCGTTGGTGCGAGGAGAAATTTTCGCCATGAAGCGTCGCGATTTTGTGAAGACGATGACTGCCGTGGGAACAGGTTTGCTGTTGCGGCCTGGCTCGCGGTTTGCAGCGCTCGCCCAGGAGGCTGCTCAGCCGGACCCCGGCGTCAAACGCGTGCTGGTGATGTTCAAGTGCCACTTTGACGCGGGTTTTATCGATACTCAATACAACGTCGTCCATAAACTGTACTTCGAGAAGTTTTTTCCCGAGGCCATCGAGATTGCGCGCGCGGCCAACGCCGGGGGAAAGCGGCGTTATGTGTGGACCACGGGATCGTGGCTGCTCTACGAATACCTGGAGCAGGCTTCGCCCGCTGACCGCAAGACGATGGAAGAAGCGATTGCGCGCGGCGACATTGCGTGGCATGCGGCGCCGTTCACGTGGCAAACGGAGATGATGAGCCCATCGATGATCGAGGGCAGCCTGGCGCTGGCGCAGTCGCTCGACCGGCGCTTTGGCACGGTGACCACCGGCGCGAAGATGACCGACGTGCCGGGGCACACACGAGGCATTGTCGTGCCGCTGGCGAAGCACGGCGTTACGTTCCTTGAGATCGGCGTAAATGGCGCCTCCGCATACGCCGAGGCGCCCCCGATCTTTCTTTGGAAGGACCCTTCCGGCGCAAGCATGGCCATGATGTATCACCACGATTACGGCGGCGTTGCGCGCGTGCCCGGCTCCGACTTGGCGCTGGTGACCTGTGTTCGCGACGACAACAGCGGCCCGCACACGCCCGAGGAAATCGGCCGCATTCACGCGGATCTGGCGGCGCGGTTTCCGAATGCGGAGATCGTAGCCGCCAATCTGAGCGAGATGGCGAATGTGCTCAGGCCCTATCACAGCAAACTACCGGTGGTGACCGAAGAGATTGGCGACACGTGGATCTACGGCTGCGCCAGTGACCCGCTGAAGGTGGCGCGCTATCGTGAGGTGGCGCGGCTGCGCGAAAAGTGGATTGCACAAGGAGCATTTCAGGTGGGCGACGCAACCGATCTTCAACTGCTGCGCTACGTGCTGCTGGAGCCCGAGCATACCTGGGGAATCGCCGCCAATCACTGGTTGGACCTGGACAACTACGAGCCGGCCGACCTGGCGCGGATGCTCGACACGAAAAACTACAAGGTGGTGGAGTTCAGTTGGCAGGAGAAGAGGCAGGATTTACTTGACGGCGTCGCGGCGTTGCCAACTCCGCTGCGAAAAGAAGCCCAAGATGCGATCAAAAATCTGAAGCCGATCAGGCCCGAGCGGCCGCACTCGTTGCAACCGTCGGGAAGACCGGTCGAAACAGATTCCCTCGTTGTGCAATTCGACGAAAAAACCGGCGCCATCACGCGCCTGCGCAATAAAGCGACAGGCCGCGAGTGGGCAAGCGCCAAGAATCCGATTGCACTTCTCACTTATCAGACGCTTTCTGCGGAGGATTACCAGCGCTACCGGGCCAGCTATCTGGTTATTCAGTCGGATTGGGCGCTTTTGGACTTCGGCAAGCCGGGCATCGAGCGGTTCGGGGCGAAGAGCCAAGAATGGCACCCGGAGATCACAGATGTTTCAGTAGAGGAAGCAAGAAAGGCGCACCGCGTTCTCATTCGCATGCGTTTCAAGGACGATTTAGCGTTTTTGGGTGGATACGCCTCATTCCCGCGCGTTGCCTACACGGAGCTTTTGCTGCCCAAGGCCGAGCCCGTGATCCATCTGAGCCTGTCGTGGTTCGGTAAGCCCGCAACGCGGCTGCCTGAGGCGCTGTGGCTTACCTTTAACCCCATCGCAGCGGACCAGAAGGGCTGGACGCTGGATAAATCCGGCGAGTGGATTTCGCCATTTGACGTGGCGCCCTCAGGCAATCGCCACATGCACGCTGTGCAACAGGGATTCCGGTACGAGTCAGGCGACGATTCTTTCACGGTCGACACGCTGGACGCGCCCGTGGTGGCGCTGGGCGGGCGCAATCCGCTGATCTTTTCAAACGACCAGCCCGACTTGGCCAGGGGGATCCACTCTTGCCTCTTCAATAATGCATGGGGCACGAACTACATCATGTGGTACGGCGAGGACGTGCTGGCGCGATATGTAATCCGCGCATAGGAACGGCGCGCAGAAAGCGGGGCCTCGCGCATCGCGCTCTACTGCTGCGCGCAGGCCCCCAGCCGCTAATTCGAAGCCGGCGCCGCGGCGTTCTTGGCGTGCGCGATGACGATTTCCGTCTTGCCGTTGAACCGGTTCGGCCGCACCGTCACCGACACAGACTCCCCCGATCCCATCTTCAGGAAGAGCGTTTCACGGTCGCCGGACGTCCTGGTTTGCGCGCCAGGGCCCAACTTGCTTTGGTAAAAAGCGATCACCTGGTCCTTGGAATCGGAGGTGAGAAAGTTCGCCGTGAGCATGTCTTTGCCGGCGACGGTCATGCGCAGGTTTGCTTTGCCATGCTCGGCGCCGGGATAGATCGTGACTCCCAGGTCGCTTTCCGTAACCGGCTGCGATGAGATGGAAGTTTGGGCGACTTTGTAGGCGAAGTAGCCGAGGATTCCGGCTCCGATCAGCCCGAGGACGGCGAAGATGCCGACGATGATGAGAATAATCTTCACGGCGCTCGGGCCCTTTTTCGGAGGGGGGTAAACGAGCGGCTGGTAGGGCGGGGTGGGCGGCGTGGTTGGCTGCGAAGGATAGCCCTGAGGAGGCTGGTTGCCGGGAATGTTGGTCATGGTCCCATCCTTGTTTGCGAGTGGATTTTTCGTGACGCTGGCCGGTTGCGATTTGAAATTGCAGCCACTATACCTCATCCGCCGCGATCAGGAATTCGAATGGCGGGTGAGAAATTCCGCGTCGCATCACGTCCCGAATCGGATTGCGCCCTGCAGTTGACGGGGATCGGAACGGACAACTGCTGGCTGGCAGCTTTACCATCAAGAGCATAGACACTTCGTTTGAGGAGCGCCACCATGAAGATGCGGCCGGGATCGCAGACCGGATTTCTGCTGTGCGGCAAGGAGTGGATTGACGGAGAGGCGCTGGAGGTGCGCTCGCCGTGGGACCAGGGGTTAGTGGGCCGCGTGACCGTGGCGACGCGGGCCGACGCGCGCCAGGCCGTGAATCATGCGGCGGCGAGCCTGCGGCGCACGCGGGCGCTGCCGCGATGGAAGCGCCGCGAGATCCTGGAAGACGTGGCCGCCGCGCTGATCGAGCAGAAGGAGCGGTTTGCGCAGCTCATCGTGACCGAGGCAGGCAAGCCGGTGCGGCTGGCGCGGACCGAGGTGGATCGCACCGTGCTCACCTTCAAGACCGCAGCCGAAGAGGCCGCGCGGCTGGGCGGCGAGAGCATTCCGCTGGATTTGACCGAAGGCAACGAGGGCCGCTGGGGGCTGGTGCAGCGCTTCGGCGTGGGGCCGGTGCTGGCGATTACTCCGTTCAATTTTCCATTGAACCTGGTGGCGCACAAGGCGGCGCCGGCTATGGCTGCGGGCTGTCCGGTGATCGTGAAACCCGCGCCGCAAACGCCTTTCACCGCGCTGGCGCTGGGCGAAGTGATTCTGAAGGCCGGATGGCCCGAGGAGGCGCTGGCGGTATTGCCGCTCTCCAACGCCGATACCGCGTGGCTGGCGGAAAAGGAAGATCGCATCAAGCTGGTGAGCTTTACCGGGTCAGCCAAGGTGGGCTGGGAGCTAAAAGCGCACTCCGGGCGCAAGCGCGTGCTGCTGGAGCTTGGCGGCAACGCCGCGCTGGTGGTGCACGGCGACTGGAAGGACCTGGACGATGCGGCGCTGCGAACAGCACACGCGGCGTTCAACTACGCGGGGCAGTCGTGCATCAGCGTGCAGCGTGTATTTGTGGAGCGCGGAATCTTCCAGACCTTCCTGTGGAAGGTGGCGGACATAGCGGAGAAGCTGGTGGTTGGCGACCCATCGAAGGAAGACACGGAAGTGGGACCGCTGATACGGCAGAGCGAAGCCGAACGCGTGGAAGCGTGGGTGAAGGAGGCAGTTGAGAGCGGCGCGAAGCTGGTAGCGGGGGGCGAGCGCAAGGGATCCATGATCGCGCCCGTTATTCTGACCGGAACCAAGCCCGGCATGAAGGTCCACGACGAGGAAGTGTTCGGTCCAGTGATGCTGATTGAGCCGTACGACGACTTCGAGGAGGCTCTGGCCGCAGTGAATCACTCCAAGTATGGATTGCAGGCCGGACTGCTGACGCGCGACGCCGGCCGTATCCTTACCGCCTATCGCGAGCTGGAGGTGGGCGCTCTGATTGTGGGCGACACGCCGAACTGGCGTCTGGATCCCATGCCCTATGGCGGAGTGAAGGATTCCGGGTTGGGCCGCGAGGGGATCCGCTGGGCCATCGAGGAGATGACCGAGCCGCGCATGCTCATGATGGCGGGAATAGGATAAAGCGGGCGTTGCAACCTCCGCATCGAGAGGCGCGGCAAAAGCCGCGTTTGCACACTGCGGCATCGCGGCAACGCGTCAAAACAAGAGAACGGCTATGCTTTTGGTTTCGCCTTGGCGCGCACCGCAGCCCAGCGCTTGCGCTGCGCATCGGCGATCCGCTTGCGCGCTTCGGCGCTCAGCACACGCTTCTTCCTGGGCTTGGCTTTGGCGGCCGCTTTCCCGGCTTTGCGTCCGGCTTTTGCGGCTGCGGTACCGATTGTGGCCAGCAGTGTACGCGCCTGCTTGAGCCTAGCAATCTCAGAGTCGAGTTGGGCAAGAATGTTTTCAATCGCCATAAACATAGAATAACTCAAGAATTCACATTTATGAAAGTTTTCTGACGGTATTTTCTTGACTTAGGAAGGCCATTTACTCGATAAGTCGATTCCACTTAAGCCGCGCGCAGGCGGCGCGCTTACCATGCGTAAGCGAATATGGCAGGGGGTATTGCCGCATTGCCCGGAGACACCTCGGCGGGATAGGCGAATCAACCTACCCGCCAACGCTTGCCCAAATTGCCGGCGTCCTCATCGGGACCGCTTCGCTTACATGCCTAGATACTCGACGTGCACATAGGCGCCGAGGCGGACGTTGTAGGCCAGATACCAGCCGATGTGGTCCGGATCCTCATAGATAACGATGTCATCGGAATCCCACAGCCAATCCGTGCAGAAGGCGATGTCGGCTGCCGCGACCGACCAGAACCAACCGTTGAACCAGAACCTGCCGGGACCTCCTCCGGCGATCCGCCAAACGTGCGCCGGGCCAAAGCCGCCGGAAAAGTGACCGTCTTGCCAGGGATGGTCAAGATGGTAATTCGGATCGTTGGGGCCGGTATCATGACCCACCCATGTGCGGCCGTTTTCGACGTGCGGAACCGTGGGATGGGCGGGTTGTTGGGCATTGTTGCGGCGGGGGGCAGGAGCAGCCGGAGCGCCACGATGAGGAGCGGGGCCATGCGCCGGTGGCTTTGGATGGCTGGTTTGTTGGTGCTGCGCAACCGCCGGCACCGCGAAAACGAGCAAAGCTGCGAACGCAATTTTAAGAGGCTTCATCGATTCCTCCCGATGACTGCAAGGTGGGCGACCCACCGATTGCAGGCTTCTTGCGATGGTCATCGACAACAGCTTAGTTACCCACCGGAATTCTTGCACAGGACGGCGCAGTCCAGCACGCAAATTCTTTCACTGGAAGTTAGCTGTCCATTGCAGTTCGCAGAGATAGAGGAACATATGCCGCGCCGCGAGCCCGCTGTTGGCTTACGCGGCGACTGGGGCCGGCGCGCGCCGCCAGGCGTAGAGCGGGAACTGGTTGGCCATCTCGGCCACTTCGCCGCGAATGCGCGCCAGCGCCGCATCGTCGCCGCGCTGTTCGAGAGCCTTGGCGATCCACACGGCGATCTGCCGCATTTCGGGCTCTTTCATGCCGCGCGTGGTGAGCGCGGGCGTGCCTACGCGAATGCCCGAAGGCTTGAGCGGCGGATTCGTGTCCCAGGGAATCGAATTCTTATTCACGGTGATGCCGGCCTTGCCCAGCGCCAGCTCGGCCTCGGAGCCGAGGATACCTTTCTCGAAGACATCGACGAGCAGGAGGTGGTTGTCAGTGCCGCCCGAGACCAAGCGGAAGCCGGCTGCCCGCAGTCCCTCGGCGAGAGCTTTGGCGTTGGAGACGATCTGCGCGGAGTAAGCGCGAAACTCGGGACGCAGCGCCTCAGCGAGGGCAACGGCTTTAGCGGCAACGATGTGCACAAGCGGGCCGCCCTGCTGGCCGGGAAAGACGGCCTTGTCGACGGCCGCGGCCAGATCCTGCGTGCAGATGATGAGGCCCGCGCGGGGACCGCGCAGGGTTTTGTGCGTGGTGGTGGTGGTGATGTGCGCATGAGGCACGGGTGAAGGATGCACGCCGCCCGCCACCAGACCGGCGATGTGCGCCATGTCGAAGATGTACACCGCGCCCACTTTATCGGCGATCTGCCTCATGCGGGCGAAGTCCCACAGGCGCGGATAGGCGCTGGCGCCGCCGATGATGACCTTGGGCTTTTCCTGCATGGCGACGGACTCGAGCTCGTCGTAGTCGATGGTTTCGGTATCCCGGCGAACGTGATAGAAGGTGGGCCGATACAGCTTGCCGCTGAAGCTAAGGCGGTGGCCGTGCGTCAGGTGGCCGCCGTGCGAGAGATCGAGGCCGAGGATGGTGTCTCCCGGCTGCAACACCGCCGCGAAAGCCGAGGCGTTGGCCTGCGAGCCGGAGTGCGGCTGCACGTTGATGTGCTCGCAGCCGAAGAGCTGGCGAGCGCGATCGCGAGCCAGATTCTCAACGATGTCGGCGTACTCGCATCCGCCGTAGTAGCGGCGCCCGGGGTAACCTTCGGCATATTTATTGGTGAAAACCGAGCCGGCCGCCTCCAGAACGGCTTCGGAGACGAAGTTCTCGCTGGCAATCATCTCCAGCCCCTCGTGCTGGCGGAGAGTTTCGTGGTCAATAGCGGCGGCGACTTCAGGATCAACTTGGGCGAGAGGGAGCGACATGCGGTCAGTCATACTTGGAATTTTAGCCTTTCCCCCTTCGGTTGACAGGCCGTCAGCATCAGACGGCGCGGAGATTTCGTAAACTGAAGGCGGCAACCATCTTCATCGCCGGACGAGGCTTGTGTGAAATCCAGAGGGATACAACTCTCCTGGCTGCCGATCCTTGCTATCGCGCCTTTTCTGGCGCTTGCGCAAACCGCGGAGCAGGCGCCAGGGATTGACCCGGCCCTGCTGGCCAGGGCCAATGCGGGCGATGCAGCGGCTCAGGTACAGGCAGGCGAGCGCTGCGCGCGGGCGGCGGCGGTTGAACAGAATCGGGAACAGGCAGCAAAGGATATGGAGCAGGCGGCAGCGTGGTACCGGAAGGCTGCCGAACAGAACAATCTCGCCGGAGAACTGCATCTCGCCGCGCTTTACCGCGACGGGGGCAAGGGCTTTGAGCGCGATATGGCGCAGGCGGCGGGGTGGTATCGCAAGGCTGCCGAGCAGGGAGACGCCGACGCGCAGGCAACGCTGGGCGTTCTCTATTCCATGGGCCAGGGTGTGCCGCAGAGCGACGTGGAAGCCTATTTCTGGCTCGATCTTGCCGCTTCCGTGAAAGGTCCGAACCAGGAGAAGTACGCGGCTAACCGCCAGATGATCGGCACGCACATTACCGCCGATGAGCTGGCCGGCATTGAGGATCGCGTGGCCGCGTGGAAGGCTGCGCACCCGCGGCCGAATGCCACGCAATAATCTGCTCCGCGCAGAAAGACGCACGCCCGGTATGCTGATGGCATGACCGGCGCGCGCATTCCGCGGTTTGCATTTTGGCCTGCCCTTGGGGTGCTGGCGGTCCTCGCGCAGGCGGACCGCGCGCGACCTGCAAATCCGCATGACGAAGTTACGCTGACGCCCGCGGTCGTTGTCGCGGGATCGCCGGAGCTGATTCGCGTCGAAGCGCCGGACGCCGTGGCAGCAGACGGTGAATGGCTGGGCCGGAAGCTCGAGTTCTTTCGCGGGCGCGATGGAAAAAGCTGGTACGCGCTGGCGGGAGTTGACGTGGAGGCGGCGCCGGGTTCTACAACTCTGAGCATCTCCGCGCGCACTGCCGACGGCGGCTCGCTGGATTTGAGCCATGCGGTCGAGATTCATCCCGCGCGCTACCGGACTGAAACCTTGGCGGTAGCACCGAAGTTTGTTGAGCCGGGGCCTGAGGAACTCGAGCGGATCAAGGCCGAGATCGAACTCAAGCAGAAGGTCTTTGCGGCGAGCGCTGCGGAGCCGCTTTGGTCCGGCAATTTTCGCGCGCCGGTTCATGCCGCGCCCACCGACAGCTTCGGCACGCGGCGTGTCTTCAACGGCCAGCTCGACAGCATTCACAAGGGGATGGACTTTCGCGCGGCGATGGGCACGCCGGTGCGCGCCGGCAACAGCGGCGTGGTGGTGCTGGCGCGTCCGCTCTACTACGAAGGTAATTGCGTGGTGATTGATCACGGGCTGGGGCTCTACACGATTTCGATGCACCTGAGCCGCATCGACGTGCGGGAAAGCGAGCACGTAAGCCTGGGCCAGCGCATCGGGCTGAGCGGAGCGACGGGCCGCGTGACCGGGCCGCATCTGCATTGGGCGGTACGGTGGGAGGATGCGTATCTGGATCCCGCGAAGCTGCTGCGCATGGATTTGAGCCGGGTGCGCTAACGCGTGAACACTTCTTCTTCGACTTCGGTTGAGCGGCCTGCGGCGGATTTGAGCGCTGCGGCTTTTTCTTCGCGCAGGGCTTTGAAGGCGCGGTAGACGAACCAGCCCATGTACCAGCCATCGATGAATTTGAAGGGCGTTTCGCCGGTGGTGTAGTGGCCGCAGGGCAGCACGCGCACCTCGTGATTCACGCCGGAACGGCGCGCCGCCTCGACCACCTGCAGCGAGTACTCCCTGGGAAACGTCAGGTCGTAGTTCGCGTAGACGAAGAGAGCGCGTTTCAGCGGCCCGCAGGCCTCGTCGCCGACAAATTTCGAGTAGTAGCTGACGGGACTGATAGCGGCCCAGAGCGCCCGCAGACGGTCTTGCGTGAGGCCTGCCGCTTCCACTCCCCTGCGAATGTGGAGCGTGCTCTGCCCCGCCCACACCACGTCGCCGAACGCCGTGGACGCGTGATTGAAGGCGTTCACGCGCAGGCGCGGGTCGTGCGCGCTGGCAAGATACGCATAACAGGAACCGAGGCTCGTGCCCACCACGCCGAAGTGCTCGTAGCCCTGCTCCTCGAGCCAATCGAGGCAGCACCGGATATCGACCACCGCCTGGCGGCAGGCCGACAGGGTGCGGCCGATATTGGCGCTGACGGCGTAGTCGGAGCGCTCCAGCTCCATGGGACGGCGAATGTCGTGATAGGGCTTGGAGAGGCGCAGCGCCGAGACGCCCATGCGGTTGAAGATGGCGCACAGCGAGTTGTGGCTGAATCCGTCGGCGTTCCATTGCGGCAGCACGACGATGGCCTGTTTGGGGCGCGCGGGGTTTTTGTGCGCGGGCGCAGGATACCAGCGCGCGTTCACCCGGTCGTTTTCCGGATAGGGCGTGCGCTCCGGCGAGGTAAAGCGCAAATATTGCGCTTTGGGCAGCTTGCCTTCGGCAGCCTGCTGCTTCAGCGCCGCCTCCTGCGCCAGCGTTTCAGGGCGCACGTTGGTGGGGAAGAGCTGCGGATAGCGCTCTTCGAGGCGGAAGTCCGTGGGGCGTTTGTAGCCGAAGTAGACGCCGCTGTGGCGGATGAGGAGCTGGTTGATACGGACCATCGCGGCTTCGGCAGCCGCTGCGTCGCGCTCCATGCCGGGATCGGGAACCGCAGCGCCGAGGCCATGCGCTTCAAGGAACGGAGCGATCCACTCAAATCCCCATTCCAGCGGACGCACCACGCGATTTTCGTCGCGCGTGCACAGCCGTGTTTCCCATGCGTACATCCGGCGCGCGTACCAGTCAGTGAACATGAATCTCATTTCATTTTAACAGCGTGAGAGGTGCGGGGAATTGGGTGCGCCGGTGGGAACAAATGCTACGCCGATGCCGCTCCTCGTGCGCGCGATTTTGATATTTCCGCGGCGATGAGCCAGGCGGCGCTCAGAAGCGCGATGCGCCGCCGCAGCCGGCAAGCGCGGTACGATGAAGCCATGAACCAGCCGGACAGCGCCGATCGGTTGCGCCCCAGCGGACAGGTTTGGCAGAGCGGATCGCGCGTGGCGTTCTTCGGCGGCAGCTTCGACCCGCCGCATCTGGGCCATCTGGCTGTGGCGCGCGCCGCCCGCGATGCGTTCCGGCTGGATGCGGTGCTCTTCGCCCCGGTGGGCGCGCAGCCGCTCAAGCACGAAGGATCGACGGCGAGTTTTGAGCACCGGCTGGAGATGACGCGGCTGGCGATCGCGGGCGAGCGGGGATTTGCGGTCTCGCTGGCCGATGCGCCCAGGCCTTTAGGCGGCAGCAGGCCGCCGCGGCGGCCGCCCAACTACACCATCGACACGCTCGTGGGACTGCGCGCCATTCTTCAGCCCGGCTGCGCGCTCTATTGCCTGATGGGCGCCGACTCGTTCTTCGGACTGCGCCGCTGGCATCGCGCCGCGGAGATTCCGTTTGCGGCGCCGCTGATCGTGGCCTGGCGGCCGGGGCAGCCGCTGGAGGGATTGAAGGCCGCGCTGCCCCAAGGGCTCACGCTTGAGCCCGCGCCGGACGACGACAGGACCGAATCCGGTGTTGCGGTGCGCGCGTTTTGCCTTGTGAATCCGACTGGGGACCGCGCGCCCTTCTACGTGCTGCCCGGCCTGGATGTGGAGATCAGCGCGACGGAGATCCGGGCGCAAATCCGCGACGATTCCAAGAATCGGACTGCGGGGCGCGAAGTGCTGCCGGCAGCGGTCCGCGAGTACATCGCGCAACACGGGCTCTATCGTTCATAGGCCGATTTGACGATCGTCTGCTACCCTCGAAGGAGAGCGCCGCTTGCCCGGCGCCGAATCGACAGGCTACGATGAGCTTGGAGAGCATTCCTAAAGCATGAGCATATCGACGGCGCAGAAACAGACGCGCATCCTGGTGCAGGCCGCAGCCGCGGTCTGTGACGAAAAGAAGGGCCAGAACACCCGCATCCTCGAGCTCGACCCTGTCGACTCCGGCCTGAGCGACTTTTTCCTGGTTACCTCGGCCACCAACGAACGGCAGGCCATCGCCATCGCCGACGAGATCGAACTGCGGCTGAAGCGCAGCTTCGGCGTCTACACGAACTCCGTGGAGGGCCGGCGGAACGGCGAGTGGATCCTGCTCGACTACGTGGACTTTGTGATCCACGTCTTTCTCGCGGAGCGCCGCGCCTTCTACGACATCGAGCGGCTGCGCAAGTCGGCGCGTCCGCTTACGCCGGATGAGTTTGACGCCGAGCTGAAAGCCGCGCTGGCGGAAAAAACGCGCGCCGTGCGCCAGAGGAAAGCTGCGAAGGCCAAGCCGGCAGCTGCCAGGCGCAAGCAGGTCACAAAGAAGCTGCCGGCTACCGCGAAGCGCGGAGCCGGAAAGACCTCCGCCAAAAAATTCCCTGTCCGCCGGCCCAAAGCGAAAAAGACCGCGAAGAGAGCCGCAAAGAAGTAGCCCGCGGCCACGCCGTCAGCCCGGCACGCGTAGAAACACTCAGGGCGCCCGCCGTAGCGGACGCCCCTTTGTTGTTGGTCCGGCTTCGCCGGAGAGTTAAAAGACGAACTTGCCCGTGAACTCGACGATGCGGACCGAAGGATCTCCGCCCACGCCCGAGCCGTAGATGCTGGTCGGCGGGCCTTCCGCGTAGAGGGACAAGCCGAAATGCGAGGAGTCAAGAGCTGCTGTCGGCAGGCCGAAGTTGGGGTGGTTGAGGAGGTTGAAGGCGGTCATACCGACCTCAAATCGACCCTGGTCGCCCATATGCGGCAGCTTGAAGGCTTTCTGGAGCGTCATATCGGTGTCGAAGTAGCTCGGTCCCCAGAACTGGTTGCGGTCGGTGGCGCCGAAGGGCGAGACGGTGGGAGTTACATAGCCGTCGACGATCGGGTAGTTGGGGAAATCTGCGGGCGTAAGGCATGGGGTCGTGGCGGAACTGGGACCGCAGTGGTGCGGGGTACCCGGCGCAGCAGCAATGGGAATCGCGTCGTACCCACTGCCATAGCTCCCAACCCCAAAGTCACCAATGTAGGCGTAGGGAGTAAACGGACTGCCGCTGTTGAAAAAGATGGCTCCGCCTATCTGCCAGCCTTCGGTGGCGATCCTCGGTCCCCCGAAGTACGGCATCTGATAGAGATAGGTGCCAGAGATGGTTTGGGGTACGTCATAGTCCGCGTTGCCGTAGTTCTGGCGCAGGTTATAGGGATTGGTCTGTTCCACGATGCTTCCTGCGTTAAAGGGCAAGATGCCGCCGTTCGAGATCTCATCGAGCGCATGGCTCCAGGCATAGTTCAGTTGCAAGTTGAGGCCGTGGCCCTGGACCAGGTAGCTGACGATCAAGCCGTTGTAGTTGGAGGATGCCTCGCTCTGAACCTCGGTGACATTGGCAAAGCTGGGCGCGGGCGACGTTTCGGGTAAGCCGGGGCCTCCGTATGCGTTCGCGCCAAGACTCTCATTCGGCTCGTGGTAGCCGCGGTTGCCCACGTAGCCTACCTGGATGCTCTGTGATTGGGAGAACTCATGCTCGATCTGCAGGTTCCACTCCTGATAGGTGGGATAGTGCAGCGTCCCGGCCACCGTGGTAAAGCTCGGAGGCTCGAAGAGGGAGTTGAAGGCCGACATCGTGTCGAAGCTGCCGCCGTTCTTGAAGCAGGATGTTGGATTGTAAGTGCAATCCTGGAAGGTGTCGTTTGCGCCGGCCATCAGCGATTGCGCGCTGGAGGGATCGGATGGGTTCACCTCCATCCCCGCGTTCTGCACGACAAAGGCGAGATTCAGAGGAGCATTGTTGAGCATGGAATCGGCGATGGTGCCGGGGAAGACGTCGGTAAAGTAGCCGAAGCCGCCGCGCAGCACGTTCTTTGTATCCGGAGAGTATGTGAATCCAATGCGCGGCTCGATCATGTAGGCCTGGTAGCTGTTGAAGGCTGTCGGCAGGTTGTACTTGATCTGGGCGTTATAGGCGCCGGAGGAGGAGTTAAGAGGAGCGCCCGCCGCCTGCGAAAAGAAGCTGCCGCCAAAGTTGGAGAGGCAATTTTTGAGGCAGGAGACATTGGAGTTCCTTTCCACGCGTACGCCAGCCGTCACCGTCACTTTCGGCATCGGCTTCCAGTCGTCCTCGAAGTACATGCCCAGCGTGTAGAGGGAAAGGGGCTCAGAGAGGGTGGTTGGGAACTGCTGCACTCCGACGTCCGATACTCCGCCGCTGAAGCCAGACCAGTACCCGGACGTGTCGTCGGCAGGCGGGGTGTATCCGCCTTGACTTACGTAAATTAGCGGCACGGTAAAGAAGCCGAGGTCGAAGTCGGAGAGATCGTCTTTCTTGTAGGAAAAGCCGGCTTTGAGCGTATGTTTGCCCGCCGTGTAGCTGAAGTCGTCGCCGATTTGATACTGCGTGACGTTACGCCCCTCCGGCCAGTACTCCGCGAGGTTGTTGAGGTCGTTGGCGAAACCGTCGTCCCAGTACATATCGAAGGGGAAAGTGCTTAACTCGGTCGCCGGGTCCTTGTTGACGAAGACGGCGCTGTACCAAGCACCGGTCAAGAGGAGCTGGTTGACCGCCCTGGTGCCGAAGGTGTGAGTCTCGGCGAACTGGCCCTCGTAGTCGGGCTGATCGCTCTGCGCGTCAAAGGCAGGATTGATGGGGTCGGTATAGCTGGGCTGAAGGCCGTGGTCGTATTTGAAGTGTCCGAACATCTTGTCGCTGGGGCCGAGGTTCACGTCCACGCGACCGGTGATCAGCTTCTCGGTCAGGTTGAAACTCGAGGGGGTCGAGAGCGCCAACTGGCCGGGCGTGCTGGTGGGGGCCGCGTGGGCGTAGTTGGGCGTGCCGTTATACAGGGCAAAAACTTTGTTATAAAACGCACACTCGCTGCTGTAGCCCGCCTCGTAGAGGCTGCTGGTGCTATCGCCGCAGGTACCGTCAGTGCCCACGACGCTGCTCTCGTAGCTTTGGCTGGGCAGATAGACCACACTCTGGCTGGCAGTTATGAACGTAATCCCCTCCGAGTTCACGAAGAAGAAGGCCTTGTCCTTCCAGATCGGTCCCCCAAGCGCGCCAGCCCATTGGTTGTAGTTGGAAAACGGGCGGGCGACGGGAGTCGTATTGTAATTGGGATTCTTGTTGTACCAGTCGTTGGCGTTCATGGAACGGCCGTTCCAGGACCAGCCGAGGTTGCCGTGGAACTTGTCAGAGCCCGAGCGGCTGATGGAGTTCATCTGGAGGCCGGCCAGGGTGCCGTACTGAACCTCATAAGCGTTGGTGACGACATCGGTTTCCTGAATGTCATTGAGGCCCAGCAGCATGTTGGACGGGCCCGAATTGTTCAGGTTCAGGAAGGGATCGTTGACCTCCATGCCATTTTCAGTGAAGTTGTTGGAGGTTCCGGGGAGGCCGAAGGCGGAGAAGTTGCCGTAGCCGAGGGAGCCGACGGAGGAGTCCGCGCCGGTATTCATCACGACACCCGGCTTGCCCTGCGCCGCATAGGTGATATCGCTACCGGGGTTGGGGATGTTTTGCAACTGGTCGAGAGTGACCGAGGTGCTCAACTGAGCGGTGTCCGTCTGGAGGAGCTGTGTGGTGGCGCTGACCTCAATGGTTTCGGATGCGGATCCCACGGTGAGTTGGATGCTCTGCGTGGTGATCTGGCCGACGGCCACCGTGACGGTTGTGGAAGCCGCCGAGAACCCGGTTGCCGAGGCGGTGAGCGTATAGACGCCCGGCTGGAGTAGGGAAAAGCGGTAGTCGCCGGTATTCGACGTCCTGGCCGTGGCGACAGCGCCGGTTTCCCTGCTGGCCGCCTTTACCGTTGCACCCACAACGGCAGCTCCGCTGGGATCGGTGACGGTGCCGGCGACGTCACCTGTCAGCATCGACTGGGCGTGCGCGACAGGCGCGCCGCAGACTCCAACAAAAATGCCGCCGAGCAGGAAAAATAACGATCCTGCCGATGCTAAGGCCATTTTCTGCAACCGAATAAATCGCATCGGAACTCCTTCAAAACTGGTTTGGACCGGAAAGCCCTTTGAGGGAACTTTTCGATCAGTCTTTTGCGCCTTCGGTGGCTCGATGGGGAAGGCGAGTCCGATACCGCAGTTGAACAAATCGAACAAACAACGAAAAAACAGAAAACGCTTGAGCGCGACGTCGTCTCCACCAGTTCAGTCTCTTGAGACGCTACCTCGGTAATACTAAAGGGATCTTTGGGGTGTATGAAGGCAATTGATGTGCCAATTGAATCCATGCGGGGGCCGGAATTCATCCGATTGAAAAAAAGGGAGTTCTCTGTTGCGCACTTCTCCAGATGTGCTGTGGATATATGGGAATTAGTAGGGTGTGCATTAGATCTTGCAAAAATTGGACCCGAAGGGCCTGTCGGCCCGCCTTGGTTTGCCGGTCTAGCGTACCCCCTGACGGTTCCATCCCTAACGCCGAACTCTCCGGGCCGCTTTACTGGATCTCGAGCCCGCCTCGTGATGCAGGAAAGAGAACGGGCGCCCCATCCGGGACGCCCGTTTGTCAGCAATCGGCTTCGAAGCCGAGGGGCTGGAGATTAGAAATAGACTTTGCCGGCGACCTGAACGGCGCGGCCAGGCGATGGATCGCCGTTGCCTTCCGCGCTTTGGACTACGCTGGTGACTTGTCCGAAGGTGGGGCTTTGGAAGATGCCGCTCGGCGGGGCGAAATTGGCGTGGTTGAACACGTTGAACCCTTCCATGCGCAACTGCACGTACCGCGCGCCGTCGGGAGTGAGTGGGAAGTTCTTCGTAATGCTGAGATTGGTGTAGTTGAAACCAGGGCCATGGAAGAAGTTCCGCCCAGTATTGCCGAAGGTTCCAATCGGCTCGATCGAAAAAGGAGTCGTGTCGAAGTACTGGTGGGTGGAGGTGGATCTTGGATTGTACCTGGCGATATTGAAGCTGGAGGTGTTTGGATTGTCAGCGCAGCCGAACTTACTGCCCGAGTCGCACCAGAGGGATCGGTCGGATCCTGTGCTGATACCGATGGGGAAGCCGGTCTGCAGAGCGGTGATGCCGCTCAACCCCCACCCGCTCAGTGTCTCGCGCAGGATGGTGTTGTCCTTCAGGAACCCGACAGCAGGCAGGGAGTAGACGTAGGTAGCCGCGAGGCGCTGCCGGGCATCGAAGTCCGAGGAGCCGTAGTTGAGGTATTCGTAGCTTGGTACGTAGTTCCTCTCGCGGCCGTAGTTTCCGTAGGCTGAGCTGCCGCTGCCTGTGGTGCTTTCATATCCCGACCCGTCGTCGAGCGCGTGGGAATAGGTGTAAGCCAGGCTGAATTGCAGTCCGTGATCCATCGCTTTGATGAGAGAGGCCTGCAGCGAGTTGTAGTTGGAGGACCCTTCGGAATCTTGTACGCCAGCCGACAGGTACCAAGGCGCGGACGAGCCAGGCACCGTCGCGGGCTGAGCAGTGTATTGCGGGAAGAAGAGGTGGACATATGCGGGGAGCCCCGCGCACGAAGGATTGGCAAGGCAGCCCGCTTGGCCGGCCGGCGTGATGGGATCGCCCTCGTTCCAGGTTGGAAGGCGATGGCTGAGAGAACCAACGTAGCCGATCTGCGCCAGGTAGTGGGAACCGAACTGGCGCTGGATGTTCAGATTGAAGTTGTAGGTGTAGGGAGGAACATAGTTCGGAGAAAACGCGTTGAGAGTGAGTTCATAGTAACCATCACCTGCCCAGTTGATCGCCGCGCCCGGCTTCGGTGTGGCATAGGGGAAGACGTTGGGTTCCGATCCGTTGCCCGCGACATCCGCAAAGGGATTCGCGAATGCCGGGCTTCCCCCAAAGTCCGTGGCGCCATAGTCGAATAACAAGGCCGGAGGATCGAGCAGATTCTGGAGCGACTGCTCTTCCTGGTCGCGGTTGTAGTAGAGTCCAAAGCCGGCGCGAATAGATAAGCTGTGCGCTCCGGCGGCGCCGATCAGCGCCGACGGACCTGCGGACGGGGACTAGGCAAAGCCAATTCTGGGACCAAAACGGTTCCAGTGCGTCGTGGCTCCGCCAGCCTCATTGCATCCCGGATCGCCGTTATAGGTCAGCCCCGGAGGGCCGCCGGGGTAAACCGTTGAGGTGGTGTTGCTGACCGCGAAACAGACGATTCCAAGACCGTTAAATTGCTTGTTCTGCGTCGGCTGCTCAACATCCCACGCCGTGCCGAAGTTGAAGGTGAGGTCGGGATTCACCTTCCAATTGTCCTGCGCGTAGGCAAAGGTCTCCGATGTAAAGGCGTCGATGAAACCATCGTTGGTCTGATAGTAGGAGTCGGGGATTCCAAGGACAAAATCGATCAGCGGATCTCCGGAGCTATACGATCCTCCACCGTTAAAAACGTAATATCCGTTGTTGAGATAGCCGAAGGGATTGTGGACCCGGAATTGCTCGTAGGATGCGCCGAATTTGAGGGCGTGATTGCCCCTGATCCATGTGAAGTTGTCGGCGTAGGTCAGGTTGGTATCGATGCGCGGTTGAGGTCCTTCGTAGCTGTTGCCCAGATCGAAGTAGTTGCCGACACCTATGAAGGGAATCCCGGACAACGAGAGCTGCGGATTGATAGAAAAGCCAAGCGAGCTGGGCGATTGGACAGGGCTGGGAATGACGGACGGGTAGTTGAGGCGATAGTAGCCGCCATGCAGCTCATTCAGCTTGTTTGCGCTAAAGGTATGTGTGTAGGAGGCGCTGAAGACCTTGAGATGCTCCGATGCATGCTGGCCAAAGCCGGGGAAGCTGCCGCCGCCGAAGGATAAAGCGTTCGTACTGGGGCTCGATTGGAAGATCGACGCGGCCCAGATGGTGTCTTTTGAACTCGGGGTGTAGTCGGCGCGGAGAACTCCCTGGTCCAAAGCGCCGGTATTGGGCGCATTGAAGTCATAGAGATCCGTTGGGGAACCCGTTGGGTAATTTGCTTGCGGAACGTAATTGTTGACAAGGTTCGATGCGACGCTGTTCCACTCGCTTGGAGGAATGACGACGGTCCCGCTGCTAAAGCAATCTGCCCAGGTCTCCGGAGTCGAGGAGTCGGGATCGGCCACGCAGGAGCCGATGTTGAACGGAATCGGCTTGTCTGTTAACCCTTCGCTGTCCGCGGTCCCCGAGACGTAGTTCAGATCACCCGAAAAGTCGCCGCCAAACTGGCCCGTCGGAGTTGCGCCCTTGGTTCCGGTCAGCGTGCTGGCGAGTTCGGTTGTTGAGGTTCTATTGCGGTCGCCCTGATATGCAACGAAGAAGAAGAGCTTGTTCTTGAAGATCGGCCCTCCCAGCGTGCCGCCATACAGATTCTGATGGAAGATGGGGCGGGTCGCAGAGAAATAGTTGCCGTTGTTCATGAAGGTGTCGCGGTAATATTCGAAGCCGCTGCCGTGGACTGTGTTGGTGCCGCTCTTGACGACCTCATTGACGATCGCGCCGGAGTTGCGGGAAAACTCCGGGTTCATGGTGCTGGCGACGAGGTTTTCCTCTTGAAGCGCGTCGGGATTCACCTCAATGCCTTCGTCCTGCAGGGCGAAATCATTGATGTCTGCCCCGTTCAGGATGACATCGTTTTGCGGGGTTTGACTGCCGTTGGTGGAATAGGAGCCCAATCGGTCAGAGGATTCCATGACGCCGGACTCAAACTTCGCCAACCCCGCGGCATCACGCCCTTCCATCGGTATGCTTTCAAGCTGGCTCGAGGTAATCATCTGCTCTAACTGCGTATTCGAGGTCTCAACTTGCAGGGCCGTGGCCGTTACCTGAACTGTTTCCGCGGTTCCGCCCACTTTGAGACCAGCCAGCACTTCGCGGTTGTCGTTGACGTTCAGTATCAGTCCGGACGCAACGAAGTTCTCAAAGCCGGCCGCGGAAACGGTAACCGTGTACGGACCACCTACCTGCAGCTCGGGAAAGATGAAATAGCCACTCTTGTTCGAAGTGGTTCCTGTCGAAATACCCGTGGCGGTGTTGAGCGCCGTGACTTTGGCGTTGGGAACCACGGCTCCGCTGGGATCGGTGACCGTACCGTGAATCGCGGCCGTGGTTACCTGAGGCCAAGCAGACGGAGTGTCGACAAACGCGAGAGAACCAACGAGCGCCGTCAAGGTGATCGCCAATGCCGCAGAATGAAAGGGGAAATTCTTCATCCTTCTACCTCCGGATCGAACTGAGACGATTTATCGTCAAGCGGGAAGCATGGACAACGTGCTTGCTTCCCCTCTTTCTTGCCGAACGGTGACTCGATTCACCGAATGACGGAAAGCGCTACAAATTGCCGAGAAGTGAGGACCAGATCAACTGTTCCTAACGCTTTGAATCAGGGTTCAAGCGCCGACCACGCAAACCAGGAACAAATCCTTAAGGTCAATCATGCACGTGGCGGACCATTCTCGAAAAACTGCTCTCCTAACAGCTTCTTAATAGAAAACAAACGTGATGTCCATCACATTTTGGTGGCACTAAGGCCGGAGCTAGTATCAGGCAGGAGTCATGTCTATAAATTTTCATATAACTCTGTGGTTCATCCATAGAATTGACACAAGTTACAGATTCCTGGAGCAATGGCGACCCTGGTAGTGCGCGCTGAGACAGGCGTTTACGGTATTCTGCTCAAGGTGCAGGTTACACTCGCCCAGATCGGCTCCAAGGCACGAACGCAGGACGCGTACGAGGGGCTGGTGCGTGGCTATCTCAAGCGTTGTGTTGGAGTTGTGCGCTGCGGGACGGAGGCGTTCCGGAGTGAAACGGCACTGTTTGATTGGATCGGCCGGCAATCGGGCCGAACGCAGGCTGTGCTTCTGTTGCTGGATGGACGCGGCCGGCAGATGACCTCAGAGGCTCTTGCCGAGTGGTTGGGAGCTCGGCGCGATGAGGGCACGCAACACGTTATCTTCGCCGTTGGCCCGGCGGATGGGTGGTCGGACGAGGCGCACGCGGAAGCCGCACGGCTCGGCCGACTGCTCTCGCTGGGCCCGATGACGCTGGCTCACCAGCTAGCTCGCCTGGTGATGGCAGAGCAGCTCTACCGGGCGTGTACAATTCTCACGGGTCATCCGTACCACAGAGGCTGAACGCCAGTTCGTAGTTCTTAGTTCGCAGTTCTCAGGGCTGCCAGCAATGAACAACGAACGCTTAACTTTCGACTGTGAACTACGAACTGTGAACTATGAACTCTGAAGCACCATCCCGGCGCGGACTCATCCTCATCAACACGGGCCCCGGCAAAGGCAAGACCACCGCGGCACTGGGCACGGCTTTGCGCGCCGTGGGCTGCGGCATGAAGGTGCTTGTCCTGCAGTTCATTAAGGGCTCGTGGCACTACGGCGAGCTGGATGCCGTGGAGGCGTTCGGCGGGAACTTCGTGGGCAACTTTGTGATTCGGCAGATGGGGCGCGGGTTTGTGAAGGTGGGCGGTGCGGAGCCCGATCCAGAAGACGTCCGCCTGGTGCAGGCGGCGTGGGCCGAGGCGCGCCAGGCGATTGACTCCGGCGAGTGGGATTTGGTGGTGCTCGACGAGATCAACTACGCCATCAGCTACAAGATGCTGGATCCGGCAGCCGTGGCCGAGGCGCTCAAGGGCAAGCCGGAGATGGTGCACGTGATCCTGACCGGGCGCAATGCCCACCCCCTGCTGGTGGAGCTGGCCGATACGGTGACCGAAATGCGCGAGGTGAAGCACGCCTACCAGAAGGGCATTCTGGCGCAGCGCGGAATCGAGTACTAGCTGAGAGTGGCCGCGCAGGCGCAGGCTGTGGCAGCCCTGTTGTGCGGGCAGCCCATTTACAATGGGGTTCGATATGTCGTGGTTCAAGCGCGAGGACGGCGAGTATTCCGCAGTGCCTGCCGGTAGTAGCGGGGCGGGCGCGCCGCTTGCCGCGAATGGCGGCGAAGCGGGCGCCAAGAACGTGCGCACCGAAGGCCTGTGGGTGAAATGCCCCGGCTGCGGCCAGCCCATCTACAAGGCGGATCTCAAGGCCAATCTCAACGTCTGCCCCAAATGCCAGCATCACTTCAAGCTCGGCGCGCGCGATCGCATCGCGATGTTGCTCGATCCGGGCTACGAGCTGGTTGATACGGGGCTGAGCTCGACCGATCCGCTCAACTTCACCGATGTGAAGCCGTATAAGCAGCGGCTGCGCAAGGCGCAGGAGGATACGGGCCTCGACGACGCCATTCTGAATGCCGTGGGACGGCTGGGGCCGCACGACGTCGTGCTCAGCGCCATGGAGTACAGCTTCATTGGCGGCTCGATGGGCGCCGTAGTGGGCGAGACCGTTGCGCGCGCCATCGATCGCGCGCGCCTCACGCGCATGCCGCTGATCGTAGTAACTGCTTCAGGCGGGGCGCGCATGATGGAAGGCGTAGTGAGCCTGATGCAGATGGCCAAGATCTCTACGGCGCTGGCACAGCTGGACGACGCGCGCGTGCCGTACATCTGCGTGCTCACCGATCCCACGACCGGCGGCGTGACCGCGAGCTATGCCATGCTCGGCGACCTCAACATCGCGGAGCCAGGCGCGCTGATCGGCTTTGCCGGACCGCGCGTCATCGAGCAGACCATCCGCCAAAAACTCCCTGAGGGATTTCAGCGGTCGGAGTTTTTGCTCGAGAAGGGTTTTCTGGATGCGATCGTGCACCGGCGCGATTTGAAGAACTACCTGATCCGCGCGCTGGAATTCCTGAAGACGCCGGCCGCGGCGTGAGGGCTTAACAAGAAAAACCGAATTGCCGGGGGCGTGCGGGCTGGGGCTTGACACCCGGTGGTCGGGGGAGTGTCCGGGCTAGGTTTCGGGTCGAGGTTCGGGGTAGCGCTTTGCCACAGGGTTTACTGATTCGTTACGTAACGGGGTAGTGGTGCAGTTTGAATCGTTGAGGACCGTCCAACGCATAACGAGCATTAGGCATTGACATATTGTGATGAGTCGATGACACTGGTTTGACAAATGGAGGCAACGACTCAAAGATCGCGTAAAATCTCTTGGCGCATCGTGAAGGGTGCAGCCCAAGACATTATTGGCCGGACCATGAATCTGCTTCACAGTCCGGCCAAGGTAAGGGAATTTGAGTACGTTGACCCAATCTCAGATCAAACAGTCTATCTGTCAACTGGCGCTCGCTATTCCGTGCTCCACATCGGCAGACTCAAACTATTCTTCGACCGGGCGACTGGCAGGTTTGACGGAACCTGCCGGTCACTTGAGGAGCGTGTTGAGGATCGGCTTGAACTCTTTGATTAGCTCTTCTTCCCGAGCAGTCATTTGAGCCTCAGTCGTCAGCGCTTCTGCGAAGAAGTGGGTAAGCCCTCTTCCTGGCGGATTGTTTAACCAATAGGTCAAACGATCCCGCAAGGTTGTGGACTTGCCCACATACGCAATCCCAGACTGACTTGCACTCTGAGAAAGACCGTAAACGCAGAAACCGTCGTTACGCCTTGTATCGATGGTCGCTTTGTTGAAGGCAAATGGTCCCTCTTTGAACGCCATAGATGTGCCTCCTTTCTTCAGAAATGACCCCAAATCCCGAATAGTAGAGGTGGGGTATCCACCCCGGACGCACCGGGGCGATCTCTCGCGCTTGACAATTTCTGATAGGAGGCTATGATGGAAGGGTACCTGCCAGGGCACCACAATATCTAGCATCTCTATCGGCGCTCCCACAACTGGGAGCGCCTTGTTTTCATTTGCGCTGACGGCATTTTCTCTCTTCCTGTCTTTCAAATCAATAGCAAAAACTGATTTGCACTATTCATAGTGCAACACGCTCACCAGCTCCTCTAGTGTCCACACATGGTCTGCAAGCCCCGCCTCCATTGCCGGGGTCACCCGTAGCGTTTTGTGGACCCGGCAAAAGTTCTAATGCATGAAGTGCAGCGCAACCGCGTGTCCGTGGTTTTCGATTTTCTTGCTGAAGCCATTGGTGAGTCGAGTGAACCGGCGCATCGACATGCGCATGGTGAGATTCTGACGCTCCACGTAAGACGTGCTGACATGCTCATAATCAGGGTTCCCAATTACCGTTTTCATGTCGCACCCGATGCACTTCGCCGGGCTGTACCGTGCCTCGGGGGTGTCATTGGATGCTCCATAAATCTTGTGCAACTGCGCGTAGTCCACGTTATCGCCAAAAGCGATCTCAATTGCCGCCAGGTACGGTTTGTGCGCATCCGTAGTGATCTGCGGACGGCCCACAACCCGCCGGCGAATATCGAAAGCAAAGTCCGTGGCCCATCCGGTATCGCGTCCGCCGACGAGATAGGAAATACAGAGCTTGGTATCGGCGTCGATGGCCGTCCAGGTCCATGCATCGCCCCAACCGGCTACCTTCTGTTCCGGCGTGGCATTCTTCTGCTTGGCTCCGACAAACTGCCAAATTTCGTCACATTGAATCCGGCGGGCTTTCAAGCCGCGGACGTGCCGATGGTGGTATGCAGCGCAGGCGCAGCCCAGGTCTTCTAGCAGTTTGAGAACCGTGTGCTTTGCCACGCCCGTCATGCGGACGATAGAGTTGACGCTGGCTCCTTCTACTAGAGCCGAAACGACTTGCACACGCTTTTCAGTGCTTAGGCGGTTCATAAAGGATAACCTGAAAAGATAGTACAATATTATTTGCCTAAAAGCAAATAGTATTTGACATTTCTTTCTAATCACTATAGAGTGTGAATATGCTTTTTAAGCCGCCAAATATCGGTGAAAAGGAAAAAGAGGTTATTGAGAGGATAGAAGCTGTTCGGCAAAAATTACGGCACAATCTTGCTCGACCTCGTAGGTGGACGGGGCAGCTGCGCCGCAACACTCTTGCTCGTGCGATCCGAGGATCAAACAGCATCGAGGGGTTCAATGTCACTGCTGAGGATGCAATAGCCGCTGCTGAGGGAGAGGAGCCTCTAGATGCTGATCGCGAAGCGTGGCTTGCTGTGACTGGTTATCGCACCGCTTTAACATTCGTGCTCCAACTCGCAAAAGACAAGAGTTTTGTTTATAACGAGGGATTCATCAGAAGCCTGCATTTCATGATGCTTCAGCATGACTTGTCTAAGAACCCTGGAAGCTGGCGACCAGGAACAATTTACGTTCGCAATGAAACCAGCGGAGAAGTCGTTTATGAGGGGCCTGATGTTGAGACGGTGCCTGGGCTAATCGAGGAGCTTATCGAATCACTGAACTGCGAGGACGAGTGCCCCCATGCCTTAATCAACGGGGCGATGGCGCATCTAAATTTGGTCATGATCCATCCATTTTCAGACGGGAACGGGCGCATGGCGCGGTGTCTGCAAACGCTGGTTCTTGCGCGTGAAGGAATATTAGAGTCTGAATTTTCGTCAATTGAAGAATACCTTGGCCGGAATACGCAGGATTATTACGATGTTTTAGCCAAGACAGGCGAAGGCAAATGGCGTCCTCGAAACAGCACGAAGGAATGGATTCAATTCAACCTAACCGCCCATTTCCGACAGGCGATGACCTTGCTTGATCGAATGAAGGTAATGGATCTGTTATGGGAGGAGATAGGCAACATTATTAAGAACATGAACCTGCCGGAGCGGCTTCTTTTTGCTGTAACCGATGCGGCGCTTGGGTACCGAGTACGCAGCGCGAGCTATCGCAACCTTGCCGAAGTCAACAATACAATTGCGAGTCGCGATTTGAAAAATGCCGTTGATGCGAAGTTGCTTGTGCCAGTAGGAGAGCGTCGTGGGCGCATCTACGTAGGGTCAAATCAAATAAGAGCTATCTTCGACAGACTCAGACGCCAATATATAAGACGGATTCCTGATCCGTTTCTTCCAGAACCAGAACAATTGGAATTGGCTATTCCTTCGTCGCCTGTCTAACGACCCGCGCGGCGGCTTGGTTCACGTCCTCACGCGGTTTCCGTTTGGCTGGCTTGGGCTTCGGCGTGGGCTTCTTCGTTGCTTCTTCATGCCCCCATATCACCCCACCGACTGCTCGAACGCGCTAGCCTGTGGATATTTCAAACTGCACCACTACCCATAACGGCCTGTTCAGCGTGGGGGTAAGAGTCCTCAAGTTGCCTGCCAGCCCTGTAGGGACGGCGCGAACCTCATACGGGGCTCGAAAATAAATTTCACGAACCTTGCAGATTATTTCGCCCGTTGTGCGCACAATGTTTGTATGTGCCGTCAAAGATGTCCGTCCTGCGTCCCGGACCCCGTCCTGAGCGAAGCTGAAGGAACTCTACGTCCCTATGTCCCTGCCTCTCCAACTTTGCCGATAATTTCCGCCTTCCGGCGCATACTTAAAGCAAATCCAAATTCCAGGGCTGGCGGCATCGGCTCGTGCCCGCCCTGGAACGAAGGGGGGCGATCGCCGGTCACGGCCCGCCCTTACGATGTGGTACACGGCGCGGCAAGAAGCTTCAAAAAACGTCTTAACTCCCGTGAATCGGTACGTTTGCGAGTAAGCCCTTTGGAATCAGATATGGACGGGTATACCCTCTCCCGTAAACCCTTTGTTATCAAATATGGAGGTATGGCATACCGGGGGGAGGGGGGACATTACCGATGAGTAACGCCGCCGCTTGATTTTCAGGGATTTGGGGAAGTGCGCCGCTACGCCTTCGCCACTTCCACAAGCACGGAGTAGAACGTCGCTCCGCCGCCGATGTCGGTGAGCCGCTCGCTGGTCAGCGCATTGATGTTCGCGCCGTCCGCGTGCAGCTTCGCCCAGTCCAGCCGCGCACGCGTTCAGAGTGATTCGCACGCGCAGTACGATCCGGTTCGCCAGCATGATCCTCGCGTAGGCGTGACCGTGTAAGAGCGTGGCTCAGCGGCAGTGCCGGCGTTCCAGCCCGTTTTCCAGTAGGGCCACAGGAAATTGCGGCCGCCGGGTTCGTTCCGGAACGCCTGACCTGAAGAGTAACGAGTGACCCGAGTCACGGTGGCATTTTTCAAGCTCAGGAAAAATGGAATAAATCCTTCGCGTGTACACTGGTCAAACCATGAGCTGCACCTTTTGCAGAATTATTGAAGGCAAGATTCCGTCAACGTCCGTCTATCAGGACGAGCTCGCCTACGCCTTTGCCGACGTCAATCCCAAGGCGCCGGTACATATCCTCGTCGTCCCGCGCGAGCATATTGGCTCGCTCGATGAGGCCGCTGCGGATCAGCGCGCGTTGCTCGGCCATTTGTTGTGGGCTGCGGCGGAGATTGCCCGCAAGAAGGGCCTGGCGAACGGCTACCGGATCGTCGTGAACACCGGCGAAGAAGGCGGCCAGACTGTGGACCACCTCCACTTGCACTTGATGGGCGGACGGCAGATGACCTGGCCGCCGGGATAAGAGCAGGTTTCAGGGGTCAGGGGTCAGGATTCAGTTCATCCTGGTGCGGGTTCGTCGTTGCACAATGACGAAAACACACGGCATGTTGCGATTTGAACTGCATTTGCGCACAAACGCAAAGAAAGAGGGCACGCCAGTTGGGCGCGCCCTCGCTATCTTGGTCCCTCGTTCCCTTGGTGTCTTGGTCCCTGTCTTAATTACACCGGCTGCCGCGAGTATTCTTCTTCCTCTTCCACGCCATAGCGGCGCAGAAGGACGGGCAGGCTCTGCGAAAACGCCGAGCGCGGCATCACCACGTCGCATCCCGCCTCGAGGGCCTTCATCTTCAGATCGCCCTGCAGGTGGTTGAGAAAACCGACGATCGAAACCGCCTTTTTGAATTTGCCCTTGAACTTGGGAACCAGCGCCAGTGGTTTGGCGTTCAGGTTGTTCAGGTCGAAGACAAGCAGCGCGGGCCGTTCGGCCTCCGGCGCGTCGTAGATGCGCGCCACGGCGTCTTTATCGCCCTTAATAAACTCAACCTTCACCCCCAGTTTGCGCGCCGTCTCCTGAATCTTGGCCAGGAAGAAGAGATCCTCAATGAAACAAAAGATGCGCGTAGGAGCGTCTTCGTGGATGGGCGCCGGAGGCTGTGCCGAATAAACGTCGGGATAGTACCCGCTGCTATGTCCGTTGCCTGCCGTGGGAATCGTGGAGGGAGGTCCGTCGGCGACGTTGCCGTTTACCACTCGATAACTATGGTCCATGGGACCGACAAAGGTCCGCGGACCCTTCTGCCTCCCCCTGCGCTTGCCCTGCGGCGGTGCGGAGACACTGTTGCCGGGATGCGCGGGAGGAGCAGAGGGCTTCTGGAAGAATTTCTTCTTCTTGCGGCTCTGATGCTGGTGGACGGGCTTGGGCGCCGCGGTATGCGGTGAATGCGGCGCCTGCATTTGCGGCGGCTCCTGCATCTGCCCCTGCGGCTGCTGAGGCTGCACCCCTGCCTGTTGGCTGGACTTGTTCTTGCGGCGGCGGCGGCGGCGGCGATGTCCTTGCGACTGCACCTGACCGTTGTCGGGAGGAGGCCCCTGTTCAGGCTGGGGCTGCGTCGGTTCTGTTGTCATGATGCTTGTACTTCCTGGTACTTTGCTCTCGATTGCAACGAAATTGTGCGGCTTGCTCTTGGTTGAGCTGCCGCGTGACCCCTAAACGCAGCCTCCCGGGCCTTCACAGAAAACGCTGCGGACCCCACTCAGTGCAGTGGCCCCTTTCAAAAGTGGTGCGGCTCTCAGTCCCCGTGCGAGGAATGGCTGCGCGCACCGTTCTTGAACCGGTCACCGCGCATCTGCCCCTGCGATTCCACCCCTTGAGCGCCTGTGAGAATGCGGTTGCCGTTTCTTACGCAGGAGTCGTTATTCAACTCCGTCCGCTCACCGGAATCGATTCGGCGCGGTCTCCGCTTTTCTCTGATGATGCCCTGTCCTATGTGAGCTTTCGCCGCGCACAGCTTGCGACCAATGGAACTGCCGGGCGAAATTTGCTTGCTCGGCGGCGAGCTTGCTCTACCCCATGCCTGGGTTGCCTGCATCAGCCGCTCGATAGGCAACTCTGATACTACAGGGAAGGTCCATCTCTGGCAAGTGCGCGTTTGGGGAGGAAACACTTTTGGTAACCACCATGGGAGGGCCAGCGCCTGCCCCTGAATTCGGAACGGCGCTCGCAGAAAGAGATCCCTAACGCAAGAAACGCCACCTTCGAGAAGGTGGCGTTTCCCCGTCCTGCGCTGGTCACTGGCCTCCCAGCGATATGGAGAGTGGGGCAGCAGCCCCTCCGCTCCGCTTGCAGGCTCCCCAGCCGGCTTCTCCCTTTTGAGGGCCGCTTTTTGGCGGTTGCTCTTGCTGGGTGCCCGGCGCTGCTCAGGCCCACAGGACATCTCTCCTCAGGCCCATTCATCACTGGCGCTGATAATGTAGCAATTGGAGTTCCGTTTGGAATATTGTTTATTTTCAATTGATTATGCAAAACAATATCTGGAATTGTCTGAATTCTGGAAGCCGGAATGCAAAAATCCTTCAAAAAAATGTAGGCGTAACTCAGTCAGACTGGCCAACGTCCCCAGTCAATGCTGGCACTCGGGACAGTAGTGGGTTCCCCGGCCAGCCAGCACCACGCGCCGGATCGGCGTTTGGCAGCGGCGGCATGGCTCGCCGGTCCGCTGGTACACGCAGTGCTCAAGCTGAAAGAAGCCACGAGCGCCATCGGCATCGACATAATCGGATACCGATGACCCGCCTAGCCGTATGGCATGCGTCAGGATCTCGCGTAACGCGAGACGTAGCCGCTCAAGCTCGGCGCGGCTGACCCGGTTGGCCCTGCGGCGGGGCCGGATACCGGCTTGAAACAGGCTCTCGTCGGCATAGATGTTGCCCACGCCTGCCAGGAGCGTTTGGTTGAGCAGAGCTGCCTTGATAGTTAAGCGCCGACCACGGAAGAGCGCGGCGAATTCCCGCGCGCCAATGGTGAGCGGCTCGGCGCCTGGAGCGCCGAACGCCGCACCTCGCCGGAGATCGCGGAATTCGAGCCGGCCGAAGCGGCGCGGATCGACAAAGCGCAGCTCCCGGCCACTCTCCAAAGCCAGCCGGGCATGCGTGTGCCGAGCGACCGGGCTTTCCGGCGTTGTCACCAGCAACCGGCCCGTCATGCCGAGGTGCACAATCCACTGTGCCTCGGCCGACGCCGTTGTCTCGGCCCGTTTTGGGGCTCTCCGCCCACGGGCGTCGCCCGCACCGCCAGCCGCACCCAGTTCAAAGACAATATGTTTCCCCGTGCGATGGACTGCCAGGATGACGCGTCCCGCCAGACCCATCGACTGGCGCGCGGGCGGCGTCTTGAACGGTTGAGGATGGCTGGCAAACCACGCCTGGACGATGCGGTCGCTGCGCACACGTTTGTCTACGCCGCGGGCGATAGTCTCTACCTCGGGCAGTTCCGGCATCGGCTTATTGTAGAGGATGGCGATCCGCGCACGGCACCGCGCGATTCGCCGGGATTCTTAACGAGGATTCTCGGCGAGCTTGGACTCTTCTTCGGCTGCGCGAGATTGCAGGCTGCCCCACTTCTCCAGATACACCACTCCGAGCCCCAGACCGAGGAGGAATACTCCCACCGAAGAGTACTCAATCAAGTTGAGTTCGCGGTCCTCGGCCGGGGTTTGATAGATTGTGATGCCATGAATGCCGCGCGGAACCACGCGATTCTCCTCCGGCACTGGCCATCTGGGCATCGTGTCAAGGAAATGTATGGAGATCATGGCGGAGATAATCAGGCCCGCCAGACCGGGCAACAGAAACAGCAGCGCGAAAAACTTGAGCGTGGCTAATCTCGCGGTTTTCATCGCTTCGACCTCAAGCCAGGCAAGGTTCCCGGATGGGACCGGCGGGGGCACTGAAAAAGACATTGCCTTTCAAAGTGTAGAGCAAATTCCGCGGCATGTTCCACCATCAAATCGGCACACAGGCGCAAAATTTCCCTTCCCGGCCACCAGAGCAGCGGGGCTGTGGCCTCTGGAATCCGATGCGGGTACTGCGATTGGGACTTCCGGGTTCCAGACACTACACTGAGTGCAACCAAAGGCTATGTCCGACACTGCAACCGACACCATCGCCGCTATCTCCACGCCGCCAGGGCGGGGCGGCATCGGGATTGTGCGCCTCAGCGGGCCGCGGGCTGCGTCCATCGCTTCGCAGCTCGTGCGGCCGCGCCAGCCCCTCGAACATGCCCGCGCGCGGTTGGCCGATGTGCTCGATGCCGAAGACACCCCTGCTGCGCGCGCCCATTCCGCGCGCATCGACGAGGCGCTCGTGACCTTCTTTGCCGCGCCGAACTCCTACACTGCGGAAGACCTGGTCGAGATTGCCGCACACGGCTCGCCGGTGGTTTTGGAGCTTCTGCTGCGCCGCGCGCTGGATTGCGGCGCGCGCCTGGCTGAGCCCGGAGAGTTCACCCAGCGCGCTTTTCTGGCCGGCCGGCTCGATCTGACCCAGGCTGAAGCGGTTCGCGACCTGATTGACGCGCAGACGCTCACGCAGGCGCGGCAGGCTGCGAGCCAATTGGGCGGAGCGCTCAGCCATCGCGTAGCGCCCGTGAAGCAGTCGCTCGTGGAGCTGATCGCTCTGCTCGAAGCCGGTATCGATTTTGCGGAAGACGACATCGACGTGACGCCGCAGGCCGAGATTGCGCGGCGCATCGACGAGACGATGCCGCCGCTCGCCGCGCTCGAAGCCTCCTTCGCACGCGGCCGGATCGTTCACGATGGATTGACGTTGGCCATCGTAGGCCGCCCCAATGTGGGCAAGAGCTCGCTTTTCAACCGGCTCGTCGAGCGCGACCGCGCCATCGTCACCGCGTCGCCCGGCACCACCCGCGATCTGGTCACCGAACGCATCTCGCTCGGCGGCATTCCCATTGAGCTGGTCGATACCGCGGGTCTCCGCGAGGGCGCTCGCGAATCATTGGAGGAGGCCGAACAACTCGGCATCCGCCGCAGCCACGAAGCGCTGGCCGACGCGGCGCTCGTGCTCATTGTGCTCGACGCCACTCAGCCGGTCAAGGAAGACGAGCGCCGATTGCTCGCCGCCGTCGAAGGCCGCCCGGCGATTGTCGCCATCAACAAAAGCGACCTCGTGAAAAGCGGGACCGAGGCCGCTCACGCGGCTGAGTCTTCGCTCCGCGGTTTCCCGTCGCTCTCCACCTCCGCGCTGACCGGCCAAGGCATTGGGGCTCTCCGCGACCGCATTTTGTCGCTCGCCACCGGGGGAGCCGCGGCTGAGCCGGGCATGTTGACCAACCTTCGCCAGCACCAGGCCGTCACCACCGCGCTCGCGGCGCTCACCGACGCAGCCAAAGCAAACGCCGGCGGCATTCCCCACGAAATGATCCTGCTCGATCTCTACCGCGCGCTCTGGGCTCTCGACTCGCTCACCGGCCAAACCACACCCGACGATATCCTGAACCTGATCTTTTCCGCTTTCTGCATCGGAAAGTGATCATAACATATTTATTTACAATAATATACGAGTTGCATCCCGGTCTTTTGAGCGGTTCGGAATGGGATTAACTCCGATTGGTTTGGCTTCGATTATCGATTACTCGATTGTCATCCCTTTTGCCGCATTGTCGTGTTCAGATCGATTATTAGCGCTCGTTTCGATGGCTGGAATGCGGATCGCAAAACCCTACCCAGTTTCCCAGAGCCTAGCCTCTGAACGAAGCTCAACCCATGCTCAATAAGCGCTTCGGGCTTGAAATCGCCAGCAGGGACTGCGGTGAGTCGAGAGCCGCAGACGGCGAATTGGCGATCGATTTCGAGAGGCGTGAACCGTCTTGTTTATGGAGAGCGAGCCCGCAGCGGTTCTCAGTCAAGCCGCTGGAGTGCAATGATTCCCAAACACGAGCAGGTGAGATTTGGAGATGGTTCACCCGACCTCTTATTCTGAATGAGCGCGTCGAACGCCGCTGCGGTAAACTCGCGGCTCAGTCTTCAATGCGAAGAGAGTAGGACGTCTCCGAACTCATGGCAAATTCATTGTCATTCACCGGGTTTGTGCTGAAGAACCTCAGGCGCCGGCGGTTGAGGACCCTGCTCACGCTGACTGGGATCGGAATGGCGGTTGGCGCGTTTGTGGGCCTGGTGGGCTTTTCGAGCGCATTCCAGCAGCAGTGGATGCGAATTTACTCCAGCAGCGGCACGGATATCTCCGTGATTCAGGGAACGTTCCTGAACACAACGCTGGACGAGTCAGCGACCGCAAAGCTCAGGGAACTGCCTGTTGTGGCGCAGGCATCCCCCGCAATCTATAACTTGATGGACGTGACCCCTGAAGTGAATGCGCTGGTCTACGGCTGGAAGGCCGATGCGTTTCAGCTCGATTCTCTGCAAATTCTGACGGGGCGACGATTTCGCGATGGCCAGCGCGAAGTCATGCTCGGCGACCTGCTCGCGCAGGATTTGAACAAGAAGCCCGGCGACATTCTTGAGCTTCAAGGCACGCAGTTCAAGGTAACTGCGATCTATCACGGCGCTTCGACCCTCGAGGCGGCCGCAGTCATCATGCCGCTTGACCAACTGCAGCAGCTAAGCGGCATGGAAGGCAAAGTGTCGACGATCGATGTGCGCCTGCGGCCACTGCCTGCAGGCGAAGCGCCGGTAAAGTATCTGAAGCGCGCACAGGCAGAGATTCAGGCCGCGCTGCCGGGTGTTCGTGCGGTTCCGGCCGCAGAGCGCGCCAGCGACAATCAGTTCGTCAAGCTGGCCCAGGCTTCCGCCTGGGGCACTTCTTTGCTTGCCCTGCTTATCGGCATACTGGGCATCGCCAACACCATGGCCATGTCTGTCTTCGAGCGCACGCGGGAGATCGGCATCCTGCGCGCACTGGGTTGGAAGCGATGGCAGGTGCTGGCCCACATTGAGGTTGAAGCTGTCTTGCTGGGCCTGGGCGGGGGACTTCTCGGCATCGTGTTAGGATGGTGTGCTCTGCGGGTGCTCGCGGCGCTGCCACAAACCGCAAGCTTCTTTACAGCGTCTCTTCACTGGCCGCTTCTCGCCGAGGCGGTGGGAATCGCAATTCTGGCCGGGCTGGTTGCGGGGGCGCTTCCGGCGTGGCACGCCGGGCAACTCTCGCCCGTGGATGCACTGCGGCACGATTAGCTATGGCAAGATTCGGGGCATTTTGTTTTCCCGCAACCGGCCATCTGAATCCGATGGCCGCCCTGGCGCGTTCCCTGGAAATGAGAGGCCATGAAGTGATCCTGTTCGGCATTGCCGACACTGAGGCGCGTGTGCAAGCCGCAGGCATCAAGTTTCATCGGATCGGCGCCGACGAATATCCGCTCGGTTCCCTCGGGAAGTTGGACCAGCGGATGGCCCGATTAAAGGGGTTTGCGGCTCTTCGATTTACGCTTGAGCGGGTGAGGAATTCTGCGCGCATGGTCCTGCGCGACGGGCCACAGGCTGTGCGGGCGGCCGGCATTGAAGCGCTGCTGGTGGATGAGGCGGACTTTGCCGGAAACGTGGCGGACTATCTTGGCCTGCCCTGGATCTCCATTGCCTTGCTGCCTCCTCTCGTTCATGACGACCGGTTTCCACCATTTTGGTTTGGTTGGGAGGCGGCGGAGGATCGGTTCGGCCGTCTGCGGAACCGCCTTGCAATTCAATTGCTATTACGGATGGCATCCCCCCTAATCAGGGATGTGAGCCGGCAGCGCAGAGCGTGGGGGTTGAAACCCCACCTGAACCCCGAGGAAGCGCTCTCGCCTCTGGCGCAAATTACCCAACTGCCGGAAGCATTTGAGTTTCCGATCCGAGGCAAGAAGCCGGTTGGGCTTCACTACACGGGGCCGTTTGTACACGCTCAACAACGTCCGGCGATTAAGTTTCCCTGGGAGCGCCTCGATGGACGCCCGCTCATTTACGCATCGCTGGGGACCTTTCAGAACTGGTCAGAATCCATCTTCCGGACGATCGCGGATGCCTGTGCGGGACTCGACGCCCAATTATTGATTTCGCTGGGCGGCGGACTCGACCCGGCACAGTTGGGCAATCTGGCCGGTGCCCCGCTGGTCGTGAGCTTTGCGCCCCAACTGGAAATTTTGAAGCAGGCCGCACTGGTGATCACACATGCCGGCATCAACACGGTTCTGGAATCGCTGTCCGAGGGAGTTCCTCTTGTGGCCGTGCCTCTCGGCAACGATCAATCCGGGGTAGCGGCCCGGCTCAAGGCGCGGAGGGCGGGGGTAGTGGTTTCACGGCACCGGCTAAACCCGGCCCGGCTTCGCAAAGCGGTCACTCTCGTTCTTCAAGACCGTCAATACCGAGAGGCGGCTCAGGGCCTGCAAAGGGCCATCCGGCAGATGGACGGACCCGGCCGGGCGGCAGAACTCATCGAACAGGTCCTGAAGCTACGTCCAGCTTAGTTCTGAATCTGCTGTTGCGCGCCGTCCGGGCGGCTGTCTAAGTGACTCTGCTGGAGGCCCTTTTCGAGCCGATGGCGTTAGACAGACGGATTACCTGCCCAAGGAGCAGGCGCGTGACGCAGCGAGCCGTTCAAGTTTGAGGTAATCTCGAAAACAAACTTTTCGATGGACACGGCCCATTCTGCCCGATACACTGACATTCGACTCTCCAGCAAGCGGTCCTGTCAGGGCGAACTTCCATCGCATGGCATCTCAACGGTCGTTCACAGTATTGGTCTCGAATCAGGTCGGCCGTAGACGCCTCAGGACTCTGACGAGGCTCTGCGGGGCGAGGATTGCAGCCGACCCATTCGCGGTCCGGCTCGGCATTTCCCCGGCATTTGAACGCATTGGCGTGACGGCGGGAGGTTGCGCCGGTACGCTCCCGGGCCGGTGTGTCGCGGCTTTTCCCGGTGGAGGGGCTGCGGGATGACTGGCCCGATTCTCGAAGCACGGAACCTGCACAAGAGCTATGATGAAGGACGCATCGAGGCGCTGCGTGGTGTCGATCTCTCGATCCAGGCTGGCGAGTTTGTGGCCGTCAGCGGGCATAGCGGCAGCGGCAAGTCGACCCTTCTTCATTTGCTCGGGGGGCTCGATACCCCGGGCAGCGGGAGCGTCCTGTTCCGGGGCGCGCCGCTGGGCTCTTCTATCGGTTTCGACATCTATCGCTGCGATTACGTCGGATTCATTTTTCAGGCTTTCTACCTGCTCCCCACCTTGCGTGCGATCGAAAACGTTCAAGCTCCAATGCTTGCGTCGCGGAACCACCGCGGCAACCGGGGGCAACGCGCCGAGGCGCTGCTGCGGGAAATGGGCCTGGAGCATCGCATGGACCAGCATCCCAGCAAACTCTCCGCGGGAGAGCGGCAGCGCGTAGCGATTGCCAGGGCGTTGGCCAATCAACCGGAGATTCTGTTGGCCGATGAACCCACGGGGAATCTCGACAGTGCAAACTCCGCGCGCATTCTGGAGATCTTGACCGGAATTCAGAAGAAGCACGGCATGACGCTGATCGTGGTCACGCATGAGGATGAAATTGCGCGCTTGGCGCCGCGCCACATCCGCATCCACGATGGAAGGATCGCGTCATGAGGCTGGCCTCCGTTTTGCCCCTAGCGGCACTGTTGATCGCCACCACGGCGCATGCGACGGGTGTGCAGGCAGTCCTCACGCCGCTGCGGAATCACATTGAGGCTTCGGACTATCGTGCCGGCGGGCAACTTGTCCGGGTAGACGCCAACGGGAATCGCATCGGATATGCACTCAGCGTGAAGGGGCTCTGGTTTGCAGGCGCTTTGCACATGCTGGTGGACATCGTCCCTCCCAGGGGCGCTGTAGCGTCAGTGCGGCAGGACGAGTGTGTCCGCATCCGGGGCAGCGCCAAAGCCCATCTCAGCGCCAGGGATTTCGGATCTGAGCAGATCGCCCATTTCGAGGATCGTCCATGAGCCTTTCACTCGTGATTTTGTCTTTCATCGCAGCGATCCTTGCCGCGGGTTTTCTCTATCAGTGCCTTGGCACCCGGCGCGACAGGCTGCGATACGCCAGCCCGGGCCGCTGGGTAGAAATTGGGCGCGGACAAAAGCTCTACGTGGTGGAAAAGGGATCGGGCGGGCCGGCCGTGCTCTTCGAGGCCGGTATTGCGGCCACCAACCTGAATTGGCATCACATCCAGGAGAAGGTTTCTTGTTTTACCGCAACCGCGTCGTACGATCGCAGTGGCCTTGGCTGGAGCAGTCCATGCCGGAGTCAGCGCACGCCTGGAAACATCTCAACCGAACTGCACACGATGCTGGAAATGGCGAGCATTAAGCCGCCGTACATCCTTGTGGGACATTCCTTTGGCGGATTGGTCATGCGCCGCTACGCGGCCATATATCCCGAAGATGTCGCCGGCGTTGTACTGGTGGATCCGATGCGGTGCGAGGAATGGCCTCCGCTCAAACCTGAAAAACAATCCATGATCGAGCGCGGTAAGAGGCTTTCCGGTTACGCGATTCCGATTGCCCATTTTGGTTTGGCCCGGCTCGCCGTGACATCTCTGCTATGCCGTTCGGGAAGGCTTTCGGGACATCTCGCGGACGCGGGGGGAGTGGGCGGGCGCCATGTTCTCAAGCGGGTTACAGAAGAAGTAGGCAAGATGCCCAGGGAGGTGTGGCCTGTGGTCGCCGCACACTGGTCGCGACCAGGCTACTACGCCGGAATGCAACGCCATGTCGCGGCAGTCCCCGACACCGTGCGCGAAATGCAGCACGCCGATCCCATTCTCGATATTCCGGTCGTGGTGCTGACCCCCGGGAAGTCGACGCCCCTGTCCAACCAGTGCCTCAAAAAAATTGGGAACAATGTGCGGCAGGTGATTGCGGTGGAAAGCGCGCACTGGATCCATCTCGATGAGCCGGAACTGGTGATCGACTCCATTCGTGAGATGGTGACCGCCGCGGCGCCTGCAGCGTTCCCGGCGATGGCCTGACTCCGGCCGCCTGCGAAGAAACCGATCATCCGGCGCAGCGCGCGCCAGTGGCTTCATTCCATCAGCGGCGCGAATCGCTCCTGGAGCACGTGCCGTAGGAACTTGCCGCTGTGATTCTGCGGCAGATCGCCCGAGTCGAGAATCCAGATGCGCCGTGGCGCCTTGTACGCAGCGAGATTGCTGCGGCACCAATTCAGCAGTTCGCCTTCAGTTGCCGAGGAACCCGCATGCAATTCAACCGCGGCCACGGGAACCTCTCCCTTTTCGCGATGCGGCAGGCCGAACGCGACGGCACGGGCCACGGCAGGATGGGCCAGAATCGCCTCTTCCAGCTCGCGCACGTAGACTGAGTAGCCCCCCGACTTGATTACATCTTTCGCGCGCCCAACCAGCCGGATAAACCCCAGGCGATTGCGCACAGCCAGGTCGCCCGTACGCAACCAGCCGTCGCCGGTCAAAATCCTCTGAGCATCGTCCTTGTCTTTCCAATAATGCGGGGTCAGCCCGCGGCGGCGAATCTGGCACTCGCCAGTTACGCCCGCCGGCACGGCGCGCCCGTTCTCATCGACAACACGAATGCGATATGGCGGGACGGGAATGCAAAGGTTCCCGCTCCCGGGCAGCAGCGGCAACTCGACGCCCATCATAGCCAGGCCGCCCAGTTCCACCATGCCATAGCCATTCAGAAGAACAGGGGGAACACGCAAACCACCCGGCAGCCGGAACAGGGCTCCGAACCGCCGCAGCCGCTGCCGCACCTCCGAGGGAAGATAGTCGCTGGCCGAGAGCCACACCCGCACGCTTGCCAGACGGGCAGGTGCGGGATTGGCATTCACGAGCCGCGCAAACATCGCGGGTACGCCGACAAAGGCGGTAATGCGAAAGCGCTCGGCAATATCCAGCGCGGCTTCTACATCAAAATGGTCCAGAAAGCAGCCGCGGATACCGGCCATCAGACCATAGAGAGCAATACTCACGGCCATGATGTGCGACCAGGGCAGCGCCACCAGCGCCAAGTCCCGCGGTCCCAGAAATGCTCCCGAGAGCACCGTCGACGCGCGCGCCCCCAGCAGTGCGTTGCTCGATAAGGCTGCGCCCTTGGGGAATCCGCTGGTGCCGGAGGTGTGGAAGATGGCAACCGTCGCGGCCGGATCGATCGTTGTCGGCGGGAACTGCGCATGAACCTCAGAAACGCGCTGGAAGAGCTCGATCGTCTCCTCCTCATTGTCGGCTTGTATCCAGGTGCGCACATTCAGGGCCTCGCGGCTTCCGATGCGACGTTCGAATACCGCTCTGTCTGTAACGAGAATCTCCGTTCCGCTATCGGCCAGAATCCGGCGCACCTCGACAAGAGAGAGCATCGGATTGAGCGGCACCGCAATGCCTCCGGCGCGGATAATGGCCAGAAACCAATGAAAACATCTCCGGTCATTGGTGCGATAAATCGCTACCGGCTGGCCCGGGCGCAGCGCGACGGTCCGCCGCAGAAACGCATCAATCGAGCAGATTTTTGCGTGGAGATCGGCAAGGTGAAACGGCCCGGCGTCATCGACATGAACTTCGCAATTTCCCTTCCGCCGAACCAGTTCATCCACAAGGTTAGCCACCGTGACGCCGCGGTCGCGCGCGAGTTGATAGCGGAGGAGAATGCTCATAGCGCAGAAACGGGCTTGCGGCCCCAGTCGCTGGCCACACAGTAATGGAAAAGACGGTCGAGATAATCGAGTACAGGCGGAGGGCTTACTCCGGCGGGTTTCAAAAGACGTTCGGCATTGCTGGTGTCAAACTGCATGCGCATGGTGAAGTAGTCCCGGTAGGCCCGGCCATCGCGCAACACACGGCGCTTACGTCCCCACAAAGTGGCGAACAGAAGGGGCCGCAGCACGGCGAAGAAGAATCTCGGATCGACATAACGCGGCTCAAGTCCGTTAAAGTACTGCATGGCTCGATGAGCGACCTTGTCGATGGTTGCGCTGCCGCGGGGTCCGGCGCAGAGGTGCACGGTCGAACTCAGTGCGTCCTCGTCAAAGAGCAGCCCGGCGACAGTTTTGGCGACAAAATCGACCGGCACGATGTCCAAAACCGCATCGGGATAGCCGGGCACGGTTCGCCAAAGCCGCCGCGCGTAGATCTTGAGCGGCCAATACATCATCTTGAAGCTGGAGGTGACGCCGGTGCGCGAATCTCCCACGATGATACTGGGGCGCAGAATCACGCCGGGGATAGAGCCAAGACGCGAACGCACCAGGGCTTCAGCCTCGGCTTTGGTCTGTTCATAGGTATTGCGATAGGTTTGGCCGACGTTCAGCTCGTCCTCGCGCACCAGGTCCGAACGCTCGCCGGCAACGTAGGCAGTACCCACATAGGCGAAGCTTCGAAGTTGGCGCGAGCCGCCCGCAAAATCGAGAATATGCCGGGTACCCTCCACGTTGATGCTGCGTGCCTCGTCGAGCGAGTGATCGAACCGCACCGTGGCGGCGGTGTGGACCACGCGGGTGGTTTCCGCCTGGAGGCGGCGGTAGCGCTCTGTCTCTAGCCCGCAGCCAGGCTGGCTCACGTCTCCAGACAAAACCTGAACGCGCGAGCGGTCCGCGGACGGGATAAAGGAATCGGCGCGCTGCCGGCCCGATTGTCCCCCTCGATCGCGGATGAGGAGCGCCAGTGTTGCATTTGGTCGCTGCTCCAGTAGTTCGCGTACCAATTGCATTCCGAGGAAGCCGGTGGCGCCAGTGACCAGGATGTGTTCTTCGCTGTTCATTTCGAAAGCGGCCTCTGCCCCCCAGGCCGCACGCTACCGGTGAAAGACGACCGGCGGAAGCCGCTGAGGCGGGTAGGTCTCGCGTCATTATAGCCCGTGTGCCGCGGCGATCTGGCTGGTCGTAGACAGTCCGCGTTGAGTCCGTCTCGCCCAGCCGCGCCGTGGCGTCGCGGAGATTTTCCAGTCAGCGTAACTCTCCTTCTGCTCGATGGCGGCGTTATGGGTTTTCTTCTCTGTTTCCGGCCCCAGAACTTCCTTTGGCTCCAAAACCTCACCGCCGTGAAATAGACTTCGGTTTAGAGCGCAGCCACAATGATCCGATGGGAGCCGATGAGTGGGTTCCCATGCATATGCCCAAGTGCGCGGATTCTGAGAAAAAATGAAGTCCGGCAGTGAAACAGAAACCGAGTTCTTCAACCTGTTACATTTGTTTCTGGCGCAGAGACGCCTCAACTCCTCAAGCAGCTTTACAATGGCGAGGATCATTTTGAGTTCGCGCATCTCTGTCGCGAATCGATCGGAACCGGCATGACCGTGGACCAGGCCAAACAGCAAGAATCACATCAAGAGGTGTCAAAGTGAGAATCGGAACCTTTCGCCATTGCTCATTGTCGATCGGACTTGCAGCTCTTATATCGCTCATTTTCCCCGGCCTGGTTGCGGCAAAGGGAGGGGTAGGCGCGGTGCACGCTCAATCTTCCATCGCAACCTTGCCCGCTTACCCGCTCAAGCTGAGCGCGAATCACCGCTATCTTGTGGACCAGAAGAATAGGCCGTTTCTGATCGTTGGAGATACTCCTCAAAAACTCATGTGCAGGCTGAGCGAGGCAGACGCTGAAAAGTACTTTGCTGACAGGCAGGCGCATGGTTTCAACACGGCCGGGTGGATCGATGCAGCCTGCGCGGGCAGTGGCTTTCCTGAGCTCAAGAGCGGCGCCACCCCAGACGGCATTTTTCCGTTCACAGGATTCCTGGCGGGCGGGATGGATTACGCGCATTACGATCTGTCGAAGCCCAACGAGGCCTACTTTACGCGTCTCGACCACATGGTTCGGATTGCGGCAAGACATGGCATTTTGGTTTTCATCGATCCGGCGGAGACCAATGGTTGGCTGCAAACATTGCGCACCAATGGCCTTGCTGTGGACTACGCTTACGGACAGTATCTCGGCCGCCGCTACAAAAAATATTTGAACGTCGCGTGGATCAGCGGGAATGACTTCAACAAGTGGAGAGTTCCTACCGATGATGCATTGGTACGGGCCGTAGCGAAAGGGATCCAGTCGGTTGCCCCGGAGCAGCTTCAGAGTGTTGAGATCAACTACCAAACAAGCTCGTCTCTGGACGATCGAAGCTGGGCTCCGATCATTTCGCTCAACGGCACCTATACCTACTCGGCGACCTACATCCAGATGTTGCACAGCTACAATCAAACTCCGGTGATGCCCGCCTATCTGGAGGAAGCGCACTACGATCTGGAAGATGTCGGCACGCCGGCAGGCTATGGAACGCCCGAGGTGCTGCGGCGCCAGGAATACTGGACCATGCTGAGCGGTGGGGTGGGGCAATTTTATGGCAATCGCTACACTTGGACCCTTACGCCGGGGTGGAGCTCGTATATCGACACTCTTGGCGCATCGCAGCTTACCATCTGGAGAGATTTCTTCTCATCTCTGCCGTGGCAGGACCTGATTCCCGACCAGCAGCACAAAACCGTAACAGCAGGCTTGGGCAGCTTTGGCAGCGACCAGGTCCTGTTCGATTCCAACACGCTCGCGTCTACAATCCCAGTGAGCGTTAGCCAGAGCGACTATGCGACGGCAGCCAGGACAGCGGATGGATCGTACGTGGTCGTTTATATGCCAACCGCGCGCACGGTCACTGTCAATATGAGTAGCTTGAAAGGCCCCGCTACTGCCAAGTGGTTTGACCCAACGAATGGGACCTATCGCGCGGTCCAGGGTGGGCAATTTCCGAACAAGGGAACCCGGCAATTCACTCCGCCGGCAAAGAACCGCGCTGGCGACAGCGACTGGGTGCTGCTACTCCATGCATTGAGCCGCTGATAGGCAAATGGCGGCGCACCGCCTGATACGCCATTCGGCGAATGAACGCGCGTCTCCCGTTTTCGGCGGCGGGCCTTTTGCCTGGCTTATTCATTCCCGGTCGCGCGAGGCCGGCACGGCATTGCGGCAGCTCTGTCTATGTTGAAGCGGCAGGCACGGGCGTGGAGACAATAGCGGTCCCGTTTGGGGTATTCGTTGGGCGCGCCGTGCGCAACCATCCGGCAGAAAGCCAGGAACGAGGGACTGAGAATTCCGACCAGCCGCAATCCAGGCAAATCTGGACATCCGGGGAAGGCGTCACGGGAGGATGGCTCAACGTGCGCGGGCTGTTCCGATAGAGACGAATCTCCGCCGGAATGACGGAAACGGAGCTGGATTGGCACCTGGGGCAGGTCATGCGTGCACCTCGAAGTCAGCGGACACAAGAACAACCAAGAGCAACCAATCCGAAAAGTACATCAATTATGACGTACCTACGGTAATCGGAAATTGGTTACTTTTGCAATTAACAGTCTGATTTTTGATAGCACTTAAGTAATGTATCGAACGGAGCCTACCGGCGCTTTACGGCGGTTCTCCTGCAACTATGAGCCATTTCGGACAGAATTCAAGGTGGCTTTTTCTTGATGAAAAAGCCACTTAGCGATTGTGCCTTGGTCTACACCTGCAGGAGACCCGCTCTAGTGGGGGTACAAAGCCAGTTTGTGTCTCCAGTGTTTCTCCAGAAAGGGCGCTTTTTCAGTAAATTGTGTGGAGATCGACGATTGGCGCGGTTTCCACTCCCTGCACCGGAGAATAACCAGGCGGTCTTAACGGTTCCGGTGATTATTCCCCGTACGGCGCCCAGATGTTTTTGACCTGCGTGGCGTGTTGCAGGAACCAGCGGCCTTCGGCCTGTGCCGGATGGAACCAGTCGTATTCGTGGCCGTCGTTGGTCCACACCTGTTTCATGTTGCCGATGGAGGCGGCGCGCACCATTGCCGCTTCCTCGTTCGAGCGGAAGCACCAGATGGCCTCGATGCCGTCGTGCTCGGCGAGAGTCTTGGCCAACTCCGTTGGACGGCCCGCAACAAGGTTCACCACTCCGCCCGGCACATCGCTTGTATCAAGCAGTTGATACAGGTCACCGATGATCAGCGGATACTTCTCCGAAGGCACGGCCACGACCGTGTTGCCCACGGCGATCGCCGGCAGCACCAGCGAGAGCAGGCCAAGCAGCGGCGCCCCGCCCGGAGCCAGAATGCCGATGGCGCCCACCGGTTCCGGCATGGCGATGGTGATATTGCGGCCCGGCGGATGATGCACCACGCCCTCGTATTTGTCGGCCCACGCGGCATAGCTGAAGATGCGCTCGATCGAGAGATCCACTTCGACAGCCGCCTGTTCGTCGCCGACGGTGCGCGCAAGCCCATGCGCGATCTCGTCGCGGCGCTGGATCATGTTTTCCGCGAGGAAGTAGATCACCTGCGCGCGATTGTGCGCGGAGGTTCCGGCCCAGCCCGCGGCATTTCGCGCAGCCTCCACTGCATTGCGAATGTCCTTGCGATTGCCGAGCGGTGCTTCGCCAAGCAGCTCACCCCCGCGCCCATAAACCGGGAACGAGTAGCCGGAGTCGGGCCGCGCCTGTTTGCCTCCGATGTACTGCTTGACGGTGCGATCGATAGAAGATGGGGCGGGCGAACCGGCTGGCGCGAAACCCTCCTCTTCGTCGGGAGCCTCAATCTTCGCTGCATTCGCCGCTGCCGCGGGCAGCGCGTGCAGCCACTTCGGCGTCAGATACTCCAACATGCCCTCGCGTCCGCCTTCGCGCCCATAGCCTGACTCGCGATAGCCGCCGAATCCGCACGCGGCGTCGAACTGGTTGGTGCAATTTACCCACACCACTCCGGCCTTGACCTTCGAGGCCAGGTCGAGCGCTACATTAATGTTCTCGCTCCATACGCTTGCCGCAAGCCCATAGACTGTGTTGTTGGCCAGCTCCGCGGCCTCGGCCGGTGTGCGGAAGGTCATGGCCACAAGCACTGGCCCAAAGATCTCCTCTTGGACCACTGTTGCCGCGGGATGCACGTCGGTCAGCAGCGTAGGCGGGAAGAAGCAGCCCTTCTGCGGCATTGGATTGCTGGGTTGCCAGCAGCGCGCGCCCTCGGCCACGCCGGCATCCACCATCTTGCGGATCGTATCGAGCTGCACCGGCGAAACGACCGCTCCAATATCGACAGCCTTGTCGAGCGGCGCGCCCACGCGCAGCGTTTCCATCCGCGCGCGCAGCTTCGAGTAGAGCGTCTCGGCCACGCGTTCCTGCACCAGCAAGCGCGAGCCCGCGCAGCACACCTGGCCCTGGTTGAACCAGATCGCGTCCACCAGGCCCTCGACGGCCGAGTCAAGATCGGCATCGTCGAAGACGACGAAGGGCGACTTGCCGCCGAGCTCGAGCGAGAGCTTCTTCGTCGAATTGGCCGTGGCCTTGCGAATCGTGCGGCCCACCTCCGTCGATCCCGTAAATGCCACCTTGTCAATTCCGGGATGCTCGATGAGCGCCTGGCCGGTCTTCGCGTCACACGTCAACACGTTCAGCACGCCGGGCGGCAGGCCCACTTCCATCGCCAGCTCAGCAAACGCCAGCGCGGTCAGCGGCGTGTACTTCGCCGGCTTGATGACGACCGTGTTGCCCGCGGCCAGCGCCGGGGCCACCTTCCAGGCGAACATCAGCAGCGGAAAGTTCCACGGAATCACCTGGCCCACCACGCCGCAGGCCGTGTAGTTGGGAAACTCCTGCTCCAGCAGTTGCGCCCAACCGGCATGATGATAGAAGTGCCGCGCCACAAGGGGAATGTCGATGTCGCGGCTCTCGCGAATGGGCTTGCCGTTGTTCATTGTCTCGAGAACTGCCAGCCGCCGCGAGTGCTTTTGTACCTGCCGCGCCAGCGCATAGAGATACCGCGCCCGCTCGTGGCCGCTCAGCGTCTGCCACGCTGGCAAAGCCATGCGCGCCGCCGTCACCGCTGCTTCCACGTCGTCCGCATTGCCCTTCGCCACTTCGGCGATCGTCTCGCCTGTCGAGGGATCGCTGGTGCTCTGGTACTCGCCGCTCGCTGGCCCCACCCACGCGCCGCCGATGAATTCCTCGAACCGGCGATGGTGCCGCTCAAGCCACTGATTTGCTTCCTTGGGATCCTCCGGCGCGGCGCCGTACTCCATGCTGTAGAACTTTTCCGCAATGCTCACAGCGTCTCCTTCCGAGACCCTACGCGATCGGATGCCGGTACGTCGCCGAATAGCGCCCGGTTAAATGATGCTCTAATTGGCGCTCGATGTCGCCCAGCATTCCGCTGGCGCCGATCCGAAAGAGTGACGGCTCCAGCCAAGGCCGGCCCAGCTCGTCCTTCATCAGGGCCAGCCAATCCAGCGCCTGCTTCGCCATGCGAATTCCGCCGGCCAGCTTGAACCCCACCGCCATGCCTGTGCGCTCTGCATAATCGCGAATGCACCGCACCATCACCAGCGAGACCGGCAGCGTGGCATTCACGCTCTCCTTGCCTGTCGACGTCTTGATGAAGTCCGCGCCGGCCATCATCGCCACCCAGCTTGCGCGCGCTACGTTGCGCAGGGTCATCAGATCACCAGTGCCGAGGATGGCCTTCAAATGCGCCCGCCCCGCGGCCTCCCTGAATGCCGCAACCTCGTCATAGAGCGCCTGCCACTCGCCATTGAAGACGTGCGCGCGCGTGATGACAATATCAATCTCCTGCGCGCCCGCTTCCACGCTGCGGTGAATCTCTTCCACGCGCTCGGCCAGCGGCGAAAGGCCCGCGGGAAAACCAGCCGAGACCGCAGCCACGGGAATCCCCGATCCCTCCAGCGCCTTCACCGCCGTCTCAACAAACGCGTGGTAGACGCACACCGCGCCGACCGTCAGGTGCAAATCTTTAATACCAAGGCCCTCCACGATGTGCCGCTGCAGCGGGTTGCGCGCCTTGGCGCAGAGCCGCCGCACGCGGTCGGCCGAGTCGTCGCCGCTCAACGTGGTCAGGTCCATGCACGCGATGGCGCGCAGCAGCCATGCCGCCTGCGTTTCCTTTTTCACGGTGCGCCGCGCAACATGCGTCGCCGCCCGTCGCTCCACCGCGCTGGTGTTCACGCGCACGCCTTCCACCCAGTCCAGATTGAGCGGAATGCGCCGGTTAGCTTCGAGTGTTCGTCCGTTCAGAACCACGGGGATAGATCGAACGGTATGGGTCGCGTTGTTCGTTGACGTGATGGGTTGGAGGGCCATGTTGCTGTCTCCGCAGAGGCGCTCGGGAAGCCGATTCAACAAAAAAAGACTGGCTCCCCCGCCGTGCTGAGGAGCCTTCAGGGAAAGCGCTCAGAAACAGCAGGATAAATCCGCCGCAACCGCAAAGCAACCGCGCCGTCACAATGGCGGTTGCTTGTCGCTCGTCAGGTCGCGGATGATCTCTACCTCGCGCTCACGGTACGGCGTGCCGTCGGCATGAAAGACATCGTGGAACCAGATCGCCGGTTGCTCAAGTACATACGGGTGCTGCCATGAATCCCAAGGCAGATACGTCTGGCTCTTGCCTGCCACCAACCCCCAGTTGATCGCTCCCACGCGGTATTGGTGTGCAATCGGCAGGATGGTGTCGAATATGCTCCCATTCCCGCGCGCCATGTACTCGGTGCAAATGATCGGCCGGTGAAACTGCTCCAGGTCCTTCACGCGCTTCTCGAAATCTTCGGGCCAGCCGTAGTTGTGAAAGCTGATCACGTCCGATCCCTCGATCTGCACACGCGCCATCGGCGGCATCTTGCCGAGCGAGTCCCAATCGCCGTGCCACACTCCGCTGGTGAGCGGCTGCGTAGGATGCACGCTCCGCGCCCACGCGAAGACCTGCGGCACCAGGCTGAGCACGATCTCGTTCTTGTTGCGCGGCTCGCCCTTCGCGTAGGAGCTCTCGTTGCCGTTGTCCGGCTCGTTCCACACGTCCCACGCCAGAATCCGAGGGTCGTTCGCAAACGCGCCCACCACGCCCTTCACATACTGCTCCAGGCGCGGATATTGTGTGGGATCGGCAAGCACCGCCGCGCCCGGCGCCTGCACCCATCCCGAGTTATGCACGCCCGGAATCGGCGGATGCTGCGGCCCCAGCTTGGGAAACGGATCCCAGCACGAGTCGAACAGCACGAACACTGGCCGGATGCGATGCCGCGCGGCAATCGTCAAAAAAGTATCGATGCGCTGCTTGAATCCCTCCGGATCCTGCTCCCACAGCAGGTTGTGCAGGAAGACGCGCATGGTATTCATCCCGATCCCTTCGGCCCATCCCAACTCGCGATCGATGGTTTTGGGATCGAAGGTATCGGCCTGCCACATTTCCAGTTCATTGATCGCCGTCGAAGGCAGGAAATTCGCGCCCACAGGCCACGGCTGCGCGGCATACCACGCGTTGGCCTGCGCCTCGGTCCAACGCTGTTGCGCGTGTAGGCCGGCTAGCAGCACAAAAAATAGCACTATCGCCGCCAGGCTGCGGCGCGCAACTTGCAATGTAGAACTCATGCGGAACGCTTTCTCGTCAGACTGAATTCTACCGTCTCCGCGTGCGCGCGGAGCGCTCGCTTCACGTCGCCGGCCGGCGCTGCTTACGGCTTGAGCACAGTCAGTCCCGGAACCGCCGCGAAACGCCGCGTGTTGAAGGTCACGATCGCAGCGCCGGATTCACGAGCCGTCGCTGCAAGCATCAGGTCGTGCGGGCTCATTCTCTGTCCGGTGGTCTCAACTTCTGCCCACAGGCGCGCATGTTCGGCGGCTGCCTTCTCGGTGTATGGAACGACCTCAAACACGCTCAGCGCTCGGAGAACGAACTTCTGTCGCCTGGCGCGGTGAACTCCGGCGGCGCGCTCCACGCTGCGCCACAGCTCTGCCACCGTGATGGCTGCGAGCTTGACCTCCTCGTTGGGATGCGCGCGTAGCCACGCATCCAGGTCAAGAGCCTTCCGTTCGGCCTGAATGATCACATCGGCATCGATCAGAAACGCCACGGCCGCACCTGGGGCTGCAGCGATCCGCGCGCCTGTTCCAAATCGTGAAGCCAGGAGGTGGCTTCTTCCTCTCCAACGTGAACGCCTTCCACTGCTTTTTGCAGTGCTGCGGCTAACTCGCTTCCTTTTCTTGGCTTTCGCCCGGCCGGCTCGATGCGTGCCACAGGCGCCCCGCCCTTGAGCAGGATGAAGCTTGCACCCTGATAGCGCGCGCGATTCACGCACTCCGCAAAGTTCCGCGATGCCTCCGTGACACTGATGCTGATGGGGTCCATAAAGTCAAATTATCAGATTTTCCACCGTGGCTCGTGCGCTGTTCAACCTGCTGGTTCTGCTTCCTGTTTGTCTACTCTCCTGCGAACCGCTCCATGAGCGCATCGAAGTCCTCCAGCCGGGCGTACTCGATGATGACTTTCCCGCGGCCGTCGTGGTCCTCAATCGTAACCTTAAGTCCCAGGGCGCGTTGCAGCCGCTCCTGCGCATCGCGCACGTTGGGATCAACGGGCGGTGCCGGTTTGGGCCCTTTTTTCGCCTTGCGGCTGGGATCGATAAGCCCTTGCACAAAGCTCTCTGTCTGGCGAACAGATAGCGAAAGTGTGGCGATCCTCTGCGCCGCCTTCTCAATTCCCTCAGCGTCTTCAATCGCCAGCAGTGCGCGTGCATGCCCGAATGTGAGCTCGCCGGACTCGACCCGAGTCTGGACAGATGACGGTAACTTCAATAAACGTAAGAAATTAGCTACAGATGCTCGATCCTTTCCTGTGCGCTGTGCCATCTGCTCCTGGGTCATGTGGAACTCGCGCGAGAGCCTCTCGAAGGCGCGGGCTTGCTCCATGGGGTTCAGGTCGGCGCGCTGAAGGTTCTCGACAATCGTGATTTCCAAAGCCTGTTCGTCAGAGACCTGGCGCAGGATAGCCGGAACTGTCTTCTTGCCAGCCATCTGCGAAGCGCGCCAGCGCCGCTCGCCGGCGATGAGTTGGAATCGGCCGCCAGCCAGCGGGCGAACGAGCACCGGCTGTACTACGCCGTTGGCGGCGATCGAGGCGGCCAGTTCCGCCAACTGCTCCTGATTCACCTGTGAGCGTGTCTGGAAAGGGTTCTGATCGATCTGGTCGAGTGGAATCTCCCGGGGCTTTCCGCCCTCGCTTTCGGCCGCGGGCGTGGCCTGGACGCGCGGAAGCAGGGAGTCGAGCCCTTTGCCCAGGGCGCGGCGTTTGGTATCGGTGGCAGTCGTATTCATGGTGCAAATTCCTCAATTCCTGCGAATTACGTCAAACTGCCTGAATTCTGGCAGCGAAGGTTAGATCAGTAGGCGGCTAACAGGTCATGAATAGGGCCAAAACGCACCTCTCGGCCGGGGACTATCTCCAGCCTTGGCTTTGCGTTCAGCGGCGCGCGGGCTTTCGATCTGATTTCGAGCCAAAAATTCGCCCGTCATCTCAAAGTATGCCTCGGCCCCACGTGAGCGAGGGTCGTACAAGAAGACCGGTTTACCGTGGCTCGGCGCTTCCGCCAGACGGACGTTGCGCGGGATCACGGTCCGATAAAGAATTTCCCGAAAATACTCGCGAAGGGTATCGGTCACCTGTTGCGCGAGATTGGTGCGATCGTCGTACATGGTCAGCAGCACGCCCTCGATGGTGAGGCTGGGATTGTAGGCCGCGCGCACCCGTTCAAGGGTAGAAATTAGCTCCGAGATCCCCTCGAGAGCAAAGTATTCGGCCTGCATGGGCACAATGAGGCTCTCCGCTGCGGAGAGGACGTTGAGCGTAAGCAGATCGAGGGCCGGCGGGCCATCCAGGAAGATGAGATCGAAGTTGTCTCTGATCGGTTCCAGTCCGTGGCGCAGGCGGAGAGCGCGGTCCTCAGTCGAGGCGAGCTCAATATTTGCCCCAGTCAGATTCTTGGAGCCGGGCAAAAGCCAAAGACCATCCACTTCTGTGGAGAGGACGACCTGTTCCGCCATACTGTCGCCCATGAGCACGTCGTACGCGGAGTGGCGGCTGTCGTCTCGCTGGAGACCGAGGCCAGAGGAGGCGTTGGCCTGGGGATCGCAGTCAACCAGGAGGACTTTGAGGCCTTCCAATGCCAGACATGCAGCCAGATTGATGGCTGTGGTGGTTTTGCCCACTCCGCCCTTTTGGTTCACGACCCCGATGATCTTGCCCATGGCATTTCAGAGTAAAGGAAAGAGCTGAAACGCGAATTTCCTTGCGCTGTGGGAAACCGGGCAGGGTTGTGGAAAGTGCGTGGGGCTCACCGGCAGCTTTCTGGAGCAAGCGCTTGAGCAGGAAGGGTTTTTCAACCAGATCCCGCAAAGGGGCTGGGAGCGGACAAAAACGGCCACGTGGTGGAAAACCTCATGACGGTTTGGCGCGATTTTGCTGAAGTTGCGAAGTGTTTCCTATCTTGAACCCAAACCCAAATTGGGCCGCAGGCGATGGATGTTCCACGTGGAACCATTGCCGCTTCGGTTCCCAACCCGATTACATATCCCAAACTGTTCCACGTGGAACACGCAGAAAGGTGCAATCGGCTAAATACACGGCTTGGTTCGACGAATTCTCTTCACAGGCCCTCTGGATGCCGGAACCACATAGGCTCAAGGCTCGTACCAAAAGACAAAGAGAACGTACGCATGAAATGACTCCTCGCACTCATAACCATTTGCCTTGTTTCGACAGCCTCGCCGGCACAATCTACAGCCACCACCACGGAAGAGACTCTTCAACAACAAATGGCTCAAGCCAGGTCGCTTTCTGAAATACATTCCTATGCGGAGGCGGAGGCGATTCTTGAAAAGCTCTCTGCCGATCAGCAGATCACTGCGTTGCCCAATTGGAGAAACGCGCTCGGAATGATGCCGGATATCGAGGCGCTTGCGGGACGGACCGATCAGGCGTTTGCCACGCTCAATCCGGCAAGTCGGCTGTCCTTATTGCGGGTCTCCTGCAAGTGTAAGCCAGGGTACACTCACTAAGTGGCTTTTCGCCAAGAAAAAAGCCGCCTTGAATACTGTCTGAAATGACCCATAGTTACAGGAGAACCGCTGTAACTATCTAAGAAGATAAGCGCTTTCCTGCGATATTCCTTGCATTTTCGACAGAAGCCGCTTCAGCGCTTCATCGCCCCGCAAAGTGCCCGGCTGTGCAGAGGCTCCCAAAGGCTATCTCGATTACTAAAGTACATTGGCCTGACGTAATTTGACTGACCGGCCCTGGATATCTTGAACTGATCAGCATCATTCCTTGGTTTAGCCTATCGGCAGTGAAAGTTCTCCGATAACGGGGGCCAGCGAGGGCTTCGCTGAGTAAGAAACAAATCTGGTTTTACTCTATGAAGCCTCCCCTGTCCGTGTTGGTGCTCACTGCTCCGGTCTTGCTCGGCATTCTGAAAAATGCCCGGGAAATGAGTGCCTAAAGTGCGGTGTGCGGTCAACCCATCCTCAGCTCGAAATACACCGCAATACCGGCCGCGGCGCAGATTAGCTCCGATCCCGCATACCTCAACGCTCCTGCTTACAACAACATCGCGATTTGGGAGCAGGGCGGGGGACAGCACAAAACTGAACCGCAATAGCATCGCTCACCTCACCCAGGCGCCCCCGGGCTGGGTGGGGTGAGCCGTCGGCTGGCAGGCGCGTATCGCCTGCCCTCCGGCTGTGCAGCCCGGTGGCCCTGTTGATGCAAACAGGAGTACGGAATGCAAGAAAACAAGAAAGTTCGAACCGGAACAAGGAGAATTCGCAAATGAGAATCACCCGTATCTTTTCGCTATTCGTCACGTTGACGATTCTTGCGTGGAGCTCGCTCGCTCATAGCACATGCACAACATCCGTCTCGAGTGGTACCTGCGGTCCGTACAGCGACTCGAGTATCACTGAAAGCAACGGTAGTAACACCTACGTCGAGCAGGACGTATGGGGCGGCGTCACCTGGAGTCAGACGCTGACCGAGACCACCCCCTCGAGCTGGTACGTGTCGGCCAACATAGCGGCCAGTACGAGCCGGGTGTCCTACCCCTACACCTACCAGGTCTTCAACAGCGAAGCAGTGAGCAGCTTCACGAACATCGTCGGGACCTTCAACGAGACCTCGGACCACTCGTCCAGCACCGAGGAACAGGTGGGCTTCGACATCTATCTGAACAGTTGGGGCAACGAGATACAGATCCAGCACGACATGGTGAACACACCGCAGTGCGGCAACACCACCCCGGTAAAAACGGGCATCCAATTTGGCGGATCGTACGGTGTCCCGGTCCTGAGTTGGGATCTGTGCCACAACGGGCTCTACTACTGGCAGCTCCCAAAAGGCAGTAGCAATACTTACGGCGAATCCAGCGGGAGCGTGGACCTGATCGCCATGATCAAGTACCTGGAGACCAACGGGTACCTGCCCAGCAGCAGCACGATGACCGAGGTCTCGTACGGCTTCATCATCGACACTACCAGTGCGACAACCAAGACCTTCACGCTCAGCTCCTACTCGTTGATCAACAATGCTTCGAGCGGCAGCCCGACCATTTCGCTTTCTCCCACCAGCCTGAGCTTCAGCGCCACGCAGGGCGGCGCAAATCCATCCGCGCAGAATGTCACCGTGAGCAACTCCGGCGGCGGCACGCTGGCGGCCCCGACCACCCAGATCAACTACAGCCAGGGAAGCGGATGGCTCAGTGTGAACTGCACGGGCAGCCAAGCCCCCTATACCTGCTCCACGCAGCCAACGACCGGCAGCCTCTCGTCCGGAACCTACAACGCCACGGTGCAAGTCTCCAGTTCGGGAGCGACCAACTCGCCACAAAACTATACGGTCGCGTTTACCGTGAATCCGGTGTCATCTCCGACCATTTCGCTTTCTCCCACCAGCCTCACCTTTAACGCAACGGTGGGCGGCGGGAATCCATCCTCGCAGAATGTCACCGTGAGCAACTCCGGCGGCGGCACGCTGGCGGTCCCGACAACCGGGATCGTCTACCACAGCGGAAGCGGCTGGCTCAGTGTGCAGGTTCAGGGCAGCCAGGCCCCCTATACATTGGTCACCCAGCCGACTACCGGGAGCCTCGCGGCCGGAACCTACACCGCGACGGTGAACGTCTCCAGTTCGGGAGCGACCAACTCGCCTCAGCCCTATACTGTCTCGTTTACCCTGACGTCGGGATCGGTGTGCACCGTAACCACCACAACCGGCACGTGCGGTCCGTATAACTACCCGCAGATCACCGCAAACGGCACTTACCCCATCATCACGGAACAGGACGTGTGGAATCCTCCTTCATCGTGGAGTCAGACGCTGTACTCGACCAGCCCCGGGAACTGGTATGTAACAGCCAACTACCCCACGGACGGTTCGGGAGCTATCCATACTTATCCCAGCACTAGATTTGATCAACTCGATGCTGTGACGCTGGATAGCTACAGCTACATGTACTCCTCGTTCTCGGTAAGCCCCGACACCTCGTCGACTACCGTCTCCGATATTGGCTACGACCTGTGGCTCAACAATTGGGGCAACGAGGTCATGATCCAACACCAGTTAATAAACATTCCCAATTGCACTACGTTCGCCACCCACGTACCAGCCACCAACGTCCAATTCGGCGGGTCGTACGGCGTCCCGACAAATACCTGGAACCTATGTCAATTTGGCAACGAGGGCTCCGGTAGTGTGGAGCTCATCTGGGAAATCACAGGTGCCAGCGGCAGCAAGAATTTTGGCTTCAGCTCCGGGAGCGTGGACATGTACGCCATGCTCAAGTGGCTGGAGAACTCCACCGCGTGCTATAGCTCGAGTGGTTCTGGTTCGGCGTGCCTAAAGGCGAGTTCCACTATGACCTCGACCGAATATGGCTTCGAAATTAGCTCCACGGGCGGGTTAAGCAAGAATTTTACGGTTAACAACTTTACGGTTACCAGCTCCAAACCTTAGACGTGAAGGAGAGCGGGAGAAACGATCGTCGCTTCTCCCGCTTTCACCCTCCCATCCTGCAAGAAGGCAGCACAGAGCCTACTTCGAAGTGAATCTTCAGCCGCGCGCTGCGAGGGCAAGCAGGCGGTCGCTGCTGCCAGGAAGCGGAAGGAGTTGGGGCCAGGAGAACTCCGGGCCGGCTGCGGCTTTAAGCTTTTCGAGTTCCGCGCCGGTGGTCATCAGTGCCAGCCAGCCTCCCGGCGCGACCAGCCTCACTGCGGCCGCAACCGCCTTCGGCATCCGATCAACCGCTCTCAAAACCACACAGTCAAAGACGGCATCAAGCGCCCCGGCCCGGCCCGCGTGAACCTTCGCCGAGATCCCCAGTGTGCGGATCGCTTCCTGCAGGAACGCGGCCTTCTTACCTTGCGACTCGGCCAGCGTCACAGCGATCTCCGGCCGGCAGATCGCAATGGGAATGCCTGGCAGACCGGCGCCGGAGCCGAAGTCGAGCAAGGTCGCGATCCCTTGTGGCAGCGCACGAGCAACTGCAATGGATTCAATAAAATGTAGAGATAGAATTCCCTCCTCGTTTCGAATCGAGCTCAAGTTGATGCGCTTATTCCAGCGAATATATAGCGAAAGATAAACCTCAAACCGGCTTGCCGTCTCGCCGTCCAACGGCTCAAGACCGGCCTCTGCCAACAGCGTATTGAGCCGCAGGCCTGTGCTGGTCGTGCTCATCGCTCACTTCCCGCTCTTGAGTCCATCCACTTGCGGCGTCCTCCACGCGGTGGCCTCCTGCACAAACGTAGAAAAGATCGCACGGGAAAATTCACTTTGCGTGTAGGTGCGTTCCGGATGCCACTGCACCGCAACTACAAAGTGCTTCGGCGAATCCAGTTCCACGGCCTCGATGACTCCATCCGTGGGAGAGACTGCTGTAACCCGCAGGTTGTCCCCCGGCGTGCCAATCGCCTGGTGGTGGCTGGAGTTGACTTGTACCTCCGCACGATCGGCCGGAGTAAGCAGTCCGCTCAATCGAGACTCTTGGGCAATGTGTGCAGGGTGCGCATCCACCACATCCCGGCCGGGCCGGTGGTTGACCGTAGTCTTCAAGTCCTGAATCAGCGTGCCTCCGCGCCACACGTTCAAACTCTGTGCGCCCTGGCAGATGGCGAGGATCGGCTTGCGCAGGTTGAAGGCGTCCTGCAGGAAGAGTTCGTCGGCCGCGGTGCGGGCGGGGTCGTCTTCCGCACACTCCGGCGCTCGCGCTTCGCCGTAGCGTTGCGGATCGATGTCGAAGCGGCTGCCCGGAAGCAGAACGCCTTGTACGCCAGCCAGCAGGTTGGCCACGCTCTCCTGCGTCTCATTGAGCGGCACCACAACCGGCTCCGCGCCCGCGGCCTCAAGCGCCATCACGTACTGCGGCAACGCGCGCTGATTGTATTCGGGATCGCCGCTCGTGGGTTCGGGAATGGCAATGCGGACGGGCATGAAACCAGTGTAAAGCGCGTGCCGGTTCCGCGCGACTGCTTCACTTCGCCTTGCCTGTGTGGAGTCGCAGCGGCGCCGCAGCAGGAATCGGCCGTCGTCTCAAGCAACAGGCGCGGCCTCTTCCGTGCGGCTTTGCGCGCTCTGCCCCACCATCTCTTCAATCGCCGCGCGCAGCTTTTCCGTCAACTCGCCGTTCTGGCGAACGGTCATTCCCTTCGTCTCGATCGGTTCGCCAACATGCAGGGTGAGCTTGCTTGGATAAAAATGGCGAGTGTGAATCGGCAGCAGATCGAACACCCCGGTCAACGCCATCGGCACCAGCGGCACCTGCGCGCGAATCGCAAGGTACGCCGCGCCCGCAAGAAACGGCTTCAGCTCGCCGTCCGCCGTCCGCCCGCCTTCGGGAAACACAAACAGCGGCATCCCCGCGCGCAGCGCCTTCACCGCCCCGCCCAGGCTCGACAGCGTGGCGTGCGGATCCGCAGTATCGATCGGCATCTGCCCGGACCGCCCCAGGTACCAGCCGATCAGCGGCCATCGCCACAATTCCTTTTTCGCCAGGATGCGGAACTGAAAGGGAATCCCCGCAAAAATCACCGGGGTGTCCATGTAGGAAGTGTGGTTGGACGCGTAAACAGCGACGGAGTGCTTGTGAAAGTTTTCCGCGCCTTCGACCCTCAGCTTCGACAGCGTAATGTGCACCGCGCAGCGCGCCCAGATCCGCGCAATGCGATGCTGCACGCGGCCCTTCTTGTCTACCCATGAGACCGCAAACGCGGTGCTGGCGCAGATTGCCGTAACCACCAAAAGCAGCGGCGCCTGCAGCCCATTGGTCAGCCAGACATAAAACCGCGGCAGCGGGTTGGGCCTCGGGCTCATGACGGCTGCTCCTCTCGCAGCAGGCTGCGTGCCTCGCCTACAAGGTACACCGATCCTGAAACCACCACCACGCCGCCGGCCGCGTACTCCCGCGCTATGCGGAGGGCTTCGCGTACCGATTCTGCCGCAACCGCCGGCGTTCCTGTAGACCTTGCCGCGGCCAGCAGATCGTCGAGAGGTGTGGCGCGAGCGGTATGGATGGGCGCAACGATCACCTGGTCGAAAAGGGGAAAAAGAATCTGCGCCATCTCGGCTACTGGCTTATCGCGCAGGCAACTGAAGATCAGCGTGCGCGGCTTCTCCTCGCGCAAAGTTGCGCGCAGAGCTGCGCGCAGCGCCCACGCGCCGGCGGGGTTATGCGCAACATCCAGAATCCACTCCACCCCGCGCCCGCCGATCCGTTCCATTCGTCCCGGCCAGTATGTCCGGCGGATGCCTTCCTCGATCGCCGCCGCAGTCACGGGAAGGCCGTGCTGCGCGCCGAGCTCCACCGCTGCCGCAATGGCCAGCGCCACATTGCGCTGCTGGTGCGTGCCGGCGAGCGGCGAATCGACCTTGATCCTTGCGCCAAGCGCTTCAACCCCATAAGCGCCTGTCGTCCCGTCTCCAGGCACATAGGGAACCGCGCTGACAGCGCGTACGCCCAACTCCGCGGCAACCTCACCTAGAACCTGGCTCGCCTCTGGATGTTGCGGCAGCGTGACCATCGTCCCGCCGCGCCGCAAAGTTCCCGCCTTCTCGCGCGCAATTGCAGAGATGCTTGACCCAAGCCACTCCATGTGGTCGAGTGAGATGTCGGTGACGATCGTAAGAAGCGGATCTACGACATTGGTCGCGTCCAGCCTACCGCCCATGCCTACCTCGAGCACGGCAATGTCCACCATGCTCTCGGCAAAGTGCAGGAACGTTACTGCAGTCAAAAACTCGAAGTAGCTGGGCAGTTGTGGTAATTGGCCGCTGAGCAATAATTCCTGAGCGGTGTCATGTACCCGGAAGTAGAGGCGGGCAAAGTCGGCGTCGGCGATTTCCAGGTGATCGATCCGGATCCGTTCGTTGGGCCGCTCTAGATGTGGCGAGGTATAAAGCCCCGTATGCAGCTGCGCTTCTGTCAGGATCGACGCCAGCGTTGCCGCAGTCGATCCTTTTCCATTCGTCCCGGCGATCAGCACAGCAGGAAATCTCTGCTGCGGGTCGCCCAATGCGTGAAGCAGTGTGCGCACCTCATCCAGAGAGAACTTCCGGCGCTGCTGGCCTCCGCGCACATATAACTCTGGCGCCAGGGCGTTGAGTTGATGGATTGCCGCCGCGTAAGACATGGATAGTTCAGTATAAGAGCCGTCCTAAAAGTACGCTGAGATCTATTACTTCGTCCGCCGCCGTAACGCCGGCCTTTGTGCAAGACGCGCCTGCTGCAACCCGCTCTTCTCCTTATTCTTCCGCGCTGCTTGCACACAACAGCGGCGCATTCCACAGCCATCTTCGTATCGCCTGTGGGAACCGCGGGAAAGACTCTCGCAACTCCTGCCCTCTGTACCCGTTTTCCTTTTCTCCTGAATTACACAGCTCCGATTTAGAAAACTAGTCCACCATTCAACCCGCTCTCAGGAAGCCACTTCGCTCGGATTCCCACTTTTCATATGCGAACTACGGGTACTTCTAGCTTTATTCCTTTCTTATATTCCTTTTCCACTACCCGTAGAGTGAGAGTAGAAAGTTAGCGTAAGAACCGTTTGCGCGGAACGAGACCGGAGCGCTGCCGTAACCTCACGGACCTTGCGAGGATTCTCCCCAGAAATTTAGAGAATTAGCCCTGTTTTCCACGCGTGCATCGGTTGAGAGGTGACTACAATCGGGAGGAAGAAAAGCAGCCGCTACCGGCGACCCGCAAGGTGTTATACAGTAGGGACATAAGGCGCGGCTTCGAGAGCAGGGGTGGGTGTATGCCGAGTGTGGAAGCCGAAGTCGAGAAGCTGACCGCGCAGGGGGCAGCGATGGAGATTACCGTAAGCCGCCAGGAGCTGGTGAAGGAACTCACGGCCACGCAAAGCGTGGTCGAGCGTAAGACCACAATTCCTATTCTGTCTAACTTCCTAATCGAGGCCGACGAAGAGCGTCTAAGCATTACGGCCACTGACTTGGACCAGGCCATCCACACCAGCACAGCGGTCAAAGTCAAGAAGCCCGGCGCGTGCACGATTCCAGCGCGCAAACTCTACGACTACATCAAGCTCCTGCCCGACGGCGAAATCTCCATCAAGCTTCTTGAAAACCACTGGGTGCAGATCCGCAGCGGCCGGTCGAACACAAAGATGGTTGGCATGGCCCGCGCCAACTACCCCCAGGTTCCCGAGTTTCCGTCGGTCGCCTCCACCAGCATCTCGCTTGCCGCGTTACGCACGCTCATCGCGCGCACCATCTTCGCCATCTCCAACGAGGAGTCGCGTTACACCCTCAACGGGGCTTTGCTTATCCTCAAGGCCGAATCCATCGCCATGGTCGCCACGGATGGCCACCGTCTCTCCTTCGTTGAAAAGCCAGCCGAGACACTCGAAGGCATCAGCGGCGAAAAGCGTGTCCTCATTCCTCGCAAGGCGCTCCAGGAGCTGCAACTGCTGCTCGCGAACTCCGACGCGGAGAAGGTCGAGTTTGCCGACGACGAACACACGCTCTTCTTCCGCATCGGCCACCGCACGCTCTCCAGCCGCAAGCTCACCGGCCAGTTCCCCAACTTCGAAGCGGTGATGCCGCGCGACAACACCAAGTTCGCCGTGGTCCGCGCGGCGGAGCTCTCCGCGGCCATTCAGCGCGTCGCCCAGTTTGCCGACGAGCGCTCCGGCGCCATCCGTATGCGCCTCGAAGACAACGAGCTCAAGGTCAGCGCCAACTCCACCGAGTCCGGCGAGAGCGAAGACACCATCGACACCCCCTACTCCTCCGAGCCCATCGTAGTCGGCTTCAACTCCACCTACATCCTCGACTTCCTCAAGGCCCTTGACAACGCGGGCGAGGTCCGCCTCGAATTCAAGGATTCGCAATCCGCCGGCCAGATGCGCCCCGAAGACCCCGACGCCGAGTACAAGTACCGCTATGTCCTGATGCCTATGCGCATCTGACCCGCGCAGCTCCTCATAGAGGCAGTGGGTGCCCCTCGATAAGGAGGAAGGCGTTGTCAAGGCGCAGTTCACCAGGCGGTGCGTGAGCACCGCGTGTTGGGCCAGAGGGGTTGAGGACCAAGGCTCTGGTAATTTCACGCTGCAT
>JBEKNY010000019.1:0-111176 GCA_049522315.1 Occallatibacter sp.
GCTGCTCGGAAACGTCCATCGTCCTCCACGCCATCGCCAGCCTCCTGCACCCAGACCGAAAGGCCAAAGTGTAAAGGATGTCTGGAGACAATCTGTAAAGGATGTCATGCTACTGAACACCTTTAGGCCCCTGAAATAAGGCCTCCCGGCTACGTGGGCTTCAGCCCCGGAAACGCATCTCCGCAACTCGAGTAGCATTAGATCAGGCCATGCCCTCTAGCCCACCGACGAACGCAACCACCACCCAGCCCGGCGACGGCACGCGCCAACTTCTCCAATGGGGCGGCTCCATGGTCGGCGCCGGACTCCTCTCCGCCCTCCTGCTCCTCACCGTATTGGGCGGCTACTCGCGCGCCGGCGCCAGCACCAACGCGGGCTGGTTCGCCCTCATCGTCGCGCTTATGTGCATCCCCTTCGGGCTGATGCTGCTCACCCTCGGCGTGGCCAAGTGGCTCCGCAACCGCCGCCTCCGCCGCTCGAAAAACTGATCCCTGACCCCTGATCCCTGACTCCTGACCCCTGACCCCTGGCATAGCCATCCACCCAACTTCTCACCCAATACGCTCAAGAATCGCCCGCCTTTTCGGCCGCAAACGCTGCGTTGGTTCTGCAACTCCCCTCGGTAACCGTACAATTTGAGGGAATCGGTGCAGAAAACCGAGATTCCGGCTCAATGCACGGAAGCAGCTCACGTCCCCGGTTGGCATCTTCCGTGCCCGCACTTGAAATCGGCAATCGAAAGGAACTTCGCCCGTGTTGGTCTTCGCTGCCATCGTCGCCATATTCGTCTATGGAATGATCGCCGCCATGCTGGGCACCATTCTGCCCGACCTGTCCGATCGTTTCCGCCTCACCCCGAAACAGAACGGCGCCATCGCCTTTGCCCAGGCGCTGGGGCTTATCATCGCCTCGGTCGGAGTAGGTCCGCTCCTGGACAACGAAGGCATGAAGATCGGTCTCATTCTTGGCCTCGCCTTCATCGCCATCGCGCTCTACGCCCTTCCGCGCTCCACAGGTTTCCGCGGCATTCTGGCCGTCTTGTTCCTGCTCGGTGTCGGCGGAGGCATCGTGGTGACGGGTGCAAACGCGCTGGTCAGCGGCGTAAGCCAGGCGCACCGCGGGACTGCGCTGAACCTCGTCAACCTCTTTTTCGGCCTCGGCGGACTGGCAACCCCCTTCCTCTCCGCCAATCTCTTTAAGCGCAACTGGGTCCGCCTTTGCTACTCCGTCGCGTCCCTTACCGTCGTCGTGCTGATGATCCAGGCCGTCGCCAAAATGCCATCGCCCGCCAGCGCCGCGCATTTCGTTCTCGCGGATGCGTACCCCGTCCTTGGCCGCCCGCTGCTCTTCATGCTCGGGCTCTTCCTTTTTCTCTACGTATCTTGCGAAGTCGGAGTGTGGAATTGGCTTCCGCGGCACCTCGTCGCCCAGGGCATTCCTGAGTCGCGCGCTCTCAACATCCTCTCGCTCGGGTTCGCGCTCGGGCTGCTCATCGGCCGCGTCGGCGTCTCGCCCATTCTCATCCGCGTGCAGCCCATCCTCGTCACTCTGGCCGCATCTGCGGCCATGGCCGTTACCACCTTTCTCATGCTGCGATCGGCCAAACCGGCGGTTGCCTTCGCGCTTGTCTTTATCGCCGGACTTTCCATGGCGCCCGTCTTCCCCACCACGCTGGCCATCGTCGGTGATGCCTTCCCTCGCATGACCGGCACTGCCATCGGCTTCGTCGTTACCTGCGGATGGATTGGCCTTGCCGTCAGCTCGCGCATCATCGGCGCCATCGCCGGCGGCGACCCGCTGCGGCTGAAAAAGGCCCTGTTGGTGATTCCCGTCTCGGCCGTCCTCATGGTCGGCTTGAATCTGGCCATCCTATCGGTGCTGCGTTAGAGCATTGTCGCAATCTATTCGAAAGGGTGTGAGATGCCCCTGTGCCTCACCAAAAAAATGATCCGCCTTCAAAAACAGATCGGAATGATTAGAGCGTGTTGAAAAGTTTTGTTACAAGGGCACGGCTTACCGGGGTCCCCGTTGGGCCGTGCGGGATCGAGCTGATAGCTGAAAGCTGATAGCTGACATCTGATAGCTGATATGAGAATATGCGGTGTGATGCCGGTCTTGAACGGTAATATGGCATAGTGGATGTACAACCGATCCGCTTCATTCCCCGCTGGGTCGGTATTTTGGCAAGGCGGACGCAGATTCCGCTAGAGGTCAATCGTCGCCGGCGCCTGTCCCCCCTCCGGTTCGCCACAGATGTTCGGAAGAAGCTCGAGTGCAGTAGGTCCGCCTACCGAGGAAGCTATGAAAATCGCTGTCAGGGTCGCTCTCTGTTTTCTCCTCCTTTCCGGGTTTGTGCAGGCACAGGATGTTGCCCCTCTGTCTGGCCGGCACATGCCTCTTCCCGCCAAACTCGCTGAAACGGAATGTACAGGCGACCCATGCGCCGCCGCCGGCAACAAAGCCACCTGGGAGTTCCATGGAGTGCTGGGCGACGCGCAGTGGCACGACGGCTCAAGCGCAACGCTGGTCATCGATCGCTACGATGCCGCCGGAATCGTGATTCGCCGCATCGATCTGCCCAACAGCGCCTCCTACGGTCTGACCGCGGTCTACAAGGGCAAACTGCAGGGTGATCGCATCGAGGGCTCCGTCGTGTGGTCCTGGAGCGGTCACTGGGACGACAAGCATCCCACCGGACGCTGGTCGGCAATCCTCCAGGGAGCAGCTCAGCCGCCGCGGAGCCTTCTCGAGCCCGGCATGCCTTCTACCCTCACCGAATGCGAGAACGACCAATGTGCTCCCGGCCGCGAGGGGGGATGTGTCTGGATATTGCACGGATCGGAAGGCGAATTCAGGGGCAACAACGGAGCGCTCGCCAAGCTCTCGATTCTTGAGTTCGATTCCGGCGGAATCGCCATACTCCGTACCGATACGCAAAAGAGCTTCAGTTACGGGCTCACGGCGCTCTATATCGGCAAGATGGTGGCAGGTCGCATCACCGGCTACGCCACCTGGTCGTACCCGGGGCATTGGAACAACCGCAACCCTTCCGGAAAATGGTTCGCAACCGTGAGGGAAAACTCGAGCCAGGATCTCCCGCCTGTCCCCCCGCCGCTGGTTTCGCCTGAAGTGCATCCCGACGGCAGCGTCACCTTCCGCGCGTTCGCTCCCAATTCGCAGGAAATCCTCCTCGAGCTAGAAGGAGCGGATCCGGTCATCATGCAGAAGGACGGCCTGGGCGTCTGGAGTGTCACTACGCCGCCGCTCGAACCCGAGTATTACGGCTATATCTTTAACAATACCGGCGTCCCGATGATTGATCCCTTGAATCCTCTCATCTTACCCAACCTCATCCAAACGGAAAACATGGTGCATGTGCCGGGCCCCTCCACCTTGCCTTGGGAAGCCGGCGACGGCCCGCACGGTGTTGTGCATCGTCACTTTTACACCTCCGCTGTGGTCGGCGATCGGCGCGATTACTACGTCTACACGCCTCCCGGCTATGACCCCACCGCCCCAACCAAGTATCCGGTCCTCTATCTTCTGCACGGCTTTGGCCAGGAATCGCGCAGTTGGACGCAGGTCGGTTTCGCCAACGTCATCCTCGACAACCTGATTGACGAAGGCAAGGCCAAGCCCATGATTGTGGTCATGCCGGTAGGCTACGGAGGGGCAGACATTCTCGTGGGCTTCGGAAAGGTCTATTGGGACGACGAGCTGCGCAACAGAAACTTTGCCAGGTTTACGGCAGCCTTGCTTTCTGAAGTCATTCCCCAGGTGCAGAAGCAGTATCGTGTCCTCGACGATCGCAATGCGCGGGCCATCGCCGGGCTTTCCATGGGTGGCGCCGAGTCGCTGCAGACGGGGTTAAACAACCTCGATGAGTTTTCCTGGATCGGTTCCTTCAGCAGCGGCGGGCTCAGGACCAATTTTGCTCAGGAGTTCCCCGCACTGAACGCCTCTCAAAACCAGAGGATACATCTCCTTTGGGTGGCCTGCGGCATGGAGGACGGGCTTTTCGGCATCAACCGCGATTTCAATAAATGGTTGAGCGCTGAAAACATCGACCATGTCGAAGTGGATACCCCGGGCAAGCACACCTGGATGGTGTGGCGTCAGAATCTGGCGGCGTTTGCGCCTCTGCTTTTTCGCTAGTGGCCTGAGTCCGAAGTTCGCACCGCAAATAAGTTGTCATCAAGCGAATTTTGCGTAGTGTCTCAGTTTGACTGCGCCTTGAAAGGGCACGGCTTACCGGGGTCCCCGGCGACAGGTCTTCGTCGCTGGGGTGACTTGAGCCGGGCCGAAAAATACAGGAGAATACGCGGGCTTTAGGCAGTGTCTGATGAATCAGTGCTGAATGGTTTTGTAACAAGGGCACGGCTTACCAGGGTCCCCGGCGACAGGTCTTCGTCGCTGGGGTGACTTGAGCCGGGCCGAAAAATGCAGAAAAATACGGGGGCTTTAGCCCCTGAGGGATGACAACGGACATCTACGTCGCCATTTTTAAAACACGCTGTAAGAGCTGGAAGCTCTTCTTCGTTTCCCCCTCTCCCGGAGGGAGAGCAGAAAATAGCCCAGGGCATCAGCCCTGGGAACCGCGCCATTCTTACCGAAAAACAAAGTCCGCGGCGCAGCCGCGCTCAAACCTCCGCCTTAAAACCCGGTCGACCCCATCCCTGGCCAGCACGCTCAAGAATCGCTTCCCACTAGCCGGCTTGCACTAAGACTTAAGAGGACCAATCCTAATCGGCTGCTCAAAGCTTCCTCATTTTCACCCATTTCCGCTTTTAACGCGTTTTGGCCGATAAGAATGGTTAATTCTGGCCATTCCGCCGTTTGTCTCCTCAGCAATGCACTATCAGGGCGCACCCGAAGGCAAAGATATCCGCCCCAACGAAGACGGCAGGGTGTACAATTTTGCACACCCGGGAAAGCAACCTGGCAATTCCGGCTACCTCAAATCTCAAGCGGCCACGTACCGTTCCCTACTGCTCCCGTGAAGACCGCATCTGGGATGGGCCATTCAAGAGAATGGGGTGAAAAGCATGACCTTTGACCTCGCCGCATTTCTGGCAACGGCAGGAGTGGGACGAAGAATCATCCAATTGAAGCCCAAGCAAGCCTTCTTTTCGCAGGGAAGTTCGGCTGACTCCATCTTCTATCTTCAGACGGGCCGCGCAAAACTCACCGTCGTTTCGCAAGACGGGAAGGAGGCCACCATCGCGCTTCTCGCCGCCCGGGAATTCATTGGAGAGGAGTCGCTGGCGAGCGTGGGTGGGCTGCACATGGCCACTGCCACCGCCGTTACCGCTTGCACCGCGCTCAAGATAAAGCGGGAACAGATGATCCGCCTGATGCACGAGGAGCACGCCTTCTCTGAAATGTACTTGAAATTCCTGCTGGCCCGGAGCATGCGCGCCCAAGCCGATCTTGTCGCGCAGCTTTTCGACTCCAGCGAAAGGCGTCTAGCGAGAATTCTCCTGCTCTTGGCCGAATTTGGTGAGCCGGGGTCACCGGAACCCTTGATTCCTCCTATCACTCAGGAGGCTCTGGCAGAGATGGTCGGCACCACCCGGTCCCGCGTCAGCTTCTTCATGAATCGCTTTCGCAAGCTCGGCCTTATCGAATACAAGGGTCGCATCCGGGTCCATAGGTCGCTGCTCAATGTGGTTCTGCACAATCAATTCACAGAGCCTAACCCCGAGAGACCTCCTGGTTCGGCCACTCCACGGGTTCGATCAAAGGCGGCCAACTAGGAACGGTGAGTGTGGCACGTGGCCGCAGTCCCACATTGACCTCAGTCGTTGCCAGGCGGCCCGTAGCCGTCTCCAGCATCGACGCCGCCGGGTCTGGATTTGCGCTCATTCGACGTGCCCGGTTGCCGTCCCTCTGCCCGCCGCCCGGGCACCCCGGTTGCCGGCTTCCACTCTTGCGCCGCACCCACTGCTTCAGTGGTCTTGGCCCGCTCATCGATCTCGTTCCGGCAAATCTCGCAGCCAGCAGCTTTGGCCTCTGGTCACTGCCGGCTGCGCTTCTCACAGGGTTCAGGGCCACAGGCCGGCCCGCCCATTCGATCAACCCTTGAGAGGCCGGTTCTCGTTGCCTGTCCGATCGATGTAACGGGTGTGCTAAATGGAACAGACAATTACCGTTTGCAATGCTACTGTGAACCGGAGAAGGATTGCGCGCTCTGGAGCGGAATGATGCCCCCGCCGTCGCCTCCACGCAGCGCTGATGAAGATGATCCGCACCAGAACACACCCAGGAAGAGGCTGTCTAGATGGGTAAAGTAAACCGGGGGCCCTTTGATACTGCTGCTTTTCTCGCGGCCGAAGGGCCAGGACGAAGCATCAGCAGTTACACGGCAAAGCAGATTTTCTTTCCCCAGGGAGACCCAGCCGACTCTGTGTTTTACCTTCAGACTGGCCGGGCCAAGCTCACCGTCATTGCCAAGAACGGCAAGGAAGCGACGGTTACGCTGCTCGCCGCCGGGGATTTTTTTGGCGAGGAGTCGATGGCCGGAGCGGGAACGCTGCGAACGGTCACGGCCTCAGCCATTACCGCCTGTACGGTACTCAAGATCGCGACGGAGGAAATACTCCGCGTCCTCCAGGCGGAACATGAGTTCTCCACCTTTTTCGTGAAGTTCATCGTGATTCGGGGCATGAGAACTCAGGCGGATCTCATCGATCAGCTATTCAACTCCAGCGAGAAGCGGTTGGCGCGGACGCTCTTGTTGATGGCGGAATATGGTGAACCGGGTGCGCCGGAGACACTGATCCCACCGGTAACGCAGGGGACTCTTGCGGAGATGATCGGTACAACTCGATCGCGTGTCAGCTTCTTCATGAATCGCTTCAGGAAGCTCGGCTACATTGATTACAACGGCGGCATTCGGGTTCACAAGTCGCTGCTCAACGCGGTTTTGCACGACAAGCTGCCAGAGGAGAATGCATCACGGCCCAAACTCCTCGACCCTGCACCCAGTCCAGCACGAACCGCCAAACGAGCCAAGTTCGTGTGAGCAGCGGATTACTCGCATCGGATTGCATGTTGGCAGAGCCGGGCGCAAACCGCCGCGACTGACTCGATATGGAGGTTTCATGTCGTTCGGAATTTACGCATCCGGTTTCGCAATCCTGGTGCAAAAATAATCTCCCAAAGTGCTGATATATCGGCTTCTCGTCATCGTTGCTGCGGCAGCCGGCTTCTCCTGGCGATATAAGGCCAATTCATTCATCGAGATTTAGCCGGCAGGCAGTCGCCCGTGATCGGTACTCTGAAACGTTCAAATAGGCCTTAACCCCCACCTCATCCCCACCCAACAAGCGCGCTCGCCCCTCGCCCCGCCCCCGCACGAAAAACTGATCCCTGTTCCCTGTTTTCTGCTCCCTGTCCCCTGAAACCTGATCCCTGCTTTTTTGCCCTTGCGGGCTCGCGCCGAACCATTCCGCTTTTCTACTCCCTATTGGCTACTTCCTACTCCCTGTCCTTCGCCCCCACTCATTTTTGAGAAATCAAGTACGCGGCGAAGCCGCGCTTCAAACCCCGCGCCCAAACCTCATCCGCAGTCATCCCGAGCGCAGTTCGGGGCGCAATCGCCACCGATTGCGCCCCGAATGGAGTCGAGGGATCTGCGGTTGCTTTTCATGTTAGCGAAGTCGAAAGCCTGCCCTGAGCGCAACTGAAGAGCGCCGCATCTCACCGACTCGTCACACGGAGGGAGCGTGAGGCTTCAGCCCCACGAATAACCGCCTACCCATTTTCGAGAAACAAAGTACGCGGCGAAGCCGCGCCCAAACCTTCCGGCCTATGATTTGAATGCGGCTTGAAGGACGAGTGGCCGGAAGGAACAGACGATGACTGAACCCGATTTTGACCCTGAAAAATTAAGACCCGCAGAGTACATCTGCGAGCCCGATCCAAGAAACACAAACATCGTATGGCCTGACCCAGGGACCGGCGCTCTGCGTCCAGCAAAGGCCAGCGACCTCCACGACGCAGTCGCCGCCTTCTCGCTCCACGCTGGCGTGCCCGAAGATATCGTGCAGCACTTCGAGACCGTGAAGAACCTGTACCTTTACTCGTGGTTCATCTACCGGTTCCAACCGGTGGCGGAGCTCGAAAGCCTTGCTTGTCTCGAATTCGCGTTGCGCGAGCGGCTGGCGACCGAAATCAGAAGCGGAAAGATCAAGGAGAAGATGCTTCGAGGTCTGCTGAAATACGCATTCGAGAACCGCCTGATCCAGAACGAAGGCTTCGCCCGATGGATCAAAGCCAACGACCCGGAATGGGACCTCCTTGCATCGTTAGAAACGGTATTTCCCCAAATCAGAAATGACCACGCACACGGAAGCTACACCCTTGCCCCAACCGCTCTGGGGATCATCGAGCTTGTCCATGAAATCATCAACCAGCTCTTTGCAGTGCCAAATGCCGCCCCTTGACCCTCAAGGTTCGCGCGCTCGCCGCGCCGTCTCAGCTGTGCTAACCTCAACCCAAACCGTGAACACCGAAAAAAATAAGCTCTACTACGGCGCGATTCCGACCAGGACGAGAGGAACGGCAGGAACGCCGCGCCCTTCTCGGATTAGGTTGTACAACTCACCTTCATAGTAGGCGACCCCGGAGGACATCTCCTCCTGAAGCTCCTTCATCGGCAGAATCTCGATCCCTACATCGATTACATCGCCAATAAAAAAGGCCATATGCTTGACGAACAGATCGTAAGCCACGAAGGAATACTTCCCGAACTGCACCTCGACAGCCAACCGTTCCTTAACGAAATCCGTTTGATTGTAGGAAAAGATAGGCTGCAGGCCGGCGTTTTCTATCTCCGTCTTTTGCTGCGCTGCTGGTAGGTGCATCGTCTTGCGAATAAGCTGCGCATCGGAAGTAACCCAATAAGAGGTTCTCTGCTCGCCCCATCCGTGCGCCTTAAATGCCGCGCTCAGCGCGCTGTTCATAGCAATGGGGGAATAAAGAACTTTGTCCTTTGTCCGCTTTTCCTTTGAGACCTTCGTGTGACACGACTCTGCGTTCAAGCCGAGAATCACACTTGTAATCTCCTTCCAGAGTTTCGGCTTGTGCACCTGCAGGAACTCAAGGCCGTTGAGGTGCGAGTATTGCTTGACGATCCTCACCGATGGCCACCTCCAGGTAGCGAAGGATCATAAACTGGTTTGTTCATCGGGCGCATTTTCAAGGCGCCATTGCGCAGATCGGCAACTCGATCCCAAGCAATATCGACATACTCCTGTACCACATCGCATCCATATCCGAAGCGGTCATGCTTGATGGCGGCGATTACCGAAGAACCAACCCCCATGTAAGGGTCGAGCACGGCATCCCCAGGGCGAGTTAGAGACAGTACCAGCCGTTCGACCAACTCAATTGGGAACTGACAAGGATGCGTGGTTTTCTCCACATGATTGTTCTTTACATTCGGAAAAATCCACACGTCGCCCGGATTCTTACCCAGCGGATTGCACGAGAGTTGTCCGGTTTTCGGCCCTTTGAAATATTTCTTTCCAGGATACTTCGGTGGAACCCTAATGGGGTCAAGGTTAAATACATACTCGTCGGATTTCGTGAACCAGAGAATAGTTTCGTAGCGACCAGAAAGTCGATTGGAGCAATGCAGTCCGTGTTCAAAGTGCCAGACAATCCGATTGCGAAGGTGAAGCCCATGGTCCCGAAAAACTGGATAGAGAACCATATCCAAGGGAAATATCTCGCCGTCTTGTACATGGTTGCCGACCTGCCAGCATAACGATCCATCTGGGCTCAGAAGCCGAACGCACTCCGAGATAACCTGAGCCTGCTGATTCACATACGGTTCAAGTAGGCGACGTTTCTCGTAAGATTTTCCAATGTTGTAAGGAGGCGAAGTCACGATCAACTGAATGGATCCGGATCTCATCGGGCGCATAAACGCCAGATTGTCCTTGCATTCCATGAACGCTTCAGTTTCCTGGTGGAATTTGAACAGTGTCGCCGGCCCCATGATTTCCTCTCACAACATCTTAGAGCGATAATACAGCGAAAGAATATCGAAGTTAGCCTGTGGGAATCAGGACAGTTTACGCTGGATTCTCGAATCAGCCGTATTTTTGAGTTTGTTCCCGAATAGGGTCCGCGAAGCCGCCGAAGCTGGACTCTACAAATCCTCCGACGGCAGCACGTACCCCCGCCTGCAAATCCTCACCATCCAGCAGATTCTCGATGGGAAGCAGCCCGATTACCCCGCCCACCGCCGCGACGCCACCTTCAAGAAGGCCCCGCGCAGCCGTCCCGCCCCCGCTGAAAACCTCACCCTTCCCTTGCTCCCCGGCGAGGATTGAAATCGCCGCCGAACTTGCCAAGCGCCACGGTGCCGTCCCCTCCAACGGCCCTGCCTTTACCCTGCCCAGCTCGGGACCAGATGCGGCATCACACCTTTCAGCCCGCTTGAGCGGGCGCGAGACGGTAGCCCCATGGCGCAAGCCTGGGGATCATATGCATCGGCACGAGCCCCAGCCCGTGTAGAGGGCGTAAGACGCTGTCCCTAAACGCGAATCTGGGCGCAACTCCTCTCCAAAACCCGGCTTTTGAGCGCAAAATCGCCTATCGAGCGCGGATGATTCGACGATTTTCACTATTTCCATGCACCTGCAGATCACAATTTCACCCGATTGCTCCACCTACAGGTGCACTTTTCCGCGAGCTCGCGATTCGACGATTTTCCGCCTCCGCGCCGGACGCAATTTTTATGACCTGCGGGTGCGCGAATCCGCGCCGTCGGAAACGCGACCGCCTTGGACCTTGGCCCCACGGACTCTGACTCTTCGAGCCAGACGCCCGTGGGGCCTTGCGCACCGGCATTCTCCCGCCGATCCTTGCGTGCCGGACCTTACTCGCCGTTTTGCCCATCCTGCTCCGGATGCACCACGCGATAGCTGGTGCCTTCGTTGGACCAGACCAGAAGCAGGATGTCCTTGCCTGCGGGCGCCGCGTGGACTTGGCTCACGAAATTGTCCGCGTCCTCCACGGGATGCCGGTCGACCCCCAGAATCACGTTGCCGGGAGCAAGGCCCGCGTCGTCGGCCGGGCTGCCTGGGCGCACCGATTGAATCACCGCGCCCTGCACGCGATCGGGCACGTTGTACTGCTGGCGCAGATCGGGCGTCAGGTTAGCCACGGCCAGGCCGAGCCGTGCGTGCTGCTCGCCCGTGCCGGAGTTGCTCGCCTCTTCCGCCGCGTTCTTTTGGAACTCGCCCACGGTAAAGTGGATGCTTTCCGGCTTTCCGTCGCGCAGAATGCCCAGGTCGATCGCGGTTCCGGGAGCCATCTCGCTCACCGCCACCTGCAGCGCGCGGCCGTCGTCGATCTTCTTTCCGTTCAGTTCGCGCAGCACGTCGCCGCTCTTCAGGCCGGCTCGGCTCGCCGGCGAGTCGGGCGTCACCTGGCTGACGATGGCGCCGGTGGCGTCAGGCAGGTTGAAGAAGCCGGCGTTGTCCGGCGTCACGTCGTTCATCGTGATGCCCAGGTAGCCATGGTGAACTGTGCCGCTCTTGATGATCTGGTCCACCGAGGACTTCGCGATCTCCGACGGAATGGCGAATCCCGCGCCGGCAAACGATCCGCTGTTCGAGATGATGAACGTGTTGATCCCGATCACCTCGCCGCGCGCGTCCACCAGCGGCCCGCCGGAGTTGCCCGGATTGATGGCCGCGTCCGTCTGGATGAAGTCGCCCGGCTTGCGCGGATCGTCCGTGTACGGGTTGTGCCGGTTCAATGCGCTGATGATGCCCCTCGTAACCGAGAACTGGAAGTAGCCGAAGGGGCTGCCGAATGCCAGCACCGTCTGCCCCGGATGCAGATTCGTCGAGTCGCCCCAGGGAACGCTGGGCAGGTTCTTGGCGTCGATTTTGATGACCGCGATGTCGTCGAGTTTGTCCACGCCCACCACCTTCGCGTTGAACACCCGCCGGTCATCTAAAGTGACCCGCACCTGCGTCGCGCCATCCACCACGTGGTCGTTGGTCACGATGTACCCATCCGGCGACACGATCACGCCGCTCCCCACCCCATGCTCGATTTGCGGCTGCGGCTTCATCATCTGGCCGTTCGGGCCGAAGCCAAAGAAGAACTGGCGGAATCCCGGCGGCAGATCCTGAGGGTTGATGCCACCAAAGCCTTGGCCGCTGGAGGATTGATCGTCAGGCGAGACGCGCGAGGTGACAGAGACGTTGACGACGGCTGGCGTGACGCGCGCCGCGACGGTTTCCACGGCGTTGTCGAGTGCGGTCAGCGCGGAGACGCTCGATTCGTCGAGCGGATCGGCTGCAGCGGCAGCATGAGCCCTGCTGTGATCGAAGAGAAATGCGGCCGCGAAGAGCACCGTGGCGAGGATGCCGGCCGGGACTGCGAGTTTTTTTGCTTCTGCTACTAATGAATTAGTTGTTCTGTGCATACTCATTTCTCCCTTGGGGTTGAATTGCTTTTGTTACAGTTGAAAAACGAGCCAGCCGCCGTCGACGGACGGTGCGGGCAGCCGGTTGGAATGAGAACTTGTTGTGCGCGCCGGTTTCGGGCCTGGCGCGGAGCTTGCGGGACAAACGACCAGAATCCATCGCGTGACGGTGATTTGCGCCGGCCGCACCGGGGCTGGCTGGCCGATTGCTGCGCCGGTTTGCTCCTGCGCTGCCTCGCCGGTGTCATAGTCGGCGACGGCTCTGCTCCTTGGCGAAATGGTCTGCACCTGCTCCCAGGCTGCCAGAACAACGTATTCCTGACTCTGTGCCCGAGCCGCCGCAGATGTTGACGCTACTGCCTTCGCCAATTGCTCGCGGGGCGCGCCAACGGCCGTGGCCACCAACGTCGATTCCGTCGCACCTGCCGGAGATTCCTCGCCGCGGCGCGTTGAACCCGGAGCGAGCGGTGCAGCCACGCCTCGGGTTGCAGGCAGGATGACCTTCGCCTGAAGCGCGCGGAAGCTTGCAACACGGGGTACGATGCTCGTCTCGGTCGTCCGCGCAAATGCAGTGCGCGCCGTGCCTACCGTTCCGATTTGCTTTGGTTCGAGGGCTGCAGTCTGCGCATCCGGCTTCTGGGCAGCCACGAATGCGACCAACTGCGGGCTGCGCGCCAGCTCTGCCGAGGCGGCCAGCAGGCCGCAGCTCACCACGCCAACCAGCATGCGCGCCACGACCGGATGAAACCCCTGCCTGCCACCCAGAATGCTGTGCACGCGACGGGTCAATTCCGGCCGTCGCTCGAACGCGCCGAGCGACAGCGCATGGGCGCGCCGCAGCAACTCCCGCCGCTGCAGACCTCGCTCGGCCAGGCTGGTGAGGCAGGCCGCGTAGGCGCGCGGAGCGTGCGTGCGGCGAACCACTCCATCGTCGCAGGCCATCTCGCGCTCGCGGCACAACCGCCGCTCCATCCAGGCCAGCGCGGGGTTCAAGGGGAAGAGAACCAAGGCAAGTTTCTGCAGAAGATTGGTCCAATCGTCGCGCCGGTGCAGATGTTCGGCCTCGTGCAGGATCACCTGTTCCAGCTCGCCCGGCGTGAGCCGCGAGTAGAGCCACTCCGGAATTAGAATGCGCGGTGCAAAGAAGCCGATCACGCCGGGACGGTCAAGCTCGCAAGTCGTGCAAAGTACGATCAGGCGGCCCAAAGAAGATGCGGCGGCGAGAAGCGTGCGGGCACTCTCTTCCGGTTCCACCGGTGTGGCCGTTTTCCATAATTTGCGTAGGCGCAATGAGTGAAAGGCGAGTTCGGCGGCGCGAAAAGTGGCTGCCGCAAGCCACAGCAATGCGAGCATCAATCCCCAGCGGTTATCCAATTCGAGCCATGGTCCCGCAGTTGGTCCGCTGAGCGGCGACGCCACTTTAGCGCCTGCGGCGATGCGCGCCAGGGAGGTAAGAAACGGCAGGGCAACTACGACCGCGAAGCCCGCAGCCCAAACGGCAAAGCGATGCGCCGCCGAGATGCGGGGTGAAATCCGCAGGCAGAGAACCAAGGCAACTGCAATCGACGCACCCTGCCACAGAGCCGCAACGGCCATGGGCGCGGCGATTTGCGCAAATGCGCTAAACGCAGCAAATACGTGGCTGCCGGCGGCCGTCAGCGCCGCTCGCATCGCATCCGCGATAAGGATCGACTGCATTCTCTACCTCTTGTTCCCCTTTTCGGGCGCTGCGCTGCGGATCGCATCTTTCAAGCGTTCCAACTCCTCGGTCGCAACCCCTTCGTCACCCAAAAGGGATAACACGAGCTGCTCGCGCGAGTTGCCAAAGAAGCGGCTGAGCATGTTACGTACCTCGGTCCGGCTCGCTTCTTGCTCGGCAATGCACGGTTTATAGACGAACGCGCGGCCCTCCTGCCGGTGCTGGACGTAACCTTTCTGCTCCAGGATTCGGATGGTCGTCAGCACCGAGTTGTAGGCCAGCGGCTCGCCTTCAGGCAGGGCGGTGACCAGATCGGTTACGGCCGACTCGCCGCGGCGCCAGAGAATCTTCATCAGTCGCAGTTCAGCCTCGGTCAACGTGTTGGATCTTTTGGGCGGCATTACTAACTCATTGATTCTGCGGGAGAAACCCATTTGCGGGGATTGCCCACACATTTCTATAGACGAGCAACTAAAGGATTAGTTACCAATGTCGCGGATTATTTTTGAGGCCCTTGACCGCCCGGATTGGCATTTTCAAGAAAGAAACGCTCGAATCCTCCGCCCTGTGCTACGATCCGGGCAAGCGTTCACCGCAACAAATTCTCGCAGCTCACAATTCATCGTTCAGAGACAGGCCCGCAGCGTGGCCTGGCGCGGCGATGGGCGATTGAACTCATCGCAGGGGATGATATGAACAATCAGCTACGGCCAATGGCCCTCGGCGAGATCCTGGACAGAACCGCCGAACTCTACCGCAATCATTTCTTGTTGTTTGCAGGCATCTCGGCGATCTTTGCCGGGGCCATGCTCTTTATCCAGATGCTGGAACTTGGATTGATGGTTTCGATGGGCTATCCGCACATCCCTCCGCATTTGGAGTGGCTGTACGCCGTGTCGCTTGGCGTGGAGGTCCTGGCAATCGGGCTCGTGGCCGGACTTGCGATCGCGGCATTCAATCGTGCGGTGGCATGGATCCATCTGGGAGAACCGGCGACCGTACGCGCCGCCGCGGGAAGCGTTTTGCTGCGTCTGCGCCGTTACCTGTGGCTCATGACCGTGACGATGTTTCGCGCGTGGACGCCTCTGTTTGTCCTCTATGTGGCGCTGTTCGCCATGATCTTCGCCATCATGCCGCACGGATTCCTGTTCACCCCCCAGGTTGCGCAGCAGCCTCCGAACATGAATCCCGCGCAGTCGATCGAAGTGCTGGCCGTCATGGCGGTCCTGATGCTGTTGTTTGTGCCAGCCGTGGTCTATGGGGCCATCATGTGGCTGCGGTATTCGCTGGCCATGCCTGCGTGCGTGGTGGAGGATTTGTCGACGGGAATGGCGATCCGGCGCAGCATCGATCTGAGCCAGGGCTCGCGCGGGCGCATCTTCGTACTCTGGCTGCTGGTTTACGCGGTCCGCATGTTGCTGGGCCTCCTATTCGGGTTTCCGTTTTTGGTATTTGGTCTCAAGCATCCGGGCCACGCGCTGCCGCTCGGCTGGCTGGCGGTCTCAGAGGTGGCCGGATTCGTCACCAACACGTTGATTGGTCCCATTTATTCCACCGGCCTCACGCTCTTCTATTACGATCAGCGCATTCGTAAGGAGGGCTTCGATATCGAGTGGATGATGCAGGCCGCGGGGTTGACGCCGCAACCTGGGTTGCCGGCTCCGGAACAGGTCTGAGCAAGCGAGTATACCCATGAGCGAGACACTACGGCCTTCCACCCTCGGCGAAATCCTGGACCGGACGGCCCAGCTATACCGCCGCAACTTCTGGCTCTTTGCCGGCGTGGCGGCTCTGCCGATCGGCGTGATCATCGCAATCTCGGCGCTCGTCGGGGGATTGATTTTTGCGCTGCCGGGCGTGAGAGGCGGCTACCCGACTTCGCCGGTGATACCGATCCTGACCGTTGCCTTACTTGTGCTCCTGGTGGTCCCGGTCTATATTACGGCGGCCGTTTACTCCTACGCGGGTTTGACCGAAGCTGCGGCGGGCACGTATCGCGGCGAGAAAATCACCATTCGCGGCGCCCTTAAAAGCGTGCGCCCGCGGTTCTGGCGCTATCTCTGGTTCATGATCCTACAGGGCATCCTCGTAGCTCTTATCCCGGGCGCGATTGCGGGCGCTCTGATTGCTCCACTGATCTACATGGCCTTAAAGGCCGGCGGTGACCCTGCCGCTGGCATCGCGTTCGGTTTTCTTGCCTTTCTCATTGGTGCCGCGGCGCTCGTCGTCATCATCTGGCGCGGGCTGGGCTATTCGCTCAGCCTGGCCGTGTGCGTGGTGGAGAAGAAGCCGGCATGGGAGTCGCTCACCCGCGGATGGAATTTGAGCCAGGGCACGCGCGGGCGCATCTTCGTGCTGATTCTGCTGGTCATCGCACTGGCCATCGCCGTGTCGATGATCGCGGCGATTCCATCGATGATCATCATCTTTACGGCCGCGATCCATGGGACCCCACCCGCCACGGGATCGGCGGCATTTATCGTGGCTGAAATCATCAGAGCCACCCTCGATCTCGTTCTGCAGACGCTACTCGCCCCCATCTCGTCGATCGCGCTGGTGCTCTTTTACTACGACCAGCGCATCCGCAAGGAAGGCTACGACATCGAGTGGATGATGCTGCAGGCGGGCCTCGCGCCTCAGCAAGCCGAAAGCGGATTTGCGGCGCAGGCGTTCGGCCTTGGGTTTTCTCAGCCCGCGCCCGCGGCGTCATCGTCGTCCGATGCGCCGGGTATTTCCGCGCCGGCTGCGCCTCCTGATACCGTGGAAGAACAATGAACTCGCCGCGGTCCGGTCCAGGTTTGTGGAGTGTTGCAGCAACCGTTGCGCCGTTGATCGCGCTTTTCGTGCTCACTTGCAGCCCGCTCCCCGCTCGCGCCCAGCAGTTCCCCGCCGGTGCAGGCTGGCGCGACGTGAGAGTGGCGGAATACCAGCAGCACCTTGCAGCGCTCAATGCGCTCGTGGCCGCATGCCAGAAACAACGTTCCTCGCCCTCTGCGGCTCAAACCACCTTTCCCGCATGCGATCCCGCACAGGTTGGTCCGGACGACCGCGTCCAGTGGCCCTCCGGTGCAGCGCCGCAGTCGCGCGAGGTCCGCTACGACTGGCTGCGCTCGGTACTGGCGCGCGCCGCGAAAAAAGGCGGCGCTGCGCAACCAGACATCTTCGGCGCGATTCCGGGCGCGAGCAGCAAGCCCGCCTCAGTCGATCAACGGCTCTCCGCCGCGGTGGAGCGGCTGCAGAACGACATGAAGCAGGCGGCAAGGCCCGGCGAAGCGAATTCTGATTACGCCGCCGAGCGGAAGTCTCTCAACGCGATTCTGGCGCAGCGAGCCTACCAGGACGTTACTCAGGTCTCGGCCAGGGAGCGCTTCCTAGAGTGGTTCGATAACCAGCTCGACAAATTCTTTACCGGTCTTTGGCGCTTTGGTGCGCGTTCGCCATGGATCGTGTGGCTGCTGTGGGGGCTGTTGCTTGTGGGCCTCTGCGCTGCGCTGGTCTGGCTACTGCTCCGCATTGAGCGGCGGGCCGTGGTGCGGTTGATTCCCGACCTCGCGCCCACGCCCGGAGCGCCCTCAGCGCGCGAGTGGCAGCTATGGCTGCGCGACGCGCAGGAGATGGCCGCAATAGGACGATGGCGCGAGGCCATCCACTTTCTCTATTGGGCCTCGATCGCGCGGCTGGAGTCGCGGCGACTTTGGCCGGCCGACCGCGCCCGCACGCCGCGCGAATTTCTTGCCCTGCTGGCCGGCGCCGACCCGCGCAAGCCTGGCCTGACCGCGCTTACGCGGAGCTTTGAGCGCACCTGGTACGGCGGGCGCGAAGCCGCAGCAGAGGACTTTAGCGCGGCGTTGGAACTCGTCCGTGCGTTGGGGGTGGCTGCGGAATGAAGCTCTTCGCCTCGCTCGACGCCAAAGACCGCAAGCTGCTCATCGGCTGCCTGGCCTCAGTCGCTGTCCTGGCATTCGTCACTGCGTTTTTCTCGCGCAACCAAAACAGCGACGACAACACGGTTCCCAGCAGTTATTTGACCGGCAGGCATGGCGCGCGCGCCGCGTATGAATTACTCCAAGCTCAAGGCTACAGCGTGGTGCGCTGGGAGCAGCCGTTGAGCGATTTGGCTGAACGCGCCGATGCGCAAACGGTTGTGATTTTCGCCGACCCCATCGAGATCACGGCAGAGGACCTGAAAGCCGTACGCGACATCGTTGCGCGGGGCGGGCGCGTTCTGGCGACCGGCTGGTCGGGAGGCCGTTTGGCGCCTGACGGAGACGTGCGGCCGCCTACGATGTTCCAGTCTGCCTGCAAGCTCACGCCTCAGGGCCTCGACACGCTTGCCGGCTCCGGCGAAGTATGGATGGATCCCGCGGCAAGCTGGGGAGAGGACCGGCCGAAGGACCGCGTGCAATACGACTGCGCCGGCGCGCCGGCCGTGGTTGAATACTACGCGGCCAAAGGCGAGGTGATTTGGTGGGCCAGTTCCACGCCGCTCGAAAACGGCGCGATCAGCCGCGCCGATAACCTGAACCTGTTTCTGAACTCGCTTGGGCCGCGCGAAGGGCGCCACTTCTATTGGGATGAGTCGCTGCACGGCGAAACCCGCACGGAGTGGTTTTATGCACGCGGTCCTGCGATGTTCTTGCTGGAGACCGGCCTGATCGGAATCGGCCTGCTCACTCTCTTCAGCTTTAGCCGCCGCAGCGGTCCGCTGCGCAACCTACCTGCTCCGGTGCGCGCCACGCCGGTGGAGTTTCTTGAGGCGCTGGGCTCGCTCTATGCTGAGGCTGGCGCGTCAGTAACCGCAGTCGAGCTTGCTTACGAGCGCTTCCGGCGCAAGGTGGCCGTGCTGTGCGGGCTAAAAGGCGCGAAGATGAGCGCGGCCGAACTGGGTCAGGCGCTGCGCCGCCGCTTTCCGCAGGCTGCTTCCGGACTTGAAGAAGATCTGGCCGAATGTGAAGAAGCAGTAACCAACGAAGAGTTGGCGCCGAAGAAAGCGCTGGCTCTGGTGCAGGCGCTCAACCGGCACGGCGAGGCGCTGGATGCGGCTGCGCGGGCTGGTGCGGCCCGACGATAAGAATTAAACCATCAAGAATGCTGTGAGAACAAAGCAACGGGTAAGGAGACCGGAATGTCCGAGGAAACAATTGTGAAACAGGGCGCGTCGCAAAGCGCTGCGCTGCCCGCAACTCAGCAACTTCTCGCCGCGGCGCGCGCGGAGCTGGGGCGCGTGATCGCGGGACAGAGCGGCGTGATCGACGAAGTGCTGGTGGCTGTGCTGTCGCAGGGCCACGCGCTGCTCGAGGGGGTGCCGGGCATCGCCAAGACGCTGATCGTGAAAGCAGTGGGCCGTCTGCTCGGCCTTGGCTTCCAGCGCGTGCAGGGCACACCCGACCTTATGCCCGCCGACATTCTCGGTACAACCATGTTCCGGCCGGGGGCCGATGCGTTCACGTTTCACGCCGGTCCTGTGTTCACCGATCTGCTGCTGGTGGACGAGATCAACCGCATGCCGCCGCGCACGCAGGCGGCTTTGCTCGAGTGCATGGAGGAGCGCCAGGTGACGAGCGACGGTGTTCGTCGCCCGCTTCCGCCCTGGTTCACCGTCTTCGCCACGGAGAACCCCATCGACTTTGAAGGCACCTATCCGTTGCCCGAGGCGCAGCTCGATCGCTTCCTGCTCAAGATCAAGGTGAGTTACCCCGCTCCTGACGACGAGCAGCAGATGCTGGAGAGGCACCAGGCGAGCGGCGGCGTGAACATTCTCGAGGATGCCAACATCCAGCCGCTTGCGGCGGAGCTACTTGCCGCCGCGCGCGACGAGATTCGTTCGATCCGCGTCGAGCACGATCTTTACGGTTACATTCTCGATCTCGTTCGCCGCACGCGCGTGTGGCCCATGCTGGCGCTGGGCGCAAGCCCGCGCGCGGCCATCTGCCTGCTGCGCGTGGCGCAGGCCTTTGCGGCCTTCGAGGACCGCGATTACATCATCCCCGACGACGTGAAGCGCGCGGTCCTGCCTGCCCTGCGGCATCGCATCCTGCTAAAGCCGGAGGCCGAACTGGAGGGCTTCGACGCCGACCGTGTACTCGGCGATGTTGTCGCTGCGGTTGCGGTGCCGCGGGGATGATTTCGACCTCGCTCCATCCCGAGCCAGTGCGCGCTGTGTGCCAGCCGCGCGGGCGCGTGCCTTTTGGGCTGACGCCGCGCGTCATTTGGCTGCTGGCCGCGGGGCTGCTGCTCGCGTTGCCGGGATTCTTCCACGCGTTGTGGGGACTGGGCATGATTGAGTGGGACGCGCTGGTGCTGCTGGTGGCGATCCTGGATGGATGGCGGTTGCCGGCTGCGCAGCGCATCACCGTAGAGCGCTCGTGGAGCAACGCTCCCTCTCTCGACAGCGAGACGGAGATTGAGCTGGCCGTGACGCACGATCGCGCGACGATTCTCGAATGCAAACTGATGGATGACCTTCCGGAGGCGCTGGTTGCTACGCCCGCCACACATTCGCTTCGCGTATTTCCGCGGGTGCGCACGACGCTGCGCTACAAAATTGAGCCGCGCGAGCGAGGCGATGTGAGCTCCGGCGCGGTTTACATCCGCTATGCGTCGCTGCTTGGGCTCGTGGAGAAGTGGGCCATGGCGCCGCTCGAGCAGCCGGTGCGCATCTATCCCGCGCTGCGGCAGGGCGAGGACCAGGAGATCTATCTCGCGCGCGGGCGCCAGATTGAGCTGCAGCTCCGCCAAGTGCGCGAGCGCGGACTGGGCCGCGACTTCGAGAGCCTGCGCGAGTATCTGGAGGGCGACGACCTGCGCGACGTGTGCTGGACGGCGACGGCGCGGCGCGGGCAGTTGATCACGCGCCGCTACCAGACCGAGCGCAGCCAGGCGGTGTGGATCGTGCTCGACGCAGGGCGGCTGCTGCAAGGCAGAATCCTGCGCAACAGCGAGACCGAGAGGCGCGGTCACTCCAAGCTCGATTACGCCTGCTCCACCGCCGTGGCTCTGGCGCAGCTCGCGCTGTTTTCCGGCGATCGCGTCGGCCTCCTCGTTTACGGCCAGCATGTTCAGCAGCGCGTGCTGCCTGGCCGCGGTCACGCGCATCTGCGGCAGATCGTCGAAGCGCTCGCGCAGGCTCGCGCCGAGGCGAGCGAAGCCGATCACTTGCGGGCGACAGCGACTTTGAATCGCTGGCAACCGCGCCGCGCGCTCATCCTGTGGATCACCGATCTGGCCGAAACCGCCATGCGCCCCGAAGTCATCGACGGCGCCATGCAATTATTGCGTCGCCACGTGCTGCTCTTTGTCGCCATGGCGCAGCCGGACGTGGCGGCGATCGCAAATGCGCGGCCCAGGAACGTGGAAGAGATGTTCCGCGCGTCGGCGGCGCAGGAGTTGACCTCGCGCCGCGAACTGCTGCTGGCGCGGCTGCGCGAACAGGGCGCGCTCACTCTCGACCTCGATCCTGCGCAGCTCACCTTAGCGGTGCTGAACCAGTATTTGAAGGTGAAAGAGCGAGCGATGGTGTAGCCGGCATCTCCCACGCGAGGGACGCTTCCAGGCAACCTATTAACTTTTCCAGCACCCCGCCCCCTCCCCCCGTATGTCATACCTCCATATTTGATAACAAAGGGTTTACGGGATGGGTATGCCAGTACATATCTGATTCCAAATGGTTTACTCGTAAACGTACCGATTTAAGAGAGTTAGGCCAAGGACAGTGGTCAGTGGTCAGTGGTCAGTGATCAGTGGTCAGTGGTCAGGAAAAGGAGACAGGCTACAGAAGAAACAGCCGGTAGCTGGCAAGAAAAGCCTGAATGGACTCTCATGGTTCGAGTATGCGCTGGAAGCAGGAAATAATCGGCAAAGTTGGCGGATGTTTTTTGCGAGCGTTTTCAGTGAATTACGAGGGAAATCGCGGATAGATGCCTTGACAGGCGGCGATCCTATTGTTTATGCGGATGGCGAGGAAGGATTGGGGGGAATCTCGCGATTGGCGGTAACGCGCTCGGAACGATTAACTGACGGTAAGCTGACATTTCGGGACCAATCGGCCCTCGGTGAGGGTCTCGGCGATTTAGTACGACTTGAGGTTGGAGCGTTCGAGGGGGCCGAGGTTGAGGCTTGTGCTATCCGAGGTCCCAAGGTCGAAACTTGGGGCACCCCACTCTGGGGTTTGATTGATGCATGGGCCACCCGCCCTCGCCCAACTCATGGCTTCGAGGGCCCCGCTCACTGGAAATCGAAGATGATCCGCCAATTTGCGTCCGGGTTATATTGATCAGGAATGTCCTCGTCGTTTTCCGCCGCCCATGCCCCGAAGAAATCTTCGACCAGTCCTTCTCGTCCTGTTAGGTGAAGAGACCAGGGTTTGCTCGAATGTCGAATGAACTGGCCGAGTCTGTAGTAGTCTTCATCGTCAATCACCGAATCGCCAAGTGTCCGTAGTTCATATTCATAAAATCTACTCAGCGACTCTGAATAGGATGGGAATTCCGTCTCTGGAATATCTCGGAATTCGCTTTCCAAACACTCGCTTGAAAGCTGAGCTGTCTCTGCAACAAACTGGCAGAGCTCGATCGTTTCGTCCAATTTAACGGCGACGGACGACAATTCTCCTTTAAGGCCCTGCGCAGGAAACCCATACGAGAGCAGCTCTCGTGTAGCAAGCGCCCTGCCGCTGGTTTTCTGGTAGTCTTCCGACACAGCAGGTGACAGTGTGCGCAGTTGATCGGTCACGACGTTTTGAACCTTCGTATGGGTAGTCTCTTTCAAGATCCTGCCGTGGTTCCACGCTTGCTCTGGAATCATTAGGAATAACGCTCTAGAAACATTGAACAGCGAGTAGTAGCCGAGATAGGGCTCAACTATTCTTAAATTTCGTTCGGCAGCAAACTCCGCGGAGGTCAGCATAACGGAGGCAGCAAGCAAATACTTGACGGCGATGTATGTCCTGGCGATCCATTGTTCCGCGGCCTCGCTTTCCGGCCTTAGTGCGCGGAATCGTCTCCTGAGCGACGCGCAATACGAGGCGACGGTGGGTTCAGGGATTGTTGATACTTGCCGATAGTTGTACTCGTAACCTGCACCTGTGAATTTGCTGACGTCCACTGCTGCCTCGACCTAAGGGTGTCTGCCGTAGATTGGAGCGTATCACGGGCTGCATCGCCTGTCACGGATGGACCAAGACGCTCATTGAGATCGTCGCTGCCATATCGCAAAGGTCGAAATAGGGATCAGTACCGGAAAACGCCGTAGCGTCCTGGAATCGGGCCGTGCCTGGTTTGTCGGCAATTCGGGAGCAATTGGGATTTGGGCCGCAGCGAAGTTTTTTGAAGCAACCGCAGATCCCTCGTCGCTGCGCTCCTCGGGATGACAGCGCATTGGAGAGGGCGGCAGTGCGAACCGATCCGAAGCTGCTGGATGAGAATCGGTGACGCGGAAGTCATTGGAATTTGAGTCGCAGCGAAGTTTTTTTGAAGCAACCGCAGATCCTTCGTCGCTGCGCTCCTCAGGATGACAGGGCGTTGGGGGGACGGCGTGGCTGGTCCGAAGTTATCTGCCGAGCTCCGGTGGTCCGGAAGTCATTGGAATTTGGGCCGCAGCGCGGTTTTTCTGAAGCAACCACAGATCCTTCGTCCCCATCGCTACGCTCAGGGTCCTCAGGATGACAGGGCTTTGGTCCGATTCGGCCCGCGTTGGGGGCCTCGCTCAGGGCAGGCTTTCGTCGTCGCTACGCCCCTCAGGATGACATCGCAGTGGGAGGGGTTGGTGCTGTCATCCCGAACGGAGTGAGGGATCTGCGGTTGTTCCTCGTCACATTCCATTCAGGCATTTCAGCCTATGATCAATGAATGCACGAGGGCTCCTACTTCACATACGTCATGGCTAGCCGCAGCCATACCCTCTACATCGGAGTGAGCGGTGACCTGCACAAACGTGTTTTTCAGCACAAATGGAAGGAACACGATGGCTTCACTGCGCGCTACAACTGCGATCGTCTTGTCTGGTTTGAGGGCCATCAAGACGTACAAGGAGCCATTGCTCGCGAGAAAGAGCTCAAGGGATGGAGGCGCTCAAAGAAGATCGCTCTGATTGAATCTTCAAACCAGGGCTGGATCGATCTTAGCCGAGATTGGTATGACTACGAACCGGCCGACTACCAGCGAGCGCTCGACCGTATGGAAACCTGAAAGGCAACCGCAGATCCTTCACTTCGCTACGCTTCGTTCAGGATGACAGCCCGATGTGAGTGGCGCGGCACTGCGTCTACCGCGTGCTGTCAGGCGCCGCCGCAACCGGCCGGAACAGCCACACCAGCAGCAGCGTGAACAGCAGGCCGCCGACGGTGAATTTGAGCCAGACGGGCGCGGCGGACGGCGAAAAGAATCCCTCGAGCGACCCCGCGATGACAAGCAGCGGAATGATGCCGGCAACGAGGCGTGTGGCCTCCACTCCGGCCAGAGCGATGGAGTCGCGGCGGCGGTAAATCCCCGGGAAAAGCACTCCGTGTGCGAGGCGCAGGCCGGCGCCACCGGCGAGCAGAATCGACGGCAGCTCCAGCGAGCCGTGCGGCGCCACAAAGCTCCACAGGTCAACCGCCATGCCGTGCTGCGCGCAGGCCACGCCGACCACGCCCAGCAACATGCCATTGAAGAACATCGAATAGACCGGCCCAAGCCCGAAGAGGATCCCTCCCGCAAAGGCCATGAAACAGACGCTCAGGTTGTTGGTCATGATGGCGCTCGATGCCACCGGCTCGATGCCGACGATCGAGTGCGTCCACATCTCGTGGCGCTCGATGGTCTCGACCATCGCCGGGCCCAGCATGTGCCGCATGAACTGCGGTCGCGCCAGCGTGAGCACCGACCCCAGCGCTGCCCCGGCCAGCGCAATCACCAGCGCCAGCAACACGTAGCGGATCTGGCTCTGCACAAGGGCCGGGTAGTCGTCGCGCAGAAAATAGAAAATCTTTCTGAAGCCTTTGCGCCGGCTGGAATAAATGATATGGTGGGCGCGAGCCAATAACTGGTTAACGTGCTCGGCGTAAGCTCGCGCGGTCGAGTCCTGGCGCAGTGTGGAAAGGTCGCCCGCCGCCTGCCGGTAGAGCAAAGCGGTTTCGCGCAGCTCGGCGCGCGAGAGCTGCTTGACGCCGGCTGCCTGGGCCTGGGCCAGCAGCGCGGCAAGGCGGTCCCAGTAGGGGCGGCGCTTCGCGAGCCACTGATTGGATAGGATGATCGCCATGGAGCCGATTGGAGACCAGCTTAACATCGAGACCCCGGAGCTGGTGGCCATCGAGATGCCGCTCGCCGGGATCGGCAGCCGCTTCATCGCCATTCTCATCGACTACATCATTTGGGGTGCGGCCTTTCTGGTTCTGGGCCTGATGGCCGCGATTCTCCTTCCCGCGCTGCACTTCTTCGGCGGGGTTTCGGCCAACTGGGCCGTGGGCATCTTTTTTCTCATTGTTTTTTTGCTGCAATGGGGATACTTCGCGCTGTTTGAGGCGTTCGGGAACGGACGCACGCCGGGCAAGCGCGTGGCCAGGATTCGCGTCATTCACCAGTCCGGACGTGGCATCTCCTTTGTCGAGGCGCTGGCGCGCAATCTGGTCCGCTTCATCGACTATCTTCCCGGCTTTTATGCCGTGGGTGTCGTAGCCATCTTCCTGAGCCGGCGGCATCAAAGGCTGGGCGACCTGGTTGCCGGAACGCTCGTGGTCCGCGACCGCGAGGTGGACGCGCCCCAATGGGATGGGGGCGCCACACGTACTTTCACAGCAGCGGCCTTTGCCGCGCAGTCGCCCATCCCCGCGCCGGGGCTCCCACAGACAGGTCTTGGTCCGTGGGGTGGTCCGCCGCACTTGCGCGTCGTGTTGCCCGCTCCGGCGCTGGCCATGCTCTCTGCCACCGACCTCGAAGTGATGGAAGGCTTTTTTGCGCGCCGTCTCGACATGGATCTGGCCACACGCGGCGCGCTCGCTTCGCGCATCGCCTCGGCTCTCTGCTCGAAGTCGGGCCTCGCCATTCCGCAGGACACGAGCGTTGAGACGTTTCTCGAAGCCGTGGCGCACCAGCTCCGCGAACTGGGGCGGATGAGCTAAGGTGAGCGCTGGAAATGGCCGCGGACGATGGCGTAATCCGCGCCCAGGCAAAATGGGCGACGCGGGGATATATTAAGATTTTGCCAGTGCATCAGCGGCGGCCGCGCTTCCATTTGCGATGGCCGAGGCGATTTTTTGAAGGACAGCCTGGTTTGGCGATCGTCTCGCCGGGCCGGCAATGGGACAGGAGAGCACGAAGATGGCCAAGAGCGTGAATAGAGTCTTCCTTTTAGGCAACGTCGGCAAGGATCCCGAGATTCGCTCGACCGGCGGCGGCACCATGGTGGCGACCTTTGGACTTGCTACCAGCGAACGTTCAAAGGACGGGCAGGGCAACTGGCAGGATCGCACCGAGTGGCACAACATTGTGGTCTACGGGCGGCTGGCGGAGATCGTGCGCGATTACGTGAAGAAAGGCTCCAAGCTGTTCGTCGAGGGACGGATCACGACCCGCAACTGGGACGACAAGGACCACGCCGGCAGAAAGGTGTATCGCACCGAGATCATTGTCAGCGACCTGTCGCTGCTCTCAGCGCGCGACGATGGCGGCGCGTCCAGCCGTTCGTCAAGCGCATCGAATGCGGCGGTAAATGAGGACCAGCGCCCACCGGCCGGCGCGGACGATTACGCGCAGTCGGCCGAGATCTCCGACGACGATATTCCGTTTTGAAGGCAGGAAACAGGGAATCTCTATTCCTTGTTTCCCGCCCCCTCCTCTGCTGTTGCCAGCGGATCGTTGTCCCTGTCCGTCACCACGGCAAGGGAGGCGAGCCGCTGAGCCAGTTCCTCCGTCCAGCAGCCTTCCGGGGCGCGCCAGCTCCAATTCCCGTTAGGCACCGCAGGCGTGTTCATGCGCGCCTCGGAACCCAGTTCAAGCAGGTCCTGCGCGGGAACGATGGCCAATTCGGCCACACTGGCCTGCGCGGCACGGATCAGCGGCCAGGCGGGGCGATTGCCGGCCGCGCCGACGAGCGCTTCGACAGCTTCCTGTTCCTTCTTGCTGGCGGAGTTCCACCAGCCTTGCGTCGTGTCGTTATCGTGCGTGCCGGTGTAGGCCACGGTGGCAGGCGTGAACCGGTGCGGCAGGTGGGTATGAGCGCCCTTGTTGCTGAACCCGAACTGCAACACCTTCATACCCGGCATTCCCAGTTCGAGGCGCAGCGCGTCGACTTCGGGCGTGATCACGCCAAGATCCTCGGCCACGAACGGAAGCGGGCCTAATGCGGCCTGAATTGCGCGGAACAGTTCCAGGCCTGGCGCCTTGATCCACTCGCCGTTCACGGCAGTCACTTTCCTGGCGGGAATGGCCCAATAGGCCTCGAAGCCGCGGAAGTGATCGAGGCGCACGATGTCATAGACCTCGACGGCGCGGCGGATGCGGTCAATCCACCAGTCGAATCCGCGCGCCTCAAGCACGTCCCAGCGGTAAAGCGGATTGCCCCAGCGCTGGCCTGTAGCCGAAAAGTAGTCGGGCGGCACGCCGGCGACGCGCTCGGGCTTCAGGTCGTCATCGAGTTCGAAGATGCCGGGGTGAACCCACACGTCGGCCGAGTCCATGTTGACGAAGATGGGCACGTCGCCCAGGACGCGGATTCCATCCTCCGCGGCGGCCTCGCGCAACTGATTCCACTGTTTTGCGAAAGCGAACTGCAGCGCCCGCTCCATGGCTATCGCGCGGCCGTGCTCTGCTTCGGCCTGTGCCAGGGCCTGTGGATCGCGGCGGCGCAGCAGCTCGGGCCACTCGGTCCATGCGCCGGTTTGAAACTTGCGGCGCAGCACCTCATAAAGCGCGTAGTCGTTGAGCCATGCGGCCTTGGCGCGGCAAAACCCTTCAAAATCGGCCCATTGCTGAGAGAGCGCGGGCGAACCCGATCCGCGGTCAAGGAAATTCCCCGCCGCCTCGTGGAGCAGTGGCAGCTTCCGCTCTTCTACCGCATGAAAATCAGCGGCCCCGGAGCGGCCTGCCAGCCCAGGGTCCCCACGGACAGGTCCTCGTCCGTGGGACGGAAGCCCGGCGATGCGTTCGCCTTCGATCCAACCCCAGTCGGCGAGAAACTCCAGGCTGATTAGCGCAGGATTCCCGGCGAACGCCGACGAACCCGCATAGGGTGAGTTGCCGTAACCGGTGGGGCACAGCGGCAGAACCTGCCAGACATGCTGTTTGGCGCGGCCCAGAAAACCCACAAACTCGTGCGCGGCGGGGCCCAGATCGCCGATACCTCCATAGGATGGCAAGGAGCTCACATGCAGCAGGACTCCGGAAGAACGCTGGAATTCCATGATGCAAATACTACCGGATCGCCCATCCCCACCCCACCGGCCGATTACGGCGCGAAAAGGCGGCATCGAAGCCGTCGAAACGGTTTTCACGTTGAGGGCGCGCCGATTACGGTCAATGGATGGAATGGGACGGTCGATCTGGCGTGGTTCCGGGCGTGACCGTAGCGCCCAACCTCGATGCCCACCCGATCGCTGGTCTGCAGCGGGACTGCCGGTTGCGGCATCAGTTGCGCCGCGAAATGCAGCTCGCGCAAAGAGGCCCGCAACCTGGATGGCTGCGGGCCTTTTCAGTTCCCCGGAAAATCGCTTGATGCTTACAGTCCGGGCGTTTCCCCTTTTGGCTTGGCGTTAAAGCGAACCAGATTGTGCTTCTTGTAGTCGTTCCACACGCCGCTTGCGAAGACGCTGAAGGCCTCGTTCCGCCCCTGCTCCAGAAGCTCATCCCGCGTCCTGTCGAAGTTCTTGGCAATCTCGTCCGCAACCGGCTCCTGCTTCAAGAGAACTTTGGCCACCACGCCGGTGCGCCCAGTATCGATCGGCCCGCTGATCGCGCCCACATTCATGTCGAAGAGCTGCGGCGCAACCTGGCCCACTTCACCGAAATCGGGCACCTGGCCGCTTTCGCCCACCAGGTCGCTGGTTTTCACCGTTGCGCCCACGGCCTTTGCCGCCTTGGCCAGATCGTTCATCGTCTTTGCCTTATCCGCCATTTCCTTTGTCTTCTGGCCCAGCAGAGCAGGAAGCTGCTCGTCGCGGTAATCGTCGAGCACGTGGGACTTCCAGTCGGCAAACGCGGGCGCGTGCGCAGGAACGATGCCCGTTACCTGGAAGATCGCATATCCCTCGCCCGTGGATGCCGATTGCGGCGGGTCGCCCTGTTTGGCGTCAAAGGCCTTGGCCAGTACCTGCGAGCTGTCGGGCAGCGCGGTAATCACGCCGTCGTGCGCCAAAGGCTGTGTAGTCACCAGCTCCAGGTGGTGCGCCGCGGCCGTCTTCTCAAGGCCGTTCTTGACCGCCTCGCTGGTCAGTTGCTGCGCGTAATTCTGCTGTGCCATGGTCTCGGCCTGGCGCGTCAGCGCCGCAACAATGCTGGACTGCACATCGCTGAGCGGCTGCGTGTGCGCCGCTTGCCGCTCTTCCACCTGCACAATGTGATAGCCGAAGCTGCTCTTTACAATCTCGATGTCGCCGATCTTCTGGGTGAAGATCGCATTGTCGAACTCCGGCACCATCTTGCCCCGTTGCGCAAAGCCCAGCTCGCCGCCGGAGTTCTTGCTGCCTGGATCGTCGGAGTACTTCTTGGCCAGCTCGGCCCAGCTTCCGCCCGCCTTCAGCAGCTTCAGAATCATCTCCGCCTTGGCCTTGGCCGCGGCATCGGTCTTGGCGTCGGCGTTCGCGGGCACGCTGATCAGAATGTGGCGAGAGCGCGCCTGGTCCGGCGCAGAATAGTCGCTCTGGCGCTGGTTGTAATACTGCTGAATGGCTTGCTGGCTGGGTGGTGCAACGCCGCCGGGAACCTGGCTCTCGGTGAACGCGAAGTAAGTGATCTTTCGCTCCTCCGGCGCCGCCTGCGTATAGCGCGCTGCGTTCGTCTTAAAGAATGCCTCCAGCTCGCTATCCGAGGGATTGATCGTCTTGCGCAGTTCGTCAGCCGAGATCACAGCGTAGTCGAACTTGATCTTGATGTTCTGCTTGCGGTAAGCCTCACGGACCTCCTGGTCGCTCACCGTGATCCCGCCCGTGATGAGGGCCTCCAGCCGGTGGATCGTAATCTCGGCTTTGATCTGGTTCTCGAAATCCGTCACTGACTCGTGCAGCCGGTCGTCGATCAACTGCCGGTAGGCCTCATCGCCGATGTACTTGCCATCGGGGTAGAGAACCTCGCCCGTCGGGCCGGTGCGCAGATACTGGCGCACGTCATCGTCGCCGGCGTGGATCCCGAGCTTGTTTGCCTCCTGTAAAAGCACCTCCTGCTGCACCAATTGCTGGCCTATCTGCTGCTCGTAGTACTGAAGGAGCATGGGATTCTCGGCATATTGCGGGCCGCGCTGCCGCAACTGTTCTTCCGCGATCTGCTCCACGCGCACCTGTTTTATGGCGTCGCCGGAGGAGAAAATCCGGCTATACCAGTGCGGATAGACGACAGCGTACGTGTCGGGCGACGATGAGCCCATGCCGCTGAGGCCGGGGATCAGGTATAACACCATGGTGATAGAAGCGGCGCCGATGACGACCACGATCAGCGCCTTGACCATGCGGCTTTCTGTTTGCAGGAAACGAATCATGGATGAACCTGGACCTTCAACTCTCTACGCGCAGGCAGACTGAAGCGGCGAAGGGCGGCAAAGAGTCTGCTGCTCCTGCGGCGCGGCTGCGGATGCGCAGTTCTCGCTCGATACGACTCTGCCATTATAGACGACGGCGTGGAGCGGCCGGCGCGTGGGGGGCCGTCGCGCGCCAACGCACAAGGGGCATCCCGCAAACAGGATGCCTCTTGTGCCTTTCCTCCGCAATTCTCTCTTCTTGACTGCTCCCGAGTTCCTACGTCCCTGAGCCACTCGTACTTACCGCCAATAGTAGGCCCCGCCGACCATGTAATACGGCCGGTAGTAAACGGGCGGGTAGGCATAGGGGTAGCCCGCATAGCCGGCGTAGTACCGGGGCCCGTAAGGTCCGCGCCTGTAGAGGCTAGGCCCGCCGGGATAGAGCCCCTGCGCCAGCCGCGCCGCTTCTTGCGGGCTCACCGGCGCAACCGTGAGCGGTGAATCGACGTGGAATGTCACCAGCGCCTCGGCAGGAATCCACACGCGCGGTCCGGGCGAGGCGGCCGAAGCAGCCGTGCCCGCGGCTACGCCGGCGCCGGCGCCGATGGCGCATCCCACGCCGCGGCCCACCGCGCAGCCGATAATGGCGCCGATCAGGCCGCCGCCCAATGCGCTGCCCACGGTCTGGCCCGCCTTATTCGGACCCTTCACCTTGAACTGATCGGAAGTGAGCGGGTAGTTTCGTTCCCCCAGATCGAGCGAAGTGAGGGTCAGCGCCAGCACCGAACTTCCGGCCAGTTTGCCCGAGCCCGCATTCTTGCTCTCGGTGACTACACCGTGCACGACGGCGCCGCGCGGAATGGCCAGAACTCCGCCGATGGCCACGTCCTGAATCACCGTGAATTGCACCGGCTCGCCGTCCTTCGCCCTCTTGCTATCCACCGGCTCGCTTGTCCGCACCTGCAGCAGGGTTCCCGGCGGAACGGTCACAGGTCCCCTGGGCTGCTCATAGGCCGGAGCAGCAGGCGCGGGCGGGTACTGCGGATATTGCGAGTACTGCGGATTCTGGTATTGAGGCCGCTGTGGCGGAGGCGGCGGATAACCACCCTGCTGTGGATAGCCGCCTTGCCGCGGATAAGCCGGCTGCTGCGGATACGGCGCCGGGGCCTGAGCCTGACCCTGGTCCGGGGCTGGACCCGGAGGCGGCAGGCCCGCCATATTCTGCTGCGCCTGCGACTGGTCGGCGTCGGGCATTTCATCGGGGGGCGGAGCCGGCTGCATGGGCTGCGCCTCCGCGCCCGGATTGCCGATCTGCAGGTTGTTGTGCACCTTGGTCACGCCGTCCACGTGCGCAGCGATCGACTCCGCCAACTGCTTCGACGCTTCGCTCGAAACCGTTCCGGAAAGCGTGACCTCTCCCTGAATGGTTGCCGCGGTAATCAAGTCGTTTTTCAGAGCCGCCGAAGCATCCAGCGCGTGCACCACATCCATCTCAATCTGCCCGTCCGTGCGCTGCCCCTGTTGTGCCGCCGGCTGATCCTGAGGTTGCGCCGCCGCGCCCGCATCCTGCGCAAGCGCGGTCACGGCGCACAGCACGGTCACCCCTACCCATGCCATGAGCTGCGTGCTCACCTTTTTCATCAAGGGTCGATTCATCCTCATCTCTCCTCTGCCGTCATTCCCCGCCGGCTCGATGCCGCGCTGGGGAAATGGCATGTCGAACCTGATTCTCCGGCTCAACCCGTTAGACGAGACTCGGCTGAGCCTGTTACCGGGTTAAACCCCGTCTCGGGCAGAAAGTTTCCTATGCCAGCGCCACGTTCACAGCCGCGCCCAGGGCCTTAAGCCCCGCGGACAGATCGGCTCCCAGATGCACCCGGAGGACCCGGCGCCCGCGCGATTCCAGCACCGCCAGATCCCCGGCCGCCTGAGCGTCGATGACCACGCCAAAGCTGTACTTCTGGTAGGGAATGTCCATATCCCCGGCATGGTCCGCGGTGATCTGCAGGAAGACGCCCGTGTTCGGGCCGCCCTTGTAGTCCTGCCCGGTGGAGTGCAGGAAGCGCGGGCCGAAGCCGAGGCAGGTGGCCACGCGCTTTCGGTCGCGCACCGTGTGCCGGAACTCCTGAATAGCCGCCTCATGCTCGCTGAACATGGGCAGAAAAGCCACCGTAGCGAAGTAGTCGCCGGCACGAAGCTGATCCAGGTGCGCGCGCAGAACTCCGGCGAGGGTTGCACTGGGAGCCGCGGCCTTCAACTTGGCCGCGTACTCGCCGGTCGCGTAGAGCTCAAACGGGGTTCCTGCGTCGTCCTTTCCCGTGAAGAACGGCTGGCGTTCCGGCAGCGTGCCGGTCTTCTCATACTCGGCGGTCAACGCGCGGGTCTCTACCTTCGCCGATTCCACGTCCGGCTGGTTGAACGGATTGATGCCCATCACCGAGCCGGCAACGGCCGTCGCAATCTCCCATGTGAAGAACTGCCCGAAGATCTCGTAGAGATCGGCAATCTCGATGGAAACAACCGGGTGGCCGGCGGCTTCAAGGGCGGCGACTTTGGCGTCCTGGCTGGCATCGGCCGTGCCTTTCAGGCGTACGTAGGCAAAGACGCGGTCCTTGCCATACACCTCGGGCGCGCCGATCGTCTCGCGGTCGACGGGCGTAATTCCCTTGCCTTGCTTGCCGGTGGATTCGGCGATCAATTGTTCCAGCCACGCGCCCAGGTCGTAGATCTCCGGCGAGGTGAAGATGGTGATCTTGTCGCGTCCCGCATTCGCCGCCGTGCCCAGCAGCAATCCAAGCTGCACGCCGGCATTATCCGGTAAAGGCTGCTTCGCGCTGGCCACTGCTTTGCCCGCCTCTTCGAGCAGCTTACCGATATCCAGGCCAGCCACGGTTGCCGCCGCCACGCCGAAGTTCGACAGCGCGGAATAGCGTCCGCCAATCTGCGGATCGCCATATAGGATGTTGCGGAAACCGTTCTTCCTGGCCACCTGCTCCATCTCCGAGCCGGGATCGGTGATGGCCACAAAGTGGCTTGCTGCATCCTCTGAGCCCACGGCTCTGCGCATCTCGTCGTAGAAGAATTGCAATAGAATGTTGGGCTCGAGGGTGGAGCCGGACTTGCTCGCGACAATCACCAGAGTCTCGGCAAGGTTCACCTCGTCGCAGGCAGCCCTCACCTGCGCCGGATCGGTGGAGTCGACGATGCGCAGTTCTGGAAAGCCCGGCTGCCGGCCGAAGGTCTTGGCCAGCACTTCAGGGCACAAACTGGACCCGCCCATCCCGAGCAGGAGGACCGATTGAAAGTCGGAGCTCTTGACATCGCCGCCCAGTTCCGCGAACGAACCCAGATCCTGCTTCTGCCGCTCCACAATGTCGATCCAACCCATCCATTGCTCCTCGCCATCGCGAGTCCACAACGACGGATCCTTTTGCCAGAAGCGCTTGACTTTGCGGTGGGCTTGCCAGTCGGCGGCGGCCGCATCGACGGCGCCGCGAAGATCGGACGGTAGTGCGAATCGGAAGTTCATATCACCTTAGATTCTGCCTGAAAACCGGGGGTACGGCGCAAACATTGTGCAAATGTCTACACCGGAGTGATGCGTCGCAATCCCAAATACGGTTTGCGGTCAATGGGTCATTTCGGGCCAGTTGGGCGTGATGCGGATCAGGTTGAGGGCGCCATCCGGCCCCCCTGCGTCTTCGAGCACAAACTCCGGAGAAGCCGCGGGCACGGCAACGATGCCGCGCGGGGGCAGATCGACGGGCTCAAAACCCGCTCCCGCAAGCCGTCCCGCTCCGGCGGCTGCAAACAGGTAGGCGAGACCGCGCTTCCCGTCTGCGCCGCGCAGGCTGTCACTCGTCCTGCTGCCGTTGACGGGGATTCGCTCCATGCGAAAGTACTCCACATCAATCAGCACGGTGCGGCCGGCGAGTTGGCGCGGCGCCACCTTGCCGGAGCGCGTGGTCAGCCGCGCGGCTTCGAGGGATTTCGCGATGTGCAGCTCGCGGCCGCGGCCGTAATCGAACATGCGATAGGTCAGGTCGCAGTTCTGCTGCGTCTCCAGCAGGATCGATCCGGGCCAGACGGCGTGCACCGTCCCAGCATCCACAAAAATCAGATCTCCGGCGGCCACCGGCGCCATATTCAGGCTCTCTTCGAGCGTTCCCGCGCGAATTCCCTCCTCGATTTCGGCCAGCGTCGTGCCGGGCTTCACGCCCACAGCCACCTCGGCTCCCGGCTCGGCCGCCAGCGCATACCAGCACTCGGTCTTGCCGCGCGGCTGGCCGTACTTCCGCGCCATCTTGTCGTCGGGATGCACCTGAACGCTCAGCTTTTCCCGGGCGAAAATCGTTTTGATCAGCAGGGGCGAGTCTGGCGAAGGCGCGTGCTCGCCCAGAATCGCTTCATGCGCCTCCGAAAAAAGCGCAGCCAGCCGCTTGCCGGCGTGGGGACCGGTCGCAATCAGGCAATCGTCGCCGGTGAGCCACACCTCGCCGATGGCATCGCCCTCGGCTACGCGGTCGTACCAGGGACGCAAATCGCGAAATCCCCAAACCCGCGCCACGAATTGCGGATCGATGCCAAACGGCGCCAACGCGATCCCGGAAACGCCCAATGAACGAACCTCCGCTCTCTTGTCCCCCTCACTCTAGCAGACCGACGGATCGCCCATTTCATCAATAAAATGCGATCTCTTCCCATAATTCCCGTGCTACTCTTATCCCCATCATGCGCCGTCGCATTTTTACCCTTCTCACAGCGTTGGCTGTTTTCGCCGCGGTGTATCCGGCACAGGCACAGAAATTCCTACCCAAGACCATCCAATTCCAGGGCGCGCCGGAGTACTCCGATCAGGAACTGCTCGCCGCAGCTGGGCTGAAGAAGGGCATCGTCCTCAGCTACTCCGACATGCAGGATTACTCGAAGCGACTGCTCGACAGCGGCGTCTTTTCCAGTGTCGCCTTCAAGTTCGATGGCCTGGATCTGACCTTTCTGCTCACGCCCTCCACCGATCTCTATCCCGTCCGCCTTGAGAACCTTCCCCTCACGCCTGGCCCGGACTTGGACGCCAAACTCCACGAGCAGCTCCCGCTCTATCACGGCAAAGTGCCGCCCGAAGGCGGCATTGCCGATGACGTCCGGGCCGCTCTCGAAAAGATGCTCGCCGCCGAGGGGCTCGAAGCCACCGTCGCCGTCACAACTGCCGCCGACCTGTTCACCCACAAGGTGAATGCCGTGAGTTATTCCATCACCACACCACCGGTCAAAGTCGGCGTAGCACGCATCGACGGCGTGTCCGATCCCTTTCAGGCTAAGGTTCAGGCCATCGTGGCCGAGGCAGCCAAGAATCCGTTTGGAACTATGGATTCGGCTGGCAATCTCGCGCGGGCGGTTGAGCAATTCTACGGCGACGAGGGCTATGCCGCCAAAGTCGAGGTTGCGCGTACCGGCGATCCGACCCTCCAATCCGGCGCCATCGTGGTTCCGTTTTCGGTTCAGATTCAGGAGGGCCGCCTCTACCAGGTGGCCGCGATTCACCTGCCGCCCGGCACGCCCGTCACCGAGGAGGAAATCGACAAGGCTCTCGCTCCCTCCATCGCCGGACCGTCGATAGGCATCAGGGTTCGCTCCATCTGGGCGCTGGTTTCGTCGCGTTATCAGGCCAAAGGCAATCTCGATTGCAAAGTCACGCCGCACGCGGTCTTCAACTACGCAGACTCCACGGTGAGCTACAACGTTGACGTCGATCCGGGGCCGGTCTATCATCTCGCCTTCGTCAAATTCGACAATGTCAGCGATGAGTTGCGCACTCTCCTTATTCGCAGTTGGCAAATGCTACCCGGCGACCCGTTCGATGAGAGTTATGTCGCGAACTTTATTGCCAAAGTGCAGCAGCAGGACCCGGTTCTGAGACGATCCCTTGCAGGAGTGAAGGTAAAGTTCGATGCGACGGCCAATCCTGACACGCATGACGTGAATGTGGTGATCCGGCTGGAAAGATAAACGTCCCGCAGTTGCCGTGACGGTCAGTCACTCCCACTCGATCGTACCCGGCGGCTTTGACGTCACGTCGTACACCACTCGGTTGATGCCGCGCACCTCGTTCACGATGCGGTTGGAGATGCGCTTCAGCAGTTCGTACGGCAGCGGCGTCCAGTCGGCGGTCATGCCGTCTTCGGAGTGCAAAGTTATCTCCGCTCCGTCGTCATCATCACTCTAGCAGACGATTGCGTGGCATCCGGCGAGCGTGTAGCCGCTACCGTTTACGTCCCTTTGCCGTCTTACAAGTACGCGCCGCCGGGAGCCGCTTCCCCTTATGCGCAACTTCAATGTTCTACCCCTGGCCTCGAGCCTGTGCGTCTTTGCGCTTTTCGCCGGACCTGCGATCACGGCGCAGACTTTGCAGAAGCGGCCCGCCCAAAAGCCCCCGGCGGCTCCCACTCAAACCCCTGCCAACGCGACCGGCCCCGCCGGGAATACAACGCCGCGTCAAGAAAAACCCGTGTTGCCCAAGGGGACGAGTTTCCAGGTAGAGGTCCCTCGCAACTACCCGATGAAAGCCGGCGAGACCATCGAAGCAAAGCTGATGCACCCGATCTACTGCGGCGGAAAGCTCGCCGTGCCGGCGCAGACGGCACTTCAGGGCGAGGTTGTCGCATTGGAGCCGGACCAGAAGACACGCCTCCAGGGGCGCCTGCACGGGGACTTCACTCCCTTTCACAAGGCTGAAGTGCGATTCGACCAGTTAGTGCTGCCGGGCGGCCCGTTGCCGATCTCGGCAGCCACGGCATCGGACGGCGCGCCGGTTCTGCAGCTCTCCGCTCCCGGAGCGTTGCCGAAGCGATCGCTGATTTCGCGCCAGATTCAACAGGCCAGGAGCCAGATGCGCGACCGCATCGCGTTCTTCACCGCGCCTGGAATCGGCGGCCGCGCCCTGCAGATGCTCTATCGTCAACTGCCTTACCACCCCGAACGGATCGTTGCGCACACCGCGTGGTCCTTTGAGCTGACAGAACCTCTCGCGCTGCCAAAACTCGCCGCAGATCCGCCTTCACCAGCTCCGTCGGCCGCCATTGCCAAAATGCCCGAGGCCTGGTCCATCAACGCGCAGTTGAGCGGCCTGGTGACGTCGGCCACCGCGAAGCCAGGCGACCCCGTGCAGGCGCTCGTTGTCGAACCGGTCTATGACAAGGAACACCGGCTTGTGGTTCCTCAAGGCTCCACGCTGATTGGCAAAGTGACCACGGCCAAACCCGCGCGCAAACTGGGCCGCAATGGCAAGCTGCGCTTTGTCTTCCAGGAGGTGCACTTCCCCGAGGGGGCCAGCAAACTGGTTGAGGGATCGCTGTCGGGAGCTGCCACCGAGAAGACGCAGAACCTCTCGCTCGACGCCGAAGGCACCGTGACGCCGCGCAACCAAGCCAGCGCCCTTGCGCCTATCCTGCTGACCATGCTCGCGGGCCGCGCCCTCGATCAGGATGGCGACATGGCCGTTCAAACGGGCGTGGCTTCCAACGGCTTCGGGTTTGCGGGGCGGATCGTGGGCGTGGCCGCCGGCAACTACAACCTTGCCGCCGGAATTGGCTTCTACGCGGCTGGGCTTTCCTTCTACGACAACTTCCTCCACACGGGCCGCGATGTCGTCTTTCCTAAAGACACGCGCATCGAGATCGAAACCACTCCGCTGCGCGCCCCGGTGCTGAAGCCGGAGAGCCAGTGAAGCGTCCGGCCGCGCATTCGATTCGTCTCGTGGATTTATATGCGCCGTAGGTGTGGCCGGCTGAACAAGCTTTCGCTACTCCCACTCGATCGTTCCCGGCGGCTTCGAGGTCACGTCGTACACCACTCGGTTGATGCCGCGCACCTCGTTCACGATGCGGTTGGAGATGCGCTTCAGCAGTTCGTACGGCAGCGGCGTCCAGTCGGCGGTCATGCCGTCTTCGGAGTGGCAAGTGTAGGCGTAAGTGCGCTGGTCGCCCATCACGCCCACGCTCATCACCGGCAGCAGCACGGCGAAGCTCTGCCAGATCCTTGTGTACAGGCCGGCAGCCTTGATCTCGGCAACCACGATCTCGTCGGCCTCCTGCAGCAGGGCTACGCGTTCCGGCGTCACCTCGCCCAGGATGCGCACCGCCAGCCCCGGCCCCGGAAACGGCTGCCGGCTCAGGATCTCCTCCGGGAGCCCCAAGTCGCGCCCGATGCGCCGGACCTCATCTTTGAAGAGGTCGCGCAGCGGCTCGATCAGCTTCAGCTTCATTCGTTCCGGCAGTCCGCCCACGTTGTGGTGGCTCTTGATGGTCTGGCTCGGCCCCTTCACGCTCGACGATTCGATCACGTCGGGATAGAGCGTTCCCTGCACCAGCCATTCCACACCGCCCGTCTCCTGCGCAATGCGGCCGGCCTCCTCCTCGAAGACCGCGATAAACTCCGCCCCGATGCGCTTGCGCTTCATCTCCGGATCGGTGACGCCGGCCAGTTTCTCCAGAAAGCGCGCGCTGGCGTTCACGGCCACGATGTTCAGCCCCAGCTTGCCGCGCAGGTTCGCCTGTACGCTCGTGAACTCGTTTTTGCGCAGCACGCCATTGTTCACGAAGATGCACGTTAACTGGCTGCCGATGGCCCTGTGCACCAGCATCGCGGCGAAGGACGAGTCCACGCCGCCCGACAGGCCGCAGATCACGTGCCCTGCGCCGACCTTTTCGCGGATCGCGGTTACGGTGCTCTCAATGAAGTGCGCCGGCGTCCAATCCCCGCGCGCCCCGCAGATCGAAAGAAAGTTCCCGATCAGCTGCGGTCCCAGCGGCGTGTGATGCACCTCGGGATGAAACTGCACGGCCCAGATTCGCCGCTCCTCGTTGGCGATCGCGGCCAGCGCGTTCGATGTAACGGCTACGCGGCGGAACCCCGCGGGCAACTCCAGCGCTTCGTCGCCGTGGCTCATCCAAACCTGGATCGATGGCGGCAGCCCCGCGAACAGTGGCGTTGCCCGGTCTTCGATCTGGACCTCCGCGTGGCCGTACTCGCGCTTGGGCGCGGAGCGCACCTTGCCGCCGAGATGATGCACGATGAAATGCAGTCCATAACAGACGCCCAGAACGGGAACGCCCAGTTCCAGCACGCGCGGGTCCGCGGCCGGCGCGTCCGCGTCGTACACCGACGACGGCCCGCCCGAAAGAATCAACCCGATGGGTTTGTGGGCTTGTATCTCAGGAAGCGGCGCCGTGCAGGGCAGCACGACCGAGAACACATTCTGCTCGCGGATGCGCCGCGCAATGAGCTGCGTATACTGCGACCCGAAATCGAGGATGACGACTGTCTGGGTGTCCACGCTTCAAGTGTGGCAGGGGCGGGGAGGGATGTAAAGAACTGTCAGGCGAATGGCGTTCTACGGCGGTTCTCCTGCAACTATGAGCCATTTCGAACAAAATTCAAGGTGGCTTTTTCTTGATGAAAAAGCCACTTAGCGATTGTGCCTTGGTCTACACCTGCAGGAGACCCGCTATAGTGCTACTCATAGTGATACCGCGCCTACAGATAGCCGATACGGTCGGCGGTTACACGATAGACGAGGCGATATAGACGAGGCGATGTTCCTGGGTGATGCGCCGGTTATGGTAGCCGGCCGAGACGGGCTATAGCGGAGCTATGGAAGCTCTGCCGCTGCGGCTTCCGGGTCCCAGTGGTCTTTGCCGGACAGAAACGCGCACGTGGACGTAATGCGCCGGGGCCGTATTCCGCGGACATGAGGGGCCGGCAAGGTTGCATTCCGCCAGAACCCGCGCGACGATCGTCAAGCGGTTGCTCATGCGCTCATTGTCTCGCGTCCCGGCGCGCGTCAGCCGTGCCCGGCGCGGATGAACCCGCCGAGGATCGTTAACCTTTCCTGCCAGAACCCGTCCAATTGGCGGCCGCTCTTGGAAAAATCGGCAGGCAGGCGGCAGAACCCACGATCGGGCGCCGCGTTTGGCGCCGCGACACGCCGCCAAACACGATTTTGCCTGATTAGAGGAGGAAACTAGGCACAACCCGCCCTCGCCTTTTACAATGCATCAGGGATTCCATCCCAACCCAGCACTGCTCGGGAACGACGAAACTTGGCGGCACACGCCTAGCCAGGATGAAGGAATAGCATGAAGTTAACGAAATTCGGCAAGGCGCTTTGGATGGGCGCTCTCTCGGCGGCCGTTGTTTTTGGTGTGACGTCTTGCATACAGAGTTATACGGTTGGCTTCTTATATGTGACGGGAACCGTCACCGCTTCAACCGGCAACAACGGCATCATCTCCGGCTATAAGATCGATCACAATACGGGCCAGTTGACGCCCGTCAACGGCCTGCCGGTTTCCTCGGGTGGCGCCAACCCGGTCCGCGCTTTTCTCACCGACAGCAGCCGGTTTCTTTATGTCCTGAACCGCGGCGCAAATGCCTCGGGCAGCGGGGACTGCTATGGCACGGGCGCGAACGAGTGCGAAAACTCGAACATCGTTGAGTTTGCAGTCGGCGGAAACGCCATTCTCACTCCGCAGGAGACTTTCTTTTCCCAAGGCGTGAATCCGTTCCGGCTTTTTGTCGACGCCTCGGGGAACTATCTCTTTGTGCTGGACCACGACGCACCCGACAGCGGAGTTACCACGCTGGTGAACGGCGTTCCTACCAACTCCTGCACACAGGCGCTGGGGCCCTCGACCACCACCTGCGGCGACATCACGGTCTTTAAGATCGACCAGACCACCGGCCGTTTGTCGTTGATTGAAAATGCCCAGGTGACGGCGGCCAACGGACAGCCGATCACCTATTTCCCGGTTCCGGGCAGCCCCGTCGACTGCGTGCTCTCCGGCAACGTGCTCCTCACGCTTTTCGGCTCCGCGGCTCCCACTTCCTATCCGTACACTGGCGGAACATCGGTTTTTCCTTACAGCTACTCGAGCAGCACCGGGCAACTGACGCTAAGCCAGAACAGTTCCCAATCGCTTGGCATCTCGCAAGGTACGGCTATCGTGGGTTCCTCGACCATCATGTACGTGCTCGATAACGAGCCCATCACCACTACGTTCAACGGCACGTCCACCACCTCACCGAGCCAGATTCTGCCCTATACGCTGGGCAGCGGAGGCGCGCTGCAGGCAGAGTCAAGCGGCATAGTCCCCGACGACCCCACGCTCGCCAATCCTATCTACCTGATCGTCGAGCAGAAGGGCAGGTTTGTCTACGTGGCGAACCAGGGGAACAACGCGATAGGCCCGAATCCGGAAAGCGGCATTGCCGCGTATTTTATTTCGAATTCGCCTTCGTGGCAGTTAAGCTTCATCGCCGAAGAGCCCTTCGGTTCAGGCTCGGGTCCGCAGTGCATTGTGGAGGACCCCTCCAGCCAGTTCATCTACGAAGCCAACGAATACGACTCCACCGTGACTGGGCGCGTGATTGATCCCAACACCGGCGACCTGAACAGTATGCGCGTGACCAGCACGTACAAGCTCGAGGGTCCGGCCACTTGGTGCCTGGTTAACGGACGCACAAGTTAGGGCCGGCTTGTGTCCGCCGGCCTTGGCAGACGTGGCTAGGCGGGCTGGTCCTACCGCCAGACTCGGGACTGCGGAGCCTGCGCGAATCAAGGGTCTGCAAACAGTTCCTGGCCGAATGCCGGCGCCGGCGCCACTGCTTGCGCTGGGATTCGATTTCGAAAACCGCAGGATGGAAGGGCCCGCACAACAGCCCGCTGACGAAAGATGCGCATGAAGTGGAACAGATCGAGCCAGCTTGTGCTGGCCGCCGCGGCCAGCCTATTGGCGGCTACGCTCGTGACTGCCTGCTCGCAGCTGACGCAAACCTTGACCGTCGATTTTGTTTTCGTCGCCAGCGCCAAGGCCGCCGGCGCCGACAACTACGGCGAAATCAACGTCTTTGAAATCAACTCGGAATCCGGCCGCATGCGCCAGATTCCCACCTCACCCTTCCCTTCCGAAGGGCGTAACCCGGTTGCGGAGGCCGTTTCCGTCGATTACGGCAGCCTCTTCGTAGTCAACGAGGACGACAACACCATCGTTCAATTCATCATCGGTTCCGATGGCAAGCTCTATCCCTACAACACCGTGAATACGCCGGGGATCTTTCCGTTGGCCATCGCCGCGAACAAGTCGAATTTGTTTATCGTCGATCTGTACCAGCCGCTCGCCCTCTGCTCGGGTGCGGAGCCTTGCTCCGGTTCGATCGGCGTCTTTCCGCTTACGGCCGCGAGCGGTTCCACGCCGGTGGCGCTGGGAGCAGCAGCCACAAACTCCGCCGTAAATGGGCAGTATTGGCCTTTGACGCTGTCCGGGGAGAGCGCTTCAGACGTGATCGTGCCTACTGCCGTCAACGTCCTCGCCTCCGGCGCTTATGTTTACGTCACCGCATACGACTCCTCGGTGACGCCTTACGTGGGCTATATCTTCGCATTCTCCGTCGGTTCCGGCGGCGTGCTCACACCCTTGAGCGGCTCGCCTTTCCCGGCCGGTGTTCGACCCTCGGCCATCGCCAGCGACGCCTCCGGCTCCTATGTGTATGTAACGGACTTCGCCAAGGGAGATGTCCGGGGTTACTCGGTTGCGCCAGGCACGGCCGCGGCTGCAGGTGCTCTCATCCCTCTCAGCGGCAGTCCATTCCAGGCCGGCAATCAGCCCTCCGCCCTCGTCGTCGATCCTTCCTATCCCTTCGCTTATGTGGCCAACTCGCTTGACGCAACAGTGACCGCCTACTCCATGAGCAGTGGCGCGCTCACCTCCATTGGCACTTTTTCCACCAGCCTGCAGCCGGTGGCCATTGGAATCGATCCCTCGACGAATCATTTCCTCTACACTGCCAACTTTCTAGACAATACCGTCTCCGGCTTTGAGTTGAGCACCACGACCGGCACGCTGCTCGATTCGCAACTCTCTCCCTATGCGACGAACTCGGAACCAACCGCTGTAGTGGCCATTCCGCACAACGGCACGGGAGCCGGAGTCCAGCAATGAGAGCCCGAGATCGTTGCGCTCGGGAGAAGTATCTGGTGGCAACTCCCCGCATCCGGCTTTTACAATGATGATAGGGGCAACCTAAACGAGTTTTTTGAGGGGCTTGTCGTGACGGGCCCACGACGAAGGAAGCGAATGAAGTTCAGCAAATTGAGCCAGCTTTTTCTGGTCTCTGGAATCGGCCTGATCGTGGCCACCCTCCTGACTGCCTGCGAGCTTGTCACCATCGACTATGTTTTCGTGGCGTGTTCCGCGGGCGCCTCGCCGGGCAGCGCTGGAGAGATCTACACCTACGCGGTAGACTCCGAATCCGGCGCCCTGCGCACCGGACAACCCACCGTCCCTTCGGGCGGGACGAACCCGGTGGCGATGGCTACCACCTCCGACTACTACAACCTCTACGTCGCCAATCAGGGCAGCAAGACGGTGGTTCACTTCAGCATCGATGACCACGGGGTTCTGACGCAGAAGGACTCGGTGACCCTGGCCACTGTCCCCGTCTCCATTGCGGTCAACTCCGCCAACACCTACTTGTATGTCGTATCGGGAACCAGCTCCGCCACGCTCACGGAGTACGCCCTCAGTTCCGGGACCATCGGCTCTGCGGTAGCGACTGTGCAGCTCGCCGTTCCGGGATACGCCGGCGACACGATCGTGCCCACCGGCGTGACTGTGCTTGCCAACAGCGGTGCCGTTTACGTGGCTGCTTATGACCAGTCCGCCTACAATCCGGGCGGAAGCACGACGAGCAACGCCAATCCTGGCTGGCTCTTCGGGTACGCCGTAGGATCCGGCGGCGCTCTGACCGCCGTTGCCAACAGTCCGTATCAGGCAGGCGTCAAGCCGTCCGCCCTCGCCACCGATCCCGTGAACCGCTTCGTCTACGTCACCGACTTCGCATCCAACGAGCTAATCGGTTACACCGTTCTCTCCTCTGACGCGCTGGATTTCATGGTCAGCGGCCCCTTTAGGAGCGGCGCCGAACCTACCGCGGTTACGATCGATCCGCGTGGCATTTATATCTACCTCAGCAACGCCCTGGATTCGACGGTTTCGGCCTACAGCATTATTCTGTCCACCGGAGTCCCCTCAGCGGTGGTCAACACATCATCCACCTCTGGGACTAACCCAACCGATACGGAGCCCGTGGCGATTATCGTGGATCCAGCACTCGCCCGGTTTGTCTATACAGCAAACTATCTGGGCAACTCCGTCTCCGGCTTCCGTCTCGATCCCAATACCGGAGTCCTTTCCACGCTGCAGGCTACGCCGTACCCGACCGGAGCCTATCCCAAGGCGCTGGCCGCCGTTCCTCACGGCAACCACTCCACGCAGTCGGTCACGCCGTAAGCACGAAAATAGTTCCTGGCAAGAAAGCCCAGCCGCTGCGGCTGGGCTTTTTGCTGTGAGCCAACACCAGACGGCACAAAGCCAATGGCTCGCACGCGTCACGATTCAGTGATCAACTGCCCCGTAGCACCGATGTCGCGTGCATCCACTCGCGCAGCTTGCGCTGCGCCGGCTTCTCAATGAAGTGCAGCGCGAAGATGGCCAGGGCAATCAACAGCAAGTAGCTGATCCACGGATCGAAACGGCTCAATCCCAGCGCATCCAGCACGTGCGAGCTGTGAACCAGGTTCCACAGGTTGAAGTGCAGCAGGTAAAGGCAATAGCTGGCCTCTCCCACAAACACCAGCGGCCGCGCGCCCAGCGCGTGGGCCAGAGGGTTTTCTCCGGCCAGCCCGAGGATGATGCAGGCGAAGAGAGGCATGAGCAATCCGTCGTGCATGATCGCGTACGGCATCAGCGGCCCCAGGCTCAGGAGCGCGTAAATTCCGCCAAACCCGATGATTCCCAGCCAAAAACGCAAATGGCCTGTGCGCCCGATCATCCGGTCCAGGTCGGCCAGCATCACGCCGAAAATAAAGCTGAACATGTGCGAATAGGGCGTGTACTTGAGCGCCCACAGCCATGGGCCGTAACTCCAGCGGTCCGGCCATGCGATTCCATCGGGATTGAAAGCCATGTAAAGAGCGCCGGGAACCAGGCCCAGCGCCCACACGCCGGCCATCTTCACGAGGTGCGGCGCCATGCGCTGCGGCCGCTTCCACCTGGCCAGCCAGGGAAAGAGCACATAGTAGAACGCCTCGGCCGACATGGTCCACGCCGGCGTGTTCAGGAACGTGGCCACGGCGGGAACAAAGCCCTGCAGCAGCAGCGGCGTCAGCACCACGCCGGTCCAGAACATCGCGTGCGTGTGCGTCCGGTACTCCGGGCGCAGCAAATTCAGGCTCAGCAGCAGGCTCAGAAAATAAATAGGATAGATGCGCGTGAATCGCGCCTCCCAGAAGCGCTTGCGGTCTAGTTCCCCGTTGCGCGCGCGCTCGGCATAGTTATAGGCCAGCACAAATCCCGACAGCAGAATGAAGTAGCTGACCGAGATAAAGCCGGCATTGACCACCGGCGCCAGAAATCCGAACCACTGGGGATTGGAGAAGTGAAAGAAGACGATGTTGATGGCCGCGAAGCAGCGCAAGCCTGTCAAAGCTTTCAGCGGCGCTGGCTTGCAAGTTTCCACGAACAGTTAGACGTCTCCGAACGGGGGCAGCCATTAGCTTCCAGCTTCTAGCTTCTAGCTTCTAGCTTCTAGCCGCTAGCCTCGTCGTGCTGAAACTACCTACACGTTCACCCCGAGGCAATGCAAATGAACCGTGGCGCGAGAACTCTTCGATAGGAGCAAAGCGGCCCGCCAGAGCCAAGGCAGCTAGAAGCTAAAAGCTAGGAGCTGGAAGCTGCTCTACGCTGTCACCAGCGATCCCACCTTCTCGCCCAACACCACGCGGCGGATGTTTCCCGGCTGATTCATGTTGAAGACGATCATCGGCAGGTTGTTGTCCTTGCACATGCTCACCGCGGTCAGGTCCATCACTTTCAAGCCCTGCTGCAGGATCTGCATGTAGGTAATCCGGTCGTACTTCACGGCGTCTTTCACGACCACCGGGTCGGCGTTGTACACGCCCTCCACCTTGGTGCCCTTCAGCAGCACATCGGCCTTGATCTCCATGGCGCGCAGGCTGGCCGCCGTATCGGTGGAAAAGAACGGATTTCCCGTGCCCGCGGCGAAGATCACCACCCTGCCCTTTTCCAGATGCCGCACCGCGCGCCGCCGGATATACGGCTCGGCGATCTGGTTCATGAACACCGCGGTCATCACCCGGCACTGTACCTCGCGCTGCTCCAGGGCGTCCTGCAGCGCGATGGCGTTGATGACCGTGGAGAGCATGCCCATGTTATCGGCGCTCACACGGTCCATCTCCTTGGCCTGCTCCTCCACGCCGCGGAAGAAATTGCCGCCGCCAACCACCAGGCCGATCTCGACGCCCAGAGCGTGAATTTCGGCTAGTTCGCCGGTAATCTCGGACACCTTTGCGGCGTCAATACCATAGCCGAGGTCCCCTGCCAGCGCTTCTCCCGATAACTTGAGTACGATTCGTTTGTACATGCCGTTTCGAGTATCGCATACGGACGGACGGACGCGCTTCCACGATGCGGGGAAATCAAGAACAGAGAAAAACCTCCCATTTCGGCGGTTCTCCTGCAACTATGAGCCATTTCGGACAGAATTCAAGGTGGCTTTTTCTCGATGAAAAAGCCACTTGGCGATTGTGCCTTGGTCTACACCTGCAGGAGACCCGCTATAGGGGTGCGGGCCAGCCCCGCGTAGCAGCCGGAATCTAGGGCGTGTCATCAAATCCCCGGTGGCGGGCGACGGGAGCCAATTTCCCCCAGGTCGAGGAGCGAGAAGCGCGCTGTAGTTGACCTACTGAAGCGACGAGTGACGAAGAGATGGGGGAAATTGGCCCCGTCCCTTCGGGTTGCGGTGAAAATCGCTCCATGCGTTGTTGTCGGCCTTGACCTTGGAGCCGCCAAAGCCTGCGGCCTCCGCCTAGCCTGGAACGATTTTCACCAGCAACGCCCACTACCGGGGATTTGATGACACGCCCTAGGCTTCCCGATGTGGCCTTCACTTAGCTCCTGTCTCAAATCAGGAACCCCACAACCACTTTTCCTTCATCGCCTCACTCGCCACGCAATCGTACTCCTTAGACTTGCCTCATTCGGCTTTCATCGCACCTCATCGTAGCCGCCCGGCAGGAACCTATGGTGGTCAAAACGCAATGCAAGGGACACGCGTTCACCGGTGTTGAAGTGGGGCCCGGCAACGTCCGCCGCTACTTTCCCAGAGACGTCGGGGTCATCGAGTTGCATCTGGACCACCTGCTCATTCAATGCGGCCTGGCTCCCGAGTTCTGGCAGGGCCAAACCGAGATCCGCGACCCTCGGCTCAGCGCATGGCTCGAGTCAAAAAACTTCCATGGCCGGCCAGGGCAGGAGCCCATTCCACTGGCGCTGATCCCCTCGGGGAAGAATTGCTTCCGCCTGCAGCCCATCTTCGTAAACAGGCAGCCGAGAACCAAGCCCACGCCGGACCCCGTCAATCCAGCCCGGCAGGAAACCGCTGCCCTCCCCTGAGCTCACTTCTCACCAAAGGCCCTACAAATCTCTGCACTCTGTTCACTGTCCGCTGTTCGCTCTCCACTGTCGATTGATACACTCGGATTGCGATGAACCTCAACCATCTGGAGAGAGAAATTGGACGGTATTTCGCCGCCGGACCGGCCGCCACAGGCGATCCCGCGGCCATGACGGCCTTCCTGGCTCTGCGCTCAGCCTTGGAAACCGGCGAGGTGCGCGCTGCCGAGCCCGATGTAGCGGCGCCCACCGGATGGCGCGTGAATGCCTGGGTCAAGCAGGGCATCCTGCTCGGCTTTCGCTTGGGCGTACTGGAGGAGTGGGCTGCAGGCGGGCTCTCCTTTGTGGACAAACACACCTACCCGGCGCGGCGGTTTGCCGCCAGTGACGGCGTGCGGCTGGTTCCGGGTGGATCGTCTGTGCGTTGTGGCGCGTTTGTCGCCAGCGGTGTGGTTTGCATGCCGCCCATGTATATCAACGTAGGCGCGTATGTGGACGAGGGCGCCATGGTGGACTCGCACGCGCTCGTCGGGTCCTGCGCGCAGATCGGCAAACGCGTTCACCTGAGCGCGGCCGCGCAGATCGGCGGTGTGTTGGAGCCGGTGAATGCCATCCCGGTGGTCATCGAGGACGATGTGCTGGTGGGCGGCAATTGCGGCGTCTACGAAGGAACCATCGTACGCAAGGGCGCGGTCCTGGCCGCGGGGACCATTCTCACGCGCGGCACTCCCCTGTTCGATCTGGTGAACGGCGTCGTGCTGCGTGCTGCAGGCGAGCTGCCGCTCATCGTTCCCCAGAATGCCGTCGTCGTGCCCGGCGCGCGCGCCGTGAACAAGGGCAAAGGCAAGGAATGGGGCCTGAGTCTCTACGCTCCGGCCATCGTCAAGTACCGCGACGGCAAAACCGACCTCAGCACGGAGCTCGAAGAGCTTTTGCGTTAGAAACACCGGTCCGGGCCTGACGCCAGGCGGGCACGGACGCCGCCATCGGTCAACGGTCTGGGGTCCGCCGCGTCTAAATGATTGAAAGTGCGTTTCGGACAAGATCCTATGAGAATCCAATCTTCACTCTGCCTCGTTTTTTCGGTGCTTGCTCTTCCCTGCCTGTGCGGATCCGGCATGGCCCAGCAGCCTTCCACAGCGCAGCCGATGACTACCATCAAGGTGCAGGCGCGGGAGGTTCTGCTGCCGGTCACGGTGATCGACAAGCACGGCGCACTCGTCACCAACCTGACCGCCAAGGACTTCACGCTCACCGAGGATGGCCGTCCGCAGGTCATCAAGAGCTTTACCACACAGAGCAATCTGCCTTTCCGCCTGGGTTTGCTTGTGGATACAAGCCGCAGCGTCTATTCCGCAATGGACAGTGAGCGCAAGGCTGCGGAGAAATTTGTGGACCTGATGCTGCCTGCCGATCCGAAGGCTGCTGTTCGCGGCGACGAGGCCTTCCTGATTCACTTTGACCGCGAGGTGGAGCTGCTCGTTGACTTCACCAACACTCGCGATAAGCTGCACCGCGAACTCGACGGGATGGGGCCGACGTCACAGGAACGGAACAATCCCCAGGGGCCTGAGACCAGCTCCAACGACCGCGGGTACGGGCAATCGCAGAGCACCCACTTCGGCGGAACGCAGCTTTACGACGCGATTTATCTGGCTTCGGATGAGCTGATGAAACCCAAGGAGGGGCGAAAAGCGCTGGTGGTCTTCTCCAACGGGGTTGACCGCGGCAGCAAGGAGACGCTCAACGACGCCATCGACGCGGCAGACCATGCCAGCTTGCAGGTTTTCACCATCTACTTCAAGGGCCAGGAAGAGCACCAGCAGAATGGCTTTCCCGGCGGCGGGCACCACGGCGGCATGGGCGGCGGCTATCCCGGCGGAGGCTATCCCGGCGGAGGCTATCCCGGCGGAGGCGGCCGGCACGGCGGTTCCAACGTGCCCCAGGTCGACGGCAAAAAGATCATGCAGGAGATCGCCTCGCGCACAGGCGGCCAGTACTTTGAAGCCAAAAAGAAGGACAATCTCGAAGAGATCTACGGCCTCATCGCCGGCGCTCTCCGCCAGCAGTACCTGCTCACCTACACGCCCGATCAGGTCGATACCGAGGGCGACTTCCACAAAATTGTTTTGAAGGCCAACAACGGCGACTTGACCGTGATCACGCGCGAAGGCTACTACGCGCCCACGCCGGACAAGTGATGTCAGAAAGCATGACTTTGGAAACGCAAAACGGCCCACGGTTTCCCATGGGCCGTTTGCATTCGGTTTGCAACCCCTCCGGCACGGAGAAGTTGCACCGGAGGGCGCTTTTTCGGCAACCTGTAACTGATTCAGTATCTGTAACTAAGCCCCATTCCCACCACGTGCCGCGCCTCGAGATTTACCGGCATGGCGACAATCGGAGGCCCCACGGCAGGGTAGTAGGGGTTTGCAACCCAGATGGATCCGATGTTGCCCGCCACCTGCCCCACGCCGATGTCAAACGCAAAGTGCGGCTTGTCCCGCTGCGTCACCCGCACGGCATAGTCCAGCGTTGTGGGTAGATGGGCGCTCATCAGCGTGTACGACGCGGGATTGCAGACGAGTGCAGCCTCGCACTGATAGAGCGCGGCGTTCAATAGGGTATTCAGGTTCACTGAAGTCTTGGGCTCCTGCGTGAATCCCGCCGAAGGTACCGCCACGATTCCATGGCCGAGGGGCAGCGGAATGCCCAAACCGCCGAAGAACCGCCCGCCAAAGCGAGTGCTCTGGCCGCCGAGGCCGAAGATGGTGGCATTGGTGGCCTTCCAGCCCAGGTTCAGCAGGAACGGTACAGGAGGTTTCGCCCAGGTCTTGGTGACGGCAACATACGCGTCGCCGTTGGTGTACGACTTGTCCGTTCCCGTCAGCGTCTTGTTGGCCGCGCCCGAGACAAAGTGGTCGTTGGTGCGGATCGCGCCGCCGATCGCAATACCTGGCATCCATGCGCCGAACTGCCCGTCCCTGAAAGCGACGACCTTGCCGTGGAAGACGTTCATGCCGGAGTAGTTCCACAGGTTGCTCAAGCCGAGCGGTGTGGCCGTAGTGGCCGGCTGGTCTCCAAACTGATGAACGCTGCGGGTGTAGCCCGCCTCTGCACGGCTGCCAAAGCCCTCGGTGATGCTGAAGGTTTCAACATCGCCGATGACCGCCGAAGCATCGATGAAATGGAAGCCCACGGACGGATGCGAGAAAAACTGTCCCTTCTCTGTGTAGACCACGTAAGCGGTCGGCGTGAGGAATCCTCCGGTTTGTCCTTCCAGCGTGAGGTTTTGTGCGGCCAGCCGGCTCACCGGCAGTGCGGCGAACAGCAGGAGACAAGTTGCAAGCTTGAGTGTGTCGCGAAGGCGCATATTTCACTCCATGGAGCGAGACCGCTGCCGGCCTACTCCAGCTATGTTTGGGGAATTCAACCTCTTGTAACACAACTTGAAGCATTTGTCTGTAGCGGCTTGCGTGGTGGTAGACTCAGCCCATGCCACGCGGTGTTTTTGTCACGCTTGAAGGCCTCGACGGGTCGGGCAAGACCACGCAGATCAAGCGCTTGGCGGCATGGCTAGTCCGGCGTGGCCATGATCCGGTCGTCGTGCGCCAGCCCGGCGGCACGCCCGCCGGCGACCGCATCCGCGAGATCCTGCTCAACTCCCGCTCCAGCGCCTTGGCCCCCATGACTGAAATGGCCCTTATGTTCGCTGACCGGGCGCAGGCCATCGCCGAGGTCATCCAACCGGCCCTCGACGCGGGCAGGGTCGTTCTCTGCGACCGCTTTACCGACTCTACCGAGGCTTACCAGGGCGGCGGCCGCCAACTCGGCTCCGCCGTGGTGCTCGATCTTCACCGGCAACTCTGCGGTGGATTGCAGCCCGATCTCACCCTCCTGCTTCTGCCCAGCTTCGAAGCTTCGCTGGCCCGCGCCCGTCACCGCAACAAGCGCATGGAAACTGAAACCGGCACGGACGAGGGCCGCTTCGAGTCCGAGCAGGATGCCTTCTACCGCCGTGTTTGGGAGAAGTACCGCGAGATCGCCGCCCGCGAGCCCGCCCGTGTGGTCCTCATTGAAGGCGACCTCACCATCGACGAGGTCCACGAGCAGATCGTCGAATCCGTCTCCGAGCGGTTGCTAACCGCCGCGAGCGATTCCTAGCGCCCACTCAGCCCCAGCGCCCTCACCACCGTTTCGTCCACCTGCGCCGGCTGGCCGTCCTGCTTGATTACCACGCCAAAACCGCCGCGATAGTCCCACATTGCCCAGCCGATGCCGTCTGCTTCAAGCGCCGTGCGCACGTCGCGAATCCAGTTCGCGCGCGACACCGGATCGCTGTGGTCGCGGAAGGCGCCGAACTCATCGCAGATCAGCGGCACATGGTTGTCGCGACCCCACGCCGCCGCCTCGTCGATCGTCAACCGGATGCGATGCGCGTTCCACCCATCAAGCCAATAGCGCTCCAACTCGTAGCGCTCTGCCGCACCGGGAACCTCTTTCAATAGCTCCGGCATCGAGCTCTCCGTCGCCGGATACGGAATCGAATGCGTGGTACTCCACCACGGCGCACCCCATGTGGCTCCCTGGTGCGTGAACTCGTGAGGCTCGTAGAAATGGAAGTTATAGATCGCGTTTCCGTCGGCCAGCGGCGTCATCGCCAGCAGGTCGGGAAGGTCGGACCAGTTGGCGCCCGTGGCAACGATGGTGTTGTGCGGCGCCGCTTGCCGGATGGCGGCGGCCACGCGCGTCTGGATGCCGTACCAGCGGTAGGGATCGTTCACCTCCGGCTCGTTCAGAACCTCGAAGAAGACCATATTCGGATCGCGATCGGCGTAGTGTGCGGCCAGCTTGCGCCAGAGCATCGCGAACCGCTCCACGGCTTCATTGTCCGTGCTCATCCGCTGCTTGTAGTCGTCGCTGGGGTGAACGTCGATGACGACGGCCAGGCCGTCTGCCAGCATGGTGTCCACGGCGCGATCCAGCCGGGCGAGGAAATCGCCGGTCCGCCCTCGATCGCCGTTCATCGAAATCGCCAGCGGCACGGGATCGATGCTCAGCCGCACGTGGTCGAAGCCCAGCTTTGCCATCAGCGCGATGTCCCCGGCATCGGTGTAGCGATCCGTGTACTCGGCGGGATACTCGTGCCGCTGCGCGAACCACTCCGATGCGTTGATGCCGTGCTTCAGGTGCTGCGCGCGAGTGAAGGCCGTCCGCACTTCGGCGCCGCGGTCCTGCGCCGCGGCCGGAACCGCCAGCGCAAACACTAGGGCCAGACAACTCAGGCGAAATCTCATTGCAATCCTTCCGGGAACAACCAGAGGCGACAATACCACGCCCATGCGCGCAAACGAAACCAGAGCAACCGATGCCGCGCTCCGCGGCCGCATTGCCTCACCGGCGCGATCAGAAACCATGGCCAGCCTTAGCCTTTCGCGCAAAAAAGGAACGGCTCCCGTTCGCCGGGAGCCGTCTGTGCCTCTTTGAATCGATTCCCTATTGGCCTGAAGACGCGAAGTCATCGAGGTTCGCCGCCTGCGCGTAGGTCACGCGCAGGTACTTGTGCGGATTCACCGGCACGTTGTGCACCCGGACTTCGTAGTGCAGATGCGGCCCGGTGGCGCGTCCCGACTGGCCCACGTAGCCGATGATCTGCCCGCGCGTCACATGCTCGCCGGGAAAAACCGCAATCGCGGAAAGATGTCCATACAATGTACGCACGTCGTGACCGTGATCCAGCACCACCTCGCGACCGTATCCGGCGGCCATCGCGGTTTCGGTCACGTCTCCGTCTGCCGTCGCGCGCACCGGCGTTCCATACGGTGCATCGATGTCCACCCCTGTATGAAACGCGCCTTCGCCGTTGAACGGATCTTCGCGCACGCCGAAGCCCGAGACGATGGGGCCCTCTACTGGCCACATTGAGGGCGCGTCCGCCAGCTCCGTCCAGTCGCCGGCAAAGTTCGCCGTCAGGCCGCTCTCCAGCGCCCGCGAAACTTCGCCCGACATTGCTTCCGCGCGCAGGGTATAAAACGTGTCGATTGAGCTCGCAACCTGCTGCTGGCTCACGTCGTCTGTTTGCGCAAGGGCTGCCGGAGCCGGATCCGCCGCTGCGGCGCTCGCCGAAGCCCCCGGCCTCTTTTCAGCCGCGGGTTGCAGCTTGTTTTGCCTTAACCCGTAGAGAGCGGTCACTTCGTTGGCCAGCGCCCCCAACGACGCCACCTGCACGCTGCGTGTGTGCGCAATTTCAGCCATGCGCCGATAGTTCTGCCGCAGCGTCTCGCGCTCCGCCCGCACCTGATTGTAACTTTCGGTCTTCAGAAGCATCCGCGTGTACGATCCGGCCAGGCCCACAATCGTGAATGCCCCCACAATTGCCGCGGCCAAGAATCCGTAGGCATACTTCAGCGGAAGCGGAATCTTCCGTAGCTCGCCGGCTTCATCTCTGGCGACAAAAAGAATGTAATAACGCCTGCGTAGCATCTTTGTCTGCAATCCCCTGCGATTCGCCAGTCAAAGTGTGTCCACACCAAGGGGAGAGTCGATCGCGCGCGGGCCATTACGCCCGTACAAAACCCTGTTCGCCCCACCAGGGGCAGATGCGAGAACGTTCGTCAAGCCTAACAGACTGCTCCTCGCAGGGTCAACGAAGAATCCCGGGAGGTATTTGGCAATTCCCGAAATGAAAGCCGCCCCCCGAAAAGAACCGGACATGCTGTTGATGCAATCTAACCCCCCAAAAAGCAACGGCCTGTCATTGCATCCTCCCCAAAAGAAGATCGGCGCGCGCGCTGCGGCCTTTTCGTTACCTTCGTCACCAGTATTCGCAGTCCGGCTACACGCCGGGGGCAAAGATCTTTCCATCGCAACCGGGGCTGCTACGCAGATGCACTCGGCATATCCTATCCTCAAGAGATGCGGTCCGAGCCCATCCCATCGTCCCTCTCCGGCCGAGTGGGCGAGTTGGCCCTGCTCAGGCGAATCCGTGCCCGCGCGGCCCCGTCGCCCTATTCCTCCCTGAGGCTGGGCATCGGCGACGATTGCGCCCTGCTGCGTCTGCGCTCCGGCGAAGATCTGGCCGTGACCACGGATTTGTCCCTTGCCGGCCGCCACTTCCGCCTTGACTGGCACCCTCCTGAGGCCATCGGCCATCGCGCATTGGCGCGCGGACTCAGCGATCTGGCCGCCATGGGCGCCCGCCCTGTCGCTGCGTTTCTATCGCTGGCCCTCCCACCTGCACTCGTCCAAAACCCTAAGGCGCGGAGCGCGCCGTGGATCGATCGGTTTCTCGACGGCTTTCTCGCGCTCGCCGAGGCCTGTCATACCCCTCTGGCAGGCGGCGACCTCGCCGAGTCGCCGATCCCGGTCGCCGACGTCGTCCTCACCGGGGCAGTGCGGCGCGGCAAAGCCCTGCTTCGCTCCGGCGCCCGGCCCGGCCACCTGCTCTACGTCACCGGCAGCCTGGGCGGAGCCGCGGCGGGCCTCGCGCGCCTCGCGCAGTTGGCCGCTGCTGCCGAACATACGCACTCCCGGCCGCGGAATCCCGATCTTCTACGCATTCCCAGCCGCCTGAAAGCGCTGCTCGCGCCGCACCTCTACCCCAGCCCTCGCGTAGCGCAGGGACTCTGGCTGTCGCGCCGCTCGCTGGCCACCGCGGCCATCGACCTCAGCGACGGTCTCTCTACCGATCTTGCGCATCTGTGCGAGGAGTCCGGCGTGGCTGCCCAGGTGGACGCCGCCGCATTGCCCATTCACCCGGCCGCAACCCCGGCGCAGGCGCTGCACGGCGGCGAAGAGTACGAACTCCTCTTCACTGCGCCGCCCACCGCCCGCGTGCCCAGCCGCATCCGAGGAGTCGCTGTCACGCGCATCGGCCGCATCGCCGCCCGGCGCCCGTCCACCCCGCCCGTCACCCTTCTCACCCCACGCGGCCCGCAGCCCCTCTCTCCTCAAGGCTGGCAACACTTCTCCTAGGGTCTGTTCACACGATGGGGAGAAATGCCTTAACTTGCTGGCCCGTTTCAGTCCTCTGCTCCCTGCTCTCCGCAAGCCCTCCTCTGGCTAACTCATTGCAGCACAGCAACATAGATTTGCAGAGAATTTCCGGGGTTTGTCGCACAATGGTTCCATGATCGGCGAACAGACAAGAACGACCTCCGCATCGCCCTCCAGCCCCCGTTCCACGGTTTTTCTGACCATTGATCACTGACCACTGTCCACCGACCACTGCCTTACCCCCTACCCCCCTATACCCGGAGGGGGTATAAAAACAGCTCATTTCGCAACCTAAGTCGTTCAGAATCAATAGAGGCCTTTCTCGAAAGGCTCAAAACCGCGGCGATTTTCGTCGCCAAACGTCGCCAAACGTCGCTCTCACGCGGTTTTCGGTCAGACGCGCTGGGCAGCGCCGGCAATCGCCTCCATCACCTGTTCCGGAGTCAGCGCATCCACGGCGATCGATAAATGCGCCATGCGGTACAAGGGCATTCGCCGCTCATAGCGCCTGGCCAGGTTCGCCTCGTCGGCGAGCACAGGCCGCTGCTGCTCCGTGCCCCGGCAGCGCGCAAGCGTCGTCGCCAACTCCACCTCCAGATGAACCAGCAGCGTCTCGGGCGAAGTCAGCAGCAACGACCGTGTAGTGGCATCTTCCATAGCGCCGCCGCCCAGCGCCAGAACCAAACCATCGGCGCCGGCCAGCCGCGCGATGGCAGCCCGCTCACGCTCGCGAAAGGCGGCCTCGCCATCGCGGCGGAAAAGCTCGGCAATAGTGCATCCGGCTTCGGCCTCGATCACGTCGTCCGCGTCCACAAAGCTCCAGCCCAGCCGTCGCGCCACCAGCGGGCCGACGGTGGTTTTGCCCGAGCCCATAAAGCCGGTCAGGACAATCCGCCGCGGCCGCAAAGGAGGCGCGGGCTGAGATGGAGTTGGCGCTGTCATTCGTTCCAGTATAAGGACCGCTAACGACCGCCTGCGAGTCTGTTCCTGATCCCTGATCCCTGTTCCCTGTTCTCTGTTCTCTGTTCTCCTTCAACTCAGCACCATCACTATCGCTCCGGCGGTAATCAGCGTGCCGCCAACCAGCGCCGCGGCGTTGAGCTTCTCGCCCAGAAGCAGCCAGGCAAACACCATCACCAGCGGAACGCTCAGCTTGTCCAGCGGCGCCACGCGCGAGGCCGGCCCCAGTTGCAACGCGCGGAAGTAACAGAGCCACGACAACCCCGTGGCCAGCCCCGACAGCGTGAGAAACAGCACCGTGCGGCGATCCAGCGATCGCATCTCGCCGTGCTTGCCCAGCGCCAGCGCGATGCCCCAGGCAAATACCACGACCACGCTGGTGCGCAGCGCCGTGGCGAGGTTCGAGTCAACATGTTCCACTCCCACTTTGGCCAGAAGGGCCGTAGCGGCGGCAAATACGGCGGAAAGCAGCGCCCATCCAATCCAGCTCATAACCAGAATGCTACCGCTGCCGGGCCGGAACGCGATTGAGTACACTGGGAGGAGTCATGCGTCCGCCCGCATTCTTGCCTCGAGCCGTCCTCTCGGCCGCGCTTGCCTTTCTGAGCCTGAGCGGATGCGGCTATCACACGCTGGGCGCGGCCACGCATCTGCCTCCCGATGTCAAAACGCTTGCCGTGCCGGTCTTCGCCACGCGCACCGACATCAACGGTACGGAGCAGGCGCTGACCGAGGCCGTCATCCGAGAATTCGCCACGCGCACCCGTTTCCGCGTCACTTCCGATGCCGGGTCCGATGCCGACGCAGTGCTGCGCGGCGCCATTCTCAAGCAGTCGACGGTGCCGTTCACATACAACGCCGCCACGCAGCAGTCGTCGAGCTTCGTGATCACCATTGTGGCGTCCGTGACTCTGACCGCGCGCGACGGCAGGATTCTTTACCAGAACAAGAACTACGTCTTTCGCGAACAGTACCAGTCCACCACGAACCTGCCGACCTTTGTCCAGGAAGATCCGGCGGCCATCCAGCGCCTCTCCCGTGCCTTCGCCCGGCAGTTGGTTGCCGACGTGCTGGAGGGGTTTTAGCGTCTCTATGGAAGCATCGCCTGCACATGGATTACGGAATTGGCCTGGATTGCCATCCGGGCTGTGGAGGCCGTGAACGCCGCTCCTCTCTTGATTCCTGCCCACTTTTCCAGGCTGGCCTGTTCGCCGCAGGAACGGTATTCTGGAGCCGCATGAGAAATGCGGCGTTAGAGTGCGCTAAGAAGGAGCCGGAGCTTTGACCGGCTCGCGCTGGGGCTCCGGATTCAGTGCCGCGGCCCGCTTTATCGAGGAAATTGAAGCCGCCGCGGCAGGCGCCGGCAAGTTGCGGCCCGGCTACGTGCTGGCCGGCGACGAGGTCTTTCTGCTCGACCGTTGCCGCTCGGCCGTGATCAAGGCCTTCGTTCCCGCCGATCTCCGCGATTTTTGCCTCTCCGATCTTGACCTGGCTTCCACTTCGATCTTTGAAGTGCTGGACCGGGCGCAGACGCCCTCGCTGATGGCTCCGTTTCAAGTGATCTTCGTCCGCAACGTGCGCCAGCTCTACACGCGCGGCGCCAAAAAGGAGGAGTTTGCCGCGCTTGACCGCTACTTTCAATCACCGAACCCGCAGGCGCTGCTGCTTTTTGTTGCCGATTTCCTGCGCATTCCCTCGGACGCGCGCCGCATCGAGCTGGACGACAAGAACCGCTACGGGCGGCTCACGGAAACGCTGGGCGAGCACTGCGGCATGGTGGAGCTGGCACGCGTGAGCGAGGAAGACGCGATGCGTTGGGCGGCGGCCAAGGCGCAGGAAGCAGGCCTGCGCCTGGAAAGCGACGCTGCGCGCGAGCTGGTGGACGCGCTCGGCGCCGACATGATGCTGGTCTCCTCGGAACTGGAGAAGCTTTTGCTCTACGTTGCGGGCCGGGGAAAAATCACCCTCGGCGACGTGGAGACCATGGTGCTCAGCGCCAAGCAGCGCACTCTTTACGAATTGACCGACGCCATCAGCGCCCGCGACCGCGTCCGCGCGCTCGCGCTGCTGCAGGGCCTCCTCAACAGCTCCGACGCCGGTGAGGACGCCGCCATCGGCCATCTCTACATGCTGGCCCGCACCTTCCGCCAGATGCTGGTGATTCTCGAAAAAAACGTGCGCGATTCGCGCGCCATCTGGCAGGCGCTGTGGCAGGGCTTTCGCATGCCGCCCTTCGCCGCCGACGACCTCATCCGCCAGGCGCGCCGGTACAAAAGCCGCCGCGACCTCACCCGTGCTCTGCGCCTCGTAGCCCGCGCCGACCTCGAGCTCCGCTCCTCGCCGCCCGATAAACGGCTGGTGCTCGAACGTCTTGTTTACGAACTTGCGTCAGAGCCCAAGCCTGCCCCGCCTGTGTGGGCCTCGACGCAATTGTCGTTCGAGGGATAACGCCTCCTGCCTCCGCTGCGCGGTCACGGTTTCTCGTACTCGCTGTCACATACTGGCAAATCAAATTGAGACGAGAATTGTCTTACGGCAACGAGTCGACTCGGCTGCGTTGCGCCGGAAGAGATGCATTGAGGAGGCGCGATGCCCGACCAATCCGTAGCCGAAACGCAAACGAAAAGCTCTTTGGGCATCCTCGGCCGCCTCTGGAAACTCGCCAAGGGCATGTCGGCGATGCTCCTCTGGATCGCTGCGGCGTTCGCCGGCGCAGGGCGTCTCGACTGGACGCGCGGATGGGTATGCGTCGCTGTCTATGTGGTTACTATGACGTTTGTCGGCGCGCTCATGCACCGCTTCAACCCCGGCCTGCTGGAAGCGCGCGGCAAATTCATGCGCAAGGATACACGACGGTTCGACAGATTCTTCATGTGGTTCTATTTCCCGCTTACGTTCATTCAGGTCCTGGTGGCGGGACTGGACGCGGTTCGATTCCACGGCTTAGCGATGCCGTCCTGGACCCTGTTTCCGGGCATCGCACTGTTTCTGGCCGCAATGGCGCTGGTTACCTGGACCTTCCTCGTAAACCCCTTCGCTGAGACGACAGTTCGCATTCAAACCGATCGCGGCCACACAGTCGTCACCGACGGTCCCTACCGCTTCGTACGCCACCCCATGTATGCGGGATCCATCCTGATGTACCCGGCGACAGCTCTCATGCTTGGCTCGGGGTGGGCAATGGCCGTGGCTGCGCTCATCGCGCTTCTCATTCTCTGGCGCACCGCGCAGGAAGACCGGTTCCTTCAGGACCAGCTTTCCGGCTATGCGGCGTATGCGGCTCGCACACATTTCCGGCTCGTACCCGGCCTCTGGTAATTGGTTGGCGCGCTGAGGAGTCTCTGAAACAACCCCTTCAGGCGCACAATGGAGTGGATGCATCTGTTCACTCCCGTCAACTTGATGGCTGCGCTGCTCACGCTTTTGCTTTTCCTGGGTGTGGCGTTTTTCCCGCAGGCCATTGGCGCCCGCGTGCGCAGCCTCCCGCTTTGGGCGCAGCTTACGTCTCCTGTCCTCTTGTGCATACCCTATGTGCTGGTCGCGTGCGGCGCGGGCATCTTCCGTGCGCAATGGTTCGCCATGTACGCCTTGTTGCCCGCCGCCATCGCCACTCTGCTCTGGCAGGCCTCCCGCGTCGATCCCGAACAGCGCGGCAACTGGCGCGACTTTCTGGTCCTCGCCGCGCTCGGTCTTTCCGTCGATCTGCGCTGGTTCGAGGGCGCATGGCCGTCCCACCTCGCTATCTTCAACAAGATCCTCCTTCTCGATGCCGGAATCTACGGCTTCATCCTCATCCGCCGGCTCGACGGAGCCGGTTTCGATCTGCGTCTGCGCCTCAAAGACGCCGCCATCGGTGTGCGCGAGGTTGCCTTTTACACGCCCTTTGCCCTAGTTCTCGGGTTGAGTCTCGGCTTTCTGCACGCGCACCGCGACTGGCCGGGCCTTGGGCCCATTGCCTCCGCATGGCTCTTCACCTTCTTCTTCATTGCTGTTCCCGAGGAGCTGTTTTTCCGCGGCTGGCTGCAGAACCTACTCGAAAAGCGCATGGGCCGCAACGGCGCGCTGTTCCTCACTGCCTGCCTCTTCGGCCTGGCTCACTTCAACAAACGCACCGCCGGCTTCAACTGGCGCTACGTATTGCTGGCGGCGCTGGCCGGCATCTTCTACGGCCGCGCGTGGCGGCAGGAGCGCCGCGTCGGCGCATCGGCCGTCACCCACGCCACAGTGGACGCCATCTGGTCTCTATGGCTGCGTTAGCCGCTGCGGCCAGGGCGCGTGCCGATACATGTGCTGGCGATAAGTCAGGTACCCCAGGCCGACGCGCATGTTGTGCACTACGGGTCCGGGAATCGTCATCGCCACCGTGATGCCCAGGATGGCGTGAGCCATCATCAGCGGATAAAGATTGCGGTAGCGCAGGAACAACAGGCACGCGGCGAAGCCCCAGATCAACGTGATCGGCGTAAGAACCGGATTGGGCAGGTGCGCCGTTGCAAACAGCGCAGCCGCCGTGAGCGCTGCCAGCCGTTTGTCGGGAATCACGCGCAGGAAACGCAATAGAAAAAAGCCTTGCAACAGAAATTGCTGCACACCGGTCCAAACCGCATACGCAAAATACGTACCGACAAAATTGAATGGGCCTCCCGGCAGCAGCAGGGTGTGCATCCTTGCGGCAATCAGAACGGCCGCAACCGCAAGCGCCAGCGCCGCGCCCGCAATCCAGAGCGAGCGCACAAAATTCGCCGCTTGCAGCCCCATCGCTTTCCAGCTATCGAACGATCTCCAGAGAATGACGGCGATCCCAACCGCTGCCACCATCCACAGAACCCTCTGCAACGGCCGCGGCGTCCACACGACCGCCATGATCAGCCCGTAGGCAATGCCGATCTCCGCCCAGTCACGCCGTTTGCTTTGCGTAGAGACAGGTTTGTCCTGCGCGGGTGCTGAAGCTCCGTGGCGTTCCATCCCACCGATGCTGCCGCACGCTCTCCTAGCCATTCCAAAATCCACTCGCGCGCAAGCTCCGCGCATCAATCTTCATGCCCGCAAGTTGCCCGCTGTTGACTGTTCCCTGAACCCGGATCACTACTCGAGAATCACCTCCAGCTCCGGCTCATGTCCGCGCGCAGTCAGGATGATGGCCGCGCCCAGGATCAGCGCACCGCCCAGCCACGCATACGGACCCAGCCGCTCGCCCAGCAGCTCCACGCCCAGCACAGAGCCCAGCGCCGGCTCAATATTCAGAAACACCCCGGCGCGCGAGGCAGGCACGTGATGGATGCCCCAATTCCATAGCAGCGTGGTCGTGGCCGTGCACAGTAGCCCGCTGATAGCCAGCGCAACCCACGCCCTCACGCTCACATGGGCAAACGGCATGGGCTCCACGTTTTCATGCCTCAGAGACGCAAACAGCCACGAGCCCGCCACCCAAACCACAAGCATCACCGTTCCGGAATAGATGGTGTACGCGGTGACCACTGGCGGGCTGTGCGTCTCCATCAGCTTCTTGCTCAGCAGAATCCAGGCCAGCGCGGTAACCAGCGAGGCGATCACCAGCAGATCCCCCGCCAGCGAAGGCGTCTCGCGCCCCGTGGTCGCGCGGTCGCCGCCCAGCACCACCATCGCAGCGCCCACCGTCGATCCACACAGGGCCAGCCAGCCCAGCCAGTCCAGCCGCTCACCGGCAAACAATGCTGCCGCCGCCGCCAGCAGCACCGGCATTGCGCCCACCATCAGCGAGGCGTGGCTCACCGTGGTCAACGCCAGGCCATGAAACTGCAGCAGGAACTGGATGGGAACGCCGAAGGCAGCGGCCAGCAGCAGCGTCCGCGCTTCGCCTGCCGTCAGCCGCACGCGATGCGATACAATCACTGGCGCCATGCCCACGCAGGCAAACAGAAAGCGGTAGAGCACCATGTGCTCTACGTTCATCTCGTCGAGCGCAAGCCTGCCCCAGTAGAACCCTGTGCCCCACAGCGTTCCGGCCAGCGCGCACGCTCCGTACCCCAAAAACCTGAAGCTCCCGCCCCCGCTTTTGGCCGCGATGTTCCGTCCCTTCGCCGTCCGCACTGCCATCTCTCTTTTACTGTCGCACACGCGGCGAGCGCCGGGTTCCGCTCTCCGGCACACTGCGGCTACGGCGTCCAACGCATTCTCGCGTCAGTGCGCGAGCGCGTCCGCACGCCAGGCTTCCACTACCATGCCCGCATCGGCGAGAATACTCCTCGATGGTGCGCGGCCTTGGAATCGTGCGGACAGTTGCTGGGCGGAGTTTCTTCGTGGCTCGCGCCCCGCTCGCCTTCGCGCTCGTGGTCGCCATACCCGCGTCAGCACAAATCCCCGCCGCACAGAGGCTAGCCCCAACCGCACCGGAGCCAAACGGAACCGCGGCGGCGCCCCAGGCCGCGCCTCCGGTCAAAGAGCGATTCCTTATTGATCGCTTCCCTAGCCAGCCCTCCCTTCCGCCCTCGTTCACCATTCCCATCGGGCCGCTGGGGTTTAGCGTGCCCGGCCCCATCTACCTGGGCGCGCGGAATACGATGGCCTCGCTCGATTTCCTCGATGAAAACCGGCTGCTCTTCACCTTCCACATTCCCGGCCTTCTGCATCGCGACCTCGCCGACAGCAACGAGAGCGATGAGCGCCGGATCCGTGCTGTGGTCCTCACGCTACCTCAGGGCGCGGTCGAGGCCGAAGCCACTTGGACCTTGCACGACCGCGTCCGCTACCTGTGGCCGCTCTTGAACGGCCGCTTCCTCCTCCGCGACCGCAACCACCTCCTTGAGGGCGGCGCTTCGCTCGCGCTCAAGCCTTTCCTCGACTTCCCCGGCGCCCTGCTCTCGCTCGATCTCGATCCGGCCCAGCACTTCCTGGTCACCAACTCGCGCGAGCCCGCTGCGAACCCTACAATCACAGACGACGGGGCCTCGTCCTCACAGCCGCAGCTCACGCCGGGTGAAGTTTCCAGGTCCTCCACCGCATCCGCCACCATCGCCACCGATCAGGACTCGGCTCTCGAAAACAGCCGCCCCGATCTCGTCGTCCGCATCCTTCGCCGCGACACCGGCGAGGTCATGCTGGTCAGCCGCGTCCGGACCACCGTTCATCTTCCTATCAACTCCACTGGCTACCTCGAAAACTTGCGCGGCCAGAGAATGGAGTGGATGCTCAACCTGAACTACTTCACCGGCGGCACCAAGATGCTGGGCCGCGTCGAATCCACCTGTGCGCCAGACGACAACTTTATCTCGGAACAGGAGATCCTCGTCACTGCCTGCGGCCCATCGGGAGAGAGCAAGCTCGTCGCCATGACTACGGGCGGCCGCACCCTTTGGATCTCCCAGACACCGTCCACCGAGGTGTGGCCGCAGATCGTTGTCGCGGCCAACGGTTCGCGCCTGGCATGGGAGACGCTCGATACCACTCATAATGTCGATGCCTTCGCACCCATAGACGCCGAAGACGTAAAGGAACAGTCAGTTACCGTCTTCGACGCGGGGAGTGGCGATATCGCGCTCGTGTCGCCTGTGAGCCCTATCCTCGATGTCGGCGGCAATGTCGCACTCTCCCCCTCCGGCCGCCGCGTCGCCCTGCTCAATGCCGGCGCCATCCAGGTCTTCGAGCTGCCCCCACCCCCACCGCTGCCCGGCGCTGCATCCGCGCACCCATAGCACAAAGTTCGCGCATTCGCGCCTGTTCCCTATAGTCCCTGTCTCACTTGATCCACATGATTGGGTTGCTGGCAGACACCGCGCTCAATCCCTGCGCCAACAATTCTTCCACTTCCTTCATGGGCTCAATCTGCCCGCCACGGCGGGGAGCTGCCTCGCGACCTCGCCACATCCGGCCGCCTTCCAAATTCTCTGCGCCACAACGTAAGCTGGAAAATAGTTGTCCGATGATCCCACTCACCCCGACCTCCGCCACCCACCCCATCGAGCAAAAACCGCTCGCTGGAGGCCCCGCCACACTCGAGCGCCGCATTGGCCTGCGCTCTGCCGTGCTCTTCAACATGCTCGAGATGATCGGCGTCGGCCCATTCATCACGCTGCCGCTGGTAATTGCTGCGGCGGGCTACCGGCTCTCTGTCTGGGCGTGGGTGCTGGGCGCCGCCATCGCCATCGCCGACGGCCTTGTCTGGGCCGAACTCGGCGCAGCCTTCCCGCGCGCAGGGGGCAGCTACGCATTTCTCCGCGAGATCTACGGCCCCGAAGGCCCCGGCAACTGGCTCAGCTTTCTCTATGTCTGGCAGGTCGGGTTCACCGCGCCGCTTTCGGTCGCCTCCGGCTGCATCGGGCTCTCCGGTTTTCTTGCCGTCTTCTGGCCCGGTCTCGACTCCGCGCCCTTCGCCGTGCTGCCCGCGCTTCACTATTCGAACTTCGCCGCCGCCGCAGCCTGCCTGCTGGTCACCGCGCTCCTCTACCGTAACCTCAGTTCCATCACGCGCCTTGCCTGGGTGCTCTTTGCCGGCGTCATCGCCGCGCTTGCCGGCGTCATCGTCTCCGGCTTCGCTCACGCCGCGGCCACCGGCGGCTGGCACATGCCGCAAGCTCCAACGCTCTCCACCGCGCTTGCTCTCAGTGGTCTCGCCCAAGCCACGCTGCTCGCCACGTATTGCTACTGGGGCTACTACAACATCACCTTCCTAGGCGCCGAGGTCCGCAGTCCCGAGCGCACTATCCCCCGCGCCATTCTGCTCTCGGTGCTCTTCGTCTCAGCCATTTATGTAGCTATGAACCTGGCCGTCCTGCCCTCGCTTCGGTCGCTGTGGCGACCCGCATCGCACGCTGCCGGGTCCGCCGCGCTCCCCGTGCAGCTTGTGGCCGACATTGCGCGCTCCGTCTTCGGCCGCTGGGCCGGCTATACCCTTGCTGCACTCATCGTCTGGACTGCCTTCGCCAGCGTCTTTTCGCTTCTTCTCGGCTACTCCCGCGTGCCCTACGCCGCCGCTCGCGACGGCAACTACTTCCGCTTTCTCGCCGCCGTACATCCGAAGCACGGCATTCCCCACCGCTCGCTTGTCGCCCTCGGCCTCGTGGGAGCCGTCTTCTGCTTCTTCTCGCTCACGCAAGTCATCACCATGCTTGTCATCACCCGCATCGTGCTCCAGTTTTTTCCGCAGCAGATTGGTGTGATCCTCCTCCGCATCCAGCGCGCCGATCTGCCTCGTCCCTTTCGCATTCCGCTTTATCCACTGCCGCCACTCGCCGCCATGGCGGGATTCGCCTTTCTGCTGGTCTACCGCGTCCACGCTCTCATGGAGCTCGCCGTGGCCGCCGCCATCGCCGCCTCCGGAACCCTCCTCTACCTCCTCCGCGCCTGGCGAGTGGGGCAGTGGCCGTACGCGCGAAAAAGCTGACACGGATTCTGTAACATTCACCACCTCCGCGGTGTCTAATAAGTGCATCAGGCCTTCCCCAAGCGAGATCACCTTATGCTTATTGCCAAACTGCCCGATATCCCCTCCTCTGAGATCACCTCCCGCGGAGCATACTTCCGCTACCTGAACCGCCGCCGCTTCCTCAAGGGCGCGGCCGCAGTGGGCGCCGCGGCCGTGGGCGCCGATCGCCTCGCTCGGCTCGTCTCCCCGCGCACCACAGTCCATGCAGACCCAACTAAGCTTCAGACCGTCCACTCGCCGCTCACCACCACCGGCGAGCAGCTCACCACCTTCGACGACATCACCCACTACAACAACTTCTACGAGTTCGGCGTCGATAAGGACGACCCCGCCAAAAACGCCGGCGGCCTGCCCACCCGTCCCTGGACCGTCAAAGTCGAAGGCAAAGTCGCCAAGTCCCTCACCTTCTCGATCGACGACCTGCTCAAGCTCCGCCCGCTCGAAGACCGCGTCTATCGGCATCGCTGCGTCGAGGCGTGGAGCATGGTGATTCCATGGGTCGGCTACTCGCTCTCCGAGTTCATCAAGCAGTGCAACCCGCTGCCCAGCGCCAATTACGTGCAGTTCCTTTCTTACAACGACCGACATGTGGAGAAGTGGGGCGGCGCGGAAACAAGCATAGTCTGGCCCTACTCCGAGGGCCTGCGCATGGATGAGGCCATGAACCCGCTCACCCTGCTCACCTTCGGCCTCTACGGCGAAACGCTGCCCAACCAGGACGGCGCGCCCGTCCGCATCGTCGTTCCCTGGAAGTACGGCTTCAAATCCGCCAAGTCCATCGTCACCGTGCGCTTCATCGACAAGCAGCCCCCGACCACCTGGAACGATCAGGCCCCTAACGAATACGGTTTCTACTCCAACGTGAATCCCGGCGTCGACCATCCCCGCTGGAGCCAGAAGACCGAGCGCCGCATCGGCCTGCCCTTTTACGCGCAGCGCCGCACCACGCTCATGTTCAACGGCTACACCGGTCAGGTGGCATCGATGTACACCGGAATGAATCTGCGCAAGTATTTTTGAAGCAGGGAATGGGATCAGGAACTGAAGACACGCTCACTGGGTGACATATGATGCAACCGGCCCGGAGATCGCTGCCCCTAGACTTGCTGACTCGCTAACATACTAACAATGAAACGCTCGACACTCATTCTGCTCAAGACCCTCGTCTGGCTCGCCTGCCTCGCGCCCGCAGTTTGGCTGGTCTGGGGCGCCGTCACCAACGACCTCGGCCCCGATCCAACTGCCGCCATCGCCTTCTCCACCGGCAAAGCCACGCTGCGCCTGCTTGCCATCACCCTCGCCATCACGCCGCTGCGCCGCTTCTCGCCGCATCTCAACTGGTTGATCAAATTCCGCCGCCTGCTCGGCCTCTTCGCCTTTTTCTATGCCACGCTGCACATGCTCACCTACGTGGCTCTCTACTCCGGCTTTAGCGTGCCCGCCATGATCGGCGACGTAGCAAAGCGGCGCTTCATCACCATGGGTGTCGCTGCCTACCTGCTTCTCGTGCCCCTCGCGCTCACCTCTACCACATGGGCCATCCGCAAGCTCGGCGGCAAAAACTGGAACCGCCTCCACAAGCTCATCTACCTCGCCGCAATTTGTGGAGTGATTCACTACTGGTGGCAAGTCAAGACCGGCGTCATCACGCCCATCACCATCACAGTAATCATTGCCGCGCTTCTCCTCGCACGGCCTTTGTTGAGCTGGATGCAGCGCCGCCGCAAAGCCCGCGCAGCCGTTGCGCATCACGGATTCTAAGGTCTAGAGCGAATTGGAAAATAGAGTATTGAAAGCGCACAGGTCGGAGAAGCATCCCTCAGGGGCTAAAGCCCTCACTGCTTTTGCGGCGTTTGCGGCACGACTGAAGTCGTGCCCTTTCACAGAACCCTACGCCATTTGCTAACTCCGCTAGCTCCGCTAACCCCGCTGCCTTACTCAAACAGCATCCTCTGCGCCACCGGCTGAAAGCTTTTCCGGTGCAGCGGCGTCGGCCCCAGCCGCGCCAATGCCTCCAGGTGCTCCGCCACGCAGTAGCCCTTGTGCCGCGCCAGCCCGTACCCCGGATACACTGTATCCAGCTCCACCAGAAGGCGGTCGCGATGCACCTTGGCCAGCACGCTCGCCGCGGCAACCGAAACACTTCGCGCGTCGCCCTGCACCACCGCCTGCTGCGGGCACGGCCACTCGATCGTGTCGCGCCCGTCGATGAGCAGGTAGTCCGGCGCAACGGCCAGCTGCTCCACGGCCATCCGCATCGCCAGCAGTGACGCGCGTCGAATATTGATACGGTCGATCGTCTCCACGTCCACCGCCGCAATCGCAAACGCCACGGCGCAGGCACGAATGGCTGCGTCAAATTCGTTCCTTTGCTTTTCCGTAAGCTGTTTCGAGTCCGTCAGGCCCTGCAGGCGGAAGTCTCTGGGAAGGATGACGGCTGCGGCAACAACGGGCCCGAACATCGGCCCGCGTCCTACTTCGTCGATGCCGGCAATGCGCAGCGCCCCGCGCCGCTGCGCCGCGTTCTCCAGGGTCCATCCGCAAACCGGATCGCAAACCGGAGCCTTTGCCATGCCATCAGTATAGAAACAAAAACGGCCCAGGAAGATGGTAGGCTAATTATCGGTACAGGAGGTCATCAGACATGCCGAAGTTCGTTATCGAGCGCGAGATCCCGGGTGCCGGAAAGCTGACCGCGGATCAACTGCACGCCATTTCCCAAAAATCCTGCGGGGTGCTGCGGACGATGGGACCACAGATCCAGTGGGTGCAGAGCTATGTCACCGACGACAAAATCTACTGCATCTACATCGCCCCGGATGAAGATACAGTTCGCCAGCATGCGCAGCAGGGCGGATTCCCGGCTAATTCCATCGCGCGTGTCCGCTCAATCATCGATCCCACAACCAGCGAATAGACCTGTGGAAGTCTCCCGAAAGGTGCCGGCGTCAACCATGATCGGCGCGGCGTTCGCACCGCGCCGGCTCCAAGTCGCAATCGGTCCGCCAACCACGGCCCACGACTCACGATCCACGCTTCACGATCCACGCTTGATTCCGCGCAGCAAAAACCCCGGCCGAAGCCGGGGCTCTTTTTGCCTTGCAAATTGTCCTTCACTTCCTGCGAACCGGGTCACCTAACCACTAACCACTTTCTTTACGCCCGCACCTTGCCGGTCACGCGGTCCACTTCCTTCAGCCGCGCCGCCTTGCCGCGCAGCCCGCGCAGATAAAACAGCTTCGCGCGCCGTACCTTGTAGCTGCGGATCAAATCAATCTTATCGACCACCTTCGAATTGAAGGGGAAGATGCGCTCGACCCCCTGCCCAAAGCTCATCTTGCGCACGGTGAACGTGCCCTGCGGGCCTTTGTTTATGGCGATCACCAGGCCCTCAAAGGCCTGCAGCCGCTCTTTATCGCCTTCCTTGATCTTCACTTGAACGCGAATCTGGTCGCCGGGCACAAACGCCGGCAAATCGGTGCGCTTCAGCTTGTCGGCCAGGCGCTGCATGACGGGATGAATGGACATTTTGGTTTCCTGCGATTGAATTCAGAACCTCAAGTTTATCAAAGACTGGCACAATGCGCCTAATTGATTGGCGCATCGCGCCTAATGCCCGCGCCCGGCGCTGGAATGCACTCCATCAGCCCCCGGCACATAAGCTATGGTTCCGCCATGGACGAAAAACGAGTTCGACTGCGCCATACCCTTGCCACACTGGCTTATCGCGCCGTTCGCGCCATGAAAAAAGCTCCCGCTTCCGTCGCCGGCTTCGGCAGTACAGGCCGCCGTCCCGACCAGATGCGCTCTCGGCCGATCATCCCCCGGGGATCTTTCGTCTGCCATGCAGTGCAATCCTACTGGCGGCGCATCGCCTCGATCACTCGTATGTCTTCCGCGCTCAAAGCCGCTTTGTCCAGCAGCTCTGGCCGGTTCTTGAGCGTCTTGCGCAGTTGCTGCTCCCTCCGCCAGCGCCTGATCTGGGCGTGATCGCCGTTGAGCAGCACCTCCGGCGCGCGCAACCCGCAGAACTCCGCCGGCCGCGTGTACTGCGGATAATCGAGCAACCCTCCCGCTCCGTGCTGCGATCGAGGAACCCCTTCCACATCCACATCGATCTCTGCGTCCGCCGCGCCAAAGCTTTCAAACTCGCCGGAAGCCTCGTTACCCAGCACGCCGGGAATCAGCCGTATGGTTGCATCCACCACTACTGCCGCAGCCAGCTCGCCCCCGCTCAGCACATAATCCCCGATCGAAATCTCCATATCGCAATAGAGCTCACTGATGCGCTCGTCCACGCCCTCATAGCGCCCGCAAATCAGCACCACGCGCTCCAGCCCAGCCAGTTCGCGCGCCATCGCCTGCGTAAACAGCCGCCCCTGCGCCGAAAGCAGAATCACCCGCGTCCCCCGATCCTCGATCCCCGATCCCTGACCCCTGTCTTTTCTCCCGATCCCCAGCGCCTCCAGCGCCTCGGCCAGCGGCTCAGGCTTCAGCACCATCCCCTCGCCGCCGCCAAACGGACGGTCGTCCACCGTGCGGTGCCGGTCGTGCGCATACTCCCGCAGATCGCGCGCCTCCACTGTCACCAATCCCTCCTTCAGCGCCCGGCGCACGATACCGTGCGCAAAGATGCCCTCAAAGAATCCGGGAAAGATGGTGATCAGATCGAACCGCATACTCCCGATGATAGCGGCTCGCTCGCATGCGGCGCTTTACCCGGCGAAGCGCATGGCCTATGATGGTGGGCAATCGCCATGGCGGACATTGAAACATTGCTGGCACGCTGGCAATCGGCCGGCGTCCTGGATGCAGAGACGGCTGCACGCATCCGTGCGCACGAAACGCAGGCCTCCGCTCGTGCGCCTGCCGGTCTGCGCTGGCAGGGCGTTACGGCGCTCATTCTCGGCGCCATTCTGCTGGCCTGCGGCGTGGTGCTGTTTGTCTCGGCCCACTGGGACGAGCTCGGCCCCGGCGCGCGCTACACGCTGGTTATCGCCATGGTGGCCGTCTTCCACGTTGCGGGCGGCCTGGCGCGATCGAGTTTCCGCAGCCTTTCCACCGCGCTGCACGCCGTGGGAACCGTAGCCTCAGGCGCGGCCATCGCACTGGTGGGACAGATCTTCAACATTCAGGAACACTGGCCGGCTGCCGTGTTACTGTGGGCGCTGGCCGCACTCTTCGGCTGGGCGCTGCTCCACGATCAGGCGCAGCAAACCCTGGCGCTCCTTCTCGTGCCCGCGTGGATTTTTTGCGAGCTCGATTTCCGCATGAATCAACACATCGGCGAAGACATTTACATGGGCCGGCTCTGCTTCATGTGGGCCATTCTCTATATCACGTTCTTCATCGCCTCGCGCCGCCGCGCGGTGCAGGGAATTCTCTTCGCCGTCAGCGTGATCGGCGTGGTCACGGGCATCGTGATGATGCTGTTGACCTGGGAGTCGTTGAACTCCGATCAAACCTTCATCCCCTTCGGCACACGCGTCTGGGCCTGGATCGCCATCGCCGCCATCCCGCTCGTCATCGCCGCCTTCCACGGCCACAAGGGCCTGATTCCCATCGCCGCCGCCATTGCCGTCGCGATCGCGCTGCCCTGGTGCTATCGCACGTGGACGGAGAGCTATAAGGGCCCCAATGGGACCGTGGTCACCTACACACGCACCGATCCCAACCTTCTGGCACACGCGCTGGTGGCTGCTTTCGCCGTCTTCCTCTGCTGGTGGGGCGTGCGGCTCGTCTCGCGCGCGCTCGTCAACCTGGGCATCGTAGGATTTGCGGCGGCCGTAGGGTGGTTCTACTTCAGCGACATCATGAGCAAGGTGAATCGCTCCCTCGGCCTTATCGGTCTCGGCGTGCTCTTCCTGGCCGGAGGTTGGGCGCTCGAAAAGATGCGCCGGCGGATTCTCCAGCGCATGGCTCCGCCGAAACCGCCGGGGCAGATCGTGGCGGCAGAAGCCGATGGAGGTGCGTTATGAGGGTCGGACGTCTTACGCTCTCCGGTGTGTCGGTGGCGCTGCTTTTGATCCAATTGGCGATGGTTTCGTCGATTGCGGCGAAGTATCTCTACCAGCGCTGGCGCTGCCCGCGAGTCTGGACGCACGCCGCGGCCATCGATCCGGAACTGCCCATGCGCGACCGCTACCTGAGCTTGCAGCTTACGGTGGATGGCTGCCAAAGCACGCTGCCCTCGGCCAAGCTGGCCACCTTCCCGCGCGACGTGAGCGGCGCCATCAAGCCCGGACCATATGTTTTGCGGCCTACGCCGGTGGACTTCCGCGCCAACCTGAAGGTGGAGAACAACAAGCTCGTGGCCGTGCGCGTGGAGGGCCAGGAGGATCTAACGGCGGGCGAGGAGGTTTCGGCCGCGCCGGGTGTGCCCTGCGGCCAGATGCGGCTGGAGGAGCCTGTCGATTTCTACATTGCCGAGCGCGCGCAGAGCCCACTGCCGCTCCAGCCCGGCCAGGAGCTATGGATCGAAGTGACCGTGCCGCCGAAAGGACCGCCGCGACCGCTTCAACTCGCGCTGAAGCAGGATGGCGCGTGGAAGCCGCTGGCATTCTGAGCGCACGCCGTAAGGAGGACGAGGTGAGCGAGGCGGAGAGGATTGTGAAGGAGCGGGAACCAACTGCCCATGAGCATTGGAAGCAGGGTGAGATGCCTATTTGCGAGATCGTCACTGCAAAGGGAAAGCAGCTTGGCTACGCGCGCAACGTGAGTTGGAGATCACTGCCGGAAACGATTGATGCAGCGTGGAAAGACGCCGCTTACCGGATCGAAGGCAAGTGAACCAGCCTGCGCCTTAGGTGCGGCCCGTCGGCCTGCCCGCTACGCTCAATTCGTCACTCTTTTTCAAAGGAGTTGAGATCGACTATGCCTTCCGGCAGCGCCATCTCGACGCGCTTGGCGGCAAGGTCCATGCGGCGCAGGTAGCTTTTGGCGAAGGGGATGAGAATTTCCCCTTGCGGCCCGCGCACGACCAGCAGAGGCGCCGGCCCCATGCTTCGGTCCACGTCCTCGATCTCGCCGACAGAGACCGGCTCCGCGCCGCCGACGTCGACGAGCGTGCAGCCGATCAGATCGCCGATATAGGCCTCATCCTCGGCGAGAGCGGCTCGCTCCACGCGGGGAATGGCGACGATCATCCCCTTGAGCGCTTCGGCGGCGGAGATCGAGTCCACACCGGCGAAGTGGAGCACCACGCCGCCCTTGTGCAGCCAATGGGCGGCGAGCTGGGCCGAACTTGCATTTGGCTGGAGGGTTGGAAATTCCCGAGTCCCAGGATCTGGACCCGAGGTGCCCCGTGAAGATGCGTCCGCAGGCAGCAGGCGGGGTCCCCGAGAAGCGTTCGTTGCTTCTTGGGGTGACAGCAGCCAGAGCTGCCGCCGTTCGGCAAACTTTTCAGGGAAATCGGTGAGGATTTCGGCAAAAACCTCGCCTTTGCGGCCCTGCGGACGGCGAATCCGCGCCAGCCAGACCCATGCTTGGGGCGGTTGCGGCACGGCTATCTCCGGGCCCGGAGCACGGCAGCAGCTCGGGCGAAAGTCATGCTAGACTTCTTCGCCCTCTTCCAGGATGTCGAGCGTGTAGCGGTGGTGCAGCTTCATGCTGACCGCGCCCAGGATGGTACGCACGGACCGGGCGGTGCGCCCCTGCTTGCCGATGACCTTGCCCACATCCTGCGCCGCAACCCGGAGCCTGAGAACGGTGTTCTCATCCCGATTGACTGATTCCACTTCGACGGCGTCCGGCTCATCCACCAGGGCCCGCGCAATCTCGCGGACCAGCTCATCCACTTGCACCATATCGACCTGGGTCATGATCTTGCCCCTGACCTTCTGCGTTGGGAATTGGCACTTTGAAACTGTGCGCGAATGGTAACACGCACGCCCGCAATGAGCAATGGTTTGTGCACCGGCCTTGTCCGGCCCCGGCTGGCGGCGCCGCCCGGAGGGTTGGAAAAATCAGGCTGCTGCCGGGTCTGGGACCTGAGCCGCGGGCTCTTGGACCTGAGCCGCGGGCTCTTGCGCAGCCGGCGCGGGGTGCTTGGCGACGAGCTTTGCGAGGGTGGGCGAGAGTTGCGCGCCCTTACCGCGCCAATAGGCGATGCGCTCGTGCTTCAGATCGACCGAGGCCGGATTGGTACGGGGGTTGTAGGTGCCGACCACCTCGATGGAGCGGCCATTGCGGGCGCGGTCCTTCTCGAGAACGACAATGCGGTAATAAGGTTGTTTGCGGGCGCCCACACGCGCCAAACGAATCATAACCACGGTGAACCAGTTCCTTTCGCGTACGAGAGCTTTGCTATGGCGTTACGGGAAGCTATCCGTACAGTTGCCATGCTGCATGCCGCGGCGGGGTTCGCCACGGCGGACGCCGGATGCGCTCCGGCACGACAACGGCCGGACAGATGCGCCCGGCCGCACACGCCACAACACTTAAGTATCGCCGAAATCGGGCCTTTGAGGCAAATTTCTTGAGAGCGGCGACAGCAGGCTCGGGGCGACGGCGAGATTCCCGTTGTGCTCATTCATCGGGTGGCCTCGCTGATGATGGCAGAGCCAGGACTTATATTCGTGGAGGATACGGCTCCGGTTGAGACGGGGAAGTACGAAAATGAATCGGGAGTACCACAAAGGACGTTCCAGCCGGCTTGCGCGCGAGATGGAGATGCTCGTCTTCGGTCACGCGGGCGTGCCGGTGCTGGTGTTTCCCACCTCGGGAGGGCGCTTTTACGAGTTTGAGGACCGGGGCATGATCGCCGCGGTTGCGGAGAAGATCGATGCCGGCTGCCGCTAACTGTTGATTTTCTTCAGCAGCCAAGCCATGTTCTGGCCCAGCGTTTTCATGGTCTGGATGCCTTCCTCGTCCTTCTCCACGTCGCCGATCTCACGGCCGATGCCGATGTTCCAATACGACGAGCCGGGCACAATCATCTCGTTGATCAGGAAGAAAAGGTTCAACGAGTCGAAGGCGTGGATGGCTCCGGCGCGGCGAACAGCCACCACGGCAGCGCCGGCTTTGCGGCGAAGCATACCTCCGTTTGCCTTGGAGACCAGGCAGGCGCGGTCGATCAACGCCTTCATTTCAGACGACACGTCGGCCACATAGGTGGGCGAACCGAGAAGAATGCCGTCCGCCTGATCCATCTTCTCGATGTACACATTGCCCATGTCGCCGGTCTGTGCGCAACGGCGGTCCTTTTTCTTCGAGCATTCGCGGCACGAAAGGCACCCGTGAATTTTGGCGCCGCTCATCTCGATGAGCTCGGTCTCGATTCCCTCCTTCTCCAGTTCTTTCAGGACGTATCGGAGCAAAATAGCGGTATTGCCGCCCTTGCGGGCGCTGCCGTTCAATGCCACAACCTTTAAGTGAGTCCTATGCATTGGTCATTCTCCCCTTTTCCGCTTTGCCGCGGAAGTTCCGCTCTGCCAAGGCGGGCGCACACTGCCCATCCATTGAAGCAATTCCCTACGATTCATCTTCATAAGGACGCTTTCCTTTCATTCGCTGGTCGAAGCAAGCGAATTGAGATCGGCGACGGCCCCGGCGGCGCACTCTACTTTGCGGCGGAAGCAGCCATCGCCTGACGGACGCGCTGTCTCGCTTCGGCACTCCAATAGCCGCAGTCGAGTTCGAAGAAGATCGACGTGTACGGGATCGTCAGTTCGGTTTTGACGATGAGCACGCGGAAGACCTGTGCCGTCTGGTCGAGCCTGGCAATGATCTGCTCGTGGGGCATGGTGGTCGCATTCGCGGTCTTGAGCAAATCGGCGAGCTGAGTACGGTACCCTGAGACGCCCGGTGCAGCCTGCTCCGCAACGAATTCGAGCTCCTGGTCCAGATAGATATTGGCGCGAACATGTTTGCTGGCTGCAATCGCGTCGAGCACTTTGCGCGCGACCTCTATTTGGCCGGCGCCGGAAACAACGGTCTCGATTCCGGGCCTCGACTGCGCGGGATAGGCTGAGTCGGCAACTACGATCCAGTTGCGATGCCCGAAGAGCGGCAGAAGAAGCTCCAGTTGGCGTTCCCAGTCCGGTTTGGTCATTCGCGGCGCATTAGCCATGATTCCCTCGCTTACTCCGTTTTTATTTCAATTCTTCATCCGCGCACACAGCCACCTTGCCACATTTGCCTGAAGCCATCAGCGCATAAGCCTCAGCGGCGCGCTGCAGCGGAAAGCGATGCGTGATGATACCGGCCGGATGCAGGTTCCACCGCACCAATCGCTCCACCAGATCTTCCATTAGCCACGTGGACGTAACCCACGAGCCATACAGCGTCTTCTGGTCGTGAATCATGTCGGGCGATGGATTAAACTCGACGCGCCCGCCTTCGCCAAGGAAAACGATTTTGCCCCACTTGCGCGCAGCGCGAATCGCGGTGGCCCGCGCGGCATCGTTCGCCGAGCAGTCGACTGCGCGCTCCACGCCCATACCTTCCGTGAGCCTCTTCACCTCGGCCACGTTATCGGGACCGGAAGTGAGAACCGCATCGCAGAGGCCGAGGTCGAGCGCAATTTTCATGCGTTCCGGCACCACGTCGATGCCGATGATTTTTTGCGCGCCGAGCTTGCGGCAGAGTGCGCCGGTGGCCAGGCCTACAGGCCCCAGGCCGGTGATCAGCACAGCGTGATTGCCATCGATACCGATTTTCTGAAGACCTTCGTAAACTGTGCCGAATCCGCACGCAACCTGTGCGCCGTCGGCATAGGAGAGCTCATCGGGCAGCGCGATGAGGTCCTTTTCCTCGGCTACCATGAACTCAGCCATGCCGCCATCGCGCTGCCACCCGTAGGCGCGGCGGTATTTTTCGCTGCTGCAGGAGATCATGTATCCACGCCGGCAGTCGTTGCACACGCCGCATCCGGAGATGTGATACACAATCACGCGGTCGCCCGCCTTGAAGCGGCGGCAGCCCTCGCCAACAGTCACGATCTGGCCGCACGGCTCATGCCCGGCGATGACGCCTTGGTAGCCCTCAGGCCCTTTACCGAGGTGCTCGTGATAAATGCAGCGAATATCCGACCCGCAGATAGTCGACGCTTTCACCCGCAGCAGAACTTCTCCGTGGCCCGGCTCCGGCACGGGCACCGTGCGCAGTTCGACGGTCGAGTTGCCCGGCAAGAACGCTGCGGTCATTGTGGGTTTCATTCGGAGTGCTCCCGATTACTTTTAAGCTGCGCTCGAAGTGCTGTATATAGTTTACGGCGGCGTGATCTCCCCGTTCAGGTCCCACAGATCTTCCCAGCTCTGGCCTTCTTTCCAAAGAAAGACCTGGCCTTTGATCAAGCGGCAGTTGCGGTCGATGGCGGCGATGGCGCGCATCTCGCCGCTGGTGAGCGGATCGCTCACAATGCCTTCGAGATTGGCCCGGTAATGATGCACGGAAAAGGGAATGGGCGTTTGTCCGCGTTGCACGGCCCATTTAATGCACACCACCGCGGGATGAATTCCGTGGAGGCGAGCGATGTTGACGATCGCAGGATCTTCAGTGGGCGCAGTGTCCACCGGGGTGCGGTCGCGCTCCGGCCGTCCTGGCGAGCCGATCGGACAATAGCCGATCGGTTGCATGCCGTTATCGAGCACGAACTTGAACAATTCCGGCTGCTGGAAGTGCGGGTGCAGCTCCATCTCGTTGACTGCGGGCTTGATGCGGGCATCGCGCAGAAGGAGCTTCAATTTGGGGATGGTCATGTTCGAGGCGCCGATATGCCGCACCAGGCCCATGTCCACCAGTTCTTCCATCTTGCGCCACGTCTTCATGAAGTTCTCGTGGACGTAGGGCCTGGCGTCAGGGCTGCGCGAAGCGGCGTCGCAGCCCGGCGGGTGGAAGTTGGGAAAAGGCCAATGCACCAGGTAAAGGTCGAGGTAGTCGAGGCGCAGATCGGCCAGCGACTGGCGGCAGGATGCAATCACATCGTTCTCGCCGTGCTTGTCGTTCCAGAGCTTGGAGGTGATCCAGAGATCGTTGCGCCGGATGCCGCCGCGGAGAATCTCCTCGCATGAGGCGCCGATTTCGGGCTCGTTGCCGTAGACCGAAGCGCAGTCAAAGTGCCGGTAACCCACCGCAGCGGCGCCCTTCACAGACTCGGCTATCTCGTTGGCCGTGACACGATCGGACCCGAAAGTTCCCAGGCCGATAGACGGCATCCTTGCCCCGGTATAGAGGGTTCGTTGCGGGATGGCCGCCAGATCAACAGGAGCAGCCGCAGCGGGCTTCGACACATGCAACCTGCCTTTAGTTAGAATGAAGTTAATGTTTCTTCCGCCGAAGGCTAAATGATCGGACGGGGAGTGTCAACCGCGATTCCTTGGTCATGTGAATAGGCGCTGGTGCGTGTGTGGATGGGCTTGGCGGGCGAGCACACACGCGTCTACTTCCTCTGCCAGCTCCGTGCCCCGCACAAGGCGACGCTAGAGTAAACTGACAGATGAGCCTATCCATCCAGCCGCTGCAGCATCCCGGCGCGGAGCACGCAGAGTGGCGGCCCTCTGTGAACCCATGGATGGTCGCGTTTAGCGTGATGCTGGCGACCTTCATGGTGGTGCTCGATTCCTCCATCGCCAACGTCGCCTTGCCGCACATTGCCGGCAGCCTTTCCGTCTCCACCGACGAATCCACTTGGGTGCTGACCAGCTATCTGGTCTCGAACGCCATTATGCTGCCGGCTTCGGGCTGGATCGCGCGGCGCATCGGGCGCAAGCGGCTGCTGATGATCTCCATTTTGTCGTTCACCGCCGCATCGATGCTCTGCGGAATGTCTCTCAACATGCCCATGCTGATTGTGGCGCGGATCCTGCAAGGCGCCGGCGGCGGCGGCATGCAGCCCTTGGCCCAGTCCATCCTGCTGGAAAGCTTTTCCGCGGAGAAGCAGGGCAAGGCGATGGCCGCATTCGGCGTCGGCATCGTGGTGGCGCCGGTAATCGGTCCCACGCTGGGCGGATGGATCACCGACAGCTATTCCTGGCGCTGGATCTTTTACATCAATCTTCCCGTGGGCCTGCTGGCCCTGTTCATGGCCAACCTGTACATCGAAGACCCGCCGTATCTGCGCCGTGCTTTTCGCGGAGCCATCGACTATGCGGGTTTTGGCCTGATGGCCGTCTGGCTGGGCACGATGCAACTGGTGCTCGACAAGGGCCAGGAAGCGGACTGGTTCGAGGCAACCTGGATCTGCTGGCTCACCGCCGTTTCCGTAGCAGCGTTCCTTGGCTTTGTCGTCCGTGAGATCCTCCACCACGACCCGATCGTGCAGTTGCGCGCCCTCGCGGACCGCAACTTCTTCGTAGGGACGATGCTCACCGGCCTCTACGGCGTCGTACTCTATGGCGTCACGGCTTTTCTGCCGCTCTTTCTGCAGACCTTGCTGGGCTATTCGGCGACGGACAGCGGCCTGGCCGTGAGCCCGCGCGGACTGGGCTCCATGCTCGCCATGGCCCTGGCGGGAGTCCTGGTCAGTCGCATCGATGGCCGCATCCTGCTCGCCGTGGGTCTCGGCATCTTCGGCGCCTCATCGTTAGCGTTGAGCCGCATCAACCTGGGGATCGCGATGGGTTCTGTCGTTATGCCCAACTTTGTCAACGGCTTTGGCGGCGGCATGGTTTTTGTGCCTCTCACCACGCTGGCCATGGGCCGGCTGCGCAAGCAGGAGATCGGCAACGCGGCCGGCATTTACAACCTGGTGCGCAATATCGGAGGCAGCATCGGCATTGCCGCGCTCACGTCCTCTTTGGTGCGCGGCGCGCAGATTCACCAAAGTTACCTGGGCGCAAACCTTACCGCAGGGAGCTCCGCTGCCATGGCGGCGCTGCAGAGCCTGACGGCAAAATTTTGCGCTGGCGGCGCCGATGCAGTCACGGCGCATCGGGAGGCGCTGGGCGCAGTCTACGGCGGCCTGCAGCAGCAGGCATCTGTGCTGGCCTACGCCGATATCTTTCGCCTGCTTGGGTATCTCGCGTTGCTCTGCATCCCGCTGGCGCTGCTGCTCGCGCGGCCGCGCCCCGAATCGCAGAGCGGCGCCGAAACGATGGGCGAATAAGCGCCGGAGCGCGGAGCAGCCGCCCTACGCGGCGGCGCGGACGAGGAGGCAGGTGATGTTGTCGTGACCGCCGGCCTGGTTGGCGGCGGAGACAAGGCGCGAACAGAGGTCCTCAAGGGGAACGTCGAGCCGCAACAGGGATTCGATGACGGAATCGGAGAGTTCGCGGGTGAGGCCGTCGGTACACAACAGGAACAGGTCGCCAGGCTCTGTGTCGATCTCGAAGACGTCGGGCGCGACGCAGATCTGGGTGCCCAGGGCGCGGGTGATCACATTCCTCAGCGGCGAGCGCAGTGCTTCCAGGCGGCTCATGCGGCCCATGCGCATCTGCTCCTCGACGAGGGAGTGATCGATGGTGATTTGCTCCAGACGGGAGTTGCGCAGGCGGTAACCGCGGCTGTCACCCACGTTGAGCACCCATGCACGGCGCTCTTCTGCTAGGAGGGCCACCAGCGTGGTGCCCATGCCGCTGAGCTTCTGGCTGCTCTGGGCGCGCGAAAAGATGACCTGATTGGCGGCGGCGACGGCGGCTTCGGCATCGAGAGGGAGGGGATTGGAGCCGTCGCGATGGGTGAGGAACTGCATCGTCTCCGCCACGGCCAGGGAACTGGCAATTTCACCTGCGGCGGCGCCGCCCATGCCATCGCAGACCACATACACGCCGTGCTCGACGGAAAACCCGAATGCGTCTTCGTTGGAAGGGCGCTTGCGGCCGCGATCGGTAACCGCCGCAGCCGCGTAGTGAACGACAGCCGTAGCCAAGAAAGATCCCCTTGCCCAGTGTACATAAAAACAAGGGACAAGGGACCCAAGCTGCGCCAGCGGGCGCAAATCGCTCGCCTGGGCCACGCGGGGTCCGGATACGCTATGATGAGGCGCAAGCGCGAACGCTATTTTCTTTGAGGAGAACGCAAAATGGAGCGGTTGCATAATTTCATCGACGGAGCGTGGCGCGCCTCCAGCGCGGGCGAAGCGCTGAACGTGATCAACCCGGCGTCAGCCAAAGTGCTGGCTGAGGTGCCGCTTTCGCCGGCGACGGACGTGAACGCGGCGGTGGAAGTGGCGCAGCGGGCGTTTATCCAGTGGCGGCGCACGCCGGTGGTGGACCGCATCCAGCCGCTCTTCCGGCTGAAGACGCTGCTGGAGCAGCATTGCGACGAGCTTGCGCTCTCCATCACCGACGAGTGCGGCAAGACGCTGGCCGAAAGCAAGGCCGAGATTCTGCGCGCCGTGGAGAACGTGGAGACAGCGTGCGCGATGCCCATGCTGATGCAGGGCGCCAACTGCGAAGATATTGCGGCGGGCATTGACGAGCATATGATCCGGCAGCCGCTGGGCGTGGCGGCGGCGATCGTTCCCTTCAATTTTCCGGGCATGATCCCCTTCTGGTTCTTTCCCTACGCGGTGGCCGCGGGAAATTGCTTTCTGCTTAAGCCGTCGGAGCGCGTGCCCATCACCTCGCAAAAGATCTTCAATCTGATCCAGGCTGCGGACTTTCCGCCGGGCGTGATGCAGCTTGTGAACGGCGGGCGCGACACGGTGAACGCGATTCTCGATCATCCCGGCATCCGCGCGGTGAGCTTTGTGGGATCGACGGCGACGGCGAAGTACATTTACAGCCGCGCCGCGGCCAACGGCAAGCGCGCGCAGTGCCAGGGCGGAGCGAAGAATCCAGTGGTGGTGATGCCGGATGCGGATATGGGGATGACTACGCGGATTCTCGCCGACTCGGCGTTTGGATGCGCAGGCCAGCGTTGCCTGGCTGCCTCAGTGGCGATCACGGTGGGCGCCGCGCGGCCAAGCTTCACGGAACAGATTGCGACGGCGGCGAAGAACCGCAAAACGGGTTACGGCGCGCTGCCGGGCGTGGAGATGGGGCCGGTGATTTCGGCCGAGAGCAAGGCGCGGATCGAGGAGTTGATTGCCAAGGGCGAGCAGGCCGGCGCGCGCGTACTGGTGGATGGGCGCGGGCGCAAAGTGCCCGGCTACGAAGATGGCTATTTCGTGATGCCCACGGTGCTCGATGACGTTCCGCCGGATTCGGAGACAGCGCGAACAGAGATTTTCGGGCCGGTGCTGAGCCTGATTCACGCGCAGACCATTGAGGAGGCCATAGCGCTGGTGAACGGCCGCAGTTACGGCAACATGGCCTGCATCTTTACCGCCGATGGCGCCAACGCGCGGCGCTTCCGCTATGAGGTGAACGCTGGCAACGTAGGCATCAACGTGGGCGTGGCCGCGCCCATGTCCACATTTCCGTTTAGCGGCTGGGGCGAGAGTTTCTTTGGCGACCTGCACGCGCAGGCGCAGCACGCAGTGGAGTTTTTCACGCAGACCAAGGTGGTGGTGGAACGCTGGCCGAAAGAGTGGAGCAGAAAATTCTAAGAACAGCTACTAGCCTCTAGCCTCTAGCTTCTAGAACTGGCTGCACAAATGGCATCGAGCCGACGGAAGAGATTCCCTCAGAGGCTAAAGCCCACTGTTTATGCGCCTTCCACGGCACGGCTGAAACCGCGCCCTTTCAAACTGCTTCACCGTTACCGTATATGACTGAAAATTAAATGCTTGCGCTCCGTCATCGGCCGGTCCCGCCCGCCTTGGCATTCGCGTGTTTCAAATATGGATGCGCTGCCCGCATCAACCACGGCTCGCCGAGGCGTCGGGTCCGATCACTTGTCGGCCGCATTAGGATTGCGAACAGTGAACCTTGTCACATCTGAAGCAGGCTTTTCAGTAATAGAATGACGGCGGTGCAAGTGAGGATTTCTGCGCCTTGCTGACGCGCCAATTGGGCCCCTCGCAGAGTTCCCCAGGTGCGGAGATGGTGACACAAGTGGAAATCCCGGAAAAGAAGACGATCGGCGACAAGATCGCCGAACTCGAGGCCAAGCGCGCGGAACTCGAGCAGGGCGGCGGCAAAGAGCGCATCGAGCGGCAGCACGCATCGGGCAAGCTTTCCGCACGGGAGCGCGTGGAGCGGCTGGTGGACCGGGGCAGCTTTGAGGAGATCGGGCTGTTCTGCGGGCACCGCGCGACGTACTTCGGCATGGCCGGGAAGGAACTGCCCGCGGACGGCGTGGTGACGGGTTGCGCCACCATCGATGGACGGCTGGTGCACTTGGCGAGCCAGGATTTCACGGTGGCCGGCGGAGCCGCGGGCGAAACGCACTGCAACAAAGTGGCCGACATGATGGCCATGAGCTTGAAGACGGGCAGCCCATTCCTCTTTATCAACGATTCGGGCGGAGCGCGGGTGCAGGAGGGGATCGACAGCCTGGCCGGATACGCGCGCGTGTTCTACCACAACGTGATGCTGTCGGGGACGGTGCCGCAGATCTCGCTGATCTGCGGCCCATGTGCCGGCGGCGCGGCCTACAGTCCGGCGCTCACGGACTTCGTGATCCAGACCGAGCAAGCGCGGATGTTCATCACCGGGCCGCAGGTTATCAAGCAGGTAACAGGCGAAGAGGTGAACGCCGAGGAACTGGGCGGGCCGCAGTCGCAGATGCATTACTCGGGCGTTGTGCACCTGATCGCGCGCAACGACGACGAGGCCATCGAGCTTGCCCGGCGGCTGCTGAGCTTTTTCCCGTCGAACAATCTTGAGGATCCGCCGCGGCTGGCATATAGCGGACGGCTGAAGGCCGACTCCGAGATGAATCAGGTTGTTCCCGTGGACCCGAAGGTGGCATACGACGTACGGGATGTCATCGTGCGCGTGGTCGACAACGAGGATTTCCTTGAGATTCAGCCGGCGTTTGCCGCGAATCTCGTGATCGGGTTCGGACGGCTGCAGGGGCGGCCGGTGGGGATTGTGGCCAACCAGCCGTGCGTGCTGGCCGGCGCGCTGGACATCGATGCTTCAGACAAGTCGGCCCGATTTGTGCGCTTTTGCAACGCGTTCAACATTCCGCTGCTCACGTTTGTCGATGTGCCGGGGTTTCTGCCTGGGGTGGAGCAGGAGCGTGGCGGAATCATCCGCCACGGAGCCAAGCTGCTGTTTGCCTACTCGGCTGCAACGGTGCCCAAGATCACGGTGGTTCTGCGCAAGGCATATGGCGGCGCATACATTGCCATGTGCTCCAAGGGGTTGGGCGCGGACCGCGTGGTGGCCTGGCCCACCGCGGAGATTGCGGTGATGGGCGCCGAGGGCGCGGCGGAGATCGTATTCCGGCGCGAGATTGACGCGGCCGAAGATCAAGCGGCGCGGCGCAAGGAGTTGGTGGACGAGTACCGGGAGACGTTTTCCAACCCCTATGTGGCAGCGGGGCGAAGGCTGGTGGACGACATTATCGAGCCGGCGGAAACGCGGAGAGTTGTAGCGCGGGCGCTGGAGTCGCTGCACAGCAAGCGCGAGTTGCGGCCGCAGAAAAAACATGGATTGATTCCTTTATGAGAAGAGGCGCAGCGTGAAATGGCATTGGTCGGATCTGGTGGTGGTAACGTTGCTGGCGGGTGCGGGCTGCACGGCGGTTTACGCCGGGTTGTCGCGGGCCATGCGGCGGGCCGTGCGGGAGCGTCAGCGGGAGACGGAGCGGCAGCTCAGCGCGATAGCGGCGGCGGTGAAAGCCCTGCAGGCGCGCGTGGCGGAATTGGGCAGGCTGCAGGCGGCGCGGGCGCAGGAAGGTGAAGTTGCAGCGATCTCAGCAGCGGCGCCGAACGAGTCTGCGCCGAAGCAGGAAGCGGTGAAGCCGGAGATCGTGGCGGCGCTGACTGCGGCGGCCACTGCATTTTTGGGAAGGAAGGCGCGCATTCGCTCGGCACGGCTGGTTCCCGCGGCGCAGGATGGCGCGGGCGCATGGGCCCAGCAGGGACGCGTGATTGTGCAGACCTCGCACAATCTGCGCCCCAATGGATGAGCCCGGCGAGTCTCGAAGGAAAGGAAGCGCGAGTTGAAGCTTCAGATCACGATTAACGGAAATGCGTACGCTGTCGATGTTGAGGTTGTGGAAGACGAGGAGAGCGCGCCGGAACCAGGCGCCGTGCCGCGCCGCACGGCGCACGCGTCTGGCGGCTCGCATCCACAAAGTCACGGAGGCGCTTGGGATAGCGAAGGAAAAGTGTGCCGCAGCCCGCTCATGGGGTTGGTAATCAAGGTGTATGTAACACCCGGGCAAGCCGTGGAAGCGAATGAGCTGATCCTGGTGCTGGAAGCCATGAAGATGGAAACGAATGTGACGGCGCCCCGCGCGGGAACGGTGAAAAGCGTGAACGTGGCGCCGGGCGGTTCCGTAAAGCTGAACCAGGTGCTGATGGAGCTTGAGTGACAATTTGCGCGGCGGGCCGGCGCAGTGCATGGATCGAAAGGTTAAGATGAGCGATGTACAGGAGGGGTTGAGGAAAGTTCCCGGGATCAAGTTTGTCGATCACGTGGCTATCGCGGTAAAGGCGGGTGAACTGGACAGCCAGGTGAAGGCCTACGAGTTGCTAGGCTTCAGAGAGATTCATCGCGAGGAGGTGCGGGGCACGGATCAGGTGCGCGAGGCTCTGCTCCGGATAGGCGAGGGGCCAAACCTGATCCAGTTGCTGGAGCCTCTTTCGCCGGAATCTCCGGTACAGAAGCTGATCGACAATAACGGCGGACGCGGCGGTTTGGCGCATGTGGCGTTCCGTGTGGACGACGCGCGGCGGGCGTTTGACGCCATGCGGGCCGATGGATTCCACTTGATCGACGAGGCTCCGCGCAAGGGCTCCCGTGGAACGACGGTGTTTTTTGTGCACCCCAAGTCGCGGGCCGCCGCTGCATTTGGGTTTCTCATCGAGATAGTGGAAGACTCTGAGGGCAAGTGAGAGGCGATGGCGACGGAACATTTGCTTGAGGGGTTTCCCCCGGTCAGTACAGCAGCGTGGGAAGCGGCAATTGCGCGGGACCTGAAGGGCGCCGATTACGAGAAGAAATTGATTTGGCGCAGCGACGAGGGACTGGCGGTAAAGCCCTACTATCGCGCCGAGGATTTGAAGGAGCTGGCATTCCTCAACGCGGCGCCCGGCGAGTTTCCCTACCGGCGGGGGGCGCGCGCGACCGGCGACTGGCAGATTCGCGAAGAGATTGACGCGTCGAATGCAGAGGAGGCGAATCGAGCAGCGTTCGCGGCGGTCGCGGCAGGCGCCGAGGGAATTGCGTTCAGCGGCTTTTTGGTCAGGAGCAGCGGCGAACTCAGTTCGCTGCTGGCAAACCTGGACGAAGTCCAGGTGCACTTTGAGCGCGGCGATGAGCGGCTGATTCGCCTGTTGCTTGAACAACTCGGCAAACGGCCGCGCGCGGCGGGGATTTCAACCGGGTGCGATGCTCTGGAGAGTGTGGAGTTTGCGGCGGATGCGATTCACGCCGCGCCGGCCGGATTCGTGCCGTTCACCATCCATGGCGAGGCCTTTGAGGAAGCGGGAGGGACCGCCGTCGAAGAGGTGGGATTCGCCCTTGCAGCCGGCGTGGATTTTCTGGCGGCGATCGAGGAGCGCGGGGCCGCGGTGGATGGCGCGGCGGCGGCGATCGAATTCAGCTTTGCCATCGGCTCGAACTACTTCTTTCAAATTGCCAAGCTGCGCGCGTTTCGCATGGTGTGGGCGCAGGCGGTGAAGAGCTTTGGGGGCTCGCACGCCGGTGCGCGCGCGCGCATCGCAGCGCGCACCTCCCGTTGGAACAAGACCGTCTACGATCCGCACGTGAACATTTTGCGCTCTACCACGGAAGCCATGGCCGCGGTGCTGGGCGGCGCGGATGCGGTAATCGTTGCTCCCTTCGATGCGTGCTACCGGCAGCCCGATGAGGCGAGCCGCCGCCTGGCGCGGAACACGCAACTCCTGCTGAAGCACGAAGCGTGGCTGGGGCGCGTGGCCGATACCGCCGGCGGGTCCTATTACGTGGAGGCCTTAACCGATTTTCTGGCGCGCGAGAGCTGGAAGCGCATGCAGCAGATCGAAGCGCAGGGCGGCTACCGCAAGGCGCAGGCGGAGGGAGCGATCGTGCAGGCGTTGGAGCGGAGCTTGGCCGCGCGAGAGCAGGCCGTGGCGACGCGCAGACGCGTGCTCACGGGAACGAATCAGTATGCCAACCCGGCGGAACGGGCGCTGGAGCGCATCGACAGCGAGCGCGTGAGCCGGGCGAGACGCGGGGCACGGATCTACGAGGAACTGCGCCTGCGCACCGAGCGGCACGTGGCCGCGGGAGGCAAGACGCCGCGGGTTCTTCTCGCAGAGATTGGCGACGTGAAGATGCACATGGCGCGCGCCAACTTCGCGGCGAACTTTTTTGCCTGCGCGGGATTCGAGATTGCGGCGCGGCGGTTCTGGAAGGCCGCCGACATAGCCTCTGCGGAGGGTGACCTGATCGTGCTGTGCAGCTCGGACGCGGAGTATGCCGCGCTTGCCGCGAAGCTGATGCCCAAGCTGAAAGCGCTTGACCGCTCGACGCCGGTGATCGTGGCAGGCCGGCCTGAGAATGCCGCGGAGCTGATGGCTGTGGGGATTGCCGGCTTTGTGCACGCGAGCAGCCATCCGGTGGAAGTTTTGACCGGGTGGCAGGAACAGCTTGGCATGAAGGACTAACGATGCGTCCAGACTTTTTAAGGATCGATTGGAAGCCCGCGTCCGCGGGAGTTGCGGCGCGGCAGCGGGCCCAAGAGTGGCGCTCGCCGGAGCTCATCGCGCTGAAAAGTTTTTACACGCGCGATGATCTGGCGGGGTTGGAACACCTGAAATACGCGGCGGGCATTCCGCCCTATCTGCGCGGGCCGTACACGACCATGTATATAACGCGGCCCTGGACGATCCGCCAGTACGCCGGTTTCTCGACGGCGGAGGAATCGAATGCGTTTTATCGCCGTAACCTGGCCGCGGGGCAGCGCGGGCTTTCCGTGGCCTTCGATCTGGCCACGCACCGCGGCTACGACTCGGACCACGAGCGCGTGGCGGGTGACGTGGGCAAGGCCGGCGTGGCCATCGACTCGATCCTCGACATGAAGATTCTGTTCCGCCGCATTCCGCTGGAGCAGATGTCGGTGTCGATGACCATGAACGGCGCGGTGCTGCCCATCATGGCGTTTTATATTGTCGCTGCCGAGGAGCAGGGCGTAGCGCCGGAGCTGTTGAGCGGGACCATCCAGAACGACATCCTTAAGGAGTTCATGGTCCGCAATACGTACATTTATCCGCCCCCTGGTTCGATGCGGATTATCGGCGACATCTTCCGTTACTGCGCGGCGAAAATGCCCGGGTTCAACTGCATCAGCGTAAGCGGCTATCACATGCAGGAGGCTGGCGCCACGGCGGATCTGGAACTGGCGTACACGCTTGCCGACGGCGTGGAATACCTGCGCGCGGGCGTTGGCGCCGGACTCGACGTGGATGAGTTCGCGCCCCGGATCTCATTCTTCTGGGGCGTGGGCATGAACCATTTCATGGAGATTGCCAAGATGCGGGCCGCGCGCATGCTGTGGGCCAGGCTGGTGAAAGGCTTTGGCGCGAAGAACCCCAAATCGCTGGCGCTGCGGGCGCACTCACAGACCTCGGGATGGAGCCTGACGGCGCAGGATCCGTACAACAACGTGGTGCGGACGTGTGTGGAAGCGCTGGCCGCGGTCTTCGGGCACACACAATCGCTGCACACCAACGCTCTGGACGAGGCGTTGGCGCTGCCTACGGATTTTTCGGCGCGCATCGCGCGCAACACCCAGATTTACCTGCACGAAGAAACGGCAATCAGGCACGTCGTCGATCCCTGGGCAGGATCGTACTACGTGGAGCGGCTGACCCATGAGCTGATGCACGCCGCGTGGGCGCTGATCCAGGAGGTTGAGGGCCTGGGCGGAATGGCCAAAGCCATTGAGACCGGTCTGCCAAAGATGCGGATTGAAGAGGCATCGGCGCGCCGCCAGGCGGGAATCGATTCGGGGCGCGACGCGATTGTAGGCGTGAATGCTTATCCCGCGCCCAATGAGCCTGAGATTCCCGTGCTCGATATCGACAATGACGCCGTACGCCGCGCGCAGGTCAAGCGCCTCGAGCAGTTGAAGCGCGAGCGGGATGGAAACGCGGTGCGCGAAACGCTGGAGCGGCTGGAACGGTGCGCGGCAAAGGGCGAGGGGAATCTGCTGGAATGCGCGGTGGAGGCGGCGCGGAAGTGCGCCACCCTGGGCGAGATTTCCATGGCTCTCGAAAGGGTCTGGGGACGGTACGAAGCCACGACGCGCACCATCGCCGGCGTCTACTCCGCGGCCAGCGCGGACGGTGAAGAATTCAAAAAAGCGCGGCGGATGGTGCGGGAATTCGAGCGCGATGAGGGACGGCGGCCGCGGATTCTGGTGGCCAAGATGGGGCAGGATGGCCACGACCGCGGGGCCAAAGTAATCGCGACAGCCTTTGCGGATATCGGATTCGACGTGGATATCGGCCCGCTGTTCCAGACACCGCGCGAGGTGGCGCGCTTCGCCATGGATAGCGACGTGCATGTGGTTGGCGTGTCGAGCCTGGCCGCGGGGCACAAGACGCTGGTGCCGCAGCTGATTGAAGAACTGCGCGTCTTGGGCCGCGACGACATTCTGGTGGTGGTCGGCGGCGTGATTCCGCCGCAGGACCATAAGTTCCTGTACGACGCCGGCGTGGCGGGGATTTACGGGCCGGGCACAGTGACGCCTGTAGCGGCGCAGAAGATTTTGCAGATGCTGAGCGCCGCCGTGACGGGATAGAGTGGAAGCGATGAAGAGCGCGTTGCGGGAAGTTCCTGGGTCGGGAATACCGAAAGCTCCGCGCGTGGCCAGGAAGCGCAGGCCGCTTTCGCGCGAGGAGGTTCTCGACGGAATTCTGCGCGGCGACCGCGCGGTGCTGGCGCGCGCCGTTACGCTGGTCGAGAGCGGGCGCGAAGCAGACCGCGAGTTAGCCGAACAAATCGTGGAAGATTGCCTGCCGCACAGCGGCGACTCGATTCGCGTCGGCATCACTGGAGTGCCCGGTGCGGGCAAGAGCACCTTGATTGAGGCGCTGGGCGGGTATCTGATCGCGGAACACAAGCAGAAGGTCGCGGTGCTGGCGATCGATCCCAGCAGCCGGATCTCCGGCGGAAGTATCCTCGGCGACAAGACGCGCATGACCTCGCTTGCGGCCAGCGAGATGGCGTTTATCCGGCCGTCGCCTTCCCGTGGAATCGCCGGAGGTGTGGCGCAGCGGACGCGCGAAGCGATGCTGCTGTGTGAAGCGGCGGGATACCGGAACATTCTCGTGGAGACGATCGGCGTGGGTCAGTCGGAGACCGCGGTGCACGAGATGGTGGACTTCTTTCTGCTCATCGCGCTGGCCGGCGCAGGCGACGACCTGCAGGGGATCAAGCGGGGCGTGATGGAGCTGGCCGATCTCGTGGCCGTCAACAAGGCCGATGGCGCGAACGTGGACGCCGCGGAGCGTGCGCGCGCCGAGGCGCAAAATGCGCTGCATTTCTTTCCCGCCGCGGAATCGGGATGGACGCCGCGCGCGGTTACCTGCTCGGCGCTCACCGGCGCCGGGATCGGCGATCTGTGGAAGTGCGTACAGGAGTATGCGGCGCTCACGCAAGCCAACGGCTGGTTTGCTGCAAGCCGGCGCGAGCAGCAGCGGCGATGGCTGCACGAGATGATCGATCAGTCGCTGCGCCAGCGGTTCGACGCGCATCCTTCGGTGCGCAGCCGCATGCTGGCGCTGGAGCACGATGTGGCCGAGGGCCGGACGACATCGTTCCGCGCCGCGCGCACGCTGCTGGAAATGTATTCGCGCGGAAGCGCCGGGTAAGTGAGTCTCGATAGCTCACGGGATGCGGGCGGCCAGTGCGGCTGCCTGAGCGGCGGCCTGCCGCGGAGTGGGCAGGTTTACGTAGCCGGCCAGCACGCGTCCCTTGCGTAAAATGCAAAGTCCGCCGAGATATTGCGCATGGGCCTGAAAGGCCTCGTCGCCCACGGGCGCGGGCGTCGCCCCGGGAAAGCGCGCGCTCAGGGCCTTGAGCATGAGAGCCGCGGAGTCCGGCGTGTCCTCAAGGACAATGAAGGCCTGGCCCGCGGAGTAGTTGGCCACGTATCCGCGCTTGAGCTCGCGCAGGCCCAAAACGCTCTCGGGAACCATGCGAATGGGCGCGACATTGCCCGGCGGGAACCAGAGCACCTGCGCCGGTGGATCCACGCGCCCCTGAAGGCGCACTTCCACGGCGCCGGCGAAGGCGCGCATCGTAGCGGAGTCGTCCGCATCGGAGTTGGCCGCAGTTTCCACGATCTCGACGTAGTATTTGCCCTTGGCGAAGCTGGCGCTCTGCGCCTGGATCTGGCCGCCCATTCCGATCTGCGTTGTGGGTTGGGTTGGGTCGAGGTTGGCCGCAAAGATGCCATACGCCGCTTCGGCGCCGGTCATCTCGGAGACATCGATGGTGAGCATGTTGGCGCCTGACTTGCAGTCCATCGTGCTCATACGGACAAAACCGAAGATGAGGTAACCCTCGGCGCCGCCGTCCTTAGATTCGTAGAGATTGCCGGAGCCGTATTGGCGCATTGCGCCGGCTTGTTCCCAGCCAGGAACGGAATGGCAATCGAGGAACTCCTGCGCACCGGCGGCGCCGGCGGTGAGCGCGAGCAGCAGCGCGGCGTGTTTCATGCGAAGAGTTCCTGGGCGCGGGCCATGCGTTTCGCCACATGGACGCCGTGCGGGCAATTGACGGTGCAGGAAGCACAATCGCCGCAGCGCGCGGTTTGCGCCCGAACGAGCTTGAGATAGCGTTCGCGCCCGAGCGCAAACTGCCCGTAGCCCTCCGCATAGGCCAGGCAGCGGAGAACATCGGCGATGGGCAGGCCCTTTTGACAGGCGCCGTCGCACTGGCCGCACATGCGGCAGTAAAGCGGGCGAATCTGCTCCAGGTGCGCGGCGAGGGTTTTGGCGTCGGTTTGTGAATAGGGCTCCGCCATGGCCTTGAGGTTTTCGTCGAGCTGATCCATATCGGTGATGCTGGGAATGGTGGTGGCGACGGCGGGGTTCCTGACCACCCATTTGAGCGCAGCAAGAAGCGCGCCGGGCCGGGCGAGCTTATCGGCGAGAGGATCGCCGGGCCCATGGCTCTGGAATCCGCCAGCCATCACCTTCATGGCGACTACGCCGAGGCCTGCTTTGGCGGCGGCGGCGATGGCCTCGTCCATTGTCGCGTCCATGGAAAAGTTGTAGGCAGCCAGGACGACGTCGAAGACACGCTTCTGGATCATCCAGGGGATGAGCTGCGGCTGGCTGCCGTGCGTGCTGACGCCAATAAAGCGAACCTTGCCCTGCTGCCTGGCGAGCTGCTGGACTTCTATGTGCTCGTCAGAGATGTCGGCCGGGCCGCTGCGGCCGTGGAGATACCAGATGTCGATGTAGTCGGTTTTGAGCTCGCGCAGGCTCCGCTCAAGATGCCCCATCATGCCTGCTTTATCCGGCGCCTCCGTCTTTGTGGAAAGAACGACCTGTTTGCGCTTGGCCCCAAGAGCCGCACCCACCATGCGCTCGTTGTTGCCGTTCTGGTATTCGCGCGCGGTGTCGAAGTAGTTGATGCCAAGGTCGGCGGCGCGCGTGATCACGCTGGGATCGGAGGTGATCATGCATCCAAAGCCGACGGTGGTGACTCTAAGGCCTGTGCGGCCGAGGGTCCTGTAGCTGAGCTTGACGGCGGAGCCTGTAAGAGCCTTGTCTTCAGCGGGGTTTAGGGCGCCGATGGCGGGCGTTGCCCCGGCTAGTGGAGCAAGCAGGCCAGCCGAGATGCCGGCCGAGAGGAAATTGCGGCGGGAGGTTTTGCAGGTCATGAAAACACCTCAGCTTTCAGGAAACAGGACATCCTACAGGCCGGCGAGGGCGGCGCGATAGGACGGGGATCACAAAGCATGTGGTTGCTTTCAGCCTTCAGCCTTGAGGGCTTGAAGCGCTTCATCAAGGGCGGATTCCCACAGCCGGAGCTGGACTCCGAAGCGGGCGTGGAGCTTGGCGTTGGAGAGAACGGAGTTGCGCGGGCGCACCGCACGGGCGGGATAGTCCCTGGTGGCGACGGGGATGAGCTCGGGCGCCTTGACCTCAAGCAGCCCGGCGGCGCGGGCAAAGATGGCTTGGGCAAAACCGAACCAGGAGACGGAGCCGGCGCAGGTCATGTGGTAGAGGCCGCACCAGTCCTGAGGCGGGCCGAAGTGGCCGGCAAGGCAGCCGGTGACGATGGTGTAGGTGGCGCGGGCGAGCTCAATGGAGCTGGTGGGCGCGCCAATCTGGTCCGTAACGATGGAGAGCCGGTCGCGTTCGCGCGCCAGGCGCAGCACGGTCAGCAGGAAGTTGTTGCCGTGCGGGCCATAGATCCAACTGGTGCGAAAGATGAGGTGATTGCCGCAGGTATTCTGGAGAGCTTGTTCGCCCGCCAGCTTGCTGGCTCCGTAGACGTTCAGGGGATTCGGCGCGTCGCTTTCGATCCATGGGCCCGGCTTGCTGCCATCGAAGACGTAGTCGGTGGAGTAGTGTACGAAGAGGGCTTTGCGCAGACAGGCCTCTTCGGCGAGGATGCGGGGTGCGCGCGCGTTGATGGCGTGGGCGAGGGCCGAATCCGTCTCGGCGCGATCCACGGCTGTGTAGGCGGCGGCGTTGAGGATGATATCGGGCGCGGAGCGGCGGACGAGAGCACGGGTTTGATCGGAATCCCCGAGATCGACGGATTCGCGATCCACGGCAATGATGGTTCCGAAGCCGGTAAAGGTGCGCTCCAGCTCGCGCCCGAGTTGCCCCGCGTTGCCCACGATGAGAATGCGGGGATTTCCCGGCGAACGAGCGGACGAAGTCTCGCTTGGAATCTCAATCATATGCGGAAGTTCCGCAAAATCTGGAATCTCACTTCTCGCATTCTAACGGTTTCGGCGGCACTCGTGCAGCCCGTGAGCAGCTCGCGACGCAAGGCGATTGTTCGTACAATTCAAATAGGGGGCGATTCCTGATGCGACGGGTGTATTGCGATGCCAACGCCACCACGCCTCTGTTGCCGGAGGTGATGGAAGCGATGCGCCCGTATTGGATGGACGAGTTCGGGAACGCGTCGTCGATTCACCTGCAAGGGCAGCAGGCGCGCAAGGCCGTGGACGGGACGCGCGAGATCCTGGCGCGCTTCTTCCATTGCCGCGAGGCGGAGGTGGTGTTCAACTCCGGCGGCACGGAGGGGGACAACACGGCTATCTTCGGCCTGCTGCGCGCGGGCGATCGCTTCATTACCACGTCGATTGAGCACTCGGCAGTGCTGCGCGCGGCGGAACGTGTGGCGGAGCGCGGCGTAGACGTGACGTTCGTTGCGCCCCAGGCAAATGGGCTGATCGATCCCGGGGAGATGCGCCGCGCCGTCCGGCCCCAAACGCGGCTGATCAGCGTGATGCTGGCCAACAACGAGACCGGTGTGCTGCAACCCGTTGAGGAGGTAGGGAAGATTGCCGCGGAGGCTGGCGCTTTCTTCCATATTGACGCCGTGCAGGGCGCAGGTAAGGTCGAGTTCGACGTGCGACGCTTCGGGTGCCACTTGTGCACGATCAGTGCGCACAAGATATACGGACCCAAGGGCGTGGGCGCGATGTACGTTCGGCGGGGAACGCCGCTGGAGCCGCTCGTTGTGGGCGGAAGTCACGAGCGGCGGCGGCGCGCGGGTACCGAGAACGTACCCGGCATCGTGGGCCTCGGCAAGGCCGTCGAACTGGCCACGGAGAGCCTGGACGACGGGACGATGGAACGGGTCGCCCGGCTGCGCGACCGGCTGGAGGCGGGAATCCTCGCGATTCCCGGCACCGGCGTGAATGGAGAGGGTGCGCCGCGTGCGGCCAATACGACGAACATCCGCTTCGAACAGGTGGAGGGCGAGGCGCTGGTGATTGCGCTCGACCTGAAGGGCGTAGCGGTGAGCGGAGGGTCGGCGTGCCACTCGGGAGCGACCGAGCCGAGCCACGTGTTGATGGCCATGGGGCTCGACAAGAATGCGGCGCGGGCGAGCCTGCGCTTCAGCCTGCTGAGGACGGCCACCGATGCGGATGTGGACCACGTGTTGCGCGTGGTTCCCCAAGCGGTGGGTCGACTTCGCGCGCTTGCACCTGCCGAGGCAGGCACGCTGGGATGATTGAGATCGCAGTACTGTCCGTTTACTCCTGAGATTTTGCCTGATGAGATTGGTAAGACCCAGTTCGGAATTGGAGTATGCTGCGTGGTTTCTCCGACGCGCGGCTCTTAGCGGAGATACGCGGCCGGTTCCCAATGCAGATGCAGAGAAGCTTTCGGTAATGCGTGAACGCCATTCGGGAAAGGTTCGGAACTGGTTCAACGACTCAACGCGTTGGCACATAGTCGAGCTTGACCCCGCGGATTTGGAGAAGCTGGTTTTCCTAGAGTCCGATTGGACCAAGGGCAACGGTCTAGTGCAAAACGACGGGCCAGATTACAGAACTCTGTTGCGAGTCGCTCAGCGAGCGAAGGCTATGAACTACATTTCACTCGCTTGTTGCCACGTGAAGCAAAGGGCCTATTACGAGAGCTTGGAGCGTGCTGAGCTGGCGTTACAGGGTGCAAACAGGTTAGCAATCTGCTCGGCAGAGCATAGCGAAATGGATTCAAATCCTTCGGCTCGCTATTACCTGTTGGATGGGGTCGGCCGTAGTTTACCTTATATGATTCTGCTGCTAGAGCAGAAGATCGAGTCTCTGAGAATTGAAGCATTTATGGCTGAAAGGGGGAGCTGGTGAACGCCAAAGGGTGGAAAGGCGGGTCGTACGGTGTGAGAGTTGGCGCTGCCAATGCAACTCAATTCTTCAAAAGGGACTGGAGGACAGTCGAAATAGAAATGGACGGAAAGGTTCAAGTCTTTGAACTGTCACCTGGGTTTTGGAGGAAGTGTCCGGAAATCCGTGGTGCCGAAATTGGGGATTGGCTCAGACGCCACGGACTAGCGCCATGGCCCGCTTTCCGGCCTCCAGAATTGCTGCTCGAACCGATGGGAGATAATCGCTTTCGACTTTCGACAGCACCACTCCCCGTACTGGGAGTATCTTCAAGACGATAAGGTCATGCCTATTGGAGCCACCATCGCGGTCGCCATGTCCGGAGGGGTTGACTCCTCGACGGCAGCAGCGATCCTCGCCCGCTCCGGCGAAACCGTTGTCGGCCTTACGCTGCAGCTTTGGGATCAGACGCGCCTCGCCGGCAAGCATGGAATTCCAGATGCGCCGAAGGCGGGACGTTGCTGCTCGCTCGACGATGTGTACGACGCGCGGCGCGTGGCCGAGCACCTGGGCATTCCCTACTACGTGGTCAATCAGGAAGAGCGCTTCGAGCGTGACGTAGTGCGGCCGTTTGTCGCGGAGTATCTCGCGGGGCGCACGCCGATTCCCTGCTCTCTCTGCAACAACCACTTGAAGTTCGATCAACTGCTCAAGACCGCGCGCAGCATCGGGGCCGAGCGCATCGCCACGGGACACTACGCGGTGAACGAGTACGACGAGCAGCGCGGGCGGTGGATTTTGAAGCGGCCGGCTGACTTGGCCAAGGATCAGACTTATTTTCTCTTCGGCCTGACGCAGGAGCAGTTGGCGCACACGCTGTTCCCGCTCGGGCACATGACCAAGCCGGAGGTGCGGGAAGCGGCGCGGCGGCACGGATTGAAGCTCGCCGAGAAGCCCGATTCGCAGGAGATCTGCTTTATTCCCGGAGGCGACTACAAGCGGTTTCTGACGGCCTATCTCGAGGAGCAGGGCGAGGCGATGCCGGAGGCTGCAGGCGAGCTGGTGACCGCGAACGGCGCTGTAGTCGGCCGGCACGAGGGCATCTTCAACTTCACCGTCGGCCAGCGCAAGGGGTTGGGCGGAACAATGCGGCCTTCGGGTCCGTCGCCGCTCTACGTGCTCAATATCGACCCGGCAAGCCATCGCGTCACCGTCGGCGCGGATGCAGAGCTGGCCTCGCGCACGCTGCGCGCCCGTCAGCTCAACTGGATCGGCATCGCGGAGCTGACCGGATCCATGCGCGTGCGTGTAAAGATCCGCCATCGCCACGAGCCCGCCTGGGCCACGCTGGAGCCGGTGTCCGCAGCCGAAGTCATCGCCGCCTTCGACGAGCCGCAGCGCGCGGTCACGCCGGGGCAGGCCGCTGTGTTTTACTCGGGCGATGAGGTGGTGGGCGGCGGATGGATTGTGTGAGGTTGCCTACTTCGGCCTCGGCATCTCGAAGCGGTCGTGGGTGCGCACATACGTCGGCCCGCCCATGCGGCCGATGGCGTTCAGCTTGTCCGGATCGATCGTATAGCCGTCGAGCAACGACTCCAGCACGTGGAAGCGCAGGACCTCGCCGAGCACAAGGATGCCGCCGCCGGGCTTGTCGCTGACGAGTACAATCTGGCGCAGACGGCACTCCATTTGCACCTTGCTTTCGGCCACACGGGGCGGCTTGACGAGATCGCTGGCCAGCGGCGTCAGGCCGGAGATCTCAAATTCGTCCACCTCGGGCGGCGCTTCGGCCGAGCACATGTTCATTTGCGCGGCAAAATCCTCAGAGACGATGTTGACGACGAACTCGCCGGTGGCCTTGACGTTTTCGAGCGTGTCCTTGTAGGGCCGCGGCGCGGAGCGGACGGAAGTGCAGAAACACACGACCGGCGGGTCGGAACTGCATGCGGTGAAGTAGCTGAAGGGCGCAAGGTTTCTTATGCCTGCCGCGTCGGCGGTGGAGACGAAGGCGATGGGCCGCGGCACAATCATGCCAGTCATGAGTTTGTAGATGTCATTTGCCGCGATGTGCGCAGGATCCAGCGCGCGCATTCCTCACCTGCTTTTGATCCGGCCCGGCCGCGGCCGCCGGCCCCGTCGTGTAAGCATGCCGGCCTAAATAAACATATCGTGGTCGCCGGTCATCCGGTCCTCGCCCGAGCGTGGCGCAGGCTCGTACTGGCGCAGCGATTCAATCGCCGCTTTTACCGAGGCCAGGATGGCGGAAAGCTGCCGAAGCGGCTTGTTGACGGCATCGGCCAGGACGCCGCCGGTGCGCTCAACTGCGTCGAGAACATTGGACAACAGGGCGTCGATCCGGCTGGCTTGGGCCCTTGCGCGCGCGATGATCTCGCTAGCCGCGTACTGCACATCGGTGGTCTGCACGCGCAGGGAATGGGCGAGGGCGGCCACGTCGTCTGCGGTTGTTTCGATCTTCGGCGACAGCCGCGTAACCAGCTCGCGGGTTCTCTCTACAAGCGGCATCACCGCGGAGCGGATTTCCTCGAGCTTGTCGTTAATGGAGCGTGCCGCTTTGCGCATGGCGACAAAGGCCGCCAGAAGCACGATTGCCTGGACCAGCATGGCCAGCGCGACCAGGGCGATCAAGGCGAGCTGAATGGTCTGATTGTCGATCTTCATGGTGATCATCCCGCGCAGAAACTCTGCGGACTTGCAGCGAATCGGTGAAACATGCTCCTCGGTTGGACGGAGCGCCATGGGCCCCGTAGCCGGTGCGGGAGCTCCATTCGATCGCCCACGCATTCAGCGCCGGAAGGGGCGAAGAGGCCCGGCGCCAGGTACAGATCTGGTGGGAACAGCCGGCTCTCAATACTCGTGAGTTTCGGGCTCGGGGGGTTCGGGCGCGCCGGTGGCGGAACTATACGCCTGACGGCCGGCTTCAACAGCCGCAGAAACACGGCTGGTCTGGTCGGCGACGAGATTCTTGCCCCGCTCCACAAATTCTTCCCACTGCGCGCGCCCACGATCGACGTATCCGCTCACCTGGTCCTTGCTCTTGTCAACGAAGGCGCTTACATGCTCCTTGCTTTTGTCGACGATCGTGCTCACGTTCTCCGCAGCTTCGCGGGTGCGGTCGCGGAGATACCCGGCGCCCTCGCGGGCTCCGGCGGCGATGTCCTCGCGCGTCTCACGGCCGCTTTTCGGTGCGTAGAGAATGCCGACAAGTGCTCCAATACCTAATCCGGCCAGAAACCAGGCCAAGCCGTAGGAATTGCTTTCCTCTGCCATGATGAAACCTCCTCTTGGTACTGCGCTTGAAAGATGCCTGAGACTACCAAACCTGTCCAGTTTACCGCAACTGGCCTACGGCTGCGGTTTGGTTGTGCTGCCGTGGCGGCGCAGGTCATCCACCGCACCCCGGCTGGAGGCCATATCTTCCGCGGTTGGCCGCTCCCGGCCCGGCCGTCTTCAAGGAAGCGCGGATAGCACCCATCTCTCTCTATTGTCCGCCCCGTGAACATCTCCCGCAAGAAACGGCCGAACCCAGCCTGGAGCTTCCCGGTCAAGAACTAGGGGTTGTTTGCGCCGATGCGGCGATAAAACTTAAGATCCACGAACTCATCCTTATATTCATCCACCAACTCATATTTCTGCACCATCTGCGGCGGAGGGTTGTAGTTTTGGTCAAAAACCAGGGTTCCGAAATATCCTTCGGCGGCCATGTTCTCCCATCCGCCGTCTTCTACAGGAACTCCGGCTTTCCGGTCATAGTAGTAGGTATCGGCCACCACAAAGTGAGGCGCAGCCGGCTGCACCCAGGGCATATTGGCGTAGGGCTCGACGGCAAAGACCGGAGCTGGCAAGTGGTGTAGCTTTTCCGCCACGATCTTCGCGATGCGATAGGTGGAATCCTGATACCGGAAATCGTAATTGAAGGTGTATCCCGTGGGGCTGAGGGCGATAGCGCCGGCCATAAGCCAGGAACAAACGGCAAGGCCCACTGCAATCCACCGCGAATGCATCCGTTCCGCCACCAGCGCGAATGCCAGCATTACGGCCCACGCGGCGGGAATGTAGTAGTTGTCGTTCGCGCCCACTTTGCACGACGTGACCAGGGCAAAGCAGACAGAAAACAGAACCACCAGCGTGACGGCCATTTCGGCTGGCCTGGATGCAAGGGTGCGGAAGTTTCTCCACGACAAGGAAAGGACTGCAACGATGCACAACCACAGGAAGGGATTCTTGCATTCCGCACGCAATGCATTCGTCAGTCCGAGTGAAACCTGCATGGGCAGGTGCAGTTGGGAAAACAGAACATTCTCCCGATAGACGGGCCCGCCCGCAAACAGCGTGACCATGACCGAAAGCCACCAAATGGCGCCCAGGGTAAGAAACGCCCGCCAACGCTTGAGCAAGAAGAGAGACAGGGCCGACCCTGCGAGCAGGGTGACGGAAGACTGCTTGAAGGCCCATGCAGCATAGAAAAGCAGCGCCGCTAAGAAGATGAGGCGATCGTCCTGTTTCCGCAGGCAGCGCAAAATCACATACAGGCCGGCAGCTTCAAAGGCCAGGGCGCCGGTATCGGGGCGAACCGTGAACGACCAGTAGCCGGCGAGCGGGCTGAAGGTGGCGATGAGAATCCACGCCCAGGCAACGCGCGGATTCGCAAAGAAGCCCGCCTTCCTGTAATCCCGCCAGATCAGCCAGAAGATGCCGCCGGTGATCAGCGTAAAAACAAGGCTGATGAGCCGCCCGATGGTCGCAATCGAGGCGGCGTCCAGATGCAGCCAATGCAACCAGGCGTTGGTGATCGATCCATAGAAGTAGTAGTAGGCCCAGTTGTAAGAGCTTACCGCAAACGGGATGCGATGAGGGTCGGCGTACACCGCCTGGTGCTGGGTGAATTTCCAGATGGAAAATAGATCTTCCCACTCATAGCCGGTTGTCGCCAGCAGGTAAGGGGTGGCGGCGGAGATCGCGTTATAGATACGGACTAGCCAAAGAATCAGGCTGGCGGCTGCGGCCAAAAGAAGCGAGACTTCGACGGTTCTGCGCAGATTCTGTTCAGCCCGTTCGGACATTTGACGCAAGGATAGCATCGCGCGGACTGGGTCGCGAGCGCTAGTAGTGGGTCAGTTTGGATGTGTTTTGAAAGGGCGCGACTTCACAGGCCGCGGAAAAACTCGTCGAGGGAGGAGTTTTGTAAAAGGGCATGACTTCAGTCAGGCCGTAAGGGCCGCCAAATCACTGAGGGCTTCAGCCCCTGAGGGATGATTCTGGCGAACTCGGTCGGGAACGACGCCTTTTTCCGCAAGCTGTTTAAAGCCTGCTCTGAGCTTGCCGAAGGGTGCCGTAAATCTCGCCAAATGAATCGGGGCTTTAGCCTCTGAGGGATGCTTCTCCAAACTGACCCACTACCCAATCGCTCGATAAAGGGGCGATTCCCGGCCTGCCGGGGCCCGATGGGAGCTGTTTGCAAATGAAAAAGTGCGCGGTGCGTGAGCGCGTTTGCCCTCCTCAGGCCTTTGCGGCGTTCAGCGCGACGGCCACTCTTCCACCACCACACCGAGGTCGTTGAGCTGCTGGATGACGGCTTCGACGTTGCGGCGGACCTTGGGCCGGTCCTTGGGCGCGGCGGAGGGCGATTCGGCGACGGCGATCACACGGCCGTAGCGCCATGCGCCGGCGGGAATGGCGACGATGGCCTGATCCAGGTCCGAAGGGCGTAACTGCAACTCCTGGCGGCGTGCGGCCTCAGGGCGAAGCATGGTTCCCTGCCCCACAGGGCTTGGATTCGCATCGGGCAGCAGGATGCGCAGCGTGATCGTGTCGGCGCCGACTGAGAGAAACGGATTCGCCCACTCGGTGGGGTCGTGGATATCGGTGTAGAGGCTCTTGGTAGGTAAAGGAATCTGTTCGAGCTGGGCGCGCTCCTGGTCGCGCTCCGTGGCCTGCGCCTGGGCCTGGTGCTCGGCTTTTTCGGCATTCTTGGCCACGCCCTCGACGGCCTGCTCTTCCTTGTGGCAGGCGGCCAGCGAGAAGGCCAGAAGCAGGGCCATCGCCAAAATGCCTCTGGGCCTGTAAAGGGAAATCACAGAATCAAGAATAGCAGGATCGGTTTCGCTATAGCGGGTGCGAAAGTCGCACCGATGCGGCTATTCCCCGTGTGCTGCGTCACGGCGCGGCGCGCCGGCGCCGGGTTAATCTGCGCCTGTAAGCGGCAGGTGATACAGGTGAGCGCGCGGGTGGTGGCGATTGTTGGCAGTTACCGCGGGGGCGGGGCGACGGAGATCGCCGTGGCAGCGGTCCTGGAGGGCGCGCGGGCCAAGGGCGCAATGACGCAAACCATTCGCCTGAGCGAATGCCCCATCGAATTCTGCACCAATTGCCGCCAGTGTACACAGGAGCCGGGCGAGAAGCGGGGCAGGTGCAGGCAGCACGACGGCCTGGAGCAGATTCTTGTCGCAGTGGAGGCAGCTGACGCGATCGTACTCGCTTCGCCGGTGAATTATTACAACGTGACGGCGCTCTTCCGCCGCTTCCTCGAGCGGCTGCTGGGCTATGTCTACTGGCCGTGGGGACAAAATGGCCCCACCTTGCGCAGCAAGCTGCAACCGCGCAAGGCGGTGCTGGTGGCGTCGGCGGGGATGCCGGGATTTTTCATCCCCATGGCGACTGGAGCGGCTCGCGCGCTGCGCCTGGCAGCGCGGATGCTGGGCGCAAAGCCGGTGGGCCAGTTGTGGATCGGGCTCGCGGCGGGCAAGCCTCAACCCGCGCTCCCCGCACGGACACTGAAGCGGGCGCGACGGCTGGGGATGATGCTGGCGTAGAGCGAAGAACCCATCTACTGTCCTGAGTCTAAAGTTCGTATCAATAGGAAATTGTCATCCTGAGCGGAGTCCGCCGCGGCGGACGGAGTCGAAGGATCTGCGGTTGTTCCTTCATCAACTTCGGATTCGCAACACTACTTTGCCATTACGCTGCGCGCAATGGAATCCAGGACGCCGTTGAGGAAGTTAATGGACTCGGGAGCGCAGTAGCGGCGGCCGATCTCGAGCGCTTCGTTGATGACAACGGGAAAAGGCGTGGATTGGAAGCCGATCAATTCCGCCACGGCCATGCGCAGCAGATTGCGGTCGACGGCAGGCATGCGGCCCAGTCGCCAGTGCGTGGAGTGCTCGGCGATCAGCGCGTCGATCTTCTGCTGCTCGGCAATGGCCACGCGGAATAGTTCTTCGGCAAAGGCGCTGACTTCGGGTTCGACGAGATCGCCGGCCTTCCAGAAGGTGGCGCGAACCTCGTCCGGGGTCTGCTGTCCAACATCGGCCTGGTAGAGCATCTGCATGGCGAGTTCGCGGGACTTGCGTCGATGCCTGCTGGTCAAGCGGAACCGCCTTGCTGCAGTTTGCGGCGCAGGCTGGCCATCTCGATGGCGGCCGCTGCGGCCTCGAAGCCCTTGTTGCCGCCCTTGATGCCGGCGCGGTTGAGGGCCTGCTCCAGAGTGTCGCAGGTGAGCACTCCGAAGCTGTGAGGAACGCCGGTCTCCTGCTGCGACTGGCCGATGCCGCGGGCCACTTCGTTATATATGACCTCGAAGTGGGCGGTTTCGCCGCGCAGCAGGCAGCCCAGTGTGACCACGGCATCCACGCGGCCGCCGGCTGCGCAGGCGCGAGCGGCGGCGGCAATCTCCCATGCGCCGGGAACGCGGACAATTTCAATGTCCGAGCGGTCAGCGCCGCTGCGCAGCAATACCTCGAGAGCGCCATCGAGCAGGCGGTCGGTGACAACGGCGTTGAAGCGCGATACGACAATGGCGAACTTCATGCCGGCGGCGGAGAGATCGCCTTCGAGAGCCGCCGGCTTGCCTTTAACGGGATCGGACCAGGCCCAAAAACTGAAACGGAAGCCGGGTTCAGGCTCGACCGTAAACAGGCGCGAGCGCCAGTGCGTTTCAGCGATCGGCGACAGGCAAGAGACGGCCCCGGCGCCTCCCTGCGCGCGCAGCCAGGCTTCTGCCGCCTGATGTATGGAGTCGAGCGACGTAACTTCGATAAGGACGTCGGCGGTGGACGGGAACTTGCCATCCACAAATTCGAGATTCCCGAGCGGAGCCAGAAACGATGCGCCGCGCGATCCCTCTTCCTGCCACCCTTTGCCGGGCGCGAAGCCCAGCGCGGCAAAAAAGCCGGACAGCCGGTCGTACGCTGCCGCGCTGCCCGCAGGACGCAGAAACGAGATGCCCTTAATCATGAGTCGATTCTATCCTGCGGGGGCCGCGCCGTAGCTCGACCCGCAATGCTTCAAAAACTGTTCTGTGAACGTTTATTCCGGCGGTTTCGCTCAAATCCATAGACCTGCAGGTCAGATTTTCCAGCGTTTCATGCACCTGCAGGTCGAGTTTTTCAAGAGTTCGCAATGCGACGATTTTTCGTCCACGCTCAGAAGCACACATCCTCCACGGAATGTGGAGGATGTCGCATGCGTTTGATACCTGCAGGTGTACGGTTTCCAGTTTCAGCATCCGTATTTCTGTGCCCTGCGTGGCTTATGTCACGGAGCGCGGCAATACGGCGATGGCCGTTGCGGGAACCACAGTGTTCGCGCCCGGCGCCGTGGGATAGAGGCAGCCGGCGTCGTTGCCGCCCCCAGAGACCGGCGTGCAGGCCGGCAAATTGGGGCTGTAGGGCGGATGCTGCTGGATGTTCTCGGTTGGAGGCGCCGACGTGCTCAAGTTGGTGGGAATGCTGATGAAGTGGATCTCGTTGTCGCCCGCGGTGGAAACGAAAAAGATGGAGTGATCGGGCGAGAATGTGCCGGCCAGCGGCGCCGTGGGCGGCGTGGCCGACGTGCTGTCGGCGAAGGTGACGTAACCCACGGGGCCAGTGACGCCCGGGGTCGATTGCGGCAGATAGTAAGGGAGCGTGGCTGCCGTCGTGGAAGTGCTCGGCGTGTTGTAGGTGACGAATGCGATGGGGGGGGCCGTGGTGACTGAGGCCGTGGTCGGCGCAGTGCCGGTGACGATCTGGTTGATGGTTGTCGCGTTGGTCACGCCGGTCAGGTTCACCGAACCGCTGAGTGAGGGGTTGGTGGAGAGCGGAGCCATGGTTTGCACCTGATTGGGAGGCGCGCCTGTTGTGGTCTCAGGGCATTCGGCCGCGGGAAATTGAGCCGTCGGGGGAATGCTCACGCCGATGTCGTCGAGCGTAATGCTCGTGCCGTTGAGCGACGCGCCGAGAATATGCTCCCCGTCCGACGTGGCGCCCAGAACGCTGGTCGGAATGTTGACCGAATCGGTCACCGGCTGCGGATAGAACTGAACGGTTGCGTTATTGCCGACCGTGCCGCTGGGGCACCAGGTGTGGGCGACGGTTGCTAGATCGCCGGCGAGATAGGCGCCTATGCCGGGAACGGTGATCGCCAGATTCTGCGCGCCGCCGGAAGCGTTCAGACTATAGGTGCTCCAGCCTGTGGCGTTGTTGTAGACGTAGAGCGTATTGGTGTGATTGCCGCCCAGCGCGGCGCTGTCGACGATATACACGGTATTCGAATCCTGGGTCCAGGCGGCGGCGGCTCCCATGCCTGCAAACGAGGAGGTTGGGCCGGAAAGGCTGTTGTACAGGTAGAACAGGCCGCGTATCTGATCGTTGATGACGACTTCGGCGCCATTGGGAGCGGCGGCCAGCACTACTCCGGGAGCGGAAGCGTCCTGCCTGGTGAGGCTATTGCTGCTCGGCGAGTAAATCATCAGCTCGCGGGGCGAGCCAAAGAAAAGATGATTTCCCGTCTGATCCATGACCATCGAGTTGGGTACGTAGGGCAGGCGCACTGTGGAACCGGGCGTGCCGGTGAGCAGCTCCATCGAGGCAAAGTATTGCGACTGGCCGGGCGCCGCGAACCAGGCAAAGTCGCTGGTGGCGCCGGGGACGATGATATCGACGGGGTTGGAAGCGATCGACAGGCCAGTTCCGTTCAAGCCGAACTCGTTGATGGGTGCGGGATTGCACGTCGGCGGCTCGCAAATCGCGGTTACCGTTGCCACGCCGGGAAAAGAGGGGGTGATGAAACCGGTGCCGGTGGCCCTGATGTCGATGGGGTTGGTGGATTGATAAAGGAGCGCAAGCCCGGTAATCGGGTTGCCCTGCGAATCGATGACAGTGGTCGTCAGATTCTGCGAGACGCCTTGCGCCACCACGCCCTTGGTGCTCCCGTTGGCGAGAGTGACATTGATCGATCGGGGCGGGCATGTGGAGAAATATCCGGCCGAAGAAGCCGATTGCGCGATGGTTGCGGTGATGACCGTGGTGCCGGGCTGTTCCGCGGTAATGACGTTGGTGGTGGCGTTGATGGAGGCCACCGAGAATGTACCCACCGAGAAGTTGAGCGTGCCGATGGAGGAAATGCACTCCGGAACCGAGGTAGTGCCGGGAGCCAGCCCGCCCGGACATGCGTAGTTTGCAGCCGTCACGGAAGATGGCGCGCAGAGTTCGTACTGCGTGCCATTGCTCACATAGCAAGCCTGGGCATCGAGCTGCGCCTGCTGGTTCTGTGAGTAGCAACCCTGAGAGGAAGATCCGGAGCTGGGAGTGGTGACGAGGCTGACGCTGGAAATCGGAGCATGCACGTAGACTGTGACCGGGTTGGAGGTGACCGAGGAGGCAGTGGCCGTAAGATAAGCGATGCTGTAAGGCAACCCGCCGTTCGACGGTAGGGGATTGGGGTAGTAGCAATACGTATAGTCGGCAATTCCGCCGCCCGTGTTCCGGTTCCAGGTGCCAGCGCAGAGATTGCCGGTGGGAGAGATATCGGCCAACTGATTGTTGGTGGTGCCGTAGCTAAGCGTCCCGGAAGCAATTCCGGTTGCGGTGCCCTTGCAGGTAGTGGCGATCGGCGTTTGAATTTGGATCGTTTGTCCGTAGGCCAGGGAAATGCCGGCGATCTGCGGCTGCAGCGTGAGGTTGGCTACGTCGGTGTCCTTCAAACCGTAGCCCAGGCCGTTGCAGTAGTTTCCTGCCGGATTGCGCGTACAACCAGAGATGGAAATCCCGGCCGGAACGGCCAGGCCAAGCAAACAAACAAGCGTCAAGAACCGCCGCATGAATCCTCCCCGTCCCGCGCCGTCGATATGCGGAACGGTCGCAAAAACCACACAAAGAAGAATGAACTATAGCCGCCGTCGCACATGACCGGGTTTGGCCCGCGTCCGGTGAGTTGCACCTGAGCCGCAAGCCTCCCGCGGCACGCTCTCGCATGCGGCCGGAGGAGCAAAACGCACACTGAAAACTCCAAGAAAAAGTGTATCAGGACGAGCCCGCCTCTGGCAGCGAACGGGCCTTGAACCAATCTCTGCTGAATAGACTGAGGCGGAGCCGGATGGCGAGCAAGAACCAGCCTCAGGAGCCAGGCGGCAAGTAACGGGCGAACCAGTCGACTGCGCGTTGGACCACGTCGCGGCGGTCTGTAGGATCGGTGAATCCGTGGCCCTCGTTGGGGTAGACGACCAACTGCGTGGGAATATGGAGATCGCGCAGTGCGTGCCAGAACTCGAAGGACTGCGGCGAGGGGCATTCGCCATCGCGGTCGCCAACGACAATGAGGGTTGGAGTTTCAACCTGTTTGACGAACGCGATGGCCGAACTCTTCGCATAGACCGCGGGGTCGTCATAAACCGAGGCGCCGAAGTACGGAATCATCCACCTGTCGATGGAGTTTTCGCCATAGTAGGACAGCCAGTCCGAAATGCCCGCTCCGGCCACCGCCGCACGGAAGCGATGGGTTTGAGTGACGGCGAACATGGTCATGAAACCGCCGTAGCTCCAGCCGAAGATACCGATGCGGTTGGGATCAACAGGGTACCGGGCGAGGACGGTATCGACGCCCGCCAGAATGTCCTGGAGGTCGCCGTAGCCGAAGTCCCTGCGATTGGCCTGGGTGAAGGCTTCGCCCTGACCAAAGCTGCCGCGGGGATTGGGCATGAGGACGAAGTAATCGAGGGCGGAAAAAGCCGTGGCGCTGAAACCGCCCGCGCCTCCATTCCAGCGCGATGTGACCGAAGAAGCAGGACCACCATGGACTTCAACGAGGAGCGGATACTTCTTTGCGGGATCGAAGTCTTTGGGCAGCAACAGCCAGCCTTGCATGTGGAAGGCGCCGTTGGTCCAGGAGAGCGAAACAGAATCGCCCCAGGGCGGCTTGACGCCGTCGTTGAAGTGAGAGAGCTGGAAGAGGCGTGAGGAGTCTGCCGAGCGGGCGGATGGATCCGGCTTGGCACGCGCAGCGAAGATTTCGGGCGGCGTACTGAATGAACTGGCCTGAAAGACGAAGAGCGAACGATCAAAAGAGGCGGAGAGTGTGGGATCGTATGGGTTGGAGCCCATATCGCCGGGAATGGTGAAGACGGGTTCGCTAAAAGCGGTTGCGGCGCCCGCGGGTGCGGCCATTTGCAGACGAATCAAGCGTTCGTCGCCTCCGGAAAGCTCGCTGACGTAGAGGGACTCACTGTCGTCCCATGTGATCCATTGGGCGGACGCGGGACGGCCGGGCGTGAGGTCGCGAGGCTGGCCGCCATGCGAAGAGACGACCCAGACGTCGCCGCCGGTGACGCCCTGATCGCTCATGAGGCCGCCGATGAAGGCGATGGATTGGCCGTCGGGCGACCAGCGGGGCACGGCGATCTGCAGGCCGTGGAGCGGGCCGGAGACCTCGGAGGGGGAAAGGATGGCTGCCGGCTTTGTCCTATCCCAGGTCTCAGAAGCGAGACCTCCACCCCCCGGACGAAGACCTGTCCGTGGGGACCCCGGACCTGGGGCAACCGCAGTTGTGGTGGATGGGGGCGCCGCGCTATCCCCGGTCCCCAAAAGCGAGGGACCGGGGGCACCCGGATTGGTGGTGGATGGGGCAACCGCGATGGGCTGGGTATAGAGTTTGGCGACCCACCAGTTGTCTTCGCCGGGAGGGTCGGCGGCGATGTAGGCGAGGGCCTTGGAATCGGGCGACCAATCGAACTCGAAGACGTGAAGATTGGCAGGCGTTGCGAATGTGGGGACGGCGGGCTGAGACGCACCGGCGGGAACCATGGCGACGCGCTGAACCTCGACATGATCTTCTCCGACGACGCCGGAGGGCAGGGCCTGGGCCGCGAGCGCGCCGGCGGGACGAGTAGCGCCCGCGACGTAGAGAAAGGCGATGAACTTCCCATCGGGCGAGAAGGCGGGCGCATCGACGTAGCCGCTCAGATTGCCGATGCGGAGCGCAGGGTTGCCGTCGAGAGGAGAGAGAAAGAGATCGGGTTGCCGGCCGGGATCGGCGCAATCGGAGAGGAAGGCGAGGGCGGCAGAGCCGGGCGACCAGACGAGATCGGAAGCGTCGCAGGACTGGCCGGGCGAGGCGGCAGTGACGAGCTGGCTTTGACTGAGATTGCCGATGGGGGCGACGCGAATTTGGCCGGCTTCGAGCCAAGCAAGGCGCTTGCCGTCGGGCGAGACGGCGACCTGGCCAAGGAATCGGGCGCGGTTGAGGCTGGAGAGGACTTCATCGAGGCGCGCCGAGGAGGGCGCGAGCGTGGCTTGCGCGGGGGCGGCGCCCAAGTCCTGAGCGTGGGCGGAGGGTATGGAGGCCGCAGAGAGGGCCAGCGAGAGCGCCGCAAGCCGGAGGCTGCGAGGGTAGAGGGGCATAAGGGGAATGGTAAAGCAGGGCAGCAAGTTCGCGTGCGCTGACGCGCACGGTAGCGAGTTGGCGAGTTGGCGGGGTCAGCGGGTTCGCAAGTTGGCGTGCGCTGGCACGCACGATAGCGAGTTGGCGAGTTGGCGAGTTAGCGAGTTGGCGGGGTCAGCGAGTTCGCTAGTTGGCGTGCGCTGGCGCGCACGATAGCGAGTTGGCGAGTTGGCGGGGCGAGGACTTGCAGGTGGAGTAATTGGAGATGCGGGAGGGCGAGAAAAATCGTCGCATCGCGAGCTCACGGGAAATATGACCTGCAGGTGGAGGAATTGGCGAATGTTGTGACCGGCAGGTCGATGGAAACAAGAAAAATCGTCGAAATGCGGTTTGAATTTGCAGATTAATTCGGTGAATTGGCTAATGTGGAAAACAGAGATCAGAGAACAGGGGTCAGGGATCAGGGGTTAGCGGAGCTGGGTGGGCTCTGAAATCAATGACTTAGCAGGTTCGCAGGTTGGCGTGCGCTGGTGCGCACGTTGGCAAGTTGGCGTGTCAGCGGAGCCGGCGAAAATGGCTTGCTGGTGAAACAGGGGCGCAAGACGGACTGGAAATAGGGACAGACACGAGAACAAGGGAGAGGAACGATGGAGAACGAGGAACGGGTGTTGGCGCGGGAGAGGATGGACAAGGAACAGCGGTACTTCAGGATCGCAGGGAAGAAAGCATCCTATCTCCCGCAATGGTTGCGGAGGGTACGGCAGGTACTGGGCGTACATGCGACAGATATGGCGCGAACGCTTCATGTAAACACCTCGGTGATCTACCGGCTGGAGAAGAGCGAAGACAAGAGATCGATCAGCCTGCGGGCCATGGAGAAGGCGGCGGAAGCGATGGACTGCAAGGTGGTGTATGCGATCGTACCGCGCGGGGGAAAGACGCTGATGGAGCTGGCGGAGCGGCAGAGGTGGAGGAAGAAGCTGAGGAAGGCAGGGGCTAGGGACTAGGTGTGCAGTGTCAATAGGTTGTTCCGATCGAGGCCGGCTCTGCTGATCGGGGTGTTGTGGTTGAGGCTGGCATGAGGTCTGTGCCAGTTGTATTCGTGGAGCCAAGGCA
>JBEKNY010000020.1:0-67748 GCA_049522315.1 Occallatibacter sp.
GCTGCTCGGAAACGTCCATCGTCCTCCACGCCATCGCCAGCCTCCTGCACCCAGACCGAAAGGCCAAAGTGTAAAGGATGTCTGGAGACAATCTGTAAAGGATGTCATGCTACTGAACAGGTGAAGGATCGCGGATCGGGGGTTTGCGCTTTCAGGCTGGTGTGCGGCCGGATGGAGTTGTAGAACTCCAGGGAACGGCCGGGGGAAGCTCGGGCCTCGGCAACCGAGGCGTAGGCGTGCAGGGAAACCTCCGCGTACTGGATGGACTTCCAGACCCGCTCCACGAAGACTTTGTCGCGCCAGCGGCCGCGGCTGTCCATGCTGAGAGCCAGCTCTGTGGCCCGAGCATCAATTGACCGATACAGCAGTTGCCGGAGCATCCGTTGCTTCCCTGAAGGCAACTAGGCCAGCGGTCGCTTGCCCATCCCTGAATTGCTAGAATCGGAACCATGCCGATCTCGCGCCAGCAGGCCCTGGATTACTTCCGCTCCCCCGACCTGATCGGACTGGGATTCGAGGCCGACGCCGTGCGCCGGCGCCTGCATCCCGAAGGCGTAGTAACCTACATCATCGATCGCAACATCAACTACACCAACTTCTGTACCGAGTACTGCACCTTCTGCGCCTTCTACCGTCCGCTGCCCCGGCTAGGCAAGCACGACCCGCGCAGCGACGAAGGCTACATCCTCGACTTCGAGACGATCTACGAAAAAATCGCAGAGACCGTGGAGATGGGCGGCACCGGCGTGCTCATGCAGGGCGGCATTCATCCCGATCTCAAGATCGACTGGTTCGAGCGCCTCTTTCGCGGCATCAAAGAGCGCTTTCCCACAATCTGGCTGCACTGCTTGTCGGCCTCCGAAGTGCTGGCCATCGCCGAGTACTCCTCGCTCGACCTGCGCACCACCATCGCGCGCCTTCGCGACGCCGGCCTGGACTCCATTCCCGGCGGCGGCGCGGAGATTCTCGACGACGAAGTCCGCCATCGCATCGCGCGCCTCAAGTGCGACACCGGCGACTGGGTCAGCGTGCACCGGACGGCACATCAATTAGGCATGCGCACCACGGCGACCATGATGTTCGGCGTGGGTGAGAGCTACGACCAGCGCATCAATCATTTTGAAGTGGTGCGCCGCCTGCAGGAAGAGACCGGCGGATTCACGGCCTTCATTCCCTGGAGCTTCCAGCCCAGGCACACGGCGCTGGGCGGGCTCGGCTGGGACGAGGCAACGTCAGTCGAATATCTCAAGGTTCTCGCCATCTCGCGCCTCTATCTCGACAACATCGAGAACGTGCAGGCCAGTTGGGTGACGCAGGGATTGAAGGTGCTCGAACTGGGCCTCCACTTCGGCGGCAACGACGTGGGCTCGGTGATGCTCGAAGAGAACGTGGTCCGAGCGGCCGGCACGTCGAACTGCACCACCGAAGAAGAGCTGCGCCGCATCATCCGCGACGCCGGCTTCAAGCCCGTCCAGCGCGACACGCTGTATAGGACGATGTTCTTGAATTAGCGAGAAGCCCGGATTTGCGATTATTTCTTAGGATTCGTGCCCGAACACCATAGCTGGACTGAGAACTCTGGTGCTTGAGGCGTACCTGGGATCTCAACGTCTTTCCGAATCGCCCAGACTAACCTAGAAAGCAGGGCCGCTTCTTTTTCAGATGAGTGGTTTGGATTGGAAGATCTCGATTCATCCTGGAAGGCATGAAGCGCATCCAGCACGCCTTTTGATCCAATCAAGTGAAGTGTATTGCAGGCCTTGGCAAAAATTCGATTACCTTCTGGAGTTGCGTCGCCCGCAACAATTCCGCTTATAGAAACAACAAACTCTTTGTATTGCTCATATTTCCACTCGCGCCAATCCGCTTCTCGCTCCTTCATCTTTGTGAAGAGGTAGCTTAAGGCTGCAACAACCACGGCTGCAGCGCCCGCAATAGCTTCAACGACGACTGAGGAGTTCATTGCAATTCACTATACGCCACTCTTTCGCTTCCAGTTTGTAGCTTTTATGCTACACTCATTCAGTGTTCGACCTGATCGTCTACGAGCAGGACCAGGGCCAGCGTCCCTATGACAAGTGGTTCGATAGCCTCCGCGATAAACGGATGCAATCCCGGATCATAACGAGGCTCGGTCAAGTCCAGGCCGGGAATCTTGGCGACTGCAGATCGGTCGGGGAGGGAGTCATCGAGCTGCGCATTGATGCAGGACCCGGATACCGTATCTATTGTGGTCGATCGGGGGCGACTCTGGTCGTATTGCTTTGTGGCGGCGACAAAAGCAGCCAGGACAAAGACATTGAACGCGCTAAAGAGTTTTGGGTGGACTGGAAACGGAGGCGGAGATGAAAACATATAAGGCCGGCATTCCATATCATGATTGGGAGGTCGAAAAGCTTCGCTCGGATCCGGAACTTGCTGTCGAATGTCTTAAGCTGGCTCTCGAATCTCTCAATAGTCCCGACGAACGCGGTGGAAGCCTGCTCACGCTGCGTTCTCTGGCCGAAGCCTACGGCGGCCTTGGCGCCGTTGCAGCCAAGGCCGGCATCAGCCGGGAGTCGCTCTACCGCTCGCTCTCGCCCAAAGGCAATCCCACGCTCAAGACGCTGGTCGCCGTACTGAATACCATGGGCCTGCGTCTCTCGGTTGTGCCTCAGCCAAAGAAGGTGCAGCGCAAGCGGGCAGCGAGAAACCCGGCGAAAGCGGTCCGTGTCCGCGCCGCCTGAGCGCAAGAACCGCAAACGGGTTTCAAGTCCGGCGAGCGGGCGAAGGGCCTTGACGGAGTCGCTCTCTTGTTTGTAAGCTCATCGGTTATACCCAATAATTCGCGATCCGTTCTTCGCTCTGTACGTGCTAGAGGGCAGAACAGGTCGAATGAAACCTCGGTCCGCCTGGAGATCAGGCGACTGGGCAGCTCGTCACGGTAGAGGAAAGCGTATGAGGATCGAAGGACTGGCGTTGGCTCATTTATCGATGTTTGGAATTCTGATTTGTCCGTTCATGATCGGCTGCGGTTCGGGGTCGGGGTCTTCGACTACGCCACCGCCGGTTACAACAACACTGCCTGCTCCCACGTTCGATCCAGCGGCAGGCACCTACAGTAGCTCGCAGTCCGTTACCATCAGCGATGCCACAGCCGGGACGGCCATCTACTATACAACCAACGGAACGACCCCTACCACCTCGTCGTCTGTCTACAGCGGAGCGATCGCCGTTAGTTCCACCGAGACATTGAAAGCCCTTGCGGCAGAATCGGGCTATAACAACAGTTCAGTAGCCACTGCCGTTTACACCATCCAGCCCGCTGCCCTTCCTGCTCCCACGTTCGATCCAGCGGCAGGCGCCTACAGCAGCTCGCAGTCCGTTACCATCAGCGACGCCACAGCCGGGACGACCATCTACTACACAACCGACGGATCGACTCCCACCACCTCGTCGTCTGTCTACAGCGGAGCGATCACCGTTAGCGCCACCGAGACATTGTCAGCCCTTGCGACAGAATCGGGCGATAACAACAGTTCAGTAGCCCAAGCCGTTTACATATTGACTGAGGAATGCACGAGCCCTGTCTGGTCGAGCAGCACGGCTACGGGTAATGGCAGTGAAGACGGTTTTGATGTTTCCGGTATCTGGTGGGTCGGCAACGACGCCTGGTACTCTGCCCACGGCCCGCAAACAATCTATGCTTGCAATCAGGGGAGCTGGTACGCGGTGTCGACCCAGACGGGGACCGCAGTCGAGACCTATCCGAACACCGAGTACGACATCGGCGGGCGGAACAGCCTGTCGACCGAGCCCATTTCACAGTACAACTCGATTACGGCGACGTTCGCGGAGGAATTCGCCACCACAAGTGGGAATAACTGGGACGCGGCTTACGACCTGTGGCTGAACGACTGGGGCAAGGAGATCATGATCTGGAACGAATGGGCCGGAGGCCAAGCGTACTGGCCAGGGCAAAGCATTCAGGCGCTCACACTCGACGGAGTGCCATACCACTTCTACAAGAATGGTTCCGAGTTGATGTTCTTCCGCGACACGCAGGTCAAGTCCGGGTCGGTGGACATACTGGCCGCGATGAACTGGCTCGTGGGACAGGGTCTGCTGAACTCGACCGATGTGCCGACACAGTTGCAGTACGGCGTTGAGATTTGCGCGACCCCCGGCGACAGCTCCGAGAAGTTCTCGGTGACCAATGTGACGTTCAGCGTGCAGTGAGCCAGCACGGCCGGGCGGTCGGCCCCGTTCTCGCTCACGAGTGCCGTGACTTGGTGAGCCGGTAATCGAGGCAATACTCAAGCCGCCCGGTTTGCTCCTCCCGGTTGTGCTTCCGCCAAAGCCGTCGCGCAGGCGCGCATCGAGAAAACCGGCGAAAGCAGCCCTCGCCGCCTGAGTGCAAAAAACGGCAAACGGGTTTCAAGCCCGGCCGGTTTTCGCACCGCTCCTCTCTTCTGAATCGTCTATATTGCTGTCATGACACAAGCTGCTTCGTTTTCCCTGCGCGCTCTCGGCGACTCCGATCTTCAAATCACCCCCATCGGCTTTGGCGCATGGGCCGTCGGCGGAGGCGATTGGGAATTCTCCTGGGGCCCCCAGGATGACAACGACTCCATCGCCGCCATCCATCGCGCGCTCGATTTGGGCATCAACTGGATCGATACCGCGGCCGTCTACGGGCTTGGCCACTCGGAAGAGATCGTTGGGCGCGCGGTCAAGTCTTCCTCTCACAAGCCCTACATCTTCACCAAGTGCTCCATGCGCTGGCACGCCGATCGCTCCATCTACAACTCGCTGAAGGCCGCATCGCTGGCCGAAGAGGTCGAGGCCTCGCTGCGGCGGCTGGGCGTGGAGACCATCGACCTCTATCAGATTCACTGGCCCATCCCGGACGATGAGATTGAAGAGGGTTGGGAGGCGCTCGCACGGCTGCGCGAGCAGGGCAAGCTGCGCTGGATCGGCGTCTCCAATTTTTCCGTGGAGCAGATGAAACGCGCCCGGAAGATTGCGCCCATCGCCAGCCTGCAGCCGCCTTACTCCATGCTGCGCCGCGCCGTCGAGGCGGAGATTCTGCCCTTCGCGCAGACCAACGGCATCGGCGTCATCAACTACTCGCCCATGCTTTCCGGTCTGCTCACGGGCAACATGACCGCCGAGCGCGCGGCGTCACTGCCGCCGGACGATTGGCGCCGCAAGAACGCGGAATTCAGCGAGCCGCGTTTGAGCCGCAATCTGCGCCTGGTGGAATTGCTGCGCGAGATCGGCAGCGGGCATGGCGTGAGCCCCGGCGTGGTGGCCGTGGCGTGGACGCTGCATCATCCCGCCATTACCGCTGCTATTGTGGGCGGGCGCAGCGCAAAACAGGTTGAGGAGACGGCTTCCGCGCTCCGCTTCCGGTTGCGCGAGGAAGAGTACGAAAGGATCGGCGGATTTCTCGCTTCGATGCAGGCTTGAAACAGCCCGATCACGCAAGCAATAAAACAAGAACCCCGGCCGCAGCCGGGGTTCTTGTTTCAGCAGGAGGAGGGATCTTGATTACATCGCCGCCACAAAGTCCGGGACGGTGGCGGCTGCGTATTCCTGCAGCAACTGCGTCGTGCGGGCGGCCATGCCGATATACATCGAAGCGGCGCGGTAGGCATTCACGCGAACTCCTTCGCTGGCGTGCTTGAATGAGTAATGTGCCAGGGCCGTCAGGACGCAGACGCGAATTTGCATCGCATCGCAGTGCAAAGTCTCCACCAGCAAGCGGTCCACGCCTTCGCAATTCTTCGCGGCGAAGTCCGCCATCTCCAACATGACTCCCGCATTCTGGAAGATGACCCAGAGGCCCTTCGGACCCTCCATGCGCTGCCAGGTATCTTCAGGCGTGGCGCTCAAACCTTCCTGCCAAAGGAAACGGTCGCTCAACTCCCGCGCGCTCCACTCGGGGCGAAGCCGTGCCAGCAGAGTTTGCCATGTTTGCGCATTACGCTTCCGTGCATTCTTGCGCCAACGCACAAGATACAGAGCGATTGCAACCACGGCAGCGATTTGGAGTATAGGCAACACCATCGGTGACCTTCAGAATCGGGCTTGTCGGTCAACTTCTCTGCCCGCGACCGAACCCGTAATACTCCTGTAACACCATTATTTGTAGCAGAAAACAAAGCGCTTGTCTGCGGAAAAAGCGCCTCGGAAATACCTCTTTTGTGGGATACGATACTGCTCCATCAGACATTGTACGAAAGTAACATTTCAGCGCTGCGAGCCAAATCCGCAGCTTACAGAGATCTTTGCGCGAGCGCGCAAGTGCTGAGCCAAGAGCCCATTGGAGCTGCCAGGATCGCAACCTGCATGGCCGGCCGGCGCCGGGTTGGCGCTTTCGAAGCCGGAACGGCCGGCTGTGCATAACGCACTCCAATACAATGAATAAAGCAAAGTGTAGACCCACTGAAGGAGCGAGATTCGAGTGCAGCAACGCACGCTGAGCATCATCAAGCCGGACGCGGTCCGCAATGGTTTCACTGGCGCCATTCTGGCCGAGATTCATCGTGCCGGCTTCCGCATCGTCGCCATTAGGAAACAATCCATCTCCAAACCGGAGGCCGAGGGCTTCTACGCCGTTCACTCCGGCAAGCCGTTCTTCGACAGCCTTACCGACTTCATGTCGTCGGGGCCTTTGATCCTCATGGTCCTGGAAAAGGACAACGCCATTGCAGACCTGCGCAAGCTGATGGGCGCCACCAACCCCGCAAATGCCGAGCAGGGAACCATCCGCAAGAAGTTTGCCGGCTCCATCCAGGAGAACGCTATTCACGGCTCCGACGCGGAAGAGACAGCGGCCTTCGAGATCGGCTATTGGTTCGCGGGCTACGAGCTGATCTAGAGGACCTCTGAACAATTCGGCTCTTTGAAAGGGCACGACTTCAGTCGTGCCGTAAACAGCCGCAAAATGAACGCGGGCTTTAGCCCCTGAGGGAATGCTGGCTGCGCAAATTAGGTTTGTTCAGAGATTCGCTAAGCCGTGGCTCTTTCCATTCAAGGCGCACATGGAGGCCGGATCGGCAGATGGCGGCCAGCGACAACGAACTGGCGGCGCTGTTTCTCGAGTTCTCGCGCAACAAACTCTTCGGGCAGTATTGGCCGCGGCTCAAGGAGAGCGTGGCGCCGCTCACCGAGGAGCAGGTGTGGTGGAGGCCGTCGGCCACTGGCCCTATACACCCTTACAGCGTACTCATATCGATCGCAAACCGGTACTTCACATCCTGCTTCAGCAGCCGCTCGAAGGCTTCGTTGATCTTCTGCATGGGAATCACTTCGACATCCGCGGTGATCCCGTGCTGGCCGCAGTAGTCGAGCATCTGCTGCGTCTCGGGCATGCCGCCGATCGAAGAGCCGGAAAGCGCGGCCCGCTTGGAGACGAGATCCCACATGTTAATCGCGGGCGGCTTCTCCGGCAGGCCAACCAGCGCCATGGTCGCGTCCAGCTTAAGCATCTCCGTGTAGGGATCGAGCGAGTGCGGCGCCGAAACGGCGTCGAGGATGAAGTCGAAGGACCTGGCGTGGCTCTTCATGGCCTTGGCATCCGTGGACAGAACCACTTCGTCGGCGCCCAGGCGCATGGCGTCGTCCTTCTTTTTGGGCGAGGTGGTGAACTGCACCACATGCGCGCCGAAGGAATGCGCGAACTTGAGCGCCATGTGGCCCAGCCCGCCCAGGCCAACGATGCCAACCTTCTTGCCCGGTCCCACGTTCCAGTGGCGCAGCGGCGAGTAGGTGGTGATGCCGGCACAGAGCAACGGCGCCACTCCGGCCAGGTCGAGATTCCCGGGAACCGTATGCGCGAAGCGCTCGTCCACTACGTAATTGTTCGAGTAGCCGCCCATGGTGAGCGACCCGTCCACGCGGTCGGGAGAGGCGTAGGTAAGCGTGACGCCCTCTTCGCAATACTGCTCCTCGCCGCGTGCGCACGGCGCGCAGTGGCGGCAGGAGTCGACGATGACGCCGACCGCCGCGATCTGGCCGGCCTTGAATTTCTTCACCGCGCTTCCAGTGGCCGTCACGCGGCCCACGATCTCGTGGCCCGGCACCATGGGATAGATCGCGTTGCCCCATTCGTTGCGGGCCATGTGCAGATCGGAGTGGCAGACGCCGCAGTAAAGCGTCTCCATGGCGATTTCTGTAGGTCCAGGCTCGCGGCGGCTGAAGCTGACGGGAGCGAGCGGCGATTGCGCGTTGGGTGTTCCATAGCCTTTCGATGCGGGCATGAGAAAAAATCCTTTCGGGGAAATGGTAAAACATCCAACTTGAGTGAAATTGGATCGTGGCAGGCGCCGATTCTGCATTGTACCGGCATTTCGTTGGATTCTGCGCGGCCGCGATCGGACTCACGTCCGCCTGGCAACGGCCACGCGCGGAATCTTCTGTAAATCTTCAGTAAATTCGATGCCTCTGAATCCCGCGCCTGCAAGCAGCGCGCCGATGTGTTCTTGCTGGCCGAAACCGATTTCGAGCGCGACAAATCCGCCGGGCACAAGCGCGGCGAAGGCCGCGGGAATCAGCCGGCGATAGATGGCGAGGCCGTCAGCCCCGGCGAAGAGGGCCTGAGCGGGCTCATAATCGCGCACCTCCACTGCGAGCGAATCGCGGTCCGTCTCCGGCACGTAAGGCGGGTTGGAGACGACGAGGTCGAACGGCTGATCCGCAACGGGAGCCAGCAGATCGCCTTCGAAAAAGCGCACCCGGTCCGCGACTCCGTTGCGCGCGGCATTGGTTTGCGCCACGGCCAGTGCCGGCGCGGAGATTTCCGTTGCGTGAACCTGCGCGGCAAGCAAATTGCGAGCCAGCGCCACGGCAACCGCGCCTGAGCCCGTGCAGGCGTCGACGATCCTCGGCCGATCGAATGCGGCAGCCAACGCAATCGCCTTTTCGACCAGGTGCTCGGTTTCGGGCCTCGGGATGAGCACATCCTGGTTCACATGAAACGGCAAGCCGTAGAACTCCACCTCGCCGGTGATGTATTGGATGGGCTCGCCGGCGCGGCGTCGAGCGGCGAAGCCGCGCAATTGGGCGGCGGCGGCGGGCGAAACGGGTTCGCCGCCGTGCGCGATCAGCCAGGCAAGATTCGTGTCCGACGCATCTTCTCTCAGCACATTGAGAAGCAGCGCCTCGGCGTCGCGGCGCGCTCGCTCGCCGTGCGGCCCCGCGGCAAGCACGCCTTCGGTCTCGGCGAGAAGAGCGCGAATGGTTGCGGGATCGATCGGTGTGGACTGCATAGGATTCGGATGATTGTCCTAAACCGGGTAGCGCTCCAGCGCGATAGCATGATGCGCCACGGTGCGGCTCAATGCGATCGCGTCGGCGGGCGTGAACCGCGCCAGCCGCCGCAGAATGGCCAACTGCGTCTGCAGCGCGTCGCCTTCGCCGCAGCCGGCGAGCACGCGGCGCGCCGCCTGCTCGGCAAATCCCATGGCTTCATCGGCCAGCAGGCCCGTCATCGCTGCCGCAGCTTCCGCCGAGCTGCGTCCTGCCCGGCTGAGCTTCTGCGCGCGCAGCAGCGCCGACTCCAGCGCGTAGACACGGCCGATGAGATCGGCCAGATCAGCCATGATCTCCTGTTGCTCCGCAAGGCCCGTCATGAACCGCTGGCTGGCCACGCCCGCGGCGAACAGCGCGATCTTTTTCACTGCGGCCAGCACTGCGGCTTCGCGCGCCAGCGCCTCGCCGTCATCGGGGCCGGCGCCGAACGAGGGCGGCTCCGTCACTTCGTCCATCACGCGCTGGATGGCTCCGGGCAGCGGCAACTTTCCGCTCATCGCGCGCTTCATCAGCCATCCGGTAATGATCAGGCGGTTGATCTCGTTGGTTCCTTCAAAAATGCGGTTGATGCGCGCATCGCGATAGGTGCGCTCCGCCGTATACTCCTCGACGTACCCGAAGCCGCCCATCGTGGCCACCAGTTCGTCCGCCACCAGCGTGAGCATCTCTGAGCCGTAGACCTTCACGATGGAGCACTCCACCGCGTACTCCTCAATGCTGCGTGGAGCATCTCCGCGCTCCTGCGGTTCCTCGCCGCCGTTTCCGGCTAAGCGCGCGTCAATTAGGCCCGCTGTGCGATAGGCCATGCTTTCGGCGGCATAGAGCTGCGCCGCGGCAGAGGAGATCTTGCGCTGGATGATGCCGAACTCGGCGATGGCCTTGCCAAAGGCGTGGCGTTCCTTTGCGTAACGAATCATATGGGCCAGCGCATGCCGGGCCCCGCCGACACATGCTACGCCCAGCTTGAAACGGCCCACGTTGAGCACATTGAATGCAATGTGGTGGCCTTTTCCTGCCTCGCCGAGCAGGTTTTCTTTGGGGATTTGGCAGTCCTCGAGGACCAACGGGCAAGTCGACGAACCGCGGATTCCCATTTTGTGTTCTTCGGCGCCGACGGTGAGGCCCGGCGTGCCGCTCTCAATGAGAAATGCCGAGAACTTCTCGCCGTCGATCTTGGCGAATACCGTGTACAAGCCTGCGATGCCGCCGTTGGTGAGCCACTGCTTTTCGCCGTTGAGAATGTAATGAGCGCCGTCGGGCGAGAGCGTGGCGCGAGTGCGGATGTTCATGGCGTCGGATCCCGAACTGGCCTCAGACAATCCATAGGCGCCGATCCACTCGCAGGCGGCGAGCTTGGGCAGGTAGCGCCGCTTCTGCTCCTCGGTCCCATACCACACCAGCGGCAGCGTGGCGATGCCGATATGCGATCCAAAAGCGGTGGAGAAGCTGGCCAGCACGGAGATGTGGTCGGTGATCAGCGTGGAACTGACCTTGTCCATCCCCAGGCCTCCGTACTCCTCGGGAATATCGACCGCGGCGAATCCCAGATCGGCTGCCTTGCGCAACAAAGCCTGCATCGCGCCTGACTCTTTTGCCTCGATCGCCGCCACGCGCGGCAGAATCTCTTCGCGCGCGAACCGCTCCGCGGTGGCCGCGATCTGGCGCTGCTCCTCGTTCAGGTCTTCGGGAGTGAAAACTTCATCCGGCGTGCGAGGTTCAAGCAGAAAACTGCCGCCGGCGGCGGCAACAATGGGGGATACGGTGACAGCGCGCATCGGCTTCAGGGGCCTCCTGCCTGGGCTACCGCATGGGCCAACCTAATCATAGACGCTTGAAATCGCGCATCGAGCCGGTTTTCGCAACGCAACGCCACATATCCATATTTGTCGATTCAACCTAACAAGAACGATGCGCTAGCCGGCAGCGAGGCCGGACGCGGAAACTTGCTGAGAGACAAGTCCGAACACGTCGGCCGGCGTTGCGGCCTGGGCGTCGGCCTGGGACCATTCCTCAGGCGTGCCGTAGCCCCATGCAACGGCCAGGCAGCGGATGTCATTGGCGTGGGCGGCCTCGATATCGAAGATACGGTCGCTGGCCATCCACGCCGTGTCGCGGCTGAGCGAGCGCTCCCCAAGGATCCCCGCCAGAAGGTCCACCTTGCTATGGCTCCCGTTTTCGGCTTTGTCGCCGCGGATGGAGGTGAAGAGGTGCGCGAGCCCGAAGTTCTCGAGGATGCGCACGGAGAAATCCTCGTGCTTTGAGGTGCAGACGTAAAGCGGAAACCCCTCATGATGAAGCTGGACCAGCATTTCGCTGACACCGGGGAAGACCGAATTGTTCCGCCATCCCCTTGATTCCACGCCAATTCTTTTCCGCCCGAACCTTGCAGATAATTTTTCCCCTTCGGCGCATACTCATCCCATGATCGGCGTCCAGACCAGCGAAGCCGAAGGATTCACCATCTACCGGCTACTGACTACCGGCTATTGGCTACTGGCTGTTCCCTGATCCCTGTTCCCTGATCCCTGTTCTCTGCTGCTAACTCCTTTGCGGAGGCACATCTGCGGGTAAGTTCCTTGGAATCAGGCGGGTAGCGCACCTTACTTGCGCCAACCATCTGATTCCAAAGCAGTTATTTTCAGACGCCGGGGGAGGCACCCCCCGTTACCGATGAGTAACACCTTGGCTGCGGCAGCCGGAACTTGGCTGACGGTCGTCCTTTTTAGCGCCGCTAGCTCCGCTGTCTCGCTGACTTCGTTAACCAAAGAGGTTAATACAGGCAGAAATCGCCAATAACTCCTTTGCTGTCTATACTCTGCAAAGAGGTGGCTTTAGAATCAAGACTTTAGAGCTAAGGGCATGCGCCAACCCAATGAATCCATGGAACTTATTTTCAGAGATGGGGGTGGGGGTGGGGTTATCAAAGGTACGGACCGGGGACATACCTGACATTTTGAACCGGGGACATACCTGACACTGCTGAACGAGGCATGGCGCGGAGGAATGCGGCTTTAGCTGCCTGTTCGGCTTCGAATTCGCTTTCGTCCTCGTCGGGTTCGGCGCGCTCATTCTTCATGGTGATCCGCCGTGCGCGCACGCAACGCGCAACGGCGTCGTTTTCGGTGAGCCGATCGAGGGCTTCCCACTCGGATTCGACGGTTGCAAGCTCGGCGATATCGGTCATTGCGTAAGCTCCTATGGTTTTAAGCTTAGCGATTTCGCGGAATTGATCCGCAAAGTTAGGAAAGGAAATATTTCTTTTGGATTGAGAGAGATATGGAGGAAGTCGCCGTCGGGGGTGCAGTTCATCAGTGGGCTGGAATGCAAGCCGCCGGTGTTATCAAAAAAGTTACGGGGGGTGCCTCCCCCGGCGTCTGAAAATAACTGCTTTGGAATCAGATGGTTGGCGCAAGTAAGGTGCGCTACCCGCCTGATTCCAAGGAACTTACCCGCAGATGTTTCTCCGCAAAGGAGTTAGCAGTAGGGAACAGGGATCAGGGAACAGCCGGTAGTCAGTAGCCGGTAGATGGTGGATCCTTCGGCTTCGCTGGTCTGGACGCCGATAATGGGATGAGTATGCGCCGAAGGCACGAAATGATCTGCAAGGTTGGGGCGGAAAAGAATTGGCGTGGAATCAAGGGGATGGCGGGTGGTGAGCGGGCGGGGGCTCTTGACAGCGGGCAGGAGGGGTCAGCGCTCGGTGAGGGGGAGCAGGGGAAGTGCAGCGAGTTCGCGGACCAGGCGGACGGTTTCGAGGCTGACGGTGACGACCTGGCCTATGAGGCGGACGATGTACTCGGGATCGTCGTCGCGGTTGGGGTCGTTGACGATGCCGGAGCGTTTGTCGGTGGTGACACGGTATTGGTCGATCACCCATTCGAGGGCGCTGCGATTGCCGAGGCGGTATTCGTAGACTTCGGGCGGGATGCCGCTCAGGTGAACAGCGCTCCCTGCTGTTCTATCTTCACTTGGATACCGACACGGTCTAGCACGGGGTTGGCGGGAATTTGGGCGAGTTCGTTTGGTTCGACCTTGTGCAGTCCGCCTCCATACACTCGGCCTTCTGAGATCAGTTGGGAGGGCGCTATGCGCTTCAGGGCCTCAAATACCTGCGCATGCAGTTCCGGGCGCTCCTGCAACGCGTGGAGCAACGGACCCCGAGGATACAGCATAAGGTAAACATTGTGAGCTGTTGCTGTTGAACGGTTCCAGATGAAGCGGAACGGAGGCTTACCATCGCGCGAACGTCCCATATACGTGCAGAGGAACGGTGCTGGGGGGCGTTTTTCCTGCGAGTACCACGGTGTGCGGCGGCTGGCGAGGTAGCTTTCGGAGATCCTTTCTTCGTGACCGGTCTTTACGTAAGCATAGAAGCGCGGCCAATTCGACTCGATCAATTCCTCGGGCTCTGAACAATCAAGAAGGAAAAGCGGGCGGGAAAGGTCCGGTGCTCCATCTGCGAGAGCTTCGACGACATCGTTTGCGAGATGGCGGGGTCCAGGAAGGATCGGCTTTAAGAACTGGCGAGGAATCTGCCATTGCTCGATCTGCTCTTGGTTCAAAATGAAGAAGCTGTTCGAGCCGGTGGCAAGCCCGCGCTTGATGTGGAAGATATCTCCCAGTTTCAATTCCGCTTTCTCTGCAGGTGAGATCGTTGCCGGAAACTGCGTCCATTTATGGGACCGGCGCAATGTGTCGAGCGGGACAAGCGCTTCGGCTCGGGGATCGCTGATAGGACCCGCAAACGAGAATCTCGCGCGATGCCCAGGCAGTGGTATTGTTTTGCGAAAAACTACGACCGCTGAGGAAACGAGGGCATCTGTGAACTGCACATCGGATGGGCAGAAGCGATGGATATGGAGCAAGGTTACGTATTCAGTCAGATAACGGCGCAAAACAGCGCCATAATTTACGTCCATGAACTCCGACGGGATCAGCCAAATAGCAAGCCCTTGCTCTTCCAACCAACCGTGGCAGAGCAGAAGGAAATAACAGTACAGGCCTGCAAGGCCGCTAATGTCCAGGTTCATCGACTGCGCAAGTAGCGTTCTAAGGTGTACCTTTTCCTGGCCGGGGATATGGTGGTGGCGAACGTAGGGCGGATTCGTGAGCACCAGGTTATAAAGTGGCTCTGGAGGCTGTTTTGTGAAGTCACCCTCGATGACGCGCAGGCCGTCCCCTGCCCACAATTTGTGCGCGGCGCCTGCAAAGAGCGGATCGACCTCGATGCCGACGGCGCGTTGAATTTGTTTCGGCGGGAAAGCCTGTAACAGCGCCGAGAAGAACGAGCCGGTACCTATGGCAGGGTCAAGGAACCGCACGGAATGATTCCCAATAAGAGTCCGGGCGTATCGCGTGAGACTCAGGGCCAATTCGCGCGGCGTCGCAAACTGCCCCAGCTTGTTTCGCTCAAGAGGAGTTTTCAGAAGGTCGAGACGTACCTGCTCGTCCTGCCTGCGTTCTTCGATCCTAAGATTGGTGATGGTTGCCATGTCTGCCATCAAATGCCGAGCTGATCAAGATCCGAGGTTCGGTGTTCCCATATCCAGTCTATGCCCTCCGCGGCCTCATAACCGAGATAAGCTGCATCGAAATAACCGCATAGAAACAGGACGAAAACGACCCTATCCCCATAAGTTGACTTGAGCTGACTCATCTTGGTCGCCTCCTCTTTCCGGCGTTTATTTACGTTCGTGAAGTCACCTGCCGATTTTGCCTCAATAAGAAGCGGAAGATGTGGCCATTTGATGTCTTTCGGCTGGATCACTGCATCTACGGGAATCCTTACCGTTTTGGAACTCGATTTCGAGGCCTTCACCAGTACGTTCGTCCGGAAGCTGAACGTGCCTGGTTCCATTTTCGTGATCGGGACAGCCGCAGGGTGCGGTTTGTGCTGATATCCCTTGGCGACGAGGTGCTGCTCGATGATGCTGAGTTGCCGTTTTTCCTGGGCATTGCGCACGATAGGGTCGGCGACGGCACCACAAAGACGGTCGGCAACGATTGTTGACGATCTGTAACGCTCTTCCCCGGTGGGCCGACGCTTCTCCTCCAACCATGGGAAAACGTCCACGTCGAGCATCTTCGTGAGGACTGTGGAGATTCTGCCCAGGTGGTCCAGCACCAATTCCGGTGCGAGCTTTGGCGGGATCTTGCCGTTTTCCATTCGTCCCACAAAGTTCTTGGTGGAATTGGCGAGCCCGATCAGCCGGTCACGGGCAAGCGGCGGGCAGGTTGACATCCGCAACATCTGCAGGATCTCAGGATTTGCTTGGATGACCTTCGGAGTGACGATTGTCAGGTCTTCGGTAAGGCGCAAACCACGCTCTACGTCCCTGATCGTCTGTTTGCGCGAATCACGATACGCTTGGGGTGCGAATTGCGTAAACCAGTTGTTGAACTGGTCAACCGACACGCGAGTGTCTGCCTTCCACAATTGAGGCTTATCGGCATTGATCGGCATTTGTCATTTGTACCTGAATCAGGGCCCCGAATTTCTTCTTCATCTCAAATTCGAGCGAGTCTTTCTCGTCTTTGGCCTCCCAGTAGCCGCGCGGGAGGTTGAAGGCGTCGAGGAGGGCGGCGTCGACGGAGAGGGGGCGGCCGTCTTTGCGGGGGATGGGGTACTCGGGGACGAGGGTCCAGTCGAATTGGCGGGCGCACTTTTTGAGCAGGTCCTCAAACGCGCCTCGGATGTTGCCCTCGTTGTCGAAATGGCCGCGGGCGAAGCGTTGGAGGGTGGCGTAGTAGGCCTTGACCGGCGCTGAGGCAGGTTTGAGGTTGAGCGTGCTCATGGGTGCTTCTCAGTTAGCAAGAATAGCGCAGCGAGGAGAGATTGCCGTGGCGGATTCAGGGGATGGTCACTTTGTAGACAATCAGCGCGGCTTCGCCGCGACCTTGATTTCTCGAAAAATGGGCGGGCGGGAATTCGTGGGGCTGAGCCGCACGCTTCCTCCGTGTAACGGGGCGCTGAGTTGTCCGAAGGCCTTGAGGCCGTGCCCTGATACGAGCGAAAGGCAACCGCAGATTCTTCGACTCCCTTCGCACCGCTCCGGTCGCTCAGGATGACAACCGAAAAAACGAGACCGCTAGATTTCGCATGACGGTTGAGAGGTTTTCTGCGCGCGGAAGCGCCTCATGCGGCCGACGAGCGAGGCGGGGCCGCTGACGGAGAGACGGACGAGGTTGCCCTCGTATTCGCGCGAGTGGACGATCATGCCGGCCTCGATGGCGGCGAGAGCTGCGCCCTCGTGCTGAGGGACGCGCAATTCCGCTTCCACGATGGGGTCGGAGTGGAGCGCGGCGTCGATGGCGGCGAGCAAGGCGGGGATGCCTTCGCCGGTGAGCGCGGAGACTGGCACCGCCATGGTACCGACGGCTCGCGGTGGAAAAAACAGGTTGTCATTTGGCGGGTTTGCGTCGCTTCGCGACGTGGCAAGTTGGCGAGTTGGCCCGGCGCTGCTAAGAGGAGTCGAGTTTGTGCGGAGCAATAGCGCCACGCGCTCGTTTTCAGGGAGCAGATCGATCTTGTTGAGGACTTCGATGCGTGGCTTGGAGAGGCTTTCGAGCTCGCCGAGGACTTTTTCGACCTGCGTTTTTTGTTCTTCGCCGTAAGTGGAGGCGGCGTCGCGGACGTGGATGAGCACCTCGGCCTGAGCGACCTCTTCGAGCGTGGCGCGAAAGCTGGTGACGAGCGTGTGGGGCAGGTTGCGGATGAAGCCGACGGTATCGGAGAGGAGAACGCGGCGGCGGCTGGGGAGCTCGATGGCGCGCAATTTGGGATCGAGCGTGGCGAACATGCGCGCGGAAGAAAGCACTTCGGCGCCAGTGACTGCGTTGAAGAGCGTGCTTTTGCCGGCGTTGGTGTAACCGACAATGGCGACGGTGGGCACGGGAACCGCCTCGCGGCGCTGGCGCTGCTGGCGGCGCACGCTGCGGACGGATTCGAGATCGCGCTTGAGCCGATCGATGCGGCGCTGGATGCGGCGGCGGTCGGTTTCGAGCTGGGTTTCGCCGGGGCCGCGGGTGCCGATTCCGCCACCCAATTGCGACATGGCTTTGCCGCGGCCGGTGAGGCGCGGAAGCATGTATTCGAGCTGCGCGAGCTCAACCTGGAGCTGGCCCTCGCGGGTGCGGGCGTGGCGGGCGAAGATGTCGAGGATGAGCTGCGTGCGGTCGAGGACGCGGCAGGGCAAAGCGGCCTCGAGGTTGCGGAGTTGCGTGGGCGAGAGATCGTGATCGAAGAGGACGAGATCGGCGTTGGTTGAAGCGGCGACGGCGGCGATCTCCTCCACTTTGCCGGAGCCGACGAGCGTGGCCGGATCGGGACGGACGTGGCGCTGCAAGAGCTCGGCAGCTACCTGGCCGCCGGCGCTCAGGAGCAGCTCGCGAAACTCGGCGAGAGATTCCTCGGCGTCGAGACCCGTAAACTTGCGCCCCGGAATCGCGGAACCCTGGGAACGAGCCGCTTGCGGAGCGGGTTCGACGGGAAAGGCGGCGTCAGGGCACACTTGAGACGTTCTCGCGCTGTTTCCAGCCGCAAGGCGAGCACGCGAATGGAACGCAATGTCCACTCCGACCAGAACGGCACGCTCAGACCGGCCGGTCACACGGCCAGGACCCTCTGTCGAAGAGAGCAACCGGCCACCCCAGCGACGAGGATTTGCCGCCTGGGAGCCCGGCTGGCCTGCGGCGTTGCCGTTCCTATACGCCTCGCCTGCCAAATAGAGGACGCTCCTGCGCTAACGTTACTCCGCTGCCGCCTGGGATATCGATTGCACCGGCGCCGGAACCGCCGACGGTCCGATGCCCGACGACACAGCAGCCGGACGGTGCTCGCTATGGGTCACGCTCCGGTTGCTCACCACGGTTGAGATCGCGTGTTTGAAAATCAACTGTTCCTGGCTATTGTTTTCCAGGAGCACGGAATATTTGTCGAAGGACCGGATCTTCCCTGTCAGCTTGACACCGCTGACCAGATAGATCGTAATCGGGGATTTGTCCTTTCGAACCGTGTTCAGAAAGGTGTCCTGAATATTTTGTGCCGGCTTGTTCTCCATGTGCCGATCTCCTGCATTCTTCGTGAAGGTTTTTTGTGTGCAACTGTTCTTTCGTCGGACTTCAGATCCGCGGGGACGGCTCCGGAATCCCCGGCGCCGGCAAACCCCGCAATGTGAAAAGATTATAGAGGTTTTTGATCCATTTCAACTCGGGACGGAGGAAGATTCACATTCTGAAACGGTTACGGAGGTGCTCCCGGAGGAAGGCGCTGGCGGATGGCAAGCCTTGTGACGGCCTCGATTCGATGGCTGGTAGCATCAATGTGTGCAAGAAACTACCCGTACGACCCGGAGTTCGGCCCAAGACGGTAAGGCCGCGCACACGCCTGTGCCGATGTTGGACCTGAAACGCCAGTACCGGCCGATTCATCAGGAGTTGGTTGAAGCCCTGGGGCATGTGCTGGAGACGCAGCAGTTTATTCTCGGCGAGCATGTGGCGGCGTTCGAGCGGGCCGCGGCAGAGCAGTTGGGAGTGGCGCACGCGCTGGGCTGCTCGTCGGGCACGGATGCTCTTTGGCTGGCGCTGGCCGCGGCGGGCATCGGCCCCGGTGAGTCACCCCAGCGACGTGGACCTGTCGCTGAGGACCCCGGTGACGGCGTGGTAACTACCCCGTTCAGCTTTTTTGCTTCAGTGAGCTCGATTCTGCGCGCCGGAGCGACTCCCGTGCTGGCGGACATCGACCCGGTTACGTTCAATCTGTCGCCGGCGGCGGTGGAGACGGTTCTGAATGGAGAGCGCGGAGCGGGCGTGAAGGCGATTCTGCCGGTGCATCTCTACGGGCAGTGCGCAGACTGGACAGCGTTCTCGCGGTTGGCGCAGGAGCGCGGGTTAATGCCGATCGAAGACGCGGCGCAGGCCTGGGGCGCGGAGTGGGAGGGAAAGAAGGCAGGCGGGTTGGGCGATGCGGCTGCGTTCAGCTTTTATCCCACCAAGAACCTGAGCGCGGCTGGCGACGCGGGGATGGTGACGACCAACCGGGATGACGTGGCCGAGCGCGTGAAGATGCTGCGCAACCAGGGGATGCGGCGCCGCTACTGCCACGACGAGTTGGGCTGGAACGCGCGCATGGACGGTTTTCAGGGGGCGGTCCTGAGCGTGAAGCTGAAGTACATTGCCCGATGGAACGAGGCGCGGCGCGCACTGGCTGCGCGGTACCACGCGCTGTTTGCCAAGGCGGGGCTGGCGGAGGCCGGTCCGTATCCCGCTCATGGAGTGGTTTTGCCGCGCGAGGCGCCGGGCTCGCGGCACGTGTGGCACCAATATGTGATTCGCGTGGCGCGGCGCGACGCGCTGCGCGAGTTTCTGAACGCGCGGGGCATTGGCTCCGAGATCTACTACCCCATCCCGCTGCACCGGCAGGAGGCCCTGAAGGGATTGGGTTACACCGAGGGAGATTTTCCCGAGGCGGAGCGCGCCGCGCGCGAAGTACTGGCGCTGCCCATCTTTCCCGAACTGCGCGAGGACGAGCAAGCGACGGTGGTGGCGGCGATTGCGAAGTTCCTTAGCTAAGAACGACAGGCTCTGGATTATAGGTTCAGCCCCGGATCAGAGACTTTCTAAATACATAGAGGGCGAAACGATGGCAGTGCCTCGGAACATCCCCAAACTCAGCAAGTCCTTGTCCCCAGCGACCAGGTAATCGGCCCTGGCTCTCCAAGCGGTTTCCAAAATCGCATCGTCTTTGGGATCGCGGCAGATTCCCTTGATCTTTCCAGTAACTTCCACGGAAAGGGAGTCAACCAGCAATTCATCCAACAGAGCTTGCAATTCCAGCGGATCGCGGCCGAACTTCGTCGTAAGCACGCGCAGAATTTCAGCTTGAATGAATTCGGAGATTGCAAGCCGATCGCGCGTGAGCGCCCGGAATACCGCCAAATCCGGGGTGCCACCAAATTCGAGCGCAGAGATCCAAACATTGCTATCCAGGACAACGATCACTTTTCGCGCCGCTTTCTTTGGCCCTCCCGGCGCGTTTCACGAATCAGCCGTTGCACGTCATCCGGCGTGTGTCCCATGTGGCGTGTTCGGCGACCCGCCTGTTGAGAAGCATCCAGCAGGACGCGAACGCGTCCGGCACGATAGGCGCGAAACGCTTCACGGAGCAATTCGCTGATCGTCCGGCTTTCGGCCCTCGCCAGTGTCGCCACCTGGTCGGCCATCTCCGGGGGCATGGAGATCGTGAATTGTCTGGTGGTTCGTTCCATGTATCTACATTACTGAGTAATGAAATGTAATGCAAGCAAAGAAGGGACCGATTTCTCGCCCGATCAGGCTGAGACCGCCGGCGCTTTGACTTCGACGCGGGAAGCGCTCTCAACGAACGTGGCGATGGCTGAATGATCGAAGTCGCCCTTGCCGTCGGCGATGAGCGACGAGAGCATCTGCTGGACCAGCGCCGTGAGCGGGAGGAAGACGTGGTTCGCCTCCGCGGTTTGCAGGGCGTTACGCAGGTCTTTCTGGTGAAGCTGAATTTTGAAGCCGGGCTGGAAGTTGCGCGCGATGAGCATGGGCCCCTTGGCGTTGAGCACGGCGCTGCCGGCGAGGCCGGATTTGACGGCGTTGACGACCACTTCAGGATTGAGGCCGCAGCGCGTGGCCAGCGCGAGGGCCTCGCCCATGGCGGCGATGTTGCACGCGACCATGATCTGATTGGCGAGCTTGGTGGTGTTGCCGGCGCCGACGGGGCCGGTGAGCGTGACGCTGGAGCCTATGCACTTGAGAATGGGCTCTGCCTTGCGGAAGACCTCCTCTTTGCCGCCGACCATAATGGCAAGCGTGCCGTCGATGGCCTTGGGCTCGCCGCCGCTGACCGGCGCGTCAATAAAATCTACGCCCTTTTGCGCGCAGGCCGCGGCGATTTTCTGCGAAACCAGCGGGCTGATGGAGCTCATGTCGATGAGGAGCGAGCCGGGCTTCGCGCCGGAGAGAATTCCGTTCGGTCCCAGCACGACTTCTTCGACTTCAGGCCCATCGGGCAGCATGGTGATGACGATGGGGGCACGCGCGCCGACGTCGGCGTTCGATGCGCCGCGTTGGGCGCCCAAGGCGACGCAGGCGTCGAGCTTTGCCGGTGTGCGGCCGTAGGCAATGACCGTGTGGCCGGCCTTCAAGAGATTCCTGAGCATGGGACGGCCCATGATGCCGAGCCCGACAAATCCAATGGTTGCCATCTTGCGTCTCCGTTCTATAGGTTGCAGAAAAGGCGAAACGTAGGGACGAAATGCGCGAGAAAACCGCGCACAGGGGCTAAAGCCCTGCATTATTCATTGTGCGCCATTTACGGCACGACTAAAGTCGTGCCCTGATACATCCTTCCCTTGACGGACTTTTCTGCAACCCCTTTCGCTGAATTTAAGATGAGACTGTGCGCAACTACTTTAACTATTTTACCGAGATCGAGGAGCGCTTTCAGCAGCGGCGGGGATCGCTGTTGCTGCTTTCGACGCTGGATTGGGCGCTGATCGAGACCTGGCGCGAGGCGGGGATTCCGCTGGAGGCGGTGTTGCGCGGCATTGACGCGGCATTCGACAAGTACGAGACGCGGCAGAAACGCGCCCGCATGCAGCGGATCAACGGATTGGCGTGGTGCGCGCAGGCAGTAATGCAGGCGGCTGTGGAATTGAACGAGGCTGCGACCGGGTCGGCTTCATCGGCGGCCACGGCGCAGGAATCGGGGTTTGAGCATGAGCGCGTGGCCGCGCATTTGACGGCGGCCGCGGAGGCTCTGGATGGAGCGACGGTGGCTCCAGAGGCTTGCCGGGCGACGGCTGCACGGCTGCGCGAGTTGGCCGCGGAAGTGGTGGCTCCGGCGGGCGAAAAGCCGGCGCCGGCGGATCTGGAAGGATTGGAACGATTGCTTACGGTGCTCGAAGAAAAACTGTATGACGCGCTGAGGGCGGCTGCGCCGGAGGCTCTGCTGGTGGGGCTGAAGGAGCACGCGGCGCTGGAACTGGCGCCCTACCGCAGCCGCATGGGCGTGGTGCAACTGCGGCAGGTGGAGCGGCAGTTTGTGCAGAAGCAACTGCTGGTTCACTACAATCTGCCGCGATTGAGCCTGTTCTACATGAGCCAGCAATGAAGAAGCGGGCGCGGGGAAGCGAGAAACGCGACCGCCAGGGGCTAAAGCCCATTCGTTCCGCTGGCGGTACGGCACGAGGCCCAAGGGGCGCCCCGCCGCGCGCTGATACAAAACCTGCGCACTCGAAAGACAGTGCCGCGCCATTGCAGCTCGTGCAGATTGAGAAGCCGGTTTATGGCGGGGCGTTCCTGGCGCGCGTGGAAGGCAAGGCGGTGTTTGTGCCGCTCACGCTCAAGGGCGAGCGGGCGCGCGTGCGCGTGGTGGAGGAGAAGCGCGGCTACGCGACGGCCGAGGTGGAGGAGATTATTGCTGCCGCGGCGGAACGGGTTGTGCCTGCGTGCGGGCACTTTGGCGCGTGCGGCGGCTGCCAGTATCAGCACGCGGAGTACAAAACGCAGCTTGCTTATAAGCAGGCCATCCTGCACGAGACGCTGGAGCGGGGCGGGGTTCGCGCGCCGGAGGAGATGGCCGTGCTGGCGGGCGAGCCTTGGGCATACCGGAATCGGATTCGGGTTGCGTTCGATGCGGAGGGACGCGCGGGCTACCGGGGACGACGGTCGCACGCGGTGACCCGGATGAAAGAGTGCCCGATCGCCGCGCCGCTGCTGGTGCGGGCTGCGCTTGCCGCCGGGGAGATTGCGCACGAAATGCCATCGCGTTTGCGCCCGAGCGAGATGGCGCTGTTTTGCGACGCGGCTGAGACGGCGCTGCTGGCGAGTGTGACGGTTGCGGATGGCGGGAAAGGCCGGTTTGATGATTTCGCGCGGGCGCTTGCGGAGAGAATTCCTGAGACCAGAGGCGTGGAGCTTGTGGCGGCGGGCGGGGAGGGGCGAGAGCCGCGCAACGTGGCGCAATGGGGCACAAGTTCCCTTCTCTATTCCGCAGGCGGTTTCGAGTATCGCGTGGATCAAGGCGCGTTTTTCCAGGTGAACCGCTGGCTGCTGGGCGGACTGGTGGACTGCGCGACGGGCGGACGCCACGGCGGGCTGGCATGGGATCTGTTTGCCGGCGTGGGGCTGTTTGCGCGGCGGCTTGCGGAAGCGTTTGACCGCGTGGTGGCGGTGGAATCCGCGCCGGCAGCGACGGCTCCGCTCAAGCACAACCTTTGCGGCACGCGGGCAACGGCGGTGAAGGCGGCGACACTGGAGTTTCTGCGTGGAGTGCGGAACAGTGAGCGGCCGGATGTGATTGTTGTGGATCCGCCGCGCATTGGCCTGGGCGCGGAGACGACGGCGCTTCTGGGGGAAATTGCGGCGCCGTCGCTGACGTATGTTTCATGCGACCCGGCGACGCTGACGCGCGACCTGCGCGGGCTGCTTGGCGCAGGCTACTCGATTGAGCGAGTGACTCTCGCGGATCTTTTCCCGCAGACGTTTCATTTGGAAACGGTGGTCGAGTTACGGCGGTGACGGGCCAAAGCGGGAAGCTGCGTGCCGGGAATCCCGATTCCTGATAGGCTTGATGCCAAATTCACTTTTCAACTTTGGGCCCGATGCACGCCGATCTACCCAACCCTGCGCAAAGCACGCATGGCTTGACTGCCGTGCCGCTGTTTCATGCGGCGTGGCTGTTTGCGGCGGGGATTGTTGTTGCGAGCAGGATCTGGCTACGGCCGCCTCTGGTGCTGATTCTGCTGGCGCTGGTTGCGGCGTTGTGCTGCGTGGCGGCGAGCGGCGGACGCGCGCAACGGGTTGCGTGGCTGCCGTTGGCCGTGTTGTGGCTGATGCTGGGGGCGTGGTGCGGGGAGATGGAGCCACAGCCCGCGCCCGCACCCGCGCTGGCTGCACTCTCCGATGGCTTGTTGCGCAACGTGGAAGGGACCGTGGTGGACGCGGGGCCCGTGCGCACCGAGCTGGAGCAGAATGTGGACGAGATCTCCGCCACTGCGCCGTCGCAGCGGATCGACGTGCGCGTGGCGACGGTTGAGGTAGTGACCGATGAGAGCGATGCGCAGGCGCCGGCGAGCGGCGGCTTGCGGCTGACGGTGCGCTGGCCGGTGGACGCGCAGGATGGGGTGCGGGCGTTCCGATGCGGCGAACGGGTACGGGCCGTGGTTCGACTGCTTCCGCCAGAGACGTATCACGATCCGGGCGTATGGAGCCGCGCGGATTATCTGCTGGGCCAGGGAATCACCTCCACGGCGACGGTTGCGATGGATCGCGTGGAGCGGCTGGGGCAGACTCCGGGCGCGTTTCTTTCGTGCCGGGTGGGCGGATGGCAACACCTGACGACGACAAAGCTGCTTGCCTTGCCCGCGGCCATGCGAAATTTGCCCGCGCCGCTGCGGCTGAGCGAGGACGACGCCGTCATGCTGGCCGCGATGGTGGCCGGCGACCGCACGTATCTGACTCATGCACTGCGCGTGGGCTTCGAGCGCACAGGCTCCTTTCACATGCTGGTGGTTTCAGGGTTTCATCTGGCGATTGTGGCCGCGTGCATCTTCTGGATCACGCGGCGGCTGCGCCTGCCGCGCGTACCGGCCACGATCCTGACCATCGCCGCGTCGTTTGCGTACGCGCTGTTCACCGGTTTCGCCACTCCGGTGCAGCGCTCGCTGTGGATGGTGACGCTTTATCTGCTGGGACGGCTGGTTTACCGCGAGCGCAATCCGCTGAACACCATCGGCTTTGCCGCGCTGTGCCTGCTGGTGGTGAGCCCGCGCAGCCTGTTCGACTCGAGCCTGCAGATGACGCTGCTGGCCGTGATTGCGATTGCGGGAGTGGCCGCGCCGCTGCTCCAGGGAACGATTCATCCCTACGCAACCGCGACGCGCGACCTGCGGCTGGTGGCAAAGGACATCAAGCTGGCGCCGAAACTCGCGGAGTTCCGCGTGAGCATGCGGATGGTGGCCGAGCGGCTGCAAACGGTGATTCACCCCGTGGTCCCGGCTCCCCAGGATCTCGATCCGCACCTCGACGACGCCAAAATGGAACCGCCAATGGGGCTTCTGAGGGACGCGCTGAGGATGTTCGCCGCGGAGACAAAAGCCGCCTTCCACGGCCGTATCGCGGAATCCATCGCGTGGCGCATTTTTCCATGGGTCGTACGCTTTGCGATTCGCGTGGTGGAGCTGCTTGTGGTTTCGTGCGTAGTGGAACTGGCGATGGCGCTGCCCATGGCTGTCTACTTTCATCGCATTACGATTTACGCTCTGCCGGTGAATCTGCTGATTTTGCCGCTGCTCGTGCTGCTGATGCCTGCGGCGCTGCTGACACTGCTGGCGCTGATTGTGTGGCCGGCGGCAGCGGTGGTTCCGGCGATGGCGGTGGCTCTGGTGATGCACATCGGGGTTGGGCTGGTGCATCTGTTCGGCTCGATGGTGCTGGGCGATTTCCGGATTCCAGGGCCGCTGTTGTGGCAATCGGCGGCGTTTTGCGCGTTGCTGGGAGCGGCGGTTTTGCTGGCGCACGAGAGTTTGCGGCACGGGGAATCTGGTTGCAGCAATACGAGTGAGAGAGCAGCAAAACATCCTCAGGGGCTAAAGCCCTCTCTTTTTCGGCGCCTCATCGGCACGGCTAAAGCCGTGCCCTTTCAAAACGTCGATTCTGAATTCTCGGGTGAGCGCGCTGGACGATGGCTGCGGCGTGGGGCATCGGTGGCATTGGTGCTGGCCGCGCTGGCCGCGGTGATGCCGCGCCCGGTAGAGCGGCCGAAGGGCGCAATGCTGATGGAGGCGATCGACGTGGGGCAGGGCGACTCACTGCTCATTATCACGCCCGACGGCAAAACGCTGCTGGTGGATGGAGGCGGATTTGGCGGCGGGCCGCGCCAGGCTCCACAGGATTTTGACATCGGGGAGGAGGTGGTGTCGCCGGCTCTATGGGCGAGGGGGATCCGGCATCTTGACGCGGTGGCGCTGAGCCATGCGCACTCCGACCACATGGGCGGACTGCCCGCGGTGCTCAGGAACTTTCATCCCGATGAGTTGTGGGTGGGCAACAATCCGCGGTTTAAGGAGTACAACGCGCTGCTGGACGAGGCGGCGGCACTGCACGTGCGGGTGCGGAGCTTTCGCGCCGGCGACACGTTCACATTCGGTAGCACGCAAGTGAACGTCCTGGCGCCGTTCCGCGATTACCAGCCGGGCGCGGAGCCCGCGAACAACGATTCGCTGGTGCTGCACGTGGCCTATGGCGCGACGTCCGTGATGCTGGAGGGCGACGCGGAGGCGCCGATTGAGCAGGCGATGCTGTCTGAGCCGGATCTCAAGAGCACGTTGCTGAAAGTGGGCCATCACGGCAGCATCACCTCGACGCGGCCTGAGTTTTTGGCGCGCGTGGCGCCGCAATGGGCGGTGATTTCGTGCGGCTTGCACAATCGCTACGGCCATCCGCGCGAGGAGGTGCTCGAAGAACTGCAGGAGGCGCACGTGCGGACATTCCGGACGGACGTCAACGGCGTGTCGTGCTTTGTGCTCGATGGGAAGACGGCAATAGGGGAAACGATGTGCGGAGGAAGGTGAGGAGGCGACATCGGGAGACACGGTCGGACGTTTCTAGCACCATAAATATCACCATTTAGTGATATAATTGGTGATGGAGGGCCGCATGAGAGCAACGGTAGCACTGGACGACGAATTAATCCGCAAAGCCCAGGAATTTTCGGGCGTGACGGAGAGGACGGCCCTGCTCCGGGAGGCGTTGAAGGCGCTGATTCATCTTGAGGCTTCGCGCAGGCTGGCGGCGGTTGGGGGCACGGAGCCGGATCTCAAAGACATCAAGCGCGTGAGGGCCGACGATCTATGATCCTGGCCGATACTTCGATCTGGGTTGGCCATTTTCGCGGACGCAACCCGGAGATGGAGAAGCGCCTGCGCCGAGGGCAGATCGCGATGCACCCTTTTATTGTTGCGGAGCTCGCGCTGGGGTCGCTGCACGACCGGCGGAAGAAGTTGGACGATATGGAGGCGCTGCTGGAAGTGAAGGTGGCGCAACTGAGCGAAGTGCGGCACATGATTGAGGCTCACGCGCTCTACTCGAAAGGCATTGGACTGACGGACGCGCACCTGATCGCGTCGTGCCTGATGACGCCGGGAACGCAGTTGTGGACGCGCGACGGCGCTCTGGAAAAAACGGCCAGGACTTTGGGAATCGCCGTCAATCTGCCGTAGGGCCTTTTCTTATTGCGATTTTTCGGCCGCGGCGTGGATGGCGAGCAGGGTTTCGAGCAGGGGTTTGAGGAGCTTGAGGTCGAGGGCGTTGGCGGCGTCGGACTTGGCGTGGGGCGGATCGTCGTGAACTTCGAGAAAGAGGCCGTCAATGCCGGCGGCCACGGCAGCGCGCGCCAGCAACGGAATGAACTCGGGCTGGCCGCCGCTGACGCCGTTGGCCGCCGAGGGCTTCTGGACGGAGTGCGTGGCGTCGAAGACCACGGGCGCGAGATCGCGTAGGATGGCGAGCGAGCGGAAATCGACGACGAGGTTGTTGTAGCCGAAGGTGCTGCCGCGCTCGGTGAGGAAGACGCGCTCGTTGCCCGTGGAGCGGACCTTCTCGACGCCGTGGGTCATGTCCCAGGGGGCGACGAACTGGCCTTTTTTAATGTTGACGGCACGGCCGGTTTTGCCCGCGGCCACCAGCAGATCGGTCTGGCGGCAAAGGAAGGCGGGAATCTGGAGGACATCGACCGCTTCGGCGGCGACCTCGCAGTGAGCGGGCTCGTGTACGTCCGTGAGGACGGGCAGGCCGGTGTCTTTGGCGATGCGGCCGAGGATGCGCGCGCCCTCGATGAGTCCGGGGCCGCGGAAGCTCTTGACGCTGGTGCGGTTGGCCTTGTCGTAGCTGGCTTTGAAGATGTAGGGGATGCCCAAGTCGGCGGCGATGCGCTGGACAGCTTCGGCGATGGAGCGCGCGTGGGCTTCGGACTCGATGACGCAGGGACCGGCGATCAAGAAGAGCCGGCCCGCGCCCACTTGCACCGGGCCGATTTCGAACGAAGGACTCACGAAGGCGATTGTACAGTGGTCAGTCGGCAGCGGGGCAGCCTGAGGCGTCCGCTCCCAGATCCCAACTGCGGAGCTTCTACGCCAGAGGCAGCGAGAGGCCGGGGAACTTCCAGCCCCCGGTTCGTTCGTGGAGGGATCGGAGATATGGAGTTCCTACATCGCCGTTCACCGCGGACTCATGCGGTGAACGGCGAGGATGGGGAGCCGAGCGGCGGTTACCCGCCGTGGCTGCGCGACCATTCCCAAAGCGCGCGGCCGAGCGCGCGGAGCGCCGTGGGGCCGGGCAGATTGCCCTGCGGCTTGACGATGTTGCTTTCTGCCAGGCGCTTGCAAAAGTCCAGATACTCTTCGTAGAACCTGACGTCGTGACGGGCATGGCCCAGGGCTTCCAGGGCGCGGTAGTCCAGTGCCGTGTAGCGCTCGGGGAAGATTGCGGCCAGAATCGCCGACGCCACGAGAAGATCCACGCCGTGCAATTCGAGCAGGGCCCTAACGGCCGCCTCGGTTGTGGAGTCAGGCGAGGCGGCGATGGCCAGCGCGCGCCTGATCTTTTCGTTGCTGTTGCCAATGAGATAATGCACCGCGCGCTCCGATTTCCAGCGCACGATGGCTTCGAGATTTGTCAGCGTGTAATCGCCGTTACGGATTGCCTCGCCGGCTTCGAATGCGATCCTTTCCAACTCGCGATCCTTTTCGCCGGAATCCTGCCAATACTGCTCTGCCAACTGCTGCAGCTCCGCTTCCGCGGGCTGGAGCTGAAAATAGGCAACCATCTGAACTTCCTTCCTTTCTTACCCCAAAACTTAGAAACAATAGGCCCGGCACGAAATCATTGTCAATAACCCGGAGAGCGGTTTTCACGGGTTCGTACGGGACTGGTCCCATGAGATGGCGCCGGCCAGGAAATTGGCCCGCGCAGCGCTGTGGAAGACGCATTTGTTCATCGCATTTTGGCTCGAACAGGACGCTCCGTTCGAAGTAGACGAGATTGCCTGAGAGTTCGCTTGAAGGCGGTTTGGATGGGAGAAGAATCTTTCAAGAAAAGTGGCTGAGCGGCTGGAGAGGCATTCATGAGAATAGCCGCCTGACGCTTAATGGATTTGATTCAACAAGTTGCACTATAATACCATTATTTATGGTAAAATGGCACTATGAATGCCATTGTGGAGATCGACCGGGCGGGGCGGATTGTGGTGCCGAAGAAGTTTCGGGATGCGTTGCAGCTTAATCCGGGAACGCGGTTGCGGGCGGAACAGCATGGCGACAGTCTCACCTTCACGCCCGCGGAGCCTGAAGCTCAGCTTGTAATCGAAAATGGAACTCCCCTGATTTTCTCCGCCGACCGGTCGAATCCGCAGAAGATCACGGTCGAGATGGTGAATGAGTCCATCGCGCAGATGAGGCTGGAGCGTGAGCGGCGCATTCTTGGCCTGGATCCGGAGGAAGAGTGATCTTCCTCGACACCTCCGTACTCGTTGCCATCGCGCAGGTCGATCACGTTCATCATGCGCCAAGCCGTGAGTTATGGAACGGGTGCGCAGCGAAAGAGACTGCCGTAAGCACACACACTTTGGCTGAGTTCTACAGTTCGGTCACTTCGATGCCGCCAGGAGTTCGATTGTCAGGACGCGACGCGATGCTGGCGCTGGAAACGTTTCTGCGAAGAATCGCCCCGATTGCTCTCGCCGCAAGCGAGTACATCGAGACGCTCAAGTCTTGCGCGGCCGCGGGGCTGACAGGAGGAATGATCTACGACGCGCTGCATGTCGCCTGCGCCCGCAAGGTGAACGCCGAGCGGATCTACACGTGGAACGTGCGGCACTTTCAGAGGGTGGCGCCCGATTTGGCGGAGAAAATTGTTGCGCCGTGAGGTTCGGGCTGCTCTCAGCCCCTAATTAGAAGAAAGTATTTTAAAGCTGCCTCGAGTGCATCGTCCTCGTCGAATCGGACAACACGAGCCGGCGTGCCGCGGATGTCGTCTTGCCCGTACAGTTTCGCGAGGAGTCGTTCGCACTGGACCTTGCCGTCGTGCGGCACATTTCTGTCGCCCAGAACCATCAGTTTGAGAGGGCAGGAATCGTAGTAAAGGCGACACGTTTCTCCAACCAGTTGCGTAGTGTTGACATTCGCTACCTCAATTGCAATGACAGCTTGGCCCCGATCATCCCTGAAGGAAACCTGCAGATCAACAGGCTTACCAATAGCGGACTTTCCGGAAGAGGTCTTGCGCTCGGTACAGGTGAAACGTCCAGGAGCAATGCGTTCAAGTATTTCCTGGATGCCCTGCCTAACGTCGGATTCGGAACCGCTTCTCATTTGTGATTCTCTTTGGTAAGTCGTCGATTTTGCGTAGCGCGGTCTGAGTTTTCAGAGCGGGTCCTTCGCCTTCGCGGGCCGCTCGCCGTAACGAGCGGCCTGCTACGCTCAGGATGACAAATCATCAGCAGATGAGGCAATAACAAACTCAGGATGACAGAGCGTTGGTGAGGTTCGAAGTTTCGCCGACCTCAGATGCGAGCCGCTTCTGGCGATTTTTGTAGCTCGCGGTGATGAACTCGCGGAAGAGCGGGTGCGGCTCGAGGGGCTTGGACTTGAACTCAGGATGGAACTGGCAGCCAAGAAAATACGGGTGGCCGGGGATCTCGACGATCTCGACGTAGGTCTGGTCGGGGGTGGCGCCCGAGATGCGCAGGCCGGCGCCGGTGAGCAGCGCTTCGTACTCGCGATTGAATTCGTAACGATGGCGGTGGCGCTCGCTGATTTCTTTTTGGCCGCCATAGGCTCGGGCGGCGAGCGAGTCTTCCTGTAAAATGCAGGTCCACGCGCCCAGACGCATGGTGCCGCCCATTTCTTCGACGCCCAGCAGCTCGCGCAGCTTGTAGATGACGCGGTGCTCAGTGGCGGGATCGAACTCGCTGGAGTTTGCATCCTTGAGGCCGCAGACGTTGCGCGCGAACTCGATGCACGCGGTTTGCATGCCGAGGCAGATGCCGAAGTAGGGCACGTTTTTCTCGCGCGCGTAGCGGATGGCGTTCAACATACCCTCGATGCCGCGCTTGCCGAAGCCGCCCGGAACGAGGATGCCGTCGAAGCCTTCAAGTTGCGCTTCGTAGCCGCGGTCGCCGGGGCCGGATGACTCGAGCCCTTCGGCCTCGATCCAATGAACCTTCAGTTTCAAATTCTGCGAGATGGCGCCGTGGGTGAGCGCTTCCTTGAGCGACTTGTAACTGTCTTCGTACTCGACGTACTTGCCCACGATAGCGATGGAGACTTCGTCTTTGGGGTGGTAGCAACGCTCGACGAGTTCCCGCCAAAGAGTGATGTCGGCCTCGGGCGCGTCTTTGTGAAGGTACTTGAGGATGAGCGAGTCGACGCCTTCTTCGGCAAAGCCGAGCGGAACTTCGTAAATGAAGGGCACGGTCTTGGCGCCGATGACCGCCTTTTCTTCCACGTTGCAGAAGGCGGCGATCTTCTGCTTGATGTCGCGGCTGAGAGCGCGGTCGGAGCGGCAGAGGAGAATGTCGGCTTGGATGCCGATGGAGAGCAGCTCCTTGACGGAGTGCTGCGTGGGCTTGGTCTTGAGCTCCTGCGCGGCGGCGATCCATGGGACGAGCGTGACGTGGACAAAGACGGTATTTTCGCGGCCCAGCTCCTGGCGCATCTGGCGGATGGCTTCGAGGAACGGCAGCGATTCGATGTCGCCGACCGTGCCCCCGATTTCAACGATGGTGACGTCGGCGCCGTTCGCGGCGACTTTGCGCATGGCGTTCTTGATTTCGTTGGTGACGTGGGGAATGACCTGGACGGTTTTGCCCAGGTAGTCGCCGCGTCTTTCCTTCAAAATGATCTGCTCGTAGATGCGGCCGGTGGTGTAGTTGTTGTCGCGGGAGAGGGGGGCGTGGGTGAAGCGCTCGTAGTGGCCAAGGTCGAGGTCGGTTTCAGCGCCGTCGTCGGTGACGAAGACCTCGCCGTGCTGGAAAGGCGACATGGTGCCGGGATCGACGTTGAGGTAGGGGTCGAACTTCATCAGGTTGACGCGGAGGCCGCGGCTCTCAAGCAGGCAGCCGAGGGACGCGGCCGAGAGACCCTTGCCTAAACTGGACACAACTCCACCCGTCACAAAGACATACTTTGCCGACATCGATGCAACCTCGTTGTTTGCTTTTTGCGATTGGCCGTACCTGGTGGGCACATATAAGTATGGCAGAGATTGAGGGTGGGGCGAAAGGGAAAATTTGACCGGGTTGATGATAGGTTGGGTCACGTTCCCGGTAACGACATTGAAATGAGTGTCTTGCGGATGACAGTGACGCAGTGGCGCCAGCGGGGCTACGATGCTCAGGGGAATGAGGCTGCGATGACGAGCAAGATTGAGGTTCTGAAGACCGACATTACGGCGCTGGCGGTGGATGCGATCGTGAACGCGGCGAACACGTCGCTGCTGGGCGGAGGAGGCGTGGATGGGGCGATTCATCGCGCGGCGGGACCGGAACTGTTTGACGAGTGTTACCAACTGGGCGGCTGCCCGACGGGCGAGGCCAGGCTGACCAAGGGCTACCGGCTGCCGGCGAAGTTCGTGATTCATACGGTGGGGCCAGTGTGGACCGGGGGCGAGCGCGGCGAACCTGAGCTGCTGAAGAGCTGCTATCAATCGGTCTTCAAGATTGCGCGGGAGAACGGGATCCGGTCGCTGGCGTTCCCGGCGATCAGTTGCGGGGTGTACAGGTTTCCCGTGGAGCGGGCGGTGAAGATCGCAGTGGGCGAGACGGTGGCGGAGCTGGTCACGAGCGACGCGATCCAGAGGGTGGTGTTTGCGTGCTTCGGAGATGAGATCTACGAAGCGTACCGGCGCGAAGTGGAGAAGCTGTCTTGAAGGATTGCAGCGAAAAGAAAAGGGGCATGCCGATCGAGCCTGCCCCTATCGTTTTCAACGAACATCCGATTAGAAGTTCAGCGTGATCTTCGCGGTCATGGCGCGCGGGGTGACGTAGTGCGTGCCGCTAAACGTGGAGAGGAAGTTATAGAGCGCGTATTTGTTGGTGAGGTTGATGGCGGTCAGGTCGAGGTCGGTCTTGAAGCGCTCTTTGTGGAAGATGTTGTTCTTGCCGAGGGTGACATCGAACAGGCTACGCGGCGCGATACGCGGAGGATTGTGGTCGTCGTCCTCTGTGCCGGGAGCCGGAATCCGGACCAGCTTCGAGGTGTAGCCCGCCGCGTCGCAACTGGTAAAGCTGGAAGTTGGCGTGGCTGTAACGCCGTCGCAGGTAATCCCGGCTTCGAACTGTTCGTCGGGAGTCAGGCCGCTCAGGTCGACTCCCTGGACATTGCCGGGCAGGGTGATCGAATACGGACCGCAGAGGCTGTTGGGGCCGGTCACTCCATAGCAAGGCACGGAACCGGCAACCTGACCGGAGTCGAGGCGCCAGTTAAAGCCGCCCCAGAGGCCATTCACCCAGTGGCCGTCGCGGGAGACCGTGTACTGGACGTGTGTTGTCTGGTTGAATTTTTCGTCGTGATCGATGCGGAATGGATATCCGCTTTGGCCAACCGTGGCACCGGCGCCGGCCACCTGAGGCGGGAAGAAGCGGGCTGCCACCGATGAAGCATCCATATAGGCGCTGAAGCCGCGGAGGTTGGGAACCGCGGCGTGGAGGGCGTAGCCGGGAATCTTGGAGTTATGCCAGTCGATGGGGAAGGCGATGGGCGTATTGCCCAGCACGCTGAAGTCGAAGGAGTTGTGGGTGTACTTCCAGATATATTCGCCGCTGAGGACGAGGTACTTGCCAAATGCCTGCTGCACGCTGGCATGAAACTCGTTGCGGTAACCGGGCTGCATGGTGCCGGACACGCCCGAAGAGCACTGGAGCAGTGGCGCAAGCACGGCGTTGGAGCATCCGCTGCTCGAAAGAACCAGGTTCTCGTTGAACGGCGTTTCCAGAGTACGCGCATAGGAGATGCTGAGCACCGTGGTGGTCGGCTTCACCCTGTAGGCGACGCCCAAGCGCGGCTCGGCCTGGCTGGCGGTTGTGAGGCCGTTGTAGACATCGCCGCGAATGCCGAGGTTGAAGTTCCAGTTGCCTGCCTTGATCTGGTCCTCGATGTAGAGGGCCAACTCCTTCACGTCGGTATGACCAAAATACAGATAGTTTGTGCCGCCGCGCGTGAGGTCGTAAGGCGCCAAAACGGGGAGATAGCTGCCGTTGGGTAAAGATGTGACGCCGCCGCAGCCGGATGGACTGGCGTATCCCGGCAGCGGGTTGCCGTTCATATCGACGCAGGGCGAGTTGTAGGTGTTTTCGACAACGCCAAGGGAGTCGTGCTCGCGCAGAAAGGACTGCTCGTATTGGGCCCCGGCCAACAGATTCTGGCGGCCGCGCGCATAAGTGAAGTCAATGTGGCTTCCGGCGTTGGTCAGCGTGCGGAATTGGGAGATCGATGAAGTTTGCAGGTTGGCGGGACCGAGGTCCTGAAGCGGATTGCCGCTGGGATAGTAGTTATAGTTGTCGCGGCGCGTATAGACGCTGAAGTTGAGGACCGAGTCGTTGCTGATGATCCTGGTGTAGGTCGGCGCCACGTTGAAGGTGCCAATCTTGGAGCGCTGGTCGGTGTTGCCGACAACTCCAAAGGTTGGACTGGCGCTGGCGCCCGAGCCGTTGACGACGTTCAGCACGTTCAGGTTGTCATAGGAGTTGGGCGTCTGGAACCAGGAACGGCTGTAGTTCATGTCGAGATGAACAGAATCGGCCTGCGTGAAGCTGTAATCAATGCGGTCGAAGACGTTCTCCTCGTTGCCTTTGGCGTGAAAGAAGGTGAACTCCGGCGGATCGAGAAAGCGCCCGGTGTCGAGCCCGTCCATCTCGATGAAATTTCCCCAGCTTGAACCGCCGTAGGAGAGATTGAAGCCGCCGGCGCCAGAACCGAAGCTGCCATAGGAGCCGTAGACGCTTCCCGTCGGCTCGGTGACACCCTGGCCGGAACGCGTGGTGGCGACGATGACAAGGCTGGTTTTGTCACCGTACTGAGCTGGCGGAGCGCCCTCGATCACTTCCATGGATTGAACGGCGTTGGTGGGTAACTGGTTGGAGAAGACCTTGCTTTGCTGGTCGGTTATGGGCTGGCCATCGATGGAGAAGGAGTTGGATGCGTGGTCGCCGAGGCCATGAAAAAGGCCGTTCGAGTCGGCGGAGACGCCGGGAGCGGTTTCGGTGACCAGCGCACTGAGGGACGAAGACTGACTTTCCAGCGGAACCTTGGTGAAAAGGTCCCTGTCGACGTCGGTGTGATAAGTGGAGGTGTCTTCAACCATCTGGCCCGATGACTCCACGGTGACGGTTTGACTTGCGCCGGCGACTTGAAGCACCAACTTGAGGTCGGTCCCTACCGCCGAATCAATCGAGATAACTTCGCTCAATGGCGCAAATCCCTTTGCCGTAACTTGAATCCGATAGGGATCGAAGGGAACATTGGTGAAGCTGAACTGGCCTGTGGCGTCTGTGGCAGCGGTCCGGTTGTACCCACTTGTCGCGTGCGTCAGATCCACCGTCGCACCCGGAATCACAGCACCAGATGGGTCGGCAACCGTGCCGCGCACGACACCGGCACTGCCGCTTTGCGCGCTTGCCGAGAACGCGGCAAGTACCATGGCAAGCACGGGGAGAATGCGTAGCATTGCACCACGATGATGCAGCATGAAGAAGTCTCCTGAAAAAGGTGAAAAGCGCTGAAAGCAAGCCGCAACGTGCAGCGACATCCAAAGGGAAATGGATAAGCACCTTTCCGATTCAAATCAGTTGTAGAGATGCACCGAATCGCCCGCTGTGAAAGTTACGCGGAGCCTCGGTCTGGATGAAAGCGGAAAGATGCTCTAGCAGGAGACCGGAGGCGGGCGAATGAAGAGGCGAATCTGGCTGGGGCGGGCAATTACGATGGGATCGGCCTGGGGAGTGGAAGCTCCCAATTGCACGATGAGGATGGCGGCTGCCGCGGGAGCGGCGGGCACCACCGTGTGCATGACGATGCACAATTGGCACTGGTCGGCGTCGGTCTGGCTGGAGTGCAGGTGCGTGACCTGAGCCACAGCCAGCATGGCCAAAAGGACCAGACATAGCCCTGCCACAGCCGGTAAATAAACCGTCCAGGCGCCACGTTTCCCGTGGGGATTTGTCTTCAGTCCTGCCAATCGACGATCCCTTCTGCTTCTATTCTACAAAAGAACGTATAGAATTGGACGCATTTGGCTTGGTGGGGTTGCATTTCAGTTGGGTTTCGATCGGGTGCGGGAGCCAACGCCGAGTGGGCGGGAGCGTCTAAACTGTGTTGCCATGGTTCCCTTCTTGCATGTACGGAGTTTCGTGGCGCTGGCTATTGTCCTGATCGCGGCGGCCGCCGCTCCGGGACAAAGCAATGAAAGCGCGCAGCCCAACCAGAGCGCGGCAGATCAAACCTCAGAGAACCCGAATTCCAAGCCGTTGCCGCTGAAGCCCGCTGTTCCCGGGATGGGAAGGAATCTGCGGCTGATTCTGAAAGACGGCTCCTACCAGATGGTGCGCGATTACCGGATTGTGGGCGACCGGGTGCGCTTTCTCTCACAGGAGCGCGGCGATTGGGAGGAGCTGCCTGTGGACCTGGTGGACTGGGACGCTACAAACAAGTGGGCGAAAGAACACCACGACCTGGTGGAGGATTCGTCGCCGGCCATGAAAGAGGCCGAGGATATCGACAAGGAGGAATCCGACGCGCGCAACGACCAAAAGGCGCGCATGCCCGAGGTAGCCACGGGGCTCGAACTGCCCGATGAAGATGGCGTGTTTGTGCTGGATACGTTTCAGGGAACGCCTGAGCTTGTGGAACTGACGCCGACCGATCTTTCCATGAATGCCAAGACGCGGCATGGGATCGGCGTTCTGAATCCTTTGGCCACGCAAAGAGCCAGCCTGGAACTGGAGGGCGCTCATGCCAAGGTGCACCTGCACGTGAATGATCCGGCCTTTTATCTCTCGCTTGGCATGGAAGATCAAACAGAGCCGGTGCTGTCGCACCCCTTCACGGTGAACACCAACGGCGCAAAGGCGGTGAATAGCAACCGTGGCGCGTATTCGGCGCTGTCGGAGTTTGCGGTTGTGCGCGTGGACGAGCGCCAGGCGGTGCGGATCGTCGGAGCTGTCCGCGTGAGCTCGAACGGGACGGTGACGCAGGACGAGAATACGGTGCCGGCGAAGGTGGAAGTGCTGCCCGGCAAACACTGGCTGCGCATCGAGCCGCAAGAGAAGCTGACCATCGGCGAGTATGCGCTGGTGGAGATCCTTTCCCCGTCGGACATCAGCGAATCGGTGTGGGATTTTCGCGTGGACCCGAGGCTGGGAGATAATCCAGGGTCGATCGGACCGATTTTGAAGCAGCCGCGCAACCAGTAGGGGCGGGCCGGCTTGCATCTCACGACAAAGGTCTATGCAGCAGCAATCCCCGGCTGTTTATGACGGCGGCTGATGAAGTACGCGAGCAGGATCAGGCATCCGACAGCAGTGATGATGGCGTCGGCGGCGGGCATGGCGCGGGGGCCCCAAAGCGCGTAGCCGCGACCGTCGAGATAGGTCATGTAGGCGACAGGAACGTTGCCGACAGAGTTGATGATGGCATAGCGCGAGCTGCCGCTCTTGCCTGAGCTGCCGAGGAACTCGAGTGCGACCCCGGTGAAGAGGGCGTAGCCCGCGCCGATGGTGAAGAGAAAAAGAACGGCGCCTGTGAAGTAGACCGCGGGGCGCAAAGGGCCGATGGCAAAGATGGCCAGCGTGGCGGCGTTAACAAGGCCAGCGATCGGGAAAGCGATGGAGGCGCGAAATCGAATGGGTATGAGCGATGCAGCAAGCGCGCCGGCGGAGGTAAGGAGAGCGCTGGCCAGTCCGTTGAACCACGCAACCTGATAGCCGGTGACACCGTAATCGCGGGCCAACTGCGTGAGCAGACCGATCATGGCGCCGCTGCAACATGGGGAAGCGACGAGGAGCGTATAGGGAATCGCCTCCCAGCGCAGGAATGTGGACCGAAATTCATGCCATATGCGAGCGGCGGTGTGCCGCGCGGTCTGCTCGCTGACTAAAGGCTGGGCGGGCGCGGACAGAGCAGCAAGCGACGGCAAGACGATCATGGCGGCGACGATCCAGCCGAGGGAACCGAGCGAGAGCCGGCCGGAGCAGGTGACAAGGACAAAGACAGCGACGGCGCCGAAGGTGAGCGAGCCGGATTGGTAGAAACTGCCGGCGCGACGGCGGCTCAACTCACTGCGCAGCGTTCCGAGAATTCCGCCGCAAGCTGCGACGACGAAGACGCCAAAGCAGGCGCTCAAAAACAAGAGGCCGACTGCCCACGGGGACGCAAGCCGGGGTTGATGGAAGGCGACAACCATGGCGATGGCGGAGGCAGCGGCCGCAAGCAGGAGCCAGGTGCGGCGGCGCATCCAGAAGTCGGTGAGCGGACCCCAAAGGAAGTAGATGGCGTGAGGGAGGGAAAGCAGGGCGGCGATGCTGGCGGCACGCGCGGGGTCGACTCCTTCATCGCGAAGGAGATAGGTGATGGCGCCGCCTACGAGGCCGAGGGAGATGACCGCGTCGGGCGCGATGAGAAAGGCGAAGAGCCAGGGGCGCTCATGCGGCATGGATCGGGATTGGCCTTGGACAGGGGCGATCCTCGCTGATGGCATGAGGGTTAGCGTAGCATGCGCCGGTGTTGGGAAGGATTCGTTCCGGAGGCTGGCGCGGGCAATTCGCGGCGTGCATTTCCAGATTTTCTGCCCAAAGCGGTTCAAGCCGGGCGGCGAACTGTTTTGTCCCGCCTTCCGTTCAAGTTGTTCATCCAAAATACGTTAACTTTGGTCGAGCCCCGGCGGGGAACTTGTGCCCGGCAGCCGCGGGCGAGCGGCTGCCGCGGATTCGAGCAGAAGAGCCAGAAAGGATACAGCGGGCTCCCACCAATGCGGGATTCCAATCGCGCTGACGGGTGGGTTAGACTCTCGACGAAAGTGCTGGAAGGAATATGGCAGCCGCAGCGGTCGATTATTACGAGTTTCTGCAAATCAGCCCCCATGCCGACGCCGACACGATCCACCGTGTCTATCGATTCATGGCGGCGCGCCTGCACCCGGACAACACCGCATCCGGCCACGCCGAGAACTTTCGCCTGCTGAAGGCCGCGTACGATGTGCTGTCGGACCCTAAGCTCCGTGCCGAGTACGACTCGATGCGGGCCCCGGCTTTAGCGAAGCCGCTCGCTACTTCCATCGACTTCATGGATGCACTGGATGGGGAATTGAACCGGCGGCTGGCGGTGCTGGCGGTTCTCTACTACCGGCGCCGCTCCAATCCGAACTTCCCTGAAGTTTCCCTGGCCGAGGTCGAAGAGCGCATGGGATTTCCGCGCGACTACCTTGACTTTACGCTGTGGTACCTGCAGAAGAAGGGATACGTCTGCAAAGAGGACAATGCCCAGTATGCGCTGACAGCCGACGGCGTGGATTTTGTGGAGACGCAACGCACCAACATCCCGACACTGAACAAATTACTCACCAGCGGCTCGGGATCGTCGGTGGCGGAAACCATGCAAATGCAGACGGCGGAAGCAACCGCTTCAAGGACCAACGCGGCAGCAGAAACCGGAAAATCGGCTCCCGATTACACGCCGACCATTCTGACTCAGCCGGCGATCTGCACCCAGGGACCACGCGCTGGCAAGCAGGACCGGCGCGTCGGAATGCCAGATCGGCGCGTAATTAAAATGGAACGGCGCGCAGGCCTACGCGAGCAGCGCACGAATCCGCCAAGCCGGCATGTAATCAACTAACCAACTGCCCGTTACTCGCGAGCAGCGATCCCTAACGCCTTCATTTTGCGATAAAGATGGCTGCGCTCAAGGCCCAACAGCTCGGCGGCGTGGCTGATGTTGTTGTGGGCTTCCTCGATCTTTTTCAGAATGTACTCGCGCTCGTAGGCGTCACGGGCCTGCTGCAGGCTTGCGAACTCTCCGGTGGAGCGCGCGCCGGACTTGTGCGTGAGGGGCGGCAAGTGCTTGCGATCGATGCGCAGGACGCGGGGATTGAGGATGAGCACGCGCTCGATGACATTTTTGAGTTCGCGAACGTTACCGGGCCAGTGGTAGCGGGCGAGCGCTTCGAGCGCATCTTCGCCGATCTCCATGCGTGGGCGGCCGTACTGGCGGCCGAACTCGAGGAGAAACTCGCGCACCAGAAGCGGGAGATCCTGCTTGCGCTCGCGCAGCGGCGGCACGAAGAACGGCACGACGTTGAGGCGGTAGAAGAGGTCCTCGCGGAAGTTGCCTTTGGCGATCTCCTCTTCGAGATCCTTGTTGGTGGAGGCGATGAGGCGCACGTCGACGCGGAGAGGCTGCGTTCCGCCGACGGGAGTAAACATCTGATCGTCGAGCGCGCTGAGGACCTTGGCCTGCGTCTTGAGACTCATGTCGCCCACTTCGTCGAGGTAGAGGGTGCCGCCGTCGGCGCGCTCCAGGGTGCCCCGCTGCTCGGGGGGCCCGCCGGGCTGCGCACCGTGGCGATAGCCGAAGAGTTCGGCCTCGATATGAGCCTCAGGAATGGCGGCGCAGTTGAGCTCGATAAAGACGCCGTCGCGGCGCAGGCTCTCGGCATGAATGGAGCGCGCGATGAGCTCCTTGCCGGTGCCCGACTCGCCATAGATGAGCACACGGCCGTTGGTGGGCGCCATGAGCCTGATCTGCTGGCGCAGGGCCTTCACCGGCACGCTTTCGCCGGTGAGCACGGCGGCGGCGCTGAACTGGCGCTTGAATTCCTCGTTTTCGGTGCGAAGGCGGCGCGCCTCCACCGCGTTTTTGATCACGATCAGGGTGCGATCGAGAGAGAGCGGTTTCTCAAGAAAGTCGAACGCGCCGAGCTTGGTGGCCCTCACGGCCGTCTCGATGGTGCCGTGGCCGCTGATCATGACGACCTCGGGACGCGTCTCCGGCGTCCATTCGCGGATCTCCGCCAGCAGGTCGAGGCCGTCGCGGCCGGGGAGCCAGATGTCGAGCAGAACCACGTCGTAGGGCGCGTCGCGCAACAGCACCATGGCTTCGCCGGCGTCGGCCGCAGCGCCGACACCATAGCCCTCTTCGCGCAAAATCTCTTCCAGCGAGCCACGAATCTCCGCTTCGTCGTCGACCACCAGGATGTGATTCATGAGGCGAGGCCTTTCACCGGCTCCGCGCCGGCCACGGCGGAAGTGGGCTGCGCGGGGGCCCCGGGCTCTACCAACGGCAAGCGCAGCAGAAAGCGCGCGCCTTTGGGGCTGTTGGCCTCGGCGCTGATGGAGCCGCCATGCTCCTGCACGATCTTGGCGGCGATGGACAGGCCGAGTCCTGTGCCGCGATGCTTGGTGGAGTAGAAAGGCAGAAACAGCCGCTCGCGAATTTCGTCGCTCAAACCACTTCCGGTGTCGGAGACCGTGACTTCGACTGTGGCGCCGTCTTCACCGAGCGCCGTTTGCAGGCCCAGCACGCGCAACAAGCTGCCCTGCATGGCTTCGGCGGCGTTGTCGATCAGGTTGGCTAACGCCCGGCGGATAGCCTCGGGGTCGGCCAGAACCGGCGGCAAGCCGGGCTCGAGGTCGCGCTGCACGGTGATGCCTTCGAGCCTGCCTCCGAACAATGCCAGAGCTTCTTCAACGATCTGATTCATGTCGCAAGGGCGGGGCTGAGGCGCGGGAAATTGCGCCAGGGCCGAGAACTGGTCCACGAGGGTGCGCAGCGTGCCCACGCAGCCCAGAATCACCTCGCTGCACTTGCGGATGATGTGAGGCGAATCGGGCTGCCCGCGATCGAGATGTTTACCGATCCGTTCGGCGCTCAGGGCGATGGGCGTGAGCGGGTTCTTGATCTCGTGGGCCACCTGCTGCGCCACTTCCTTCCACGCCAGTTGCCGCTGCGCGCGCAGCAGTTCGGTGGTGTCTTCCACCACCAGCACGGATCCAGCCAGTCCGTGACCGAGCTCGAGGCGTGCACTGGTGATGGCCAGGTGGAGAGTGCGCCCGCGAGCGTGAAACTCCATTTCCGTCGACGCGGCGCCCATACGATTCCCGCGCCGAATCACTTCGGTCAATTCCTCGGCGCATTCGTCCGGCAGCAGCGCCGCGATGCCTTTCCCGGCTAACGAATCGTTTTCATTCAGTCCCATCAGCGCGGCAAAAGCACGGTTGGACTGCAACACGGCACGGTCCGCGTCGAGCGTGACAACGCCCGAGGGAATGGTATCTACGATGGTCTCCAGTTCGCGGCGGCGCTCCTCGACTGCGAGATTGGCTGCGGTGAGTTGCGCCTGAGCAGTCTGAGCCAATTGGCGGCTGGTCTCGAGATCGGATGCCATGTGATTGAACGAACGCACCAGGTCGCCCATCTCTCCGGTGGCCACGTCGGTCACGCGTTGCTCATACTTGCCGGCGGAGATGGCATCCATGGCGTCGGCCAGCGCTTCGACGGGGCGGGTGATCTGCTTGGACAGGAATACCGCAAGCCAGACGCTGGAGAAGAAGACGAAGACAGTGACCAGCAACAGGGTAAGAGACAAGGTGGCGCGAATGACGCGGCGGGAGCGGTAGAGCTGCAAATACTCGTCGGCGCCGGAACGAATGCGGGCGGAGGTTTCGTTGAGGCCTTTGGGCATGGGCAGCACCGCAATCACGATCTTGCCTGTTGGGGTTGCGGCCATGCCGATCGCGCTTTCCTGGCCGCCGACATCGACGACAGGATTATTATTGCGTTCGGCGGCGAGCAGAAGACTGGCCGAGAGCGGCCCGCGAAGCGGAGTTTCCTTCCAGTCGGAGTCAGGCGCCGGCGCGCGCAGGAAGACTGGACTCGATTCGGGCGGGGCCTGAAAGCTCGCGAACATCCGCTTATTTTGGTCGTAAACCAGAAGAAAACCGCCCTGCAGGGAAAGGCGGCGCGAACTCATCACCTGCAAGAGAGTCTGGGATTTGCCGTCAGGCGCTCCGCTCTCGGCTACCGACGCGGCCTCACTGCGCGCATTGCTGGCCACATATTGGACCAGCTCCTGCACGATTCTGGTTGAGTCGTCGCGCAACTGCGAAGCGTCAGGCGAAAACCACCGCTCCAAGGCCCGGTTGAGCAGCAGATAGCTGAAGAGGAACATGAGGGCAGCGGGCATGAGGGTGATGATGACCGCGCCCAGCACCATGCGTGAACGCAGGCGCGCGCCTACGCCGCTGCTTCCCTGCCCCACGTAGACCTTGAAGACGGTGCGAAAAAGCAGGACGAGCAGGAGGAGCAGAAGCAGAAAAAGCAGCAGTTCCAGCGCCGTGAGGGCAATGGTCTGCGCGTACGTTGCCGGATTGAGAAAGTTTACGTTCGAAGTGTTGAACGCCTGCAGCGTCCCCAGCAGGACAAAGATCAGCACCGCCCCGCCTGTGAGCAGAGCGATCGATCTGCGCCGCGAATCGGCCAGGAAACGCATGGGGCGATTATAGAAGGAACGGGGAGTAGGCAGCGGGAGAAGAGGCAGCGCCGTTGAGCTGCCTTCTATTTCCGGACCACAAACTTCAGCCAGCCCTCCCAGATGTCCGACCAGGCGTGGGCAACGATGTTGACGCGCAGGTTCCTGCGCCATGCCGCCAGAGCGCCATAGAGAACTCCGAGCACGCTGATGATCGTCACGTTTCTCCAGCCCTGGTAACTGTGCGCCAAGCCAAAAACCATTGCCTGCGCAAGGACGGCCCAGGCCACGCCGCCGGTGAGCGCTTGAAACTGGCGCAGGAGGTACCCGCGAAACGCAATCTCTTCGCAAATGCCGGCGGTGATGCATGTCGCGATCCAGACAAAGACTTCTGCGAGGCTTTTCGGCAAGAGACTGTCAACCGATTTTGCGGCGCCGGACCCCAGCAGCCAATGAACGCCATAGGCCACCCCCTCCCACACGGCCCAAAACGGAAGCGCGATGGCCACATCCGCGAGGACGTCGCGAGCGCTCTGCCAGCGCCCGCCCGAAAGCGTCCGAAGGTTGCCGCCGTGGTGACGCACGCCGGCCCAGCAAAAATAGAGAAGCGCCCAATCCATCGAAAGCGCCGTGAGATAGATTTGAATGGCGTAACCGTGGCCGGCGAGCTGGCCGGATCCGGCGCCGCTCGCGCTGCCGGCGTGCTGAGCGTAGAACCCGAAGATCATCAGGCCGGCCATGATGGCTAGAAAGCCGGCAAAATGCCCCCACGAGGCGATCTGTGCAGGCCTGTTGCTCTTTGCGCCAACAGCGCTCCGAGTGTCATTTGCTTGCGTCATGTTCTTCCTTTCGCCTTGCCGAACGAGGCCGGCTCTTGCCGGTAAACTCGCGCAGAGCCTTGAGTGTTTCCTTCGCCCAGCGCAGATGCGCTTCCAGCTCAAGCTGGCCGAATCGCGCCGCGATCTTCCAATAGGGCGCGTCAGGATACCGCTCGAGATTCGCAATCTCCTCGTGCTCCACGCGCTGCAAGTTCTGCAGAATTGCAGCCTCCCGTTTCGCCATTCGATCCACATACCCGATGAGCGTCTGCGGCGAAGCCTGCGTTCCAAAGAACAACTTCAGAAGGAGTTCGTTGCGCGGAATCTCCGGCTGAGGCTCGACGGCGAGCCACTTTGCCAGCCGCGTCCGGCCCTTTGCAGTGATGGAATACACTTGCCGGTCGGGCTTGCCCTTTTGTTTTTCGGTTTTCGAGGCGACGAGCCCGGCAGCCGCCAGCTTCTTCAGGTTGGGATAGATCTGCCCATAGCTTTCGTTCCAGAAGCGGCCGATGGAGGCGCGGATCGCGAGTCCCAGGTCGTAGCCGGACATAGGTTCGATGGTCAAGAGGCCAAGAAGCACTTCCATGCTGGAGCTGGAGCGGCGCGCCATAGTACTAATAGATATATATCTAATAGTTATTAGATGTCAAGGGGAAAACCGGCGAGTTCCAGAATCGGTCCACCGGCAATGCAGGATATCTGCGCGCTGCGGCGGACGGAAAGAAGGTGCTTCTCCGGGAACCGGGGGCCGCTTCCGCTTCAAAAGAAATAAGTAACCTGGACCGCAACTTTCCCTGCGCGCCCGTGTTTTGGCTTCTGATAGCTCTGCGGAGCCTCAACGTTTTTCGGCAACTCCCGCCGAAACCTGCGCCGCCGTTCCCAAAGGACGGCGGCATTTTTTGTTTTGACATAGTGGAGAACAGGCACTTGAGACGGGAGAGCGCGGGATGGAAGAGGACGATGGGCTGCCAAGGGGGCGTGGGCTGGACCCGCGCCGCTGTTTTTTGCGTGAGGATACGGCTGCGTGGCGCGCCGCAAGCCGCGCCGCGTGTTACGGCAGTTCCTGAAGCTTTAGATCCTTAAACGTGATCTGATAGCCTTCGGCTTCCAATCCGATGTAGCCTTTGTCCACTCCGATCCTGACCGTGTTCACCACTTCGCCGTTGACCGCGAGGGTACAGGTCGAGCCCACGCACAGGATGTCATAGACGTTCCATTGTCCTGCCGGTTTGACGCGGTCTTCCTTCATGTCCTTTTGCAGGTTGTAGCTCGTGGGCTTGCCGTCGATAGGGGTGACGCCAAAGATATAGCCGCCGGCGAGCGAGGTCTGCGCCTGATTCCAGATAGAGCCGTCTTCGCTGTTGCGGAAGAAGACGCCGCTGTTGTACCCGGGGTTCGGGGTCGTGACGGGAGTGAATCGCCACTTGACGTGGAAGGTAAAGTTGCGGAGTTCGCGATTGAAGCGCAGCCACTCGTGGCCGCCGTTGCCATCGCAGACGATCTGGCGTTTGGCGAAGCCGATGTGCCACTGCGCGATCTGGCTGACGGGATGGCCGGGCGGAATGGCGACGCGCGTCCAGGCGGCGTCGCGGTCGCCGGCGGGGAAGAGGTCGATTGCCTGCGCCGGGGCGGAAAGGGCGGCGAGCAGAATGGCAAGGCAAGGCAGGCAGCGTAATACGGCGATGCGACTGCTTGCGGATTCAGCTCGATTCTTTTTGCTCCTGCAGGCGGGATTGCGAGAATTCCGTTTTGTCATCGATTTTTCTCCCAACAGGTCCGGCGTTCGCAGCGAAGGCTTAGCGGGCGATGAGGAACATCACCCAACTGAGCACGATCACCGAGCCTACGAACAACACGAAGCAGTAGGCGCCGTAGCGGAACATGCGCCGCGGAGTGTCGCGCATGGTGATGCCGAAGACCGTGGAGGCGAAGAGCGCAAAGAGCAGGATAACGGTGAAGTGGGAGGGATGCATTACGAGGACTTCCTCCCCGTGCGCAGGTTGTGCGCGTCCACGGCGGCGATGATGTTGAGCAGGCCGGCGACGACGATGAATTTGGTGCCGTAATCGGCGACCGTGGTCTGCACGGGTGTTCCGCCAAGGCCGATGGCGCGGCTGACGAAGTAGAGCAGGCCGCTGCCGAGATCGCCGGCCACGCCGAGCAGATCGAGTATGTCCTGCGCGCTGGTGTAGAGCTTACCTTGCATGGCCAGGCCGAGCACGAACATGGCGATGATGGAGACGGCGAGCAATGCGCCTCGAATCCACTTGCCGAGCAGGAAATGGCCGGCGCCGGGGACGAGCCATCCGGCGATGAGGGGAAGGTAAACGAACCCTTGCTGCGATTGCTTGCCCGCGGCGGGCTTGTTTGGGGTGGTTGGCATTCCTTTTTGACTATACAAGACGGAGCGGAGCTAGGTCGTAAGTGGGGTTGATATGCAAACCTGTAGGCTTGCGTACGTGGGGACCGCTTCACTGTGGATACTTTGACTCTTCCTCAGCAAGCAGGCCACCCCATGGCTGCTTCCCTCCCACAAATGCTTCGGCCTTGGTCATTGCAGGTTTATTGCTAACGGGGGCGTTTAGTCCGGAGATCGTGAGCACGAATTGGCCGCCAGTCGGATTCACTGCGTAATAGACAATCCCAGGAGCTTCTGGAGCTGATGCTGAATAGGCCGTTCCCCGATTGAGTACGAGCTTCAAGCCAAACGATAGTCTCATTCCTCCCTGTTCATACGGAGACAGTTCGAACGGGGACTTTCCTAAGACTGCCTTCAAGCTTTCTTCTGTGGTTGGAAAGGCCCCAGCATCATGACCGGCTCGTTTCAGAAGTGCGTCGATCAGCTCCAAATGCTCCCAATCCGCGGCGCGCTCCGCATCGGCAAACGGCAGCTCTTCGAGCCCAAGGAGCTCACCTGATCCTCCGCCCACTGACGGAGCGGAGGCGCAGCTAATTGGCTCGATTATGAGAAATGAACTCAGTACGATCACAGCTGTCAACGGGCGCCAGTGACTCAACAAAAGAGCTGCCGAAATACTGAGGAACCAAACGGGAACAAAGAGAGCGGACGCTATTGTGTAGGCCGTCCACCAATGCAGAATGACAAAATCGCTCGACGCGGGATGGCTGACCCGCCACCAGAAGTGAAGAGCTGAGAAAGTTTCGTCGAACTGCGACCCTGCCATGAACAGAAGAAGCAGGCTTAATGCAACGGCCGCGTTTTGCTTTCCGTTGAGCCTCATGACGCGCTTATCCCCGTCAAAGTACGCATTTGGTCCCGAGTAGGTTCCGAGCTGATACAATATCGGCCCCAGCGTCGAACCGACGTGCGCGAAAAGTCAAGTTCCTGCTGCCGCAATTCCACCGTAAACCTTTGAAATTACGGCGTAAAATCGTGCGCCAAGTTTGCCGATTATTTCGCGCATCTTGCTAACCTGATTCCAGGATCACTACAAGGCGATTTCAGGAGTGGTAGTCGGAGAGAAAAGATCGCGCGGCTTCCGGCGTCGCGTAAGTTCTTTGTTTTCAAATATGGAGGTATCCAGGGGTACGCATTAAGGTATGTGCGGTCTCGTAAGCCCTTTGTTATCAAATATGGAGGTATGGCATACCGGGGGAGGGGGCGGGGATAATCAAAAAGTCAACAGTGGCGCGTCTACGGCCCTATCTCTGAGTGCCGGGGCATGGGCCCCCGCCGTCGCTAGATGCGGACGAGTTCCTGTTCGATGCGGCCGGAAGAACCATCCCTACCCAATCCCGTCGGGCTCTGTTGCTCGGCTTGGCCTGCAACCTCTATCGCTTCCGATTGCCCGCCTGTTGACCCGCTGCCCAGGGGATGTCAACAGAGCCAAACGAGCTTTAGAAGCTCCTTACCCACTCCACAATCGACCGGACGGCGATGCCGCTGGGACCCTTGGCGATGTATGGCCGCGCGTCTTCCACCCAGGCCATGCCGGCAATGTCCAGATGAATCCACGGCGTCTCTTCAGCGAAAACGTGCAGGAACTCCGCGGCGGTAATCGCTCCGCCCCAGCGCCCGCCCGTGTTCTTGATGTCGCCGATCTCGCTCTTGATCATCTCCGCGTACTCCTCGCCCAGCGGTAGCCGCCAGAACTTTTCCCCGGAAACAGCCAGGGCCGCGTCGAATTTGGCCCAGGCCGTGTCGTCGTTCGAGAAGGCCCCGGCGTTCGCGTGGCCCAGCGCGACCACGCACGCGCTGGTGAGCGTCGCAGCGTCGATCAGGTGTGTCGCGCCCAGCCGCCGCGCATAGGTCAGCCCGTCGGCCAGCACCAGCCGCCCCTCGGCGTCGGTGTTGATGATCTCGATGGTCTTCCCCGACATGGCCGTCTGCACGTCGCCGGGCTTTTGCGCCTTGCCGTCGGGCATATTCTCCGTGGCGCACACAATCGCCATCACCCGCACCTTGGGCTTAAGCAGGGCAATGGCGCGCATGGCGCCGATCATGGCCGCCCCGCCGGCCATGTCGTACTTCATCTTTTCCATATTCTCCGAAGGTTTAATGGAGATTCCGCCCGAATCGAAGGTGACGCCCTTGCCCACCAGGCCGAGCACCGGACCATCCTTCGCGCCCTCCGGCTCGTAGCGCAAAACGATGAGCGCGGGCGGCTCCGCGGAGCCCTGCGCCACGCTCCAGAACGCGCCCATCTTCAGCTCGTGCAGCTTCTCCGTGGAGTGCACCTCACACGCGAGGCCCATCTCCTGCGCCATCAGCGCGGCGCGCCGGCCCAGGATGGTTGGCGTCAGCTTGTTGCCCGGCTCGTTCACCAGCGAGCGGGCGAAGTTCTGGCTCTCGCCCACGATCACACCCTCGGCGAAGGCCGCTTCCACGGCGGGGCGGTCCGCATCTGCCGGAGCCGCAACGGTCAACGACTGGATGCTCTGGTCCTTGCGGTCGCTGCGGTAGGTGTCGGCATCGAAGTCGCCCACATACGCGCCCTCGACAGCGGCTCGCGCGCCGGCCGGGCCCGCGGTCGGCAGGCCCCCGGACGAGGGCAGCGCGATCGCCAACTCCCGGATCCCGCGCGGCTTGGCGAAGCGAACAGCCGTTCCGGCAGCCTCGCGGAATGAGTGAACAGTGGCCTTGGCCAGCTTGCCCAGCCCCACAATCAGCAGCCGCTTTGCGGCCAGACCGGCCGGCGCGTGCAGCAGCACAGTTTCATTGGCGCCGGCCTTGTATTCGCCGGAGGCGAGCACCGACGCTGCCGCCGCATGAACGGCTGCATCGTTCGTCAGGAGTGTCGGTTGGGGCTTGGCGGCAGGCCCTTTTTCGGTTTGGGTGTCGGCAGCCAGAACAGCCAGGAGTTCAGTTGCGATCCCCGAGACCGGGGCAAAGGAAAGTTCAGCACGCATAGTGCCTATTCTTCACGGAAGGCGCAGTTCGTGGCAAATCAGGCGCCGCCAGACCGAGACTCATCGCTTGAGGCGCACGGCGAGCGGGAGGAGTTCGGCCTTACCGCCCCATCTTGTGCTTGTTCGCGTTGATCGCCGCCCGCGCCTCCCGGTCGGCCTCCCGCCGCCGCTCCGTCTCCCGCTTGTCCCAGTCCTGCTTGCCCTTGGCTACCGCCAGCTCGCATTTCACCCGCCCGTGCCGGAAATAGAGCCGCGTGGGGATGAGCGTATGCCCCTTGATCTGCGTCTTGGAGAGTAGCTTGCGAACTTCTTCGCGGTGCAGCAGCAGTTTGCGGGTGCGCGTCTCGTCGTGGTTGGCGATGTTCCCGTGGGAGTACGGCCCGATATGCAGATTGAGCAGGAAAGCCTCGCCATCCTTGATGAGCCCGTAGGCGTCCTTCAGGTTGGCCTTGCCCTCGCGGATCGACTTGACCTCGGTTCCGCGCAGCGCCACGCCCGCCTCGAACTTCTCCAGCAGAAAGTAGTTATGACTGGCGGCGCGATTGTGGGCCGCGTCGCGCTCGCCGCTGGCCACGGGGTTGCGGGGCCGAGCCGGTTTTTGGGCGGCGGCGTCTTTTCGAGCGACGGTATGGCTGGTTTGGCGGGCCATCGGGAGGCGTTCTTGAATTCTCATCCTAGCATTGGGGCGCATGGGCGCGGCTCGCGAGTGGAGACAACGGGGCTTTGCTAAAATGAGGCAGCGTTTTTCTGAGAAGATCGGCACGATGAATCGCATCGGGATGCCCGCCGGAGAAGCCCACCGCGGCCTGCAGGGGCGAGCCGTGGCGCGGGCATGCGGGCCCGTGGCAGTGCCGGGGAGCCGTATGAATCGCACGCCCGCACGGGCCGCAGCCCGAACCGTGACATCGGCCATGGCGTTCGCCATCGCGCTGTTTGCCGCCGTGGTCAGCCTTGCCTTGCCTTCGGCCAGGCTTCATGCCCAGTCGCCCAACTCCGACTTCAAGCAAGGTCAGGCCGCCGAGGTGCGCGGGGACTACGACACCGCCTTCGAGCTCTTCCAGAAGGCCAATAACCGCGATCCTAAAGACACGCGCTTCCAGATCGCCCTCGCGCGCATTCGCCTCACCGCCTCGTCGGCGCACATTACCAAGGGCCGCAAACTGCTGCAGGCAGGCAACGTGCAGGGAGCGTTGGCGGAGTTCCTGCACGCCGCCGAGATCGACCCCGGCAACGACGCGGCGGAACAGGAGATTGCCCACCTACGCCAGGGGCAGGGCGCGATCGCGCCGGTACCCGAGATTGGCTTGCCTGAATCCGCTGCCGAGGAGCAGGAGCTTGAGTCGGTCGAGGCCCCGGCCCAACTGAAGCCGCTCAGCAACGAGCCGCTCTCCCTGCACATGAACGAGGACGCCAAAGTTGTCTACCAGGCCATTGGCAAGGCCGCCGGAATCAATGTACTTTTCGACCCCGACTATAACCCCAAGCGCATCCAGGTGGATTTGAACAATGTTTCCCTGCTCGATGCGCTTCGCGTCGTGGGCGTCGTATCGAATACCTTTTGGCGCCCCGTCGCCAGCAACACCATCTTTGTGGCGCAGAACTCCCGCACCAAGCGCCAGGAGCTCAACGAGCAGGCGGTACAGACCTTCTATTTGACCAATGCCTGGCAGCAGAATGACCTCAACGACGTTCAGACCGCTCTGCGCAACGTGATGCCCGACACCAAGGTCTACGGCGTGCAAAGCCAGAACGCCATCGTCATGCGCGGCACGCCCGACGAGCTGCTGCTGGCGCAACAACTCATCGACGACCTGGACAAGCCGCGCGGCGAAGTGGTGGTCGACGTTGCCGTGCTCGAGGTGAGCAAGAACTGGGAGCGGGATCTGGGCATGTCATGGCCCAGCAGCGTCGGGATCGCTCTGCAGCCCAACTGCTCGGCAACCAACAGTTGCGGCTCCTCAAGCTCATCCAGCTCCTCTACCAGCTCGTCTGCCGTCAGCCCCACTCTTTACAGTCTTGCCCACCTCAACTCCACCGATTTCGCCGTGACCGTGGGATCGGCTACGCTCAATCTCCTGCTCACCGACAACAATACCAAGGTCCTGCAGAGTCCCCGCATCCGCGCCACCGACGATCAAAAAGCCACCATGAAAATCGGTTCGAAGATTCCCGAGGCCACAGGGTCTTACTCGGCGCCGGGCCTTGGCGGGGGCGCGGCCATCGGCTACGCGCAGACCCAGTTCCAGTACATCGACGTCGGAGTGAACATCGAGATGACGCCCAGCATCCACTACGACCACGACGTCACACTCAAAATCAAGATTGAGGTCTCCGCGGAGAGCGGAACTACAACCATCGAAGGCGTTACGGAGCCCATCATCAGCCAGCGCGTGGTGGACCAGGTCATTCGTCTGCGCGAAGGCGAGGCCAGCATCCTGGGCGGCATCCAGAACAAACAGGAGCAGAACAACTGGAACGGCATTCCCGGCCTCAGCGCGATTCCCGTTCTCAAATACTTGTTCGGCTCCAGGGACCGCGTTATCCAGGATGACGACATCGTCTTCGTCGTGGTGCCGCACATCGTCCGCTCGCAGGAGCTGGACCAGGCGAACTTGCGCGTCATCGACACCGGCGAAGGCCAGGCCATCGACCTGCGGCGCGTGAGCACGGGAGCTGCCGCTCCGGCGGCGCCCGCCGTGCAGCCTGCCGCTCCGGCGCAGCCGGCCGTGGGCACAGTTCCCGCGCAGAGCGCCATCGAGGCAGCTCCCGCGATGCTCGCGCAATTGCGCGCGGATATCGCGGCCGGCACAAACCCGCCGGCAACCACCGCGCCGGTCGCGACTTCGCCGCCAGCTGGGTCTTCCGCGCCCACTTCGCAGGCGCCAGTTGCACCGCCCAATCCGCCCGCTGCGCCTGCGGCTTCAACCGTGGCCTCACCGGCTCCTGCTGCCGCGCCTGTCGCGCCGCAAGCCGCAGCCGCCGGCTTTGCGTTCAGTGCGCCGCCCGTTCCGCCGCCCGTGGGCGCCAGCTTCCAGGTTCCGGTGGCGTTGAGCGGCGGCACGGATGTTGGCTCGATCGCATTGCAGATCCATTACGACCCGGCAAAACTCATGCTCGTGAACGTGTCTGCAGGGGACTTCCTGAGCCGGGATGGCCAGGCCGCGCCCCCCATCCACAGCGACGAACCGCCAGGAAACCTGATCGTTGGCATGTCGCGCCCCCCGGGGGCGCATGGCGTGAGCGGAAGCGGCACGGTCTGCGTTCTCACGTTTCAAGCCAAGGCTCCGGGCCCCAGCGATTTAACCATCGCTCGCGCCTCGGTGGTCAACAGCGCGCAGCAGCAGTTGCCGGCGGCAGGCGCGCACGCAAGCATTGTGGTCAGGTAGGGAGCCGCACCGATGCTGTCTCAGCGATTCATCTCGATCCGCCGCGGGGAACGTGGCCTGACTCTGGTTGAGCTGATCGTGACCGTGGCGATCCTCACCATTCTGGCCTCGGCCGCGCTGCCGCTGATGCGCTTTCAGGTGAAGCGGCAGAAGGAACGCGAGCTGCGCTCCGATCTGTGGATGATGCGCGACGCCATCGACAAGTACAAGGACGCTGCCGACCGCGGTGCCTTCCAGACCAAGGTGGAAAGCCAGAACTATCCGCCGGATCTGGAGACGTTGGTGAAGGGCGTCAACGTGCAAGACAAGAAGCTGAAGTTTCTAAGAAAAATTCCGGTCGATCCCATGACCGGCAATACCGACTGGGGGCTGCGCTCCATGCAGGACGACCCCGACTCCGACTCCTGGGGGGGGCAGAGCGTCTTCGACGTGTATTCCAAGTCGCAGGATACGGCACTGGATGGAACGAAGTATGCGACGTGGTGAAAAAAGCAAGCTGTCAGCCGTCAGCTTTCAGCTCTCAGCTTCATTCAACGTGGGGCCATCGAGCGGTACGGCAAGTGCTTCAAAGGAAGGCTGGGAGTTTACAGAATCACGAGCTGAAGGCTGATAGCTGAGAGCTAAAGAGATGCGCAACCGCGGCACACAATCCGGCTTCACGCTGCTTGAGTTGATGGTGGTGATGGCGATCATCAGCATCCTGGCTACCCTCGCCGTTCCCTACTTCGCGGCCGCTTTGAAGCACGCGCGGGAGGCGGTGCTGAAGGAAGATCTGCAGACCATGCGCATGGCCATCGATTCCTACACCATGGACAAGCAAAAGGCGCCGCAGTCGCTCGACGATCTCATCCAGGACGGCTATCTGAAGTCAATTCCCGAAGATCCCATGACCCACGCCACCGACACCTGGGTGACGGACACCAGCGACGCGATGTACTCGCTGGACGAATCCGAGCCCGGAATCAGCGACGTCCACTCCGGCTCGGAGGAGACAGGATCCGACGGCCAGCCCTACTCCTCTTGGTAAATTCAAGAGTGAGGATCTGGCCTATGCTCTCGATTCGCGCTCTGACCCGGCTGGCCTGCGCCGCCGCGTTCTGCACGTGCCTCCCCGCCCAAACCGTGAACACCATCTCCATTCGCCTGCTCGACGGCAAGACCGGCCTGCCCGTCAAGGCCTCCAACTTTCTGGTGCGCATCGATCGCCACGACGCCGTGCATAACGAATGGGTGAAGATCGACGACGATGGCAGCGTGATCGTTACCCTCCCCGCCAGCGCCAGCGAAATCTCCGTGAAGGCCACCTACGACATGGGGATGTCGACTTACATCAATTGCAATGCCGCAAAAGAAACCAATAAGGAAAGAAACATCTGGTACCCGATCCCGGTGATTCTGAAGGCCGGCGCCGTAGCGCCCAATGAGTGCGGCAAAACCGACTTCGTGGCCAAGCCCGGCGAGTTCATCTTCTTTGTGCGCAAGCGCGACTGGCGCGATCACCCGGAAGATTAGCCGGGCATGCGCATAGGGCGCCATGGCCGCGTCGCCCTGTAAGAAGCGGCCAGCTGAGAGCTAAAAGCTAAAGGCTAAGAGCCGTTCTTCGGCCCCACGCTCGCGGCGCCATTGTTTTTGCCGTTCGGCTGGGGAACTGCAAGCGACGCCGTCAAAACGCCAATCACCGCAGGACGCAATCAGCGCCGGCTCTTTCGGGGCAAATATTCTTTTGGCCTTGCAAATACCTTATGGGCGATAGAGTTTTAGGGAACCGGCGGCGAAAAGGAGATTCCGGGTGTAGCGTCTAATCCAGCCGTGATACATTTTTCGAGTGAACCAAAAGCAATGTGTTCATGCTGTCTAAATTCAGAAATTCGCGCGCTTGGGGAGACAGCAATTTTCGAAGGCGGGAGATGCAATGCAGAGACGCACATTCTTAAAGAACTCGGCAATCGGGATCGGGACCCTAGCTGGGGTGTATAGCGGAATTTTGAAAGCAGACGGAGAGAGTCCGTCGCATTCCCGCTATGGTGCTGTGATGACGGAAGGAAAGGGGCCGCTCGCGTGGGGAACCAACGCAGTGGTTCTCAAGTCTCCCTGGAACGGCACGCCCTCCCTGGATGATCTTTTGTCGGACCATGAGCGCACGGTGGTCTTGGACCGGTTTTATCGCGTTGGCGGTGATCATCGTCCGCCGACACCGACGGAATGTCGCGTTGCTTACAATAGCGACACGCTCTATGTCGTTTTCCGTTGCGGCGAAAGCGACATGTCTTTCCCTTACGCGAATCTGGACACGAAGTATTGGCGGGAGGCAGATTGGCATTCGCTTCATGGTTTACCCTCCGCAAGTAACAACTGGCCTCCCAATTCCAGTACGGACGTGACTGCCGATACCGCTGCAGATGCTGGCGATTCTTCCGTAGTCGTCAGCAAAGTCGAAGGGTTCGAAGCGATTGTCACCAGGAGAACCGACGAATGGCTGGTTTTCTTTGAGATCCCGTGGCAGATACTGGGGGGAAAGCCGAAGACCTATTTTGGTCTGCTGCCCATGCGTACTCGCTGGCGCGATGGCGAGTTCAGCAGCCCGGTGGCGTTTGATGTCAATGAAGCGATGCCGGTTGACCTGTTCATCGAGACTTACTTTTCGGGCGCTGCCCAAGTCCAGGATTCTCAAAGCAGTTTGTGCCAGCTGCCCTCCGGCGTGTTTCGTTGGCAAAGGCCGGCGGTGATGACCTATCCCGGCATCGACACGCGCCGGCAAATCTGGCAGATGGAATCGTCCTTAGCCACACCAACGGATAAGAACAATCTGGCGCAACGGCTCTTTCTCACCGAGCGCTGGATGGACCTGATGATGCTGGAAGGATTCACTCCCCTCCCTGGCGCCTGGGGCAGTCTGCAAAGGCCCAACCTGATGCTGCCGCTCCTCCGGCAAAAAGTGAACGCGGCTTTGCAGAAGAATGATCCGGGGCAGGCGTGTCAACTGCTGGATACTTACCTGAGCCAGCTGGATAAGATGTCGCGATGGTGGTATGCCGATGGTTCTCCGGGGGACATTCTGCAGGACGCATGGACGCCGGTCACAAGCGCGGAGAGCCTGGAAGTGCAGGGCAGCACGCTGCTGATGCGGTGCGTAGCGGGCGGCCATAAAGTTGACTTGCGTCTTGTCCTGCCGGCAACGGGCGGCATAAGAATCTACGGCAGCGAGGAAGGGTACTGGAGACCGGCTGATCTGTTGCCGTTAAAAGCTACCCAGACCTCAAGCACATGTTCCATCGAAACCGCCGATGGCAGGATTGTTATCAGCCAAACACCGTTTTCGGTTGTTTTCTACGACGCCGCTGGAAATAGCGTGACGCAGATAGGCGCCAATAACTTAGCTTTCCGGTTTGGCCCGGACGGCAAGATACTCGCCATAGATTTCAGAAATCGTCTGGCTCCAAACGAGGTTATTTATGGTTTCGGAGAGAAGTACGATCACTTTAATCAAAATGGCAATGTGCTGACGCTTTGGGGATCAGATGACTGGCTTGGGAACGGGGAGGGTCTGGCGAATACGACGTACAAGGCTCTGCCCATCTTTCACAGTTCCAGGGGTTACATGGTCTTTGACAATTCGTCCTATCGTTTGCGGGCGGATATCGGGAAGGCGGATCCAAACCAATATCGAATTACACAGCAAGGTCCGATCTTTGACTATTACTTCTGGACTGGTGCGCCCGAGAAGGTATTGCAATCCTATACGGCTCTGACGGGCAGGGTTCCGCTGCCGCCGAAATGGGTTTTCGAACCGTGGATGGGCAGAGGTGAAGGGGCCTGGGAAGAAGGCCGGCTTCACGATGCGGTCGCCGAAGAAGAAAGCGCCGCCAATCGCTTCGCGGAACTGGACATTCCTCATTCCGCGATTTATGCCGAAGGCCCCTCCGCCCTTTCGCCTGCCTTGAATCAATTCATGGCGGCGCGCGGGGTCAGGGTGTTGGGCTATTTTTATCCCGTAATTCCGCTCGTTGAACAGCAACGGCTCATGCCGGAGCTGAAGCAGTCTGAACTTCCAATTTTACGCAACGCAAGTGGGACTATTGTCCCCGACCCCGATGATAATTACATCGATTTCACCAACCCCAATGCGCTGGAGCTCTGCCGGCGTGCGTTGCGGGAGGCCCTGGACCTTGGCCAGGCCGGAAGCATGGTGGATTTTGGCGATTTGACGCCGGACGACGCGGTCTTTTACGACGGCCGGCGCGGCGCCCAGATGCACAACTTCTATTATTACGACTATCAACGGACGGTCAGCGAAGTCTATCGGGAAAAACGCGGCAATGACTTCATCTTATATGCCCGGGGAGCCGCGCCCGGCACGCAACGATGGGTCGGCCAGTTTGCCGGCGATCACCCCGCCAACTTTAACGGGCTCAGGCACGTTCTGACCGGAGCACTGAACTTGTGCGCTTGCGGTTACTCCCTCTGGGGCAGCGACATCTGCGGGTATTTCGGACTGCCGCAGCCGGCGGTGTATATGCGCTGGTTCCAATTCGGCTGCTTCAGCCCGTTGATGCGCCCTCATGGCACCGCGCCGCGCGACCCGTGGTATTTCAGCGAAGACGCGGTGACGAACTACAAGTTCCTTGCCTGGACTCGGGAAAATTTAGTGAATTACAACTACAATTCCGCCGTCATTGCGCATGAAGCGGGTATTTCCATGATGCGTTCCATGCCGGTGGCCTTTCCCGAGGAAAAGCAACTGGCCGCCGTAGGGGATCAATACATGTTCGGGCCGGATTTGCTGGTTGCGCCGGTGGTCAACGAAGACACGTTCAGGACGATTTCGTTTCCATCCGGCGTATGGACGAGCTTATGGGATGGCAAGACGGTCTCCGGGCCGGTGAAGCTCAAGGTCAGCGCGCCTCTGGATACCATCCCCGTCTATCTGAAGCCGGGGGCCGCCGTGCCGGTGCAACTGAGTCAGGAATTGCAATTCGGTCAAAGCATGACCAACAGTCGTGTCGGCGCGCTGGTCGTAACTCCCCCCAATGGGGATAAGACCGTGACATTGGTTATTACACCGGGAGAAACTGCAAAAGTAACTGTGCAATCCAAGACTGGCGGCGTTGGTTGGACGCTCGAGAACCTTCCTGAAACGGGCTATTTGCTGGTCTACGGAGTAACTACAGCCTCCGCGGTACGGGTGAATGGCGAGGACTTGCCGAAGGTGACAACGACCGGGTTTGGCTCGATGCCGGTTGGCTGGGAAGCCGACCTTGCCGGTAACCGGCTGGTGATTCACCTGCAGACACGTCAGGTCGAACAAAGCGCGCCAATAACGACCATTGAAGTGGACCTCAACCCAGGCGAGAAATAGGACGGCCTGGGCGAAGAACAAAACTGAGTTGCGGTGGTCTCGTGGAGCTGTTTCCTGACGGCATCGTACTTCTTCGAACATTCTGAATAAAGTCAGTTTTGCGGTCGAATCGGACCATTCCGAGAAGATGAAGGTTGGGTTCCCCACATGGCCCAGGAGTTAATGGTTGCGATATTCAAGCAACGGAACAGGTTGAGCTATCTGCATGAATTCAAGCCTGGAGGATCACCTATGTTGAAGGTTCGAAGGATATTGCTTGCGCTGGCTCTTTTGGGGTTGGGAACATGGCAGGCCATTTCGCAGGGGTTACCTACCGCGCGTCCTGAAGATGTGGGCTTTTCAGCCGAGCGGCTCGCCAAGATCGATAGCTTTTATGCGGATCAAGTAAAACAGGGCCAAATGGCGGGAATCGTGATGTTGATTGCCCGGCATGGCAAAATTGCCCACTTCAGCGCAATTGGTTACGCCGACATCGAGAAGCATCAACCCATGGAGAAAGACACCATCTTCCGCATGTACTCGATGACAAAACCGATCACTTCGGTAGCGTTGATGACGCTTTATGAGGAGGGCCGTTTTCAGATGGATGACCCAATCTCGAAGTATCTGCCGGAATTTTCCAATCTACGGGTACTGCGCAATCCCGACGGTCCTCTTGACGACACGGTACCTGCCGAGCATCCGCCAACCGTGCAAGATATACTCCGGCACACGGCGGGATTTACCCATGGTCTGACGCGCGGTGCGCTCGACGTTGAGTATATGAACGACAATCTGTTTGGTCTGGATGTGACCCTCAAAGAAATGATGGACAAACTATCGAAATTGCCGCTGCGTTATCAACCAGGCACGAAATTCGCTTACAGCGTTGGACCGGATGTCCAGGCGCGGCTCGTAGAGGTCTTATCCGGCATGCCCTTCGATGAGTACTTATCGAAGCATCTATTTGAGCCCTTAGGGATGAAGGATACGAGCTACTGGGTTCCACCGGAAAAGGCGGACCGTCTGGCCACTGTCTATTGGATGAAGGACGGCAAGCTCACACCGCTCGATGACGTTCACGGGCACCCGCCGGGGGGCATATTTGTCACGGAGCCCTGGTCAGTGAACAGCTACACCGTAGACCACAAACATAGAGGAGGCAGCTACGGCCTGGTTTCTACTGCGGCCGATTATTGGCGCTTTGCGCAGATGATGCTGGATGGGGGAGCATTCAACGGCGTCCGCATCCTCGGCCCGCATGTGGTTCAATTCATGGCAACCGACCACCTTGAACCCTGTGGGATCCCCGATGAAGGGAATGGCTTGGGTTTTGGCCTCGGTTTCGCGGTGATGAAGAACCAAGCCGGCGCAGGCTTTATGAGTTCTGAAGGAACATTTTATTGGGCCGGCGCCGCCGCTACATATTTCTGGATCGATCCCAAGGAGAACATGGTGGTCGTTGCGTTGACGCAGCATATGGCGACACCCGAAGCTGATGCCCTACCGGCCCAATTGCGCACCCTGGTTTACAGCGCTTTGATGCAATAAGGAATGCGGGCTCAGCTTCTTCCGGTTGCCGCCGGCGGTCTGTGCCGAGACCGCAAAGCGCCAAATGTCGAAGGGTTGCTATAGTCACTGGCGGGCGGCGCGTAGTTTTAGAGGTACACGAACCAGTTGCAGTGGAATTGGCTGGTTCCGCTTTTCGTGTTGAACGTCACGTCGGCAGCCGCAGCGTCTCCATCGTGCCGTATCCTCATGGACATTGAGGATTGCGACGATCACGGGATCCAGGATTCCGACTCAAGATGGAAGTGCCGGGTAAAATGCTTTGACTTCATTACAAAATCGGCGAGACGGGTGCTCGCCCGTCTTGCCAAACATTGAAAGCGGCCTCCCAGAGAGCGATCTTGCCGTCGCGCACGGTCCAGAATTCAATGCCCCGGCCTCGCATCTTCTGTCCAGTTTGCGCGTCGTCCCACTCACCGTCCCAGACGTTGCCAACCCTGTCGATTTCCACCATCCGAAGCGACTTCGAGAGCTTGTAGTTCCTCTGGCGCGCGAACCGCGCACGCAGAAACCGTTCCGCGTCGACCTTGCCGCGAATCTCGGGAATCTCGGCAAACCGGATGACGACATCGTCCGTAAAGATGCCGAGAATGGCCGTTATGTCCGCGGCCCCAAAAGCGCGTTCCGCTTCGCGCACCATGCGCAGAGCCATTTCACGGCTGATATTGTCTGTTGTTCCGGAAGTCATGAACAAGTCTCCTTCGCTCCTGTTTTCTCGTAGCGACAATTAAAAGCATCGACACATTGAAAAGAAGCCTGCGACGTCAGTACCGGCAACGACATACGGCATGCGCACTTGGTTAAAAGAACCTTCTCGCGAAAGAAACCAATAAATTATAAAGCTGAAAAAGAATCTTCGAAATCAAGAAATTTCCGGAAGAAGCCCTTTTCGCTCTCGATGGCCACTGGGAGGAACCTCCCCCTACCTCGCGTAGCGCTTCTGGTGCCAGACCCACGCGGTGCGGATGATTTCGTCAAGTTGGGTGTAGCGCGGCTTCCAGCCCAGCTCGCGGATGGCCTTCGAGGAGCTGGCCACGAGTACGGCAGGGTCGCCCGGCCGCCGGGAAACGATCTCCGCCGGGATGGGATGGCCGGTAACGCGGCGCGCGGACTCAATGACGTCTCGCACACTGAAACCCTGCCCGTTACCAAGGTTGTAGATGAGCGGACCCCGATTTTCCCCGCCTGCGCCAAGCTCGGAAAGCGCCAGCAGGTGCGCATCCGCCAGATCGGAGACGTGGATATAGTCGCGGATGCAGGTGCCATCCGGGGTGGGGTAATCGTCGCCGTAGATACGTATCGATGGGCGCCGGCCCAATGCAACGTCGAGAACCAGCGGGATCAGATGCGTCTCGGGCTCGTGCGCTTCGCCACGCGTTACGCCTTCAGGGCCTTCGGGCGCTCCGGCCACGTTGAAGTAGCGCAGCGAGGCATACTGCAAACCATGAATGCGGTTCAACCAAGCCAGCATCTGTTCCACCAGGAGCTTGGACTGGCCGTACGGGTTGGCTGGCACAAGGCGCGCATCTTCCTGAATCGGAATGGATTCCGGTTCACCGTATACCGCGGCAGTGGAAGAAAACACCAACCGCTTCGGGCCGCAGGCCAGCATCGCCTCAAGCAGGCTGAGCGTCGATGCCGTGTTGTTGCGGAAGAAGACTTCGGGCCGCACCATCGACTCCCCAGCCTCAATTAGCGCGGCAAAGTGGAGCACGCCGTCGAAGGGCCGATCTTCGTTTCTGGCACTGACAAAGATGGATTCGAGGGCCTGCCTGTCGGCCAATTCTCCCTCGATGAACTCCACCCCCGCCGGCAGCAAATCACGCCTGCCATGGCCCAAATTGTCGAAAATGACTGCCTTGTGTCCCTTTTCGATCAAGAGGCCCGCTACAGTACCACCGATGTACCCGGCACCGCCGGTAACCAAGATCTTCACAAAAAATGCTCCTCTGACTCAGTTTTAAGTTAACTTGAGTCTAATAGCTGTAGCGCCGGGCCGGGCGGCCATCCGACTGCCGGGCCACATAAATTCCTGTGGACGATTGACCGTACGGGGAGTGGATGCATGGCGCTACGACGCTGACCGACACGGAACGTTTTGGATGTCCTGATTCTGCATCCCGGCGGCGCGAACTCTGCCACACTGAACTGCATGATTCCTTAACGCGTGCCTTGGATTGAAAGTGGGAGTACTGAATGTCCGAGGATAGCGGAACCAGCTATGCCGGCTGAGGCTACGGCGTTGTGCGCGACAGTTTCAACCGATCATGGCTGTCCATACACAGTTCGGGTGATCCGCACGTAACCAGCAGCTGCGTATAATGGTAATGGTTTTTTCCCCATTCACCAGCGCAGAATCTGGAATTGAAAGCGATGGGAGGGTTAAGCGCGTCCATCGAAGCCAGGAAAAGTTGAAAGCGCCGAACGGGTCCGATTGGGCATTCCCGCCACCGGCAGGATCAATCTTCTTCCTGGCGTGGAACGGATGGCAAACTCACTTTCAACCGATTGAAACGTCGTGGAAGAGGTGGAAGCGGTCAGCAAGCGGTTTGCATGACCAATCGCCTTTCCCACTTTGGTTTTTTGGGATGTGGCGGCCCTTCGCCGCCGCGACGGCCGCAAGCGAGGATTGAGAACATGCCGATGACATATTCCCCCGAACAGATGACTTTCGGTTTGTTGCCCGAGCCCGAAGCCCGGCCTCTTGCGTTTGCCATGAGCTGGGGTATCAACCTGACTGTAATGGCCACAGCTCTGATCGTGGGCATGACGGCCAAGCACGTGCTTGAACAGCATTACGAGATGACGGAGCTGATCATTCCCAATAATCCGCCTCCTGCTGTGAAGATCAAGCAACCGCCGCCACAGGAGCTGCCCCCTCCGCCTGAGCCCCCCAAGGTGGAATTGCGGCCTCGCCAGATCGAAATGCCCAAGCCCAAGCCGGAGCCGAAGCCCATTCAAATGGAAGCCAAGGTGGCGCTGCCGCCGGTCCAACCTAAGCCGCAAACCGTGATTCTGGCTCCGCAACCGAAAGCCGCCCTGGCTGCCGCAATGCCCGCGCAGAACAACACGGTGAAGCCGTCGACGGCCCCGGTGCATCTGGGTCAGACCTTCGGCGTGACTCCCAACCCCAACGCCACGCGTCCGGCCACGGTCGCAGCCATCGGCAATCCCTACGGCGGCATGCAAGGCCCGGCTGTTGCGCCGCACGGAATCGTGGGCTCGACCGGTATTGGCAATGGCACAAGGTTCGGTTCCAGCGCCGGCGTGGCCGGCAAGGTGGGCTCGGCCGGCATTCCTGGCGCCAGCGGCACCGGGACGACAGCAAATTACGGCAAGGTGGCCTCGGCGGGGATCCCCGCCATGACGACCGTGGCTGCGGCGCCGAAGGTGACCACGGAGCCAGTTCGTTCCACCGAGGTCGAAGTGCTCTCCAAGCCTCCCGTGCAGTACACGAGCGAGGCAAGGCAATTGCACGTCCAGGGTGATGTAGTCCTCAGCGTCACATTTCTTGCCACGGGCCAGGTGGTTGTGCGCCGCGTGATCCAGGGATTAGGCCACGGGCTCGACGAAGAGGCCGAGCGTGTGGCGCAACAGATTCGATTCCGTCCCGCGACCAGCAATGGCCGGCCGGTGGACGTAACGACCAAGATTACCATCACGTTCCAATTGGCGTAGTATAGGCCGCCCCTTGACGTAGCATCACGATGGTAAGGATGAATTCAGCGAAGACTCAGCCGCCGCGATCAGCAAGGCGCGTAGGACGAGAGCAAAGCCGCAAAGAACCAATCAGGAGTCGCAAATGACGTTTCGGAAGATCCCCCTAACCTTCCTTATTCTGACCATGGGTGTTGCTTGCGCCTACGCGAAGAAGCAACCCAAGTACGAGCAGGCACGCCAGCTTACCGCCGACCAGGCTGCACTGGTGCAAAGGGCCATCGCACAAGAAAAGGTGCTGATCAAGAACATCCAACTGCGTACGCCGCTGGTGGAGAGCTACATACAGGACACCCGGCCGGATGTGAAGCTCTACGAAGTGCCGGTGGACGACCAGTACATGCTCAGCCGCGTGGACTTCGGCAAGGGGTTCTTCGACAAGACCTATGAACCCAAAGAAGAGGCCAAGCACGGTTTCTTCAAGGGCTCCTTCGCGGCCATCAGCGGGCTAAGCAAGGTGCTGGGCTTGGAGAAGTTTACCTACAATCCGAACGGATTTATGGAGATGATGTTCATCGATCCGTCCGGCTTCGACCAGCAGCACTACGTCTTCAGCTTTGTGCGCCGCGAGTTTCTGGGCTCGGTACGCACCTGGGTTTTCGACGTACACCCCAAGGCAGACGTCAAAGGCATGGGCCGGTTCTATGGGCGCATCTGGATCGAAGATGAGGGCGGCAACGTCGTCCGCTTCAACGGCACCTATACCGGACCCACCTCCGAGGACACATCCAAGTACTATTTCCACTTCGACAGTTGGCGCATGAACGTGCAGCCGGGGATTTGGCTGCCGGTAGCGGTGTACGTCGAGGAGACGCAGCGCACCGAGGCCAACAAATCGGTCGGTCTGAAGGCGCAGACGCACTTCTGGGGGTACTCGCTGAAGCTGCCCACGCGCGAGAGCGAGAACGTCAGCGTGAAGGTGGACGAAGCAGTGGACAAGAGCGACGACTCGCAGGACGTCAGCCCGCTGCAGGCGTCCCGCATGTGGATTACCCAAGCCGAGAACAACGTGATCGACCGCCTGGTGGAAGCGGGCCTTGTGGCGCCACTCGATCCCGGCGGTTATGAGAGCAAGGTGCTGGACCAGATCGTGATCAACCTGGTGGTGCCCAACAACCTGGCCTTTACGGACCAGGTGCACTGCCGCGTTCTGCTCACGAACACCGTCGAGGCGACGACCGTGGGCAACACGATCCTGCTCAGCAAGGGATTGATCGACAGCCTGCCCAGCGAGGAAGCGATTGCCTCGGTGATCTCGATGGAGCTGGCCCACATCGCCCTGGGCCACCACATCGACACGCGCTACGCTTTCAACGATCGTCTGTTGTTTCCCGACGAGGCGACCTTCCAGCGCATCGACATGAACCACTCCGACGTAGACAACAGCACCGCCGCCAAGAAGGCCATGGAATATCTCGAGAACTCCATGTACAAGGACCGGCTGGCGAACGCAGGCCTTTACTACGAGCAACTGGCTGATCGCGGCAAGGAACTGAAGGCGCTGAACACGCCCAAGCTGGGCGATTCGCTTCTCAAAGCCGATGGCACTCCATGGATGGCCGAGCTGGAGCACATGGCTCCCAAGCTGAACTGGGATGACCTGGCCCAGACGCCCGCGCTGCCGCTGGGAAGCTGGCTGAAGACCGATCCGTGGGACGACACGGTGCACATGCTCAACGCCAAACGGTATGCGCCCATGAACGCGCGCGACAAGATGCCGTTCGAGGTCACGCCGATCTTCTACAAGCTGCAGCGGTATGAAGCAGCCAATGTAACGCCTCCGGCTGCAGCCGCACCCGCTGCGCAGCCGGCTAACGACCAGCCGGCCGCTGCTCCGGATAATGCTCAACCGGCTCCGCCGCCCACCTCGTCAACCGGCGCCGGCGCCGCGCCGGACCAACCGACGGCAGGCGGCACGCCGGCTCAACAGCCAACGGCAGCACAGAACCCGCAGCCGTAAGATAAACTGAGTGCCGCCGGGACCGGACAGGGCGCGCCGCAACAAATCAGCACTCTTCATCCGGCTCCTAGCGTGAATCCGATAGCTGTTCCCTGCAGAAACGAAGATTCACAGGAAGTGAATGTGCGTTGTGTTCATGAGACGATCGATACTGGCCTTCTTTTGCATCGTATCTTTGCTGGCAATTGCTTCCGCCCATGCTCAAGTGGCGCCTGCGGCCACGGGGAGAACATTCTCGCTCGACGCCGGCGGACTCGGTTCTGTCTTTCAGCCCGATTTCGCGGGGTGCAACGTGACGACGGTAGTGTGCATCGCGCAAACCAGTCCCAACCGCCTTTACGGCGCGGGCGCCTATGTGGACGCGCACTTCACGCGCTGGGTGCAGATTGAGGCGGAAGGCCGCTGGTTGCACTTCAACCAGTACTATCCTCCAGGTTCCACGACGGGGATCGATGAGAACACCTACCTGATCGGTCCGCGCGTTCCCGTCATTACCTTCCACAAGGTGACGCCTTATGGCAAGTTTCTCTTCGGCCTGGGTAACGGTGCGTTTCTCAGCGGAAATACCCTGGTTCTCGCCTATGGCGGCGGTGTGGATTACAGGCTGACCCGCCGGTTCACGCTGCGCGCCTTCGATTTCGAGTATCAGCAGTGGCGCATAACGCCGACGCTGTACCCCTATGGCGGCAGCGTGGGCTTGAGCTACAAGATTTTCTGACGCGCGGCGGCGCCCCTTAAGGCATTTCTCCCCATCCCGTAGAGTGCCCCATTCTCTAGAATGGTTGCCGCTCACTGGTGTTCGCGTCCACTTTGCGGTCTTGAATCCCTACACACCATGGGGAGAAATGCGTCAGGGATCAGCGATCCTACTGTGCAGCGGAAGATTCAGGCGCGGTCGGCGGGGAAGCTGCCGATGGATTCGCCGGGCGCGACGTTCTGGCCGGCGAGTACGATGGCGTGGCTGGCGATGTGCGCGCCCGCGCCGATGACCGTCGGCTGAAGGCGGACTTTCTCGTAGTCACCGGCGTCGTGAGAGAAGGAGTAGATGCGGGAGTAGGAGCCGATGATGGCGTTGTCGCCAATGGCGATGCCGCCGCGATCGTTGAGCAACGCGCGCTGGCGGATGACGACTCCGTCGCCGATGGAGAGGTTGTAGCCGTAGGTGAGGTCGACACCGTGATGGATTCTGACCCCCGAGCCGAGGCGCTCAAAGATATGACGCCCCAACATACAGCGAAAACGCAGGCCCAGCCAGTGGTTCAGCCCCAGCGGCGAGCGGTCGAACATCTGCCAGAACCAGAGCAGCGGTTTGCGCGGCGCAAAACGTTCGCGATCGACTTCCGCAAAGTGTTCTGCTTCCAAGGTCACGTTTTGCGGATCAAGCGAGAGGCCGACCACGTTACCGGGCAGCTCGGAAGTGAGGGTGAGATTGAGTTTGCCGCCATGGGGACGGCCCATGTAAAGCTGGTAGAGCTGGTCGCGGACAACCTCGCCGCGGCGCTCCGGTGAATGGTGGCGGGCGAACTCCTCGTCGAGAAAGCGGATCCAGCGGCGGTAGATCTCTTCGGCTTCGGGCGCGGGGCGGGGGGCGGGGCTGGCTTCGTTGGGCATACGCCTTGACGATAAAGCAGAGGATAGGGACTAGGTGTGCAGTGTCAATAGGTTGTTCCGATCGAGGCCGGCTCTGCTGATCGGGGTGTTGTGGTTGAGGCTGGCATGAGGTCTGTGCCAGTTGTATTCGTGGAGCCAAGGCA
>JBEKNY010000021.1:0-61478 GCA_049522315.1 Occallatibacter sp.
GTAGTCGGCTGGGTGACCAATGTATAGGGGGCCTGGCTGCCCTGAACCTGCACACTGAGCCAGCCGCTTCCGCTGTGGTAGGTGGTCGAGGTTGTCGGAACCGCCAGCGTGCCGCCGCCCGAGTTGCTCACGGTGACATTCTGCGAGGATGGATTCCCGCCGCCCACCGTTGCGTTAAAGGTGAGGCTGGTGGGAGACAGCGAGATGGCCGGCGACGACGACACGGTAAACGCGACCGTATAGCTCTGCGGCGAGTTGGTCGCTCCCGTGCAGGAGACTTGCACCGTGGCGTTGTAGGTTCCGGCGGCGAGGCTCCCGGTAGTCGGCTGGGTGGAACACGTGTAGTTGATCGAGGTTGTCGGGGACGCCAGCGTGCCGCCGCCGGAGTTGCTCACGGTGACATTCTGCGCGGATGGATTTGCGCCGCCCACCGTTGCGCTAAAGCTGAGGCTGGTTGGAGAAAGCGAGATGGCCGGCGACGACGACGACGATGAGTAGACTGTGATTATCACCGAGTAGGTCTGAGGCGTGTTGGTCGCTCCCGAACTCGCGACACTCACCGTGGCGGTGTAGGTCCCGGCCGCCAGGCCAGAGATACTCGGCTGGTTGACCAGCGTATAGGGGGCCGAACTGCCCTGCACCGTAACGGTCAGCCAGCCGCTGCCGTTGTTGTAGGTGGTCGAGGTGGTCGGCTTCGCCAGCGTGCCCGCTCCCGAGTTGCTCACGGTCACGTTCTGCGAGGCAGGGCTCGAGCCGCCCTGCGTTGCGGTAAAGGTGACGATGCCCGGAGAGAACGAGATGATCGGCGTCGTGCCGGTCCCGAATGTCGAACCGGCATCTTGGCCGTACGGTGACGCCTGCCACTGCGCCTGCGTCAGCGTCGAACTATTCTGGTTGCCCGCCACAAATGAGAACGCGCCAGGGCCGCCACCGGACCAGGTGTAGGTGTTGTTAGAAAAGACGTTTCCGAGGCCGCCGGACGCAAGTGCGACTACGTTCTGATAGTCGTCGAAAAACTGCATGAGCGTCGGAACCCCCGCGAGGAACGCGATGGCCCGGGTAAAGCCGCACCCATTCGCTGTCGTGCAACCCGTTATAGTCGTGCCGTTGGCAGATTGTACGTTCCCGGATATCGTAACGCCGCGACCGCCCCAGACACAGTTATCAAAGTAATACTCTGCTGGGTTGCCGCTCGTCACGCCTGGGGCGCCGCCGAAGTCGTCCGCTGGGCCGCATCCGCCGTAGGCGGCCACCATCAGCCGGGCATTGGACCTGTTCCCAGGGGACTGATTCAGGGTGAACTGGTTCGCGCTGCTCACGCTGGCGACGTTGCCGAGGAACGTCCCGGCGTTGATGTCAAACACGCCCATGCCTACCGATGGAGCTTGAACTTGGTTCTGGCCTAAGATGTAGGTGCCATCACTTTCCTGGCTAGCCGTCTGCCCATAATCGTTGCAGAGCTTCGTGGTCCCGGCAGATGTGGTAACCGTTGACCCGGAAATGACCGCATCTGATGAGTCTGTCTCCAATTCCTCGGTCTGAAAATAGTAGAGGGAGCTGTTCGCCTGATCCAAAGCACCCAGCGGTATACTGCACGACGAGTCGTTATCCTGGTTGCCAGGGTACCGGTCAGTATCGGTATAAACCTTGACTCCGCCGAAGCTATTCTTGATCGTGTTCCCCTGGACGAGCGCTTGCCCGGACCAATTAGACGTAACTGAGCAGTTCGAGGAGCACCCTGGTACTGTGTATTTCCCGTTCGGCACCTGAATCGTGGACAGGTTCGCGTTGGCGCCGGAGTCGGAAAAGTCGATGTCCCCTATTGGATTCCCGCCGCCGGCGCCAGTGACAGGACCGTTCCCGTTTGTGCAGGATATCCCGCCATAGCATGTTCCACCGTTATAACCTCCTGGCCAGGCCCCGTCCGACGCCCATCCATTGCCGATCAGGGTGTTTTGGGCGATCTTGGTGTTGTAGCTGGCCTCTATGAAGATGCCGCTACTCCAATTCGAGGAGATATAGTTATTGGTGATCGTCATCCCAGTGTTGTCAAAATCAAACCAGATGCCGGTGTTGTAGTTGTCGTGGACATAATTGCCGGTGACGGTCGCGTTGGCCGTAAAGAACATTTTCCCGCCGCCGGAGCACCCGCAAGCGTACGGGCTAGCCCCAGTACCGCCCGTGTCCGGGTACGACCCGAGCCCGTTCCAGCTAATTTCGTTATTGGTGACGGCATTGCTCAGGCCGAAACCGTTGTAGCCGCCCTGCGCGTTGTGCGTGATGCAGTTGTAGGAGATGGTGGTGTTCCCATCCATGTCGATAGCGTATCCACCGCCCACCCCGGGACTCGAGGTGCTATTCAGCAGGCCGGTATCCTGGGAATATTCGTTGGGGCCGATCGTGTTGTACATGTAGGTGTTCCCGGTCGCGAACGACGAGCCGTTCACGTTCCCGAGCAGCGCACCGTTGTGGCCAGAGGAGAAGTTCTGGATGGTCAGGTATTCGTAGGTGTCGTTGGCCACTTTGGCGTTGGCCGCGTCTAACCCGGTCTTCCCGGCCCCGTCAATGATCGCCTTGCCGGCAGCGGTGGTGTACCCGCCCACATAAGCCGAGTTAGACCCCGTATACATGACACCGGACGTGATCGTGTGCGTACCCGGCTCGAAGTAGTAGACCGTATCGTCATTCCCGTAGGCGCCATTGCCGGCCGCGGTACTGTTGTCCCCGGCGGCGATGACCACTACGCTGGTCGCGTTCGGGAAGTTTGTTCCGGAGGCGCCGAACGTGGGCAGGCCCGCGGGCGTGCCGCTGGTGGTGTACGTCCCCGGTGTGCCGTTGTAGTTCCACGGGGAGTTCAGGATGGACGTGCCGCAGACTGCGGTCTGCGCGAAGGCAGAGACGCCCAGCAGGATGGCAATGACCGTTGTCAACAGGGCCATCGAAGCGAACTTCTTCATGTTCATAGCTTTTCCTTTTCTCGCTGCGGAGATCCTTTGTGTCTGCCGAGAGCGCTGCCTCCGTGCGTACTCGGCCCCAACAAATGCTTTCAGGCAATTCGGCCGGTTCGCCCAGAAGACGCGATACTGCTCGATCCACTCATCCACGAGCGAGCCCAATATCGCGATCAATGTTGGCTGGGGAAATAGAACAGACGTACGTTTTTCACGGGGGAGCCATTTCTTCGAAGGCTCCCTGATATATCAAAATCGAGCGAGCAAGTGATATACCAAATAGGACGACTTTGTCAACAGCACTTTTTCTGTTGATTCCCCTGCTCAGAGAAGCATCCGGCTTAAGAGCATCCCGGTCCTGCCATCCATTCTGCTTTTGTTCTCAAGTCGTCTCGATGGTGCATGTTAGAATTTGCGCACGCCGGATGCTATGAACCAACATTCCCCGCAATCGGAAACCGTGCTCGAAGTGATCGCTCCCGACAGCTCGCGGGAGCAGGTCCCCGTTACGCAGTTTCCATTCAACATTGGCAGGGGCGGCGAGGGCGACAATGCTTTGCAGCTTTCCGATGGGCGCGTCTCCCGGCGTTGCGCCGCGATTGTCGCCGATGGATCTGGCTACCGGCTGGATGACCGCGGCAATCGCTACGGACTGTTCGTGAATGGCGAGAAGGTGCGGCAGCAGGCGCTGCGCGACGGCGACGTAATCACCTTCGGCATCGATGACAGTTACAGGATCGTGTTCCATGCGGCATCGGCTGTCGCTTCACCCGCGCCGCAGGAGTCGGTGGCCAACCTTCTGACGCGCATCGGCACCCTTTCCGATTTCACCGGCACGGCATCCTCCGGCGGCCTGAGCAGGCTGAATCTGCTGCTGGAGGCAACGTCGCTGCTGCACTCCCAGCTTCCTCTGGAGTCCGTGCTGGGCACGATGCTGGACCATGCGATCTCGGTCACGCACGCCGACCGCGGGCTGCTGATTGAGCCTGACGCGGCGGGCACACTGCGCGTGCGCCTGGCGCGCGGCAACAAGGGCGAGAGCCTGCCGCCGGAGACGCTGAACCCAAGCCAGACGGCGATCCGCCAGGCGATCGACCGGCAATCGAGCGTGATTACGGAGGACCTGAACCTGGCCGGCCTGGACCTGAAGGCGGCGGAGAGCATCGTGGTGCAGGGTTTGCGCGCAGTGGTTGCGATTCCGCTGTATGCCTCATCGCGCTCGACGGCCGACACGGGCGCCGAGCACGAGCGCGGCCAGTTGCTGGGCGTGATCTATCTCGACTCGCGGCACATTGCGGCGTTCTCGGCGCTCGACCGGCAGATTCTCGACGCGCTTGGAGCACAGGCTGCCAGCATTATGGATAACGCGCGGCTGGTGGAGCGGGAGCGCGAACGCCAGCGGCTGGAGCAGGAGCTGTCGATCGCGCGCGCCATCCAGCAGGCGCTGCTGCCTCATGGATTGAACGACCTTCCCCATCTCGCCGTTACCGGCTTGCACTTTCCATGTCATGAGGTGGGCGGCGATTACTTCGACGTGGTTCCGGTGAGCGAAGACCGGACGGCGATCCTGATTGCGGATGTGAGCGGCAAAGGGCTGGGCGCGGCGCTGCTGACCACGATGCTGCAGGGCGCGCTGTCGGGCATGACCATGGGCACGGATCCGGTGAAGGTGTTCAATCACATCAATCGTTTCCTATGCCGCCACGCGGAGGTCGGCCGCTACGCGACGATGTTCATCGGACTGCTGGGCCGCGACGGCATGTTCGAGTACATCAAGGCCGGGCATCCATCGCCGCTGCTGCTTCGCCAGGGCAAGGTAAGCGAACTCTACACGGAGGGGTCGTTCCCCGTAGGCCTGATTCCCGAGGCGGAGTACACGTCGGCGCGGCTGCAGCTTGAGCCGGAAGATACGCTGGTGCTCTTCAGCGATGGCGTGACGGAGGCGGAAAACCCGCTCCATGAGTTGTTCGAGGTTTCGGGCTTGAGTGAGGTTCTCGCCGGCCGGAACGGTGCTTCCGTGGAAGAGCTGCAACAGGCGATTCTCGATGCGGTGCGGGACTTCACCAAGGGAGCTCCCCAGTCGGATGACCTGACGCTGCTGGTGGTGCGCTACCGCAAGCCGGCATAAGAATCTGCTCTGACTTTTACGGCCGGCGGGTTTAAAAGACCTCAGCAAACGTACGATTTTACAGGCGATCAATCGCGGAAACAGTCCGTGCGAGGTTGATACAATCCACACCATGAACGTCCCCAAAGTGATTGGGAGGTATGAGATTGTCGAGGAGCTGGGCCGGGGCGCGATGGGCAGCGTCTTCAAGGCGCGCGACCCTGCGGTAGGCCGCCTCGTCGCTCTCAAGACCATCCATTCCACGGCGCTGGAAGGCGCGCAAGCCGAGGAATATCGCGCGCGATTCTACCGCGAGGCGCGCGCATCCGGCGTCCTGGCGCATCCCGGAATTGTGCCCGTCTTCGACGTGGGCGAGCACGAGGGCGCGCCGTTTCTGGTGATGGAGTTCGTCGACGGCAGAACGCTGGCCGACGTCATCAAGAAAGGCGAGCGGTATACGCTCGACCGGGTGAGCGAGATCGGCCAGCAGATTGCCGAGGCGCTGGGTTATGCGCACCGCCAGGGCGTGATCCACCGCGACATCAAGCCCGCGAATATTCTGATGACCTCGCGCGAGGTGTATGGAGCCGAGCGGCCGCGCATCACCGACTTCGGCATCGCCAAGCTCGCGGCCAGCGAAATTACGACCACTGGCCAGTTGCTGGGAACGCCCTCCTTCATGCCGCCCGAGCAGTTTACGGGCGCGCCCATCGATGGCCGCGCCGATCTTTTTTCGCTGGGCGTGATTCTTTATTCGCTGGCCACCGGCGAGCAGCCCTTCCCCGGTGAAACCATGACGGCCGTCTCCTACAAGGTCGTCTACACCGAGCCGATTCCGCCGGCGAAACTCAACCCTGCGATTCCGGCGCGGCTTGAGGCAGTGATTCTGAAGTGCCTGGCCAAGAGCCCGGCTGAGCGGTATCAAACCGGCGAGGAACTGGCGCAGGATCTGGCGGCTTTGCGCGCGAATGCCGGAGCGACGGCGATGCACGCCGAGGCGCCGGCGGCTGCTGTGGGCGGATCGGACGTCACGCTGGGGCCGGCGGCCGGCGCTTCAAACGTTCAGCGGGCGCCACAAGCCGGCCGAGCGGCCACAAAGCCGGCTGCGCAGCCTCCGCCCAAACCGGCGGCAAAAAAGCCGGGCAAAGCAGTGCGGTTTGAGACAGTGTTTGCCGTGGCGCTGCTGTCGGTTGCGGCGATTGGGGTGGCCGCGGCGGGCGGCTGGTTCTGGCTGCAGCATCGCAAGCAGGTGGCCCCGCCTCAGCAGCAGGCCGCCGCGGTTCCGGCAACGCAGCCACAACAGGGCTTTCCGGCAGCAGCTCCCAAACCGGAAGGTCAAACTCCCACGCCCTCTACCGCGGCCAATCCGGGCAACTCTCCGGCCACCGCGCCGGCGCAGCGTGCCGCCAAACCCTCCGCAGCCAAACCCTCTGCGGCGAAGACAACTCCCTCTTCACCGCCGCCGACCGCCCCGGTGGCCGTGGCAGCGCCTCCACCGGCCGCCAATCCAGCGCCAGCGCCTCCCGCTACGGCCAAGCCCCAGCCGGCTTCGGCAGCCGTGGCCTTCAACCCCTTGACCCTCGATCCCAACACCAATGCAAAGCTCAAGATTGAGTTGAACCAAGTGCCCATCGGCCTGCCCTTCACCGTGGAGATGAACGGGAAGGTTTATCTGCGCTTCATCACGGGCGACAACACGAACCTCGACAAGCTGTTTGTTCCGCCGGGTGTGCAGGAGTTCCGCGTGACCGTCAAAAGCGGAGGCCAGGAAAAGGTCTCAAACATCGTCAGCGAAGAGTTCAAGGCCAAAAAGCGCAAGACTCTGCGCATCGAATTCCTGAACCATGGCAGCGCGGCGAACGGACCCTCTTCGCAGCCGCCCAGCCAGAATACGCAGATCTTTCTCTCGCTCAAGTAACGGGGCTTCGGCGCCTGGCGCGTTGCGCTTTGTAACAGGACTGTCACATTCGGCGGGTACCATCACGCTATAGCGGGTCTCCTGCAGGTGTAGACCAAGGCACAATCGCTAAGTGGCTTTTTCATCAAGAAAAAGCCACCTTGAATTTTGTTCGAAATGGCTCATAGTTGCAGGAGAACCGCCGTAACGCAATGGAAATCTCCACCGAAGAAATGGACGGCGGCGTCACCAGAGTCGGCCTGGACGGGCGTATGGACATCGCCGGAGCCGCGGCAGTGGATCTGAAGATGAACCTGATTGCGGGCAGCGCGAAAAAGTTGCTGATCGACTTGGAGAAAGTCTCGTTCCTCGGCTCGATGGGATTGCGATCCATCGTGATTCCCGCGCGGGCCGTGCACAGCCGGGGCGGCAAGGTTGTGCTTCTTGCGCCCACGGAGATGGTGGAATCGGTTCTGAAAACCAGCGGCATCGATTCTCTGCTGCCGATTCACCGCGATCTGGCTGCCGCACTGGCTGCATTACAGTAAGCTCAACCTGTTGTCAGGCGGCAACCATGCCCGCGGAAAACACAGTCCAGCCCGAGCCGCGGTTGAGCTTGCAAAGTGAGCTCGATGAGCTGGCGCGGCTTTGGCCGTGGGTCGAAGCGCTGGCCGCCGAATACGCAGTCCCCGCGGACACGCGATTCGCAATACATCTCTGCCTGGAAGAAGCGCTCTCGAACGTCGTTCGCCACGGGTACGGCGGGCAGCCGAACCACTCGATCACGGTGGAATGCGCTCCGGCTGGAACGCATCAACTCGTGTTCACGATCGAAGATCAGGCTCCGCCATTTGACCCCCTCGCGTCCTCGGCGGCCGAAGAAACGCCTGCTCCGTCGTCCATCGATCAGCTACGGCCCGGAGGGCAGGGCATCCGCCTGCTGCGAAAGTTCGCGGGAAGCCTTGCCTATGAGCGGCTCACCGGAGGCAACCGGTTGACGATCGGCTTTGTCTTCCCTCGTTGATTGCTCGGAGCGGTTCGCAACGCCGCGCCAGCCTGCTGATTACAGGAGCTTTCACCGTTCCGGAAAGTTGTATGCGCGCTGCTTGGGGTATCATTGCGTCTATAGAGTATGAGCGGCCGTCTTCCCCTTGAGGCTGCATGGGTGGTGTGTGTGTCCCGATTTTTTCAACGCTTCGTATTTGCGATCTCCGTGGCGATCTTCGCCGCGCTCGGCCTGGGTTACGTTCTGGGCGAGGTCGGATGGCTCAGCGTGCATGCCGGCGACGAACAGGACGCCGCCTACAAGCAGATGCGCGTCTACGCCGAGGTTCTGCGCAAGATCCAAAACGACTACGTGACCGAGCCCAATATGAGCAACGTGACCAACGGCGCGCTGCACGGCCTTCTCGACTCGCTCGATCCCGATTCCAGCTATCTTACGGCCGACGAGTACAAGATTTATAAGGACCGGCCCGCTACCGACAATGCGCAGGTGGGATTAACAATCTCAAAGCGTTTCGGGTACGCCACGGTGGTCAACGTGCTGTCCGGCTCGCCCGCCGACCAGGCGCACTTGCGCGACGGCGACGTGATCGATCTGATCGAGGGCCAGTCAACCCACGATCTGCCCCTGGCCATCATTCGCTTCATGCTCACCGGCAAGCCGGGAACCACGGTCAACCTTTCGGTGGTGCGGCCTTTCAAACCCGATCCCGACAAGATCGCGCTCACACGCACCGTGCTTGCCACCCCGCCGCTGGGCGAGCAGTTCTACGAAGACGCGACTATCCTTTATCTGAAGCCGGGCGTTCTGACGGCGGCCCGCGTGGATGACATTGCCGCCAGGATCAAAGGCGCAGGAAAAAGCCGCAAGATCCTTCTCGACCTCCGCGACACCACGGGCGACGACCCCCGTCAGGGACTGCGCTTAGCCAACTTTTTCATCAAACAGGGAACCCTGGCGTCGCTGGAAGGCCAGAAGTATCCGCTGCAAACCTTTAACGCCGATCCCGCACAGTGGCTGACCGATGCGCCCGTAGCCGTGCTGGTCAATCGCGGCACCTACGGCCCGCCCGAGTTGGCCGCGGCAGCGATTGAAGACCTGAAGCGCGGCGACGTGGTGGGCGAGCGCACCTTCGGCGAAGGCACGGTGCAGAAGACGATCGACCTGCCCGATGGCGCGGCCCTGATGCTGACCGTAGCCAAATACGAGAATCCCGACGGGAAGAAGATTCAGGATGATGCCGTCACGCCGAACGTCGTGGTGGCTTCTCCCGAGGACGATGGCGAGCCCATGCCTCCCCCCAATGGCGACGAGCAGCTCAATAAGGCGCTGTCGCTCTTAAAAGCCAAGAACGGCTAACCGGGGAGCCTGCCTGCACGTAGCCGCCCCTGTCATCGGAGTGTGTTTCCCGCTCTTGCACGGCGTGGTGCGGACTTGGCGCGAGCGGAGTATTTGCACATCGATCCAATGCTAGCCTTATAGAGAGGCACTCCTCCGTCTCGCTGGCGGAAGGTTTGCCCGCGAGGCCGGATCTGCCTTGGCTGCCACCACCAATCAGCCTCTTGAACCGCGCGTCTCAAACCGGGCGCGCCGCTCCGCCGCTCCGCCGCTGCCCGCGCATCGCCGCCGCAAGCTGGCCGGCCGCTCCGCCATTGCGGCGCTGATCCTGCTGGCGGCTGTTACCGGCTCGCTGGCCGGATTGACGCTGGTCTACTCCGTCAATCTGCCGCAGATCCAGGATCTGGAGCAATACCGCCCTTCTACCATGACCGACCTCTACGACCGCAAGGGCCGCATCATCGGCTCGTTCGCGCTGGAACGGCGGGTGGTGGTGGGGTACGACGGATTTGCACCCGTTCTGCGCCAGGCCGTGATCTCGATCGAAGACAAAAACTTCGAGTCGCACTGGGGCATCAATGTCTTCCGCGTGGCCGGAGCGGCTTGGCATGACATCCGCAGCCACGGGCGCGCACAAGGCGCTTCCACGCTGACCATGCAACTGGCGCGCAATCTGTTTCTCTCCTCCGACCGCACCGTGATGCGCAAGGTGCAGGAGGCTTACCTGGCCATCCAGATCGAGCGCGCCTTCACCAAGCAGCAGATCTTCACGCTTTACGGCAACCAGATCTACCTGGGCAGCGGGGATTACGGATTCGAGGCCGCGTCGGAGTATTTCTTTTCGAAGCACGCCAGGGATCTGACTCTAACCGAAGCTGCGCTCCTTGCCGGGCTCCCCAAGGGGCCGGTGGCGTTTTCGCCCATCCTCAACCCCGAGCGCGCGCTCCGCCGCCGCAATCTTGTGCTCAGCGAGATGGAGTCAGACGGCGCGATACCGCACGCGCAAGCCGAAGAGGCGCGCAACGCTCCGCTAGGGCTGCGCCTCGCGCCCCCCGAGGGTTCGGTGGCGCCGTGGTTCCAGGAGGAGGTAAGGCGCGAGTTGGAGAGACACTTCGGCAGCGAGGAGGTGCACGAGGCCGGGCTGCGCGTGGACACCACGCTCGATCTGGATTTGCAGCAGGCGGCCAATCGCACGGTGGTGGAGGGCGTTGCCGCCTACGAGCGGCGGCACGGATGGCGCGGCAAGTTGGAGAACATTCTCGCGAGTGGCGCCACGCTCGACTCCTACCGGCACCCCGACTGGGCGGTGCAGTCCGGCCCCGGCGACTACGTGCACGCGCTGGTCACGCGTACGCTTCCTCTTGAAATCGATGCGCGCATCGGACCGCCCGATCGGCAGGGCTCGGAGATCTTTCTTTTGCCCTCCGACTGGCAATGGACGGGCGTGCGCTACGGTGACGCGCTGGTCAAGCCCGGCGACATCCTCTATGTGCATCTGACCGCGGCGACTGAAAGCGGCGCGCGCCGCGCCGCGCTCGAACAGGACTCCGGCGCGCAGGGGGCGCTGCTGGCCATCGACAACGCCAGCGGCGACGTGCTGGCCATGGTGGGCGGCCGCGATTACGCGCTCTCGGTCTTCAACCGCGCCACACAGGCCGAGCGCCAGACCGGCTCCAGCTTCAAGCCGTACGTGTACACCGCGGCGGTCGAGGACGGCGTCAAGCCTACGGACATCATTCTCGACCGGCCGGTCCGGTTCGGCGACTACGTGCCCCACAACTACGAGAACGACTACAGGGGGGCCATGACCATCGCCAACGCATTCGCCGAGTCGCGTAACATTCCCGCGCTCAAGCTGGCGGCACGCGTAGGCATTCACAAGGTCATCGACGTGGCCCACCGCTTCGGTGTCACGTCGAACATTCCACCTTATCTGCCCGTGGCCCTGGGCGCGGTCGAGATCACGCTCGAAGAGCAGGTGGCCTCCTACGCGGTCTTTCCCAACGACGGCATCCGCGTGGCGCCGCGGCTCGTGCGCAAAGTGTCGAACGCCGACGGCATCGAGTTGTGGCGGGAAACCCCCGCGGTGGACGAAGTGATCGGCCAGCAGACGGCGCGCACCATGATGGCCCTGCTGCGAGGCGTCACACAACACGGCACCGGCGCCGCGGCCGCGCAGTTGAACCACCCGCTGGGCGGCAAGACCGGCACCACCAGCGACTTTACCGATGCGTGGTTTCTGGGCTTTTCGCCTTCCGTCACCTGCGGCGTGTGGGTGGGCTACGATAGCCGCGAATCGCTGGGCAAAAAGGAGACAGGCGCGGTAACGGCGCTGCCGATCTGGATCAACTTTATGCGTGCGGCCATCGCAGGCAAAGACGGCGAGCAGTTCCCCGGCGATGAGGATTTGACGCCGGCGGACCAGGCTGCCCCGAAACCGGGCCCCGGCGGCTAGAGCGGGTCTCCTGCAGGTGTAGACCAAGGCACAATCGCTAAGTGGCTTTTTCATCAAGAAAAAACCACCTTGGATTCTGTCCGAAATGGCTCATAGTTGCAGGAGAACCGCCGTAGAGCTGTTATGAACTTTCCCGCGGCCTGCGGATCAGCACGCTACCGTCAAACCGGCATACAAATTAAGTCCCTGACGCCATTCCGAGGTGCGCATACTTTTTCTTGTGTTGCTGTTCCGCTGGCAGCCCTGAAGCGATCCTGGCCATCATGCGGATCGCGCGTTGGATGTTCGACTCCTTGAGCGCCAGCGGCACGGCAGTGTTCTGCATTTCGCGAACGGCCGGAAAATCGTTGGGGATCCGCCACTGGGCCTCCCGTGTCAGAGCTTTTTCAATCGCCTCGGTCTCAATCCCAAACATCTCGTTCTTGTACCGGTTCAACACGATTTCAAGTTTGTGGGCATATGGCTGAAGGCAGCCGGTAATCAGGCGATTGGCGTTGCGCAGTTCAGCGATGCCGATCTGCGTAACGAGATAGATGGTCGACACCATATCGAACAGGCGCGTCTCTGCCAACTCCCATCTGGAACCCGCATCGACAACAACAAAGTCGAAGCTTTTGCAGGCAACCTCGATCAAGGTATCGATTGCATCGCTGGTTACCTCGGCGCGGACAAACTCGCCCGGCGCGCCGAGCACAAACAGACCCGAACTGTGCTCGGTCACCAAGGTTCTCAGAAAGCTGGAGTCGAGCCGGCCAGGATTTTGCAAAGCATCGGTCGTGGAGAACTCGCCCACGATCCCCAGGCCAAGAGCCGCATCTCCAAGCGGCAGGTCGAGGTCAATCAGGAGTGTCTTCTGTTTCGACTCCTGAGCCATCGAGATGGCAAAGTTGCACGCCGCCGTAGTCACTCCCGAGCCGCCTTTCGCTCCTAGAAAGGCAAACGACTTGCCGGCAGGCTTTTTCGCATCCGCCGCCAGCAGACCGCGGCTCTCAGCCCTGCTGAAAGCTTCTTCGACTACGCCCGCCGCGAATGGGTAGATCAGGAACTCCCTCACGCCTGCCCTCATGCAGCGGATCAGCAAGTCATCGCCGGTGACCGGCGAATACGCCATCGGCGTGGCCAAGGCAGTGCGGCACAACGCTTCGATCGTCTTTAATGCGGCTTCCTGATCACTGTCCACCGCCACGAGGACTACGTTGAAACCTTGTCTTGCGATCAGGTGAGCATCCGCGACATCGTGCAGAGTCGTCACCCGCGGCGACCTGGCGGTCGTCCGCAATCCACACACAACGCTGGCGACCGCGTTGCGGCGCTCAAGAATCGAGTCGACTACCGCAACCGAAAGAATGTTGTCCTGGTCGCCGTTCGGCCTCGGGGCGCGGCCGTCATCGCTAGTTTCCGTCATCCCTGGGGAATTCAAGAGCACAACCTTTCTCTGGGGCTATCCGCCTCTGTCTTTGAGCATCAATGATAAGAGTGACCTCGCCCGGGGACGGCAGGCCGCCTTCGCGATTACCTCGATGTGACGCCGGTTCGACTCACCTCAAGTGTGCGATACGGGGCCCAATCATAATATCGTGGAACTTGGTAATTCCAAGTGGGGGAGAAACCTACGAAGAGTCTAGCCCTGTGGCCATAGCGTGTCAAACGGCCCCTCCTCTGCGCGGGCGCCGAACGAGGCCACGCGGCGGCCAGGAACCCGCGGGCACGATCCGCGGGATTTGCCGGAAATCGCGGGGCCATTCCACGCGCAACAGGCAAAAGGAGCCGGGGATACTGCGCGCGACGGTGAACTCGGCCTGCGGGGTACGTCTGAAATCGCTTCAGGCGCTGCCAGGCAAGCGACGCGCCAACTGGAAAAACCGTTTTGCCCGCGCCACGTCCTTGAATATCTGTGTCTTCAGCGCCTCCGGCGAAGCCCACTCGCGCTCCCCGCGCAGGCGCAGGAGAAACTCGAGTTCGAGCGGCGTTTGCTCCTCGATATCGATCGGCCCGGAGTCCAGGATGTGCGACTCGACGGCGAACGATTCTTCTCCGAACGTGGGCCGGTTGCCTACGTTCGTCACCGCCTGGAAAGCCCGCCCGTTCACCCGGAGCCGCGTGACATAAACGCCGAAGGCCGGCAACAGCCCGTCGTAGGGCGCCAGATTGACCGTAGGCACCAGCAGCCGTGTGCCGATGCCCCGCCCGGAAGCCCGCGTGGAGAGTACGGTGAACGGCCGGCCCAGAATCCATCGCGCACGGCGCACGTCGCCCGCGCCAACGAGCGAGCGAACCGCCGAACTGGAAACCTCCAGCCCGCGCACGCGCACCGCCTGGTGAACGCGCACGGCAAAACCCAACTGCGCGCTCATTGCGGCCAGCTCCCCGACTCCGGCCGCCGCGCCGCGCCCAAAGTGGAAGTTCTGTCCTTCGTGGACGCTGCGGACGCCCAATGCCGTAACCAGGATGCGCTCGGCAAATTCGCGCGGCGTTAAATTGGCCAGCGCTGCATTGAAGGCGAGCACCAGCACGGCGTCGATCCCGGTTTCAGCCAGCAGCCGCAGCCGCTCGGGCAGAGGCGTAATCAACCGCGGCGCCTGCGCGGGACGCAGAAAGCGCTCCGGATGCGGCTCGAAGGTGATGGCCACGGCGCGCGCTCCCGTCTCGCGCGCCTCATCCACCACGCCGGCAAGAATCTCCCGGTGTCCGAGGTGCACGCCATCGAAGTTGCCCACTGCGGCCACCGTGGGGCCAAACGCTGACGGGACCTCTGAAAGCGAGCGGAAGATGGCGATGGCTCTGCCGTCGTTTGGCGCGGCGTTGGGATTGCGGCTCATAGCTTCACGGGGACGCTCAGCCCGTCATAGGCCAGCCTGGCGTTCTCAGGCAGATTGCGGTTGGTTTCTTCGTGACCGAGGTCGTGGGCGATGTGCGTAAACCACGTTTGACGGGCGCCGATGCGCCGCGACCAAGCGAGCGACTGTTCCACGGTGGAGTGGCTGGGATGGGGCGCGTGGCGCAGCGCCGAGAGCGCCAGCACCTCCACGCCCTCGAGCAGCGTAAAGCTCGGCTCGGGGATTGCGCTCACGTCGGTCATGTAGGCCGCGTTGCCGAAGCGAAAGCCAACAATGGGCAACTGGCCATGCAGCAGAGGAATGCGCACAAACTCCACGCCCTGCACCGCGTTGCGTTCGGCCAGCGGCTTGAGTTGCACGCGCGCTCGCGTGGGATACGTGGCATGTGACGAAAAGGTGTAGGAGAACACATGCTCCAGCACCGCCGTGGTCTCCTTATCGGCGTAGAGCGGGATGGGCCCGCCACGCCGCGAGGCAATAAAACTGAGCGGGCGCAGATCGTCCATCCCCAGGATATGATCGGCGTGCGCGTGCGTATAGAACACGGCATCCACATGCGTGAGGCGCTCGCGCAGGGCCTGTTCGCGGAAGTCCGGGCCGGTATCGATCACGACAATGCATTCGCCGCCCGTTGCGGGCTCCATCCATCGCAACAGTACCGACGGCCGCAGCCTGCGGTCTCGCGGATCGGCCGAGTTGCACACCGCGCACCCGCAGCCCAGCGTCGGAACCCCCATCGAGGTCCCCGTTCCCAAAAATGTGAGCGTACCTTGCATTTCAAGCTTCTAGCCTCTAGCTCCTAGCCTCTAGCTTTTGGCCGTTCGCTGTAGGCTGTAGCCAACTGATCCACGGCAGAGTTTGCGTTGTGACTTTTGCCGGAGGCCCGGAACGAATCAATTGTTTCCCGATTCCCATGCATTATGGAAGGTCAACGTGCTCCTTCATCCACGACGACCCGCTAGAAGCTGGGAGCTAGTAGCTAGAATCTGCTTCTCTCACTTCTTCGCCGGCGGAGGCGGCGGCACGTTGGGCATCTTCATCATGCTCGTCAGTTCCAGAAAGCCCATGCGCGCCTCAAACAGCACCGTCTGCAGCATACGGTCTTCGGCGGCAGTCAGGTTGCCGCGGGTTTTCTCCGCGAGAATTCCCAGCAGGTCGATGGTGGCGCGCGCGCCCATGATGTCGACGCGCGGCTGCTGGCCCTCCTGCGTTCCCGCTCCCATCTGCAGCATGGCAGTCACGTAGAACTGTTGCACCAGATGCTCGAAAGTGAGCGGCGGTTGCGAGCCCGCGGCGGGATTCTGCGCGCGAACCAGATCCTCCAGCCGCTGCGCCGAAGCGTCGTAGGCGGCCTTCTGCTCGTGGCTCTCCTCGGGCGTCGGCGGCGGAGGCAGTTCGTTCTCCAGCTCCCGCTCCTTCGCGGATTGCGCAGGTTCCACGGCAGCGGCCTCGCGCCGGCCTTCGTTCACCACCAGGCGCGGCCCCGGCGGTGGCTCTGGCGGCGCGGGCTGAGCCGGCTGCGCGGGGCTTTGCGCCACGGTTTGCCCGCTCTCTTTTTCCTCCTCCGCTTTGATCTTTCGGCGGTCAATCACTTCGAATTTTGGCGTATCGTTCATAGATTCCAGTTTCTCACCCTCGCCGCATGCGGCTCCATCGTTGCGCTGCCGGCGCGCCGGATTGGCGCTTCGCCCCAACGGCCCGCGGGACTATGCCCGCGCCTTGCCCAGGCTCGGGGGTGCGGCCAGAATCCCGGCCGTCCCTTCCAGAGCCCCCACTTTGTAATGGAACTGCTGGCCTCGCGCCTCCGCTTCCACGCGCATCATGCCCAGGGCGAACACCCTGCGTCCATCGGCCAGAGGCAATTCGGCGGCACTGGTAATCTGTCCGGCGACTGCTCCGCCCTCGAGCGTCAGTTCAGTACCGCCTGGCGGGACCGGCCCCGATAGCTCCAGCGGCCGCAGGTGCCGGTGGACTCCGCCGCGCGACCGGATGCGTTCCACAATCTCCTGGCCCAGGTAGCAGCCCTTGGCAAAGTGCAGCGCCCGCATCTGCGAGGTTTCCTGGGGCAGGTCACGCTCTACCATGTCGATTCCATACGCCGGAATGCCTTCGGCAATGCGGAACGCCTCAAGGGACGCGCAACCCACCGGCGCGGCTCCGCCCGTGCGCAGGCAGGACCACAGCTTGGTGAGCCCTGCCGATGGCAGCCAAAACTCATAGTGTGCCGCCAGCACGCCATGGACGCGCAGAACCCTCACGTCCCACCCGTTCCACTCGATGCCGGTTCCCGCCATCGGGCTGCCGATCACCGGCAAACCCACACGTTCCAGCACCTCTTCGGCCAGCGGCCCGGTGAGCCCCACGGCCGTCTCCGAGCCGGTCTCGCCCACCTGCTCTTCGCCCAGGGAAACGAGTTCCACATCGTCCATGACGATGAAATGGTTCAGGTGGGCCAGCAGTTTGTCGATCTGGCCGGCCGCAATCTCCAGTTCCAACCCGGATTCGCCGGCAAACGGCGTTCCCAGCAGCCGGTCCCCTCCCTGGGAGGGTGTGCCCAACGGAGATCGCCGCTGGGGCGAAAGCTCCTCGCCCCCTCGCCAAACGGTCAGGTCGCCCAGGATATGGCCTTGGGCGTTCAGCACCAGGTTCCAGGCTCCCGTGTTCGGAAAGAGATCGTTGACGGTGTTGGTAACCATTCCGCTCAACCAGCGGAAGCGGTCGGCCCCTCGGACTGCCACACGCCGCATCCAACCCAGATCGTGGACCGCGGCCCCAAGGACGAGCGCCGCCGTTTCCGCTTCCGGCGCGTCCAACTCTCGCGGGGTCAGCGCCCCTCGGTAAACCGTAAGCTCATGGTGCGTACGCGCGGATTCAAGCATGGCGGCCAGCGCTGTGGCCTGCAGGTTTGCGGCAAGATCGGGCTTGGGCATGGGAAGTTTTCCGCGGTGCGGCGCATGTTTTCTTATAAAACTTGGCGCGGAACCGCATCCTGATTATAGCCTTGAATAGGAAAGCGGGAATCCCGGCCCGGGAACCCCGAATCGAAGCCAACCCGGCGGGGAGAATGGATGAAAAACCAGTACACACAGGCGGCACGGATGGGGCGCTGGGGAATCCTTGCGCTCCTGCTCGGCCTGGTGGCGGCAGTGGCCTTGGCGCAGCAATCTGTCCCGGCCAAACCGTCCTCCGGCGCGGAAAACTCCGCTCCGTCTCATAGCGGTCAAAGTGACAAATCCGCCACCCGCATCACACCCGAACAGGCCCGGCAGCTCTTCGCCGCGGTCGACGAATTGATCCACTTCTCCTCGCAGGAAACCGGCCTGCCCATCAAAAGCACCGTCAAGCGCCAGCTCACCACGCGCGCGGCCGTGGAAAGCTACCTTGAAGAGAAATTCAACGATGACGAGGGTGCAAAGCGCCTGCAGCGCGACGAAATCGTTCTGAAGAAGTTCGGCCTGCTGGACCACGACTTCGAGCTCAAGCCCTTCCTGCTGGCGCTCTTGAAGGAGCAAATCGAAGCCTACTACGACTCCAAGACCAAGACCGTGAACCTGCTCGACTGGGTAGATCCCGATGAGCAGAAACCGGTGATGGCGCATGAGTTGACCCACGCTCTGCAGGACCAGCATTCCGACCTGGAGAAATGGGACGACCAGACTCCCGACGACGTTTCGCACGACGCGGCCGGCGACCAGGATCACCTGGCCCGCGATGAGATGGACACTGCGCGCGACGCTGTGGCGGAGGGTCAGGCCACGGCCGTAATGATGGACTACGTCCTCAAGCCCCTCGGCAAAAGCCTCATCAAGGATCCCGAGGTGCTTGACGTGGTCAGGTCGCAGATGAACTCGACGGAAGACTCGCCGGTGATGGCTCGCGCGCCCCTCCTGCTCTCGGAATCCATGCTCTTCCCTTACCGCGAGGGCCTGAGCTTCGAGCAGGATATATGGATGGACCAGGGCCAGACCGCAGCCTTTGCCGGTACGCTCGATCGCCCGCCCACATCGAGCTGGGAGATCATCAATCCGCGGGTGTACGAGCAGAAGCGCATCCCGGCTGTACCCCTTCTGCCCAATATTCATACCCTCGTCGATCCGCTCTACGTTCCGTACGACATCGGCCAGATCGGCGAGCTCGACGTGCACATCATCACGGAGCTCTTCGGCGGCGACAACTCGGCCCGGGACCTGACGCCGGCCTGGGACGGAGGCCTCTACTGGGCCGGTCAGTTGCGCAGCGCCACCACTCCCGCCCAGCAGGCCGACACCAAATCCATCAGCCTTTTCTACTTGTCGGTTTGGAAGGATGCCGGCTCTGCGCAGGTCTTCGCCAAGCTTTACGCCAAAAGCCTGGGACGGAAGTATGCCCGCGTCAGCGCCGCCGAGGTATCGTCCGGCTCAGCCCCTGCTGCCGACGGATCGGTGGAACAGGTCTACTCGACCAACGAGGGCCCGGTCGTGATTACGACGCGCGGCAAAATGGTCTTTGTCGCCGAGAGCTTCCCGCTGCCGCTGGCGCGCAAGCTCACCGCGCTTATCCTCGACGCCCAGGGCGGTGGCGCGATGCGCCAGGCTTCGGCGCCGGCGCAACCGGTTGCCCCATTCCTTTCCCATCCTTCTGTCGCGAGTGCCGGAACCGGGGAAACTGAACACGCGTCCCTGACCGCCGATCTCGTCCGCTTTTTCGGGGGATGCGGTGTGATGAAGGCCGCGGTGCATGCAGCTCTCCGCTCCGTTAAATGACCTAGTAGCGGCGGCTTGATGATTGGCTCCCATAGCCTGTCTCAATGTGTGGTATGATCCTCCGTGTCATTGGAGCACACATTGGGCAATCTATCTCCACTTTCAACTGAGCAACCGGGTTTGACCTTTGATAGCGAAACACCTAGGTGGGTGTTTGACTTCTTTCCTATCGGTGATTCTGTTCGCAACCTACTCAAGAGGTATATCGAATCAGGCATGCTCGGCGATCGTTTCGGGCGAATGCAAGAATCGGAGCTTGAAGCGCTCGCGTTGTCCTTCAGCGACGGCAAGTGGTCAGACGGCCCGGCAGCAACGCTTATTGGCCACCTGATCGAGACATCCAAGCACACCGAGATCGATCTTCAGGCCGTGACGCGGTGGATCCTACTGCACCACGACGACCCCGACGCAGTTTCCATCTGCATGGCCGCAGACCCGCCCAGCCAGATCGATATCGTACGGCTGCTCCCGCGTACAGGAAGCCAAAAACTTGTTTTCGAAGCAAGATGGCGACCGGCTCAGAGACGTGTGGCGTTGAAGAGGCTCACGGGACCGCTTTTAGATGCGGAGCGGGTCTTGGAACGCGAATCCCACAGCAGTCCATTATCTATACGGCACCCAAATATCATCGAGACCTATTCCGTAACCAACAAGAAGAACGAAACCTTCCTCGTGGAGGAGTGGCTCGATGCCCTTAGCGACGACTGGAATCCTTCAGGCAATCAAGAAGCAGCAAATCTCCTATACAGCCTTGCGAGGGCGGTCGAATACGTGCACCAACTGGGACTTGTGCATGGCGACATTAAACCCGACAACATCGGGAAGAAGGAAGGCCGCTTTGTGCTCCTCGACTTCGGGATATGTAGGAGTGCAGAGAAGTTCGCCGCCGACATAACTGCTACCGGGAGCCTTAGAACGAGAGCGCCGGAGCTACTCATGAATGATGAATATGGAAGAAACCCAAAGGCAACCGATATATGGGCGATCGGTGCGACGCTTTTCAACTCTCTAGAGGGAAGGTTTCCGTTTATCACCCGAGAGGAGCCAGTGCCAAGAATCTCCCATCTCCCTGAGAGGGAGGAATTTGAGCGGAAGTTAAAAGAGCGCGTCTCGAATGAGTGGAGCGAATGGGTCCGGTTCGACAGCACCGTCGATCCGTTCAAGTCTTTGATCTCCTCATGTCTGGAGCGGTCGCCGGACATGCGACCGGATGCTTCGACGCTTCGCCAAACCATCGAGAGAGATCTGCCAGCTTACATAGAGGAGGGTACCGTGGAACGCGGAACGAGTCTCGCACCAGTCGCAGAACTAGAACAACTATCAAAGTTGTTGAGTTTGAACGACGACGTATACCTGATCGCTAAGGATGATCTGGGGAGACTCAAGGCTCGCGTACTACTTCTTAAGGAGAGATTAGCCTCAGGACAAGACCCTCGCGTAACTGACAAACTTCAAAGCCTTGGAGCGCTCCTCGATGCCTAGAGGTAACGTCGTTCGCATCCAAGACCCCGTTCATGGTCTCATGGAATTCCGTGGGCTGGAGGGCATTGTCGTAGATGTTCTTGAGACGCCTGAGATCCAGAGACTGAAGCGGATCCGGCAGCTCGCTGTTGGTCACTACGTCTTTCCGGGTGCCGAGCATTCGCGGTTCGTACATAGTCTGGGAGCTGCATGGCTGGCAATTCAGTTTTGTAGACAACTCCGATACGCAACCCGTGGGTACTTGACCGATGTGCTCAGACCATCAGAAATTGCAATCGCCGACCTTGCCGTTGCAGCACTGTGTCATGACTTGGGACATGGCCCCCTCTCTCATGCTTGGGAACGCGTTGTTATTGGAGATCACTTCGACCGGGGAGCGCTTTGCACGACACTGGGCATAACCGACGACTTGCGCCACCTCCTGAGTGACGCCCCTTGGCACGAGATCACGACTGCGGGGCTCCTGTTATGGAAGGATGGAACACTTCATCAACTTTTGGAGGATTACGATCAGGGGTCATCGATGCGCATCGCCCGACTTCTAAGAGGGCGGTACTGGCTGGAATATCTGCCAAGCCTCCTGAGCCGAGAGGTCGATGTTGATCGGGTTGACTACATTCGGCGCGACACACACCAAACAGGCGTCGCATATGGTCGATTTGACCTGGCTTGGCTCATTTCCACGTGTACCGTCGGGGAATTCGATGGCAGATGGGTCACTGGCTTCGACAGCCGGAAGGCCCCACGCGTGATCGAGCAGTTCTTGGCGGCTCGTATAGCCCTTTACGACACAGTCTACTGTCACAGGACCGTCCGTGCAGTGGAGGCCATGTTCAAGAGCTTACTTAAGCGGCTTAAGGACGTACCAGGAGCCATTGACGCCCTCCCCGGTGGCGGAGCCTTCGCGAAGTCCATCCGAGGCGAGCCCCTGTCGCAGACTGAGATCCTCCAACTGGACGATTATGCTCTTTTCAACCTGATTCACCAGATCGCTAATACACCTGGGACTGATCCGATCCTGGAGGACCTAGCGAAAAGAATTCTGGGACGCGATCTCTTCAAGATGGTTCCGATTTCTCCCAAAATGATCGAAGGGTACGTGTGGCAAGAGGAAGCACAAGAGGCAGTATACGAGAAACTGTACAGGGTTATTAGGCCATATTGCCCCTCACCGGCCCACGTGAAATACTACTTGGTTCATGATGATTACTCGGTCACTTACTTCAATGAAAAACCAAAGAAGAACACGGAGGATGAGGGCGAGTGGATGCGACGACACTCGTCGTTTCTTATTGACGAGTCGCGCAAGGCGACGGCTTTCCAAAAGGACGAAGAATTGAGTGCTCGCAAGAAGCGCCTGGATATCAAACGTCTCTTCACGCTCGATTCCTGTAGCGAAGCGGTCGCGAAGGTAATCCAAGACTGACTGATACCGGAGAAAGGTGATAGCTCGACGCGGGCCACGACGTTCTCGTCGCCGGGCTCGATCTGGGCTTGCGCGCCATGCGCTTCGGCGAGATGGTCAACCTTACCTGGCTGGTGAGCGCCTACGGCGGCAGCGTTACCGAGTGCATGGCCTACTGCAACTGCGGAGCGCACGCTCTCTACTCGCAGCGCCTCATCGACGGCAAAACCGCGCCCTATGACAGCCCCATCAAAGTCCCCGGCGACTCCTACGAGCCGCGCTACGCGGGGCACTTCATCCTGCCCGGCCGTCCGCATTGACTCGCGCGGCCCTCCGCGTAGGCCACCGCTCCGAAGAGGAGATACCGCGCCTTCAGGTCGGCCTCGCCGTCCTCCCGGCGCTCATCCATCGCGATCGAATACACCGGACTTGGGCCCTCGCACTGCGGGTTCATCGGGCTTGCGCGGATTTCGTTCAGGGTTCGGAGCTCCGGCTCCGGCCCGCGGGTTCCAGGTCCGTAGTGGAAATCGAGCGTAGCGTCGATGCTCAAATCCAGTCCGGTTGCAAACGGATTCACGACTCGCTCCTTACATATGCCTTGATGGTGGCGAGCGGCTTGTCCACCCTCCCGGCCGGAGAGATACGGTATGGCCCCACGCCCGCCGGCACGATGAATGTCTCGGCGTAATGCACCACGAAAGGCTCGAAAGCGCGGTCTGGACTCTCCACGACGATCTCCTCGCCCTCGACCAGGTTCAGCACATTCAGCGTTCCGGAGGTGTGATGCAATACGGGTCCTGTAAACCAATGCCGCCGTGTCTCCAGGAACTCGAGTTGATGCAGGCCGGTTGCTTCTTCCCTCCAACCATCGCCCGCGCCCACCGCTTGCACCGGGTTGACAAGGTTTCTTTTCACCCATTCCGTGTCGCGTCCCCATTGGATATTGGCCAAGCCATGCTCCAGATGGATCGGGCGCGGCAATCCGTTCAGGCCGAGCCGTCCCCAGTCCCACAGCTTGAATGTGAATATGTAAGGCGTGGCGCTGATCTCCAGCACCATACTGTTTTTCCCCGAACAGTGAATCGTTCCCGCTGGAATGGAGACGTGATCGTGCTTCTTCACGGGAAACCTGTTGACGTATTTCTCCGCCGGAAACGGCGATCCGCCGGCCTGCGCCGCATACAAGTCGCGCGCCATCTGTTCGCGGTCGATTCCCGGCTTCAGCCCGAGATAGACCACAGCATCCGGCTCGGCGTCGAGCAGGTAGTAGCTTTCGTCTTGCGTGTAAGGCATGCCAAAGTGCTCCGCGATATACGCGCGCAGCGGATGCACCTGTAACGAGAGATTGCCGCCCTCCACCGTATCGAGAAAATCGAAGCGAATCGGGAACTCCGCTCCGAAGCGCTTCACAATCTCGCTTCCCAGCAGCTCTTCGGCGTGCTCGTGGACCAGTGGCAGTGCCGGCGCCTCCACCACTCGGCCGCCAAAACCGAAGCGCAGGCTGTTTTCTTCAGGCACGCAATCGAAGCACCAGGCGAAGTTCGCCGGCTCCGGGGGAAGGTCGAAGTGCCGCCGCATCCACTCACCGCCCCATGGCCCTGGATTGAAAAACGGCACCACCCGGAATGGACCTCGCACCGCTTTGGCGAGGGCCTCGCGATAGCCCTTTCCCGAGATCATGAGCGGTTGCCGCGGCTGGTTGGTGTCGAGATAGAAATCAATCCGGCGATGCAGGCGGTGCTTCTCGGCATCGGCCGCGCGCCAATCAATGAAATACGCCTGTTTGTACAGCTCCGCAGGGGAGGAGGAAGAGTTATTGCCGCCGATCTTGCCCGCCTTGTTCGCGCGTTGGCGCTGCTGGATCTCCCACCGGGTCACATCGCAATACAAGAGCACATCCCAGTGGCCGGCCACATGCGCCGCACCCGTCCCATAAACCAGCACCAGACCCTGCGAACGATCGATCTCGCTACGCAGTTGGGCCGCTTTGACGGGATCGAAGAATTGGCCGATCTCCCAGTTCGTCATTCTTCCGAACACTGGGTCGTTGCCCAGCCAGGGCGCGAAAATTTCATCCAGCTCTTCGGCGGATTTCAGCGCGTTTTCGGCGAAGATCGTGGTGCTGGCGCCCAGTCCGGCAAGCCCGGCGCCGGCCTCCCCAGTATCGACGCCGGGGTAGCACTCTGCCGCAACCACGATGCGCTTGCCCCCGGCAGCCAGCCCCCGCAGGCGCTCGGCAATCGCCGCCCAGCCCTGCACGCAAAGCGAAGCAGCGTCCGAGATCTGGATGGTTGGCTGCTTGTCGTAATTGCTTCCACGGTTCATGCCTGGCCTCGCAAAAGAGGCAACGCGCCGAGCAGCGCAGTTGACGAGCCAAGCGCTATTGAAACGATCATGACTGAACCTGTTGCAGTCCATGCGTGCCGATCGACGTGCTCGCGGATCTTGGGCAAGACCGCATGCTGCCGCTGCATCAGTCCGCCGCCAAAGACCACCGCGATCCCGGCCATCATCCGTATTTCAACCCCGCGCCTGGTTGCCAGCGCGGGAATCTCCCTCTCCAGCCGCAGCAACATCGTCTGAAGCGAGCCATCTGCGACTTGGATCGTTTCCGCAGCTGCCACTTGGTCTTGGCTGACAATTCCGTACTCCGCGTCCGAGCCGCCAATATCGATAGCGATTGCAAACTCACTCACGGTTGCACCAAACGCCCCCGATCCTCACCCCGGCGTACCACCCGGATGCTAAATCCATGTTCATCGATCGGACGCACGAGAGGCCATCGAAAGTTGGCGGGGCGATTACAACCGGGTACGCCCACATTGTGCATTGGGCTACTTGACGCCGGAAAGATTCGCAACTGGCTATGCAAATGTGGACAGCCAAAAGCTCGTTCCACATTCGCCCACCCTCGACGGCCGCAGCGGGCAAGTTGCGCAGCGAAACTCAAATCCGAGTGCTCTGACTTACGCGGGCTAAGTGAGGGAGACGGCTCAAAGACGCTACTCACTCATTGATGAACCGAAATAAATGCCCGAGCGGTCGCGCCAAGTCACTGGTTCCTTCTTTGCTTCATTAAGCTACAAAAAATAGTCTATACTGTGATTGAGATACCGTCATAGTTTAAACTGTGATTGTGACACCATCCTGTACCATCACTTCGATATGAGCTCCTACCCTTCTCGGATTTCCATGCATACAATGCCTCCATCGATTGAAATTGTTCACCCCGAAGCCTGCGGCGAAGTGAAGGTCGTATTGTTCGACTTCGACGGGACGCTATCGCTGTTGCGAGCCGGCTGGGCGGACGTGATGGTTCCGATGATGATCGAGGAGTTGGCCTCTCTCGGGACCGGTGAAAGCGAAGATCAGTTACGGCTGATTGTGCGCGAGTTTGTGGACCGCCTGACGGGAAAACAAACCATCTACCAAATGATTGAATTGGCGCGGCAGGTGGAGCTGCGCGGTGGCACTGCGGCTGACCCTCTCGTGTATAAGCACAGGTACCTGGATCGCTTGCATGTCCGGATCGCGCACCGGCTGGAGGAACTGCGCTCGGGAAATGCCCCGCCGGAGAAATATCTGGTTCCGGGTTCGCTGGATCTGCTCAATGCGCTCCGTGAGCGCGGTTTACGCCTCTACCTGGCCAGCGGCACCGACGAAGAATTCATGCGCCGCGAGTCGGATCTTCTCGGCGTGACGGAATACTTCGATGGCGGCGTGTTCGGCGCTCTGGACGACTACAAGAGCTTCTCAAAGAGCATCCTGATTGAACGCATTCTCGCGCGCTCGGAGTGCCATGGCCGCGAGATTCTCGGTTTCGGCGATGGCTACGTGGAGATTGAAAACGTGAAAACAGTGGGCGGCATCGCTGTGGGAGTGGCGACGGACGAGGGCAAATGCCTGGTGGTGGACTCATGGAAGCGCAATAGACTAGTGGGCGCAGGAGCCGATTACATTGTGCCGAACTACCTCGATCAAGTAGCATTGCTGGGGAGAATTCTGAAACCATGAACTCGCGCTACGCCCAAGGGCGTGATGAAGGGCCGAGGGCGAGCGCAGTGATTCCTTCAGCGGCGATCGCAGTGCGGCCTTTCCAGCACTGTGGCGGGCGATAGGGGCGCAGATATGACGAACGAAGAGATTCTGGCAGCCATTCCCAAGCTGTCGGCGCTGGTGGTGGGCGATGTCTGCCTGGACCGCTGGTGCCGCTACGAACCGAGCTATTCCGAGCCGTCGCGCGAAACAGGCATCCCGCGCGTGGCTGTGGTGGAGTACGAGCGCACGCCCGGCGCGGCCGGCACTGTGGCTTCGAATCTGGCGGCGCTGGGCGCCGGACGCGTCGAGGTTTTGGGCGCCGTGGGCGCGGACGGACATGGCTACGAGCTCGAACTCGCGCTGGCGAAGCGCGGCATCGGCTCCAGCCTCGTGCGCGACGAGTCGGGTCTGACCTTCACCTATACCAAGCTGATCAATCGCACCACCGGGGTCGAGGATCTGCCGCGAGTGGATTACATGAGCGCGCGCGACCTGCCGGCCGAGGTTGAGGCGCAGGTGGTGCGGCGCTTCGAGAGCCTCGCTCCGCAGTTCGATGTCGTGCTCGTCTCCGACCAGATGGAACTCGCCTCCGGCGGTGTCGTGACGGCGCGGCTGCGCCAGGCGATCGCGGAGTTCGCCGCCGCTCATCCGGAAAAACCGGTGCTCGTGGACTCGCGCGCGCGCGGTGAACTATTCCGCAAGGCGCTGGTGAAGCTCAACGAGGACGAGGCCGCGCAGGCTTGCGCCCGGATCGGCGTGCCGGTGGACTATGAGGCGCTGCGGCGCCATATCGGCAATGCCGCACTGATGGTGACGCGCGGATCCGAAGGCGTTTCCATAATCACCGAGCAGGGCGCGGTACAGGTGCCTACCCGGCCCGTGGCCAACCCGGTAGACATCTGCGGCGCGGGCGACAGCTTTCACGCAGGCGCCGCGCTGGTGCTGCGGCTTACGGGCGACGCCGTCGCCGCCGCGCGCTTCGGCAATCTGGTCGCGTCGATAACGATTATGCAACCCGGTACCGGAGCTGCCACGCGAGATCAAGTCCAGGCGTTGTGCCGGCAGGAGGTTCACTCGTGAATTACTTTGAAGACTATCGGCAATCCCTGGAAGGCGTGCTTCAAAAACTCGATCTGCAGGCGGTTCAGACTGCGGCGGAGTGGTTACGGTCGGCCCGCGATGAGGGACGGCAGGTCTTCGTCTGCGGCAACGGCGGCAGCGCCTTCACTGCGTCGCATTTCGCCACCGATCTCGTCAAAGGCGCCAGTTATGGGCGCGAAGAACGTTTTCGGGTCCTGCCTTTGACGGACTCCATGGGGACGATCACCGCTTATGCGAACGATGTCGGCTATGAGGTGGTTTTCGAGGAGCAGTTGAAGAACTTCGCCCGCGCCGGCGATGTGGTCATCGCCATCAGCGGCTCGGGTAATTCCCCAAATGTTTTGAAGGCAGTCGAATATGCCAATCGCATCGCGTGCCGCACCATCGGGTTGACCGGACGCGACGGCGGCCGTCTTGGCAGCCTGGTGCAACTGAACATCCTTGCGGCGAATCCACATATGGGGCGCATCGAAGATATTCACATGTTCGTTTGCCACATGCTCGCGTATTCCTTTATGGAAGACGGCTGCAAATCCGCGTCCCACTGATGGGATATTAGATTCCGCTTCTCCGCATCCGTTCGGTGCGGATTGCATTTTCAGGCGGATGCCCCGATCGTTTGCCGTCATTGCGATGTTGTGCCGGAAACCAGCGGGACTCCCCGACCCCTATTTCGACTTTAAGGGCCTTCATTTCGATCATCGAGATCGAGGAGCAAATCACCGTTGTTCTTACTTTGAATGGACCGCCGTCTCTACGCTCTTTCCCGTGTACTCCACCACGGCATTCGCTTCTGGAGATACCTTTTCGCCCACGCCATGCCCTGGGCCTACCAGAACGACGCGAAAGTTTCTGTGCGGTGCCATCCCCGCGAACGAGCCTACCCGGTCGCCCAGGGTCAGCGTTCCGGCCGCATCATTCCAGTGCATCGGAATCACTGCATAGGCGCCCTGCTCGTACCGGTAGCTGTCGCCTTCATCTTCATAGAGATTGAAGGAGCCATCCGCGCCCCGGTAGATCCGCAACTCAATTGGATCATCCGGCTTTTGACCGGCATACTCGATCTCCGGTCCCAGAGGCACGATCGATCCGGCGCGCATAAACAGCGGCAGTTTCTCAATCGGAGCATTCACCTCGAGATCCTGTCCGCCCTGGATCTTCTCGCCGGTCCAGAAATCGTACCAGGCCTCCGCCTTGGGCAGATAAACATCCCGCTTTAGAGCCCCTTCCTTCCAAACCGGACTGACCAGGAACGCAGGGCCGAACATATACTCATCGCCGATATTCCACACCTTATGGTCGGTGCGCCAATCCATCACTAACGGCCGTTGCATCGTATAGTCGTCATGCGTCACCTTCCAGGCCAGCGAGTAGATGTACGGCATCATCCGGTAGCGCAGCCGGTCATAGGTGATCAGCACCGGCTCAACCTTGTCGTAGGTCCATATTTCGTTGTGGTCGCGATGCCCATGGGTCCGGAACAGGGGGCAGAATGCGCCAAACTGGAACCAACGCGCGTAAAGGTCCTGATACTCGGGCGTGGTCATCGAAGCGCCCTTGTACAAAGGAAAGTACCCTGCAACATCGGTCGTCCAATAGGGCATTCCGCTCAGCGCGAAGTTCAGCCCCGCCGCAATCTGGTGCTGGAATGCCCGGTTGGTGGGGTAGCTATCGCCGCTCCACACAGCAGTTCCGATCCGCTGCTGGCCCAGAAACGCCGAGCGCGTCAGCAGCATGACCCGCTTTTCCTCCGTGGCCTGCTTCCAGTGCTCTGCAAAGCCGCCGGTATGCAGCAGAGGAAAAACATTTGTGTACATGGCGCCGTTGCCGATCGCCACTTTCTTGTCGAACAGCATCGCATCGGCCTCGTGCGGACCCGCATCCGGCTCCGAGGCGTCCAGCCAGAACGAATCCCAACCTTGAGCGAGCAGATGCCCGGAGATCGTCTTCCATAAGAAATCCCGCGCCGCGGGGTTGGTCCCGTCATACTCGCGCGTTGCCGGGGAAATCTCCCACCCGTTTGCCCGCAACTTCTGAAGATTGACCGAGCTGTCCTCGTAGAGCCCCCACACAGAAATCATCGTGTGAACGTGTTCCTTATGCAGTTCACTCAGCTCCGCCGCGACATCGGGATAGTTCGCGTTGAAATCCCCCTCACCTCGCGCCGTCCACCAGCCTCCATCCTGCACCATGCAGTCCAGCGGAATATGTTCCGTCCTGTAACGCCTGGCGACCTCTAAAAACTCGGCCTGCGATGTGTAGGAGTCCTTTGACTGAAGGAATCCATAGGCCCACTCCGGAAACAGCGGCACGTGTCCCGTCATCTGGCGATATTCGTGGATGATTCCGTCCATCTCCGGCCCGTAGATGAAGTAGTAGTCCAATGCGTTCGCAGACATTGAGGTAATGCTTAAGGCCGGCGGATACCGGTCATCGAAATAGGTCAGCGATGCCGTATTCCACATCAGTCCATAGCCCTTATTGGATACCAGCACCGGTATGGCAACGTCGCTATTGTCCTGTCCCAGCTCCACCGTTGCGCCACGATAGTTGAACATTCCGTTTTGATGCTGTCCCAGCCCGTAGAACGCCTCCGTAACGTCCGGCCTAAACCGGTCCTCCACGGTGAGGGTCTTCTCCCCATTGAGTACCACCGGCAGATAGGTACGCGGCTCCGCCGGCCTCTCCAGCAGCAGCATCGTCCCATCGATCGTGGAGTAGACCAGATTGCCGGCCTTGTTCTCGAGCTTCACGCGAAGCTTCGCCGTGGTCAGCGAGGCGCCGTCCGCGTCCCGCGCAAAATCAAACTTGGCGCCCGGGCACACTGTGGACTTGTCCAGCATCCACGGCTGCGCCGGCGATGCGCCCTGCACCGCTGCATCGCCCGGAGCCGCTACGATATGCACCACCGAGTCGCCGCATACCGTTACCCGCAGCGTTTCGCCATTGACCTTCGCCACAAATCCATCCGCATTGGACTGCACACTCAGCACCGCATCCGGCTCCACAGGCAACGCAGGCACTGGAGCCGCGTTCTGGGGCGCCGCAGCACCAACGATCGGGGGGAGCAAACCCAAGCCAACCACTCCCAGTGTTGCAGCGAGTCTTTTAGCGAATAACGACCACATGGAACAGCTCCTCTCAGGCAGATCAGGCCTGACTACGTTTGGATTCGTGATCCGTAAATGCCTGTAAAATTTGCAAAAATCATTCTAACTCAAGGAACCGGTACGCCTTGTTTATGAAGGATATCGGGATCATCCGAGGCAAATATCGTGCGCTCGCAGCTCGTCTCAACGAGGCAGTGTTGCGCCATTTTGCGTCGTCGCAACCTGCGCGCACACCAGACTCCGGCGTGGATTGTCCGTCGCGGCGGATGCGGCTGTCTGGGATCATCACCCTGGACTGCGCCTTGCGTCCGACGAATTCGCACCAGAGCCACGCGGAACCTCGACCATCGCCTGGAAACATTGGAAGCGAATCCAGCGTGGGGCCTGTTGAAAGACCGCCAGCCACGGAGGAAGCTCCCTGAGCCTGCAGCGCGAATGACCGCCGACGGAGGTCTAAACAGGCTTATGTAGAAGGGATTTGACCGTCCAGCGTCCGCTGGTCAGCTTCGTTGCAATTTAGAATCGCTTTCTTGTTCGCCACAGAATCTTCCCCGTTTCGAAAAACTGAGAAGTTGGCGACTGCGGGAATTCGTAAAAAGGAATGGGAGAAAGCTTGTATCTTATCGGTTCTAAGTCGCTGGCGGTGTGCCCAGTCCGGCTCGAGCCGGTCTCGGTGCCTAAATCCCTGCTAACAGGGAAAGATACAGGGAAATTCGCCGATTTTGCCCGAAGAGTCTGCCGGCGGTGTTCTCTATGCGACTGAATACACTCAAGTTCCCATCATGCTTTCCCAATTTTAGGGGCGTACCGAAATCGAGAGCGATTCCAAAAAGCATTGCAAGCGGCGTTTGAACGACACGTGCGGGAGGTTCATTCGGCGAATCGCTAGGGTACCATGGAGCAAATTCGCAACCATCATCTCGCTACGTAGCAGTTTGTGTTGCGCATTTCGGGCCAATGACCGGCCATGGTGAAGCTTGGTGATTTAAATCACGTCACTTCCCCATCGGCGACAAACCGCGTTCTTCGTCCGCCTGCCCGTTTCGGGCGCCCCGCCGGAGTGATCTCAGACCTTCGCACCGCGTCCATCGGCCCTGCATGGTTAGAACGGCCAGGGAACAGAGTGCGGATCGTATTTCAAGAGTTCGCAGTTCACAGTTCACAGTTCACAGCTTCCGTAGCCGCCGCAACCGGATTAAGCTACGAACTGAGAACTGAACCCGGTCCCTTGTTTGGTTGTATCTTTCAGCGGACTTTGCCGGCAAAGGCGCTGTGGAATTTTTGGGTCCTCGTTCGTTATCATCTTGCCAGCACCCGCAAACGGCAAAAACACGTCGGCAACGAAGACGCGCTGCGCAAAGTTTTTAGGTTTTGAAATGAAACCAACGATCGGATTTATCGGACTCGGAATCATGGGCCGGCTTATGGCCGAAAACCTGCTCGAGGCAGGCTATTCCCTCACCGTATTCGATGTCGTCGCTGCCGCGATAGAACCGCTGGTCGAGCGCGGCGCCGCTCCAGCCGAAAGCTGCGCCGATGTTGCCCGCGCGTCGGATGTGGTCATCACCATGGTCACGAACTCCGAAGCCGCCGAAGAGGTTGCCCTGGGTAGCCGCGGCGTCATTGCCGGCGCCCACGAGGGTCTGGTGTTCATTGACATGAGCAGCTGCGCGCCGGCTACTGCGATCAAGATCGCCGCTCAACTCGCCAAAGTCGGAGTTGGCTGCCTGGACGCTCCTGTCAGCGGCGGCGAGCTGGGAGCCCAACAGGCTATCCTGTCCATAATGGTTGGAGGTCCGGAGGAAGTCCTGAATCAGGTCCGGCCTGTCCTCCAGGCGATGGGCAAAACCATCACCCTCTGTGGCCCGCACGGCGCCGGCCAGATCGTGAAAGCCTGCAATCAAATCCAGGTCGCGCTGAGTTACGTAGGCCTGGCTGAGGCTCTGGTGTTGGGCGCCAAAGCCGGCGTGGACCCGGCGATCATCCTCAAGGTCCTCAGCGGCGGCTATGCCCAAACCCGCGTCATGGATGTGCGCGGCCCAAAGATTATAGCCGGAGATTTCAAGCCCGGCGGCACGGTCGCCTTTCAGAACAAGGACCTTGGCATTGCCCTCGAAACCGCCGACAAACTGAATGTCCCGTTGCCGGGAGCCGCCTTGGCCCACCAGCTCTACAGCGCTCTTCTGGCGGCCGGCCGCGGCGGCCTCGACCCATCCGCCGTGATCACCGTCCTCGAAGACCTGGCTGGCGTGAAGGCAAGGACGAAGACGCCGCCGTCTGCTTAAGCGCTTTGTCATTCGGAACCCGAGATCGAAACTCGAAAGCTGAAAGAGAGAGGGAAATACTCAACGTGAAAGCCCCGCCGATAACGAGGAAGGAATTCGACGAACTGTTCAAAGCAGTAAACAACCGTGGCAGATGGGGAGAGAAGGACGAGCTCGGCACGCTCAATTACATAACCCCGGATAAAATCGCGGCGGCGGCCAAGCTCATCCAAGTGGGCCGCACCGTTTCCCTCGCCATACCGATCAACACCGTGGCCGGGCCCGACAATCCCCGGCCTGCCGTCCGCCATCTGATCCGTAACCATGACGTGATAAGGCCGGAGGGCGAGCCGCGCTTCGCCCTGGACTATTTGGCCACCGAATTTCACGGCGATTGCCTTACGCACCTCGACGCGCTCTGCCATGTAAGCTACATGGGCCTTCTCTACAACGGTAAGCCCACGAGCCTCGTTACCTCCGAAGGGCCGCTGGCAATGGACGTAACGGCCTATGTCCGCGGCATCGTGGGGCGCGGCGTATTGCTTGATATACCGAGGCTGCGCGGCGAGAAATGGCTTGAGCTAGGTGAAGCCGTGACAACCGACGAGCTGGAGGCGGCGGAAAAGGCCGAGGGTGTGCGTCTCGGAGAAGGCGATATACTGCTCTTCCGCACCGGGCACCACCGGCGCAGGCTGGAGCTCGGCCCGTGGAACTGCGGCTACTCGGGCCAGGGCCGCGCCGGCTTGCACGTTTCCACGGCTCTATGGATGCACGAAAGGAAGATAGCCGCCTTCCTGCCCGACGGCGACGGCGAGACCGTGCCCTCCAACGTCGAGGGGGTCGCCAGCCCGCTGCACGCGCTCCAGTTGGCCGCTATGGGCATGGCTTGCGCCGACAGCCTTCAGCTTGAGGACCTGGCAAAGACATGCGAAGAGGAAAGACGCTGGGAATTCATGGTGTGCGCCGCGCCCCTGTGCCTGCCGAAAGGCACCGGCTCTCTCTTCAATCCGATTGCGCTGTTTTAAGGAAAAATCAGAGTTTCCATGAGGACCGCATAGATCGTGCAAGTGCCGCTTTCTTAAGGAAAACGGCGCCTGGCGTCATCGATTTCCCTTACCGCGGCTCTTATTCGGCCCGCAAACCGGACCCGCGCGATTTCACAACAGCGCCGACCGCTGTTCCGCTTCCTCCTCGGTCTCGGCACGCTCCTCAATGGCGTTACCCGCCGTGGTTGCCCAGCCCTTATGGCCGGTCAATCTCATCGCGATCAGCACCAGGATGCCCAGCACGAGCCAGATCGCAACCACCCAGGGAGCGTAAGCGACCGGGGGAGCAGGCCACGGGGTAAGCGAGGTGTAAGCCACCACGAAGACCGCCAGCGTTCCCACCAGAGGAAAAACGGCATGAAGCAGGATGTTGAATTCCTCCCGCCGCTGGCGGAAGTAATACAGAAACACGCCCAGATTGGCGGTGCTGAAAATCAGAATCAGGGCAAACGTCAGCACCGTGCCCATAAATACGAACAACTGGCCTGGCCCGATCAACCAGCCCAGCCCCAACCCAACGACAAACGTGAGCACAATTTGCAGCCAGACTGCATTTGTGGGCGTTTTGAACCGCGGATGCACCTTGGCCAGCACACGCGGCAGCGACCCGGAGCGGGCCATGCCGAACCACACGCGCGTAGCCGCGTTGTTGGCGGCGATCGAAGTGGCGATAATCGAATTCAGCAAGGCCAGCAGCACGATCACCCAGGCACCGCCCCAGTAACGCCGCGCGAGCACAAAGGTCGGATTTTCCACCGAGTTGATAAGGCCCGGTAACTTCTCCGTGCCCCAGCCCACCAACAGCCCCCACGAGCCGAATACCAGGCAGACCCCCATTACCAGGATCGAGATCAAGATCGCGCGAGGAAGGTTTTGGCGCGGGTTTTCGCTCTCCTCGGCCAGAGGAGCGCCGCACTCCCAGCCGTTGAACGCAAAAATCGAGAAGATTACCGCCAAGGCCAGGCCATTGCGGCTGGCGGCCTTGGCAGGGTTGAAGGGCGAAAAACTGATTCCTCCCGGCCCTGGCAGGAAGAATCCCCACAGGCTGAGAACCAGCGCGATCGTGACTCCCGCCACCCCCAGCACAACCATGGATTTCGCCGATACCCGAACCCCTCGATATGTCACCCACCCGACCAGGCTTCCCGCCGCCAGCAGGAAAACCCACCAGGGAAAGATCACGCCATAGCCAGCCTTCAAGGCGTGCTCTATCACCGAGCCGAGGTAAGCCAGGATGAAGGCGGCCACCACCGGATCGTACAAGAAATAGAGCCAGGCAGCCAGGAATCCGACCTGCGGATTCACGGTCCGGCTGATGTACGTATAGTAGCCGCCGGCCGAGGGCAGACATCTGGCCAGTTGCATGAGGCAAACGCCCAGCACCAAGACGATGGGAAAGGCGATGAGATATGCCACGGGTGCGGCGAGACCCGCCTGTGAGGTGGTGAATTGAATGGTGAACAACAGCGCCGCCGCCGGCGCCATATGGGTTAGGCATTGCATCAACAGCCCCGGAAGCCGCAAGGCGCCGGCGCGCAGCTCCGTCTGCGCCACCATCACAGGCTGTTCCGCACGGGAGCGCTTCGTAGATTCGATCGCTTTCATTTGTGTTGTCGTCTCAAGGTAATCATACAGATAGAAATCAGCCTTTGCGCGCCCCGATCCGCGTAATTCAGGTTGGTGCCAATTCTCGTTCCTGTCACCCTGAGCGACGTTCGTCCGCGATAGCGGGCGAAGGGAGTCGAAGGATCTGCAATTGTTTTTTCGCCGCTTGGCCCTTGAAATCCTCCATTGCGAAACCAAGTAGACTCGACGCTAGCCTGGGATACCGCGAATCTTCAACCGGCACAAATTCAGGCAGTCAGAAACCCGGCGCTGCGCGGATGAAGGAAACGGCAGACCTTGCCGGTTGACATCGCATCTGCCCTCCGCCATCATCGCCCCAGGAAGCGGCGGAACAGAAAGACAATTCTCCTTTCCCCCTGCGCAACGCTCCGTATAATGAGATCGGGAAATTGAGCAATCTTCTATTATTCATCTTGGAGGACGCATGGTCACGCAATTATTCAGCTTGGAAGGAAAGACTGCGGTTGTCACGGGAGGCACGTCGGGCATCGGCCGCGCCATCGCCATCGGCCTGGCCGAGGCCGGCGCCGACGTTGTTGCTACTGGACGCCGGCAGCAGCAGATGGAAGAAGTCGCCGCCGAGATCGAAGCCCGTGGCCGCAAGACGCTGCGCCAGACCACCGACGTTTGCGATCGCGCTTCGCTGGAAAGACTCCTCGCCGCTATGCTTGAAAAATTCGGCAAAGTCGACATCCTCGTCAACTGCGCCGGCATCGCCAAGCGCACGCCCACGCTCGAGGCTTCCGAAGACGAGTGGAGCGACATCCTCAATACCAACCTCATCGGCACGCTGCGCACCTGCCAGATCTTCGGCCGCCCCATGCTCGAACGCGGCTACGGCCGCATCATCAACATTGTGTCGCTCACCAGCTTCGTGGCGTTCACTGAAGTGGCTGCCTACGCCGCCAGCAAGGCAGCCTTGGCTTCGCTCACCCGCTCGCTCGCGGTCGAGTGGTCGAAGAAAGGCGTGATGGTGAATGCCATCGCTCCGGGCGTCTATCGCACCGACATCAACGCCAAGCTGCTCGACTCGACCCCGCGCGGCCAGGAAATTTTGATGCGCACGCCCATGGGCCGCTACGGCCAGCCCGAAGAACTTGTGGGCGCGGCGATTCTTCTGGCCTCCGACGGCGCGTCGTTCATCGCCGGCGAAGTGCTGGTGGTCGACGGCGGCTATCTGGCGAGCGGCGTCAACAGTTAACTCTCTTACCTGCCATTCCAGGAGTGTGTCGGGGATAAGGTTGATCGTCCGGACGCGAATATCATGGACGACGTCGCTCGGCGGCCATGGACGATAGCGGCCTGCTTGAGGGCGTGATTTTTCGAAGAATCACTGCGGTAAGGAGGGGAAAGACTTCTCCCTTTGCTCTTCTGGCCGCTTGCGGCGTCGAGCCAGAGACGAACAGCTTGTGCAGATTCGATCTACGCCGTATTCTTGGCAATCACGGAGACTGCGGCAGCGGCGATGCGCTCGGCAGTGAGTCCGTATTCTTCGTAAAGCCGATCGAGATTCTCGGCCGATTGGCCAAACCTGTCTTGAATGGCGATGCATTCGATCGGCAACCCTGTTCCCCGCAAGACATAAGTGACCAGGCTTGCCAATCCGCCGATGATAGAATGCTCTTCCGCCGTAACGATGCCCTTCATATCTTCGGCCATAGCCTTCAGTGCCGCTTCGTCGACCGGCTTGAGCGAGCTTACGTTCACCACCCGGATGGAAATCCCCTTTTCAGATAAGAGATCCGCAGCTTCGATTGCCTTGGCGACCATGGTCCCTACGGCAAAGATTGCCGCGTCTTTCCCACCGCGAACAATAGAAGGCCTGCCCATGACAAACTCCTGGTTTACGGCGGTCACATCGGGCAGATCGGCGCGGCTGATTCGCAGATAAACCGGCCCGCGGTACGCAGCGATCGCCCGCGTCATGGCGCGTGTTTCGCTCCCGTCGGCGGGGACCAGGACGGTCATATTGGGAAGAGCTCTCATAATCGCAATGTCTTCCACCGACTGGTGAGTCGAGCCGTCTCCGTAATCCGAAAGGCCAGCGCTCGATCCGACGATCTTCACGTTCAGATTGGGCAGACATATGCTTTGCCTGATCTGGTCGAAAGCGCGGCCGGCCGCGAAGGTGGCAAAAGAGTTCGTAAACGGAATCTTGCCGGCCAGCGAAAGACCTGCAGCAAACGCAGTCATATTCGCTTCGGCAATTCCCATTTCAAAATAGCGGTCCGGAAAAGCCTCTTCAAAATAGCAGGACATCGTTGATTTCCCGAGATCACCTTCAAGCACGACAATGTCCCTGTTTTGTTGCCCTAATTCAATAAGTGTCCGGCCGTAGATTTCGCGGCAATTCCTCAAGGCCATCTTCATTCTCCCTAACTTCTGTCAGCCGAGAATTCCGAACCAAGGAGCTTGAGTGCAAGTTCGTACTGCTCGGAAGTCATGTGACCGTTATGAAACGCCGCGTTGTTTTCCGCAAAGGGGAGGCCCCGCCCCTTAACTGTATTCGCTATCAAAACCTTTGGCTTGCCCGAAAGTCTGTCGGCTTGATCGAGCGCCTCGAGTATTGCTGTCGCGTCGTGCCCGTCCAACTCCAGAACGTGCCAGCCGAAGGCCGCCCATTTTTGAGCCAGAGGATTCGTGTTGAATCGCGATTCAATCGGGCCAGTCGCCAGCAGGCCATTGCGATCGACAATGGCCACCAAATTGTCCAGGTGGTAATGAGACGCGGACATCGCCGCCTCCCAAATCTGACCCTCGCAAAGTTCGCCATCGCCCACGACGCAGTAGACGCGGCTTTTCCGGCCGTCCAATCTCAAGCCGGCAGCCATTCCGCAGGCCTGCGAAAGCCCCTGGCCGAGCGAGCCTGTATTGGCTTCAATCCCCGGAGTCGATTTGATGTCGGGATGCCCTTGCAGCATTGAGCCCAAGGTCTTGAGCTTGCCCAGTTCCTCCCTTGGAAAATAGCCGCATTCAGCCAGGGCCGCGTATTGAACAAGAACGGAATGGCCCTTGCTGAGGATGAAACGGTCGCGGTCCGGCCACTGTGGCGCGCTAGGGTCGTGGCGCATCTTGACGAAATATAGCGCGGCTACAACGTCCGCGATTGAGAGGGAGCCTCCGAGATGCCCCTTTGTATTTGGCCCTAGCATCTCGACGACTCGTAGGCGAAGGATTCTTGCTGCTTGCTCCACCCGCACCCGGGCATCGCTTGCAGATCCACGTTCCGGTAGGCATTGCGCGGTTGTTTCCATCTTCACATCTCCACCGATTTCACGATTTCCTTCAGCTTTTCCAGCGCCCGCTTGCCGTCGGAGGCCAAGTTCTGAGTATAGGCTTCGATACTGCAACGCCCGTCATACCGAAGGCTGCGCAGACGATCGAAGAACTTCCCGTAATGTTCGTTGTCCTCCACGGGAAAGGAGCGCGATTGCACCTCGGCAAAGTGCACATGCCGGATCTCCGCTCCAACGGGATCAGTACACGGTGAAATCATGCTCCCGCAACAACCAAAGCGCATTACGCACCTTCTTGGCAAACTTCGCTTGTAACGGAGATCGTGGAGCGCGACGCCAAACTTGCTTCCTCGCCTCTTACACTCCCATGAGGGTCGTATTCATTCATCGCAATGCCTTCCGAATTTGATTGTATTTTTCGATTAGCTCGAATCCGATCTCCTGCTCAAAAACTCTTGTCGACGCTCGCCGCGTGTCCGTATTGACACTCAGCGGGAACCCTATCAGCTCTTTGAATCAAACGCCGATTGGAGACCGAGCCTTCTACGCACGGCGACAAGAGGTTCAGGGAGAGAGATAGTGGGCGGCAGCGGGTCGTGCCCAAGGAATTGGAGAATGGCCGGGATGTGACGGATGGCCGGGGCGGTTGCGTTGCGTTCCCAGTTGGTAATCGTGATCTCGCAAACGCCGATCTGGTCGGCAACCTGCTTTTGCAGGAGATTGAGGTCAAGGCGGCGCTTGCGGATATGGTCACCCAATGTGCTGATTTCCTTGGGGTAATGAACTGGCCTAGGCTTGGAAGCTCGAAAGCCCGGCATGGCAGAAAGGCAACGCATGGATGAGAGTCGACTGTCGCGATCAGCATGAACCGCGCATGCATCTTTGGTCTTCAATTCCTCACCCCAGAATTCGTTCAATTCCCGCAAGCCAACTCCCAAGGAATAAATCGTGTTCCTTTGCATCCTGTCTGGCTACGGCCAGTTGCACGCTTCGCGATACCAATCGGGTCAATGAGTGACTTGGCGATTTGGCGCCAATCGAGAATGCGCTCTCCCAATGGGGGATGAATTCACTCCCGCGGCAGGTTTTGCAGATTGATGCCGAGCTGCTGGCACTTTTTGTAGAGATGACTTCGTTCGATCCCGAGCGTTCTGGCTGTTTGCGTAATTCGGCGACCATGGCGTTCGAGTTCGGCAAGCACCGTCGCGCGCTCAAAGGCCTGCACACGCTCTGCAAGCGGGCCCATTGCAGCGCCATCCGCGGCGAGGGCACTAGAACCGGCAATTGCGGCCGATTGAAAGGCGGGCAGCGCCAAGCGCACATCTTCCGCGCCGACCTCAGAGCCAGCCAGGAGCAGGAGACGTTCGACCACATTGCGCAGCTCGCGAATGTTGCCTGGCCACGCATATTCCTGCAGGGACTCAATGGCGGCGGCTGTGAAGACGGCAGGCTTCCAGCCATTCTGTGCGCTCACCTGGCGCGCAAAGTGTTCCACGAGCGCGGGCAAATCTTCACGCCGTTGACGCAGCGGAGGCAGTTGAACGGGGAAGACGACGACGCGATGATAGAGGTCGCGTCGGAATCCGCCGGAATCGACAAGCTGCTCGAGATTGCGGTGCGTGGCGACCACCACGCGGACATCGACCGGTGTAGGTTTGCCGGCGCCGATGCGCTCGACTTCGCCTTCCTCGAGCACGCGCAGAAGCTTGGCCTGCATGGCGGTGGGCATGTCGCCGATCTCGTCCAGAAAGAGCGTGCCGCGGTGCGCCTGCTCAAATTTTCCCGTGTGGCGCTGCGCCGCGCCGGTGAACGAGCCTTTCTCGTGGCCGAAGAGTTCGCTCTCGATCAGCTCGGCGGGGACAGCCGCGCAATTGAGCGTGACGAACGGCCCCGCGGATCGGTTGCTTTTCTCATGCAGTGTTCGCGCCACCAGTTCCTTGCCCGTGCCGGTTTCGCCGTAGATGCAGACGCGCGTCTCGCTAGCTGCTACGCGCTCGATTTGCGCCATCACGCGGCGCATGGTTTCGCCAGCGAAGACAAGCGTGTGCTTGCCGACCCGCGCGCGCAAGTCGCGATTTTCGGTTTCAAGGCGCGTGAGTTTTAGTGCGTTCTCCACGGTGACAAGCAGTTTCTCGGTGGAGAGCGGCTTCTCGAGAAAGTCCAGGGCGCCGAGGCGTGTGGCGCGCACCGCCATTTCGATGTGTGCCTGGCCGCTCATCATGACGACCGGCGCAGTGACGCCCGCGGTCTTCAGGTTTTCGAGCAGCGTCAGGCCGTCGCGCCGCGGCATGACCACATCGCTCAGGATCAGGTCGAAAGGCTGCGAACGGGCCAGCTCCAGTGCGCGCTCGGCATTGTCGCAGACCACGGCATCGTGCCCGGCGAGGCGGAAGGCGCGGGAAAGCGAGGCTAGCGTGTTTGCTTCGTCATCGACGATTAGAATGTTCGCTTTTGCACTCATGACACGGCCTTCGGCAGCGTAATGATAAACGTTGCGCCGCCGCCCGTGGGGCTTTCGACAGAAATAGTACCTGTGTGATCAGCGACCACCGACTGCACGATTGCAAGGCCGAGGCCGGTTCCATGCTGCCTGGTTGTGTAGTACGGAGTGAACAACCGCTCGCACTCCTCGGGCGTGAGGCCCTGGCCGGTATCAGACACGCGGAGCTCGACGCTTTCATCCGTGGGGCACGCAGATATCGTCAGAGTGCCTCCGTCGGGCATTGCGTCCATGGCATTCAAGACAAGATTGGAGAGCGCGCGGTGCAGCAGCTCAGGATCGGCGTTGAGCGGCATCAGTGCATCGGCGACGTCGATGGCAATTTGGATCTTTGCATCGCGGCTGGCGACAGTTTCGTAAAGCGCGCGCACGCGCTCGACCACGTCTCTTACGTCGATTCGCTCCAGCTCGGGTTTGGGCATCTTGCTGAAGTCGCTGAAGCGGCCAATGATGGTTTTGAGGTTCGCGATCTCCGTACCCAGCGTTGAGGTACTTTCGCGGAAGACTTCGTCGAACTCGGCCGGCGCCAGACCGCGCGCACGAACGAGATTTTCGACGGTCAGCTGCAGCGGGAAGAGCGGATTCTTGAGTTCGTGGGCCAGGCGGCGGGCGAACTCGCGCCAGGCGGCCACGCGCTCGCTTTGCACAAGGCGATCGCGCTGGCTGACGAGCTGCTCGGTCATGTGGTTGAAGCTGCGTGCCAGCACGCTCACTTCGTCGCGCCCGCGCTGCGGCACGCGGACATCCCAGTTGCCGCCGGCCACCTCTTCAGCTGCGCGCGCCAACTGCTCGATGGGACGCGAGACGCGCGCGGCAATCCAGAGGCTGAAGGCAATGGCGAGCAGAATGCCGCCCGCCGCGACGCCGTAAGCGATGGCACGGATGTGCTGCTGCGCCTCAACCATGCCAGAGCGCGAGATGGCTACGACGAGTACAGCCATCGCGCCGCCCTGTTCGTTCTTGAGGGGGATCGCAGTGGCGCTCAGGCTGTCTTCGCGCTGGCTGGTGGGATTGACGACGCCGCTGACTTGCTGGCCTGACTTACGTGCGGCATCAATCAGGCCTTGATAATGGACGGCGCCCGGGGCGCTGCCGTTGGGACCCAGGAGACGCGAAGGATCGAAGGCCCCTGGGGCAGAGGGGTTGGGCGGGGCTGAATTCTGGCTGGCTCCGGCATCGCTGTACAAGCCGATTTGCATGCCCGGAGCGACGGGTAGATCGGCCAGAAAGCTCTGGTCCAGCCGCTCGCCGCCGATGAGGCGCACTGACGAACCGCCAATGGCATGCACGGCAAAAAGACCGAGAGCCGTCGAACCGTCGGGCAGATCTTCGCGCTTGAGAAACGGGGTGGCCGTGGCATTCGAGACAGCAGGCTCAGGGTAACCGAAGCGCGCAGGCCATTGCGCAGAGCTGATGACATTTCCGTCCGGCCCTACAATCTCAAGGAAGTCGAGTTGAGCATCCTGCGCCATGGTCTGCGCCTCGGTCAGATAGGGGGCTGTGTCTCCGGACTGCGTCAGCTCAAATGCCATGGCACGCGCACGCTCGCTTGCCGCCAGACGGCTGACAGCCGCGGCCACCTCTGCCGAGCGATGCTGGAACTCTCGTTGAAACTGGCTGACAAAGAGCGCCGTCTCTTCTTGGTCGCGCCCGTCAAAGACATGACGAATGCGCACCAGCACAGTCCAGGCAACCGCAGCGACGGCCGCGGCTACGGTGAGAGAGAAGAGGAGGAGCAGCTTTTGACGAAGACTCACTGTGCACCCTCCAGTGACGCTCCCGCTAGATCCGGCGTGCCGTCGGCGCGCAGCGTCAGGTCGCGAACTCGGCCACCGATTGCGTAGGCGCGGGGAAGATCGAGTAGCGGAACCAGCGTTTTGAGATCGAGAAAGTCATGCTCGGCGCGGTAAAGTGCAGTGGAATTCAAACCTGCGACGGGAGCATTCTCTCCTGCGCTGCGCAGCAAAATCGCGAGCGCGTCCGGAGGATCGGCGCCCTCGACAGACAGCTTGCGCAACGCCAGGTCCGTGCTAGGTGCGTTGCGGGCGTTCACTACCTGCACACTGAATCCCGCTTCATGCAGATTGAGGGCGATGCGTTGCGTGGCCAACTGCATGGTTCCGTCGCCGCCAGCCGCGAAAGTCAGCGGCGGCGGAGTGAGCCCTCCGCGCAGCTCGTTCGCTTTGTTCACATCGCGGTCAGTTGGAAAGAGAAAAGAGTAGCCAGTGAGCGACTGCGGCAGGAGACTGGCGGTGATCTCGCCCTGCTTCTGAAAGATGACGTTGAAGAGAGCGCTGCGGTCGACGGCCTGGGCGATGGCCGCACGCAACACGGGATTGGCGAGCGCGCCTGAGTCAGAAACCTGAAGCGCAAGCAGCTCCACCGGCGGCGAGACGACGACTGTGAGCCGCTGCTGCTGCGCCTGACGCAGTTCCTGTGGAGGAACTTCAACGACGTCAGCGCGGCCGACGCTCAAATCGAGCCATTGGTCGCGGATCGGCCGGCTGGCGCTGATCGTGACCTCGTCGAGGAACGGGCGGTCCTGCCAGCAATTATCATTCGCGGTGAGCGTGAGAACGCCGTTGCTGAAGGCGGCGAACTGAAACGGGCCGGTGCCGATGGGGTTGGCCGGCGTTTGCCCATCTGGTGTACGCGTGAGCGCGATAAGGAACTCGTCGCCTGCAAGCAGAGCGGGTAGATTAGGCAGCGGCGAGTCACTCGTGAAGACCACCGAGGAGCCCACGGCATGAACTGTGGCCCAAGGGCAGTTTGGCGTGCAGGCGAGGTTCAGCGACATGACAACGGCGGTCGAAGTGAGCGGCGAACCATCGTGAAAATGTACACCGGAGCGCAGGCGAAACTGCCAGCGATGATCGTTGTCTTCCGACTGCCATTCGACGGCGAGGGCCGGACTGACCTCGCCGTTTGCGTTGAATGCTGTCAGGCCGTCGAGAATCAGCCGGCGCGCAAGGCCATCGGGGGTTTGCCATGGGTCGCCTGCGATTTCGACGTGCAGCGTGCCGCCATAGTGGGGACGTGTGCGCGCGGCGGCCGAGAACGCCAGCGCGGCGGCGAGGCAGCTAATTGCAAAGTACCGTAACACGGTCCACCTCATATTGATTTGCCGCATTGCGTACGACGGCGAGAACGCTCTTGCCGTCGGGCGTGGTCCAGAGCGCCGTCACGGTTCCGTCCATGGTGAGCGGTACGCTTGCAGGAACGGCTTCGAGCGCGGGGAGTTCGAACGCCCGCAGGCTGTCGCTGGCGGCTTCGCCCGAGCTGGAGGCAATGACCTGCGTGCCGGCTCCGCAGCTCGATTGGAGCACAGCGAAGTCGCTGCCCCAGTCGCGAGTGCCGGCGACTGGCTTTAACGCGCCGTTCTCCACGAGCTGCACTTTGCCGTCGATGCCGCCCACAAGAAGCGCGGCCGACCCGGCCACACGCGGGATAAGGGCAGCGGAGTAGAACGGAGGCAGATCGGGACCATTGTTCGGAGCCAGGACGCCGGTAAAGTAGCTGCGGGAAGCGTTATAGAAGGCGCGAATTGGGGTAACGGTCACATTCATCTCCGTTGCGCCGCCGGACGATTCTGTCAGATGCAGAGGCGGCTGGGTCACTGCCCATGGATCGTCGCTCTCGCGGCAATCAAAGTTTGATCCAATGGGCGAGGGAACGAAGGTGAAGCTACCTGTGCAATGCACACCGGGGAGCCAAGCATCGAAACTCAATCCGTCTCCATATCCAAGGAGGGCGCCGCGCGGATCTCTAGCGAGCTGCCGCCGTTGTTCGATGCTCAAGTGTTTTTGTTCCTGCCAACCTTCCGCCGTGTGGGCGTACAGAACAACCTGCTCCGGCTCGAGAGCGACCAAGCCATTCGGAATCTCGAGTACCGCGAGCAAAGGATCGCGGGCGACGAGGATTTGCCGGCTGCTCAATGTCAGACCGCTGACCGTTGGCGCTTGCTGCGGCTGGATGGGTCCCAGGTCGACGATCGCCACTTGTGTTTGGTTGCCTTCGCCAATTTCAGCCACCCACAACCGCTCCCTTACACTCTCGCTCAGCGTCACGCGCACGGTATTCGCGCTCTCCGCGCCCGCCATCGCCACCCCGTGCGCCTTCAAATCCTGCGTTAGCAGGCGGCGGATCGCTGGAATCTCGTCCGTAGAGATCGAAGAAAGATTTTGGATGGTCAAGTGCGCCTGGCCGGGGCCGAGAATGGCGGCGACTTGATCAGCGAGCGAGGCTGCGGGCTGCTCCCAGGGACTGGGCGCGGCATATGCCGCAAGCCCGGAGAGTCCAACCATCGCTGCTATCAGCCAAATCAGCTTCATAGCCTTCATCGCCTTTTGTGATTTTCCGTTTGTGCGGATTATATCGTTTGCGGGTGGTACGAATTGTTGCCGACGAGCTGTTCGGCCACGTGACGCGCTGGAGGAGCCAGTGGGACGGGAGCACGCGCCGCCCGCCCCACAAAAGCCGTCCTCAGTGGCCTTGAGCCGGAGTTGAGTCCTGCTCGCTATCCACCTCCTGTTTCACGATGGGGTTGGTCGCCGCGCTCTTGAAGACGTCGCTGGCGAAGAAGAACTTGCCATCCGACGGAACCATGACGACCTGGATCTTGTCGGAAAGCCGCTCTGCGACGATTTTGTTGATGAGAAGCGGCGATTTGTTCAAGAGAGCCGCCTCGCTGGTCATTCTTTCCGCGTCGGCCGCAGCCACCACCTTGATGCGGTTGGCTTCAGCGTCGGCCAACATGTTGCGCCGTTCGAGTTCGGCTTTGCTGTCGATGACCTTGGCCTGCGCGTCGGCCTCGGCGGTCTCGATGGTCGCTTCCTTGCGCGCCTCGGCTTCAAGTTTGCTCTGCTCGATCTGCTTCTGCTTGAGCGGCAACGTGTACTGCATGGCGTCTGCCTCGCCCTTGGCTTCAACCACCTTGGACTGCGCTTCGCCCTCGGCTTCCTTCACCTTCTGTACCTCCTCTGCCTCGGCCTGGAGTTCGGCGATCTTCACCTGCTTCTGCTGGATGTCGGTGTCGACGCTCATCTGGTCGTCCTGCTGTTCCTTGAGCAGCAGACCTTCCAGGCCGCGCGCGTACTCTTCGGGCAGTTGAATGTCGGAGAGCATCACCTCTTCGACCACAATGCCGTCGGCCGCCAGCTTGCGCGTAATGATGTCGGCTGCTTTGGCGCGCACCTCTTCGCGCTTGGTGGAGAAGATCTCCTTGACGGTGTAGTGTGGCGTGAGCTCCCGCCACGCGCTGGCCACCACGGAAGGCACGAGTTCCTTGTCGGCCGGTTGCGGCAGGTGCGCCTGCACGTTTGACAGCTTGTTGGGATCGAGCCGGTAGCGCACTGTGATGCCGAGGCCGATGTTAAGGCCCTCGAGCGACTGCACGTTCAGGCCGCTGGTTGCCGGCATTCTCTTCGCGCCCTGTTCCTGGATTCCGGCCGTGTAAAGATGATCGCGCAGGTCGAACATCTCGACACTTTCGACGAGCGGCGTGACAAAATGAGCGCCTGGATAAAGCGTGCCCGGCAAGGTGCCGCTCATCTGGCTGATGCGCACGCCGCCCATGCCGCTGGGCACGACAACAATGCTGGCCGCCAGGAGCAACGGCACACAGCCTCCGATCGCCAGCGCGACGGAGCGGCCCCAGTTGATCTGCTTCGGTTCGGTGAGGGGTTCATCCATGGTTCCGTCCGTGCCAGCCTTTTTGCGCGTTGCCTGCAGGCGCAGCCAGAGACCGACCAGAGGAATCGCCAACGCGGCAGCAATCATCAGTGCTCCCGCAACCGTCAACAACAGCTTCAATGCAAGCATTTTCCGCCTCCATTCCGGTGATTGGGCTCTCTCGGTTTTCCTGCTTTCGGCCGCGGAGCCAGCAGCAGCCGAACCAGTCCTCCGTAGGTCAACTCCTCGAGCATGAGCGCCGCTGCTACGGGCAACAACGCGGCCTCAATCCCTGAGATTGCGTTCACAAGCAAGTTCATCGCGGACCTCCTTCACAGAGAGCCGACAAGCGTGAGAGCCGCAACGGTCGTCAAGGCCACGGGAGCAGGAGCGCTCGTCGTGCTAACGTCCGCAGTGTGTTGTGCGGCTGGTGCTGGCGCGACCGGCACCGCTGCTTGCTGAGCCGTAGCGGGCGATGCCTTCGTCGATTGCGCGGCCAACTGCGTTTGAGTGGGAGCCGGCGTCGGCCCGTCGCCAAACAACTGCGCCGTCTCCTCGTTGCGGTGGCCAATCAGCTCCACCGTGTCGCCCACGGCAACCATCGGATAGAGCTCCTCCAGGTCGGCCTTGGCCATACGAATGCACCCATGCGATGCGGCCTTGCCGATCGAGCTCGGCACGTTCGTGCCATGGATTCCGTATCCGGGGGTGCTCAAACCCATCCAGCGCGAGCCCACCGGGTTGTTTGGCCCCGGAGGAACTGTGCGGCCATCGTGCGAGTACGTCGGGTTCATTACGCGGCGCTCGATGGTGAAGGTGCCCACCGGGCTCGGTGTCGAGGGCTTGCCGACCGCGACGGTGTAGATCTTCCTGACCTTGCCGTCTTCGACCAGCGCCAGCTTGCGGTCTTCAAGGCTGACCACGATCACGCGCTTCGCGGCAACCGGAGCCTGTTGATTTGCCGCGGCCTGCTGGGTTGCTGTCTGCCCGGCCAACTGCGTCGTTAAAACCGTCGCCATCATTGCTGCCATCGCCCATCCGCTCTGCCTCAGTGCCTTCATCGCTTCCCCCGAGTGCTTCGTAATCTCACCTGCGTACGCCGGGGAGAAGTGCAACGGGTGTGCCAATCATAGAAAATTGAAAACAAAGGAGTTGCTGGATGACTGGAGCGCCGCGTCCGTGTCACGAGACACACACTGTGGGCGGCCTGACACGCGCCGTTCCCGCGCAGGAATCGGCCGGATCGAAACCTGAGTTGGATGCAGTGAAAGAAGCGGGAAGGCTCTCAGGGCCGTGCGGTGCGCCTGTGCGCGCCACGGTGATGCCGGCTCACCTGGACTTGAGGCGTCTCCTGCGGCGTCACCTGTGCAGTCGTGATCGGAGGAGGCGCCGGATCCAGCCAGCCGATCAGCGCCGGCGCAAGAAGAGCCGCGCCTTCGTCGGAAAGATGGATTCCGTCGGCGGCGCGAATGCGCGTGGTCTTGCCATCCGCCGAGGTTTCCAGCTCGCGGAACCCGCCGGCCTCGTCTCCTATATAGGGTTGAGGATTCCACCAGGTCGCCAGCGGATTCCGGCTCACCACCGTGTACGCGATGCAGTTGATCTCCACGGCCCGATCGTTATAGGCGCCGGATTTCATGGGCGGCAGGCCCACCCAAACCACGTGCGCGCCGTTTTGCGTCAGCAGGTTCAAGAAATTCGTCGTCCGCTGCTGGTACACCTTCACCCTTCGCCTTTCGAGCAAAGATCCGACGAGCCTTGCATCACGTGCCCTCGGGCTTCCAGAGCACGGTGCAGACCCGATTCGGAAGCCCATTTGGCAACTTCCAACTCCTGACCCCGGTTTCCCAGAAAGATACCGTCCAGTTCTGCTAGATGAAGACGGGCAGGTCCTTGCGATTGGAATCGCACGTGAGGTAAGGACATCCCACGTGGTCACAGTAAAAGGGGAACTGATTTTACGAGACGAATTCGAGCCTCAATACTTCTCGGAAGAACGAATACCCGGGGAGGCAGAGGGTGCTGTGGGTACGCCTGCAAAACAGCCTGCTTTGACAACCTCTTCCCTGTGCGGGAAGCGGTCTTCCCTAATCTCGTCCACTACCAACTCTCGCTGCTTAGCAGTCTGGCCGTGCCTGCATTCCCACATGCCGACATATCAGTATTAATCGGCCCGTGGTAAGCGACTCGGCGTCTAAGCTACCCGCGCTCAATCTCCGACACCTCCTCCCAACCCGATACGCCCGCAGTGCCGGTCACCAGCGCGGGTCTCAGCAGGCTAATGAGAGGGCGCACTGCTTACGACGAAAGTCTGAGGCGCGAGCGTTGCGCTCAGTTCAGGGTTATAGTAGTCGGTCAACTTTGCCGGCGCTGCCTTGGCGCGGATGGCGTACCTCGGTGTAAAGCTGAAGGTAAACTTTTCGCCTTCCGCCACAGGCGACCACAGATAAAACACGATGCGGTCCGGCTGCAGTTCGTAACGCTCAATGGTCCAGTTGTCGAGCAGCTTCCCCAGCGAGGCGCGATCCACACCCGCTCCCGGCGGCAGGCCGACTTCCGCCAGCATCATACCGTAGCCTTCCGACCCGAAGCGGCGCGCGCTCACCGTACAGGTAATCGGCTGCCCGGCCTTGGCCGCGGCCGCATCGCATTCGTAGCCGAAGTCCAGTCCAAAGTCCTTCCCGGGTACGGCCGTCTTGGTCCTGCCCACGGCTGCCTGCGCCCATGGCACATAGAACCATGCAGTCATCTGCGCATTTGCTAGGGCCGCATCGCCCGCTCCAGCGAATTCAATCGTGTTCGTGCCCGCGTGTATCATGGCCGTCAGGTCGATGGTGCGCGGCGCGTCGATGATCTTGTTGTTGGACTTCACGGCCGCAGCCTGCTCCACACTCAGCGGTTTTCCGTTTACTGTCACCGTAAAATCTCCCCGCGACGCGCTCCGCAACTGGTTCACTGCCAACGGTAGCAGCGCCTTCAGCACGCGCACCGTGGCCTGCCCGCTCAGCCACACGCCATAACCGTCGCGATTGCGCAGCAGATACAACAAGGCATCGTCTTCGAGCTTCTTGTCGGCCTCATTTCCCGCAGCGTTGAACGCCGCAAGCGCCATCGCGGTTGTCTCGAGCCTGCCGCCCTCGCCCCATCCATAAAAAGGCGAGAAGCCGTCGAACTCCCAGTACGCGCCGTCGCGTCCGTGCTCCGCAGTTGCGATTAGCTCCTTGCGCAGGCGCTCGACGGCAGCGGCATCGCCGGATTCGGCTGCCAGGTTGAGACGCAACGCGTTCGCATAGGGATCGTGCAAGGCAAGTATCGAGTGCGAAGCATACTCCCGGGCACGGTTGATGGCCTCCTTCACGCGGCCCTGCAACTCGCTCGTCGCTACCGTTGAGAAATCCCTAGAACGGAGCACATACGCGAGCGCGTCGGCAATGTAGAGCGTCTGCCGCGCCGAATACATCCCGTAGCGCGGCTTCCATGCACCATCTTTACCCTGCTGTGCCAGCAGCCACTCAATCGCGCTCGCAATCCGCGCGTGGTCCACATTCACATACGGTTCGGCTTCGGCCAGAAACTCGATGCCGTATGCCGTAAGCGCTGCATCCGCGGTAGTGTCGTTGCCGCCCCAGTAGGTGATCCCGCCAGCCGCGTTAAAGTACCCCAACAAACGGTCGTATCCCAATTGCAGGTAAGACTGCGCCTGCCCCTTCGCCTCGCTTTCGTGCTTTGCCGCCGTCTCCATCTCGAGGAAGAGTAAACCCGGATAGGCGGCAGAAATCGTCTGCTCCGCGCAGCCGTACGGCCGCTCCAGTATCGCCTTCATGGCGTGATACACGTTGGCTCCAAGGTTCGGATACAGCAACAGCTCCGCATGCACCGAACCGGAGATCGCATCCGACGGCAGACTGAACGTAACCGTGTTCTTCGCGCCCCCGAGCAGCAGTTCTGATGCCGTAATCATCTTTGGCTCGCCGTCCGGGTGCACCTTCACTGTCTTCTCCACGGCATCGCCCTCATGCGCATTGGCCGCGGTGATCCGCAATGGTCCCGAATCCGCCGCCGATGTCGCGCGCAACCCCACGATCGCCGGTGCCGATGCGTTCGGCGCAACTGTCGCCTGCATCGTCGCCGGCGTCGTCAACGTAAACCAGTCCGCGGCTTTCACCGTCACCGGCAGCGTGGTTGCGTGAGCTGTGTAATTGCGCAGGTTCACGGGCAGCCAGATCGCGTCGCCTACCGTCAGTACCTGCGGCGCATCGAGATCAACAAAGAATGGCAGGAAGGTCTTGAAGGTTTGATCCACCGCCGTGATCCTTCCGTCCAAAGTCGAACCCACCGCGTGCAGCGTCCAGGTTGTCAGGCTGTCGGGCAAAGTGAACTTCACCGCGGCACGTCCCGCCGTACTCGCTTCCAGCGACGGCGCCCAGTACGCCGTCTCCTCGAAAACGTGCCGCAGCCGCGGCGTCATCGTCTGTTCCGTAATCACCGCGCTTCCATTCGGCCCGCTCACGATCGACCTCTTTCCCGGTCCGGGCGCCGATGTCGCAACGGATGCTGACTCCGTCTGTAGTAGACCCGAAGCCGCGTTCACTTCGACCGTCTGCGAAACCGCGCCAACGCGCAGCGTTACATCCACTGTCGTCAGTGCGAACGATGAAACATGCACGTCCGTCATATAGAAACTCATGAACCCGATTGCATCGACACGTACCTTGTAAAACCCCGGAGCAAGATCCGAAACAATATAGGAGCCGTCATCCTTTGAGGTCGTGTTCGCGACCGTATCGCCCGACTCGCTCTCCACGTTGATCTTCGCTCCGGCAATGACCGCGCCTGCTTGGTCAGTCACGGTTCCACCTATCGCTCCCGTGTTGCCTTTGAACAGTCCCGAGCCCACCGCGGCGGGCACCACATCACTGCCGCTCTGCTGCGAGACCATGTGTGAAAACCGCGCCACCTCATCGAGATCTTCCGCAGCGCCGTTTTCGTCGGTGCGCACGATCCGGATCACCTCTGTCGCGATCGTCAGCTTCTGCGTTCCGCCCTCAAGCGCATTCCCCGCCTTCACTTTGTCGATGCGCGCATACGAAAGCTCTCGCCTCGTTCTGAGCGCAAACGGCCGCCCCAGCGGATCGCGCAAACTGTCAAAGTCGATGCCCGACGCCGCAAACGCGCGCCGCGCGTCGGATTCCGTCTCGGGAAACGCGTTCCCCGCCGCTGCCCACTTCTCGAGCGCCGCGCTCAGCTTCTCCTCCGTGCGTCCAAAGTAGTCGATCCAGTTGCTGCGCCACACTGTCTCGTCCGCGTCAGGTCCCACGGTTACAAAGTAGAACCGGCGCATCGCTTCGGTGGTGTAGGTGTACGGCTTGCCGCTGTGCTGCAAGGTGTGCTGCGCCGCCGAATCCAGATTGAGTCCGCCTTCGAGCGCCAGTTTCTTAAGCGCGTCCACCGTCGCGGGCAGCGGTTGCCCGGCCTTTGCGGCATTCCCCAGCAGTTCGTTCAAGCGCGCGCCCGGCACGGCAAATACATTGCGCGTCACCAGCGCCACGGCAAAGTCGTCGGCCGTGCCAAATTGCTTGTCCGGCCCCGCGCTGGTCAGCGTCACAACGTCGTCGTTACCATCCTCGCTCAGCTCCGCTTTGTACGGCGTGTTCCATGGATCTAGCAGAACCCCCTCATCGAGCTTTGCCGCCGCCGCAAACTTATTCAGCTCCTCCGCCGTTGCAGGCAGGTGCTCAGGATTCGCCGTCAGAATCGTATCCCGCAGCGGCTTCGCGTCCTTTTCCATCTGCTGCTCGTACTCGTTTCTCACCTTACTGTCATCATTCGCGGTGATTTCCAGCATGGCCATTCCCGAGTCCATCAGCACCGCTTCCGCTGCGAGGTCCAGGTCGGGGGCAATGGACTGCGACGTATCGGTCTTGTTCAAACTGTCGAGCGTTACGTCGCCCACACTTGCCCCTTCAAGCCACCACCAGCCACCCCCAAACCAGCGATCGTTCGCTTCCAATTCCGTCTCGGCGCGCTGTGAGACCGCAGTGTCAAACACCGAAACTCCAAAAACGCCCGCCGCCGGCCCCTTCGCCGCATTGCGCATGTCGAGCTCCGCATGCACCTGCGCTCCCGGAGCATACCTCGCAGCCAGCCCCTTCACACATGCATGTAATGAGCGATCTTCCGGGTACAGCACCGTTCTCGTCGCACCCTGATCGCTCATATACCAGGTGCTTTGTTCCATCTCCACGCGCATGGAATACGCGCGCAACGTGATGAGCCCGCGAAACGCCGGGCTTGCGGGGATCGAGAACGCCTGCTCCTGGCCAATCATGCGAATCTGCCAGTGCTGCAAGACAGAAGTCTCGGAAAGCACGTCGAGGTCCACTTCTTCTCCCGGCTTTCCGTGGATTGTGCCTTCGATCGCCTGACTCGGAGCCAGAAGTGCGTGCTCGAGCGAGATCCAGATGTCGCTTCGCGCCCCTACCCGCAACGAATCGTCGAAATGCGAGATTCGCCCTTCTTTGTCGCGCGCAGTGATGCGAATCTGCGGCGGTTTCGGGCCGCCTGCTTCTCCCGCCAGGGGATAATGCAGAGTCACCTTGGCCAGCCCGTAGCGGTTCGTCGTCACGGTCATCGCTCGCGTCGCGTGCGACTGTGCATCCATCCAGTCGAGCGTTACGCTGCACGGCGCCGGCGTCCCATCGGCAAACGACGTCGACAGCAAGTACTCTCCCTCACGCTCATCCGCCCCGATGGGGTTCAGGTAGATGTGCACCGGTTCCTTCGTAAGCCGCACCACAAAGTTGCGCGGCTCCGTACGCCCAGTAGTTGCGTCCGTGACCATCGCCCGGTACTTCACATCGCGGAAGCGCTCCCAGCTCGAGTCTTTGAGTTCATCAAACTGGTCTGCCACCTTCAAGCTGACGGTCGCGTCCCCATTCGCATCCAGGGTCGTCTTCTCCTCGACCGTGGCGGGCTCATCGTAGCGCCCTGTCTTCGGGTTCCACTCTGCTTCGTTCGCGCGAACCAGACGCATGCTGCCCTCGGCCACTGGCTTGCCGAAAAGGTAACCCGCGTGAACCTTCACTTGCGGCGTCTGTCCACTCAGATAGAACGCTCGGTCGGGCGTGGCCATGACACTGAACTCCGGCAATTCGTACCGCTGAATCCGAACCGTCTGCGTTCCTGTGCTGCCCTCTCCCGTCGCGTTGTCCAGGTCGAAGCTCGCCTCGTAATCGCCCACCGTAGTCTGTTCGCTGGTCTTCCAGTCGTAGGTCACAATCCCGAACCGGTTCGTCTTCAACGCTGCCGCCACCAGCTCCTTGTTCTCGGGGTCGTTGATCGTCAGCGTCACTGGCTCGCCGGCCGCCACGCGACCGTTATCCATCAACGCAAGTGCCCGCATGTGCACTGTTTCGCCCGGCTTGTGCAGCGGCTTGTCCATCTCCACGTGCACGCTCGTGCGGTCCATTATGTCGATCTCCGCCGCCACTTCGTCTCGTGCCTGCGCCCCTTCAGCGCCGCTAAGCACCCCCATCACCGTCAGGTCCAGGTCGTCGCCCGGCTCACCCATAGGCGAAAAGCTCAAAATCGTTTCCCCATTGCGCGCAGTCGCTGCCTCGCGCGTATCCCGCTTCACTTTTTTGGGATCTGGGTCGTCGTCCTGGAGTGTTACCTTCAACTTCACGCCGGCCAGTGGTTTGCCGGTCACGGGATTCATCGCCATGACGCGCGCGCTCACTCCCTGCCCCTGCGCAATCTGTCTCGGGTAGGCCAGCCGCAGCGCAATCAGGTTCGCCGTGATCGCACCAACGGAGAGAATCCCGTGCGCACTCTCCGCGCCCTTCACCTCCACGCGATAGCCGATTCGGTACCAGCCGATTTCGGCGACGCCGATCTCTTCCGCACCCTTCGGCCACGGGAGCATCACGCCCGCTTCGTGCACTCCCGGATTTACCTCCACAGCCGTCTCAGCGGTCCGCACATTTTTGGGCGACAAGAGCCACGCTACGACGCGCACGCCCGGCCTCGCTGCCTCGTTCAGCGGCAGTGTTACCCGAATCGCATCCTTCTCGAGCGTCGCCCTAGCTGTCATCTCGACAACCTGCGGTACGCGAACCACTTTGCCGGCATCGTTTCCCTGGGCGGGGTTCGCCCCCTGCGCGGCCGCGCACACCGCCAGCCCAAGAATCATCTCGAATGAGACCGTTTTCTGGATCATGGTTGGCTATCGTAGCACAGTGTTTGAACTCAGTTCAGGGCGCTGGACTCGCCGGCGGCCGTGAACATCAATCGGACGATGCTCTGGCCCAATTCGTCCTGCGTAATGGCAGTCAAGAGCATGAACGAGATGCAAAAGGGGCTTCGGCTCTTTTCATGTTGCGGTTCGACGCCGAAGGGGTCCAGAACACATTCCCGTTTTCGCGCGGGTGAGTACCGCGAAGTCGGCCAGCGTCCAGCGAACTGTCGTGACCCGAAGTGTCAACTGTTGCGTACAGCCCAACCCGAACTGGCTTGGCGGTCTGTCATTGAGAGGCTGAATAATACCGAGTTGAAAGACTGTATTACCTTTCGAGTCCTCGGTTTTTACCGTCGCGGTTGGCACAATCCTGAGAAATTAATTGAGCCGAGGGTGGACGGTCCTGATGCACTCTACAAGTTCAGAAGTTCGGAGACCATCCTGTTGAAACTTCTCTTCTTCGGTGATGCAAATCGACGAGGTGACCCCAAGTCGTTGAAGCTGGAATTCGATAACAAGGCATTCACGAGTTCCTCGCTTTCCGCCATTCGCGTCGATGGTCACTACAATGAAGAACGAATCCTCCTTCCTTGCGCTCGATCAACCGAGCCCGTGATAACGGCACTGGCGCTTGTTCAGAACGAACCGAAGATCGGAGTCTGGAGCCCGCAGCCAGTCTTTATGGTCCGAGTTGCGCCGTTTTGGCCCTACCTTCTCCTTGTCCTGACGATGGTTGCAGTGAGCTTCTTTCTTGCGAGTTTGGACAAATTCAGCGAGTTGTGGAACGAAATCAACTGGTGCAGTCCCGCTTCCATAGGGGACCACCTTGCTAAAGTTGCCGGGGCACTCCTTTTTTTCGCCGCGATGTGGCTTTTTGTCGGGAAGTTTCCGCTGAGTTAAATCTGCTCTCCCCGCTCACTTCCGGAAGAGGCCGTGCATAACCATATTGAAGGTGAGCTTTCGGTACGCCGGTGTGATATCCGTATGGCATAAGTGTCAGGGTCGTTTTGGCGTTCGACGGTGTAAGGATATTGGATCGCCACCAAACGTTTGCCGCCCGCGTTGCTCTCCAGCCCGCGCCAGGCGACCTTCTGCTTCTCGCATCTCCACTTGGAAGCCGAGAATGTCGATAAACACAACCCATGATTTGCGAATCCACGGCTTTTGGGATTCTGTATGGTACGGATTCTTGAGGACCGGTCTATCAGGACTTCTCTTGGCCATATAAAAATTGTAGGCCGGCAACTCTCACGGAGGGGGCATACCAACAATCAGGAGCCATTCGATACCGCAAGATGACTCGGTTACAGGACCTGGCATATGCCGCTTCAAAAGAATAGGTACCGAAAAACGCCCATGTCGTCGGGCAGGGTTCTCGCTTGAGCCGAAATCGTCGTATCCCTCGTCGGTCGACCGTTAAGCAGGTTGAGAACTGGAGCCAAAACCCTCTATTCCACGACCATCCACCAGTATTTCGAAATCCTTTGCCGGAGAACTCTCCATATGGCGGATGCAAGAACCGGACCTCAAATGACCCGATCAGAGAAAACACCTCTTCTCGGATCGGATTCCGGCAACAACCGGAATTCTCTGGTGGAAGAAATTTGGCGAAATGGCGCAAACGGCGGGGTTTTTCTCTATACAGGCTAAGTAGAGCCAAACAGTCCAGACTACATGGCGGAGAGAGGGGGATTCGAACCCCCGATAGAGCTTTTGACCCTATAACGGTTTAGCAAACCGCCGCCTTCAGCCTCTCGGCCATCTCTCCGGTTCCCAAACTGGATTATACCGGAATTCTTGTTCCCGCCGCCCTTCAGTCTTTTCGCTTCCCCGCTTCTGCCGCGCCAGTTAAGATGCACAATGATGCGTTTCCACTTTACACCTTCGCACAGCAAGCTGCTCCTTCTTCCCCTGGTCGCTGCAACCTTCTTCATGGTTTCGGGGGGGCCCTACGGCCTCGAGGACATCCTCGGCGGCGCGGGCTTCGGCTTATCTATTGTCGCCCTGGTGGTGCTGCCCTTCATCTGGAGCCTGCCCACCGCGCTCATGATCGGCGAACTCGCCGCTGCCATCCCTGCCGAGGGCGGCTTCTACATCTGGGTGCGGCGCGGCCTCGGGCCGTTCTGGGGATATCAGGAAAGCTGGCTTTCGCTCTCCGCCAGCATCTTCGACATGGCGCTTTACCCCTCCATCTTCGTTCTCTACCTCGGCATGTTCAGCCCTGCTCTCACGGCCGGTTCCCGCTCTTACCTGTGGTCGCTGGCCGTCGTCGTCGTCTGCTGCGCGTGGAACCTCCGCGGTGCGCCTCGCGTCGGCGATGACTCTGTTTGGATGTCCGCTCTGCTCCTCGCGCCTTTTGCCGTCTTCATCGTTCTCGGATTCTGGCGAGGCATTACGCTCCACCCTTCCATGCACTGGGGACCTCCCGCCGCCGGACCTGACTCCAACTCGAGCCTCACCACCGCGTTTCTCGTCGCTCTCTGGAACTATATGGGTTGGGACAACGCTTCCACCGTGGCGCGGGAAGTCGACAACCCCCAGCGCAACTATCCCCGGGCCATGGTCGGCGCAGCTGCGTTTACCGCTGCGGTCTATATACTTCCGCTCCTGGCCATGGCCGTTGCAGGCCTCTCGCCTGACGGCTTTACCACCGGCTCATGGACCCTCGCGGGCGGCGCCATCGGCGGACCGCTGCTCAGCGCCGCCATCGTAGCCGGCGGCGTCATCTGCGGCGTAGGCATGTTCAACGCGCTCATGATGAGCTACGCGCGCCTGCCCATCGCCATGGCCTCCGACGGCATGTTGCCGCGCGTCTTTGAACGCCGCAACCGCCGTAACGTTCCCTGGGTCAGCGTCCTCTTCTGCGGGCTTGGATGGGCGCTCGCCCTAAAGCTCCCCTTCGAAAAGCTCATCTCCATCGACCTGATCCTCTACGGCTCGAGCCTGATCCTCGAATTCCTCGCCCTCATCGCTCTTCGCCTGCGCGAGCCGCAGCTTCCGCGCCCTTTCCGCGCCGGCAGCTTCCCCTTCGCGTGCGCGCTCGCCGTCGGTCCAGCCATCCTCATCGCCTGCGCGCTCTTTCTCTCGCGCAGCGAGAAGCTCGGCGACCCCGGCACTGCCCTCGCCAACGTCTCATCTCTTCTTTTTGCGTCTGCGATTGCCCTGCTCGGGCCGCTGCTCTACTGGTTTACCGCGCGGCCCATCGCTCGCCGCCGCGCCCTCGCCGCCGCGGTCGCCGGCGAGCCTGCACCGGAGCCCGCTGCCGAATAGCTCCCGCCCTCCAACCCTCGCGTCAGCCGTTACGCTCGCTCGCCGGCGCGCACCCGCGCAGTTTGGATCTTCCTGTCTATGGCTCCTTATGTCTTTCTGACCCCTGATCTCTGATCTCTGTTCCCTGTTCCCTGTTCCCTGACCGCTGACTACTGCCTTTATAATCTGCTCATGATGGCGCAAGTCTACGTCACGCTGAAGGCATCGGTCCTCGATCCGCAGGGCCAAACCATCCACAATGCTCTGCGCAAGATCGGCTTTGCCGATGTCACCGCCGTGCGCCAGGGCAAATACTTCGCGCTCTCCCTCGCCGACGGCCTCAGCGCCGACGCCGCGCGCGCCGAAGTCGAGCGCATCGCCCGCGAAGTCCTCACCAACCCCGTCATCGAGGAATACTCCTACCGCATCGAGGAATAACCCGGCCGCCCGGCAAACGCCGCCTTCCGGCTCCTCCGCTTCGGCCGATCCGCCTTCCCCTTCCAGCCGTCAATCGGACAAAAATTCTGGAAAAGTTTACATTCCTGGTTCGGAATTACACGGTACCGCTCGGCCTGAAAGCGCCTTCAATCCTGGCAGTTTAGCGTTTTCCACAACTTAACCTAAACCGCATGAGCACGATACGGAATTCTCCAGTTTCGCCCCTCCTATGGTAAAGCGATTGCTGCAAGTTTGGACTAAAAGTCCTTATCTTAAGCCAATCGGATGATTGGTTTTCTGGCGCATCGCTTTTCTGCGCCGCAGGATGGTCTCAAGTGTCAACCACGCAGCTTCAAAGTTGGAACCTGGCAACCGCATCGCCCGCACTCCTCGCGTCCTCCCTACCGTTAAGCAGCTATGTAGCGCCTTCCGCGTCAGCCGCGAACGATGATGACGCCATATCTCCCAGCGCGGAATGGGCATTGGAAGCAATCCCCGCGAGAGCAATCAATGATCTCAGGCGCGTTGTCGCAGGCGTAAGCTACGCCCTGATCATCGAAGGTGCAGTCGCGCTCTTCATCTATGCGACCTGGAATCTCTGGCATCTTCGGTAGCCAATTCCTCTCCTGCCCCACAACTGGTACCGCCTGGAGCGGATCGAGGAATACTCCTACAAAATCGAGGAATAGACACGGCTACCCGCCGCCGCTTTGAAAGGGCACGGCTTTAGCCGTGCCAAAACGATCCCCACTAAAAAGAGACCGGGCTTCAGCCCCGCCTCGTGCTGCTTCAATATCCCGATGATCTGCTCTTCCGTGTACCGGCTCTTCTTCATCCAAGTCCTCCCGTTCAGATTACGAGCGAACTCCAGTTTCAACTGGTAGAGTTTTCCGGGGGGCAGGTCAAAATTCTTCCTCCAACTTTGCCGATAATTTCCAGTTCCTGTCGCACAATATCCCCATAAGCGTTCAACCAGGCTCTCGGCGCGGCGGAAAAATCCGTCGCGTGCGCGTCTTTGACCCTGGATCATGGTCCACTGACCCCTGATCTCACCGGGGCTCCCCAGCGGACGATTTTTGTCCGCCGGGGTGGAGATCCCGCATTTGGGACCTGGGATCGCACGACGGCCAGTTCACTGACCACTGATCACTGTCCACTGGTCAGAACCCCGCGCTCATCTCCGCCCGTTCCGCCTGCGCCACCTGCGCGTGCGCCACTTCCACCGGCTCGCCGTAGTGCGTGGCCACAATCTCTGCCGCGCGCCCCTCATCCAGATACGGCTCGACCGCAGCCAGCTTCACGCCGGACTCCGCCGCCATCCGCGCCACCTGGGCCTTGCTGGAGATCGACTCGACCAGCGCCAGAATCGTGGTCACAATCGTCGCCACCCCCTGAATCGCCGTCAGGGCGCGCTGCTGGCTGTCCGTATTCGTAATCTTCGCCGCTTGCAAGAGCGCCGTATTCACCTGCTGCTGGAGCGAGACCACCTGGGTTTGCAGTTGCGTGAGCACACTGGCCGAGGGATTGGCCAGATACGCCTTGGCCTGCGCCACCAGCAGGTTGCTCGCTGCGTCGAATCCCACCGTGGACGCGGCGAAAATTGGCGCGTCGGCCGGCGCCAGCAGCGCCGCCGTCGAGTCCACCGTGGCCACAGCGCTCTGCAAGGCCGGCGTCCAGTTCACGATGTTCTCGGCCACGCTGGTTCCCGTGCAGCCCTGCATCCACGGCAGCGGGATCAGCAGCGCAATCAGCATCCATGCCCCCAGCTTGGCATTGGTGGTTGATGCGCCAGCCAGCTGGCTGGCTGACCCGCCCGCCGCGGCGGGCTGACTCGCTACCCCTCCCGGATCCTTCGCCAGCAGCCCCAGCAGCGCCGTGGCCAGCGCGCTGGCCAGAGTGACCACTGTGCCGCTGCCCACTTTGCCTAGGGTTACGCCCTGCTGCGACAGAACTCCTGCAACGCTCGCGACCGCGATCAGCAGCCCCGCCGCCGACGTCTTCGGATGCTTCCAGATATTTGAGATGAAGTTCATACAAATGCTCCTTCGCGCCGCGGCTTTCAGCGCGGCATGCGGGGTTGAATTGAATCTGCGATTTTGCGCCGGAATCTTCTCCGGCGCACGACCGGCGCGGCCAGCCTGCGATCGAACGCCGGCCCTGCGCATGGCGGGTTGGCGCCTTTCGATCTCAAGCCAAAGCCATCCGGTGGCGTTCGCCGCGGCGAGCGCCACCGGGCACGGCGGCCGGTTCTCCGCGGTTGCCGGAGAATCGCCGAAAAGCAGCTCTCAAAAGCCTGAATGCCTCCGTGGTTCCGGCCCAGCTTCGGGCCGAAAGCTGCTCCGTGCAGACAACGACGGTCCACCGCTCCGGAACCCGCCGCTGCGGCGGTTCTCCAGCGGCCTTTGTCATAGCCCCCGCTCAAAACCTCAGCGGGGACAAGCGCGCTGGAGAACCGCCAGGGGGAGGGCGTACTCATTCGCCGAGCGTTGCACTTCCGTCATTTGTCTGGCTATGTATAAGGGTAGGAAATACAGCGCAAATTACCTGCAAATCGTCGCAGGATGTAAGTCACTGAAAAAATAGCTTGTTATAAAAACTCTTTGCGCTTGCCCTCTTGACAAGAAATGGGGTGCACCCCTCGGTTGAGACAGATTGTAATTTGACAGTTCGCCGTTGGTTGAAGATTTGTGTTCATTTTGTTGGTTCTCCGGCAGACTGGTCAGCGGTTGGTGAAGCGGAGACAG
>JBEKNY010000022.1:0-51277 GCA_049522315.1 Occallatibacter sp.
GGGGAGCGGCTCTTGGAAGAGAAAACCAGCCAGCGCCCGTTGGGCGAAAAGCTGTGCCAGGAGTTCATCGGCGACATATTGGCGCGCAAGCGGCGCGCAACGCCTCCGGTGGCCGGAACGATCCATAACTCGCTGTCCGGGCGCATCAAAAAACCGTTGCGGCACTTGACGAAAACAATCCAGCGGCCGTCGGGGGAAACCTTGGGGAAATTGTTGCTCATTCCATTGTTGGATGCGCCCTCAATCGGTTCTGCCTTGCCGCCCAGCCCATTATTGAACGGTATCCGGTAAAGGTCGTACTGGATCTGCGTTTCGTTCGGGTCGTTGGCCGCCAATGCCGGTGGCTGTCCTGGCGGGTAGGAATCCCTGGCCACCGCGCGGTCAAACACGATGTACTTTCCATCCGGGCTCCAGACCCCATTCCCTTGGGAATAGTAAGGATCGTCGGCGCCCGGCAGCGACTTTCTGATGCCCGTGGCGCGGTTGTACCAAGCAAGAATGCCGCGCGTGGGATAAAAGACCTGGAGGAAACGATAATCCTTGAAATTGGCCAGGTAGTAAGAACTGGGAACGGTCTGGTCCGGCCCGGCAAAGGTAGACAGCACGTACTTGCCGTCTGGCGAGACCTGCGACATGAAGCCGACGCGCGTATTCGCAATGCTCCGATCAGGAATCCAGGCCACCAGATCTTGGTCGGTAATGGTCATATGCTTTTGAACGGGAACAACGGCGTACAGGCCTTTGTTCTGGAGGGAGCCATCCACGTCGAGGCCCATCCACTTGCCGTCGGCGGAGAAGGAGTGGCAATTGGCGCATGTATACATATCGTGCATCACGATCCGGCTCTGCGGCTGGCCGATGTCGCGAAGCCGCCAGTTGATCAGAGGCTGATTGGCAAAGGCCAACGGCTGAATCTGACCCTTCTGGCCCTCGCTCGGCATCAGCGGAACGTCGCGATAAAAGATCTCTCCGTCCACCGGATCTTTGGAGGTAGACAGCGTGACGCGCCCATGATTGGTTAGCCGTCCTGCGGCATCAAGACCGGTGATTGTCACCGTGGCTGGGCGCTTCACTGAGTGTTGCTTGATGAATGTCCAGGTTGCCTCTTCCGGCTTCCAGGTGTGCCCGGCGGCCTGCTCCGGAGTCAGTGAAGGAAGCTGATTGTTCGGAGAAATGCAACGCGGGTCGATCTCGCCGATCTGCATGTGCTCGCCCAGTGATTTTGTATGGACCGGTTTCGTGCCATCGGCAAAAACGATATCGATGCGCCACGACGTGGATGAGGTATCTGGATCGCGCCAGATGAAGGTCGGCGACAAGATCTCGGGCGGGAAGATGGAGCCGTTCTGGGGATAATCGACGGTGATGGGTGCAGCCTTGCTCTCGGGCCGGGTCAGTTGTTCGGTGGGAGTCTTCCCGGAGGGCTGCCAAGCCGCCAAAACGCGCATCACTTGCAGGCAATTAGCATCGGAGTGTGATGGATGTGGCGAAACAGATGCAAGCAGGAAAATCGCTCCAAACAGAGATGCGCTAACCCCTATCGCACGGAATACATTGTGGTGAAACACCTGTCCTCACTCCTATAACGATTCTCTCTTTCATTTTGACTTTTCGCGCCGAGATGCATACCAGGCTGCCAGTTCATGCCGCAGCGGTGCCGTGGGAAGAGCGGCTTCTTCTTGCGGACGCAATTCCAAATATAGCACGTCTCCGGAAGCCAGCCGGAAACTGTGAGTCACCTGGCTGGTGCGTGCGTTCGGATGGAACACTCGCGCTTCGGGAGCAGCATGAACGTGCACCTGCCGGTGCTCGATCGGTGAAAGATTTTGCGGGCTACCCAACGACTTCCAGGTCTCATAACAACTGCCCGCGCCGGCCGTAATCCGCTCCTGCACCAGCACGGGTTTGGCCGGTTCCGCCCAGGGCAGTTCCAGCGTGCCCGTCCATGGCTGCTGCGTCCCCACTCCATAGACTGAGAGATCCCGGTACCAAAGCAGGACTTGCAGGCTTTGCCCTTCCGCTGTCGCCACGAGACCTCGACCGGGAGCCAGAGGCTCGTGCTTGAGTTCCAGCCGCCCGCCGCGCAGGCGGTTGAGAAAGCGGAAGGCATTGAACGTCGCTTTCGGAAGACCGTTCAGCGTCAGCAATCCATAGGTGCCGGAAAACTCGCTCAGCGGGATGCCGCTTTGGCCAACCACATCGCTGGCCTCCCACCAGCAGAAGGTGTCGCAGTCCCCATCCACCGCCATGGCGAGATCGCAAACCGTTGCCGCCGCGGATGCCTCGTCCAGGCTCGGATTATTGTCCCAGGCAAGCTCGCCGTTGGGCAGAGGCGCCACGCTGTTCCACTCCGTCAGATGAATCTCCAGATCGGGCATTGCCGACCGGCGGACGGTTTCGCGCACTCCCCGCACGATGTCTGCGGCAAACGCGCCGGGCTTGTGCGGGCTGCCCTTCCGGTCCGGATACGCCACCCATTCATCCTGCAAGTAAATATGGGTGCTGATGAAATCCAGCGGAATGTTCTGCTTGGAACAGTGCGCGATCATTTCCGCTACCCATTCGGCATGGGCCGAGACGGGCCCGCCCACCCGGAGGCGCGGACTGACTGCCTTGAGCGCCTTCGCCGAGACGTCATAAAGCTTCCAGTAGTCGGCCTGCGAACCCGTCCAAAAATTGATGTTCGGTTCGTTCCAAACCTCGAAATACCACTGCGCAATCTCATCCAATCCATAGCGATCCATGCAATGGCGGGCGAAAGCCCCCACCAACTGGCCCCATTCGGCGTAATCGCTGGGCGGCGTGACGTTCACGCCCCAATCAAAGATGGTTTGAGTTCCGGAAGCCAGCGGAACCGGCACGGGGGACAGATTCATGAAAGGGCGCAACCGGAGCCGCTTCAACGCATCGAGAACCTTGTCCACCTGCGCCCAGCGGAACGCCAGGCTTCCATCCTTGCGACGCGCCACAATGGCCATCTCATCATAGAAGAACCCATAGGTTCGGCAGTAGCGATAGCCGATGTCGCGCTGCAAAATTGCCAGATGGCTCTGTAGATCCTCCCGCAACAGCAAGATAGACACGTCCACGGCGATGGCGTTTTTCCACGGCTTTCGCAACGGCGGCGCGGCTTGTGCTCCGGTCACCGTGATGATGGATGGATTCTCTGTGTTCGAGTCGGCCTTCGCGGAGGTGCTTTCCCCCATCGCGGCCATGCCAACCGCGGTCGCTGCAACCGAAGTCACGAGACTTGTTTTTAGGAACTCGCGCCGGCTCAATTCATCTTCATTCGTCAATCTGTCGATTTTGTTCACGCCGATGTCCTTTTGCAAAAACCTTGTGCGGTTCAACCTGCGTTGTACATTCACGCAGAAACGCGATGCCGTGCCGAAGCCTGGCATCGCGTATCGACAATCCGGCTACTCCTTCGCGCCGTGCTTCGCATACCACTCCGCCAGTTCTTGCCGCAGCGGGGTGGTGGGAAGAGCAGCCTCTCCCTGCGCACGCAACTCCAGATAGACCACCTCTCCGGGAAGCAGCCGGAAATTGTGAGTCACCTGGCCGTTACCTGCGTCCGGATGGAATACTTGCGCCTCCGGAGCAGCATGAACTTGCAGCAAATGGCGCTCGATCGGCGAGAGATTTTGCGGGCTGCCCAACGACTGCCAGGTTTCATAGCAACTGCCGGCGCCGGCCGTAATTCGCTCCTGCACCAGCACGGGTTTGGCCGATTCTGCCCAAGGCAATTCCAGCGTGCCCGTCCATGGCTGCGGCGTCCCGACTCCATAAACTGAGAGGTCCCGGTACCAGAGCAGGACTTGCAGGCTCCCATCTCCGGCCGTGGCCACCAAGTTGCATCCGGCCGCAAGCGGCTCGTGCTTGAGTTCCTGCCGCCCGCCGCGCAGACGGTTGAGAAAGCGGAAGGCATTGAACGTTGACTTGGGGATACCATTGAGCGTCAGCAATCCATAGCAGCCGGAAAACTCGCTCTGCGTCATGCCGCCTTCTTCAAAAACATCGCTGGCCTCCCACCAGCAGAAAACCTCGCAGTCCCCATCCACCGCCAGCGCCAGATCGCAGGCGGTGGCCGCAGCGGACACGTTATCCGACGAACTCGGATTCAGGTTCCAGAGCTGCTGACCGTCGGGAGTAGGAACCACGCTGTCCCACTCCGTCATGTGCACTTCCAAATCCGGCATGGCTGACCGGCGGACGGTTTCGCGCACTCCCCGCACGATGTCTGCGGCAAACGCGCCGGGCTTGTGCGGGCTGCCCTTCCGGTCCGGATATAGCACCCATTCATCCTGCAAGTAAATATGGGTGCTGATGAAATCCAACGGCACGCCCTTCGTGGAACAGTGCGCGATCATTTCCGCTACCCATTCGGCACGGGCCGAAACCGGCCCACCGACCCTGAGGCGCGGACTGACCGCCTTGAGCGCCGCCGCCGATGTGTCGTAGAGCTTCCAGTAGTCTTGCTGCGAACCCGTCCAATAATTGATGTTCGGCTCATTCCAGACTTCGTAATACCACTGCGCAATCTCATCCAGGCCATAGCGATCCAGACAATGACGGGCAAAGGCTCCCACCAACTGGCCCCATTCGGCGTAGTCGCGGGGTGGCGTGACGTTCCATTGCCAATCGTCGATCGTCGTGGTTCCTGAAGCCAGCGCCACGGGCATTGAGGACAACTCCACCCGTGGGCGCAGGCCAAGCCTTTGCAGCGCGTCCAGAACCTTGTCCACCTGCGCCCAGCGGAAGGCCAGGCTTCCGTCCTTGCGGCGCGCAACCACCGCCATGTCGTCGTTGAACATCCCGTGGAACCGGCAGTAACGATAGCCGATATCCCGCTGCAGAATTTCCAGATGATTCTGCAGGTCTTCGCGCAGCAGCAAAGGCGCATACCCTGTCGCAATCGCGCTTTTCCACGGCTTGCGCAACGGCGGCGCAGCTTGTGCGCCGGTCACCGTGATGATGGATACATTCTTCGCGTCCGATTCGGCGTTCGCGGAGGTGCTTTCCCCCATCGCGGCCATGCCAACCGCGGTTGCTGCAACCGAAGTCACGAGACTTGTTTTGAGGAACTCGCGCCGCGAGGTATTATTTTGACCCGGTAATTCGGGATCGGCAAACTTCGAAACAGAGCTCATTTCTTACTCCTTCAAGACAACTCTCCGCGGGCAACTCTCAAGGGGCCATGCGCGCATGAAGGCCGATTCATTTGGCTTCTTCTCATTTTCAAGACCACTTCCCTGAGCTGCCCCGTCCGTTTGACAGTATAAGTGAGAGCCTCAGTGTTTGAGTTTACGGCGGTTCATGGAGAGCAACCGCGGAACCCTGCGGTGAATCACGGCCACGGAAAGCAGTCCGAGGCTGCCGCCGGATGGGCGGAATTTGTGCTCCATAGGTCACAGAACCGCAAGGCTGCGGCGGGGGAAAAAATCGTCGCATCGCGAGCTCGCGGAAAACTCCACCTACAGGTGGAGCAAACGCGGGAAATTGTGACCTGCGGGTCGATGATTTTGGTGGAAATCGTCGAAAAGATGGTAGAGAGCAGAGATCAGAGAGCAGAGATCAGAGAACAGAGATCAGGGGGCGGGGCGCGGACGGCAGACGCTGCTCAGGGCGGGCTGTCTCTGGTGGGTTGTTCGTCGGGAATCGAACCACTCGAAGCGGAAGTTCCGGCTCGCCGGGAGGTTTTACGGCGGTTCTCCTGCAACTATGAGCCATTTCGGACAGAATTCAAGGTGGCTTTTTCTTGATGAAAAAGCCACTTAGCGATTGTGCCTTGGTCTACACCTGCAGGAGACCCGCTATAGGGGCTTGGAAAGCAGCGGGGACGGTCAAGGAGTGAATTAGGCTGTTGGCTTCCGTTGACGGCCAATAGCGCCACGGATTGGTGAACGCTGGGCGGCTTCTCGGGAGCGATTGAAGCGGCGGCGCCCGAAGGGGGAAGACGCCGCAAGACGCGCTATGTAATTTTCTGAACCGGAAGGTCAGTCGTCCTTGGAAAGATCCCTTTAAAAGGTGTCTGGTTCTGGCTTCCCCGCAATACTGCCGGAACCGTGTTTGGGGCGTTCCGATAGAGGACAACCATCGTTGCGAGACCCTTATATCCCAACGGCCCGCCTTTGTTAATTCCCTTGCAGATGAGCTCCATCCTATCTTTTTCCGTTCGCACGAAAAGTGGCGAATTCGCGTGCAGCGGCCGCTCAACTTTGGAGTGCACGTGCCCCGTGAAGGCCTCGACGCCTCGCTTGCCAATCTCGTAAATTGCCTCTTCGCATATGCTGGGGGCAAGAATAAACTCGGAAAACGCGCCCACCATAACCCTTGCCACGGAGTCTCGTTCGCCGCAGAACTGATTTCCTGTGCCAAGGAAATCGTCAACGTAGATAAGTGCGCCCTCCCCTAGCTCATTCATTGTCTTGATCAGACGCATCGAATCGTGGGCGTCAAGAAACTTGCAGCCCATCCTTTCAAGACCGGCTGCATCGCGGAGAAGATTCAACATTACGTGACTGCTGCTTCCGGTATCGTGGACCGACACGTAAATAAACTGCTTGGGCTTTAGCCCGGCCGCAACCAACCGATTCATGAGGGCCGCGTTTTGTTGGACCAGAATCTCCCTCGTTCTCGATTCTGAAATATATATGACTTTGTCGAGTAGTCGCTGCGCGAGCCTCCGGTCCCCCTTGTCGAATTGCATGACCCAGCGCTTTGCCGCAAGCCAAGTTAGCGACATTGGCTTGTAGTCCCTATAACGGATAGCGGCCCTCAGGCTGTGGATGATCCCTTTCATGGTTGGTCTTGCGGGACCTCGGGGTCATCTTTCCCTTCGAGCGCATTCCATAGGCTCTCGCAATATGTCTGCACCCGCCGGAGAGCAATTCGGAGGCTATTGCGCTCCTCGTCGTTAGAAGTATATGTAAGCCTGAAACGCTGCAACTCCGCTAGGAACTCATCGCACGCGGCCAGAGCGCTGAGCACGCGCTTCTTATCCATTACGAATTCGTCGAATCCATCGCGTGTTTCCAGGCTTGGGTTCAGAAAGAACTCTTCGACCCTCCGGAGAACTCGCGCACGCGTCTGCGGATCGTCCTCATTGATTTCGTAGCTCTCCATAATTCGCCGGAAATGTATGACGCTCTTTATTTTCTTCCCGCGGTACTTATCTACCAGCTTTTCTGTCGCGCGATCGCGACCGATGGCCTTAATCGTCTCGCTCGTTTCTAGTGCTAGGTCGATGACCGGCAATGCCTCAATCCAAAAATTTGAGGGAACTCGGGTCCTCGGGTCTGGGTCAAGGGACAGTTCTTGGAATCTCTCTGGAAACCGGAGGAGCTTCTTGCATCGCTCAATCTGGGGGTCGCTGAGCCCGGTCAGCTTCGACAGGGCCTTGTTGTCCTCGGTCCCGAGATCCTCCATCACGATCTTGAGGCTAAGGGCCGTTGGCATTAGCTCCCAGCCCTCTCGGTAGTTGTGAATGTTGAACATATAGAGCAGGCCTGCGATCTTCGTAGGCGGCTCGACCACGTTCGCGGGAAGCTTGAGCGGCTCCCCGTTCTTTCCTGTCCGCCCCTCGCTTACGAGGTCACGGACGCATCTAAACCTCCGTTCGCCGTCGAGGATCGAGAACTTCGATTGGCCCTTCGCCTGATAGACAACGATCGGGACGAGGACGCCATGCTCGGCGATGTTTTTCTTGAGCTCGTCGAGCTGGTCGGGGTCAAATAGGTGCCGGGGGTTATTGGAACTTGGTTTGACCTCGTCGATCGAAAGCTGGAGCAGCAGGCCCGCGGGTATGAGCTGTGGTACGGTGGGTTGCGTCGGATTCAGGCTTGGCATCTCTTCGACCTAAGCGTTTGAAATCAGCAATTCGTTTGTTACCGCACGATGCGCCGCGAAACCGGCAACATTCCGGCGAACCGGGATCGTCTCGTAGGAGAAGCCCTTCTTGAGAACATCCGCCTCGTCTGACTCGGCATAACTTACCAAAAAACTGACGCCGGTGGCGTGCAGGCGCATCATCCATGAACGGAGTCTGGAAATATCCCCATGCGTGAACGCACTCGGGTCGTATTCCCGGAACACTCTCCGTGCTCGCACGGCGTAGGGAGGGTCCATATAGACAAGGTCGCCCTTCTCAACCTGGCTCAGGACCGTCTCGAAATCGCCTCTAACGAATCGCGCTCGGCGCAGAAGACGCGAACAGCGCTTGAAAACCTCATCCTCGGGCAAAGAGCCGCACCCGTCCCCGCTATAGGGCACGTTGAACTGCCCGGCGAGATTTGTCCGGTAGATTCCATTAAAACAAAACCTATTCAGGTAGATGAAGCGGGCTGCCCGCACATGTCGCCCCAGCTTTAGCGGGTCCAGTGACCTGAGCCGTGTGTACTCCTTCTTGTTCCAGGGAGGCAGGCCTCTCAATTCCTTCAAGACTGCATCCGTTCGGTATTTCACCTCAATATAGGTCGAAATCAACTCTGGGTTTAGGTCACCAAGGATCGCCTTCGGCGGATTGAGGGCAAAAAAAAGACACGCCGATCCGGCAAAGGGCTCAACGTAGCGCTTGTGATCCTTTTTCCAGAAGCCCTTCAGTTTTGGCAGCAGCTTCCGCTTGCTCCCGGCCCACCGAAGAAATGGCGGGCAGCCGTCCATCGGCATTCTCATAGCAGCGACAGGCATCGCATCTCTCAGAGTCAGTTCATGATACCGCAAATCCGCCATGCCTATCACAAAAAAGGGGTTGGGTCGAGCCGAGGCGGGCAACGGTATCGAAAACGTAGATTAGTATCGAAAAATGCCCTTCCCTTCCCTTCCGCTCATCTGAGCGTTGCGCAAATCCAGTTCCGGACGAGCGCCAAATCGCCGAGGGACTCACCGAACCGCTCCGAGGCGCACCGGCGTGCTTCTGTTTGTGTTCACCGGCCGCACGCGCCGGTCAGCGGCGGTGCGCGCGCCAGAAGGCGCTGATTCCCAGGTAGAGAAAGACCGCCGCGGCGACGACGGCGAAATCGCGGGGAATGGGGTTGCCGCTGAATCCGGCCCAGTTTTGCCACAGGCGCAGAGTGAAGATAGCGGCGAACAAAAGAAAGAAGAAGCCGGTGACCTCGAGCCAAACGATGCCGCCTACGCGGCGGAAGGGACGCAGGAATCCAGCAATGCCCCGGTTGGCCCCCTGCCTGGCCTGGGTTGCGATCTGCTGGACCGCCTGGCTTGCAGCCTGGGCCTGCTGGAGACGGGCGGCGAGCGGCACGGCCGGGCCCACACGGGCGCGCGGCGCGCCGGCGCCGGATTGCGCATGAGCGGCAACCCGCTGCCCCACGATGCGCCCGGCGACGCGAACGCCGATGCCCAGGGCGCGGCCAACGATTCGAGGTCTCATACCGTTTATGATGGTAGCAGCGGACATGGAGCTTTGCGCCGCCTGCCGCAGATCCCGGGTTGCTCTTGAACCGGAATGGAAGTAAGGTAGAAAGATTCGACCTCGCGGTCCGCGCCTTTTCAGACGCGGATGGCAGCTCCTGGAGGTAGCCGTGACATCGCGCCTGCGTGAACTGATTCAGCAACTCGGCGAAGCCATCCATGAGTCGGTTATCGAGAGCGAACAGATCGCGGGCGTGGTGCAGGATATCCGCAAGCACGGCTTCGACGTGCTGCTGATGCTGGAAGCCACGATCGGCCTGAACGAAGTGACAGGGAAGGAAAACGAGGCCGCGCAGAGCGACGAGGGGACGGGCGGCGAAGCGGGAAAATTTACGCCAAACGACCTGCACTTTCTGCGCTCGCTGCGCATCGCAGTAGAGGGCGAGCCTGACGCATCGGAAACCGGCCCGAAGCAGCCGTGAGAGGTTGCGGAATCGGATCAGCGTCCGCAGCCAGGGGATTCTGACGCCCGCCTACGATTTGCGATGTGTACAACCCGGACTGACTGCCGATTGCGTCAGGCGGAGGGCCGGTTTGGGCGACCGGGCGCGCTTTCTCAACAGATTCCATGGGGAAATTGCCTGGGCGGATTCCGCTGGGGCGACAGGAATTTATAGCGAAGACATTTGTGCTGCGCGCAATCCCCTTGCCGGCGAATCATTGACCCCGCGTCGATTCGATTGATAAGATGGTAGTGCGGGGTGGAGCAGCCCGGTAGCTCGTTGGGCTCATAACCCAAAGGTCGCTGGTTCAAATCCAGCCCCCGCAACCAAAAAGTTCTTAATTCCAAGCGGCTTCCGATATGAGTTCGGAGGCCGTTTCTGCTTCCGGCGTCAGTTTGGGCAAATCTCGGGCAAGGAATTCCTTGCCGGGAAGTGCACTGAGTTGCCCGGAGTCCATTGCGCGCGAATGGATAAGATGGAATCTTGGCGCTCGAACCTCCATCCCCGGCCGCTTTCGCGTTCGTCGCGCGCGCGGCGCAGGCCTACGCGAAGCTGATCGCGTCCCCTCATGCTCACCCGGAGACGGCCCTTGGCGGCACGCTGTTCTACGCGGGAGAACCGGACGGCGCGGGCCGCGCGCTGGTTGTGGCGGCCAGCATCGCGGGCGCCGCATCGCTCGCCGCCACGGGCGATCGCGCCACGCAAAAGCAGGCCCTCCGTGACGGCGTGATCGATTTTCTGGTCAATTCACTCGATGAATCCCTGCGCATCCTCAAAAACCAGCTTCGCAAGCGCGAATCCGTGGCCGTTTGCGTTGCCTTGGCGCCGGCCGTCGTGGAGCGCGAGATCGAGCAGCGCGGCGTCGTGCCCCATCTGCTGCGAAGTGACGTGCCACTGCCGCCCGATCACCCCGCGCTCCTGCTTCAGGAGGGAGAGCGGGCTGAACTCGATCTCGAAAAGGCGCCGGCTCTTGTTACATGGCGCGTGCATTCGGCACCCGCGCAGTGGCTGCCGAAGCTGGATGCCATCGCCCTCGATTGCCTCGACGCGGACGCCTGGGCGGCGCGCCGCTGGCTGCGCCTGGCTCCGCGCTTCCTCGGCCGCCTCGCGCAGGGGTTGCGCCTGCTGGATTGCGATCGCGCTTTCGCCGCCCGCTTCGTCGCGCAGGCGCGGCAGAGCGCGGCTCGCGGCGAGTTCCCGGTTGCCTTCGAGATTCAAACGCACTTTCGCGGCCGGCGCGACGACTACCTCTTTACGCCCGGCGAAGCTCCCGGCGCAGGCTGAAGCGCGTTGCGTCGCCCTGGCCCGAGAACCAAATGGCGGCTCGCCCGATGAGCGATTTCCTCGCCGGGTAAGCCGCGGAGGAAAAGACTCGCCGACCTCTCCCCCCGCGTGGATTTACCCGCGCTGTTGTTCGCTGGATCTTCTCCGTGGAACCGTAAGCGATTCCGAATCCGGTCACGCTTCCGCGGCTTCAATGCTTTCTACGTGAATCACCTTCGCCTGCTCATCGAGCTGGCCCGTCACCTTCACCGTCTTGCCCACGAACGGCTTGGCGCGCTCCGGGTCGTCGAGCCCGTAGACTTGGCCGGATGAGTCGCGCAGTACGTATTGCTCGCCATTCTGGACGATGGTTCCGGTAAAGGTTGCGGACTTGGCCTGGCTTTGATCCGGTTGCTGTTGCGGCTGCGCCTGATCCTGCACGCGAGCGGAATTGGCGCCGACAAATGGGCTCCCCCACGCCAGCGCGAACGCCAGTACCATTGCGCCGAGGGCGGAGAGGCCAATAAGGTCGCGCTTAAGGGAACGCATAAGGAGTACCTCCGGGGTTGGATTCGCCCGGACCCCTCGTTCGGTCAGGTCCGGGTGCGGAGATTCCAGCATCCGGCAGGCCAAACCGAAATGAATTGCAATCCAATCCGAAGTAGGTTGAATACACAGGGAATTCAGAGCCGCGCGCGCGCCGCGCGAGTAAAAACTGCTTGCCTGTGTGAGGGTAAAAACTGCCTGCGCAGGTAAAAAGGAATCGCCGGAGCAGCCTCAGATCGGCTCGTACGGCCGCCGAGCCCGCCGGCGTGCTGCGTTTTCTGCTGGAGCACAACGGACTCTCTCAGCGCGACATCGCCCCTGCGTTGGGAAGCGAAAGCACCGTCTCGCTGGTCCTCTCCGGCAAGCGCCATCTGAACCGCGACCACATCGCGCGCCTCAGCCGCCGCTTCAACGTCTCGCCCGCGGTGTTCTTCGGAGCATCGTCGTTATAGATCCGCGCCAACGCCAAACGGCCCGTTGACGAAGAGGAAAAGTAAACGCTGCGCTAGGGTCCGCAGCCGCAATCCAGCCTAGGCTCTCAGCCCCACCGGAAATTGGTGAGGCGGGTGCTGCCAGCCTCATTCCGTAATCCAACTCGACACAACCGCGGCGACAATCAATCTGACATTTTGAAGATCTTATCAATTTCGGCACTCCCGTAATGGTCACGGAGCTTTTCAATAAAAGATGGCTCGGCCGAGTTTACGAACGCCAACATCCCGCGAAGCTTTCCCTTTTCCTCTAAATTCAGGCCACCCATAAGGAATCTATGAATCTGAGCCCTAATCAACCGCTTTCGATCTCGCCCTAACGAAACGCTTCCCTCATTAGTCAAGACCAAGCCTGTGACGCGCCTAGCGACCCGAGCAGAGGCGTGGACCGTCTTTTCTGCATTCACCGTCAGCTTCGGATGACGCATCCGCTTGCAGATACGAACTACCTCCACCTCTACCTCGCGGAGCACGTTTGGCTTATTCGTTGAAAAAGCCAAGTCGTCAGCGTAACGCGAGTACCTGACCCTCCTAGGGGTGCAAAAGGCCTGGACCCTCCTATCGAAGTCGTACAGCAGGATATTGGAAAGCATCGGGGATGAAGGGGCCCCAATCGACATCACAAGCCGTCCCCTTCTTTCCTTATCCCAGAACAGGATTCTCTTCAAATACTCAATATCCTTATCACCCCATTCTTCGCTCGAAAGCTTTCTAAGGTAGGCGTCAAGATCATCTGACCTTATCGAATTGAAAAAATCCTTGAAATCCATCTTGAGAAGAAAATGATTGGGCGCGTGCTTTGCGGCATTTGTGGTTATACTGCGCCCAGCGCGATACGCAGTCGCAGCGGAATGAATTGGAAAATTGTGCAGAATTTTTTCCATTACCCAATACTGGAGATCCTTGACCTCCCTCGCTGGCTGCGCAATTGTTCTCTTGCCCTTGCCGTTCCTTTTTTCCACCTTGAAAACCTTGTAGCGGAAGGGCGCAGTGCGGATAAGATAGCCCAAGGTTTCTTCCGGGATCATCAAGGAGCGCGAAATGGACCCTAGGATGTTCATCGTCCCACCTTCCTCTTGGGCGCACTCCCGAATGCGCGTCGCCGGTGATCGTAGTTCGGCAGCACACTGAATGCATTCCGCAGGTCTCGTGAAAGATCCACCCTCTTGACCGGCTTACCCTCGGTCGAGATGAATGAGATTAGTTCCAGATCGCGTTTCGACTGAACATAGAAGTCATAGTTACCCGGATGCGTCTTGCTCAAATACCCTAAATTCTCCAGGAGAAAGAGGTACTGTTCCACCCTCCCCTGCTCGACACTAACTCCGAGGGCACTCAACATCTCGATGATTTCAGAAATTAGAAGGGCACCGCTTACATTCACAAGGTCCGCGACAAGAAGCATCTGATGTTCCATGCTTCCTACACGAAAGAGTTCACTCTTGCTCATCTCCTTGACCGCTGGATCGAGTATCTCAGCGACGATCTGATGCGCCACTTGCTCCGCACGGCTGGCGTTCACTAATTGCTTTCCTTTTCGCTTCAACCAGTCGTACGTGTAGTATCTGCTCTGACCGCTTTTTGCCTTACTCTCTGCATCAACCATCGCCACCGGTCCATCCATAATGAACGAGTGGTCGTATTGAAAACTTCCATCCAAAATCACATGAAGCTTCGCACGAAGACTTGGAATAAAGGAAAAAGCACCCAACTCAGCAATCGATCCAGAGCTTTCAACAATGAGAAGAATGAGCGTGGAAAGGGCGGCAATCTGCTCTTCAAGATCCACGAGATTCGAGAACTGCGGACCATTAGCCCCGCGGTACCACCTCGCCGCATCTTCTGCCAGAATTACACTGGACCTCAGAACCCTACTCTTCCCCTTTAGGACCTTTACTAAGAATCCACGCAACGATGCTGGCGCATGGCGAGCTTTTGGCAAGGACCCGCCACAGAGGAATAGCATCGGAGTGCGATTTTGCACGAAGCTCTTGCCGAGATTGAGGGTCTTCGCAATTTCGGCGAGAGTTCGCGCCATTTGGAGGGTTGCTCTTTACCTTATCGTGAAGCGCGAGGACGAAGAATCTCTTGGCGCGACAGCGCGACGAGAGATTCTTCGTCCTCGCGCTGGTAAATGCCGCCAATCGAACACGTTCCGGCGAATCGCCGGAACCACAGATTACTCTGTGGTTACGCGTAAAGAGCTAACCCACTATAAAAGCTCGCTCCGAAATAGTCAAAATCCGAGCTTCACCTCGCCTGCGTTCCGCCGCTACGCCCGCGCTCCGGGTAGTGCTTCAGATTCCCCGTCACCAGTCACTCCCCGATCACGTAGAAATCAGCGGCAACAAAACGATCTGTTGGGGTTTGATACTATATGTGGTATCATCGATCTGAATGGACGACGCTCGCCTGAGGCAACGGGTCAAGGAAATCGCGGAGAGCGCGAAGAACATTCGGGACGACGAACTATTTGCCTTGCTGGACAACCACATTCAGCCGTTCTGCCAGGCCAGAGGACTGCGCTACGACCATCGCAATCGAGGCGGAAGCCACCACGTTTTCACCGTGGGGACGAGCACATTTACCGTGGCGAAGCCGCACGGAACATCGCTTCTGAAGCCCGTCTACGTGCGGTCTTTTCTGGACGCGATGGCCGAGATCGATCTCTACGAGCAGGAGTAATGCCAATGGAAAACGCTGCAGAAACCGTGAACAAGCACTACCGCGTTGCGCTGCGCTACGATCCCGATGGCTACTGGGTCGCCGAGCATCCCGAACTGCCGGGCTGCATCGCCGACGGCGAAACTGCCGCCGACGCTCTGGCTTCTCTCGGTATTGCAAGAGATCTCTGGATTGAAAGCCGCCGCGCTACCGGCCTTCCGGTCCCCGAACCGGGAGAAGAACCTCAATACAGCGGCCGCCTCCTGCTGCGCATCGCCAAAAGCCTGCACCGCGGGTTGGCCCAGGAGGCCGAAGCAGAAGGCGTGAGCCTCAACAGTTGGATCGCGCGCATTCTCGCTGGCCGCCACGCGCGAAAAGAATCCGCAGAGACCCGGCGCGTAGCATGAAGAAAAGGGAAGATCTTGGCTAAGAAAATTCGAGAGCGCATCATTCCCAGCAGTGGCAACGTTTTCGCCGACTTGGGCTTGCCCGACGCCGAAGAGCTTGACGCTTAGGCGCGGCGGTTGTACGCCCGTGCCGAGCGTGGCTCCCTCGCCAAGTTCCATGCCGTCTTGGACAAAGCAACCGACACGCCGCCCGAAGACTTCGACCGCCTATCCTGAGCCTCAGGACACCTGAAGCCCCTCCAAATACTCCGCCAGCGAGATCACCCTAACTCCGCCGCGCCCGCTCCGCGGGTAGTGCTTCAGGTTCCCCGTCACCAGCCACGCCGCCGCGAAGTTCGTACCCCGCTTAGGAGCGCAAAATCGCGCAAAAATGCGCACCGAAGGCCCAGTTAGCGCGCAAAAACACGCTCTCCGCGAAATTCTCGGCAACCTACCCCCTCGATTCGTGAAATTCTAATTGACCATTTGCCCTTGTTTTGGGAAATTTCTTGGCGCACCACTCGAAGATTCGCGAAGCTTGAAGCGACCATTTGGGGTTTTTTGTGAAACTTTAAGCGGCCATTTCGAGGGGTCGAGGTCGCTTTTGGATGAGCATTTCGCGCTTGTTTTCAGCGGGTTACCTGGCTGCCGCGCTCACAGCCGGCCGCACTCGTTTGGCCAGCGCCCACTTCAACTCTTCGATGCCCTCGCCCGTCACCGCCGAGACGGCGTGGAACTCGAGCTTCCTGCGCCTGGCGTGCGCCGCCAGCTTTTTGAGCTTTGCCGGGTTGGCCGCGTCGATCTTGGTGGCCACCACGATCATCGGCTTTGCGGCCAGCGGATGCTCCTCCGTGCCCTGCCGCGGCGAGCCAAAGTTCGCCAGCTCGTTGTTGATCACCCTGAAGTCTTGCACCGGATCGGGACGGCCCGGCGCATCCGACACATCCACCAGATGCGCCAGCACGCGCGTGCGCTCAATGTGCCGCAGGAACTGCGTTCCCAGCCCCGCGCCCTGGTGCGCGCCCTCGATGAGCCCCGGCACGTCGGCCACCACAAACGACTGCTGCTCCGGCTCCTCGCCCACCGTCACCACGCCCAGGTTTGGCACGAGCGTCGTGAATGGATAATCGGCGATCTTGGGCCGCGCCGCAGAGATGCGCGAGATCAGCGTCGACTTGCCCGCGTTGGGCAAGCCGACGAGACCCACGTCAGCCAGCAGTTTCAGCTCTAAACGATAGCTGCGCTCCTCGCCCGGCCGCCCCAGTTCGTGTTCGCGCGGAGCCTGATGCGTACTGGTGGCGAAGTGCTGGTTGCCGCGCCCGCCCCGGCCGCCCCGGGCAATGACGATACGCTCGTCCGGCTCGTGAAAGTCGTGCACCAGTTCGCCGGTTTCGGCATCGTAGAGCGACGTGCCCACGGGAACCTGCAGCACGATCGAGCGGCCGTCCTGCCCGGTGCAGTTCGAGCCCATGCCGTGCTCTCCGCGCTGCGCCTTGTGCTCCGGGTTGTAGCGGAAGTGGATGAGCGTGTTGTGCCGCTGGCTCGACTCCATGATCACGTCGCCGCCGCGGCCGCCGTCGCCGCCCGAAGGGCCTCCGCGCGGCACGGACTTTTCGCGCCGGAAGGCCATGCACCCGTTGCCGCCGTCCCCGGCCTTCACGCGAATTTTGGCTTCATCAATGAACATGGGGTCAGGGATCAGGGTTCAGGGATCAGTGATCGAAGGCCGAGATCAATCTGGAGGACGCAAATGCGCTGCGCAGTCTTTTTCAGTGTATCGAACCGTTCCGCTCGCCTGCTGCCGGCCAGGATCGTCATCCCGGCCGGCTTCGCGCGAAAACCCGCACCCCACCGCCCCGGCCAACGGCGGAAAAACTTGCAATTGTGACGCAGGCTACTTCTCAATAGCGTTTTCGAGGCATAGAATCGCTCGCAAACATCCTTCAGACCCGCGTAGCGCGGCGAAAAAATCGCATATCGCACGCCCCGCACCGGACCCGCCGCCAGAGTGGGCCGGCAGCTTGGTTTGTCCTTTCCCTGCGATCTGCCCGGGTAGCGTTGACCATGGCAGAGGCAAGGCGGAGTTGGAGCAAACGGTCGTCGTTGGGGGCGTTGTGTCTGAGCCTCGGGGTGGCGGTTTTCGCCCAATCGAGTCCCGCCGGTCTCGACTCCCCGCGCTCCGTCCAAATTTCCTCTGTCCCCTCAGGTTCGCTTGCCGGCCGCCTTACCGATCTGCATTCGGCTCCGCTCGTTGGCGTCTCCGTCGCTCTGCGCAACCAGACAACCGGCGCCGAGGTTCGCACAACCACAGCGAAGAATGGCGCATTCCGCTTTGCCTCTCTCGGCGCGGGCGAATACACGCTCGAAGCCGAAGCGGCGCAGCTCGGCCGCGGCCAACTCGAGGGGATTCTCATTACCGGCGGCAACGAAGCGCGCGTGCAGGCCGCCATGCGCTTCGAGCCCGCCGCACCTGCGTTGCTTGAGGCCGCCGCGCCAACCCGCATCGCGGCGCCCTCCGCTGCCGCCAGTCCCATGCCGCTGGCAGTTTCCATACTGCCCGCCGCGCCTGCCGCTGCTCCCAAATCAATCGCGGCTTCGGCGGCGCCCGCATCCGCGCCATCGCGCGCGTCCAGCACGGCGCAGTCCACGGCGCCGGACACGCAACGCAACGCGGCCAATCCGGCAGTTGCGGCCAACACGACGCTCATCGCTGCGCGTCCGGCGCTTAGCATCTCCCGCCCCGCGCCCACCGCATCCATCGCCACCGAACCGTTGCGGTCCATGTCTTTGACAGCTTCACGGGACGCAGACGGAATGCGTCCATCCGCGCAGCCGGCCGCGCCGGCCGCCGTACGCGAGCCACGGCAGGATCAGCCGGAAACCCACGCGCCCGCCTTGCCGCAGCGCGCCGTGCTGGAAACGCAATCGGTTGAAATGCACTTCGCGCTTGCGGTTGCGCCTCAGCGCACCCTCCCCCTCGCATCCGGCGCGGCTCCCGCCTTCGCCGCGGCAGGAGCGCCAGCCGGCATGGCGCAGGCAGCCCTGCTGAACCCGTCTTCGACAGCGCCCGGCACAACCTTCACGCAGATGCCTGATCCCGTAACGCCTGTTGTCGCCACTACCGTTACCGCCGCGCAACTGCAGGCTCTGCCTGCGAGCGGGCGCCGCTGGCAGGAGTTCCTTCTCGACACGCCCGCGGCCAGCGCCTCTGCCGACTCTTCGCAGGCCTCATTCCGCAACTCCCAAGAGTCAGCCGAAATTGCGGTCGACGGCGCGAGCATACGCCTGGCCTTTGGCGCAGCCGCCGGCTCGGGCTCCCGTTCGCAGGCGTCCGATCCCTCCTCTGAGAACGAGGGTCAGGAGAGATCCACGAGCCGCGCATGGAATGGCGGGCGCGGCCTGGGCCTGAGCGAAGCCGCCATCCATGAGGTAACCACAGCAGCAGGCAACGTGGAGGCTGAGGGACTGCGCTCCTCCGGCGGGCGCACGGCCATCCGCACCGAGAGCGGCGGCAACGCGCTCCACGGCCAGGCCTTCCTCTTCGACCGCCAGAACACATGGGGCGCGCGGAATCCCTACACACAGTGGGTCACGGAGACCGCGCCGGCCGGCGAGCTCGGCATGCTGCCCACCGTTCCGGTCTTTGATAATGGCCCGGCCGGACCCCCGGAGTCGTATACCCCGCCGGACCATGAGATCGTCTGGGGACTCGGCGCGGGCAGCCATATCCGCCGCGACAAGCTCTTCTGGTTTACCGCTCTCGATAGCTACCACCGTAACGATCCGGGGCTGGCGATGGTGAAATATCCTTACCTGCAGCCGCCGAGCCATTGCGGAACTCCACCATGCGCCTCGACAACAACCGGCTTTTTTGCCCAACCCAGCAACTGCCAGATGCAGTTGCTCAGCGCACAACTGGGACTGACGGTACCGGGGCCGCCGGGGACGCAGTCAACCGGCTGCGTCTCAGGCTTGGACGCGGCGGTGACGGCTTATTCGCAGATGCTGGGGACGCTGGCCAGCCTCCTCGGTCCCGCGCCCCGCAACTCCTCGCAATGGACTGGATTCGGACGCATCGATTGGCAGGCGGCCGAGCGTCATCGCTTCGCCCTCGAAGGCATCGGCGCCGACTTGAACGCGCCCGGCGGCGGGCTCACGCGCGTTTCAGAGAATTATGGGAGCAACAGCTTCGGCTCCAGCCACGCCAGCCAACAGTGGCTGCTCGCTCGTTGGGAAGCCTATCTCACGCCAAACCTGCTCGCCGTCACGCAGGGCTCCGCAGGGCGCACGATCCTGACCGCGCGGCCCGGCACGCCGTCGGAATTCGAGAAGACGTTTCTCCCCGGGAGTGCCTACGGCCAGTTGCCGCAGATCGTCGTCGACTCACGCTACGGATTCACCATCGGCAATCCCTCGCGCTTCGGCCAGGGCAGCTATCCCGACGAAAAACTCTACCACGCGCAGGAAATGCTCGACTGGGTTCACGGCCATCTGCTGGTCCGGTCCGGTTTCGAGCTCGACCATGACGCCGACGCGGTCAGCCAACTGCGCAACCAGACCGGAACCTATGTTTACTCCAAGGTGCAGAATTTTATCGCCGACGCCCTGGTCTTTGAGAAATTTGGATTCGCCGATGCGCTCGACCCGGCCAATCCGCACAATTGCGACGTGACCGGCAAGCCATGGCAGACCTCAAACGGCCAGCTCATGGGTTTGGGCGCGATGCCCTGCTACTCCCACTACTCGCAGACGATCGGTCCCACCAATTGGCACTTAAGCACCAACGAGTGGGCAGGCTACGCGACCGCGCAGTGGCAACTGAACGATTTCGCCGTTTTCTCCGCCGGCTTGCGCTGGGAGCGCGAGCAGATGCCGCCGCCCATCGCAGCGCTCGACAACCCGAATCTGCCATTCACAGAAAAGCTTCCCGATCCCGGCAACAACTGGGGTCCGCGCATCAGCCTCGCCATCGGCAACGCTCGGAGCCACTGGCCGGTGCTGCGCCTCGGCTATGGCATGTACTACGGCCGCGTGGAAAACGCCACTGTCGAGACCGCGCTCACGCAAACCGGCTCGCTCAAAGGAGACCTGTACATCTTCATCCGGCCGAACGACGGCTATACCTCCATCGACGGAACCAGCGCCGCGCCGCCGTTTCCTTACGTGCTCACCGGCCCGCCCGCCAGCGTAGTCAAGCCCAGCGTCGTCGGCTTCGCGCCCAACTTCCGGAACCCCGAGATTCACCAGGCCGTTGCCGCCATCGAGCAGCCGCTGCCGGGCCGCGTCGAGCTCACGGCAAGCGCCATGCTCAGCCTCGGCCGCCGGCTGCCCGTCTTCATCGACACGAATCTCGCCCCGCCGCCGACCGACCCCCAGTCGCAGCAGCTACAGTCCATCACCTACGACGTGTGCGACCAGGTTCCCACGGGTCCCGGCAATGGCGCGTGCGGCAACCTCGGCTTGGGTCCTATCAAGGCCACGCGGATTACGGTCCCCTTTTACGCGTCTACTGCAAGCGCTGGCGTCGCCGGATGGCTCAACCCGGACTATCAACAGACCGACCAAATCACGAGCAAGGCCAATTCGACCTATGAGGCTGCCATGGTCAAGCTCACGCGCTACGGCAGCCGCGGCCTCAGCTTCCACGCCCACTACACCTACTCGCACACCATGGACTGGAACCCCAACGAGAGCCCGATGGACCCGGCCGACTTCAGCCAGGAGTATGGAACCAGTAACCTCGACATTCGCCACTCGGCCGCCGTCATGTTGGTCTATGAAGCGCCCTGGAAGCTGCGCGACTTCGCCGGCCGATTCGCCAACGGCTGGATGCTCTCCGGTATCGGGCAATTCCGCAGCGGCTTGCCCTACACCATGCATGTCACTGGCTCGCTGCCTCAGGAGTCCATCGCCAACGGAACCATCGTCGGTTTGCGGCCGGGCATGAACGGCTCCGGCGGCGACAACCGCGTCTACGGCGTGGGCAACGACGGCCAGGTCTACAACATCGGCCGCAACACCTACCGTTATCCCAACACCTGGAAGGCCGATCTGCGCCTAGGCAAGAAATTCGACCTGGGCGAAACCCGCCAGTTGGAGCTGCTTGCCGAGAGCTTCAACCTCTTCAACCACCAGAACGTGACCGAGATTGAAACCACCGGCTACTACATTGAAAACAGTGCCCAAGGGGAAAATCCGACGCTAAACTTTCTCACCGGCTTGAAGACCAACCCCAAGACCGGCCTGCCAATTCCCGCCTTCGGCCAGCCGCTCAACATCAACGGCACCGACTTCTACCGCGAGCGCCAGATTCAGTTCGGCCTGCGCATGAAGTTTTAGCCATTCCTCTGCTGCAAGCCGCCCACCGCCAGCGGAAATCGCTCCCGCACCAGCTTCAACGCCTCTTCCGCCGTCGCAACCGTTCCCTCCAGTTGCGCATCCTCGGCCGCGCGCAGCATCTCGCGAAACCGCGCTCCCGGCACGTAACCCGCCGCAATCAGTTCTCTGCCCGTAATCAGCGGCCGCGGTCTCACCACCGCCTCCGGCATCGAGGAAAAACGCTCGCGCACAAACTCCCAATTTTCCAGGTTGCCCGTCGCGGCCAGGCAATCCATGCGATGCAGCGCCAGGTGCTCCTCAAACCGCTCCAGCCGGAAAAACCGCTTCAGCGTCGATTCCTTCATCCGCTGCGCATCCATGAACCGCATGTGATTCTCGATCAGCGCCAGTACCTGCCGCGTCTCCTCATTCGAAAAGCGGAACCGCCTGCAAATCTCCGCGCCCATGGCCGCGCCGATCTCTACATGCCCATCGAAGCGAATCCGTTCCGGCGCGCGCCGGAAGGCCGGCGGCTTGCCCACATCGTGCAACAGCGCTCCCCACGCCAGCGTCATCGAGCATCCCGCCTCCAGTTGCTCCAGCAGCATCAGCGTGTGTACCCACACGTCGCCCTCGGGGTGGAACTGCGGCGGCTGCTCCACTCCCTTCATCCGCGCCACCTCCGGCAGCACCTCGCCGAGCAGCCCCGTCTCGTCCAGCAGTTCGAACGCTCGCCGCGCATGGCCCTCCGTCAGCATCTTCGTCAGTTCGTCGCGCACGCGCTCGCGGCTCACGGCATGAATGCGCGACGCGAGCGACCGAATCGCGAGCAACGTCTGCGCTTCCAGCTCGAATCCGAATCGCGCCGCGAAGCGCACCCCACGCAACATGCGCAGATGGTCTTCTTCGAAGCGCTGCTCCGCACGGCCGATCGCCCGCACTACCCCCGCATCCAGATCCGCAAGCCCGCCGACATAATCGAGCACCGCCGCGCGAAGACCTGCCCGTCCTTCCAATGCTTTGTCATCCTGAGCGGAGCCGCTCGCGTCCTTTACGAGCGGCGCAGTCGAAGGATCTGCGGCTGCTTTTTCCCGAAGGGTACGCGTTTCAGCCCGTACATTGCCTCCTTCCAATGACAGGGGCTTTAGCTCGTGCAGGAATGCTTTCAGCGGGTCCAGCAGCAGCCCATTGATCGTGAAATCGCGCCGCCGCACATCCTCCTCGGCGGTCTTCGTATACCGCACCGCATCAGGGTGACGCCCATCGGAATACGACAGGTCCGACCGGAAGGTCGCCACTTCTATCACGGGCTTCCCGCCCCTTGACCCGTCGATCGGAACCTCCTGCGAAGCATCTGGCGCGCCAGCGCCGTCTGCCCCACCGCAGGTGGCGACCAGGACGACGCCGAAGTGCGCGCCCACGGCGAAGGTTCGCGGAAACATCTCCAGCACCACGTCCGGCGTTGCGCTCGTGGCCACGTCGTAGTCTGCCGGCTCGCGCCCCAGCAGCAGGTCGCGCACGCATCCGCCCGCGAGATACGCTTCATACCCCGCCGCGCGCAGCGTCTCCACAATCCCCAGCGCCGCTTCGAACTGAATCGCTCTCGCCATCGTCAATGTTTCTATTCTCACTCCGCCCGTCCGCGCCTGCGAAGTAGCTAACTCGCCAACTTGCCAACTCGCCGCGCAGCGGCGTGCCAACTCGCTACACTGAAACCATGCCCGGCTCCGGCCTCATCCTCGGCATTGAAACCTCGTGCGACGAGACCGCCGCGGCCATCGTCGAGCGCGGCGAGCGCACACTTTCCTCTGTCGTCGCGTCGCAGATCGCCACCCACGCCCGTTATGGCGGCGTTGTTCCGGAACTGGCCAGCCGCGAGCATCTCCGCGCCATCGTCCCCGTCGTCCGCGGCGCGCTCGCTGAAGCGCATCTGACCCTCGCCGGCCTTGACGCCATCGCTGTCACCTGCGGTCCCGGCCTCGCCGGCGCGCTCCTCGTCGGCATCACCTATGCCAAAGCTCTCGCCTTCGCCAACAATCTTCCTCTGATCGCCGTCAACCACCTCGAAGGCCACATCCACGCCGTGCTGCTCAACGAGCGCGAGTCCTTGGGTGCCCCAGGTCCGGGGTCCCCATGGACAGGTCTTCGTCCATGGGGTGGAGGTCTCGGGTCTGAGACCTGGGAACGCGCACATCCGGCCTCCGAACCCGCTCTAGCCCTCGTCGTCTCCGGCGGCCACACTCACCTCTATCTCGCGCGCCTCGCGCATGACGCCTGGACTTACACCCTCATCGGCCGCACCGTCGACGACGCCGCGGGCGAGGCCTTCGACAAGGTCGCCAAGCTCCTCGGCCTCGGCTATCCCGGCGGACCATGGATTGACGCGCTCGCCAGGTTCGGAAACCCGCACGCTGTGCCCTTTTCCTTCGCGCAAATCAAAACAAAAGTCCACCTCGGCGGCAAACCCCCGTGCACCAAGGCCGCCAAGACCGCGCCCATCGCGCGCCTCGACCCGCACTTCCTCTTTTCGTTTTCGGGAATCAAAACCGCCGTGCTGCGCTACGTTGAGCTGCATGGCCTGCGCGCCGAGTCCAGAGCCCGCGTCCCGCGCGTTCTCGCCAATTTCCGCCCGCCACAATCGCGCGACGAAGCTCTCGCCCTCTGCCCGCAGCCCACGCTCGACCTCATCGCCAGCTTTCAGCACGCCGTCATCGGCGACCTGATCAAGAAAACCTTCGCCGCGGCCGAGTCGCTCGGCGCCGCGCGCATCCTGGTCACCGGCGGAGTGGCCGCCAACCGCGAGCTTCGCGCCCGCTTCACCGCCGAAGCCGCGCGCCGCGGACTGCGCATCGCGTTCCCCACGCTGGCGCTCTCCACCGACAACGCCGCCATGATCGCCGCTGCCGCATGGCCGCGCCTGCTGGCGCAAGATTTCGCTTCGCCGGACCTCAGCGCAGATCCATCGCTCACACTCAGCTAAAGAGAGGGAATCGCTACTCGTTCCAGCGCCGCATGATCAGCGTGGCGTTGATGCCGCCGAACCCGAACGAATTCGACAGGGCGATGTCGAACGAGTACGCGATGGCCTTGTTGGGCACATAGTCCAGCCGGCACTCCGGGTCGGGATTCTCAAGATTGATGGTCGGCGGGAGCTGCTGGTTGATAAGCGCCAGCACGGTAATGCCGGCTTCGAGCCCGCCTGCTCCGCCCAGCAGGTGGCCGGTCATCGACTTCGTTCCGCTGATCTTGAGCCGGCGGCTGAGCGCGTGCTCGCCGAAGACCAGCTCAATCGCGCGCGACTCGTTGCCGTCTCCCGCCGGCGTGGACGTGGCGTGCGCATTGATGTAGCCCACCTCTTCCGGCCGGATGCCTGCGTCCTTGAGCGCGGCCCTCATGCTGCGCTGCGCGCCCGCGCCCTCAGGAGCGAGGGCCGTCATGTGATAGGCGTCGGCGCTCATGCCGTAACCAATCACCTCGGCCAGGATTTGTGCGCCACGTGCCCGCGCAAACTCAAGTTCTTCCAGGATGACGATGCCCGCGCCCTCGCCGATCACAAAGCCGTCGCGGTCTTTGTCGAACGGGCGGCTGGCGCGCGTGGGCTCGTCGTTGCGCGTCGAAAGCGCCTTCATGGCGGCGAATCCTCCCACCGACATCGGCGTTACCGCGGCCTCGGCGCCCCCGGCGATCATCGCGTCCGCGTCGCCGTGCAGAATCATGCGCACCGAGTCGCCGATGGAGTTGGCGCTGGTGGCGCAGGCCGTAGCCGTGGCGGAGATGGGCCCCTGCGCGCCGTAGCGGATGCTGATCTGCCCCGCGGCCATGTTTACGATCGCGGCGGGAATGAAGAAAGGCGACATCTTGCGCGGGCCGCCCTGCAGCAGGTTCGAGTGCTCGCGCTCGATGACTTCGAATCCGCCGATCCCGGAGCCGATGAACACGCCCACGCGCTCGGCGTTCTCTTCCGCGATCTTCAGGCCCGACTGCGCCATCGCCTCCTGCGTCGCCGCAAAGGCGTAGTGAATGAAGCGCCCCATCTTGCGCGCTTCCTTCTTGTCCACAAATTGCAGCGGGTCGAAGTTCTTCACCTCGGCGGCAAAGGTGACCGGGAATCCGGTGGCGTCAAAGCCCTGGATCGGCCCCATGCCGCTGGCGCCGGTCAGTAGCTGCCGCCAAACTTCGGGTGCGGTGTTGCCCACGCCGCAGAGCAGCCCCACACCGGTAACGACAACTCTGCGCTTCGATGCCTGGGTTGGTGCTTCAGTCAATGGCTACTTGCCGCCTTTCGCGTTCTTCTCGATGTAGTCGATGGCGTCCTTGACAGTCTTGATCTTCTCGGCGTCCTCGTCGGGAATCTCCATGTCGAACGCCTCCTCGAACTGCATCACCAGCTCGACCACGTCCAGCGAGTCGGCGCCCAGGTCTTCCTGAAAGCTGGCGCCGGGCGTGACTTCGGCTTCATCCACCTGCAACTGCTCGACAATGATCTGCTTCACTTTTTCTTCAACGGCCATGCGTGCTTCTCCTCGTGATGTTTACAACTCAAGCAAAACACTTCGGGGACTGAAACGATTGCTTCGCCCCGCGAGCCTACCATACCCGCCCGCGGCTGGGAATGACAACCACCGCGCCACAAAAGATGCGCATGGCCCCGAATCTTCAAGTCTACCGGGCGAAACCGGGGGTGTAAAGGCGCGCAGAAGAAGAGAATATGAACTGGCGGTCCCGAATTCCCGCGTCCACGGCGGAAGCGGCTCGTCCCACAACGGCTGCAAGCGCCCCACCCCGATATTCGCTGCGAAAATGCACAGCCGCCCGGCGTATATTTGGCGAAGAGGGGGAAACATGCAATTGGCTTGGGTTGTACTGGCCATTATCGCCGGAGGCTTTCTCGGTTTCTTGCTTGGGAAGAGCATTTTTGAGCGCCGCAATCGGGAATTGAGTGCCGATCTTGCTGAGGCGAAAAACGCCCTTGCGAAGGCTAGGACGGAATCAGAGTCCAGGGCCAGCTTTGAGGCGCTCGCCACCGAACGGCAGGGGGCAATCGACAGGCTGGAGAACGAACGCATCGCGCTCCGCGAGGAACTGCGCGTCAAGAGTGAGACCGATCGCGACCAAGCAGCCCGCATCAGCAGGTTGGAAGCGGAACTGAACAACGAGCGCCAGAATCTGGCCGAAAAGCTGGCTCTGCTGGAAACGGCGAAAAAGGCGCTTTCCGATCAGTTTCAGGCGCTCGCCGCGGAGGTTCTGGAGGCAAAATCGAAGACATTTTCCGAAGCCAGCCAGACGCAATTGGGCACGCTACTCGAGCCACTCAAGACACAGATCGGCGAATTCCGCGAGAAAGTCGAGGAAGCTCAGAAGGATAGCTTGGTCGGCCGAACTGAACTTGCATCTGAACTGAAACAGCTAAGGAGCCTAAACGAGAACCTCTCTTCTGAGGCGCATAGCCTTAGCACTGCTCTACGCCAAGACACTCAAAAGCAGGGCCATTGGGGCGAACAGATTCTTCTATTAATTCTTGAGAAATCCGGTTACTTACAGAAGGGCATACATTACACATATCAAGAGCCGTTTTTTATAGAAGATGAGGAGACCGGACAAAAACGCAAACAACAGACCGATGTCATCGTGAAGCTGCCTGAAGGTCGTCATCTGATTATCGACTGTAAAGTGACACTCAATGCTTACCGTGATTATGAAAATGCAATTAACGATAATGAACGCAACACGGCGCTTGATCGTCTCTTGAAGAGCTTTCGCGAGCACTACAAAGGCTTGGCGGAGCGTAACTATCAACGACTTCCCAGGCTACAGTCTCCCGATTTTGTCGTGATGTTCGCTCCACTGGAACCTGCATTCATGCTGGCAATTCAGAAGGACGAATCACTTTGGATGGACGCGTATCAAAAAGGTGTTCTCTTGGCCGGACCGACAACAGTGCTGTTTATCGTGCGTATCGTGGAAAACCTCTGGCGTCAGGAGCAACAGGCAAAGAATGTGCAGAAGGTCATTGATCGCGGAGAGAAGCTCTATGAGAAATTCGTAGGGTTTGCCGAAGATCTCGAGGCGGTTGGAAGTAAAATCGGCGAAGCGGATTCAAGCTACAAAGAAGCGCTTAAGAAGCTAACCTTTGGACCGGGGAGTTTGGTGCGTCAGGTCGAAATGCTCCGCGAACTCGGACTGACACCGAAGAAGAAGTTGAAGCCCAAGCTACTTGAAGCAGCGGGAATCGACGAGCCGGAAATAGTTCCCGGACTGGCCCTGGCGGCCGAGGCGGAAGAGAGCGCCGAATCGGAATAATCACGGGGGGAGCAGGAACCTTCAGGCTCCCGAATAGATCGGATTAATGGGGGGCCTTCAGGCCCGGAGCCGTTGACCTGCCAACTCCGCCAACACGCGTGAAGCGCGGCCGACCTGCTGACTTGCTAATCCGCTGACTCGCTAACCCGCCAGCTCCGCGAACGCCTCTCTCATCCTCCGCCACGTCGTCTCCAGGTCCTCCGGCAGCACCCGCGTCTCGCCCACCGTGGTCATAAAGTTGGTGTCGCCCACCCAGCGCGGCATGGCGTGCAGGTGCAGGTGGCCGGCCACGCCCGCTCCGGCGGCTTGGCCGACATTCATTCCAAAATTGAAGCCGTGCGGCGCGTAGATCCGATCCAAGGCGCGTTCGGTCAACTGCGCCAAGTCCATCAGTTCGTGCGCGGTTTCGGGCGCCAGCGCGGCCAGGCGGTCCAGATGCGCATAAGGCACCACCATCACGTGCCCCGAGGTGTAGGGAAAGGCGTTCAGGCAGATGAAGCAGTGCTTGGCGCGCAGAACCAGGCCGCCGGCAGCCTCGGCCTTTTCGCGATCCATACCGTTCGCAATGGCGTGGTCGATCGAGCCGATCAGGTTGCAGAAGACGCAGCCCAGGTCCCCGGGCCAGGCATCCAGGGCCGCGGGAACGCCGGGCCGCACCGCATTCTCCGCCGTAGTGACGTAGGCAAAGCGCCATGGGGTCCAGAGATGATCCATTGCACGGCTCGCTGTTCGTTCCAGTATAGAAGGATTTCGGCGCCCAGCTCTCCGCGCCTCCCGCAGCGGACGGCGAAAGGCGCGTGTCCGGGAGAACGGGCAGACCGGTCTGCCGCGGAGCGCTCAATTGACGCTGGATTGCGGAGATTGCTACACTCAAGGGCGTAGCTTCCTGCGCGGATTCCAGCAGTGAGTTGCGGCCGCCCTCCCAGCAAGCCGTTGCCTGCCGGCGTTTCCCAAGGAAACAAGCCGCGTTATTACCCCAGAGCAATACGATGGGGAACGGCTTTTCCTCCGGAAGACGGTACCGGCGCGTCACATGGCGCGAGGGCAAGTCAAGGGACCCGATGGCGACCGGAACGCGGAATTGCGGCGTGGGAGCCACCCAGCGGCTGGCGCAAACCAGCGCTGGAGCACGCAGTCCCGGAGCTGGCTGTAATGGCAAACGTCGTCAATCCCGAAACCGAGAGCGAAACCCTGAACGCCGAATTGGAAACCCCAACGCTTGACCCTGCGACGGAGCTAGAAAATCTAGCGAGTGTTGACCAGCCGTCGCGTGAATCCACGTCCACCCCTGAGAACGCCGCCGTTGTCGAAGCACTCCCGCTGGACGCCGATGCCCTAACCGAGCCTGCCGCTCAGGTTGTTCCACTCCTAGAGCCGGCTCCTCCTGAAACTCGCGCAGAGGCCGCACCCGAAGCCGAGGCGCCCGAGCCGCCTGCCGCGGCTGTTGCGCCCCCAGCGTTCGAGTCAGCGCCGCCCGCCGAGCCCCCGCCTGCGCCTGCCGTTACGGCCCAGGCCGAGGCGCCCGAGCCGCCTGCCGCGGCTGTTGCGCCCCCGGCGTTCGAGTCAGCGCCGCCCGCCGAGCCCCCGCCTGCGCCTGCCGTCGAGACAGCCGCGCCTGTTGTCGAAGCCCCCGCGCCATTAGCGCCGGCTCCAGCCGTTGCGACTCGTGCGCCCGCGACTGCCGCCGAGCCGGCAGAAGATTTTTCCTCCGCGCTTGCCGCTTTTGAGCGCGAGCAGGCCGCTGAAGCAGCCGCCGTCGAGGCCTACGGAGACAAGCTCGTCTCGGGCAAGGTGGTCGAACAGAGAGAGAAGTTTCTGGTCGTCGATGTGGGCCTTAAATCCGAGGGCCTCGTGCCCCTGGAACAGGTTCTCGATCAGACCGGCGCGGTCAGGTTCCAGCCCGGCGACGAAATCGATGTCGTCATCGAGCGCGAGGAGTCCGAAGGCGGCTACCTGGTCAGCTACGAGCGCGCTCAGCGCCTCCGCGTGTGGGACACCATCGAAAGGGCCGCCAGCGAAAAGACGCCCATCACCGGCACCGTGGTTAGCCGCGTCAAGGGCGGGCTCACCGTGGACATCGGCATCAAGGCGTTTTTGCCCGGCTCGCAGCTTGAGATCCGGCCGGTGCGCAACCTCGACACCTACCTTGGCCAGCCGATTGAAGTCCGCATCATCAAGCTCAACAAGAAGCGCGGGAACGTCGTCGTCAGCCGTAAGGAGATCCTCGAAGAAGAGCAGAACGCCAAGCGCTCGGCCACCATGGAGCATCTGGCCGAGGGCGCGGTCCTCACCGGCACGGTGAAGAACCTGACCGACTACGGCGCGTTTGTCGACCTCGGCGGCATCGACGGCTTGCTCCACATCACCGATATGAGCTGGGGACGCCTTACTCATCCCCGCGACCTGGTCAACGTCAGCGACGAAATCCAGGTCAAAGTGCTCAAGTTCGACAAGGACAAGCAGCGCGTCTCGCTCGGCTTCAAGCAGTTGACGCCCGACCCATGGCTCGACGCAGCGGAGCGTTATCCCATCGGCGCCAAGGTGCATGGGCGCGTCCTTTCAGTTACCGACTACGGCGCCTTCGTCGAGCTCGAACAGGGCATCGAAGGGCTGGTTCACCTTTCCGAGATGACCTGGTCCAAGCGCCTCAAGCATCCCTCCAAGATGGTCAAGCCGGGTGACGAGGTGGACACGGTGGTTCTCAGCGTCAACCCCGCCGACCGCCGCATCTCCCTGGGCATGAAGCAGCTCATGGAAAACCCCTGGGAGAACCTGACCGACAAGTATCCGGTCGGCACGATCATCGAGGGCCGCGTGCGCAACCTTACCGACTTCGGCGCCTTCATCGAAATCGAAGACGGCATCGACGGTCTCGTCCACGTCTCCAACCTGAGCTGGATCAAGCGCGTCAAGCACCCATCGGAAGTGGTGAAGAAGGGCGAGAAGGTCAAGGCCGTCGTTCTCGGCGTTGAGCCCCAGAATCGCCGTCTCAGCCTGGGCATCAAGCAGTTGCAGCCCGATGTCTGGGAGAGCTTCTTCGCCTCGCATCGCGTCGGCGATCTAGTTCACGGCAAGATCCTGCGCACCGCGCAGTTCGGCGCTTTTGTCGAAATCGCCGAGGGCGTCGAGGGCCTTTGCCACATCTCCGAAGCCGGCGACCCGGTCGATGGCCACTCCCCGATCGAGCAGGGGCTGGAGAACGACTTCAAGATCATCAAGATCAACGTCGAAGAAAAGAAGGTGGGCCTGAGCCTGCGCGCGGCCAACGGCCAGGAAGCCAGCCGCGTCACCGTGGAAAGCTACAAGGCGGATACCCACAAGCACCCCGTCTCCAGCTCTACCACCACGCTCGGCGACCTGGTCAACTGGCGCAAGGGCGAGCGGTAAAAACAGTTGTCAGTGATCCGTTGTCAGTGATCAGTAAGAGCGGCGGCCACCCTCCGGGGTGGCCGTTCTGCGTCCGGAAGGAGCAGGGGGCGTGGGGTCCCCTGAATCGCCGAGCAAGAATCATCCGGCCTTTAGGCCCGGAGGCGCTCGACGGAGCCTTGTGTCAGGGCATGGCTGGTAGGTCGGGGATTCATCCCCGACTGCCGTAAACCCTCCCCACCCCTTTCGAGAAACAAAGTACGCGGCGAAGCCGCGCCTGGAACCTCGCCCGTCACATCCGCGTCACCGACTTCACGCAACCCGGCGACCTCTTCAAGCACGAAGCCGTCTCATGCCGTCTTTTCCACCGCTCAATTTTGGCCCGGGGTCGCCAACTAAGACTCATCTACACTCATATGTTGCAGGCGTGATGTGATCAATTGGCCATCGCTACCCAAAAATGACGGAGCTGAATCCGAGGAGAAACTGCGGATTTGTCGCGAGGGTGCGCAGATGACGAAACGGCAATGCGCAGGCTGGCGTCTTCTTTGAAATCGAGGAGTTGTTCCGCTAATGACCAGTCTTCTCCCGATGTCTCTTTGCTCTCCGCCTCTTCGCTAATCCATTCATTGATCCTCGACAGCCACTCGCGCAGGTTTCCCGACTGGACATATCCAACGATTGCTGCCGTCGTCTGCTGAGCACCATGCAGAGCGAGCTTAAATCGCTGAATTCCGCCTGACTTCTTGGTACGTCCAGTCACATATTCCCGTTCGCGATCCGCGCTTGGCGCTGGCAGGCGCTTTCCTTCAAAGACCAGGAATGGGTCGTAAATCGAGTGGTATGTGAGACCGAGGACGATCCCGCTCTTGGAAAGAGCTGCAATATCGACGCGACGACTGCGGGTCTGCTTCTCCTCGTGCTGAAAGAAAACCATGGAGAATCGGTTTGAGGCAGCCACGTTGAGATACTTGCAGAGCTGGGCATTGAGGCGCTCCTCACCGTCTTCTGGGAGACGCTCTGGGTCATCGCGCCACGCCGCAAGTTCCGAAGATACAAACTCCAATGTCCGTTCGACAAGCGATGTTGTGGGTCCTTCTGTGATTCGGCCCCGACTTGGATCATTCAAAGGAAGTGCGTCTGCCATCAGTAGCCCTGCCCTTGAAGGTCCACTAAGGATTCATCGGCGTCGCGAATCGCAGTAGAAGGGATCCAGTAGCGCAAGCGATCCGGTTTCACCATAATGATTGTGTTGCCTTCATAGAACCGAAGTATGCGAACGGTCCGCAAGGCGTCGCCATGCTTGGCGAACACGAGTTCCTGCAATGTCTCTGCCCAATCCCCTGGCCAATCGAGGGTCGCAGTATCACCGAAACAAAATGCCTGGTAAGCGAGCCCCCCGAAGATACCTGATCTGTTTGGTCTGATGTTTCCATAGACACTGCCTAACAGGCTGCAAAAAGTCTCTGAATAACGCCGGAATTCAGTGGACCGGACTTGCGTTTTCAATAGTTCGGAATTCTGGCCCAGTCGGACATAATCCGCCATATAATCGACCAACTCGGCGCACAGGATTTTCTCCCAGCTACTCAAGTCCCATGAGACGCCGTCACGCGGCCACGGAAGGACATCAAGATCTCGCTTAAGTATTGCCGTGGACTTGCCAAGTAGGGCCTGCGTTCCAAACAACAGACAAAATGCCCGAAACACATTACGATTCGCGACAAACATTCGATAGAAATGTTCGAGCTTTTCCTCGTCAGATTCGTCCGCATGGATGCCCATGATCTTGGCTTTGTAGGCCAAGAAGCCACGCCTGCGAAATGCGCACGGTAATGATTCATTCTCTCGAATCATTACAATTGGCCCGGTATACCGCGTCGGCGTATAGCACGATCTGAAGCGTTTTGCCTTTACAACCTCGATTCGGGTGTCATCGATCCCATTCTCTGTTAACGCTTCGGCCGGCAGTAATGGCTGGCCAGTCAGCCAAGGGGCGAGCTCGCGCTTGCCCGTCGACGCCGCGATGTAGCCTTCGCCATAATCCCATTTGTTTCCGTCAACGAATTTCTTTAAAGTGGCCATGTCACCCATGCGAACCGCGAGATTGAAGAGACGCCCCCCTCCAAGCAGGTTCGCCCGCCAGATCCATGGATAATTCTTCGCTGTCGTTTGAGATACGAAATGTCGATCATAGTGATCAAGCTCGAACGCTATTCTTTCCTTCACGCTGAAGGTGCGACGAAATGTCAGGTGAAGGATGCGGTGATTGCTCTCGGGCTTCCGTGAGGTACTCAGCACGGCCACTGTCTTTGGATCGGCTCCGTCATAAAGCTGGCGAATGGATGTGAAATCCAGAATTACCTCTGTAGAGGCAGTACCGAGAAACGACTGCTGGAATGAACGGGCTTTCTCGTTGTACAGAAAGCCGTGCGGCTGGATGAGGCAAAGCCGCCCATTCTCCGCCAAGAGCGACAGCGATTGTTCGAGGATGAAATATGCCATCTGCTTGTCTGGGATTGCGGCTAGACGCTTTTGCTGGCGGCGGAACAGCACCGCTGCCCCATTCAGCTTGGACATGAAGGGAGGATTCCCCACGACGACATCGAAGCGGTCATGCCTTGCGTTCCCTTGGCGAGATTCAAGCCATCCAGAGAAATCGCCAATTTGCAGATTGGTTCCCACCAGCTTGTCGAAGCGCAACTCGCCCCAGATCACGTTGGGCTGAAGCGCGTCGCAAATCGCGAGTGCGAGACTGAATGCCGTCAGATGAACGGCTTCGTCCTGCAGTTCCACTCCGAAGATGCTCTGTTTGAGTATCTTCTTCAGCGTAGCCACTTCCGGCTGTTGCCAGTTGTTCTTGCTCTGCCAGAAATGCACGAGCCGCCGAAACGCGCCAACAAGAAAAATTCCCGAACCACAAGTCGGGTCCAAAACGCGCTCTTGACCAGTAAGACTCTTGTACGGCATTACATAGTCAAGCATGAGAGTTGCGACCATTGGCGGGGTAAATACCGCACCTTTCCCCTCTTGCGCAAAATGCTGATAGAGGTGGCTCAGAACCTCGACAGGGATATGCCGAAAGGAATACTGCTCCCATAAATACCGCTGAGAGCCAAGCGTTTTGCCCTCCACAAATTCGGCAAAGCGGCGCAAAGCGTTCACAGTAAGACGCTGCCCGGCTTCGGGAAGCTCGAAGACGTCACCGTTAAACTTTCTTTCCAGCTTGACCAGGAGTTCTCGGATAGTGTTTGGCGATCCTTGCCGCAAGAGATCGAAGAAGCAAGTTGCCCCTGGCTGGAACTGCTTGAACCAATCTTTCGGGAAGACCCCTCGATCTTCGAGATACTTGATCAGAATCGTCAGGAGCAGAAGCCGCCTCAGAACGGGTTGTTTGTGACCCTCGATCTCGTTATCGGTCTCTACAACGGCACGAATGAGTTGCCGGTGAGCGGCCTTTTCGGATTGCGCAAGTCCCGAATTTGCCGGGTCGTCCCAGAAGGTCCCGTCACTAAGACGAAATGCCGAGAAGCGGCTCAGTCTGTCATCTTCGCCTAGAGCGAGCGAGATTTGTTTCGCAATCTCAATTCTCTCGGCCGGCCCGTATTTGACTTTCGAGCCTTCCCAGAAATCGGGACCGCGCGCACAGCTCAGGATATCGACACGAGTCTGCCATCCTACGTAAAGAAGAGGAGAGAAACCGTTCAGCCACAGCCTGCGGTGAAGCTCCGCCAGTTGAGCTTCATCGAGATGGTCATCGCTGTTGTCGACCACACAGGCCGCAGGCTGCGAGGACCTGCCGTCCGCGAACCTGCGGAAGAAGACATAATCAATTTCGCCGATATCTCTTGCTTGCCATATTGCGTACTGTTCCTCGATCTTGTCCGGCCTCTCGCCGTTGACGGCGACAAGTCCGGGCAATGAGCCAGTCGGCGTAAAGTGAAGAGTCTCAAGAACGGTACTCATAGGCTAAGAATCCGGATTACTGCTCGCGCAACACCTTGGATGGCTAGACCCATCGCTGGGACGAGAGCCGGGTACAGTGGGTTCTCCGCCCGCAGCCAGGCCCCTCCGTCCTGCCGAACAAGGGTTTTGAGCGTCGATTCATTATCGATGATGGCGGCGACGATCTCACCGTTTCGGGGTGACTGTTCTTGTTCGACAAGCACGATGTCACCATCGAGGATTTGGCGTCCAGTCATAGAGTCTCCGCGAACTCGTAGAGCAAATGCCTTCGTGCGGTCGCGGATGCCGAATGCTGTTGGATCGATTGGCAGATGAGCCTCGAGCTCAGACGGTGAGTCGCTCGGATATCCGGCGGAAATCCGCCCAAATAGCGGGACGCCCGACGATTTTGCCGTCAGCTTCATTGACCGCGCCCGGCCCCTCTCCCGGATCAGATATCCCTTCCGTTCAAGTGCTGCAACGTGGTCCGCCGCAGCCTTTGGGCTTCGATAGCCCAACTCCTTACAGATTTCACGGTAAGTCGGCGCATTCTCGCCGCGGACGATACGTGACTCCAGGAAATTGAAGACACGCTGCTGCGCCGGTGTCAACGCCTTAGGCATACTATACATTTGTATAGTATATGAACGATATGTACAAGAAGTTTCTTTCTAGACTATCGCAGAAAGCCCGCGTGATCCCGCGCTTCCCCGATCCCACTGCCCAACTCCCTCTGTCAACCGCGAGCACCGCTCCCCGCCGCCCCGCAAACCTGCTATCTCGCTGATTCGTCACCTGATCCACGACCCCTGATTCTTGTTGCAAACTTGCCGATCATTTCCCCCACTTGGCGCACAATCATTCCATGATCCGCTTCCACGCAAAGACCCGCACCTGCCGCCAGCCCTATTCGTCCATCTCCGCTAACACCGCTAGCTCCGCCGACCCGCCAACTCGCTGCTCTTTGTTAACCAAAAAGTCTACAGGTGCTCCACAAATCGCCCGCAAAATACCATTAACTCTCATGAATTTGAGTATTTACGAGATGCTACCCTTTGGAATCAGATATTTACCGGTATACCCGTCCCATAAACCCTTTGTTATCAAATATGGAGGTATGGCATACCGGGGGAGGGGGGAACTATCGAAAAAGTTAACACCACGCCAGCCACCGGCCACCGGCTACTGGCTACTGGCTACTGGCTATTGGCTACCGGCTACCGGCTATTGGCTCAGCCCCTCTGCATCTCTCGCAGTACGAGCACAATCCCCAGCGCCGCCAGCACGCTGACTAGCGCGAACAGAAACACGCTCGAGTAGCCGAAGAAGCCGATCACCGCGCCGGCGATGGGGCCCACCAGGAAGAACGACACGTCGGAAAATGCCGTGTAGACGCCCAAAGCGGTGCCGCGATTAAACTCCGGCACGCGCTTCACCGCCTCCACGCCGATTGCCGGAAAGATGAGCGAGAAGCCCAAACCGCTCACCGCAGCGCCGGCCATGGCCATCCACGGCGCCACAGCCTGCCACAGCAACAGCATTCCTGCGCTTTCCAGAAGAAGCGAAGCGATCGCCACCGGGAACCCGCCATAACGGGTGATGGTTTGGATGAAGAGCAGGCGCACGGCGATGAACCCAATCCCGAAGGCGGTCAGGCAGAGCGCCGCTCCATTCCAGTGGCGGCTGACGTAAAACAGCGTGACGAACGTGGCCAGAACGCTGTAACCCACGCCGCTCAGCGCCAGCCCCATGCCGTGCGGGGCCACTCGCCCCAGAACGTGGCTGAACGGAAGATGCTGGCCCGGTTCGACGGTTACGGGATCCTTGCGCCAGGCCAGGGCGAAGCTCGCGGCGCAAATCAGGATCGTAAGCACGCCGATCGACGCCAAGCCCCACTGCTGGTCCAGCACCACCCCCAGCGGCGCAGCCAGCGCCATGCCGCCATACGTGCTGATGCCGTTCAGGCCGATCACCTTCGCGGTGTGCTCCTCTCCCGCGCTGGTAATGCCCCAAAGGGTCGCTCCGGTCGCGCCCAGGCTTTCGCCCACGCCCAGCAGCAGGCGGCTCACGATCAACACCGAAAAACTTAGCCAGTGCACCTCGCGCAACGCCGCCACGCCGATGAGGAATGCGCCGCTCAAGGTGCAGCAGGCCATGCCCCACAGCACGGAAACTTTGGCTCCCATGTGATCGGAGATGCGGCCCGCCCAGGGCCGGCTCGCCAGCGTGGCAATGTACTGGATGCTGATGGCCAACCCCGCCAGCACCGCGCTATAGCCCATGCGCAGATGCACAAACGGCGGCAGGACTGCCAGCGGTAAGCCTATGGAAATATAGCAGATAAAGGTGAAGTAGACATATCCGGCAATGTGCCATGTGTGGCCCCTTGCAGAAGCCCGGGCTGAGACCGGCATGTTGGCTGCGGAGGGGGTTGACATCGTGAGGAACGAATCTACAGACAGAAACTATCCCTCTCCAGTATACCGAAGGGCAGTTTTCCGAGCCGCCGTTATAGGCAAAGCGATTTCCCAGCCTCGCACGATGAGCAAGGTCCTACACTGAAGGGGATGCCCGGCTTTCACATCGAACACTTCGGCTGCAGGGCGGCTCGCGCCGACGGCGAGGCTATAGCCGGGCTTCTGCGCACTCTCGCTGAGCGCCAGCCCTTCGCATCCGACGTGGTGGTGGTGAATACCTGCAGCGTGACAGCCGAGGCCGACCGCGCCGCCCGCGCCTTCATCCGCCGCGCGCATCGCCGGAATCCCGAGGCCAAGATCGTCGTTACCGGCTGCTACGCGCAACGCGCGCCCGAGGAGTTGGCGGGGATGGCGGGGGTAGCGGCGGTCGTCGGCAACAGCCACAAGGCTCTGGCGCCGGAGATCATCTTCCATCTCTCGCGCGGCGCAGGCCTAACCGCGCCGCTGCCGCCAGCATTGGTCCCGGTGGAATCGCTTCTCTCCCCGAGCGCTCCGTCCGCTGCTCCCGTTCAGGCCCGCATCCAGGCCCGCATCCAGGCCCGCATCCAGGCACGTATCCAGGCCCCAATCTGGGTCGATGACCGCTTCGCTCACTCATTTCTTGAGGAAGCGCAACTGGCTCCAGGCGCGCAAACGCGCCCCAACCTGAAGATCCAGGAGGGGTGCGGCAACCGCTGCACGTTTTGCGTAATTCCCTTCACGCGAGGGCCATCCAAAAGCCTGCCTGCGGCAAGTGTTCTGCGCCAGGTCGAGGCCTTCGTCGCCGCTGGAGGTAAGGAACTCGTGCTCTCGGGTATCAACCTCGGCCGCTGGGGACGCGACCGGCAACCGGAACGCGGCGCGCTCGCCACATTCGCCGCGCTGGTGCGCGCGATCATCGAGCAAACCGGCCTGCCCCGCCTGCGGCTCAGCTCCATTGAGCCCATGGATTGGGACGACGAATTGATCGCGCTGATGCGCGAATATAGCGGCCGCGGCCAACCGGGGTCTTCTTCGGCGGATCCCGATCGATGGGGTGGACGCCTGGCCCGCCACGCCCACCTGCCGCTACAATCAGGCTCCGATGCCGTGCTGCGCAGGATGCACCGCCGCTACCGCCCATGGCACTACGCGGAAAAGGTTGCTTCGCTTGCGCGCGCCGCCGGCCCCGATCTCACGCTTGGCGCTGACGTGATGGTGGGCTTTCCCGGCGAGACTGATCGCGAGTTCGAAGAGACGCTCGCCTTCGTTCGCAGCCTGCCCTTCGGCTATCTTCATCTGTTTCCTTTTTCGCCGCGGCCAGGCACGCGGGCATGGCCGCTCCACGCCGCCTCGCCCGTCCCGCCGCACGCCATCGAAGAGCGCATGGCCGTTCTTCGCGCCCTCGCCGCCGAAAAGACACGCGCCCACCGCGCCCGTTTCATCGGCAGCCGGCTCCCCGCCATCACGCTGCACACGCCTGCCTCACTCGCGGCGCAGGGCCGTACTGCCGCTCTTACTGAGAATTTTCTCCCCATCGAGCTCGAAGGCCGTCTGCCCGCCAACCAGCTACTGCACGTCCGCGTGACCGGCTTCAATCCCGAGTTCGTGCTGTTGGGTAGTGAAAACCCGTAACCCCTTTGTTCAGCAAAGCCAAGCCAATGCTATACTCAGTTTGCGTTCGTGCCGCCGCGGCCCATAGGGCGCCCTGCCTGGGTCCGCACGGTACGCCTTCGGAGGAGCACCATCGCATTCGATAAACGTTCGGCCAAGTCTTTCATCCGCATCAATGAGCGGATTCGCGCGCGCGAAGTCCGCGTCATCGACGAAAACGGCGCACAACTTGGAATTCTCCCGCCTTACGAGGCGTTGCGCACCGCCCGCGAGCGCGGTCTCGATCTCGTCGAGGTCTCGCCCAACGCCGTCCCTCCCGTCTGCCGCATTCAGGACTATGGCCGCTATCTCTACGAAAAGGAAAAGAGCGAGCGCGCCGCGCGCAAGCGCCAGAAGGTGATCACCGTCAAAGAAGTCAAGTTTTCGGTCACCGTAGACGAACACGACTATCAGACCAAGAAGAACCAGGCTATCCGGTTCCTTTCCGAAGGCGACAAGGTGAAGGCCAGCCTGCGTTTTCGCGGCCGTCAGATGGCCCACCGCGAGCTCGGATATAAGATCATCAACCGCCTCATCCAGGACATTGGCGATGCCGGCGTGGTCGAATTCATGCCGCGCATGGAGGGCACCATCCTCCATGCCATCCTGGCCCCGTCCCGCAAGGACACACCTAAGCCCAAGCCGGCTCCCGTTGCGCAAGCATAACCGGAGGCCTTAGAGCCGAGCGTGCGTTCCGTCGCACATGCAGGGCGTGGCCGTATGCTTGCATCCGCAAAAGTACACGGTCTTCGATTCGGCGGCCTCGTACTTCATCGGTGTGAATTCGCTTCCCTTGTGGCTGCCGTCGCAGAACGGCTGGTTCGCGCTGCGCCCGCAAGCACACCAGTAATACGTCTTCGATGCTTCCACCGCGACGGGATAAGGGCCCTTTTGCGCAATCTTCGGTTCCGGCATGCGGAATGCTCCTGGACGAAAAGGTAGAAACTCCTGGCTAGGAATATATCGGATCGAGCGTGCGAAGAGGGCCTAGTGAACACCCGGCTTAGGAAACAATTGCGCCAGCCACGGCATGTGCACAAACGGCGTGAGCACCAGCACCGTGCAGCACGCGGCGAGCAGCGCCATCAGCCGGGGTTCCCGGTAGAGCTTCTCGGGATTCTGCACCGGACTGTCCCGCTGAAACGCGAGGTTGAAGCAGACCGCCATCAGAAGCGCAATGAAGGGAAAGGCGAAGATCATCTCCACGCGGTAGCGCAGGATAAACGCTCCGAAGAACACCATCGACGCAGCCGCGTAGAACAGCCCCGAGACTGTTTTTCCCCCGGGGGCATCTCTTCTGAGCATCGAGTTTTTAGTCCTGTAAACTCGCGCGCATACTTGCCGTCTACCATGGTGTATGATGGGCGCCAGAGCCCTGTTTGGGATCCTTCCCCGGTGGATTTCCGGCGGGAACGTCCATTCATCCTGGAGTTGCCTTGCGGCCACATGAGACTACAGCGTGTTTTCCCACTCGCTTTGATTGTGGTGGGCGCGGTTCTATTGTTTGAGCGTCCCGCCTACGCATACGCCGACCCCGGCACTGGCCTGCTGGCTGTCCAGGCCGCTGGATCCACGCTCATTGCCGCCGGGTGGTATCTGCGCCGAAAGATCTATGCCCTTTTCCATCGGGACACCGCGGCCAAGAACGAACCGGAACAGGCGTCCAGCACCGCGGACAGCGAGGGCTCGCTAAATCCGTGAGCGGCCCCGCCGGGGTTTCTTGCTGTGATCTGAGCCTCCCGCGCGGAGACCAAGAGCTGGAGTTGACCTTCCGCGATCCTGCCGGCCAGCTCCGCCTGACCGCAGACTGCGCTTTGCGGCGGATTCGCCCCGATGCGGCAGAAGAGACACTTGCCTTTCTCGCATCCAATTTACGCGCCGCCTTAGAGAAGAGCGGCGACCTGATTTCCAGCCGGATCGCCAGTCCCGCCACCCATCCGTGCATCTCTTCCGGCGAGTTCTGGCTCGAACATCCGCGCATCGACCCCATCAGCTACCCCTGGGAGTGGACTCCTGCGCAGTGGCGGGCCGCCGCGGAGCTTACGCTGCGCGTCGCCAGCCAAGCCGTTGCCGCCGGCTGGACCCTGAAAGACGCCACGCCCCTCAACATTCTCTTCGCCGGTGCGCGCCCCATCCTTGTCGATGTTCTATCGTTCCAACGCCGCGATCCGCACTCCGAGGTCTGGCTGGCCTATGGCCAATTCGTACGCACGTTCCTACTGCCCCTCGTGGCGGCCAGGCACTTGAGCTGGCCGCTCCAGGCAACTCTGTTTGCGCGCGACGGCTATGAGCCGGGACAAATCTACAGCGCTCTTCCGCGCTGGCGGCGGCTCGCCCCCGGTCTGCTCGATGTTGTCACTCTGGCCACGCTCTTTGGGCGATCCGGCGGAAAGCAAAGCGCCTCGAAGAAGCTGTCTTCCGCCACCGAGCCCGAACTGGCCGCGCATATCCTGCGCAAGCGCATCGCGCGCCTGGGCAAACAGATTCGCCACACAGCTGCACCTGAGCGCCGCAGCCAGTGGAGCCGGTACGAACAGTGCGCCAGTCACTACCCGCCAGCTGATACAGAAACGAAGAAGAAGTTCGTCAAGAGCGCGCTGGAGCGCCTTCGTCCTGCACGCGTCCTCGATATTGGCGCCAACACGGGAACTTATTCGCTGCTGGCGGCCAACGCCGGCGCGGATGTGGTCGCGCTCGACGCCGACTCCGCGGCTCTCGAAGCGCTGTGGCGAACCGCCGCGCTACAGAACAAATCCATCACCGCTTTGGTCGCGAACATCGCCCGCCCTACTCCCGCAGCGGGATGGAAAAATTGCGAGCATCTTTCTCTGCTCGATCGCCTCAGCGGCAAATTTGACATGCTTTTCCTACTCGCGACGATTCATCATCTGATCCTGCGCGAGCAGGTGCCGCTGGCGCACATCGCCGGTCTTTGCGCCAGTCTCACGCGCCGCTGGCTGTTGCTGGAGTGGGTGCCACCCGCCGATCCCATGTATCGGGAGTGGCTGCGCGGGCGCGACGACTTGTATGGCCATCTGAGTGAAGACGATCTCTTACGCGCATTCGGGCCGTTCTTCGCCGTCGCTGACCGCGCGCAACTGGGCAACGGCCGCATTCTGTTGCTCTTCGAACGGATATAGTATTCTGGCGCAGAATCAGCCATCGCGGGGATCTCACTTCCAGAAACCAGCCCGGCATGATCAATAGGTTCGCACAAGCCTGGGGCATTGCCGCCATACTGCTTCTTCCAAGCTATGTCGACTTGACCTCTTCGTTCGGGGACGAGCAGGTGCATGTCCCATTCCCGCTCACCCGATTCGCACTGGCGCAACTTTGCGATCTGGCAATTGTGGCTCTCGTCTTTGCGGGCTTGATGGCGAACTTGCGCAAGCGAAAGTCCTGGACGCGAATTCGGTGGTTCCTCCTGGCTTCCCTTCCCGTTTATGCGCTGGTGTGCAATCTGAGCAACTTTCCGTACTACGTTCCGTTCACTGTGCTGCTTGCCGCCATCGCGGCGTGGTTTTCGGTGCTGGCGTTTCTCGTCTTTCGCGCGCCTTCCATCGCATCCGCGTTCTACAGGTTCTGCAGCGCTATCCTCACGGGTATTGCCATATTCGCCCTTGTAATTAGTGTTCAACTGGTTCGTGCCGCCTACTGGCATCCGGGTCCGCAGGCTTATGCGTCAGCCATCCCCGCGCAATCCGCAAGCAGGCCGCGCCTTGTTTGGATTCTCTTCGATGAATTGGCATACAAGCCCGTATTTGAAACGCGCGATGCGTCGCTCAGTCTTCCGAATTTCGACCGTCTCCGCAGCCGGAGCACGCTTTACACCGACGTAGCCCCGATCGGTTACCACACCGACGCCGTGGTACCGAGTCTGCTGCTTGGCCGTATCCTGAAACGCGCTACCTATACTGCGAGCAAACAATATCTCGTCCGCACAGCCGATTCCCCCCACTGGCAACCCTTCGATGTCAACGCATCGCTCTTCGGTCTGGCCAAACAGCACGGAGTCACAACGTCCGTTGCCGGTTGGTACATACCCTATTGCCCAATCTTCGCGGGTATAGTTACAGAGTGCTATTGGAGCAACGACGATACCGAGGCCGGCGACGCACCGTCCTTCAACGATAGCTTTGCTGAAAATGCCTGGTTCCCGCTACGCATCGTGGCCGAGCAACTCGTCGCGCCCAAAAAGGCCCTGGCGGATGTAGCGCGCTGGAAATCGCTAAGTCACGCTGCTACGGCGATAGATCTAAGCCAGCATGCTCTTACCGCGCTGGCTACCAGCCAGGCGGATGTCATCTACCTGCATTTTCCTGCACCGCATCCGCCACCATTCTGGGACCGCCATACGCATACGTTTGCTGCGGGTGGATCCTATCTTGATGCGCTGGATTATTCCGATCAGCTTCTCGGCCAGATCCTCGATGTTCTTCAGGCCCAGCCACGCTGGCCGGCCACAACCTTGATCGTGCAGGGCGATCACTCCTGGCGCACGCACATGTGGCGGCAGTCCCCCGGATGGAGCGCCGAGGACGAGCGCATTTCAAACGGCGGCCAGTGGGATCCTCGGCCGGTCCTGCTGATTCACACGCCCGGCCAGCAAAGTCCTGAAACCGTGACGGCGCCCACCAGCCTCATGTTCGTGCACGGTTTCGCCGCCGGCCAAATCCAGGCCATTGCGCGATGACTCGCGCATCGGGCGCCGGATTCAACCTGAAGTGGATTCACTGCGCTGGTTGCAACGCGGCGGCGCTTCCTTTGCCGCGTTGCCGCTCGGCGCATTACCACCCGAGTATGAAGAGCGGGGCGATTCCGGCAGCCGCCAGAGCGAGCAGAAACCACAGGCTTTGCCTGCCTGTTTTGCGGCCGGCAAGGCTATATGCGTAGATTCCCTTGATGACGTTGTTACTGGCGGCGGCGATAAGAATTGCACCTGCGGAGATGTTCAGCGCGGTGGATGTCGTCGGCGCCTGCGTCAGGCCCATGATGAAGGGATCCACGTCGCTGACGCCCATGATGGCCGCCAGAGTGTCGATGCCGGCGCGGCCAAGATAGGTGACCGCTAATTGCGTGATGACCAGCATGGCCAGAAAGAGCGCGGCAAAAAGAAACGCCGTGATGAGCTCCAGTGGGTTCTTGGGCTCCAAGTCCTGCTGTATGGCTTGCGCACCTTTGTCTGCACGTCGTGTCCAAAGCCAGCCCACGCCGGCCGCGATGCCCCCCAGCAAAAGCAGCGGCGCCCAGAGCAGCAACATCAATTGACGGTTGAAGAGAACCAGCAGAGTGCACAGGCGCACATACATCACGCCCGATGCAATGAGGATCCCGCCCGAGTACAGATGCGGGTGCTCATCGTCCTTGCCGCGCCGTGCCAAAACGACGGTCGTGACCGTGGAAGAGTAAGCGCCGCCGAGCAAAGCTGCCAGTACAGTACCGCCCTGCCCCTTGGTGAGCTTCTGCAGCACATAACTGGCGTATGAGATGGCACTGATGGCGACGACAACCAGCCAGGTTTTGAATGGATTGATGTGGAAGCGGCCGAACTCCTGGTTGGGCAGCACCGGAAGAATAACGCCACTCAGAAACAGGAACTTGGCAAAGGTGAGAATCTCGCGCGCGGCGATTCGCGCGGCCAGCTTCTCCAATGCGGCCTTCAAATCGAGCAGCACAAGGCTGGCCACGCTCAGCGTGGTGGCGATCCAGAAATGGCCATAACAGACGAGCGCGCCGACAAGAAATGTGGTCAGGCCCGACATTTCCGTGGTGACGCCCGCGGTTTCGGCCTTGGCCAGCTTATGCCAATAGGAGAGCAGCAAAAAGCCCGCGACGACCAGAAAACCAACCGTAAGCGGCAAAAGCTGAGTGCCCGAAATCAATGCTATCGAGTAGCCGATGAGACCGATCAAGGGGAAGGTTCGCACTCCGCCAAAAGCGTATGTGCTCCCTGCGGCCTTGTGTTCCTCACGCTCCAGCCCGATGAGGAACGACAGGAACAGAACCAGAACGATCTTCACTGCGTCCAGCGGCAGTTGTTGAAAGATCTCCATGCAAGCGATCCTCGTCTTATGTGTTCCTGGCCTGCTTGACAGGATACACTGCAGCGCGGCGGCATGCGGAGGAGTGGAAGGTACCTGTGGTTACAGCGAGTTGCGTACGGCATTCGCCCTGCCGCCAGAAAGAGCCACAGTAGCGCTGACTGGACTATGTTGCCTGCACAATGGCGGCCTGGCCCTGAATCAATGCCCGTACGATCCGGATGACTCGGAAACCTTTCCCCGGAATAGCCAGTAGACGACTCCAAAGTAAAAAAGGGCCAGCGCGGCGCCAATACTCCACCACACCAAACCGACGCTCAACGTATGGCTCCCGGCCAGCGCGCTTTGAACCGTGATATCCATTGCCGCCGAAGATGTGGATGGAAGCAGAGTGGGATAGAGTCCGGCCGCTGCGCCGCAAAGCATCGCGGCGAGATAGCCGCACGAGGCGAGAAAGGCTGCAAATGCATCTCTCCTGCGCAGGAAGACAGCCAGTGCCGCAAGCGCGGCCGCAACCCCCAAGGGAGCCAGGATAGCCGCTGGATGGTTTCGATAATTGTCCAGCGAGCTGGGGCGCGCGACCACGGTAGCCGGTATGCTCAACAAGGTTCCCACCGTCACAATCGGCCACAGGCGCCTGGCCGTGTTCCATGCTCGCGCTTCAACCGCCCCGGTGGTCTTCAGCGCAAGGTAAAGCGCGCCGTGGAGCGCGAGAGCGGCCAAAGCCATCACGCCGCCGATCACCGCGTACCAGTCCAATATTCCCGGATTCAAGCCGGTGCGCCAATCGGTCCATAAGGGGAGATAGAAGAAGCCATCGGCGCCGATCGGAACTCCCCGGATGACATTGGCGAGAGCCGCTCCAAAGATGATGGCCAGCAGGGAACTGGAAAGAAACAGAACGCTATCCCAGAAGCTTCTCCACAGAGTGTCCCGCGTGTGCATGCGCAGTTCGATGGAAAGGCCGCGCAGAATCAGCAGCCACAGAACGATCATGAGAGGCATATAAAACCCGCTGAAGGCGGAGGCGTAGAGCAGAGGAAACGCGAAGAAGAGCGTTCCGCCCGCCGCGAGCAGCCAGACCTCGTTGCCGTCCCACACCGGGCCGATCGCCTTCAACACCAGTTGCCGCTCACTGTCTGTCCGGGCAACGAAAAGCATCAACACGCCAACGCCAAGATCGAATCCATCGAGAACGACGTAAGCCGCCAGCATCGCGGCTACGATCCAAAACCACAGTGTTCCCATGCTCCCCCCTCAAGCGGTGGTCAGGCCATGGCCGGAACCGGCATGTGCTCCCACGGCCTCGGGCCCCTGCTGGATGGTTCTGTACACAAGAAGTATCCACAGGATCGAGAGAACCGAATACATGCCGAGGAATCCGAGCAGGCTGAAGAGAGTTGTTCCGGCCCCGATCTGCATCGAATATCCTTCCGATGTCCGCAGCAGCCCATAAACAAGCCACGGCTGGCGGCCGATCTCCGCAGTCATCCACCCCGCGGTATTGGCGATGTACGGCAGGGGAAAGCTAAGCATGAGGAGCCATAACACCCACCGGGAGCTGAATAGCTTCCCGCGCCAAAGCAAAAGCGCGGCGGCGGCCATCAGGACGACGAAATAAGTGCCCAGCCCTGCCATGATGTGGTAGCTGTAAAAAAGCAACGGAAGCGTGCTTGGCCACTGATCCTGCGGAAACTGGTCGAGCCCCTTCACCTCCGCCGCCGTTGTGCCATAAATCAAAAAGCTGAGCACGTTATTCACGGCCAGGGGATTGTCGATTTTTTGCGCCGCAAAGTCAGGCTGCCCGATGAGAATGATCGGCGCTCCCTTCGCGGTGTGAAACAGACCTTCCATCGCGGCAATCGCGACGGGCTGGTGCCGCGCCATGTATTTGCCGTGAAGATCCCCTGTCGGAAAGATCTGCGCGATGCATGCAATGGCGCCGGCGATGACGCCGATCTTGAGGAATATCCTGCCGGAGTCCGCATCCCGGTCTTCAAGAACATAGAATGCTCCCACGGCGGCTACGACGAAGGCCGCCGTCACCACGGCTCCGCACATGGTGTGCGCGTACTGCAACCAGGCCCACGGGTTCATCAGCAGTCCCCAGAAGCTGGCGAGCTCGTAGCTTCCATTAGGAAGAATCTGGTATGCGACCGGATGCTGCATCCACGCGTCGGTGACGATGATGAAAAAACCCGAGATCCAGGATCCCAGGAACACCAGGAATGCGGAGCCCCAGTGCGCTCGCCGCGACAAGCGCTTCTCGCCGAAGAGGAACAAGCCCAGGAACGCAGACTCCAGGAAGAACGAGAAGACCCCTTCCATCGCAAGAGGTTGGCCGATCACCCCTCCGGTAAGGCGCGAAAACACCGACCAGTTCGTCCCGAACTGAAATTCCATCGGGATTCCGGTCACCACGCCGAGCAGAAAATTGATGGCGAAGATGCGTGCCCAGAACCTTGCGGCAACGTCGTAGCGCGCGTCGGCCTTACGCAGCGCAATCGTCTTAAGAATGACGATCAGCAGCGCCAGGCCCATGGTCAATTGCGGAAATAAGTAGTGATACGTCACCGTGAAGGCGAATTGGAGCCGGTGCAACGTGAGCGCATCCATATGCAGTGAAGCCTCCCATGCAACACGCACTAAAGGGGCAGGTAACGATGTCTTCTGAATATCTCCCGCCGAAGTTGACGCGGGAGCACGCGTGTTCTTCCTGCCGGATTATATGCTGTTCGGTTCCTTGCGGTTCCGCGCGAGCCTACTGGGTTTTCCACTTCCAGTCCCGGATCTCCGGCAGATCCTGCCCGTTCTTCCTGATGTATTGCTTGTGCTCCACCAGTTTGTCCTTGAGTTCCTGTTTCAGATAAGCGCCTCGTTCGGCGATTCGCGGGATGCGGTCGATGGTGTCCATGGCCAGGTGGAAGCGGTCGAGATCGTTCATCACCGTCATGTCGAACGGAGTGGTGATGGTGCCTTCCTCCTTGTAGCCGCGTACGTGAATATTGTTGTGGTTGGTCCGGCGATAGGTCAGGCGGTGGATCAGCCATGGATAGCCGTGGAATGCAAAGATGACCGGCTTATCTTTGGTGAAGAGGGTGTCGAAGTCCGTGTCGCTCAGTCCGTGCGGATGCTCGGAGCTCGGCTGGAGTTTCATCAAGTCCACGATATTCACCACGCGCAGCTTCAGGTCGGGAAAATGTCCGCGGAGAATGGAAACCGCGGCCAGCGTTTCCAGCGTGGGCACGTCGCCGCAGCACGCCATCACCGCGTCGGGAACGGCGCCCTGGTCGTTGCTGGCCCATTGCCAGATGCCGATGCCTTCAGTGCAGTGTTTGATGGCAGCGTCCATGGTGAGCCATTGTGGCGCGGGATGCTTGCCCGCAATCACCACGTTGACGTAGTGGCGGCTGCGCAGGCAGTGGTCCATCACCGAAAGCAGGCAGTTGGCGTCGGGCGGCAGATACACGCGGACCACTTCCGCCTTCTTATTCACGACGTGATCGATAAATCCCGGATCCTGGTGCGTGAAACCGTTGTGGTCCTGCCGCCAGACGTGGGATGACAAAAGATAGTTGAGCGAGGCGATCTTGTGTCTCCACGGCAAGCCGGCAGTAACTTTCAGCCATTTGGCGTGCTGGTTGAACATCGAGTCTACGATGTGAATGAACGCCTCATAGCAGTTGAACAAGCCGTGGCGTCCCGTTAGCAGGTAGCCCTCGAGCCAGCCCTCGCATTGATGCTCACTAAGCATCTCCATCACTCGTCCGTCTGGAGCGAGAAACTCATCGTTGGCCTCGGTCGCGGCATCCCACTGCCGGTTGGTCACTCCGAACACCGCCGCCAGTCCGTTGGAGATGGTTTCATCGGGACCGAAGATACGGAAGTTCCGCTGCTCTGCGTTCAGCTTCGCCACATCGCGCAGGAACGGCGCCATCACGCGCGTGTCTCCGATGCCCGGCGCTCCAGGCGATGGCACGTTGGCCGCGTAATCACGAAAATCGGGCATCCGCAAGTCGCGCAGAAGGCCGCCGCCGTTGGCGTGGGGATTGGCGCCCATGCGCCGTTCGCCCTTCGGCGCAAGCTCGGCCAGCTCCGGCAGCAGGCGGCCGCTCTCGTCGAAAAGTTCCTCCGGCCGGTAGCTTCTCAGCCACTCTTCCAGTTGCTTCAAGTGCGCCGGATTGGCGGCCGGATCGGACAGCGGAACCTGATGCGAACGGAACGTGCCTTCCACCTGCAGGCCATCGACGACTTTTGGCCCCGTCCAGCCCTTGGGTGAGTTGAGGACAATCATTGGCCAGCGAGGGCGAACGGTGTTCCCGTGGACGCGGGCCTCTTGCTGAATCCTCTTGATCTCTTCCACTGCACGATCAAGCGTCCCCGCCATGGCCTCATGCATCAGTTCCGGCTCGTGTCCTTCGACGAAATACGGCGTCCACCCGTAGCCCCGGAAGAGTTCCTCCAACTCCTCATGGGTAATGCGCGCCAGAACCGTGGGATTGGCAATTTTGTAGCCGTTCAGATGCAGGATGGGCAACACGGCACCATCGGTCGCCGGATCGAGAAACTTGTTCGAGTGCCATGCGGTGGCCAGAGGCCCCGTCTCCGCCTCGCCGTCGCCGACCACGCATGCCACGATCAGTTCAGGATTGTCCAGAATCGCTCCGAACGAGTGGCTCAGCGAGTAACCCAGCTCGCCGCCCTCGTGAATCGATCCCGGCGTCTCCGGCGATGCATGGCTGGGAATGCCTCCGGGAAATGAAAATTGGATGAATAATTTCCTAAGTCCGTCTTCATCCCGGGTGATATTGGGATAGATCTCGCTATAAGTGCCTTCTAAGTATGTGTGGCTGACGACAGCCGGACCGCCATGCCCGGGGCCGGAGACATAGATCATGTCGAGGCCGTACTTCTTGATGACCCGGTTCAGGTGCGTATAAATGAAGTTCTGCCCCGGAGTTGTTCCCCAGTGTCCCAGGAGCATGTGCTTTACGTCCGTGAGCTCGAGGGGGCGCTTGAGCAGCGAATTGTCGTAGAGGTAAATCTGGCCTACGGAAAGATAATTGGCGGCTCTCCAATAGGCGTCAACTTTCCGTAACAGGTCGGGCGACAATGTCTTCTCCATGATTTCTTCTCTCCTGCTGGCACGCGAACGCGTCGCGCGAGATCAAAACCCTCGATGCTGCCCAACGCCGCTGCTCAACGCCGCACAGGCGCCAGCCCTTGCTGTCACATTCGACCCCTTCGGCGCCGCGCACACGGAATGCTGACGGTAGTATAGTTCCGGGTGCTTGCGCACGGTTGAGGCCGCCGGGAGCCGTGGGGTCGGCTGCCAGACATGCCAGCAGGACTCCAGCTCAAACCGCTGCGGAATCGTGTGCCATCGACCTGCAAACCATGGCGGCACAGACTCCGGCAGAATCGGTTGTGGCGCGCAATGTGCCCAGCCAGTCAGTGAATCGGAAGGAGGGCAGAGGTTGGCTGGGATTGTCGGGGGTGGGATCGTAGGTGGCGATCAGCGCGCCGCCCGCGTAGACATACGTGCGCTGCCAGTTCATCGTGCCGTTGGCGTCCTGGGCCAGCTCCGTCACCTGCTCGCCGCCAGGGCCGAGCACGTAGCCGGTCTCGTTGCCCGCCGTGGCAAGCCCGTTGACCGAAGGATCGCAGCTCATCGAAGTGATGGTTCCTTTAGCCACCCGGTTGCCGTCGGCGTCCCGCCCTTCGGCGTCGTAGAGATAATTGTTGACGCTGTCGGCGGTGATGTTGCCCGCCGCGTCGTAGCTGTTGCCCGTGGCCACGTCCCGCCGCGCGATACGACGCCCGCCCAGAAAGATGTGCTCGCTGGTCACATTGCCGCTCAGGTCGCTCTCCGCCAGCACGCCTTTTTCGAAAGCGTAACGGCCCATCCAAGATCGCTATTCCCATTCCTTCCCGGCTATGATATATCAGCTATGGATTCAAACCGGTAAAATCCACCAGGAATGAGAGAATGACCCT
>JBEKNY010000023.1:0-46348 GCA_049522315.1 Occallatibacter sp.
TCCCTTCGGGTTGCGGCGAAAATCCGGCCATACTTCGTTGCCGGCCTCGACGGTGGGGCCTGCCACAGCCTTCGGCCGTCGCCTCGTCTGGCCGAATTTTCGCTCGCAACGCCATCCACTCCAATAGTGTGAACAGGCCCTAGGCCGCGATCCTTGCTTTCGCAAGGAGATGGCCGCCGGTCTTCGTTGCTGGTGCGGTAGGCCTGAGCTGCCTTGCCCTGGCGGCCCTTTGCATCCCTAGAACTGGTTGCCTAAATAGCGTTCGGGTAACGGAAGTCAGCCTCAGGGATTTAAACCCTTATAATTTCTGCCAATTTTGGCACGAATGAAGCCGTGCTATGTAACCAAGCTGCTTAATGCAGCCAAATCTAGATCCTGTGGAAAAATCTGTGGATTTTTTCCTTAAACCCACAGGAAAAGGCCTAAATTCCGCTCTTGCCAACCTTCAACCCACTCTGATAATAGACATAATTCCTTTTTAATCAAGGGGAACATCCATGAAGGGTTTTCCGCGAATGCGTTGATTGGCGCGCCCGCCGTGGTCAGGCCGTCCGGCACGGTTTCCACAATCGGTTATGAAGGTTTTGTAACAACCCCTTCGGACCGAGAAAACGCTCGCTTACTTCTGCTGATCCTCGCCGACGCGCAAAACCGCCAAGAATGCCTCCTGCGGAATGTCCACCTTCCCGATCCGCTTCATGCGCTTCTTGCCCTCTTTCTGCTTCTCCAACAGCTTGCGCTTGCGCGTGATGTCGCCGCCATAGCACTTGGCCAGCACGTTCTTGCGCAACGGGCTCACGGTCTCGCGGGCAATCACCTTGGCCCCTATCGCCGCCTGTATGGCTACTTCGAACTGCTGCCGCGGGATGAGCTCGCGCATCTTCGACACCAGCGCCTTTCCGCGCTCGTAGGCGTGGTCGCGGTGCACGATGATGGAGAGCGCGTCGACCGGTTCACCCGAGACCAGAATGTCGAGCTTCACCATCGGCGACTCCCACTCGCCCGCGAGTTGGTAATCGAGCGACGCATACCCGCGCGAAATCGACTTCAGCCGGTCGTAGAAGTCGAGCACGATCTCGTTCAACGGCAGCTCGTAGGTGAGCATCACGCGTGTGGGCGTCACGTACTCAAAGTTGATCTGCTTGCCGCGCTTCTCCTCGACGAGTTTGAAGATGCCGCCGACGTACTCCTCGTTGGTGAGGATTTTAGCGGCGATCACCGGCTCGCGGATGCTGGCAATGCTCTGCGGCTCGGGCCAGCGCGAGGGGTTGTCGACCTCGAGTTCCCGCCCGTCCGTCAGCGTGATGTGATAGCGCACACCCGGCGCGGTGGTGATCAGGTCCAGCTGGTACTCGCGTTCCAGCCGCTCCTGGATGATCTCCATGTGTAGCAGCCCCAGGAACCCGCAGCGGAAGCCGAAGCCCAGGGCCACCGAGCTCTCCGGCTCGAAGAAGAAGGACGAGTCGTTGAGGCGCAGCTTCTCGAGCGCGTCGCGCAACAGCGTGTGCTCGTGCGCGTCCACGGTGTAGAGCCCGGAGAAGACCATGGGCTTGATGTTTTCAAATCCCGGCAGCGCCGCGGCGGCCGGATGCGCGTCGTCCGTAATGGTGTCGCCGATCTTGGTGTCGCCCACATTCTTGATGGTGGCCGCGAAGAATCCTACCTCGCCCGCCGCAAGCTCGCCGATCTCCACCGGCTTGGGGCAAAGCACGCCCATTGACTCGATTTCGTAAGACGTTCCATTGGACATGAACCGGATGCGCTGCCCTTTGCGCATCGTTCCCTGCATTACGCGCGCCAGCACGATGACGCCGCGGTACGCATCGAACCACGAGTCGAAGATGAGCGCCTGCAGCGGCGCATTGGGATCGCCTTTAGGCGGCGGCAAGCGGTGCACGATGGCTTCCAGCACCTCGTCCACGCCCTGGCCGGTTTTGGCGCTCACCGGGATGGCGTCGGTCGCGTCCAGTCCCACAGCCTGCTCTATGGCCTCCTGGGTGCGCAGAACGTCGGCCGATGGCAGGTCGATCTTGTTGATTACGGGGATGATTTCGAGGCCATGATTGATGGCCAGGTAGGCATTGGCCAGGGTTTGCGCCTCCACGCCCTGGCTGGCGTCCACTACCAGCAGCGCGCCTTCGCAAGAAGTCAGCGAGCGCGAGACCTCATAGCTGAAGTCCACGTGGCCGGGGGTGTCGATGAGATTGAGCTGGTAGATGTTGCCGTCCCGCGCCTTGTACATCATGCGCACTGCGTGCGCCTTGATGGTGATGCCGCGCTCCCGCTCCAGGTCCATATCGTCGAGGATCTGGGCCTGCATCTCGCGGCCGGTTACCGCGCCCGTAAGCTCCAGCAGCCGGTCGCTGAGCGTCGACTTGCCGTGGTCGATGTGCGCGATGATGGCGAAGTTGCGAAGGAAGCGTGCATCCATGGGAGGGCTTTCGGAGGGCTTGCCTGGGGAATGCAATGCGCAATTTGCGGCGCGCCCACCGCGGCTCGTCCTCCATGGCATAGCTTATCATCGGCATAGTGCCCTCTGCGGTCTCACATTCGTCCGGCTCGATGCGTCTTTTTCTGCGGCTGCGCCGCAATCGGTTGCTGACGCCCTGCCTGATGGCGGGAGCCGGCCTGCTGGCCTTGACCCTCACCGGATGCGCGCCGTCGAAAACTGCCGGGGCCAAAGCCGGACAGCCGAAGGAGGCCAGCGCTCCCCCGTTGCCTGCAGCTCAAGCGCCGCAGGCGGCTGCTCCCACAACGCCACCGCCGCCGACGGCTGAAGAGCAGCACATCCGCCTGCTCATCGCGCAGGTGGAAGCCGCCTATGCCCGCGGTGACGCCGACTACCGAAGAGGAATGCTCGCCGAAGCCAAGGTCGAGTTCGATCGCGCCGTCGATCTCATGCTGTCGAGCGGCCTCGACATCCGCGCCATTCCTCGGTTGCAGGACGAGTTCGACAAGATCGTCGATCAGGTGAACGCCCTTGAGATGGAAGCTCTCAAACAGGGCAACGGCTTTGTACCCAAGGAGGAGATCACCCCAGCCGAGGCTGCCAGCGACGTCACCTTCGCCGCCGATCCCAACCTGGTAGCCAAGGCCACAGCCGAGCTGGCCACCACCAAGTCCGACCTGCCCCTCATGGTTAACGAATACATTGCCTCCTACCTCAACTTCTTCGCCTACACGCAAAAGGGCCACAATACCCTGCTACACTCCTTCGAGCGCGCCGGCCACTACAAGTCGATGATTCAGCGGATTTTAGCGGACGAGGGCGTGCCGCAGGACCTGATCTATCAGGCCGTCGCCGAGTCGGGCTTCCAGCCGCAGGCCGTCAATCGCCGCTCCCGAGCCGGCGGCATGTGGCAGTTTATGCCTCACGGCCAGTATGGCCTGGAGCGCAACGTTTATGTCGATGAGCGCTTCGACCCTGAGAAATCCACACGCGCCTACGCCCGCTACATGAAGTTCCTCTACGGCGAGCTCGGCGACTGGTACCTGGCCATGGCCGCCTACGACTGGGGCGCGGGCAACGTGCAGCGCGCCGTCGAGAAGACCGGCTACGCCGACTTCTGGGAGCTTTACAAGCGCCGCGAAATGCCAAGGGAAACCGGCAATTACGTGCCTGAGATTCTGGCAGCCATCATCATCGCCAACCACCCCGACCAGTACGGTTTCAACGACGTCACCCTCGATCCCCCGGTGCTCACTGACACAGTGACCATCAACTACTCCATCGACCTGCGCCTCGTCTCCGACCTGGTCGGCGCGCCCGTGGATGAGATCGAGGCCCTCAATCCCAGCCTTCTCCGCATGGCCACCCCGCCCGACGCCTCCTTCGATCTGCATCTCCCCGCCGGCACGGCCACGCTCTTCGAGCAGCGCGCGGCCCTTATCCCTGAAGCGCGGCGCATTTCGTGGCGCTACCACACCGTGGCCGCGGGAGACACCCTTGAGTCCGTGGCGCAGGAGTATCGTGTGGCGGCAGCCGATCTGGCCTCTGCCAATCAGCTGAGCGAAAGCGAGAGCATCGCGGGCCTTGAGGCGCTGGTTGTGCCCGTCCCGCCGGCCGCCGAGCCCCTGGCTCGTACCCGTCTCTACACCGTCCGCCGCAGCGACACCTTAGTCACGATCGCCGACCGCTTCGGCGTCTCCCTCAGCCAGTTGCGGCGCTGGAACGCTATCCCCTCCGGTATCCGGGTCCAACCGGGCCGCCGCCTGCGTGTGGCCGAACCCGCGGCGGTTCGCGCGTCCAGGTCTCATCGCCGCAGGACTTCCTTTGACAGTGCTAAGGCTGGCTCGGGCGCACTCGCGCAGTCCACAGCGTCAAAGCCCGGCCCAGCCCCGCCTGCGCATAGAACAGCCTCGTCTGCGTCGAAATCGGGCCCATCCCGCGCCGCGAAGAAGGCCCCCGCAGCCAGGAGCAGCTCCGCTCACAGGTCTGCCCACCACACCCATGCCTCGCCCTAAGAAGAAAAACCGCTGCAAACCGCCATTCATGCTTGTGTTTTGCTTGTCTTTGTGTGCAAGCTAAGGCTACAATCGCTTGCGCGAGCAGTGCAGTTTCGTCTGCTCTGTTGAAAAATTGAACCAAAAGTGGTCAGCGGCAATCCGCTGGAGGCAATGGGATGGATGATGTGTTCAGGATGTACGCAATGAGTGACGGCGACCCCACGGGGAAGCCGGGTGACCTGCACGCCGGTCAGGTCGAGGCCCTTGCTGACGAGGAAGATGAGTTGGAAACCGCCAGCATCCTTACCTCCTCGGATGACGACGAGGTGATCGCCGAAGAGACGGTGATCATCGCAACAGTGGCGCCCGCAAAGCCGCCTGTAAAAAAGGCCCCGGCCAAAAAGGCGGCCAAGAAGGCGCCTGCCAAGAAAGCTGCGAAAAAGGCAGCCAAAAAGGCTCCGGCCAAGAAGGCTGCCACGAAGAAAGCTCCGGCCAAGAAAGCCGCAAAGAAAATCGTCAAGAAGGCCGCCAAGAAGGTAGCCAAGAAGAAAGCTCCGGCCAAAAAAGCGGCGAAGAAGGTTGTGAAGAAAGCCGCGAAGAAAGCCGCGAAGAAGGCTGCAAAGAAGAAGGCCAAGAAGTAACTTCGGCGCTTCCGCACCGGCTCTCAAACCGCGCAATGCGGCGGCTTTGTGTCTCCTCCGGTCCGCCGCAGCGATTCGCCGCAGGGCTTGTGGGCGGTGCAGGGGCGCGCCTTTTGCCTTGAGTCAAGGCAGAAGGCGGTCGCCCGTCGCCAAATCGGGGTCGGCGCCAATCAGCGCAGAGGTCTGGCTTATCGCCGGGCCTTTGCGCGCACAACTACCCTACCATTCGCTCCCAAGCCCCTCACAGCTATTCGCACCGGCAATCCCCAGCCGGCTACGGAATCGCCGCCAGCACATCCGATGCGGCAGTGGCCGGATTCACCTTCGTCCACACCCTGGCGATCCTGCCCTTGGGATCGATCAAGAAGGTGTTACGGTTGGCGATGATCACGCCGCTGTATTCGCCCAGCGACCCGTAGGCGCTCACCACGGTGTGATTGGGGTCCGAGAGCAGATGGAACGTCAGCCCATCCCTGGCGCAGAACTGCTGATGGCTGTCGGTCGAGTCCACGCTCACGCCCAGAATCACGGCATTCTTGGCCTCGAATTGGCCCAGAGCGTCCTGGAACTTGTGCGCCTCGATCGTGCAGCCCGTGGTCATGTCCCTGGGATAGAAATAGAGCACGACCCACTTGCCGCGATAGCTTTCGAGCGAGATCGGCGAGCCGTCCTGGGAGGGGAGCGTAAACGTGGGCGCCGGTTGGCCTTCGGCTGGCATGGCGTCGTCGGCAGCGCGAACGGCCATGAACGGCAGTGCAGCGGCAAGCGCCGCTGCGAAACCGAACAGAAGGAACTTTTTCACGAGGAACCTCCTAAAGACAGGGAACAGGGATCAGGTGTCAGGGGTCAGAAAAAACGTTGCTACGGGGAAGCCGTTACCGATCCCTGACACCTGAACCCTGACACCTGTATATCACCGCGGCGCCGCCACAATGGCAATGCCGGCCTTGGTCGCGCGTTCGAGCAGCGCGTCGCGATCGAAGAGCAGCGTCCGCCCGGCCTCAATCGAGAGGCAGCTTGCCCCGGCGGAAATCATTGTCTCCACGGTGGAGAGCCCGACGACCGGCACGTCGAAGCGCAAGTCCTGGTTGGGCTTGGCTACCTTGACGACGGTCAGCTTCCGCTCAAGCGTCGGGGTCCCCACGGACAGGTCTTCGTCCGTGGGGTGTAGGGTCGACGCTTCCGCTTCGAGGGTCGCCATCAGCCGCCCGGCACGCTCGATCGTTGCGTCGGTGCCCTCCATCGCCTCCACAGCCACGCAGGCCTGGGCCGCCACCACGACGGTCTGCCCGATGTCGAAGCCAGCCAGCGCCTGCGCCACCTTCAGCCCGTACTCGATATTGCGGCACTCCTCTTCGCCGGGCGCACGCGCGGTCAGCACGCCCTCTTCGGCCAGCAGCGGCTCCAAAAATGCCGTCGAGCTGATCAGTTCGATGCCTTCATCCTCCAGAACTTTGGCCACCGCGCCCAGCAGCACGTCGGTCGACCGCGTGCGCAGGTTCAGGAGCAACTTGGCGAGGCGCCAGTCGGGCCGGATGCTGGAGAAGATTTGCTTGTGCTTCACCTGGCCCGCCATCACGGCCTTGGCGACGCCTTCTTTTCTGAAGGTCTCGATCAGGCGCGAAAGCTCGCCCAAAGAGAGCCAGTGCACGGTCACTCCCGCGTCTGTTTCGGCGCGCCGGTCGATCTCCGGATCGGTCTCTTCCTTGATGGCCGCGACGACGACATCGAGCCCCTCAGCCCGCGCCGCATCGAGGAGCAGGAAAGGGAAGCGGCCATTGCCGGCGATGAGGCCGAGTTTCATTGTCATTGGCCCCCTTTTGCGGCCACGGTTCGTTGATGGTCCCTGCTACCGTTCCCAGAGCGCTCGAGCGCCTACTTGATCACTCCACGCTGGCTGCCCTCGATGAACTTCACCAGCAGCGCCACGTCCTCGCCCTCGATTTCGCGCATCTTTTCAAGGGCCTGCGTGGTGTTCAGCTTGGCCGCCAGCAGGTACCGATAGGCTTTTTGCAACCGTTGCAGCCGCTCAGGCGAAAATCCGCGCCGCTCCAACCCGATTTTGTTGATCCCGAAGGCCCGGTTCTCGCGCCGGCACGAAGTGAGCGAAAACGGCAGCACGTCCTGGGTCACAATCGTGCCGCCGCCGATAAAAGAGTAAGCTCCAACAACACAGTGCTGGTGCACCGGGCAAAACGCGCCCAGCGTCACATCGTCCTCAATGGTTACGTGGCCGGCCAGCGTGGCGCAATTGGCCAGGATGCAGCGGCTGCCCACCAGGCTGTCGTGGCCCACGTGCGCGTAGGCCATCAGCAGGTTGCCGGAGCCCAGCCGCGTCACGCCGCCGCCGCCCGCCGTTCCGCGGCTGATGGTGACGCACTCGCGAATGGTGTTGCCGTCGCCGATCACGGTTTCGGTCGGCTCGCCCTTGTACTTCAGATCCTGTGGCGCCACGCCGATGGAGCAAAAGGGATAGAAGGTGTTGCGCTTCCCGATCCGCGTGCGGCCGTCGATCACCACATGGGAAATGAGCGTGCACTCCTCGCCCAGCTCCACCTCCGGCCCAATGGTGCACCAGGGCCCGATGGTCGACGACGCCGGGATCCGCGCGCCTTCCGCGACGATCGCGCTGGGATGGATGCTCACCGGGCCGCCTCGGAAGAGCCCGCTTCCGCCTTCGATTCCTGGGCGCGCGGTACGATCATGCAGGTCAGAGTGGCCTCGCAGGCCAGCTTGCCGTCCACGTATGCCTTGCCTTCCATCTTGCCGAAACGCGGGCGGAAGCTCACCACGCCCACTTCAATGCGAAGTTGATCGCCCGGCGTTACCGAGCGGCGGAATTTGGCTCCGTCGATGCCGGTGAAGACAGCCAGCTTCGAGTGCCGGTCCTCCATCTCCGACAGCATCAGCACCGCCCCGGCCTGCGCCATCGCTTCAACGATCAGTACGCCGGGCATGAGCGGCGCGCCGGGAAAGTGGCCCTGGAAGAACGGCTCGTTCATGGTCACGTTCTTGATAGCGACCACCCGCTTCTGGGGCTCGAACTCCAGCACGCGGTCGATCAGGAGAAAGGGGTAGCGGTGAGGCAGGAAATCCATGATTTCCTGGATGGAAAACGTCATTCTGCGGCTCCTCGGAGCGGTGGGGTTGAGTAGTGAACGCTCGTTCGGATTATAAATAAGCGCGCGCATCCGTTTCCGGGAGCGGCGGCTTGGCGCGTGCGCCGGCCGCATTCACCATTCACTGCTCATCGGGTGAACTGGGTTATAGTAGGCCTAGCTGCCTTCCCCCGGAGTTCAATTAGATGGCCCACGACGTCTTTATCAGCCATTCCGCGAAAGACAAGGTCACCGCCGATGCGGTCTGCGCCATGTTGGAGTCGGAAGGAGTCCGGTGCTGGATCGCTCCCCGGGACGTGCTCCCCAGCATGGAATGGAGCGAAGCCATCATCGATGCCATTGAAGAATGCCGGATCATGGTGCTCGTCTTCACGGCCAACGCCAATGACTCGCCGCAGATTCGCAGGGAGGTCGAACGGGCCGTCAATCATGGCGTCGCCATTCTGCCGGTGCGCATCGAGGATGTCCTTCCCGGCAAGGGGCTCGAGTATTTCATCGGAAACGTTCACTGGCTCGACGCCCTGAAGCCGCCGCTCGATACCCATCTCAGAAATCTCGCCGGGACGATCAAAATTGTGCTGGCCCGCGCGGAGCGGCTCACCGTACCGCAGGCGCCGCAGCCCGGGGTGCCCGGACCGGCGCCGAGCGCAGAGCCCCCGCGCCTGGCGGAAAGCCGTCCAGCAGCGGGAGCCGCTGAAATCCCACACATTCCGCAACCGGCCGTGATTGGCAAGCCTTTAGAGCAGCCGGAAGAGTCAGGCACACGGGTTTTTGGTGAACGGCAGCCCGGTGGCGGGGCTGTCGCTGCAGCTCCTCCGCGAAGAATTCCGGTGTGGGCGTGGGGCGCGGGAGTCGTAGCTGCCCTTTTGCTCGTCGCAGTCTTTGCAGCCGTGCATTTCACTTCGCACTCGGCCCCGGCAGGTCCGCCTCCATCCGCTCCGGAGCCTGTGCAGGGTAGCCCCCTCACTGGCGGACCCGGTGGCGCAGCACCCGCAGCGTCGCCTTCGCCCACACCAGCGCCAAGGCAGGGCGTTACAAGAACCGCTGGACCCGGCGGGGCGGTCCCGGCGGCGCCCGCAGCTACGCCCCCGGCCACCCCGGAAGCGGCTGCGAGCAACGCGCCATCGCTCGAGAATACGATGGAGACCCTTCGGAACGAACTGAGCGGTATCGGGACCGTGAACTTTACCGTCTTCGGCCGGAACACGGCCAACGGCATCGCAGGCCAATACGCCGCTGCTCAGCAGTTCAGAAACGTCGTCGCCAACCCTACCCAATGTCGCGTCTCCTACCACTGGACGGTGTGGCGCAACGGCGCTGCCCAGCCCGTCATCGACAAGGATGCCTGGTTTCTGTTGCGTGACGTCACGAGCGTTGTCGTTGAGCCCCAGAGCCAGTTCGTGACCCAGAACAACGCTGCCAGCGGCCAACCCAACATAGTCGCCACCTCGACCGCTCCGGCGATAACGACGCTCGTCGTACACACGCCGAGCTGGGTCAACCCGCTTACCTTCACGGACAGTGGCTCCGCTTACCGCGCCGCCAAAACCGTCACCGAGGCCGTCCGGCTCTGCGGCGGTCACCTCGCGAATTGATCGCCCGCCGCTACCGCTTGACCTTACGCGCCTCGGCATCCGGATCCCAGAAATCCGCGGGCAGGTTCTGGTTGTAGACCACCTTGGTTACGAAGTACTGGCGGACGGTGTCGCCATTCTTGAGCCGCGTGATCGTAAACGGGGTAGGAAAGCCGTCGATCACGTGGTAGTCGTCGAATTCTTCGGTGTCGGTGTTCTTGTCGTGGTATAAGGGGTCGCGCCACTCGAAGATACGCTGCAGAGGCAGATGCGTCTGCACGTCCATGAGAATCGTGATCGCCTCGTTCTGCGGCGAAATCAACGTCACCTGTTCCGCCAGGTGCCGCTCGGCCATGTGCTCACCCTCATAAATGAGGATGGTGTTCGGATCCTTCAGCCAAACTTTTACGGCCGTTTCAATTGAGTGGTCGCGGCTGCGAATGGAATCGTCCAAAGTGTCCTTGTCCCACGGCTTTTTGCCGCGGTAGGTTATCTCCCAACCTTGGCGGCCAACGAGAAACTGCACCACGTCGCGGTGCTTGGTGTAGTCGACTCGGTCATGGTCGGGCCACTGGTGAAAGTCGAAGTATTCCGTGGTGGCGGGGTTGGGATTGCCCTGAAAGAAGGTGGCGACGTGTCCCTGCCGTTCCATATTTCGCATGTTCAGCCAGGCCTGCCCGCCCAGCGCCTTCACCATGGCGTCCAGCGCAGCCCGAGCCTGCTGGGCGTTCTTCTGCGCCGCGTCGCCGGTGGTTTGCGTGCGCGTCCCATGCGGCGCCATCAGCATTATCACCGCCAGTGCTGCAGGCAATATCCTGCGCATGAATCCTCCCCTATCGAATCTCTGCATAGAATGACGCAAGTCAGCTCCCGTTGGCGCTTAAAGCCGCGAAAAAAGCCACCTGCAGGAGACCCGCTATAGCGTATTCATACCTCAGCCTCCGCCTTGAAGCTGTGCCCGATACCGAGCACCCCCTCCGCTCTGAATGCATTGCGCACATTTCACTCCCCGTGCCGCTCCCAAAACGCCGCCGGCGTCACAATCGGATATCGTTCCGAGAGCGCCAGCAAATCCTTGTCGCCGGTGATCAAATAGTCGGCCTGTGCAGCGACGAACGTCCCCAGAATGGGCAGGTCGGCTTCGTCGCGCAAACCACCTTCAATGACCGGCGCCGGTTCGACAACTTCTGCCAGGAAGACGAGACTGTCCACCAGGTTCCTGACCTTATCGTGCGACAGGCGAATGCGAGTCATGCGCGGCAACGCCCGAACCGCCTCGTCGAAAATGTAACGCGAAAGAATGACATCCACCGCGCCCATCTTCCAGGCAGCCATGATCTGTCCGGGGACGCTGGCTGGGTAGGCAAGACCGGATAGAAGCACATTCGTATCGAGAACGACGCGCAGATTGCTCATCGGCCGTGACGTACTGCCGATACCGCTTCGTCGATCTCAGCCATGCCCTGCTCGACGGGTACGTTCGCGTAGGCGACGGCAATGCGGCCGCTCAGTTCGTCGAACTGTTCGCGCATCCGTCGAATCCGCGCAAAAAGACCAGCGTCCACAAGAGCGGCGATCGGCTTGCCGTCCTTGTTGATCACAATGCTGTCGTTCCGGTACTGCACCTGGTTGAGCATCTCGCCCAGGTTCTGGCGAAAGTGAACGGCATTGACTTCAGTGACCATGGCGATCCCTCTACCATATCAAGCAATATGATCATTATGATTGATATGCGATGAACTGTCCAGCCTTCTTCAACGAGGTCAAGATTGCCATGATTTTCAGTACTTTATAGGCGAAAAAGAGGACATTTCCCGCCGTTACACCGCCCGAAGCACCCGCGTCGGCAGCAGGATGATGGATTTCACCAATTCCAGCACTCTGCCCACGGCGATGCCCACCATGCGAAATGGCAGCAACAGCAGCCACACCAGCGGATACAGCACCAGCGCCGCCAGCGCCAGCGGCCAGCACAACACGAGCAAGATGCACCACAAAAGAAACTTAGCCATCATATTGCCTCACCCAAAAGGTTCAGATGCTGGTATGCAGCTGCCGCCGCCACAGTTCCATTTCGCTTTGGGCCGCCAGCCGCAGGCCCCGGCGAAAGCTACTCATCGAACTCCGGCCGCCAATCCGAGTCGTAGTGCCGCAGGAAGTCCACTTGCTGACACGCCCACGGGTAGCCCAGCGTGCAGCCTTTTTTCATCAGCGTCGCGCCCTTCTGCTTATCCGTCGGAACGCCGATGCCATACCAGTAGTCGTCCCCGAGCTTTTGGCATGCAGCGGCCACCCGGCCGTCGCAGGCCTTTTCGTAAAGAGCCGCTGCACGGGCTGCATCCGCCGCCACGCCTCGCCCCTGGTCGTATTGCTCTCCAAGGTCAAAACAAGCCGCCATATCGCCGCCATTGCATGGCGAGTTGACAAGAGCCGCGGCTTTGGCCGAGAGCAGCCACGCGCGGCCCCAATTCCAGCCGATCAGGCGATAAAAATTGGCCATGTCCGTACATCCCTGCGGGTTGTTCGCCGCGCAGGCGAGGCCTGCCGGGCCCGCGCTCACGAAGCCTGCCGACAACTTCTCGATCCAGTACGAATTTCCGTCGGCAGGAAGATACGTTGCAGCATAGATCCGCGTCGCCAACGCGCCGAGCCTTTGATCGCCGCGGGTGTTCGCCTCGTAAAAGATGGTCGGAATCAGCCCGTGAAGAACGATCGCGGCCACGGCCACAATGGCTGCAACAGACAGCGCAACCCGAACCCATCCCCGGCGGAGGAACAGACGCAAAGCGCTGGCGGCCGAGTGGGTCTCAGTGCCGGACGCAGGTGCGGCCTTGCGTAATCCCGCGGCCAAAATCAAGGCTCCCCCGGCCAGCCCGAGATCGAGAGCCCAGGAGTAGAGGATCTCGACGAGCGCCACCGGGTCGCCGAAAAAGTCATCGACGCGATAGAGGAACAGCACAGGCAGGCAAACCATGCTCACGCAGGCCAGGCAAAGCGCTCCCGCATGCGCCAGCCGCCGGAAGCAGATCGCGGCCGCGGCAACGAGCGCCAGCACGCCAAAGACGAGTTCCAGCGGATACCTCCACGACCATAGCGAGTTGAAAAGCGTCTGCACATCGTAGTTGGCATAGAACATGTCGATGCCGGACTGACGCCAGTAGCTTTCGACCTCTTGAGACAGAATGCTGAGCAGCGCACCCACCGCAAACACCCAGCGCCCCACGCGGGCCCACCGGCTGATTTTGCCTTCGCGACGCCGCTCGAGACCGGCCAGCACCAGCATGGCGCCGATGAGCGCGATACGGATCAGGACGTCGCGCGTGTTCGCGACTTCCCGGTACGGAAGTACGCCGCTTGCGGTGGCGGCAACGAGAGCCGTCGCGCCCGCGAAGGCAGCCCAAGCACGAATCCTCGGGACGGCGGCAATGGCCGCGCCGGCCAACATCAGAGCCACGCAAATCAGCGTATAAAACGAAAAAGGCTGGAAGTGAGGATTGAGCGTCGTCGCCAGCCACGGCTGGACGAAACAACCCAGACTGACGGCGATGGTCGACAGCGCCACGAGCAGCCACCCCGCGCGATACATCTTGCCCAGACTCCCGGCGGGACGGGCAGCAGCCATCTCTTCCGGTGATCCGATTTGAGCGTCTGAGGTCACGGCTTACAGAAGCGGACGACTGAAATAAGGATGATTTCCTACGGCGGTTCTCCTGCAACTATGAGCCATTTCGGACAGAATTCAAGGCGGCTTTTTCTTGATGAAAAAGCCACTTGGCGATTGTGCCTTGGTCTACACCTGCAGGAGACCCGCTATAGGGCCACTATAAGGCAAGGCACACGGCATCGACGCGAGAAAGTTGAAGAGACGGCCAGCGCGAGGCAACGCACGGCCTCGCGAATGCGCTCGTTATCTATCAGAACTTCGCCTCGAACGCCCGGAACCGGCGCTCCAGTTCCCACTGCGCCTTGGCCTTCTCGCTGCCCTCCAGGAAGGCCTTGCACCCGGCTGACGGTTTCTCTCCGCCCAGCGCCACTCCTTCGCAGGCCTTCGCCGGCGCCGCAAAATCATCGGGCCTGGCCCACAAACTCGCGCCGGGCAAAAAATCGTGCTCCATGCCTGTTCGCGCCAGTTGCTTCAGGTCCGCGTAGCTCAGGTGGTAGTCCAGCGCCGCGCGCACGTACTCGTTCGTCAGGTCGATGCGGCTCACTCCCTCATCGTCGGTCGAAAGCGCCACCGGAACCTTCGCCGCGCGGTAGACAGGGAACGGATGCTCCGCGCCCTTTACGCCCAGGATCGCCTCATTCGAGCTCAGGTTGATCTCGATCATTACGTGCTTTTGCGCGAGCTCTTTCAGCAGGCCGTTGGGATCGTCCTCCTCCATCAGGTCCACGCCATGGCCGATGCGCACCGCGTGGCCCAGCTCGACTGCCTGGCGGATGTGAAATCTCAAGCCCTCAGGGGGCACGAGGCCGAACGCCAACTCGCCGGCGTGCAGTGAGATGGGAACGTTGGGATACACGGAGTGCAAAAAGCCAATGATCTTCATTTGCAGCGTGTAATCGCGCATGGAAACAAGCCCGTCTTCGGGCATCACGAAGTTGATGCCCACCCACAGGTTGTCCTTCGCGTCCATGCTTGCCTCAACCGTCTCGAACGCCAGCAGCGTCTGAGCAAACACCTTCTCCGGAGCGTTGCCGCGCAACACCTGGTAGAGATAGCGGACCTCGACCTGGCATGCGGGCGCAGCCTGCGGCGTTCCGCAGTGCTCCATTTGCTTGCGTCCCTCCTCAGCCCGGCGCGCATCGTCCAGGCCGGCAGCTACCTCGGCCCGCAAGCCCTTGTCCAGCAATTGCTGGCGGAACCGTGCGAACGCCTGCGGGCCGGCCTGCTCGAGATCCGCGCTCCATCCGATCTCGTGCGCGAACCGCGCGGCGCGGCGGAACGGGGGTGTTTCCATCAGTTCCAGGTATTGGTTGTTTTGCGCCGCGGCCCGGCTCGCTACCTCATCCACCCACTCGGGTGTATGGGTCCTGCCCAGGCCGCTAAAGCGCCCAAAGGCGGCGAAAAACTGGTCGTGACCGCTCCAGCCCGAAGAAGGCACAAAGCCGCGCATCGAGAACGCATCGATCAGCCGGTCATAGAGCGCCTGGTTGGCCGGGGTGATATTCCCCGAGAGCTGCGCCGCCGGAAGCAGTTGCCCGGTGCAGGGCGGCTGGGCTAAGCGCAGCGCTGTTGGATCCACGCACAACCCGTCCTCGCCAGCCTCACGGAGGAAGGTCTCGGCATAGACCGCTCCGGAGAGGTGCACGTGCAGATCGGCGCCCTTGGGAACTCCTTGGAGAAAAGCCCGCAACGCCGGCGCGCCTTGCCGTACTGCCGCTTGATAAGCGCGGGCGGCGCGCGCCTCATGCCCCTGCTTCGCCGAAGGACTGCCCTGCCTACCCGGCGCAGGCGCCTGGGCGCGGACGATGGCCATCAACGCCAAAGCAAGGCATGCAAAAACACGGGCGGAGCGTTGCATCATTGCATTCCAGTGTAGAGCACGGCGCATGCCCCACGGCGGGGCCGCGCGGGTTGGTCGTCCACATTCGGCGTTGGTATACTGGTTCAGGTTGTTTTGAGCGCACGGCAAGTGGATTGACCCACCTTTCCCGGCATGACCGGAATCCGCGCAGATTCAATCAACTTCATTTCTCGACTGAGGCCAGGTAGCTCAGTGGTAGAGCGCGGCCCTGAAAAGGCCGGCGTCGGCGGTTCAATCCCGTCCCTGGCCACCATTCGTTTCGAACACTGCACATCCCAAGGCCGCGCTCTCGCCGTTGAGCGTAGCGAAGTGGTATCGCCCGCGGCCCTCCGAAGGGCCGAAGAGCCGGCGGGGCAATACTGATAGGGGCCCGTCCCTGGCCACCATTTTCCAATAGGTTACAAGCCCTCCAGCTGTTTCGTTACAATGGCCTCTGGGAGCAACCTGCATGGCGCACACCGTCTTTTGCGTTCGCTATAAGAAAGAAATGGAAGGCCTCGACGAGCCGCCCTTCGACTCGGAGTTTGGCCAGAAGATTTATCAAAACGTCTCCAAAGCGGCTTGGGACGAGTGGGTCAACCGCCAGAAGATGCTGCTCAACGAGTACCGCCTTCAACCCTGGCAGCCGCAGGCGCAGCAGTTCCTCGTCGAGCAGATGGAGGAATTCTTCTTCGGCTCCGGCTCTGCCTTGCCTTCGGAGTACGTTCCACCCGCACACTAACCTTCAGATTCTCGTTGCCCGCCGCCGCCTTTTTTCGTCACGTCAATTGGCGTTCGGAGAGGTGGGCTGCGCCGCGTCATCCATCGCCAGCCAGCGGCTGAAATGGTGGACCGGATCGGTGCCGGGCAACATGGTCAGAGACTCGCGAAGAGATGCGGGAACTTCGTTCCGTGGGGTTATCCGGACTGAATTCGGCGTAGAGGACTTCAGCCTTCTGGCTCGTCAATTGCCAGGTAGGTTGTAGCTCTTCGCATCCCACACCTGCGCCGTGTATGCCGGAAAGTCAACGAGACCTGATTTGTCTGGACCTTCCTGCGCACAGCCTACCGAGCGGGCAAAGGGTGTGGAGAGCGGAGACTTGACGGACTGGTGGGTTATAGCGGGTTCAAATCGAATGCTCGGATTCGGGACGAGCAGAGCGGAAAAACCCTGCGGAATTTTACCCCTCGCGTTAGGATTCTCGTTACGGGGACAGACTCTGTAAGCTATTGATTATAAAGATGGTAGTGGGTTTTTGAAAGTTGCGGACTTGAGTCGTGCTGAAAGACGCGCCAATAGAGGGAGTTGCGAAGTGCCGCTGAAATTTTGCGCTACTTTGTGCTGGAAATTCTCGTCACAGCGGTCACAGACGGCAATTTTGCAAACCGCTGTCTGCGCGGGGAAACGCTGAATGCTCGTTCCTGCGCGGACTGATTAGCCGTTCACCAATGCCTTCACCAAAAGTTGGACTCTGTGCTCGTCACTGACGGCTTCCCAGGCGGCAAGCAACGCCGTATAGGCTGCGGAAGAAATTGGTATTGCAACAGCGAGGTCCTCATTTGGATCGGCGGGAACAGCAGCCCGCTTCCCGCTGGTGGTGACTTGAATAATTGTCCGGCTTACAGCTTCCTTATCGAGAGAGCCGATATGTTGCTTAAGTTCTTTTGCTGTTGACGCGGCAACCCAAAGGAGGATCGTATCCGCGTCAATTGGCTCACTCTGCACTCGGAAATAGTAGAGATTTGGGTCGTTTGGAGGGGGAACATCGAAATAGGGTTGGATTTTGATTCCCGCACTGGTGGTGACTGAGTAACGCTTTTGCTTTGTGCCCTTCTCGTAAATCCAAAGGCTCATGCTGGACTTCCGCACACCACGAGCTTTGGTCTCGTTCCAAACTGCATAATAATCTTTGGCATTAGGGGCACGCATCGGCTCTTCGAAGTAAAGGAACTCGGCTAAGAGGTCCTCCCAAATGAGCCATCCGATTCTCATATCTGGTTTGGAGCGAGGTGCAGCAGTGCGAACGGCATTCGTTCGCTCTTCTACGAGTACTGCGTACTGCTCAAAAACGTCACGCATTACCGTATTGGCGGGACGCGAAGTATTGTCAATACGAATCGAGCGCGTCAATGCGGGGTGCATCAGCGTGGTGCCGCAGACGGACTTCAACGGCTTGCCCGTCAACCCTGCAATTCGGAGTAGTTTTAGCTCCAACCCCAAGCCTTCAAAGTTAACGTCGATATGAAGATTGCTCCAGCCAACGTCGGGTAGGTCTTTGGCGCGGCAATAGACCGAGGTCCAATCACCTTCTTCGAGCTTGCGGCCCATCATGGACGCGACTCGGGTGGCGAGAAACACTTTGGCGCGCTTAACTTCATCAGCCGTGAACGCTTTCATGGTGGGCATAGTGGGCAGTTTTACTCCCTATTAGGTGCTTCCTCGATGAGCGAACTTGCAAGCGCGCGAAATGTGGCAAAGTCGAGTAATCTTGCTTCGCTGAGCAGCTTCTCACCAATGAACTCGCTGTAAAGCATTCGATAGTCGATCTCCTGTTGTCTTTGGACATGGAGAAAGGGTAGCTTCGGCAATTCGCCTGTGCGACTGGCTAGAAAACTCCCAACCGAGTGCGCTCTGGCCCCGTTTGAAGGAGCCGAAATAGTCTTTACAGGGGTTGAGCACTTCCGGCAATGCAAAAGCAAATCGCATCCAGCGGTATTGTCGCTGACGTATTGCTTGAATGTCCCATGCTGCTTGTCGAAAATGTCTGCGCGATACAGCGTGAATCCAGCACGGAGAATTGCCGAACGAAGTGCCTCCCACACTCGTTCTGAGGAGTTCATAAACACCAACACCATCCAGTGGTCCGTTCGCAATACGCGATAGCATTCTTTTAGGCTATTTGTCATCAGATCGGCGTAGTCGGAAATTTCCTTGTGTTGGAAACGGTTGACGATGGCCTCGTCAGTGTTGTCCGTGAAGGAGTTCAACCACGACTCCCAGAGAAAATTCATCTCGCTGTAGTTGATATTTGCCCCGAATGGTGGATCGGTGAAAATGAAGTCCACCGAATCATCAGGCAAAAAGCTCAAATCAGTAGCGGACCCGGTACGCACGAGGGCACGTCCCGAATAGAAGCGCGCAGTCGTTGCAAGATGGTCACGAATCGTCTTGGCCTTACGCTCGAAGGTTACGAAAACATTTGCCTCATTGAAGATGTACGGGACATTGAAATGAGCCGTGTTTCCGCTACCACCCCAAAAGCGAAACTCTGAGAGGCGAGTGACTCGTTGATACAAGGAAGTGAACGCGAACGCCAAAAAGGCCGAAAGCTCCAGGTTCTCAATCCGATGAATGGCGCGCCAAATTTGACTCATGGCGGAGAGGTTCCGTGCTGTATAGAAACGGTCAATCGAATTGAGACCTTGCCGCTTGGGTTGGTTGAGATTAACTCCGTCCGGGAGGGGATTTGTTGGGTAAAACCCCTCCGCAAGCGGCGGTATTGTCTCGATGTCCCGAAGACGAACCCAATCTTCTTGACTTAGCGGGTGCTCCTCTTGGCGGCTTGAACAGCATTTGTAGCCGACAAAAACAGGCTCCGCGATGGTCCGGCGCAACTGCGATTTGTGAATCACCCTTGAGCACTGCGGACAAGAAAAGGTAGAAAGAATCTTGTGTTCTCGAACACTTGCACCATACTTTCGGCAGTGGTCCCAGAGAAGAAACTCGTGGTTACATGCAGTGCAGCAAACTCGATATGACCACACTGTGAATAAAATCTCTGTGTCCCGTCCGCAGGTCCTGCAAGAAGTCGTGTAGAGCTTCTTACGAATATCTTCCAGCGAAGCACAAACAGCTTTCACGCCCGCATCGAACGCTGCTCCATCAAAGCTCCGAGTGAATCGGTCTCCAATGAAGCTGGCGGCTGGCGAAAGCTCATTCAATACCACATCGTTGCCCAGGGTGAGTGCAGCGACCCCAGTCATACCACTTCCTGCAAATGGGTCCAAAACCAGACCGCGCTCCGGAAGGTATTGCTTTATGACTTCAGCAATGCCCTGCGGAGGCACTTTTGTGTGGTAGGTGTGAGCATCGTATGTGTAGGTATTCTTGCCTGCTGATATTCCCTCGGCGGCAGGGTTTTCGATTGTCGGGGCAGCCGATTCATGATCGACAAGAACATCAGCGAGCAGTTGGTGACCGCCGATTGGCAACCCCTCCGGACGGAGCCGAGAGAGAATCGGGCGTGTCTCTGATTCGCTCAGATGAATTGCAGGGGGCGCTTCATCAAATAAGGGCAGCTCTTTGTGACCTCTGGCACCGTGTGACGCAAAGGCATTCTTGCCTTCAGTCTCTTCGACAAAAGATTCCCCCCTCTCAACGCGGGAGAGCAATTCCAAAATCCTGTTACGAAGTTGTATAGGGACTTGTGCATCACCGCGCTCCCATCGGACAACTGAGAAGTGCGAGCTACCCAAATACCGAGCGACATCGATATGGGAGAGTCCGCTTGAGGCAAGTATCGCGTGAATTGCGTGCGAATACGATGTGTTAGATGAGGTTGCCAAGGGTACTGCACCTTCCTAAGCGTTCTTGCGCGGTTTGAATGCTGATTGAGTGATGCACCCGTCCGGTGTTTCTTTGACGCTTCCGCCTATTATGAAAGCTTCTCACAAGGAAGATTAGCCTCTAACAAATCGAGATTCCTGTGCAAATCGCGTAACGGTACCGTCCCAATCAATCTTTCCAATTTGGGGCGAATCAGGCGCACGGGCGAGCACGCTGATTCGTGCCGGGAAAGCTGGAAGTTGAACCGAGGGAAAACAGGCGAAAATCCTTGCAGGATTTTACCCCTCGCGTTAGGTTTCTCGTTACGGGGACAGATTCTGTAAGCTACTGATTCTAAATATGGTCGGGACGGGCAGATTTGAACTGCCGACAGCTCGGCTTACGCCGCGCACCCCTCGCGTCGAGATTGGCGGCATCGGCTGCGGCCGATGCCGGGTTGGGGCGCTCGCGGTCGGCAGTTGTCGACGGAAGTGCTATTGCGAGCGGAATTGACTGAGGGAAATGAAATGGTCGGGACGGGCAGATTTGAACTGCCGACAGCTCGGCTTACGCCTCGCGCACCCCTCGCGTCGAGATTGGCGGCATTCGCTGCGGCGAATGCCGGGTTGGGGCGCTCGCGGTCGGCAGTTGTCGACGGAAGTGCTATTGCGAGCGGAATTGACAGAGGGAAATAAATGGTCGGGACGGGCAGATTTGAACTGCCGACCCCTCGCACCCCAAGCGAGTGCTCTACCAGGCTGAGCCACGTCCCGACACAATGGAGCCGGCTCGGGCGAGCCGGCTTTTACGGCGGTTCTCCTGCAACTATGAGCCATTTCTGACAGAATCCAAGGTGGCTTTTTCCTGATGAAAAAGCCACTTAGCGATTGTGCCTTGGTCTACACATGCAGGAGACCCGCTATAGGGTCACTGCCAGTTTACACCTGTGCGCGTTCCCATTGCATCAAGTCCCAATCGCCTCCCGCGCAAAATTCAAGATCTCATCGGCAATGGCCAGCGCAGCCGTTGCGGCCGGGCTGGGCGCATTCAGCACGTGCAACGCCCCCTCCTGCCGCGCGAAATAAAAGTCCTGCATCAATTCGCCCGAGGGCGAAAGCGCCTGCGCTCTTACGCCCGACCCTCCCGGCGCCAGATCTTCCATCTTGAGCTCCGGCACGAGCCGCTGCAGCGACCGGCAAAAGAGCTTCTTGCTATACGATCGCTTGAACTCCTCCCAGCACATCCGGGGATAGCGCGCAAAAAATCTCCAGAACCCGCGATAGGTGAGCGTCTCCATCGTGTCGCGCAGCGAGAAATCCGTGTGCCGGTACCCCTCGCGCGCAAAGGCCAGCACCGCGTTGGGCCCGCACTCCACACCGCCGTGAATGAGCCGCGTGAAGTGCACCCCCAGAAACGGAAACTTCGGATCCGGGACGGGGTAGATCAGGTTCCTCACCAAATGCTGCCGCTCCGGCCTCAGCGTGTAATATTCGCCGCGGAAGGGCACAATCTTCGCCGGATCTCTGCTGCCCGCTCTTCGCCCCACCCGGTCGCAGTGCAATCCGGCACAGTTGATCAAAAAGTCCGCTTCGTAATCTCCGCTCTTGGTGCAGATCGCCCAGCGGCTCGTTCTTCGCAGTTCGGTCACCTCGGAATCGAACTCGAGCTCACCGCCTTTGGCGCGAATCTCCTTCACCATCTCCGCGCAAACCGCTGCGTAGTCAACGATCCCTTCCTGGGGGACGCGAATCCCGGCCAACCCGGCCGCGTGCGGCTCAAACTCGCGAATCTGCTCGGGGCCGAGCAGTTGCAGGCCTTGCACGCCGTTGGCCGCGCCGCGCTCCAGCAGCGCGTGCAGCCGTGGAATCTCCTCCGGCTCCGTGGCCACAACGGTCTTGCCGCACAGTTCGTACGGCACGCCGTGCTGCTCGCAGAACGCCGTCATCCTGCGAATTCCCTCCACGGCCAGCCGCGCCTTCGCCGAGCCCGGCTTATAGTACAGGCCGCAGTGCAGCACTCCGCTGTTGTGTCCCGTCTGATGCTGTCCGGGCCCGCTCTCCTTCTCCAGCAAGAGCACCTGCGCCGAACCATAGCGTTCCAGAAGCTGGTGCGCCGTCGCCAGCCCCACGATCCCGCCGCCAATAATCGCCACTTTCACGGTTTCGAGAAGAATACTACCCGCAGGGACTCCGTGCGCGTCCCCACCGTTCTCAGTTCACTGCCCACTGTCCACTGTATTACGGCGGTTCTCCTGCAACTATGGGCCATTTCGGACAGCATTCAAGGTGGCTTTTTCTTGATGAAAAAGCCACTTAGCGATTGTGCCTTGGTCTACACCTGCAGGAGACCCGCTCTAGGGATCGCTCTTCAATTCCGCGCAGGAGGTCTCATCGCCGCCGTCGCATGCCTTGTGGTAGAAGCTCAGGGCCACGGTTTCGTCCAGCGCAACGCCCAGGCCGTTCCGGTAAAGCCAGCCGACAACGCGGCAGCCAGTCGGCTCGCCGCCATCGCAGGCCTTGCGGTAGAAGTTCGCGGCTTGTACTGCGTCTCTCGCCGCGCCAATGCCATTTTGATAGAAGAATCCAAGGTAGATGCAGCCCGGCATCGAGCCGCCGTCGCACGCCTTGCGCTCGAAGCTCACGGCCTGAGCCAGGTCTTGCGTCACGCCGTCGCCGGTGTACAGGAATGCGCCGTATGCCATGCAGCCCATCATCTCTCCGCCATCGCAGACTTTGTGGACCAGATTGGCGGCAGCGCCGAAATCCTTGTTTACGCCGAGGCCGTTGCGCAGCATGTAAGCCTGGGCCGCGCAACCCTTCATGTCGCCGCCGCCGCACGCCTTTTGATAGCTGCTCAAAAGGTCGCCGTAACTCTTCCCTGTGCTGAATCCCTGCCGATCCATGAAGTGAATGACCTCGATGCCCGAGCAGCCTCTCGGTTCGCCGCCATCGCAAGCCTGACGGCTCAACGCAATGGCCTTGGATTCATCTTTCGCCGTTCCAATGCCCAGGTAGTAGGTAGCCCCGAGATTCGAGCAGGCCAGCATGACTCCGCCGGCGCAGGACTTGCGCGTCAGTTCAAACAACTGCGTCTCATCCTTGGCTACGCCGATCCCGAAGTAATACATGTAGCCGAGCTGCGTGCAACTCCGCAGATCTCCTGCGTCGCAGTTGCGCCGGAACAGCCGCGCCGCTTCCGCTTCATCCTTGGCCACGCCCTGTCCCGATTCATAGGCCAGCGCGTAGTTCACGCAGCCATTCATGTCGCCGCCGTCGCAGCCCTTCTTGTACAGCGCGAACCCCGCTGCCTCGTCCTTGGCCACGCCGCGCCCGCTCAACGTCAGGTTGCCCAGGTCGGTGCAGCCCACCGCCGAGCCGGCGCCGCACGCCTTGCGATATAAACTCGCCGCCTCCGTCTCGTCCTTGGCTACGCCCTGGGCAGTCTCAAACATCGCGCCCAGACCGACGCAGCCCATCGTCTCGCCGCCTTCGCAGGCCTTGCGGAAAAACCCGATCGCCTGCGGCTCATTCTTGGTTGTGCCCTGTCCGCTCGCCACCATGTATCCCAACTGCACGCATCCGTCCAGGTAATTACCGTTGCACGCAGTCCGGAACATGTGCACGGCTTCCGCCTCATCCTTCGACTCACCGCTCCCATTCAGGTACATGTTGCCCGCGTTGTTGCAGCCGATCATCTGGCCGGCGTCGCAGGCTTTGCGATAGAGCCGCAACGCCTCGGTTGGGTCTCGCGTCACGCCCTGGCCCCGTTGGTACAACAACGCCAGGTTGTTGCAACCCCACCGGCCGGTGCTGGCGTCGCACGCCTTGCGAAAATTCACGGCTGCCAGCGCCAGGTCCTTCGCCGCACCATCGCCACTCAAGTAACGGTTGCCCAGCTCGTTGCACCCTGTAGCCGATCCGCCGTCGCAAGACTTGTTGTAGAGCGTCATGGCCTGCGCCTGATCCTTATCGACGCCCTGTCCGTATTCGTACATCCAGCCCATTTCGGCGCAGCTTTCCATTTCTCCGCCCGAGCAGCCTTTGCGGTAGAAGTTCACCGCCTGCGCCGGATCTTTTGCCACGCCCTCGCCAAACCAGTACATCTGCCCGATGTTTTCGCAGGCCTTCGCAAACCCTCCGTCACACGACTTCTGCCAAAAGCTCTGCGCCTGCGGCAAATCCCGGGTCACGCCCAGTCCGCTGCCATACAGCACGCCAAGGCCATTGCAGCCCGCCATCACGCCCCCGTCGCAAGCCTTGGTAAACAGCGCCTTGGCCTGCGCGTAATCGCGGGTTACGCCATGCCCTTCCAGATAGAGCCTGCCGAGTCCGAAACATCCACGCAGATTTCCCTGGGTGCAAGCATCCTGGTAAAGGCGGACGGCGCTCTCCATGTCCGGCTCAATGCTCTCGCCCGATTGATAAATGGCCCCCAGCAGCACGCATGCATCCGAAACTTTGGCGTCGCAAGCCCGCTGCGCCAGGCTCGCCGCGCGCGTGTAGTCTGTCTCTCCGCCCAGCCCGGTGCGAAAGCTCCTCGCCGCCTGCTCGCATCCCCAGTATTTGACGCTGTCGTCGCCGCTGTCGCACAGCTTCAGCGCCGCGCTTCTCGCGGCCGGAAAATTCTTCAGCGGATCGTCTTCCTGCCAATAGTGGTTCCCGGCCTTCTTCAGCCGGTCCAGCTCAAGTGCTTCGTACTTCGTCATCGTGATGGCCGGGTTCGCGCCGTTCGCTGTCGCCGGTTGGGTTCCCGCGCCCATGTGGATTACAAGCTCGCCCCCCTGGTCATCGTCGAACGCGCCGAACAGCGGAGTCTGCTTCGATCCCGCCGCAACCCCCACCTCGTGCTGCGCATAGGCGCCCAGTTGGCTCGACGTGACAAATCCCTCCCCAAAGCTGTCCGCTTTCCCTGATGTCAGCCCCAGAATCATCAGCCCGGTAAACAACGAGTGATTGGGCAGCGGGCCGCTGTCGGCGGCAAGCTGGTCGCCCTGCGCGCTGGCGATCACCTTCCGGCTCACCTTCACCAGCATGTCGCGCTCGAACCGCGTATCGGCACGGCTGGTCGAGAATTTGCTTCCCAGCGCCATGCCGCTGTGGCAACTGTCCAGGATCACCAGAATGTGCGATGCGGGCAGCGAGTCGATGGTGTGCAACAGATCCTCAATCTTCAGGTAGTCGCTCCAGTGCTCGTCCTTTCCCGGCGCGCGCGCATCCACCGGAACGATGAATCCGTCCGATCGCGCCTCATCGCCGATCTTGTAGTCATGCGTGGTCCCGTGGCCGGCGAAGAAGATGATCAGCGAGTCTTCGGGTTTCAAGCGTGCGGACAGATCGTCTTCAATCAGCGAAATGATCGCCTCGCGCGTCGCGCCTTTCTCGGTCAACGGCTCCGCAGCGTATTCGAATCCGAACTTGCCCGTCAGCAGCTTGGCGAATTCCGTTGCATCGCTCACCGCTGTGCTCAGAATGGGCCAGTTCTGGTAGTGATCGATGCCGATCGCCACCACGTACTGGTGGCCGTTCTTCACTGCCGTCTCATCGGTGCTTTCCGGCTGTATGCCGCGCTGCGCCCCGCCCGCGCCCTGCTGCGCGTACGCCGCCGCGGCTGCCGCCACCAGCAACACAACTCCCATCGCTCTCAAGTGAATCGACATAGGCAAATCCTTCGATCGAGCTTGGCCGGGGAAGGGAACAACCTCACGCTACCCGCGATTGGCAATCATTCTAGACCCATGGCCGCCCATCTTTCCAGAACTTGGCTTGTACCTTCGCATCGGCCGGAGCCGGTCTCCCTTTGCTCCACGCCGGAATGCCGGTTCCGGGCCCTGGAATCGCCCTTCGCCGCGAGGTTGCGCCCTGCGGGAAATCAATTTATTGTTAACTCACAGCCCTGAATCGGCGGAACGGCGCAACCGGTTCGCGAAAACGCAAGCGGATGCGAGGCGCTTCCTGGGAGCGCAACTGCGGTGTCAGGCCAGGCATGGCGGTCGCGGCGTGCGCTACTCCGCGTGCCTCGCGGGGTGGAGAGGGAGATTTATGTCGTTACGGAGCGACCTTTACGATGCAATTTTGAACGGCGACGCGAAGAAAGCGCACGCCGCAACGGAAGCGGCGCTGGCGGCGGGCGACGTGCCCATGGACCTCATTCAGGAGTCCATGGTGCCGGCTATGGATGAAGTGGGCCGCCTCTTCGAGTGCGAAGAATACTTTGTTCCCGAGCTTCTCCTATCCGGCCGCGCCATGAAGAGCGCCATGGGGCTGCTCAAGCCCCTGCTCTCCGCCGCCGGCCAGAAAATGGCTGTCCGCGTGATCATCGGCACCGTCAAGGGCGACCTGCACGACATCGGCAAGAACATCGTCTCCTCCATGCTCGAAGGCAGCGGGTTCGAAGTAATCGATCTTGGGGCGGACGTCTCGCCGGAGATGTTCGTTGCGGCGGTGGAGGAGCGCAAGCCCCAGGTAGTCTGCATGTCCGCGTTGCTGACGGTGACCATGCCCGCCATGAAGCTCACCATTGACGCGCTCAAGACCGCAGGCCTTCGCACCCAGGTCAAGGTGCTCATCGGCGGCGCGCCGGTCACCATGCAATACGCCAAAGAGATCGGCGCCGACGGGTACAGCGAGAACGCCAGTGGCGCCGTGGGCATGGTGAAGCAGTTGCTCGCCGCGGCGTAGTCTCCGGGAAAAATGAAAGCCGGTTCGAGGGCGCCGGCAGCGGCCGAAGACCGCATTGGCCGGCGCGTCCGCCTTTGCGGAAGGAGAAAGCAGATGGACCGGCGTTTTTATCTCGATCTGGCTGCGCGGGGCTTGCGCATGCCGGTCGGCACCGATCTGGTGATGCACGAGGAGAGCGAACCGGAGCAGGTTCGCAACGACGGCGCGGCGCTGGGCCGGGTGATCGAGCGGGCAGCGCGCCGCTGGGGAACGCCTCTTGCGATCCCGCTGATGGATCTGCGGCTGGAGAAGATCGATCTGCTGTCGCTGCTTGGAGTCTCCGCAACCGGCGCAGAGGCCTATCATTTCACGCAACCGTTGGACGCCGCCGCATTGGAGACATTGTGCGGCGACGAGAACGGCCCGGGCTGTCCCGGAACCCGCGCGCGCGATACGGCGCTCGATTTGAATCGTTCGAAGGACGGCCTGGTTCCGGTAGGCATGGCCATTGGGCCGTTTTCGCTCACCACGCGCTTGATGGCCGACCCGATTACCGCAGCGGCCATGGCCGGATCGGGCATGGACGACGCCCTCGAGGTCGAGCTGCTGTGGCAATGCCTGCGCATCGCTGAGGCAGCGGTCTTGCGGTCTGTGCGCAGCCAGATAAGCCACGGCGCCAGGGCCATCATGATTTGCGAGCCAACGGCATGCACGGCATTTATCTCGCCCCGCCAGCTCAGGGCGGGGGCGAACCTTTTCGAACGGCTGGTGATGGAGCCTAACCTGCGGCTGAAGGCCGCGCTCGAAGAGGCTGGCTGCGACCTTATCTTTCACGATTGCGGCGAACTGATCGATCCCATGGTCGAGGCTTTCGCGAACCGGCTTCATCCCGTGATTCTCAGTCTGGGCAGTTCTCGCAGGCTCTGGGAAGACGCGCGCCTTGTGCCGCGCGACGTGGTTCTTTACGGCAACCTTCCCACCAAGTTGTTCTATTCGGATAGCGTGATGCCGGTGGAGGAGGTCGTTCGCCGCACCGGCGAACTGATCGCCGGAATGCGGCAGTGCGGCCATCCCCACATCCTTGGCTCGGAATGCGATGTGCTGTTCGTGCCCCAGGCGGCGGAAGCGATCCGAAAGAAAGTGGACGTAATGTTGTCTTGCGTACCCGCTCATTCTGTGTGAAAGGGGAAACGGCGTTGGGAAATCGGGTCCGGCAATTCTCCACACTTGCCATTCCAAGTCAGGATCGCTTGCTGTATGGGGTCAGCCCCCAACCGCTGGAGTGCGGCCTCGGCCTGACGATCGGCGCGGGAACGGTCTTTCCTGAAGTCAACTTTACCCTCCCCCCGATCTCCATCGGCGACGACACGTGGGACGAAGTAAAGGCCCACTATGAAGAGATGGCCGCGCAGATTCTGCGCCGCGCCGTCGCGCTCGCGGTGCCGGGAATCGTCCTCGAGTTTGAGCTTCTCCCCGCCATGACCGAGCGGCCGGAGTGGGGCGCGGAGATCGCCGCGATTTTGAAGCGTCATCTGCTCGCCTGTCACGAAAAGCACCATCTACCCTGCGCGCTGCGCGTCACACCCACCGACATCCGCGACCAGATCAAGCCGCCCCTCATGCGCACCGGCGAACCCTGGCAACGGCTCTATCGTTCGCTTGAGCTCTGCGCTGAAGCCGGCGCAGACATTCTCTCCATCGAATCCGTGGGCGGCAAGGAAGTGCACGACCAGGCGCTGATGTATGGAGATTTTCCCGGCATCGTTTTCGCGCTCGGCGTGCTTGCCCCGCGCGACATGTCCTGGCTCTGGGGCCAGATTGTTTCTATTTGCCAGGCGCACCCGGGAGTGGTCCCCGGCGCCGACTCCGCCTGCGGATTTGCCAATACCGCCATGCAGCTCGCCCACCAGAAGATGTTGCCCGAAGTGCTTGCTGCAGTGGTGCGCGCCATGAGCGCCGTCCGCAGTCTGGCCGCATTCGAGCAGGGTGCGCTGGGCCCCTCGAAAGATTGCGCCTACGAAGGCCCAGTGATGAAGGCCATTACAGGCCGCCCCATCTCCATGGAAGGCAAATCCGCCAGTTGCGCCCACTTCAGCCCCGTGGGCAACATTGCCGCCGCCATGTGCGACCTGTGGAGCAATGAGTCGGTGCAGAACGTCCGTCTGCTCTCGGGCAACGCGCCCGAGGTATTCACTGAGCTGCTGGCCTACGATTGCCGCCTGATGAACGCCGCTGCCGCCCGTGGTGGCGCGCTCAACCTGCGCGACTGGATGACCGCGTCGGACGAATGGCTCAGCCCGCAGGCTGCAGTGCTCTCGCCCGCCGCAACCATCCGCATCGCCGCCGCGATTGTGGAGGAGGAGACGCCCTACCGCCAGACCATTGCCGCCGGCCGCGCGGCCCTCGCCCTCCTCAAGGAAGGTCTTGCCGCGCAAAAACTGCGCCTCTCGCGCAAGGAACTGCAGTGGCTCGATCGCATGGAAGCCTCGCTGGACGAATTGCCGGGCGACGAAGCCTCGCTGATCGCCGCGCTTGAAGAGCAGTACGGCGGCCTCTACGATAAGCCAAGCTACGGCCTGTAGCAGAATAGGGCTGCAACCCTCAGAACCTCTGTCAGGTTCGCGCCCATTAAAGAGCGGCGAAAGAAATGAATGGCCGGCAAAGGATCGACGCAGCGCTGAATGGTAACTGGCCCGACCGCACGCCGGTTATGCTGCATAATTTCATGATGGCGGCGCGAGAAGCCGGTGTCACGATGCGCCAGTTTCGTGAAGATCCGAGGCTGATTGCCCGATGCTTTGGAGAGGCTGCTGAACGCTATCAACTCGACAGCATCTTTGTCGATATCGATACCGCGACTCTCGCCGGTGCGATCGGCGTTCCAGTCGACTTCCCGGAAGACAGCCCAGCCCGTTCCCACGGCTCGTGCTTGCCCTCACTGGAAGCTGTGCGGGAATTAGAGCCTATCGACATATCTTGCGATCCAAGAATACAGATATGGACCGAAGCGGTTGCAATCCTGGTGCGCGATTATGGTCACGAAATCTTCATACGCGGCAACTGCGATCAATCCCCCTTCTCGCTGGCGGGGTCCATGCGCGGTCTCGATCAGTGGCTCATGGATGTCGCAGCCCAGGAAGACGATGAGCTCGTCCACAGTTTACTCGAGTACTGCACGGATATAACTTGCCAGTTTCTCTGGCTCATGGCGAAGACGGGCGCGCATATGCTTTCCAATGGCGATAGTCCGGCAGGGCCGGACATGTTATCGCCACGCTTTTATAAAATTTATGCCTTGCCGTATGAACGGCGGGTTGCCGAGTGTTCACACAAAGAAGGACTGCCCTATCTCCTGCATATCTGCGGGAAAACCGACCGTATCCTCGACCAAATGGCGGAAGTCGGAGCCGACGCCTTGGAGATAGACTTCAAGACCAACCTTCAATTAGCGCACGATGTCTTGAAAGATAAGATTACCTTCGTTGGCAACATCGATCCTTCCGAAGTTCTTGCTCGCGGAACTCCCGAATTGGTCAAAATCAAAACGGAAGAACTTATCCATACGTTTTCGGATAGTCCGCGGTTTGTGCTCAATAGCGGCTGCGCGCTTCCAGCCGATACGCCCCCGGAAAACATTCGCGCCATGCTGGCATGTATAAGAAATCACCCTCTGGGCGTGGCTGTTTAGCGCAGGATGGAAGAGTGAAGGTATCTCTCCGGCCAACTTCCACAAGCGGAAATCGGTCGTGAAGATACTGTGGCAGGTCTGAGATACTTCATCGAGCGACACTATGCGCCTCAAAGCCATCTCGTGCCAGGTCTTCACCCGTGAGTTCGAGCAAATACTCGCCAGCTCTCCGCGCACCGTCGACCTCGATCTCATCCCCATGGGTCTGCACTCGCTCGGCGTGGAAATGCGTCCCCACCTGCAGGAGCGCATCGATGCCGCCGATCCGCTCGGTTACGACGCCATTCTGCTCGGCTACGCTCTCTGCGGCCGCGGCACCGAGGGTCTTGTCGCGCGTCGAACGCAACTCGTTCTCCCCCGCGCCCACGACTGCATCGGCATTCTCATGGGCGACCGCCATCGCTACGCCGCCTACTTCGAGAACCATTCCGGCGTCTATTACCGCTCACCCGGATGGGTTGAGTTCCAAACTCCCGATCTCAAGCTCCAGCCCGCCTTCGCGTCACAAAAGAATGCTCTCGGCGAGCAGAGTACTCTCGAGGAATTCATCGCCAAATACGGCGAAGACAACGGCCGCTATCTCTACGAGCAATTCTCTTCCTTCCGCAGCCACTACTCCGGCCTCACCTACATCTCCACCGGCGTCTCCTCCGATGAATCCTGCCGCGTCCGGGCGCGCGCCGAAGCCGAAAAGCAAGGCTGGGCGTTCGAAGAGGTCGCGGGCTCGCTCTCGCTCCTCGCACGCCTCGTTAACGGCCCGTGGGACGCGGCCGATTTTCTCGTCGTTCCTCCCGGCGCAACCATCCGCGCGAATCTCGGCGACTCCATCGTGGAGGCCCTGTGACTGCCGATCGCGTGCGCATTCGTCTCGAACCCCTCGCCGTCGAGATCGACGTTCCTCGCGGCGCCTCGCTGGTCGCCGGTCTCGCCGCGCATGGCGTCGAGTTTCCCTGCGGCGGCATGGGTGAGTGCGGCGGCTGCGGCGTGCGCGTGCTCTCGGGCTCGCTCCCCGTCACTGAAGCCGATACTGCCGCCTTCACGCCCGGCCAACTCGCCGCCGGTTGGCGTCTGGCCTGTCAGGCGCGTGCGGAATCGCCGCTCGTTCTCGAGTGCGGCCAGTGGCGCATGGAGATCCTCGCCGACAGCGCTGCAGTCCGCGCCGAGGGCCCGCCCGGCGCTGCGGCCAGCCGCGGCCTCGGCATCGCCATCGACCTCGGCACCACCACCATCGCCGCGCAACTCGTCGATCTCGCCACCGGCGGCGTCCTCGGCCTCGAAACGCTTCTCAATCCCCAGGCCGTCTTCGGCTCTGACGTGATGAGCCGCATCCGCGCCGTGCTCGAAGGCGAAGACCTCACCACGCCCATCCGCGCGGCTCTCGGCCAGCTCGTCGCGCGCCTCGCCGCCGGCCGCGAGTCGCAGATCGCCGAAGTCCTCCTCGTCGGCAACACTGTCATGCATCATCTCTTCTCCGGCCTCAGCGTCGAGCCGCTGGCGCACGTGCCCTTCCAATCGCCGCATCTCGGCGAGCAGCGCTTCACGCCCGCCGATCTCGCCTGGGACCTGCCTGCCGCATGCGCTATCCGTTTTGCCCGCTGCATTGGCGGCTTTGTCGGCGCCGACATCCTCGCCGGAATCGTCGCCGCGGGCATCGCCAACGGCGCCGCTCTCTCCGCGCTCGTCGATCTCGGCACCAACGGCGAGATCGCCATCGGCAATCAGAATGGTATCGTTTGCGCCTCCACCGCCGCCGGCCCCGCCTTCGAGGCCGGAGCCATCCGCATGGGCATGCGCGCCGTCACCGGCGCTGTCGCCTACGTTGCGCTCGACCACGGCGCGCTCCGCGCCACGGTCATCGGCGATGTGGAGCCGCGCGGCATCTGCGGCAGCGGTGTGGTCGATGCCGTCGCCGCCGGCCTGCGCACGGGCGCCATTCTCGCCAGCGGCCGCGTCGCCGGCAGCTCCAAACTCTTTCCCGTTGCGCCGCCGGTCGTCCTCTACCAGGCCGACATTCGCGAGCTGCAATTAGCCAAGGGCGCCATCGCCGCGGGCTTCCGTCTGCTGCTCAAGCGCCTCGGCGTCAGCGCTCGCTCGCTCCAGAGCATTCACCTCGCCGGCGCCTTCGGCAACTACGTCCAGATCGAAAGCGCCATCGGGATTGGTCTCATTGAAGCTCCTCACGCGCTTATCCACGCCGCCGGCAACACAGCGCTCCGCGGAGCAAAAATGCTGCTCGCGGACCACGAGCCGCAACTCCCGCCCATCGAGCACTTCAGCCTCGCCGCCGATCCCGCCTTTCAGGACGAGTTCGCCAACTGCATGGCCTTCCCCGAGCCTTCGTAGCGCCGGTCTCCAGACCGGCTGTCGTGCGGGAGTCTACTCCCGCACCGTTGAACAAGTCGACGTTTTGAGAGGGCATGACTTCGGTCGTGCCGTTAGGATCGCAAATCGAATCGGGGCTTCAGCCCCTAAGGGAGAGCCTTTCCAAACTGCCCCCCGTGCGCAAACCCCTCGCCTCCTGTTATCGTTGTCCTTTGCTTCGCAAGGAGACCGCAGCCCCATGCCTCATCCCGTCATCAAATTCGGCACCGACGGATGGCGCGGCGTCATCGCCGACGACTTCACCTTTGCCAACGTGCGCATCGCCGCCGAGGCCATCGCCGCCTACGTCCTCGAACATGTAGACCCCGCCAAAGGCCTCTGCATCGGCTACGACACGCGCTTCGGATCGAAGGCCTTTGCGCGGGCATGCGCCGAGGTCGTCTCGGACGCCGGCATTCCCGTCCTGCTCGCCAACGCCGTCACGCCGACACCAGCCCTGAGTTTCGGCGTGCGCGAACGCGGCGCAGCCGGCGGCATCATGATCACCTCCTCGCACAATCCCGCCGAGTGGAACGGCGTCAAGTACAAGGGCTGGTACGGCGGCTCGGGCCTGCCCAGCATGATCGCCGCCATCGAGTCGTATCTCGGCAAACCCGCCGCCCGCGCGTCTCAACCCGCGCCTATTACGGAAGTCGACTTCCTGCCCACCTATCTCAAATCCATCGAGGACTTCGCCGACCTCGACCTCATCGCCAAATCCGGCATGAAATTCTGCATCGACTCCATGTATGGCGCCGGCGGCACGATTCTTGCCGACATCTTCGCCCGCATCGGCGTGGCCCATGTGCAGATTCGCTCCAACCCCGATCCGCTCTTTCCCGGCATCCATCCCGAGCCCATCGAGCCGCACATCCGCGCCCTCGGCGAAGCGGTGGTAGCCAACGGCTGCCAAGCCGGCTTCTGCACCGACGGCGACGCCGACCGCATCGGGGCCACCGACGAGCACGGCAACTTCGTCGATCCGCACAAGATCTACTCCGTGCTGCTCAGTTGGGTTTTGAAGTACAAGGACTGGCCCGGCGCCGTCACCCGCGCCTTCAACACCACCAAGATGCTCGACCGCATCTGCCGGAAATATGGCCGCGAGCTCATCGAGCACGGCATCGGCTTCAAGTATGTCGTCGACCTCATGCTCGAGCGCGACATCCTCATGGGCGGCGAGGAGTCGGGCGGCATCGGCTTCCAGCGCCACCTGCCCGAGCGCGACGGCCTGCTCAATTCCCTGCTCCTCGCCAACGTCATGGCTCAGGAAGGCAAAACTCTTGGGGAACTTGTCGCCGATCTCCAGGCCGAGTACGGCGAGCACCAGTTCGGCCGCATCGATCTGCACATCCCCGAAGCGCAGAGGGACGCCGTCATCGCCCGCGCGCGCGCCCTCAAGCCCGGCGATCCCGTCTTCGCCGGTATGGGCATTTACTGCCAGGAGAATCTCGACGGCGTCAAGTTCTACCTCGACAACCCCGAAGCCACCTCGAAACCCAAGGCCGCCGAAACCTGGCTCCTGCTGCGCGCCAGCGGCACCGAACCCCTCCTGCGCATCTACACCGAATCCTGCTCCAAAGAATCCGTGGCGAAACTCCTCGACTCCGCCCGCAAGTTCGCGCTGGACGGTTAAAAGCACGCCGAGCGGATTCTACGATCCCGGTCTATAGGAGACTCTCTCGCTATCCATCCTCACTCAATACCTCGCCAGCGCCGACGCGCAACAATGAGATATTCTTCCTCGGCATCGCGCAAGGGGGATGCACTGATCCAGGCCTACCATTGCTCCGTTGCATTCCTCCTTCTCTCGCTGTGCATCAAGTACTCCCAACTGAGATCCATCACAATATCATGGTTACTCTTGACATCTAAGCTGAGATACTCGATAAATGCCGGGTGAATCACGGCGTAGTTATCGGAGTACATAACACCCTTTAGCAGCGTATCGAATATCTGTACCCCCTCTGAAAATGAATAAGTGTCTTTGGGGCGGGACAAGTTCTTCATTTGCTCGTCGGTCAATCTAACTCCGATAAACCCAATCTCGTAAAGAAGGCGCGCCTTATCACTTGGAAGATATGTCGAAGGGTCTTCCACTGACGCATAGAACGCGAAGTTAATCCGCGAAAGCTTATCAAGAAACAGCTTCCATGGAATGAATTGTGGCCCAAGCCGGAACTCGCTGACTATTTCTTCGATGTTGATAATAGTAGCCTTGAATTCATCGATGAACTCAGTCGAGATCAATGCACGAGCCTGATCATGTACGATTGCCTCCAAGTCGCGAGCGTTTATTGGAGCCGTATGGCTGAAATATTCGAAACTTGATATCAACCCGACGAAATGAAAAATGATCTCCCTTGGGCGCCAGAAGGAGTGCCTGAGAACATACAGAAACAGCGGATACGTAAACGTCTTCCCAGCAACCTCGATGGAAATTTCCTTCGGAAGGTCCGGATAAAAGTCTTCAAGTGCTTCCGCCAGTCGTTGCTCCGGAAGATAGAACTTATCCTTGTCTATCCTACGGCCTACGAGAACTTCAATCCTCTTCCGAATCATCACAGCCAATTCCGGCCCAGTCCAATCCAATGTGCGGCACGAACTTAACCAACGGTAGCTGTCACGCTCATGAAATTCACGAATCTCCTGGAATAGATCCAGGGGTATCGTCACACAGAAATCACAGGCAGAGAGAAAAGGGAACTCCTTGGGACTTGCCTTAACCCCTGATATCAGGCGCATCAGCGTCTTTATCAAATCGGTTTCAGCCCGTGCACGTCTGAGACTATCAGCTGAAGACGTGCGAACAGAGTGCAAAAACTCGAGCCGATAATCAGCTGAAGCTGAATCTATGCCGTCCAGCGTAACCAGCGTTGATCGAAGCACAGATGCGCATAGCGATGTCGCATTCTTCACAAGCGTCTCGCCAAATACATAGTTCAGAAATTGTTTACGACTCACTCTTGCAGGAATGGAAGAGAGCGTGTTCCTTGACGAACGAATGACTTCATCTTGAAACTCAGCATATTTTTCAATCGCATATGTCAATGCAGTTTTGATGAAATCTTGTTCGTCGAATTCCAGCACATCGGCTTCAAATTTGCTTTGAAGCCAAGAACCATAAGCTGCGTCTTTCCTGTTTCCCCAAATGAAGCACATGACGATAGCGCATTCCCAGCAATACTCGAGGTACTGTGAGCGGTATGAGTGGATAATGCCACTGTCGGAGGTGAATTTATCGTTTGTATACAGCGCATATATAAATTCTATGCTTATCCGCGACAAGTCGATGTGAATTGCCCTAAGATAACGACGCTTATTTATCAGCTCCAGTTGCCTAGTAAGCGTGGACTTACCACTGCCTTTGCGCCCTACAATAAAATAGGCTTCCTGATTCAAGACCCTCTGGTAGGTAATCGTTCGAACAAATACTTCAGATTCAAGAAGTTCAGACGTTCCTGCCTTCGTGTTAGAGAATAGCATCGTTCTGATATCGTTTCGGCGTTCACGATATTCTCCTGCTTTGTTCTTGGCTATATTCTTTAGCTCGGCGAAGATACCGTCGGCGAGCTTATCGATTTCCTGTTTGTGTGCTAAACTCGGGATAGAAACCTTATCATCATTGTCCTTATATGTTATAACAGACGCTATATCAGAGTGACGAAGTTCTGATATCTGCACTGGAACCGCATTATCCCGATTACCTGAAATAATAACCGGAAGTAAGCCAAACATTCGTAATTCTTCATATAGCTCAAGTGGCTGTTTGGATTCCCTAACCCGATCTCTGTCTGCGTGATAACGGGCCAGAATCGAGGAGAATTCCCTTGGAACAGAACCCTCATTATTCAGGATCTTGTTCTTATAGCTTGGGGTGAGAGCCATCAGGACGGCATCAACCTCATATTCATCGAGCAAAGACATGAACTCGGCAAGACTTCCGCCGAGTCTACTATCTTTTATGTCGATCAAAATGTTCACCCGCGACTTTGCTTTCTTCTTAATCAGGTCAAGAAGATAATTGAGCTTATCGCGGTCAAAATTGACGTGGGAATAGGAGACGAAAATGGTTGCTTTCAATTGTTACCTCGTCTGAGAATTCCTTGATGTGAAACGCAGCGCTACACCAATAGTGGTCTCACAGCAATCTGCGACGGCGTGATATTCAGCTAGAGCTTCCTGCAAGAGGGCGCATTAAACGCCACAATCGAAGCGAGCATTTCGGGTCAACATTGGGCAAAGGGACGTATTACCAGGAATTTTACACCCGCGGATGCCCCGGGCGCTAGGTCTCTGGGTTTCGAATTTAAGACCTGGGAGAGCCCTAATTTCGACCAAGTTTGGTCGCAACTCCGCCTCACCGAAACATCCTCGCATCAAACCGGAACGCCTGCGGCTCCTCGACGTTGATATCTGCCATCGCCGGGTGCAACGGATTCACCAGCACATTCCACTCCGTGCGCAGCGCCGCCGAAGGAACCGCGATCGCCAACGAGCTTTTCTCCCGAATCCAGTTGTCGCCGAGCGTGCGCAGTGGCTCGAAATCGTCCGTCCACCAACCAGGCGGCAAATCGTCCAGCTCCAGCCGCCGCGCCGGTTCTCCCGCGGGCAGCGTGGCCGCAATCGAAACCAGATCGTCCGGCTGCAGATTCGGCTCCAGGTGAACGAACAACTCAATGGCTGCCAGCGCCAGCGACGAGGACGCGTAAACCATGGGCACGCCCGGCGAGTTCCACCGCCCGCCGAAGCGCAGCGCTCCCAGGCCGGAGAACGCTTCGCCGGCAAACTTCGCCCGGCAAATTCGCCAGATTTGCATTAGCTGTAAACGCCGTAGGCGATCCGGCCCAGCACGTCCTCGACCTCGCGTACGCCGGGATCGGTGTCCAACTGGTCCAGCGGACGGCCCCCGCGCAAGGCGCGATTCGGCGTCTTAAGCCACGACGCCGCCTTCTGCCCGTCGCCCAGTGTCTCTACAGCCGTTGAATAGACCTGCGCCAGCCGCACCGCACGGTCGCTCTCGGCAGCCGTCAGCCGCGAGTGCTGCTGCAGCCGCCGCGTCAGCGTGCGCTTGGGAATGCCGATCTTTTCAGAGATTTCCGCCTGGCGCATGTCCAGCCGCTCGGCCAGAAGAAGCAGCGCCTTCACCGGCAGCCCCTCGCGCACCAACTCCGCCAGGGCCCCGCCTTTGTGTACCGGTCTGCCCAGAACATGCTCGCCGCCAAGCACTTCGGGTACGGAATGGGCCGCCATAAAACGCCTCCATCCCCAGTATACGCCATTTGGCTAATTTGTGAACGCCAAATTTACGAAATCACCGCCACCTTCGCCCGCTTGCCAACTCGAACTGTGAGCCGCAGTGGGGCGGATTCGGTGGGTCCTGGCATGCCAGTTCTGGTGAACAAGGTACTTGTATGCTTTACACCATCAATGGAAACCGCGCCAGCCTTTATCAGCTTTTGTGCCTCTGTTGCAGAAGCTAATCCCAATTCTCGAATCAGTTTGACAACGGAGTAAAAACCCACTGCGCCGTGAAATGAGGACTCTCCGCTCATGGTACGGCGATTCATTTCCTCATCCTGAGCCGAAAAGACCTCTCCTTTCCCATGCTCTTCTAGTGCTTGAGGAAAAGGAACACGGATTTTACCAGCTTCCACGGAAACGTATTCTATGTCCCCAGCTATGCCTTTCTGCTGAAACATCCTTGCCCAATTCTCGTCTGCGCTCTCGGCCGCCGCCTCGCCGTGGAACCCCGCCGTAATCGTCCGCGCCAGCCGCTTCTTCACTTCCATCGGATGCGCGCGCCCCGCGGCAACATCCTCCTTAAGCGCCTCAACCTCCGACCCGCGAAGATCCGTCAACAAGAGAAAATACTTCCACATCAACTCATCGCTGATGCTCATCAATTTCCCGTACATCTCGCTCGCCGGCTCGTTGATCCCGATCGCATTATTTAGAGACTTGCTCATCTTCTGCACGCCGTCTGTGCCTTCGAGAATCGGCGTCATCAGCACGATCTGCGGCTTCTGCCCGTAGTCGCGCTGCAGCTCCCGGCCCATTAGGAGGTTGAATTTCTGGTCTGTTCCCCCGAGCTCGACATCGCTGTTCAAGGCGACGGAATCGTAGCCCTGCGCAAGCGGATATAAAAGCTCATGGAGGCTGATGTCCTGCTCCGCACGGAAGCGAGTGAGAAATTCCTTGCGGTCAAGCATCTGCGAGAGCGTGACCTTTGCGGACAGGCCGATCAGGCCGGCGTAACCAAGCTTGTCCAGCCACTCGGAGTTGTAGCGCACCTCGGTCGCCTTCTCGTCGAGAATTCGGAAGACCTGCTGCTTATAGGTCTCGGCATTCTTGTCGATCTCGGCGCGCGTCAGCGGCTTGCGCGTCACGTTCCGCCCCGTCGGGTCGCCGATAAGCGCAGTCGAGTCGCCGATGAGAAAAATCACCGTGTGCCCCAGCTGCTGAAAGTGCCTCAGCTTGCGCATCAGCACGGTGTGGCCCAGGTGCAGATCGGGCGCCGTCGGGTCAAAGCCCGCCTTCACCCGCAGCGGCCGTCCGGTTTTGCGGCTTTCTTCCAGGCGCTCCCTCAGGTCGCTCACGCGGATAATCTCCGCCGCGCCCTTCTGGAGCAAGTCCATTTGTTCATTAACAGGCAAGAACTTCGTCATCGGTGCTCCCAGTATAAATTCCATGGGTCACCTGAGCTGCACGCGATATACTCGCAACCGTGGACACCATGGCCCAAACGCGCCTACGAAAATGACGTCAAAAGGGGCTGTCTAACAAATGCCAGAGACGGTGACAATCCCTGCAAAGTATGTCTTCCTGGACGTAATAGCCTTCACGCACAATCGCAGCGTCGAGGCACAAACCGAAATAGTTGAGGCCCTTAATAATGTTGTACTTGACGCCATCTCCGCAAACAACGTAAGCGCGGACTCGCGCATTCTCCTGCCAACGGGCGATGGGATCTGTCTCGCACTTCTCAACATAGAGAGGCCCTACGATATCCACGTTCGCGTCGGACTCTCCATCATTAAGGGAGTTGAAAAGAGCAACGCGGCCGCAATTGACGAACAACGAAAATTCAAGGTTCGCATCGGAATAAACTCTAATGTCGATAATTTGATTACTGATATAAATGGCCATCGCAACATTGCCGGGGCGGGAATCAATCTTGCGCAACGGGTGATGAGTATAGCCGATGGAAATCAAATCCTGGTCGGGCAGCCAGTGTTCGACACGCTAAGCCAACGCGAAAAGTATATGTGTGCCTTTAGGCCCTACTTCGCGCAAGCGAAGCACGGGCTCACACTGAGCGTATACCAGCTTGTCATGGATGGCTTTCCGGGACTTGACGTGACGACCCCATCCCAATTTAGAAGAGAATCGCCTGCAGAAGAGAAGCTTCCCGAAATCGTTGCCTACTACATGGCACACGCGATGGTGCACCGAGCCGAAATGGCCAGCCACGTGGAACGCAATAAAGCGACCTATTCTTTCGTTGTGCTCCTCTGGCTTCTTGCGCATGACTCTCGCAGAGCCGCACATAAGACGCCCCTGCAGCCAAAGCCCATGAGGTATACCGACAACCCAGGCGGCGCGTTCTTGGAGCAGTTCGAGCACTACGACTCACAAGACTTCTGGATATGTGCGAAGTTGTCCGACTTTATCGTCGACCACGAACTCGAAAACGCCATTCGGCTGTTTGAAGGCGGGGGAAGCTCGTCGGAGTTCGGAGCACACTTTGTTACTCCAGAGGGTCAAAACAAACTTAAGAAAGATTGGCCGAATATTTGGGAAGAGCTCAATCTGGAGGCGCACAGCAATCTTGGACCTAGGGAGCCAGACGTCTTAGGCTCGGCAAAGCTTATCCGCACCAGTTCGGAAAGCATGCCGACACCTCACGCGCCTGCGCGGGATCGCCCTGACCTCGCAGCCAAAAGCAAAAGACCAGCCTCAAAACCGAAGAATCAAATGCGAAACGCGGGAAAAAGGAAGCCAGAACCTGAATACTGACCCTCGGCTCTTGCTCATTGCAAGAGCCTCGGCCCGCGCCGCCCCTTCGCCCAGACGCCCATAATTGACCCGATGCACAACCGTGCCCGCCATAACGCCCTGGGTACTCGGCGCCCGCGTTGTCTTAGTCGCTGCCTGCCTTCTCCGGCAATTTCTCCGCGGCCTCCGCCATCGGCGACACCCCCTTCTCCATCGCCTTTACGAGCTTCCGCGTCATCACCTGGAAGTGGTGCCCCATCACCGCCAGCGTCATGGCCGCGCCAAAGCAGCGCCGGTATCGCGTGGCCGCCTCCGCCAGGAACTTCCAGTAGCTCCATTGGTGCCGCCCGAAGACGCCCTGCCGCACGATAGAGTTCGCCAACGCGCGCAGGTTGTTGCGGGTCATCCATGCCTCGCGCGGCGGACTCTTGAAGCGCTGCCCATGTGGCAGCTTTGCGGGCTTGGGATGCGCCCGGTTCAGGTAGAGCTTCACTCGCTCGTAGTAGGCCTCGCAGTTGTAAATCCTCTTCATCACGTCGCGGTAGCCCTCCACCAGCTTTGCCGCATCCATGCGCGGCAAAAAGTTCAGCCGGTCGCAAAACGTGTTGTTGCCGCCGCCCGCGTCCACAATCCGCCCTTCGCGCCGCAGCCGCCGGAACAGTTGCGTTCCCGGCATGGCCTGCAGCAGCCCCACCATCGCAATCGGTATCCCGCTCTTCTGGATGAAATCCACCATGCGGTCGAAAATGTCTTCCTTGTCCGTGTCGAAGCCCAGGATGAACCCGCCCATCACCTCCATCCCGTAGCTCTGGATCGTGGCCACGCTCTCCAGCAAACTGCGCCGCGTGTTCTGCAGCTTGTTGCTGGCAATCAGGCCCGACTCATCCGGCGTCTCCACGCCCAGAAACACCGACTTGAAACCCGCGTCCTTCATCAGCTGCATCAGCTCGGTGTCGTCGGCCAGGTTCAGCGAGGCTTCGGTGATGAATGCGAACCCGCTTCCACGCTCCTCGCGCCAGCGGGCGAGCGCCCGCAGCAGTTCCTTCGCCCGCGCCTTGTTGCCGATAAAGTTGTCGTCCACGATGAACACGGCCTCGCGCCATCCCGACGCGCGCAACTGGTCCAGCTCGGCCAGCACCTGCGCCACGGCTTTGGTCCGCGGCCGCCGCCCGTAAATCTCGATAATGTCGCAGAACTCGCAGTTGAACGGGCAGCCGCGCGAGTATTGCACGGTCATCGTCGAGTAGCGCTTCATCCGGATCAGGCTCAGATCTGGCAGCGGGCTCGTCGCCATCTCCGGCCGTTCCGCCGCCTGATACACGCGCCTCGCCTTTCCCTCTTCCAGCTCCCGCGCCAACTCGCCAATCAGGCTCTCGGCCTCGCCGACCACCACGTGGTCCGCCTTGAGCTCGGCCGCCGGCACGCTGCTGGCAATGGGACCGCCCACCACGGTACGCAGCCCCCGCGCGCGGCAACGCTCCACAATTTCCAGCAGCGACTCGCTCTGGATATGCATCCCGCTCAGCATCACCACGTCGGCCCACTTCAGGTCGCGGTCGCGCAACCGCTCCACGTTCACGTCCACCAGCCGCTTGTTCCAGGCGCGCGGCAGCAACGCCGCCACGGTCATCAGACCCAGAGGGGGCTGCGCCGCCCGCTTGCCCAGGAACTTGAGCGCGTGTTTGAAGCTCCAAAATGTCTCAGGAAATTCCGGATAGATCAGCAGCGCATTCATCGGCCATCTCTCAAACAGGAAGAGTGGCTGCGCGGGCGCGATCGGCAGATACAGGCCGTGCTCCCCCGGCTGAAAGCAATGCGGCCCCGCTCGGTGCGGCAAACAGGTCCTGCCTCTATTGTCCCACCGAATCGGCCCGCGCGCGCAAAAACCGCTGCCAGCATCGCCAATTCGGCCAAACCCGCGGGGTGCCCCAATCCTAAATGCGCTTGAGCATTTAGGGTGGGATGCCGCAGTCCCAACCTCTCCACGGTCGTCTTAGCCGCGCTCCCTTCGCTATAATGGAATCCATGCAGCACCCCGCCAACCATCGCGCTCTCGCCCTCGCCTACGCGGCCGCGCCTGCGGCGGCTCCCGCCGCCTAGACTCCGCCTCACCTCATCGATCTCAGTTCACAGTTCGCAGTTAACAGTTATGGTGTCAGAGCCACGAACTCGCCGCTCTGACCCCTGACCACTGATCCCTGATCCCTGTATTCTGGAGTCACCATGGAAGAGTTTTCCCGCATTCAGCGTCTCCCCGCCTACGTCTTCAACATCACCGGCGAAATGAAGTCCGCCGCGCGCCACCGTGGCGAAGACATCATCGACTTCGGCATGGGCAATCCCGACGGCGCCACGCCCAAACACATCGTCGACAAGCTCATCGAGGCGGTGCTCAAGCCCCCCACGCATCGCTACTCGGTCTCCCGCGGCCTGCCCCGCCTGCGCAAAGCCATCTGCCACTGGTACCATACCCGCTACGGCGTCTCGCTCGACCCCGACTCCGAGGCCATCGTCACCATCGGCTCCAAGGAGGGCATCGCCCACCTCTGTCTCGCCATCCTCGACTCGCGCGACACCGTGCTCGTTCCCAACCCCAGCTACCCCATCCACATCTACGGACCGGTCATCGCCGGCGCCCACATCGTCAGCGTTCCCGTCCACGACCAGGAACAGTTTCTTGCCCAGCTCGAGGAAATTATCCCGCGCATGACGCCGCGTCCCAAGGCCCTCATCGTCAACTTCCCCTCGAACCCCACCACCGAGTGCGTCAACCTGCCCTTCCTCGCGCGCCTCGTCGCGCTCGCCCGCGAGCACGGCTTCTGGCTCATCCAGGACCTCGCCTACGCCGACATCGCCTTCGACGGTTACAAGCCGCCCAGCGTCATGCAGGTTCCCGGCGCAAAAGACGTCGCCGTCGAGTTCTTCACGCTTTCGAAGTCGTACAACATGCCTGGCTGGCGCGTCGGCTTCATGGTCGGCAATCAGCGCCTGGTCAACGCTCTCGCGCGCCTCAAGAGCTACTTCGACTACGGCATCTTCACGCCCATCCAGGTCGCTGCCATCGCCGCATTGGAAGGCCCGCAGGAGTGCGTCGGCCAGATTTGCGATACCTACCGCCGCCGCCGCGACGTTCTCGTCGACGGCCTCAACAAGCTCGGCTGGTCCGTGGCCAAGCCCCGCGCCACCATGTTCGTCTGGGCCCAGATCCCCGAGGCCTACTCGGCTCTCCGCTCCCTGGAGTTTTCCAAGCTTCTGCTCACAGAGGCCAAAACCGCCGTCTCGCCCGGCATCGGCTTCGGCGACTACGGCGACAACCACGTCCGCTTCGCCCTCATCGAGAACGAAGAACGCACCCGCCAGGCCCTGCGGGGAATTAAAGCCATGCTGGCCAAAGGCGTCGTTCCGGCGTAACGCTAAACTCCCAAATTCGTGCTATGCTTTGGTAGGAATATTTCCTACCGAGGCGTTTTATGCCGTCTGTCGAAAAGGTCAGCATCGCACTTCCGCCGGAGATGGTCTCTATGGTCCGCGAGGCAGTCAAAGCTGGAGAATACTCCTCCTCAAGCGAGGTCGTGCGTGAGGCCCTGCGCGACTGGACCCGCCAGCGCGCTCTGCGCGAAAAAGGCCTCAAAGAGTTGCGCAGGGTGTGGCGGCAGGCTTTGCAGGATCGTTCGCCGGGCGTCTCTCCCCGTGGCGTCTTCGAGCGGCTTGAGCGCAAGTATCGGGCCATCGCGGATGCCGCAGGAAAGCCGTAAGGATGCGCCTCGAACTCTCCCGCTTTGTCGAAGGCGACCTTGAAGCCATTGCCTATTTCATCGCCGAAGACAATCCGGAGCGGGCAGTTTCCTTCATCCGGCAAATCCGGCATGAGGTCCTCGGAATCGGGAAGCGGCCGCTCCTCTATCGGCTTCGTCCCGAAATTGGCGAAGGAGCACGGCTGGCCGTTGTGGGCCGCTACGTTATCCTCTTCCGCGTTGTCGCCCGAACCGTGCGCATCGAACGAGTCGTTTACGGCGGCCGCGACCTGCCGCAACTGTTCGACATTCCGGAACCTGCAAAGCCCGAGTGAACTCGAGATGCACAAGTTTATGCGGTCAATGGAGCGCGAAGCCAAAATCGCGGCCGGCACAGCGCGGGACTGATCCCCGACCCCTGACCCCTGATCCCTGTTTTTGTGCCCTCCGCAGGATCAAGGCCTTGCTGGCCAAAGGCGTCGTCGCCGGCGCAACGCTCAACAAGCTCCCGTAGGGAGCGCAAGAAAATAGCCCAGGGCGCCAGCCCTGGGATCCGAGCCGTTCAATTCGAAAAACAAAGTACGCGGCGAAGCCGCGCCGTCTTTTCCATAACCCATCTTGGCAAACAGACAGCCACCGAGCGAAGATCGCTCGCCGAGGCGAAGATAAAGTGTAGTTGCAGCGTTTTGCACTTGCGTGCACAAGGCGGGCCTTCCTAATATTTCCTCAGTTAATGGCCCCGGAAGGAATTGGACCTTCATCTCCGGCTTAGCGGGCAGGTGCTCTATCCAATTGAGCTACGAGGCCATCACTAGACGCCAGGGACTGAAGATCTCTGGCGTCTTCGTTTTGCCTGCAAACTAAGCTGCAGACATGCCCGTATTTTAGGCGGAGTGCGGATTTCCCAGCGCTGTGCAAAACCGGCGCGGAACTGGAAATTGAGGAAAAGCGGCACTGAATCGCAGCGCAGTGCGATGCCTCCCAAATGAAGCCCGCCATTCCCCACCAAAACGCAACGGAGGACGGGTAGTCTGATTTGGGGGACCTGCTGTGGCAAAAAGGCTATCTCCAGCGGCGATCGTAGCCTTGAAAGAGGCTCTTTGCTCGGTTTATTGGTACAAAGCTGACCTGCGGGCCTTTCTCCAGCAGTGCTTGCCTAACTCCGGACTCCCCGGCGCCTTAAACTGGGATAACTACAAGCGACAGATTGTCTCTGACCTTGTGGACCGACTGGCCGGAAACCAAGACGCGAACCTTGGCGATCTGACCCGGCTGTGTCACGAAGTATGCAGCATCGTAAACTTCTCCCATCTAGAGCAACTCGACGGTGGAGGCGAAAAGGCGCGACGCGCCCGGAACGCGGTCGCGCAGCTCAAGAGCCTGCTCGAGCCCCATGAGCAGATCAAGAAAGAGCAAGATGAGCTAGCGGCAGAAGAGGGCGGCCGAGAAGCTCCGGTCGAACGTAGCCGTACGCGAGAAGCTTGAGCAGATCAAGAATCGCTATATGGCACTAGCGATTTCGGCCGATGCTCAAGGCCGCGGCTTTGAACTCGAGAAGGTAATGTACGACCTCTTCGAATTGTTCGATCTCGACCCAAAGGCGTCCTTCCGAAACACCGGAGAGCAAATAGACGGCGCATTCTCCCTGATAGGAACAGACTATCTTTTTGAGGCGCGATGGCGTCAGGAGCAATCAGACGCAAGCGACCTCGACGCTTTCGCGGCAAAGGTCCGGAGGAAGCTCGAAAACACTCTTGGTGTTTTTCTTTCGATTAACGGATTCACGCCCGACGGAATTGCAGCACACTCGTCAGGGGGAGCAGTTATTGTCCTGATAGACGGTGCCGATTTGATGGCCGTTTTCGAGGAACGCATCGACTTCGTTACACTCCTTCTTAGGAAGAAACGCCACGCAGCGCAAACAGGGGAGATTTATCTCCCAATCCACAAGATCCTCTAGCGCCGGGGTGCCCCTCGATAAGGAGGAAGGCGTTGTCAAGGCGCAGTTCACCAGGCGGTGCGTGAGCACCGCGTGTTGGGCCAGAGGGGTTGAGGACCAAGGCTCTGGTAATTTCACGCTG
>JBEKNY010000024.1:0-44344 GCA_049522315.1 Occallatibacter sp.
CAACTACATCCAAACTCACAACCGAGACCCAAAACCCTTCCTCTGGACAAAGACCGCCGATCAGATACTCGCCTCAGTCGCACGCTTTTGTACAAGAACTTTAGGGACAGGACACTAGCACGCGGCGCAGGCACAGCGAGAGCGCGTAGAGGATGTGCCCGCCGTCCGGCGCCCGCGGGGCCTGATTTCGGTTTGCCCGCGCTGCGGCTAACTGCCCGATGCGCCCGGCTCCAGCGCGTGTAGTTCCTTGCCCGGTTTGAAGCGCACCGCTTTGCCGGGAGCGATGTTGACCTCAGTCCCGGTGCGGGGGTTGCGGCCGATGCCGGTTTTGCGCGCGCGGACACTGAAGACGCCGAATCCGCGCAATTCGATGCGCTCGCCAGCCGCCAGGGCCTGTTTCAGGCCCTCGAAGACCGTGTCCACTGCCGCTTCTGCCTTGGTGCGCGGCAGGCCCGTGCGCTCGACCACCTTATGAACGATATCCTGCTTGATCAATGGAGTCTCCTCGCTCACCGTGAACTGGTTGCCGACTGCATTTCACCCTACACCGCCCATACTACAGATTTTGCTGCGATTAGGGAACAGCGGAAAAACCGGGCGCGGATTTTTCCCGTACTCAGCCGGTCCGCGGGGCCTTCCGGTCAGCCGGCAGAGCGCGAGGCCGGCGGGTGGAGTTTGTCAACCGGCATGGCCGTTGCTTAAGATGAGTCATCAAGCCGGAACTACTGCCCGTAAGCCACGGGAGGCGACTCAACCCCAGGGCCAGGAGACGCATGTCGATTCAAAGCGACCGATGGATCAGGGAACAAGCCCTGAGGCACCGCATGATCGAACCCTTCAGCGAAAAGCAGGTCGCTGGCGGTGCGATCTCCTATGGTCTTTCTTCCTATGGCTACGACCTCAGGGTCTCCGACGAGTTCAAAATTTTCACCAATGTGAACAGCGCCATCATCGATCCCAAGGATTTTGACGAGCGGTCGTTCGTCCCGGTCCGGGCCGAATCGGTGATCATTCCTCCGAACTCGTTTGCACTGGCGCGTTCTGTAGAGTACTTTCGAATCCCCAGAGATGTCCTAACCATCTGCGTCGGAAAATCAACTTACGCGCGTTGCGGGATTATTGTGAACGTGACGCCGTTTGAACCGGAGTGGGAGGGGTTTGTCACGCTGGAAATCTCCAATACCACGCCGCTGCCGGCCAAGGTGTACGCCAACGAAGGACTGTGCCAGATTTTATTCTTCCGCTCGGATGAACCCTGCGAGATCAGCTATGCCGACCGCAAGGGCAAATATCAAAAACAGCAGGGAATCGTTTTGCCCAGGCTGTGAGGAAATACCGCCCCGAATCGATATAGGGTGGATTTCGACGGACGAAAGGATGCGGTTTACGGGCCTTGAGGGCGTCGCCTTCGCGCGGCCCAGGGTGAGCCCCTGGTGAGAGCCGATGGGAACGCCATGACATCCTATGCTTTGAATTTACAACCGATCCGGATTGGAGTGCTCGCGGACGAACCGGTCCGTGTCGCGGGCTTGGCCAGCATCTTTGACCAGCCCGCGCAGGAAGATCAACCCCAGCTTGTTCCCGTGGTAGGGAGTTTGCCCGAACTGCTCGGCTCAACCAGCATCGAATACATCGTTATCGATTTTTATTCCTCTTTGGGCAGTTTGGAGATACTGGAAACCATTCGCCGCGACCGGCCCGAGATTCGATCGATTGTGATTGGACCGGAGGGCGACGACGAACTGGTTTTGAACTCGATCATTGCCGGCGCCCGGGCCTACCTGGGTCAGTCGGCGGATCCGGAGGTGGTTCGCAGAGCCATCGACGTGGTTACGTCCGGCTCCATTTGGGCGCCTCGGCGTCTGCTTTGCCGCGTGATCGACCGGCTGCTTAAGGTTCCCAACGTAGCGCAAATCGCTTCCGGCCTACAGCTCACTCAGCGTGAACAGCAGGTATTGGAGCTGATCCTGGGCGCGCATTCCACACGCGAGATCGCATCCCGGCTGGGCATCGAGCAGCGTACAGTGAAGTCCTACGTCGGGCGGCTCATGCGCAAGACGGGCGCCGACAACCGCATTAAGCTTTCCATGTCGGCTTTGAGACGTTCCCTTTTGGCGAACGATGTTGGACAGCGAGGCGCAGCGGCAGGTTCGCGCGGAAGAGTCGCTGATTAACTGACATTGCAGTTACTTATAGCCATGGTCCCTAAGTACTCTTGTGCGATTGCCGTGTTTTCCACAATCTTGTTTCTAGAAACAACGCAGATCTGGGGAAAGGAGTTCCCAGGCAGCATGTTTCCATGAAGCCTGGGAACTCCTCTTTTTTTATACGCGTTCCGTTAAACCGGATTGCGAAGGTCTCTTCAGCCCTCCCCCCACTCAATCTATGCATCTTAACGAAGAGCCTATGGCCTGTTTCTGGCCGTGGCCGGACCGGCCTTTTCAGCAGGCATGGAAGGGAAAGATCGCGGCTCCGGCCAGCACTGTGTTTCACAGGTGGAAGATGCGATTTCGCCCGTGAATGCTGTAGGCTGTTCCAAGAGGTCTCGGCGTTACCAGCCAGCCGTTGTTCCCCCGGCCCCTCCCGATCGATTTCCCAGGCTGCGGGACGCGTGCCTCCGACTCAGAGCTCTCGTATCCGCGGCGCAAAGCCGGCGGAACGGAAAGGATATGGATATGAAAAAGGCTCTTGCTTCTGTTTGCCTCAGCTTTCTGCTTAGCTCCACAGCCGTGGCTGCCTCCACGAAGGAGGATTTACAGGCGCGCATCGACGCGGCCAAGGTTGTCCTGGACCAGATCATGAGAGCCCAGGACAGGACCGTCCCGAGCAATATTTTGAAGTCGGCGACGTGTGTGGCCGTGGTGCCGAGCATGGTGAAGGGCGCCTTCTTCGTCGGCGCCCAGTACGGACAGGGCGTGGTCACCTGCCGCACTGGCCACGGCTGGAGCGCGCCGGTGTTCATCCGCATGGCCGGCGGGTCTTTCGGTTTCCAATGGGGCGGCCAGTCGACGGATCTGGTTCTGATTGCCGTGAATGACCGCGGGATGCAGGACCTGCTTAAGGACAAATTCAAGATTGGCGGCGATGCTTCGGCTGCGGCCGGTCCCGTGGGCCGGTCCGGAACGGCTTCAACGGATTGGAAGATGAGTGCGGAACTGCTCAGCTACTCGCGCACCAAGGGCATCTTCGCCGGCATCGATCTTGACGGCACCAGCGTGAGCCAGAACTCGGAAGACACCGAACTGTATTACGGCGCGCCCCATCACTTCGAAACCATCCTGAAAGGCGAAGTTTCCGTGCCGCCCGGCGCAGTGGCGTTCGTTCGCGACGTCGCGCAACACTTCGTACAGGCCAGGGCCAACTAATAGCGGCGTGTTCCTGAATCCGGCCACAGAACCCAGGCCCCCCTTTCCCGTCCTCTGCGCCCGGTGGCGCGGGGAGGGCGGGAGAGCGGGATTCGACAGATTCCCGTCCTTCGTGGGCGCGTTCAACGTCTACACTGGTCTTTGCGTCCAACGATGTGGGAAAACCTCGAGTATCGGCTGGTTATCGCCGTAACGCGCTGCCTGGGCCACATGCCGAGGGGGTTGGCGCGTCTGCTCTCCGGCTTCATCGCCTTCGCCGTCTGTTGGAGCTTTGGCCGCTTGCGCCGCGTGGGCGAGCGCAACCTTGCGTTGGCGCTGCCGGAACTCTCCTCCAAAACCAGGGCAAAGATCCTTCGCCGCGTCTACATCCGTCTTGGCTGGCAGCTCGTCGAGTTCTGCCGCATGACGCGCTACACGCCGGAAAACATCAGCGATTGGATGCGGACCGAGGGACTGGAACACTACCTGGCCGCGAGGGAGCGGGGCAAAGGCGTGCTCGTTCTCACCGCGCATCTTGGCGCGTGGGAACTTTCGAGCTTTTACCACTCTCTCATGGGCCATCCCATGGGCATGGTGATCCGCAGGCTCGATAACCGGTTCCTCGATGAGTACGTAAACGGCATCCGCTGCCTTCACGGCAACTTCATTCTCTCGAAAGACGACTTTGGCCGGGGACTGTTGGCGGCCATGCACGAAGGGCAGACCGTTGGCATCCTGATGGACACGAATATGACGCCGCCGCAGGGCGAGTTCGTGAGGTTTTTCGGCGTCGACGCCTGCACGGGGACAGGTCTTGCTCACATTGCCCGCACGACCGGCGCGGCGGTGCTGCCGGGCTTCATGCTCTGGGAGCCAGGTGAGCGCCGCTACGTTCTTCACTTCGGGCCGGAAGTCGAAATTCCCTATACGGCAGACCGCGCCGCGGATACTCTGGAAGGCACACGGCGATGCACCGCAATCCTCGAGTCGTGGATTCGGCGCTATCCTGACCAGTGGCTGTGGGTTCACCGCCGCTGGAAGACGCGGCCGGCGGGGGAACCGGGGCTGTATTGAATCTGCCCCCTCAAAAAAAGGAAGACGCGCATGACGCTGGAAAAGCTGATTGAAACGCTCGGCGGAAAGCTGGTACAGGGAAATCCTCAGCAGGAAATGGATGGAGTAAGCTCCAGCCAGTTTGCCAGCCCCACGGAACTGGTCTTCGCCGAAAACCCGGATGCGGCTCAAAAAGCGCTGAACAGTTTTGCCGGAGCCATTGTGCTTCCGGCCGGATGCGCCGCTTCTTACCCGGCCGATCGATGCGTTGTCGAGGCCGATCGTCCCCGCCTTTGGTTTGCTCTCGCAGCCAAGTTGCTTAAACCGTTTCCGGCGCCGTCGGGCATCCACGCCAGCGCCATCTTTGGCGCCCGTGTCGAACTTGGAGAGGGCGTTTCCATTGGACCAACGGCAGTGATCGGAGACGACGTGCAGGTTGGCGCGGGAACGCACATTGAAGCCGGCGCCGTGGTCGGCAAGCACGTCCGGATCGGAAAGTTCTGCAGGATTTACCCGCGCGTGGTGATTTACCCTGCAACGGAGATCGGCAATTGGGTCACGGTTCACGCCGGCGCGGTCCTCGGGGCCGATGGATTCGGCTACGTTCGCGACACCGCCAGCGGCGCTTACACGCAGTTTCCGCAGCAGGGCAGGCTGGTGATTGAGGACGACGTGGAGATCGGCGCCAACTCGACCATCGACCGCGGCGCTTTGGGCGAGACGCGCGTGCGCCGCGGAGCCAAGTTTGACAACCTGGTGCACGTGGGCCACAACTGCGACATCGGCGAGGATGCGATTCTCGTCGCGTTGACGGGGATCTCCGGTTCTTCGACGATCGGCAAAGGCGCGGTGCTCGCAGGCCAGGTAGGGATAGGCGACCACGTGCACGTAGGTCCCGGCGTGATTCTTGGCGGCCAGGCCGGCGTGTTCAGCGGCAAGACGGTGACCAACGAGGGCCTGAAGCCGGGAACGGTTCACTGGGGCACGCCGGCGCGGCCATTGCAGCAGGTTTTGCGAGAGCAGGCTACGCTGGCGAGGCTGGCGAAGAGGCGGAAAGACAAGGACTAGGGACTAGGGACTAGGGACTAGGGACTAGGGACTAGGGACTAGGGCTGGGGCGATGGCGATCATCGTAGTCGGCGGCAGTGGGCGCGGCGCGGGCAAAACCGCGCTGGTGTGCGGGCTCATTCGCGCGCTGCATGAGATTCCCTGGACCGCCGTGAAGATTACGAGCCACGTGTACGGACAGCCGGCTCCGCTTTGGGAAGAGACCCAGGCAGGGCAGGAAACCGATACGGCGCGCTATCTGGCCGCCGGGGCACGCCGCGCGTTGCTGGTCACGGCGGGCGATGAAGCACTCGGTCCCATTGTGCAGCGGATTCTCGCCGACTGTCCGCCACCGGCCGGCGCCATCTTCGAGTCGAACAGAGTGCTGCGCCACCTGCGGCCCGATCTCTGCCTTGCCGCTGCTTCAAGCCTCAGGGGAGAGCATAAGCCTTCGTTCGATCTTGTGGAGCAGCACATGGACGCAATGGTTGAGTTGGCCGGGCACGATCACGTGGTCGAGCGAGAGAGGCTCGCCTTTCGTCTGGTGTCGCTGGAGCGCGTGTCACCGACGATGCTGGAGTGGTTGCGGGAACGGCTGGATGAAAGGCAGGGAATAGCCACCCCATCGAGCAAAGACCGCTCGATGGGGACCCCGGCAGGGAGTAGCCAATAGCCAATAGGGAACCGCGATCATCATTTTCTTTCGCCCGCTGAAGCGGGCTGCGCTTCGATTTTCGCGTTCATTCCCCAGGCTGGCGCCTGGGGCTGGCGTCTGGGGCTGGCGTCTTTTGCCCGCTACGCGGGCTTAAACGTCCGGGCTTGAAGGCCGGAGAGTTGCAGCGGCGAAATTCAGGATACTGAAAGGTCCCTGCTCCCTCCGGCGTGACCGCCTCGCTTGACTTCCGGCGGACATGCTTGTAACTTGAGCGAACATTCCCTTGAACTGCGTTTGTGTTTCTTAAGGCAAGAGCCGGAGTGTACGAATTTTGGACACTGCACCGATTTCAGACAGTGGTGTGGGCGCAACCGCCGCGCTCAAGCAAGCCGCCGATGTAGCGGGCGCAGCACAATTGGGCGAGGATCGCCTGGCTTGGCTTGCCCTGGCGTTGACGCCGGGATTGGGGCCGAAAAGGATTCTGGACGCGGTGCGGCAACTGGAGTCGCCGAGCCAGATCTTTACGCTGCCGCTGACGGCCCTTGAAGGGCTCAGGTTCCCCGCCGAAGCAGCGCAGTTTCTGTTCGACGGCAAGGGGCGCCGCGCGGCGGAAGAGGAGTGGGCGCGGGTTGCCGCGCAGGGCGCAACTCTGGTCAGCTACTCGTGCCCGGAGTATCCGGAGCGTCTGCGCGAGATCTACGACTCACCGCCGGTGCTCTGGGTACGCGGCGACGTGCGTCTGCTGAGCCGGCCGGCGATCGCCATTGTGGGAACGAGGCATCCCACGCCCTATGGCGCGGGCGTGGCGGAGATGCTGGCGCGGGACCTGGCGGCGCGACGGCTGCTGATTGTGAGCGGCATGGCGCGAGGCATCGACTCCTGCGCGCACAAGGGCGCGCTGGCGGCGCGCATGCCCACTGTGGCCGTGTGGGGTACCGGAATCGACGTCGTCTATCCGAAAGAGAACAGGAAGCTCGCTGAGGAAATTCTCGCCCTCGGAGGGGCCATCGTGAGCGAGAATCCCATGGGAACGTTTCCGGCGCCGCAGAATTTTCCGCGGAGGAACCGGATTTTGAGCGGATTGAGCGTGGCGGTTCTGGTGGTGGAGGCAGGCGAGAACTCGGGAACGCGCGTGACCGCGCGATGCGCCGCCGAGCAGAACCGCGACCTGTTTGCCGTACCGGGCAACGTGACGAACAAAGGCTCCTGGACGCCTAACACATTGATAAAACAGGGAGCTAAGCTCGTAGCAACCTGGGAGGACATCTGGGAAGATCTGCCTTCGCAGGTGCGCATGGAGCTGGAGGCCGAGGCCCCGGCTGCATCCAAACCGGAACCCGGCGCATCCTTATTACCCGACCCGGTGCTGCGGCCCGAGGAGGCCATGGTGCTTGAGGTCCTGCACGCCGACCAGAGCCTGCAAATCGACGAGATTCTAGACCAACTGGAGACGCAACTCACTTCTTCCGAGGTGTTTACAGCACTTTTCGAACTGGAAATGGCGGGTCGCGTGCGGCAACTGCCGGGAAAGAACTATGTACGCGTGCTGTGAGAAATTGGACTGTGCGGAGGAAGGCCAGGTTGTGCCGGCCGAAGGCCCGATAGCCTGGGGCGGAGTGATTGCCGGGTAGTAAATTCCAGTTTTTTGCCCGGCGAATCAGACCGGGCAACAATGTGCATTCCGAAATCCATAGTTGGAAGACCAGCAACGATTTGCGGAGGGTTTCTCAGGCCGCAGACGGGCTTTCCTGTACCCGGAAATGGGATGCTGAACGAAGAAAAATTTGCCCTGCCGGTGGAAATGAGGTGGTGTTCCATGGTAGGGTGCAACATTTGCGGATGATTTTATTGAGGGTCGGCCAGGAAAAGCCGTAGACGCAAGCGAAACGTCGCGATTGCGCGACAGGGACAGAATGCCTGCGAGCGAGTCCAACAAGCCAACACGATAGAGAGGGAACCGGGACACAGGATGGCAACAAGCAAAGCATTGGTGATCGTCGAGTCGCCGGCCAAGGCCAAGACGATTGAAAAGTATCTGGGCAAAGGCTTCGATGTGCGAGCTTCAATCGGCCACATTATGGACTTGCCCAAAAAAGAGCTGGGCGTGGAGCTGAAGGAGCGGACCTTTGAGCCGGAGCTGATCGTGTCTCCGGGCAAAGAGAAGGTTGTCGAGCAGCTCAAGAAAGCGGCGGCCAAGGCAGACGAGGTCTATCTCGCGCCTGACCCGGACCGCGAGGGCGAGGCCATTGCGTATCATCTCGCATTGCAATTAGGGACCAACGCCAAAGAGAGAAAGAAGATTCGCCGCGTCACCTTCAACGAGATCACGAAGAAGGCCGTGCAGGAGGCCTTCGCCCACGCGCGTGACATCGATCAGAATCTTGTCGACGCGCAGCAAACGCGGCGCGTGCTCGACCGGCTCGTCGGCTACCAGATCTCGCCCCTGCTTTGGGACAAGGTGCGGCGCGGGCTTTCCGCGGGGCGCGTGCAAACCGTGGCGCTGCGGCTGATCGTGGAACGCGAGCGGGAGATACGCGCGTTTCAGCCGCTCGAATACTGGACGCTGGAAGCGCAACTCCATCCTGAGAAGCAGGCGGAGAGCAAGTTCAAGGCGAAGTTTGTCGGCATCGACGGCGAGCCGGCGCGCGTGGCGAACGGCACGGACAGGGACGGCAAAGAGCTATTCATTGCGAGCGCGCTGCCCGACAAGGAGACGATGGACGGCGTGCTGGCCGCACTCGAGAAGGCCGATTGGTCGATCGCCGGCGTACAGTCGCGCGAACAGCAGCGCCGGCCGCTGGCGCCCTTCATCACCAGCCAACTGCAGCGCGATGCCGCGAACAAGCTGGGATTCAATGTGCGCCGCACCATGGGCGTGACGCAGAGGCTGTATGAAGGCGTGGATCTTGGGGCGGAGGGAACGACGGGCCTTATCACGTATATGCGTACCGATTCGCCGCGCGTGGCGCCCGAGGCGAAAACCGGGGCGCGCGAGTGGATTGCCAAACAGCTCGGCGCGCAGTATCTGCCCGACTCACCCAATGTGTACAAGGGCAAGAAGGACGCGCAGGACGCGCACGAGGCCATCCGGCCTACGGACGCGGCGCGCACGCCGGAGTCGATCGCGCGCTTTCTGACGGACGAGCAGATGAAGCTTTACACGCTGATCTGGCGGAGATTTGTCGCCTCGCAAATGGTCCCCGCGGTGTATGACGTGACCACGGCAAATATCGCCGCGGTTTCAGCCAAAACCGGCAAGACCTACGATTTTCGCATGAGCGGCTCGGTGTTGCGCTTCGATGGATTCCTAAAGGTCTACGAGGTTTCGGAGGACAAGAAGGACGAGGACGACGAGAGCGCAAACCGGCTGCCCAGCCTGGACGGCGTGAAAACGCTGGAGCTGGACGAGCTCGTGCCCGAGGATCACTTTACCCAGCCGCCTCCGCGCTACAACGAAGCATCGCTGGTGAAGGAGCTGGAAGAGAGGGGCATTGGGCGCCCGTCAACCTATGCGTCGATTATCAGCACCATCCAGGACCGCGAGTACGTGGTGAAGCACGGCGGCTCGCGCGGGCGCTTCTATCCCACGGAGATCGGCGTGGTGGTGTGCGATCTTCTGGTGGAGAACTTTCCCTACATTTTCGACACTGCCTACACCGCCAAGCTGGAGACGGAACTGGACGACATTGAGGAAGGCACGGAGAAGTGGACCGATCTGCTCAATGGTTTCTACGGCTACTTTGAACAGGAACTGAAGGACGCAGGCAAACACATGCGCAACATCAAGCGCATGGAGCAAGTGACGGACGAGAAGTGCGACGTGTGCGGCTCGCCCCTGGTGCTCAAGTGGGGCAAGTTCGGCACCTTCTACGCTTGCTCGGCTTACGACAAGAAGGATCCGGCGAGCTGTACCTTCACCAAGGAGAACATTGCCTCCAAGCCGGACCTGAACACGCCCGAGGCGCAGGAGGCAGGCGACACCGAGGAGTACTGCGAGAACTGCGGCAAGGTGATGGTGATGCGGCGCGGGCTTTTCGGGCCGTTCATGGCCTGCCCGGACTACAACGCCGATCCTCCGTGCAAGACCTTCCGCAAGCTGAGCCAGAAGCAGCAGCAGAAGCCGCCCGAGCCGACCGGCGAGCCTTGCCCGGCGTGCGGAAAGCCGCTGGTGCTGCGCCAGGGCGCGTACGGCGAGTTTGTCTCGTGCTCCGGCTATCCCAAGTGCAAATACGTGAAGCAGAATTTGATCGAGGGGATGAAGTGCCCGAAGTGCGGTGAGGGCGACCTGGCCGAGCGCCGCGCGCGCAAGGGCAACATCTTCTGGGGCTGCACGAATTATCCCAAGTGCGGCTTCACGTCAAACCTGAAGCCGGTGGCGAAGAAGTGCCCCAACTGCGGCAGTCCATATCTCCTGGAGAAGACGCTCCGCTCGGGCGTGTATCTCGTTTGCCCGAATGTGAAGAAGTCCGCCGAAGAAGAGTCCGCGAAGAAGAAGCGGGGAAAGAAGGCAGCCGCGGCTGAAGGGGTCGCGAAGGTGGTGTGCACATACTCCAAGCGGATTGGCGATGCCCCGCCCCCGCCTACCGCAGAGACGCACGGGCCGGTGATCGAGAGGAAGGACGAGAGGCGGGAGCTGCAGCCGGCGTAAGCGAGGGTTGCATTGAAAGAAATCGTAATCCTCGCAGGTCCCAACGGCGCGGGCAAAACCACGACGGCGCGGAAGCTCCTTCCAAAGTTTCCAGGCATCCAAGAGTTTCTAAATGCCGATGAATTTGCGCGCGCGATTTCTCCCGGGGATCCTGAGTCGGCGGCTTTCGCGGCTGGCCGAAGAATGCTCGAGCACATGCGGGAGTTGGTGGCGCGGAACCTGAGTTTTGGAGTGGAAACGACACTCTCGGGCAAGTCGTATTTACGCTTTCTGAAGCGATGCAAACAGGCCGGTTGGCGAATCACGTTGCTTTACCTGTGGTTGCCGTCGCCGGAGGCTGCCATCAAACGTGTTGCCCGCAGAGTGCGGGAGGGCGGCCACGGCGTTGAGCCTGCCGTCACTCGCCGCCGGTATTACGCAGGCCTGTCGAATTTTCTCAGATTGTATCTTCCGTTGGCAGACGAATTGGAGGTATACGATAATTCAGTCAGCCACACAAGGATCGCCAAGAGATCCGAGGGGGGAGTTTTGATTGTTTTCGACCCAAGGCGATGGTCAAAACTGAAGAGGGCGTCAAGATGCGATCGATAACTTCGCGCGAGATTCACAGGGCAATCCGGACAGCGCTTGGCGAAGTTTCGCGGGGACTTGCTTCAGGCGAATTGGACAAGTCGGGCCGCTACTATTCCGATTCCGAGTTAAGGGAACGAATCGCGAGCCTCAGACACCGGAATAGGCTCCATACCGATGATCGCGGATTGCGAAAGCGTTCGGCAAAGTCCGCCTGAATCGATTACCATGGGCTGCGGAGACGACGAATGGAACGAATGCTTGCTACGCCGGCCGATGCGGAAATTATCTTGAAACTTTATCAACTGCGCACCGAAGCGGTGATGCGCCAGGCGCGCGCCTGGGTTGGCGGCGAGTTCTGGCCCATAACTGTGGACGACTTCTACGCCGTCTACGAGAACCCCTCGGATCCGCACAATCCGTGGCTCAGGCAGGTTCTCACTTATTGGGAAATGGCGGCGGCGATGGTCTTGCACGGCGCCGTCTCGGCAGAGCTGTTTGTGGACTGCAATGGAGAGGGGTTCTTCCTCCTCGCCAAATTTGCGCCCATCCTGGAGGCGATCCGAGAGAAAAATCCCGCCTTCCTGGCCAAGACCTCGGAACTGGTGAACCGCTTTTCCTCGGCGGCGCAGCGCTACGAGGCGACCCAGAAGCGCGTTGAGGCAACGCGCAACTCCCGTCCGGCGCGATAAACGAAGCGCCTCAGGCCCCGCCGGACAAGCAACACAACGCTCTTGTAGAATTCCAACTGTAAGAGCATGATAAGAACGGACGAAAGTTCATCGATTCCCCGGGAGGTTTGTATGAAGCGTATTTCCTTGCTGGCAGCCGTTTTCGCCATGGCCGCCATGACCGCGATGGCTGCGGATTCAACCACGATCACCGGATGGATTTCGGACTCCGCGTGCGGCGCCAAGCACATGGGCACCGGTGCGGACTGTGTTAAGAAGTGCATCGAAAGCGGGTTGAAGCCGGTGTTCGTCGACCCCAACAAGCAGGTCTGGAGCATCGATAACCCCGATGCGGTGAAGGATTTCTATGGCGCTCACGTGACCGTGACGGCGACCGAGGATGCGGCCCACAATAGCGTGCATATCGACACCATCGCTGCGGCGGAGTAATGCAGTTGAGGCGATCGAGAACCTCATTGGTACTCGCCTCACCGCGCAAACTCTGGTAGTGTCGTATCGGTTCCCCTTGCCGGGCCGGATTCATGCTGTGGCCGGAACGGAGCAGGGAAAGACTGAAAGCGACCTGACAACCATGGCGCGAGCAATCTGGAACGGCAAAGTCATTGCAGAAGCCGAGAGTGACCGGACGGTGGAATGGGAAGGGAGTATTTATTTCCCTGAGTCCAGCCTCAAGCGCGAGTACTTTCGCCCCAGTTCCACTACTTCCACCGATCCCGCGAAGGGCCAGGCACGTTACATGTCCATTGTGATCGACGGACAGGATAACCAGGACGCTGCCTGGTACTACCCCGATCCCAAGCCTGTGGCGCGCAGGATCAAAGGCTATGTGGCCTTCTGGCGGGGCGTGGAAGTGGAGAAAGACAGGGAATAGCCAGCAGGGAGTAGGAAAAAGGCGCGAAACACGAGCGCTGAACCTGAAAAATCCCGCCAAATCATCTGCTCTCAATCGCGGCCGTAGTGTGACTCTGTCCCCCGGAACTTTGAAACCATTCTGGCCGCTTGAAGTCTACTCCCTATTCCCTACTGGCTATTCCCTGTCTCTTAATATGCCTGCAACTGATCCAGCGGCAGACGCACCTGGAAACAGGTCGAGCCCGGCTCCGACTTCACGCTCAAATGACCACGGTGTTTGCGCACGATGCGCATGGCGTTGTCGAGGCCCAGGCCCAGCCCCTTGCCAGGCGCTTTGGTGGTGAAGAACGGCTCGAAGATGCGCTCCTGCAGCTCGTCAGGGATTCCCGGGCCGGTGTCCCAAATCTCCACCAGCAGCATCTCGCCTTCAAGCCGGCAAGCGATCCGCAGGCGGCCCTGGTTGCCCAGGGCGTCGAGCGCGTTCTCAATCAGCGCCGTCCACACCTGGTTCAGCTCGCCGCCGTAGGCGCTGATGCGGGGCAGATCGGGCTGATAATCGCGCTCGATTTCGACATTTCCCATGCGCGAGCGGAGCATCTGCAGAGTCGCGTCCAAGCCGGCCGGAACGTCCACTTCGAGAATCGGGGCGCGGTCCATGTTGGAGTAGTCCTTGACGGCGCCGATGAGATCGAAGATGCGGGCTGTGGAGTTCACGATGGTCTCTGCCGCGCGCGCGGAGCGCAGATAACGGGCGAAATACTGGAGCGAAATGCAGGCCTCGGCGGCGCCCAGGAAGCCGCGCAGTTCGTCGAGATCGGCGGTGGTGACGCCCTGCTCGGCGAGCTGCGAAGCAATCTCCCACGTGTCGGTGCATCCCACGCCCTTGAGCCAGGCGCGGATGGATTCTTCGCGCGCGATGAAGCCGATCGCGTCCGATCGGGGATCCGGCGCCAGCGATTCGCCGCTGCGCGCGAGAACCTTTTCTTCCCACGCTTCGACGCTCGACATTTGTTCCGCCGCGAGATGCAGATTGATCAGCTTGAACCGATTGGCGCGGTTGGCGCGCAGGGCGGCCAGCAGGCTGGCGGCGGCGCGCTGCGCTGCCGAAGCGGGATTGTTGAGTTCATGCGCCAGGTTGCCTGCCAGTTGCCCCAGAGCCGTGAGCTTCTCCGCCTGCTGCTCAATGCGAGTGACCTCGCGCACGCGGTCGAGCAAGGTGGAGACCACGCGCTGCGCCATGGAGGGGATGGCCGCCAGCATCTCAGGAAAAAGCGAGCGGTGAATCAGTAGTATCCACACAGGGGAAACGGCGAATCCTTGTCCGCCGTAGCCTTTCATGCGCGAAAAAGGCAATAGGCCGGTCATTTGTCCGGTGCGGCCGATGAAAAGAGCCATCGGGCCGCCGTGCTGGCGGCGCACATGGATCTCGCCTTTGAGGATGAGCACCATGTGCTCGGCCGGAGCACCCTCCTCAAACAGAATGTCGCCGGGGCCGGCCATAAATTCCTGGCCATGGCGGGCGAGCCAGAGGCGATCCTCAGCAGGCAGGCCGTGCAAAGGGCCGATGCGATCGACGGCGGCCGCGATCTCTTCGAGCGGAGTGGGAGTGGCAGGAGAGGCAACGGCAGGGGAAAGCATCCGGGGACCTCCGGGGCGCAGATTCAGGATAGAGGATCGAGGCGCTGGGTTTTCCACTCTCCGGGTGGATATGATGCGCTACCGGCCCGCGTCTATTCGGGTTCGAATACGGGTTCGGCCTGTACTCCTCCGCCTGCAAGCCGAGCTAAGGCAACGGTGTAGACTTTCACTTTGAATGACGCGCCGGCTTGGGCCGTGGATGCATGGGGCCGAGCTGCCTCTTCATCGGTTCGGGCTGGCGGCCACTGCCGCAGGAAAGAGATCGGAATGCAGATTGCTTTTGCCGCCTCGGAGTGCACACCGTTTGCCAAGACCGGCGGCCTGGCCGACGTGGTGGGCGCGCTGCCGCACGAGCTGGTCAAGCTGGGGCACAAGGTGTCGGTATTTCTGCCGTTCTATGCGCGCGTACGCCGGCATATTGGGGGTGAGCCCCGGTACGCCATCCGCTCGCTGGCCATCCCTTTCCTCTCCTACAACCGCTTCGCAGGCATCGTGGACGGCGGCCAGCGCGACGGGGTGCAGTACTACTTTATAGATTGCCAGGAGCTCTTTGACAGAAAAGAACTTTATGGCTCCGGCGGTGCGGACTACGCCGATAACGCCGAGCGTTTCGGCCTGTTTTGCCGCGCCGTCATCGAGGCGTCGAAGCAATTGGGCGTGCCGCAAATCTTCCACGTGCACGACTGGGAGGCCGCGCTCATCCCCGTTTATCTGCGCACCGTCTACGCCGCCGACACAGATTTGCGCGGCGCAGCCACGGTGCTGACCATTCACAACGCCGCCTATCAGGGCAAGTTTCCGCCCAACACCACGGAGCAGCTCCTTTTGCCATGGGATGTCTTCACCATGGACAAGTTGGAGCAGTACGACCGGTTCAACTTCCTCAAGGGCGGCATCGTCTTTTCCGATTTGCTGACCACCGTAAGCCGCCGCTACGCCGAGGAGATTCAGACGCCGGAATTTGGCGAACAACTCGAAGGCATCCTGCGGATACGGGCCGCCGATCTGCACGGCATCCTGAACGGCGTGGACTACACGCTCTGGAATCCGGCCACGGACGCCAACCTGGCCGCGCACTACACGCCGCAGCGCCTGGACGGAAAGCGCGCCTGCCGCAGCGATCTGTTGCATGCCTTCGGCCTGGAGGGCGTGGCGGAAACGACTCCGGTGATCGGCATCGTCACGCGGCTGGCCACACAGAAGGGCTTCGACATCGTGGCGCGCATCACCGAGGAGATTGCCGCGCGCGAAGTGGCCGTGATGGCGCTGGGCGCCGGCGATCCCTACTACGAGAAACTCTTCCGCGGCTGGGCCTTCCGGCATCCGGCCAGCGTGGTCGTGCGCATCGGCTACGACGACGCGCTGGCGCACAAGATCGAGGCCGGCTCCGACCTGTTCCTGATGCCTTCGCGCTACGAACCCTGCGGCCTGAACCAGATTTATTCGCTCAAGTACGGTACGGTCCCCATTGTGCGCGCCACTGGCGGCCTCGACGACACCGTCGAAGAGTGGGATGCAAAGAAGGGAACCGGCACGGGCTTCAAGTTCGCGGGCTTCGATCCCAAGGCCCTGCTCGCGGAGATCGACCGCGCCATCGCGGCGTTCCGCGACAAAAAACAATGGACGCGCCTGATGCGCAACGGCATGGCGCGCGATTATAGCTGGACTGGCCCGGCGAAGGAGTACGAGCGCGTCTACGAGGAGGCGGCGCGGCGCAGAACGTAGACGATGAAAATTTCGAACTTTACCTCTTGACATCCGTCGTTTTTGTCGTACCATTTCAATAGACAAGCTCTCGCTTGCTGGGAGGGGACGATGGGGCACATAGATTTCGCGTATTGGGACTCCTCTTGTGCGAGAAAGACCCGATTTAGTCATGCCACACATGCAGAAGCACGAATCTGCCACATCTTGAACTCGGGCAATGGGTTGGGGGTTCGCGCACTTGTCACCTACAAGTGCCGATATTGCTCCGGATTCCACATTGGTCACAAACATTCGAGCCACCACTCGCGTGGCGAAGGAAGGAGAATTCTGTGAATGAAGAATCCATCTTGACCGAGGTTTCCTGCGCAGTCGAGGTTTTTTTGGCGACTGCCCTATTACACCGGGAACAACCGGGACGCTCGGAATTCACAATTCAGGAGATCGTCAATCGGGCAGCTCGAGAAAACATTAGCGGTGAATTGCGCTCCGGTGTGAGCGTTCATACCTCACAACACTGCGTGGCGAACAAAGCGCCGAACCCTGGGAGACACCGGATGCTATACGCTACGGGAAAACATACGCGGCGATTGCTGCTGCCGGGTGATGAGGAGCATCCAGGAAGAACAGGTAAGATCTTCCCCGATGAGGGTGAGGTTCCGGAGAAGTATTTGTCACTCCTAGACTGGGCGAAACAACGATATGAGAAGGCTAGTCCCATGGCCGGCGCGAATCTGTCAATCGCTGGCCCAAGGTCCTCTAAGGCTTCAAATGAGCCAGCGAGGACGGCGGACCAATGGCTTGGATCGCTCTTCGAACTGGAAGGACTAGGCAGGGAGTATTGGAAGGGCGTGGACCCCGACGAATTCGTGCGAAAGCTGCGCGAGGGTTGGGAATGAGCCGCATCTTTCTGGACACGAATTTCTTCATCTACTTGATTGAGGGGGTGAGCCCTCGATCGGCGCGGGCGCGATATCTGCTTCGGGCGTTCTCCGCGCGAAGGGACGAGGTCTTTACGTCGGTCATGACCCTCGGCGAGGTACTCGTTGCGCCTTTGGGAAAAGGGGACTATGCTTTGGCGCAACAGTATCGCAGGTTATTCCGGGGCCAGGGAATCACGGTGTTGCCTTTTGTCGAGCAAGCCGCTGAGACATTCGCGCGGATTCGTATGGGAGGAGCTGTCAAGCCCCCGGACGCAATTCAACTGGCGACTGCCGGAACCGTGGGATGCGATCTGTTCTTGACAAATGACGACCGGCTTCAGGGAATAACGGTCCCCGGGATACACTTCATTACCTCGTTTGAAAAAGCGCCGATCTGAAGGAGCATCGCCAGTCTTGATCCGAGGGCCGCTCCGCTTGAGCGGCCTCAGTTTTTTCGACATACCCGATGTGGGCACAGATCGTCGGCGCTGGTGGTGCTGCCTGTCCTTTTTTCGGCTTCAACGCGCGCGGCAAGTGAGCCGGCAAACCAACCGGCCAAACTGCCCGAAGCCTGACGCGAAGATCACGTCCAATTTTCCACAAAAAAAGTGCGCACGAGAGATCAATAGGCAGTAAATTAATTTTTAACCTAATTTTCAGAAAGCAGTGGATGCAATGGTTTTTTGGTAGTTTGCACGAAAGGGAAGTGGATGGAAAAACTCTGCCGCTTTGTGCGGCCCCCAAGGCAATTCGCCTTCAGGTTGTTTCTCTTCTGCTGTTGGCTCGCGGCAGCCGCCGCCAGCCCGATTCCGGCACAATCCACGTTCGGCGCCATCCTGGGCATCGTGCGCGACTCGACGGGCGCGATCATTCAGGACGCGCAGGTTACGCTCGAGAACACCGGAACCCAGACCACGCTGGTGGCGATGGCCGACACAAGCGGCAACTACGCCTTCCGGAACGTCGACGTAGGCTCCTACAAGCTGGTCATTGCCGCGCCGGGCTTTGCCACCGAATCGCTGCCGCAGATCGCGCTTGCCGCGCGCGAAACACGGCGCATCGACGCCACGCTCAAGCCGGGCGCGCAAAGCGAGACCATCGAAGTGAGGGACGACCCGGACCCGGTGATCACCACCGACGTCTCCAACCTGGCCGAGACCAAACTGGGCGACGAGCTGGTGAATCTTCCCGTGGCCATCTACTCGCGCTCCACCGGCTCGACCAGCCCCATCTCCACGTTGACCACGGAGACGGGAGTGCAGACCGACGATAGCGGCAACCTGGCGGTAATGGGCGCCACGCCCGCGCTGCTCAGCGTGACCATCGACGGCATCTCCTCGGTGGGCGTCGAATACTCGGGCCCGGTAAACGAGATGTTTCCCTCTTTCAACTCCATCGAGGAGATTCGCGTCTCGGAATCGAACAACAGCGCGGAGTTTTCCGGGGTTGCCGACATTACCACCGTCTCCAAGGCGGGCACCGTGAACTTCCACGGCGGCCTCTTCGAGAACAACGAAAATACCGTCTTCAACTCGAACGATCCCTTTGCGCTCACCAAGCCGCGGATCATCATGAACGACTTTGGCGGCACGCTGGGCGGGCCGCTGAGCATCCCGCATCTTTTGAACGGGCACGACAAGACATTTTTCTTCATCAGCTACGAGGGCCTGCGCCTGCCGCGCGAAACGCCCATGCTGCTCAGCGTGCCGTCGGCCGCCATGCGCAATGGCGATCTGACCAGTTATCTCGCCGGACAGGGCGTCAGCTCGATTTCAATGCCCGATGGAACGCCCCTCGATCCATCGCAGGTGACGCCAGGCCCCGTCGCCGCCGCCGTGATCAAGTACCTGTTCCCGCCGCCCAATTACGGCTCGCCCGATTCCTACGCGAATAATTACCAGATCAACTTTCCCTCGCCCATCTCCGCCAACCAGGGCGATATTCGCCTGGACCGCACATTCTCCTCTCGCCAATCGGTCTACGCGCGCTTCTCCTACAAGAATCGCCAGGTGATCACAGCGCCTTCGGCGACCTGCGTCTACACCTACTGCGCCGAGGCCGGCAGCCCGTTGCAGGGCGGCTACAACACACCCGAGATCGATGAAGGCCTGACCTTCGCGCATAATTACATCTTCAACCAGAGTCTGCTGAACGAGTTTCGCGGCGGCTTCAACGCTCAGCACACATCGGAGACGCAGAGCTACTCGACCGCGGACCTGCTTGCCCAAACAGGATTCGCCTCTGTCGTCCCGCAGCCGGACACGCAGTGGTCCGAGGCGCCGCAGGTGCTCATCAACGGCTTCATGTCCACCGGGGCCGGCAATCCGGGAATGCAGCGCGGCGAAATCGTGCAGCTCCTGGACAACGTGACGTGGACCCGCCGCGCGCATACCTTCAAATTTGGCGCAGACTTCATGCGCCTCTCCGATCACGACGACAACGTCTACGGCAACTATCGCTCCGGCTGGTACGTCTTCAACGGAAGCTCCGACGTGGGCCAGGCCATCGGCGATTCGTACACCGCTTTCCTGCTCGGCTATCCCGATTACACCGAAGTGAGCTCCACCAACGATCCGACGATGGATGGCCTGGGTTATTCCTGGGCGGTGTTTGCGCAGGATGACTGGAAGCTGACGCAGAATCTGACGCTCAACCTGGGCCTGCGCTACGAATTGCATCCGCCGATCCGCGAGACGCATTGGAATACGGCCACCTTCCTGCCCGATTGGACGGGCACCGGTAGCGACGGTACGACGACGGTCAACGGCGCCGTAGTCGTCCCCAACGCGCAGGCGAGCAGCAATGCGTCGCAGGATTTCAGGAGCGGTATCGCGCCCACGCCGATCCTCCTCGCGGCGCAGGCGGGTATTCCCGAGTCGCTGCGCTTCACGGATCGCACCGATCTTGGGCCTCGCCTCGGCTTTGCCTGGCGTCCCTGGGGCAACGACAGGACCGTCGTGCGCGGCGGCTGGGGACGATTCATCGAAACGCCGCTCGGTTTTTCGCTGGTTGCGGGCTGGGCCGTGGCCGCCAGTTACGTGCCCACTTACAACCAGGATTACGCCTCTGACGGCATCACGCCGCTGCTCTCGTTCGCTGAGCCCTTCAACTCCGCCGCCGCCGGAACAGGCGGCTTCTACTACGCATTTCCTATCCACTACAAGGATCCCACCGTGCAGCAGTGGAACCTGACCTTCGAGCAGAATCTGGGGCAGAGCACCGGCCTCCGCCTCTCCTACTCGGGCAGTCACGGCGCGAATCTTGAAGCGATGGAAGACCTGAACCAGGTGCCTGCGAACACGGTCGGCTACTCTGTTGCCGCCGCCAGCCTCCCCTACCCGACCTGGAGCGTGATCCAGAGCGTGGAGAATGCGGCGTTCAGCAATTACGCGAGCGGCACCGCTGAGCTTTCGCGCCACAGCGAAAAGTCGATTACCTTCGACTTGAGCTACACCTTTACGCGCGACCTCTCCAATGCGGGCGGAGTGGCGCCTACCGCGTTTGCCGTAGCCGGCGGCAGCTTTCTCACGGATCGCTTCAACCCGGGCCTTGACTACGGCAACGTCGTCTACGATCGCCGTCACCGCGTTCTGGCCACGTATCTCTACAATCTGCCCTTCGGCGCCGGCCAGCGCTGGTTGACCTCTAATGGCGCGGCCAAGGCGCTGGCGGGCGGCTGGCAACTGGCCGGAGTCATGGTTGTGCAGTCCGGCCCCTTCCTCACGCCTTACGAGCAATCCGTCGATCCCGCCAACACCAACATCCTGACCACCGTGGGCCTGGCGCGCACCGACCAATTGCGCGGCGTCTCGCTCTATGCGCCGCAGCGCACCACCACGCAGTGGCTCAATCCCGCCGCGTTTCCCTATCAAGATCTTGTGAATCCCAACTTGCCTGGCCAGATCGGCATCGGCCGCTTCGGCAATGCTCCCGTAGGCGGCGTGGCCGGCCCTGGAACGGTCAACTTCTCCCTTTCGCTGATGAAGAGCATCCCACTGAGCGAGCAGACGGGCTTCCGCTTCAGCGTGGAGGCAGCGAACCTCTTCAACCACCGTAACTACGAGCCGCCTAACATGCAGGCCGACTCGGCTGGTTTCGGCTCGATTACGGCGCTGCAGACCGCGGAGGGAGCGGGGCCGCGGAGTCTGGAACTGACCGGGCGGTACAGCTTTTGAGCGGTAGCGTTGAAAAGGACGTAACGAGGATTGCGAAAGAACAGAATAACTGTCAGCGGGTGGCCAGGGTCGGCCAGTTATCCCTTTCGGCCGAACACAAAATGGCAATGCAGGAACTGCTGCTTCGTTCCGAATGGGGTCTCGTGTTCGATCAGGGAGTGCCGGATTGTCCGGAAGTCCGGCCCCAACTCGTGCAGCAATGACTCGACGCCGTAGCGCATGGTGACGAGGCCGCTGCATTTCTGCGGGCCTTCAGGCCCGAAGGTCGCCATCAAAACCTGCCCGCCGATTTTGAGCGACGCGCTAAGTTGGCTCACGTAAGCCGCTCGCTGTGCTGGCTCCGTGAAAAAGTGAAAGACAGCGCGATCATGCCAGAGATCGTAGGTGCGTGAGGGAAGGGCAACTTCGGTCAAATCACCCACGAGCCAATTCACATTCTTTGCCTTGGGGCCAAGCCTGTTCTGTGACTTGCGGATCGCCGCTTCAGAGACATCGAGGACGGTCAGAGTCCGGTATTGCTTCGCAAGCAGATCATCAATCAGCGTGGACTCGCCTCCGCCCACGTCGATGATCGAAGCTGACCGGTCGGGAACGGCTTCTGTAATCCAGCCGAGCGACATTTGCAGATGGGGCTCGTACCAACTGGTCTCTACAGGAGACTTGGTCTGGTAGATGCGATCCCAATGATCTCGCGCGCTCATGCCAAATCGTACCTCTTCTGTGAACTGCGGGAACCAATTCTGACAGAGGGCCGGGCCCCAATCAGCTGTGCTTCCCCTTCCACTCCTCGTACGGCCCCCGGAAGTCCTCAATGCCGCCGTCGTGGAAGACCCACAGCCGCGTGGCGACTTCATCGATCAGGTCGTGGTCGTGCGTGACCAGCAGCACCGTGCCCTCGTACCGCTGCAGCGCGATGTTCAGCGCGTTGATGGCTTCGAGGTCGAGATGGTTGGTGGGCTCGTCGAAGATGAGGATGTTGGGCTTGGTAAGAATAAGTTTGCAAAACGCGAGCCGCGCCTGCTCGCCGCCGGAGAGCGCCTCGGTGGGTTTGGCGCCCTCTTCGCCACTGAAGAGCATCTGGCCCAGAATGCCGCGAATGTCCTCCATGTGCGCGCTCGGGTTCCACTGGTGCAGCCACTCGGCCACGGTGAGGCCGTGCTCGATGCCCGCAAAAATCGTTGCCCCCACGTCCTGTGGAAAGTAGCCCACCTGCGCCTCGTGGCCCCAGAAGACCGACCCCGAGTCGAGCGAGAACTTCTTGCCGGCGATGCCGGGGTCCCCAACGACGGGTCCTTGTCGTTGGGGTGGGAGACCGGCGTAGTTCGCCAGCAGGCACTTGAGCAGCGTGGTCTTCCCCGCGCCGTTGCGCCCCATCAGGCAGATCTTTTCGCCGCGCAGAACGTTGGCCGTAAACCCATCGATGACTTTCAGTTCTCCGTAAACCTTCGTCAGATGCTTGAACTCTAAAACGTGCTTCCCGCTGGGCCGCGCCTGGTCAAAGCGGATGTAGGGCCGCTGAATGTTTGACCGCGCCAGCTCGTTGGTTTGCAGCCGCTCTACCTCCTTGCGCCGGCTGGTCACCTGGCTCGACCGCGTGCCCGCGGCGAACCGCGCAATGAACTCGTTGAGCTGCGCGATCTTTTTCTCGCGCTGCGCGATTTGCGCCTCGAGCGTGGAGCGGATCTGCGTCTTCGCCATGACCATGTCGTCGTAGCCGCCGGTGTAGGTAATGACCGTCTGGTAATCGATGTCGGCGGTGTGCGTGGTCACGGAATTGAGAAAGTGCCGGTCGTGCGAGATCGCGATCAGCGTTCCGTCGTAGCTGGTCAGAAAGTCCTGCAGCCAGTGGATGGAGTCGAGATCGAGGTAGTTGGTGGGCTCGTCGAGCAGCAGCGCCTGCGGCTTGCCGAAGAGCGCCTGCGCGAGGAGCACGCGGACTTTTTGGCCCCCTTGCAGCTCGCCCATCCCGCGCTCGTGCAACGGCTCGGGAATGTCGAGGCCGTCGAGCAGCACGGCGGCGTCGCTCTCGGCGGTGTAGCCGTCCTCGTCGCCGATCGTGCCTTCGAGTTCGCCCAGCCGCATGCCGTCCTCGTCGGTCATCTCCGGCTTGGCGTAGATGCGGTCGCGCTCCTCCAGCGCGGCCCACAGCGGCTTGTTGCCCATGATCACCGTGTCGATGACGCGATAGGCATCGAAGGCGAATTGATCCTGGCGCAGCACGCCCAGCTTGCGCGGGCGTACGACGGCGCCTTTCTGCGGCTCCAGCTCGCCGCTCAGGATCTTCATGAAGGTGGACTTGCCGGCGCCGTTGGGCCCGGTCAATCCATAACGGCGGCCCGGCGTAAAGGTGGCGGTCACGTCCTCGAAGAGCACCTTCGCGCCGTAGCGCATGGTCACATCGCTCACACCGATCATTCTTTGCGAAGTCCTATGAGCGTTTCCGGTTGCCGCGCGATCCGCAGCCCGGCAGTGGCCGCGCGGGCCCGCTCAAATTGTGTTGGAGTCAGGTTTGGGGGCGAATTGAACAGCACCCGAAGAAATTGCTAAATGCCGCACTCTCAGTTTCTCATATGCCGCCGGACCGGGCTGCGTTTCGATTGCGGCCGCGCCGCTCAAAAAATCTCGAGCAGTTTCGCAAACGCGTCGAGCTCGATCAGGTGCTGGCCCTCGGGCGCGGCGTCGAGCGCGGCGTGCTCCAGCACCCACGTGTCTTTGTGAACGAGGAAGACTGCGTGCAGACCGGCCGCGAGAGCAGGGTTGATGTCGCTCTTGGGGCTGTTGCCGATCATCCAACTGGTGTGCGGCAAGAGCTCGTGCCGCGCGATGACGGAGCGGTAGGTGGGCGGATCTTTTTCAGCTACGATCTCGACCGCGGCAAAGTGCGGCGCCAGCCCGGAGCGGACCAGCTTGCCGGCCTGCTCGGCATGGTTGCCCTTGGTCATCAAGATGAGATGGTGCCGGCCGGCGAGATCGGCCAGAGTCTCCGCCACGCCGGGCAGCAGTTCGATCTCCTGCTCGGCGATGGCGCGGGCAAAGCCGCGAATGCGCTCGCGCTTTTCTTCCGTCGCCGGCGCAGAGCTCAGCCGCTCGAAGCAATCCACCAGCGCCTGCGTGAAACTCGACAGTCCGTAGCCGTGGGTGAGGATGGTTTCCCGCTCCACGGCGTTCAGCGCCTTCCGCACCGCGGCAGGCGAGTACTCTTTGTGATCGAGAAATCCGATGAATGCCGCGATCGCGCGCTCAAAGTAAACGTTGTTCTCCCACAGCGTGTCGTCGGCGTCGATGAGCAGCGTTTGGCCGGAAGGGAATTGCGGCATGAATCGATGGTACAAGCTGACGGATGGCCGTTTCCAGACGATGACGGCCGGTCACGCGCCGAGTTCGCTGCGGATGGCGGCAGCAATGGCCTCCGCGTGCCGCCGCATCGCTTCCTCGCTCTCGGCCTCGATCATCACCCGCGCCAGCGGCTCGGTGCCGCTGTAGCGGATTACGACGCGGCCTGAGTCTTTCAACTCTTGTTCCGCGGCGCGGATGGCCGCGACGACGGAGGGGATGGAGTCGAGGGGCTTTTTCTCGCGCACCTTTACGTTCACGATCACCTGCGGGAAGACTTTGAGGTCGGCGGTGAGCGAGGCGATGGATTTGCCGGTACGAGCGACGAGATCGAGGACGACGAGGGCGGTGAGCAGGCCGTCGCCGGTGGTCGCCAGATGCGGAAACAAGATATGCCCCGACTGCTCGCCGCCCAGAGCCGCGTTCTGCTTCTGCATCTCTTCGAGCACGTAGCGGTCGCCCACCGGCGCGCGTAACATGCGAATGCCGCTCCGCTTGAGCGCCGCTTCCAGCCCCATGTTCGACATGGTGGTGGCGACAACCACGTCGCCGGTCAACATGCCGCGGGCCTTCAGGTCGCGCGCAGCCATCAACAGAATGGCGTCGCCGTTGACGACATTTCCCGAGGAGCAGGCCAACATGCAGCGGTCGGCGTCGCCGTCGAAGGTTAAGCCCAGGTCCGCGCCGCGCGCTTTTACTTCGCCGGCTACGTACTCGGGATGCAGCGCGCCGCACTTCGCGTTGATGTTGCGGCCGTCAGGCGCGATGTTGAGCAGCGTGACGTCCGCGCGCCCCTCGCGGTTGAGCCGCCGGAAAAGCTCGGGTGCGACGGAGGCCGCGGCGCCATGGGCGCAATCGGCCACGATCTTCAGGCCCGCGAGCGAGAGGCCGGGTACGCAATCGATGAGAAACTGAATGTAATCGGAAAGCAGCGCGGGATCGTCTTCGACCGGCGGGAAGCAATGTGGATCGGAGATTTGCACCTGTGCGGCGTGGTAAAAGATCTCCTCTTCCATGGCCAGTTCAACCGCGTCGGGCAGCTTGAATCCGTCGGCGCCGAAGAGCTTGATGCCGTTGTCCTGCCAGGGATTGTGCGATGCCGAGATGACCACTCCGGCGTGGAAGCCGTGCGTGCGGGCAAGAAACGCGACGGCCGGAGTGGTGACGATGCCCGCGCTTTCGGCGAGCGCGCCCGACCGGCGCAGGGCCTCGGCGAGCGTGGCGGCGATCCAGGGGCCGGACTCGCGCGTGTCGCGGCCGAGCAGGACTTTGGGCTGGGCCGTGGTCTTCCGCAGGGAGTGGCCGAGCGCGAGCCCCACGCCGTAGATCGTGGTTGGATCGAGAGGAGCTTCGCCCGCAACGGCGCGAATGCCGTCGGTGCCGAAGAGCTTGCGTGCGCCGTTGGAAGTCATGATGTGGATTTCTTGCCTCGCTTGGCGGTGGCCGGGGCTTTAGGCGCGCCAGGCGATCCATGCGAGCCGTGCAAAATTGACTCGACGCTGCTTGTGAACGTGCCATCGGCCAGGCGCGTGGTGAGCCGTTCGCCGGCGGCGATTTGCGTGGTGGAGCGGATGAGCGCGCCATCCGCAGAGAGAACCAGCGCGTAGCCGCGGTCGAGCACGGCCAGCGGCGAGAGTGAATGAAGGCGCGCATCGAGCGCACCGAGCTTTGACGCGGAGGACTCGATCAGGCGTTCGACGCATCGGTCCAGGCGGGCGCGAAAGTCGGCGAGGTGCTCGCGCGCGTGAGCGACCTTCTGCCGCGGGTCGTGATGCAGCACGCTGGCGGCGAGAGCGGCGACGCGGGTCTGGCCGAGGCGCAATTGCTCGAATAGGGCGGCGTCGAGGCGCTGCGTGGAGTCGTCGAGCCGCTGGCCGAGACGGTAAAGCAGCGATGTGACGCGCGACTCGGCGCGGCCGATCGGCCATTGCGTCAGGCGCTGGCGAGCCTGCAGCAGTTGGAAGCGCGTAGCGCGTTCCAGGCGGTGCGACTGCGTGGCCAGGCGCTCGGCGATCGTGTACTGCGCCTCGGTGATGAGCTCGGCCGCGGCCGAAGGCGTGGGCGCGCGCAGGTCGGCCACGAAGTCGGCAATGGTGAAGTCGGTCTCGTGGCCAATGGCGGAGACGACAGGCACGCGTGACGCGGCGATGGCGCGAGACACGCGCTCGCTGTTGAAGGCGGCCAAATCTTCCAGTGAACCGCCGCCGCGGGCGAGCACGATCAGGTCAACGAGACTCGAATCGTTCAGCTCGGCCAGCGCGGCCTCGATCTCAGCCGGCGCGGATTCGCCCTGCACGGATGCGGGGCAGAGCAGGACATTCAATCCTGAGTGACGCCGGCTGACAATGTTCAGGAAGTCGCGGATCACCGCGCCGGTGGGTGAGGTGACGATGCCCACGGTGCGGGGAAACGTGGGCAGCGGCCTTTTGCGAGCGGCATCAAAAAGCCCCTCCGCTTTGAGCCGCTCCTTCAACTGCTCGAAGGCAAGCTGAAGCGAGCCGGCGCCGACGGGTTCCATGGTTTCGGCGACGAGTTGCATCTGGCCGCGCTGCTCGTAGACGCTCACGCGGCCGCGGACCAGCACATGCAGGCCGTCCTCGGGGCGAAAGCGCAAAAGCATGGCCTGCCGGCGGAAGAGAACGATGGGGAGTTGAGCGTCGGCGTCCTTGAGCGTGAAGTAAACGTGGCCGGAGGGCGCGGGGCGGTAGTTGGAGATCTCGCCCTCCACCCAGACGTCGCCGTACTCCTGCTCCACCAGCTCGCGCACCTGCGCAACCAGCTCGCGGACGGGCCAGATGCGGCGCGCCGGGCGCGGCTCCTCGAAGCGCAGGCCCAATTGGGGTGTCTGGCCGGGCGAGGACGCGAATGGGTCGCGCGGAATCATTCACTATGGAGTGTAATTGGTTGGGGGTTCTGTGAAGCTTGCGGCGATGAACGGAGATGGCCCGACTTTTGCGATTGCGGAGTGGTGCGCATTCGGTTCGCGGGCGGAGCCGTTACCGCCGGTTGAGAATCGCTTCCGGATGGGCGGTTATCCGACCGGAACCGTGAATTGCGCCTCCCAGGTGCTCAATTCGCGACTCGGCGATTTGGCGTAAACCGAGCGCGCGGACTGATCAAACTGGATAGATCAATTCATCCGCCTGATTCGAGAGCAGATCGCCATTTTGGCGAACCGCAGGTTGACAACAGCAACGCATAAGCCTAGCATCGCAATTGAGCGAGCCACCTCTTCTTACTCTTTCAGGTTCCCTGAACTAAGTCAGCCCATCTGAAGCTTTTCCACCTTAGATTCCTCAAAGGAGGAACTGCGTTATGACCCTATTGACCCGTTGGGAGCCTTTGCGTGAGTTTTCCGCCATGCAAGACCGCATCAACCGTATGAACCGTCTTTTCCGTGAGTCGTATAGTCCCGAAGTCCCGGAAGAGGCTTTAACTACCACCAGCTACGCACCGCCGGTGGACATCTACGAAGACGAGCACAACATTACGTTGAAGCTTGAAGTTCCGGGCATCGACGAAAAAGACATCGATGTCCGTATCGAGAACACCACCCTCACCGTTCATGGCGAGCGCAAGATCGAGAAGGAAGAGAAAGAGGAGAACTACCGTCGCGTCGAGCGGCAGTACGGGGAGTTCACCCGGTCGTTCACGCTACCCAGTTCCGTGGATCTCGGTCAGGTGAGCGCCCACTACGACAAGGGCGTGCTGAAGATTAACCTTGCCAAGAAGGCCGAAGCCAAGCCCAAGCAGATCAAGGTGACTGTTGGCGGCGACAAGGCCCTCGAAGCCAAGGTTCTCAGCAAGGTCGCATAGAAACCAGCGCCCGATCGTCAGTGGCGAATGGTCGGCGAGAGAAATGGGAGGAGGCGGATCGCCTCCTCCTACTTGTTTGTCATCCCGAAGCGAGGGGAATGAATCTTCACGTCTCGCTTCCCCGTTGCTCTTGAGCATGACCACCCGGTCAGTTTCTTGTCAGGCGTAGGCGAAGATTGAAACTTGTACTCAACTGGCGATAAGGTAGTGTCCTAATCTGAATTTGAGCAGTCGTGGAGGGAGTAAGGAGATAGATGCCCGCCGATATTCTTTGTCCCTCCCGGCCTCCAAAGGGAATAGAATCAGAGCATATACTTAGGGCAAATCGGGGAGCGGGCTCGAAAAATCGTGAAATTTGCACCCCTTCGATTACCGGTTTCGCTTTTGATCCTCGCCTTGGCGATCATGCTTCTGTGTTGTCCAAGTGCGATTGCCGGTACGTCCCACAAGATGTTTAAGTATCCTCCTGCACAGGTGTTCGCGGTTGCTGTCCGCGTCGCACAGCGAGGCGTTGGCGCTACCGTTGATGCGAAGACACTCACACTTTCTTTCTCCACGGGTTCTTCGGGCGCTTACCTTGGGGTGAACAAACTGGACGTGTTCTTCACGGGGCTCCCCGACGGCTGCGGCGAGACTAATCCTTGCACCGCGACGAAGATCGAGGTGAAGTGCACTAGGGTATACCCTGACACGATGGGCGTCCGTCTCTGCAGCGGAGACGTCCAAAACTTTTTCACGCGGCTTGAGAAAGAGCTGAAAAACTCGCCTGCACCGTCCATACCCGAGCCTGCGCCAGGCAAGCCTTGAGTGTGAGTTTGCCCACCATCCCCGGTCACTCGTCATGTATGACGTCATCATTCGAAAATCGCTGCGGCATGCCGACGGGTCCATAGTCCTCTATGAGGACCAATGGAAGGTAAATCATGAGCGGCATGCGGTGAATCTGGCTGGCAAGATTGCACGCGACCGGGGAGTGGAATGGGTCGAGGTCGAAGAGATCACAGGTCGGTTCAAAGCCCGGGCAAATCTTGGACCCAACGGGATAGTTCATGAATCACTGGAATCCGCTCGGCGCAAGAGTACTCGGAAAAGAAGCGCACGCAAAGGTACGCGAAAGAGAAGGGCGATTTTCTGGGTCGTTCTGACTGCGCTTGTTTTATTCGGCCTTTTCATCTTAATGACAAGCAGGTAGCGACCCTCGAAGCACAGCCCTTGCCGCAAGGAACCGGAATTAGGACACTACTGGCGACAACAGCCGCTAGCAAGGGGGATAGAGTTCGGTGTATCCTTATTTCCGCCCGGGAGAGCCGCGAGGAAGAACGAGACAGCAAATTGCAGCAGGCGAATCGAGCAGTAGACCGGGGAGGAAAGAGATGCGACTCTATCTTGTTAATCCCGACAATCCGGTCGTCAGCCTGAGCAAGGTTCATTGGAACCGGCTGAACAAGTATCGAGTCTGGAAACCGCTCGGGCTTCTGGTGGTGGCAGGACTGACGCCGCCGGACTGGGAGGTGACACTGATCGACGAGAACCTGGGCCATCCCGATTACGGGCTTCTGCCCAAACCCGATCTCGTCGGTGTAACGGCCTTCACTTCTCAAGCGCCGCGGGCCTACGAAGTGGCAGCACTGTACCGCGCGATGGGAGTGCCCGTGGTGATGGGAGGCATTCATGCCACATTCCGTCGAGATGAGGCGCTGGAGCATGTGGATGCGGTGGTCACGGGAGAGGCGGAATCGGCATGGGGGCAGGTTTTGGCGGATGCGCGCAACCATGCCCTGCGCAGGGTGTATGAGGGCGGCATCAGCGACATGGATTCAATCCCGCCTGCTCGCCACGACCTGCTCCGCGGACGGTACTACCTGGGCTCGGTACAAACCACGCGTGGTTGCCCGTTGAATTGCAGTTTCTGCAGCGTTACCGCGTTCAATGGAGGCACGTATCGCCGCCGGCCCGTCGACGATGTCATTCGAGAGCTGCGGCTGATCCGGGAAAAAGTCATCCTGTTTGTAGACGACAACCTCATTGGTACTCGCGAGGACCATCTCGCATACTCCAAGGATCTCTTCCGGGCAATGATTCAAGAGGGGCTGACCCGGCCCTGGATCTGCCAGGCGACCATAAACTTCGCCGACGATGACGAGCTGCTGAAGCTCGCCGCGCGTTCGGGATGCCAAGGCGTGTTCATCGGGTTCGAATCCCCCACCGCGGAAGGCTTGATGGCCTTAGGCAAGAAGTTCAACCTCCTGAAGGGGAGAGATTTCCGCGAGTCCGTGCGGCGGATTCAGCGGCACGGCATATGCGTTGTGGGCTCGTTCATCATAGGGATCGACACGGACCAGCGAGGGATTGGCGAGACAATCGCTCGCGCGGCCAAGGACTACGGCATCGACGCCGCCAATGTTCTGATCCTTACTCCGCTTCCCGGAACCAAGCTCTACGCTGAAATGGAGCGCGAAGGCAGGATCCGGTCGAACGATTACCCGGAGGATTGGAAGTACTACACTCTGACTTATCCGGTGGCCAGCTACGCGCACCTTACCTGGGCGGAACTAGTGGACGAGGTGGACCGCTTCAACGGCCGGTTTTACTCGTATGCGCAGATTCTTCAGCGGATGCTGCATCTCGCCAGGAAAACGCACAACCCCAGAACCTTATCGGTCGTCCTGGTTGCCAACCTGAGCTATCGATCCAACCACCTTCTCGAGAGGCGTGTTTTTGCCAGCCGGGTTCGCTCCACGACCCAGCGCAGTTTGTAACGGCACATCGCATGTGCAGGGAGATCCTGGGATTTTCCTGTTGCGGAGCGCGGACTTACCGGAGCAGGCCGGCTTACTTGCGGTTCTCGATCATCGCGCGCAGCTCCGCGGCGATGGCGGCAAGGCGCTTGCCGGCGCTGGGGCTGGGCGAGGATTCGCGGGAGTACGTCACTTCCGTCTCGCGCGCCAGAACCGTGCCGCGCGTCAGGCTGAAGGTGCCCAGCACTCCGGCCAGCTTATGCGCCGCGGCCTGGGCGGCCTCGCGGCGCTTGGCGGCGAGCTTTCCGGAGGAGACGGCCGCTGCCGCCGCTTCGAGGATGGCAACCCGCTCGCGAATCTCCGGCAGAAAGCGGACCCAAAGGCGGTCGATCGCCTGGGAAAGAGCCGCATCCGCGGGGACACCGGATTGGGCAGGAGTTTTCATGACAAAGAACGGTCAGGCCCAGCCGAGCGCGCTCGAAATCTGCGTGGATAGCGTGAGCGGATCGAAGGGTTTGAAGAGCACGGCCTCCACGCCAAGATCGGCGAAGCGCCGCTGGTCGGTGCCTTGCACCTTGGCGGTAAGCAGCAGCACCGGAATCCCGGCCGTGGCCGGATTTTTGCGCAGCTCGCGAAAGGTCGTGGGACCGTCCATGCCCGGCATCATGACGTCCAGCAGGATGGCGTCGGGCTGCTGCTCGGCGGCGCGGGCCATGCCCTGCGCTCCGGAACTGGCCACAATCACCTCCCACCCGGCCACGGTCTCCAGGCTCAGCGAGGCCACCTCGCGAATATCGTCTTCATCGTCGATGATCAGGATTTTGCGGGCCACGGGGGAAGATCCTCCACCCCTATTGTCGAATGTTGCCGCGGCGTTGTCGATGGGATGGAGACAACCATCGGGGTTACGAATTCGGTACCGCCGGCTCGGTTAGCCCCGCCTCATCCATCTGGCGCGAGGAGCGCAGCATGGTCAACACCAGAGCTTCAAGCTGCTGCGGCTGTACGCGGGTCTTGGCCAGGAAATACGTGGGGCCGAGCGTGAGCTGGCGGCGCTGGTCCGGCGATAGCTCGCGGCCGGAGTAGACCACGAGCGGCAGTTGGGCAAGAGATTCGCGCTGGCGCAGCCAATCCACCACGTTGAAGCCGTCGCCGTCGGGCAACCCGATATCGAGCACTATGAGGTGAGGCTTGAAGGCAGAACAGGCCTCGATCGTCTCCTCGAACGAATGCGCCGTCTGCACGGCGATCGTATCGCGCGCGAAAATCTCGCTGATGACGAGCGCCAGGTCGCGATCGTCCTCGACGATCAGGATGCGCGCCTTTTCGCCCGACCCACACAAGACGCGCGCCAGCTCAGCCAGAAGTTCATCCTCGTGAAGCGGCTTGGAAACCCATCCGTCGGCGCCGCCGGCCAACTCTTTCCGGGCCTCCGGATCGTCCACGCTTAACAAAACCACCGGAGTGCGAGCGGATGCATCCATTTGGCGCAGGAGCGGCAGAATCTCCCATCCGTTCATGCCGTCGAGCGAAGTGTCGAGAAGGATGGCCTGGGCGTTCTGCCGGGCCGCGGACAGGGTTTGCTCCATGGTGGCGGCCTGCACCACGGAATAGCCATGGCGGGCCAACTGCGCCGCGATGCGCGGGCGCGATTCCGCATTTCCGTCGGCCAGCACCAGGGTCCCGTGGCCGGCTTGGGTCTCCAGCACGCCGCCGAAAGCCGCCTGCGGCGCGGGCTGATAGGGCAGAAAGATGCGGAAGGTCGATCCGCGCACCGGATTGCGCTCAGCCCAGATGCGCCCCGAGTGCTGCATCACAATGGTGCGGCAGATGGCCAGTCCCAGGCCGGTGCCGCCCTTCTGCCGGGAGTCGGAGGCATCCACCTGCTGGAAGCGCCCGAAGATCGTTTCCAATTTGTCGGCGGGAATTCCGCGCCCGTGGTCGATCACGGAGAGAATCACGCCCGTCACGCCCGGCCGCAGCATGACGCTCACCGGCGAGTTGGGGGGCGAAAACTTGACGGCATTCGAGAGCAGGTTGGTGAGGACCTGCAGCAGCCGGTCGGAGTCGGCCGTAATCTCCACCTTCGTGGCGTCGTGAATCAGCTGTACTCCGGCTGCGTCCGCCAGGGGCCTCATGTCTTCGATCGCCTGCTGCACAATGTCGGCCAACTGTATGGTGCGGAAGGCAAGCGGCTCGCGTCCGCTCTGAATCCGCTCCAGGTCGAGAATGTCGTTGATCAGGCGAACCAATCTGTCGGAGTTGGTGAGCGCTATACGCAAAAGATTGGATGCCTTTTCGCTAACCTCGCCGAGAATGCCGGAGGTAAGCAGTCCCAGCGCGCCGCGGATGGACGTGAGCGGCGTGCGCAACTCGTGGCTGACGGTGGAGATGAACTCGTCCTTGAGCCGGTCGAGAGCAAAGCGTTGGCTGATGTCGCGGAAACTGAGCACCGACCCGGAAAAGCGGCCCTGGCCGCGAAGGGGCGTGAAAGCATACTCGGCGGGGAAGAAGCTGCCGTCGGCCCGAAAGATCGTCTCTTCGCCGTTGGCGCTGCCGGACGGGCCCTCCGCCCTGCGCAGGGGACAATCCTCAGCGCATTTCCGGTCCGTTGGCGCGGCGCCATGCAGCAGTTCGTGCACCGGCTTACCGGCCAGCGTATCGGCAGGCGCGCCCAGCAACCGGGCGGCCGCGGGGTTGGCAAAGGTCACGTTCCCCTGGCGGTCGAGCCCACAGATGCCGTCGGCCACCGAATCCAGCAGGACCACCTGCTGGCGGCTCAACTCGTCGGCCCTGTTGTGTTCCTGAGCCCGCACCAGGATCTGCCCCAGCGAGGCGGCTGCTGTTTCTATGGCGGCCATCGCTTCGCGGTCCTCGCGCAGCCGGAAACGGCAATAAAACTCGAGCACCGCCATCACCTTGCTGCCTGCGCGCACCGGCACTGCCCAGCCGGAAACCATCTCATGGCCAATAGCCGCCGATACGCGGGAGCTCGGGGGCGCCGTATCCAGATCGGCGAGCCACACCGTGCGTCCGTCGCGCCATGCCCGCTCGGGCAATTCGGTGCTGCCTGTCAGCGTCAGGCCCATGCTTGCCTGGATGAGAGCTTCCGCCTGCCGGCCCGGAACTCCCCACGCGGTTCCGAATTCAAGCTGGTTTTGCTCGGCGCCAACCACCCATGCCACGGCCACATCCCATCCCTGGGAGAGGCAAAGGGCCTCAAGGACGCGCATGCCCGCCGACTCGACCGATGCGTTTTCCCCCACAATCCGGCTCACCGCGAGCTGCAGCGCCAGCCGGTTTTCGCGCTGCATTTGTTGCGTAACATCGCGGAGCAGGCAGCGCACCGCCAGCGGGCTGCCCGCCTTTTGCCGCCGGCTCAGGCTCAATTCCAGATCCAGCACGCGGCCGTCCGGCGTATGGTGGCGCAGCGGCGCCCGCTCCACCGTTTCGCCATCCAGCGCGCGGCGGAAGAGCGCGGCCGCCTCGCTCCGGGCGCCGGCCGTGAACAAACCCTCGAAGGAGTCGAGATCCGCCAGCGCCATTTGGTCCAGTCCGAAATAGCGCTTCCACGCCGGATTCGCATAAAGAAACTGCCCTGCCGGGCTGAGCGCGGCGATCATCTCGCTGGAGTGCTCGAACAGGTCGCGGTACCGTTCCTGCGACTCGCGCTGCGTCTGCTTGCGGTGCAGGGACGCGCTGTGATCCACGGCCACGGCCACCATGCCGATCAGTTCGCCCGCCGTGTCGAGCAGCGTCGAGATATGGAGCATAACCGGCAGGAGTTCGCCATCGTTGCGGCGCACCTGCGCCTCGAAGCTCGGCACCAGGCTGGGCGGCAGCGTGCGCGCGCAATCGAGACAGGCGGCCATGAGGCCGGCTCGCGTGGTCTCGCGCGGGCGATCCACGCGGCAAAGCTTCTGCATTTCCGCCACCAGCCGCTCCGCCTCGCCGGGCCCCAGAAGCTCCACCTTGCCCCAAAGATTCAGAAGCTCCTCGGCCCTGTAGCCGAGCAAACGCTCGGTCGCGGGATTGCAGTAAATCAGCCCGCCGTTCAAATCGATCGCGACCAATGCCGGACCGGCCGAGTCCAGCAATTCTCTTAACCCTTCGCCAATGGGTACCTGCGCCGCCTGGGCGCTGTGGCGAAGCAACGTACGGTTCAGAATCAGCGCAAACAGAGCCGTAGCAACCACTGCCGCCACAATGGGCAGCGATTGCCAACGGAAATGAGGAAACAGCCGCGCCAGTGCGGCGCCAACCGAAATAGCGAGGATGCAGGAGGGCAGAATCAGCCAAAGCTGCGAAATTCCGCCGCTCGCTGCCGCGGACGGCGATGGCTCACTCCCTTGCTTTTCCTCCGGCCGCTCGTTCATCGGCACCCATCTCCCCAGCGCTTGGCTTGCTCACGAGTAGCGCCGCCGTCGGCGTCTCTGCCGGAATCCTTCTCGCCCGGCGCGAAGCATCCTCACGACGACGCCCACACCGCCCGGTGAACCCATTCGCGCGCCACGTTTCGCCGCAAACACTCGGCCATCCGAGGGCGATCACGGGATTTCAGGTAGTATATGCGTTTGATTCGAGACTCACTAGCCAAATCGATCAGACGCCGCCAAGGGTGAAACGTTCCAGTTACCGGGTTGCCGGCGCGGCCGTTGTGCGGGCGCAGCGGCCTCAGGCGCTTGCAGCAGCGGAACGGCCGGAATGGGTTTGCAGGGTCATTCCTCGATCGGACCGCGGCCGGAAAAGGCGGGTAATGGGTCAGTTTGGGTGTGCCTTGAAAGGGCGCGACTTCAAAGCCTGCCCTGAGCTCGCCGAAGGGCGCAGTAACTGCAACGAACAAACGAGAGCTTTAGCACCTGAGGGCTTTGCCTTAAAACTCGTTCTAGCCCAAGATTTCGGCGAGTTGCCAAAAACTCCAAGTCCTGCCCAGGAATTGCCTGCCGCCGGGTGCGCAGACCGCAGGGTTAGGGCACGTGGGAATGTTTCTGAAACAGTAACTACCGAGTGGGCGGTGATTCGACCGGAACCAAATTCAAGACGCGAAAACATCCAATAAGCCGACGTATTAGCGAGACTAATCTCGTTTCAATCAGTGAATCGGCGATTTATCGACATTTGACCTTAACAGGATGCGACGAAAGGGTGAGCTCTTGCTGATGACTGACATTCCAATTGGTCAAGTTCTAGCCCGGCAATTCGCCTTAGAGTGCCCGGAAGATTCCACACCAGTTCGATGAGGTTAGGGGTTTACCAGAGCAACCCTGCATGCTCCAAAATCCTTTGCGAGCTTCTCCACCAGAAAGGTGGGCTTGCCGGAGCCGCCTTTTGCATTTTTTGCCTTCTTACCCTTCACACTGACGCGATTACCGGACTTCACATCGGCTGTGATCCCCTGCAGAAGGAAAGTCCTTTGATCGCCTTCATTCTGGAGTTCAAGGCCATTGGGACCAGTGACCACACATCCCCTGATGGAATGTGAGTGATTAAAGGCGTAGTAAACGCCAATACCGATCGCGGCACCGGCTCCAGCGATGACACCAACTACCAAAGCAGCATTTCCATTAGAGAGTGTTGGGCCACCCGTTTGTGCTGGTGTCTTAACCGGCATGAGACAAACGCATAGCAGTGGAATAACAACACGAAGACATGGTGTTTGCTTCATGGTTCCTCCTTTCCCTGGTGAGGGGTTGGAGAATCGTCTTCTGAGAGAAGCCCATTAGGAATTGGCTTGGCCTAGGGAAATTCAGATCAATTCCGCTTGGCGATTGAAGGCACTCTTCCTCAAAATGCAAGTTCGGTGAGATGACGCTTGGCTGTATTGGAGGCACACCGAAGCATATCTGGTCTGTGCGTTCAGTCACGTGGCGCCGTGATTAGAGAAGTGAGTGCATCGGCGATGATGCACTCACCGACAGCGGTTTTCCTGAGTAATGTCCAGATGGTCGCCTATCCGTCAGTTACTTTGCAGAAAACCCTACCACGTCGGCAGGAGTCGAGCAGGTCGGCGAAATTCAACTCTTGCCCAAAAACTCTTCTTCTTGCTCAAAAAGTCGGTCGAAACTGGTAGTTTTTTAGGCAAAGCCGCCCCTGGGGTCTGCTTCTCGGGGGCACCTGAAATTAGGCCTTTTTCCGCAACCTGTTCTGTCGTGCCGAGTACGGAGATCTGCAAAAAGTGCTCGGCGCACTCAGAATGCGACGATTTCACTCAATTCCATCGACCTGCAGGTCATGTTTTCACCCAATTTCTGCACCTGCAGGTGGAGTTTTTCGCGAGTTCGCGATGCGACGATTTCTGGCCGCGCCGCGCTCCGCGATTTCGGAGACCTGCAGGTGTACGGATTTGCCGCGCACTCAGGTCTATGTCGCAGCCGAAGATACACCACAAGGACTCTGGCTCTTGTTCTCTGATCCCTGACCACTGACCCCTGACCACTGTTCTCTGTTCAGTCGCCGGCTTCCGAAGCGCGCACAGCCGGAATCCGGCGTAGCATCTTCGTGAGCGCGATGGTCATCAGGAGAACTGCAGGAACGGCGGCCAGCAACCACGCCAGCAGCGCCTGACCGGCCAATCCGCTCATATGAGCGGCGAGGCTGAGCGCGGGGAAGTACGGCAGGGCGCGTGGCGCAAGAATGCGCGCGGGCTCCGCGGAAACGATCCATCCACCGATGCGCACGAACGGAACGATCAACGCCAATTGCAGCGGCATGGCGGCGTAGTTGGCGGCCTGGATGGCGGGCAGGTTCAAGCGAAGGGCAACGGCCAGCGCGGCACAGAGAACCGTCGGGATTCCAACCACGGGAATGCACCCGACAGCGAACCCCAGCGCCAGCGTCAGCGCCAGGCGGCGGGGCGAGATCCCCTGGCTCAACCACTGGACCGCGTTACGCTTCGCAGCAGCGGCAACCCTGCGCATAGACCCTCCGGTCCTCTCCTGAATTCTGTACCCAAACCTAGCGACGCCGAATACACCTTTTGTTTTCTTTCCATGAAACTTTGCCGAAGGAACCAAACTCGTTATCGGATTCGATACACGGCGCGAGCAGAGGTTTCATTTTGTGCGGCGGCACGAAGGTACTGTGTCCGGCTGCCGGGAGCGGTACAGAGCCAGGACAAGTCCGCCACGGAGGACGCAGCCCTGGGAATGCGCGCCCAAACAAGGAATCAGCCCCGGTGGGGCGGCGCGAACCTGAACCGTTGCCTGTCCTCGCTGTTCATGTGATTGCCCTGGGTAGAAAACGATGAGCGTTATCGCGCCGTCCCGTCTGCGGTACACTTGGACCCGATGAGGGTGTTTGGCATCGATTGCGGGACCGAAGTGACCGGGTTCGGCGTTGTGGACTCCTGCGACGGGGCGCACGAGCCGCAACTCAGGTTCCAGGCGATGGGGGCGATTCGCCTGGCGAAGACGCGGGCTTTGCCCGCGCGGTTGGAGCAGGTTTTTGAGGAACTGACCACGGAATTGGAACGCTGGCGGCCGGATACTGTGGCAATCGAGGAGGTTTTCTACTCGGTCAACGCCAAATCGGCTCTGAAGCTGGGACAGGTGCGCGGCGTGGCGCTGCTGGCGGCAGCGCACCAGGGGATTGCCGTAGCGGAGTACGCGCCGCTGAAGATCAAATCGAGCGTGGTCGGCTACGGGCTGGCGAAGAAGGAACAGGTGCAGTTCATGGTGGCGCGGCTGCTGGGGTTGCCCGCGCTGCCGGAGCCGCCGGACGCGGCGGATGCCCTGGCCATCGCCATCTGTCACATTCATACCGCGCAGACGCTGGCGCTCCAGGAGGCTGTGCGATGAAGGCGGCGTGGCTCTTGTTTGCGGCCCTCGGGCTTGCGGCGCGCGGCCAGAGCGTGCCTCCAGCGGGTCCAGTGGTCCAGGTGGATTTCTCCAATCCTGGACTGTCGCCCCCGCAATGGACGCTTGTGCTGCACTCCGACGGCAGAGGCCATTTCCGCTCGCAGATGGGCAGGGTTCCAGAAGGCGGCCTGAAGGAGATCGAGGCGCCGGGCGTAGATCGCGATATCCAGGTAAGCGCGCAGTTTGCCGGGCGCGTCTTTAGCGCGGCGCAGCGTCACAACTGGTTCAATGATCCCTGCGAAAGCCACATGAAGGTTGCCTTCCAGGGATGGAAGACGCTCACCTATACGGGACCTCAAGCGCAAGGTTCCTGTACCTTCAACTACTCCAGCGATAAGGAGATCGAAGCGTTGGGCGATTCGCTGATCGCGGTGGCGGAGACGATTCTGGAGGGCGCGCGCATGGAGGTGCTATTGCAGCACGACCCGCTGGGCCTGGACGAGGAGATGGAGTTCCTGACGGAATCGGTGGCCGACGGCCGGGCGCAACAGATTTGCGCCATTCGAGAGATTCTGGAGCGCCTGGCGCAGGACGATGGAGTTCTGGAGCGGGTGAGAAAGCGGGCCAGAGCCCTGCTGGCCCACGGGTCAACATAAATGTCTCGGTCCGGGAGACTTTTTGGTGCGCGTCGGTGTCCAAGTATATAGAGAAATCCCGATGAACAGGTAAGGGTCGCCGTGAAGCGATAGAAAGGCGGGCGGCATGAAACGCATGGGAAATCGCAAGGGGTTGACGGTGCTTGCAGCGCTGGCCCTGGGAGTGGTGTCATTCGGTTCGGCACTGCGGGCGCAGGATGCCGGCCAGGGATCGGGACAACCGGCGCGCGCGGTGCGGCTGAGCTACGTGGATGGCCAAGTGACACTCGCGCAGGGCACACAGGTGCTGGCTGGTCAGGCGGTGGTCAACACGCCTCTATTCGAGGGCATGCAACTGACCACGGCGGACACGGGCAAGGCTGAGATTCAATTTGAAGATGGCAGCGTGGCCCGGCTCTCGCCTGACAGCTCCTTGATGCTGAAGGTTCTGCGCGGGGCGGGCGCATCGGCAGAAGCCGAGCTTGCAGTCAACGGCGGTTTGGCTTACTTCGAGTTCCAGGGCGGGGGCCAGGCCGGCCAGATGAGCATCCAGTTTGGCGACACGGTGACCACGGCGAGTGGCTTTACCGTATTCCGCGTCAACCTGGACAATTCTCCCGGCCAGGTTGCCGTCTTTTCAGGCAATGCCCACCTAGAAGGCAGTAATGGCGCCCTGTCGGTGGACTTGCATGGCGGCGAAAGCATCAGCCTCAACGGCGCCGATCCCAGCCGCTATGTGCTGGCTGAATCCATCGAACCGGATTCATGGGATTCGTGGAACTCGGACCGCGATCAGGCTCTGACTGCCGAGGCTGCGGCGCAGACTGGCGCATCGGCGAACCAGGGCGTCAGCGAAAATCCCGCATGGAACGATCTGGACGCCAATGGCAATTGGTACAACGTTCCGGATCAAGGCTATGTCTGGTCGCCCTACGAGGCGGCAAGCACAGGATTCGACCCATACGGCTACGGAAATTGGATGTGGACGCCAGGATATGGATACCTGTGGGTGTCCGGTTACTCATGGGGCTATATGCCGTTCCAGTGCGGAATGTGGAACTTCTACGACGGCTTTGGCTGGGGCTGGGCGCCGGGGATGGGCGGGTGCATGCCGTGGTGGGGAACAGGGTTCTACCGCGGTCCTAATCTCGGTTTCGCGCCGCCAAGATATCACAGAATTCCGCGCCCGATTTATCCGCACGGGCCCATCGGCCGCCATCCGATGCCGTTGGTTGCCGTCAACCGGAGCAAGGCGGTTGTGAACTCGGCGCTTCCGGCGCGAGATAGGAACACGCCAGTGATTATCGCAGGGCATACTGTGCAAGCAGTTCGTCCGCTGCCTTCACGGCCGGTGTTCGGCGGCGCGACCGGTACTTCCAGGGCGAATCCGGCGCAACTCGGCTACCACAGCGCGCCATCGACGGGCCCGCAGAGCACAATCGCACGGCCAACGTACAACAATGGCCATCCCGCGTTCCCGGCCCCCGTGCAACGAGAAAGTACGCAGCCTTCCTGGCCGGCAAGTACTGGTTCCGCTTCTCATGGGCGAAGCGAATCGGGCGGCGGATCGGCGAACCGCTCTTCGGGCCCAGGGTATTCCAGCGGCGGTAGTAGCTCGCACAGCGGCGGTGGCGGAGGTGCTTCGCACAGCGGCGGTGGAGGAGGAGGCGGAGGCGGTTCGCGTAGCGGCGGTGGTGGCGGTGGCGGCGGCGGCGGCTCGCATGGCGGTGGCGGTGGCTCGCATGGCGGAGGTGGTGGTGGTGGAGGCGGCTCGCATGGCGGAGGTGGCGGCGGCCATCACTAAGACGCGAGCATTTTATCCTTCGTGTGGCTTCGACGAGCCGTGTGCCGGCTTGCGTCATCATGCGGATGTGGTTCTGGGAACCTGAAGCGGAGCACAGGACGAGCGAGTTGGCGCTGAGGTGACAATTGCGTTTCCACGCGCGCTTTTCGGCGCGAATCCCCAGTCGAGGATTGGTAGTCTAAGAGACGTGAACGAGGAACAGGACGGTCGGTTGCGCATCGCCGCGATCGGGTTTTTGAACCCCGCGCCGCTGATGTGGGATTTTGAGCATCCGCCGCTCAACGAGGCGTTGGCGAGGCGCTATCGCATCGACCGTATGACTCCGTCGGAGTGCGCGATGCGGCTGGCCGATGGACGCGCCGACATCGGGTTGATTCCCATCGCTTCGCTGGCCACAACGCCGGGACTCAAAATTCTGCCGGGTTGCACAATCGCTTCAAAGGGACGTGTACGATCGCTCTTGCTGGTGCACCGCGCGAGCCAGCCGCTGACGGCGCTGCGCTCGGTGGCCGCGGACACGGCCAGCCGGACGACTCTGGCTTACGCGCGCATCCTGTTCCACAAGTGGGGCAATGCCGAGGTTCCGTTTTTGCCGCTGGCGGCAAACCTCGATCTGATGCTGGAGCGCGCCGATGCGGCCATTTTGATCGGCGATCCGGCGCTGCTGGCTCTCGAAGAACGGTTCAATCGATCGGAACGCACGGGCGAGGAGCTGGTTTACCGCGATCTGGCCCAAGAGTGGCGCGCGCTGACCGGCTTAGCCTTCGTCTCCGCCGTCTGGGCCATTGCCCCTGCGGGGGGCAAAGTTTTGGACGAGAGCATTGCCGAAGACTTCGTTCGCTCGCGCGACCATGGTCTTGCGAATATCGATGCGCTGGTGGCCGAGTGGTCGGAGCGGTTTCCCATTCCCGAGGAGACGATCCGCACGTACCTGACTGCCAACATCCATTACGTGCTCGACGAGGAGTGCGTGGAGGGGATGCGCGGATTTTTCCGCATGGCGGCCGAGTACGGCGTTCTGCTGCCGTACGCGGTGGCGGTGGAGGAGATGGCGGCGCGGTAGGGAAAACAGGGAACGGTTTGTAGCCAATAGCCAATAGCCAATAGCCGGTAGCCAGTAGCCAATAGCCAGTAGCCAATAGCCAGTAGCCAATAGCCAGTAGCCAATAGCCAGTAGCCAATAGCCAATAGCCAATAGCCGGTAGCCAGTAGCCAATAGCCAATAGCCGGTAGCCGGCGGGATGTTTACTTTCTCGATAGTTCCTCCCCCCTCCCCGGTATGCCATACCTCCATATTTGAAACCAAAGGACTTACGGGCCGACCCATACCTTATCCATACCTCACATACCAATTTCCAGAGCCGCGCCGGAAAGACAGTGGTCAGTGAACAGTGGTCGGTGGTCAGAAAGACAGGGAGCAGGGAACGGTTGGTAGCCAATAGCCAATAGCCAGTAGCCAATAGCCAGTAGCCGGTAGCTGGCGGGATGTTTACTTTCTCGATAGCTCCTCCCCCCTCCCCGGGGATGCCATACCTCCATATTTGAAAACAAAGGGTTTACGGAATGGGGTATGACCACCCATATTTGATTCCAAAGGACTTATCCGCAAATGTAGAGATTTGCAGGGCTTAGGGGTCTGTGAACAGTGGACAGTGAACAGTGGGCAGTGGACAGCCAGTAGCCAATAGCCGGTGTGGGAGCGGTTCTGGTCTGAGTGTCGATCATGGGACCATTGTGCGCCAAACGGGGGAAATGATCTGCAAAGAAAACAGAGATCAGGGATCAGGGGTCAGGGATCAGAAAAAGAAGGACTTAGTGGAAGATCGGACGTTGAGTTTTGGAGGCGCGGGGCTTGACAGGAAGAGATAGGGGTCAGGGATCAGGGGTCAGGGGTCAGAAAAGCAGGGACCGAGGGGAGCCGGTCGGAGCAGGCGGCGGGGGCGGTGTTTTCGTATGAGTGTGGGCGGCGTGGGCGATCGTTTCGGATGGGCGTGAGGCGGGGATGGCGGCGACGAGGGCGTTTTCGGGGACTAATCCGATCGAGCGACTCTGATCTCTGCCGCGAGGGTTAGATTCTGAAATGCAACCCATTAATTCTAAAGCGCACTGATGGCTCAGGAAACGCTCAAAAGCAGCCAGAATAAGGCCTCAGCACCCTAATCGAACCCTCGCCGGAACGAAAAAGCAGAGGTCGCTGGCCGCTATCGCTGCGGGCGGCAACGTGGTAGCCTGCTCGTTTCGTCGACCAGAGCATGATGGTTGAATGCCGCTCGTGTAGATTGAGAAACCAAAAACGCTGGACCTAGGCGTCCTTATCATTGTCGACCTCGACTGCTGGAGGACAAAATGGCGCATCATCAACAACTGATTCAGTTTCGTTCTTGACGAAATCCTGCGCTTTGTACTCAAGTACAGTCACGCAGATGAGCGAACCAGTCAAAAAGACGAAAAACAAGAAGATCGGGACGATTTCGCTCGTCTCGTTTGAAAGAACATGGGTTGGGCTTAAGGCAATCGCTACAGCCCTGTCTAGGTTTGAAAACAGAATGAGGAAAAGCAGCAAAACTGCCGAAATCAAGTTTAGCCTGCCGGAGTCTGTCTTAAACTCGTATTTGACCGCCGACCTTATCACCTTCATCGCAGCGGTCATCGAATGGGTTAAGATGAAGCTCGCAGCGCCTAAGAGCAAGATACTGAGGATCACAACAACACCCACTTTAAACAGGTCGGTGTTCATCACAAATTGCAGTCCCTGAACGTTCAAGATCCTAATTCCTCCGCTTCCGTGAGTGCTGTTTCAATCTAGTGTCCTGTCCCTAAGATAATTATCATAATTATCGAGTTCTCAGGCATCGGATAAAGTGGGAGGAAGTCCGATGCGCAAAGGCCGTCCACTGGCTCCGTTATGCATTTCCGGCGAG
>JBEKNY010000025.1:0-29003 GCA_049522315.1 Occallatibacter sp.
AATCGCATCCTACAATCGTTTTCATGGAAGGCTTCTCCTGATCTTCGAGCTCGTGGTCCTCAACCCACTCGCTACTCGATCTTCGCTGAAGCCTTCCTCCTTATCCCATCAATCCTGGCGACGTTCTTTCGTCGCAAGGGTGGAATACCACAGTCACCGGAGGCAGCAGCGGCCTTCAGACCCGCGAATTCCAGCACAACCGAGCACAAGAAGCGTACGGGCTTCAGCCCGTACCTTCGATTCAATCCAGGCCTTGTAACAGGGCGCGACTTCAGTCGGGCCGCCAACCCGTCCCACGCGCTTCAGAAATCAGGTACGCGGTGCAGCCGCGATTAAGTCTGTCCTGTCAAGGCCGCATGTGAGTGCCAAGGCTTCCTGCGAAAGCCCCTGTTGTTTTCGGAGTTCCCGCACGCGCTCTCCGAAGCTTCTTTGAATCTGAGATTCATTTGATTGCATTGTTGATAATCGAATCACCGCGGATGACCATAAGTCCGCGGACTTTAGGTATCTAAGGTGAAAGAAAGCCTGCAGTTCAACATGCCCCAGACATTCATGCCCCTGGCTTATCTGTTGCGGGATGGGCTCTTCTAATGCTTGGCGGCGTGAGAGCAACACAAACCCCAAAATTGAATACAAAAAGGGCCGATTGGGCGACGTTTGGCGACGAAAATCGCCGCGGTTTCGGACGTTTTTGGACGGGCCGTTGTTGATTCTGAATGACTTATGCTGAAAAATAGGCCGTTTTGATACCCCTCCTGGGTATAGGGGGGTGGGGGTGAAAGGCAGCTCTTAGCTTTTAGCTCCCAGCTTTCAGCTCGTGTTGCTGAATTGGATCGCCTGTAGCCGGTAGCGAAAGGCGGCGACAGGGGGATCTCCCGGTTTCGCTCAGGACGGGGTCCGGAACGCAGGACAGACATCTCTGACGGAACATACAGATATTGTGCGCACAACGGGCGAAATAATCTGCAAGGTTCGTGAAATTTATTTTCGAGCCCCGTATGAGGTTCGCGCCGCCCCTACGGGGTTGATCTTCTGAATTGGTCTATCCCACCCTGAAGCGCGGGGCTAACGAACATTGCGCCTACGGCACGGGGGACGGGTAGCCAGCGATTTCGGGGATTCATCGCGAAGGCCGTTTGGCGCCTCAGTACAAGCAGAAGCGCGGGGCTAACGAATGTTGCGCCGCCAGCGCGTGGAAACAAGCAGCCAACTTTGGCAAGAAATCGATTCGTTCGGTCGCCCTGAAACTCAGCGGTGGGCGGCACGCTCGCGCTGGAGTTCGCGGTAGAGTTCGCTTTTTGAGCGGCCCTGCTCGCGGGCGAGGCGCTTGAGCGCTTCTTTCTCGTCGATGCCGTTCTCGGACCGGATGCGCGCGATGCGATCGGCGATCTTCTCCTGCGCGGTTGCTGCGTGCTGCGCGGCGCCGGGTGAGACGGTTTGCGCCGGAGATTCGATGAGCAATACGATCTCGCCGCGGATGCGGTCGCGGCTCAAGAGCTCGCGGCGCACCTCGGCGACGGTTCCGCGGAGAAATTCTTCATGGATCTTGGTCAGCTCGCGGGCCACGACTACGCGCAGGGCGGGACCCCAGACGTTTTCGAAATCGGCCAACGTCGCGAGCAGGCGGTGCGGCGCCTCATAAAAGATCAAGGTGCGCGCGGTTTTGCGCGGGTCAGCTTGCGAGGGGGCGGCGAGCGCGGCGATTTTGGCAAGATTTTCCAGACGCGTGCGGCGCGCGCCGGATTTTTCGGGCAGGAATCCGAGGAACTCGAACTCTTCGGCGGGCAGGCCGGAGGCGATCAGCGCGCTGATGGCGGCGTTGGCGCCGGGAATGGGAAAGACGGGCACGCCGGCGGCGATGGCCTCGCGGACCAACCAGGAGCCGGGGTCGCTGATGGCGGGCGTGCCTGCGTCGGAGACGAGAGCGATGGCCTTCCCGGCCTTTATGTTTTGGATCAGTTCCGTGGCACGGGTGTGCTCGTTGTGCTCGTGGCAACTGACGGTGGGTTTGACGATCTCGAAATGGTTGAGCAGCTTTTGCGTCTGGCGTGTGTCTTCGCAGGCGATGCGGTCGACGGCACGGAGAATGTCGAGGGCGCGCAGGGTGATGTCGCCGAGGTTGCCGATGGGAGTGGCGACGAGGTAGAGGCCGGGAGCGAGGGGTGTGGATGGAGCCGGTTCCCAGGTCTCAGAATCGAGACCTGGGGCACCCGCAAGATTCGACGCGCCAGCCGATTCTTTCGCGTCCGCCATGGGAGCCTTCAGTTGCCTTGTTCCTGGCGTTCGATGCGGCGCTGCTCGGAGAGCAGCGACATGGAGCTCATGAGATTCTGCACGCTGACGATGCCCACCACGCGCTCGCCCTCGGTGACGGGAATCAGCGCCAAGCCGTGGCCGGCAGTGAGGCGGCGAATGGTGGCGCCCAGCGTGTCGTCGGGCCGCGCCACCTGGAAGGCGCGCGACATGACGGACTGCACGTAGGCGTTGCCGTCGTTGCGCAGGGCGTCCATGATGCGCTGCCGCGAGACGATGCCCACCAGTTGCGGGCCGCGCACCACGGGGAAATCCTCCTGCAGGGAGTGCACGCAGCGGTAGAGGGCGTCGGCGAGCGTGTCAGAGGGCGAGAGAGTAGCAAAGTCCGTGAGCATGACCTCGCTCATGCGTACGGTGTCAACGACGGACTGGAAGAAGACGCCCTGGTCCTCGACCTGCGCGCCGATCATGATGAAAAATCCGGCGAAGAAAATCCAGGGCTCGCGAAGCAACATACCGGCGAGCATGGCGGCAAGCGCAAGCCCCTGACCGAGACCGGCGGCGGCGCGGGCCGCGGAGTCGAAGCCGCGCGTGCGGGCAAAGCCGTTGCGGATGAGACGGCCGCAATCGAGCGGATATGCCGGCAACAGATGCAACAGGCCCATGAAGACCTGGAGCCACACCAAGCTGCGCAGAAGAGAAGCAGGCGAGATGAAGGGGTAGGTGAACAGATTCAGACTGGGACTGGCGCCTAAGATGATGCCGGCAGCGGCGAGCGCCGCGCCGAGGTTTGCCAATGGGCCGGCGAGGGCAAGGACATACTGCCCGCTACCGCTGCCGGCGATCTCCTGACTCTCAGGGTTGGCGTAGGCAAACAGACCGCCGATGGGCAGCAGCAGAATGGCGCGGAGGCGCAATCCCATCCAAGCCGCCACGAGCAGGCGCGCGGTGTCGCGCACGGCTACGGCCGACACAAGGAGGAGAAAGAGAGCCAACCCGCGCGGCCAGCCCTCGGCGCCGCCGATGGCAAACAGCACGAAGACGAGCAGCGGGAAAAAGACGTGGATGCGAATCTCGACACCCATCCAGCGGCCCAGCGGGATTGACCAGCCACGCATACCACGATTGTAGAGGGTGACGCCCGAAAAACGGATTTCAGAGCGCCGTCCCTACGGGACTGGCCTTCTGAATTGGTCCATCCCACCCCACGCTGAAGCGCGGGGCTAACGAACAGTGCGCCTACGGCGCGGGGTGCGGTGAACACGTTATTTCCGTGCGAAATCTTCCATACGCTAAAGCGCGGGGCCCAGTCAATCCACTGGATCGGCATATGAGTTCGGAATGCGGTGTAAATTCTGGGCGGGAATTACGGGGATAGGAGCAAGGAGCGAGTCCTGCGGCTCCGGTCGCCGAGGCGACCTCCGACAGGATGACAACTGGATCGATAACGCGAACTTTGGAGACAGGACACGACAGCGTGTTTCAAAAATGGTTGCGTAGATTTCCGTTGTCATCCCACAGGGGCTAAAGCCCGCGTATTTTCCTGCGTTTTTCGGCCCGGCTAAAGTCACCCCAGCGACGAAGACCTGTCGCTGGGGACCCCGGTAAGCCGTGCCCTTGTTACAAAACATATTTTTGAAACACGTTCCCGGTTTTCCAGTTGGCGTGGACAGGCGGTTCACCCAATCAAAAACCGAGCGGTGGAAGCCAGCGGCTTGCTTTTGCAGAGGTTCTCAGGAGCGGCTCCGTTATGCTGGTTGGCGATGCGTATCATCGCCGGATTGTACCGCTCGCGCAGGCTTGCCGCTCCGCCGGGGTTAAGTACCCGGCCCACCAGCGACCGCCTGCGGGAGACGCTCTTTAACGTACTTGCGCCGCGCATTCAGGATGCGGCGTTTCTGGATTTGTATGCCGGGTCGGGCGCGGTGGGGCTGGAGGCGCTCAGCCGCGGGGCCGCGCTCGTCACTTTCGTGGAGCGGTCTCCGGCGGCCCTGAAGGTTCTGCGCGGCAACCTTGCGCGTCTCGGGATCAGCAGCGGAGTTCGCGTACATGCGGGGAGCGTGGGCGGGTTTCTGCGGTCTCCCGGAGCGGCCGGCGAGAGACCGGAAGGCTACGACGTGGTTTTTCTCGATCCGCCCTACGATGCAGCCGAGGAATACGCGGCCACATTCAGACTGCTGGGCGGGGAGGTTCAAGGGATTCTGGCGCCCGGCGCGCCGGTCGTGGCCGAGCACCGGCGCAAGCAGGCTCTCGATGAGCGATACGGCAGCCTGAAACGGACGCGGCGGCTCGAACAAGGCGATGCGGCACTGAGCTTTTTTGCCGTCCTTTCCACGGCTCAGGAGCGTGCGCCGAGCGACCTTCGCTGATCGTGGGAACTCATGCGCATTTTTTCTCGCACTTACACCTGTGAGCGGTGTCACTTTCAACTGCATTGACAGGAGGGGAAAGTATGTGAAAATGACGGTGCGAAGGAATTCGAGCCGTTGGATGCGGTCTACGGAGGGAAAGTGAAAAACGCGGTGAAGATGCAGATTGTGGGAGCTTTGGTTTTGTTGGGCGCGGCATGGTGGATGGCGGGCTGCAAGCCGGCGCCCGAGCTGACGCAGGCCCAGGCTTTGGCTATGATTCAGGCCAAGTACGACCAGACTCCCGCTGCGCCGATCGACATCACGGTGGGCGATAGGGGTATGCAACAGGGCGATTTAGCCAAGTATTGGATTGAAACCAAGAGGTATCCCAACGGGTACTGGGGCGACTTTACCCTGACGCCCGACGGCAAGAAAGTGCTGAAGCTGGTAAGCGGCGGCGATGTGATTCAGTGGCGCCCCGAAAACCCGACCGATCGGAACTTCACCGTGGTTGTGGAGACGCTGGCTGCCAATCATCTGATAGCCCGCGACGTGGGCCAGATTGAGACCGTAGGAGACAGCAGGATTGCCCCGTTCACCGAGGACGTGAATCTGAACGGAGTGCCGGATGCTCTGCAGAACATTGCGCACAATCCCGGCAACAAGCTGAGTTCCCTGCGTCATGCCACCTTTGTTCTGGTCAACGGGGCCTGGAGCCTGCAATCGATCGAATGAAACGCGCTTCGCCTATTGCGGCGGCGAGTTGCGCGGAACGGTGGGCGGTGCGCCGCCCATCATTCCGCCCACGTTCACACTGGTTGCAGTAAAGGCCCCATCCTTCACGGCGCCCTCGACGCGGATCGTGCCGCCTACCTGAATATCGGCCAGAGTCGCGGGCTCACGACGCTTGCGAAACTCCGTATTCTCATCGGCGACGAACGTGTGCGGGGCGTTGTCGAGCACGCCGGTGAGCGTGATCTTCACGCCCTCGATGGAGGTGACCTTGCCCATCAGCCAGGTCTTGCCGAAGTTGGCCTCCATGGCGCGCATCTGCTGGGCAACTTCGGGATCGAGCTGCACCACAAATGTGGCGGCGACGGATTTCGCGGCTGTATCCACGTCGCCCATCACGCGGATCGTGTCGCCCGGCTTGATGGCGGAGGATTGGATTTCCTGGGGCGGATTGCCTCTGCCTCCGCCACTCATACCGGCGCCGGCGCCTTGACCGCCGCTCATGCCCATGCCTTGGCCACCGCCTGGTCCGCGCATTCCGGCCACCTGCTTGAAGAAGCGTGTGTCAGCGGTGAAGTGGACGGTGTAGACGTCGCCTGAATCGGTCTTGATGGTGTAGCGATCCGCCGCCACTTGCGTGACGGCGCCCATCAGGCCGCGGCCCATCATACCCATTCCGCCGCCAAAGCCGCGGTGGCCGTAGCTGCCGCCGGGTTCCTGTGAGGAATTCCGGCCAGACGGCGGCGCCGAAGCGGAATCTTGAGCGACAGCTGCGGCAGTGAAAGCAAAAGCGGCGAGCATTGCGAGCAAGAAGCGGGGTTTCATCGGAACTCCTGAGTGGCCGAGCGGCCAACCTAACAGATAGATAGACGAATGAAACGCGGCAGGAGACGAACCGCCGTTTCCAGGCGAGGCTGCGGGCGCCTATTGCTTACTCCGTTCGGCGAGTAACTGCTGGAAGGCCGGATTGGAGCGCAGGCTGGCGAACTGACTATCGGTCTGGACTTTCTTGCGCGTGGTAAACCCTTCGTCGAGCGCCATGCGGAGGTACTGGAGGGCGCAGTCTGTGTAGCCGGCGCGGGCGCATCCGAGCGCCATGTAGTAGTTCATGGCGCCGCGCTGCTCCACATCGGAGGGGTTATCGACTGTTGGACTCGTGTGAGCGGTGAAGATCTGCGGATCGATGGCCAGGGCCTTCTGGTAGGCCTGCCAACCTTTGTTGTACTTATGCTCCGCCAGCAGGTTGGTGCCAAGGTTTTTCAGGGTGATCGCGGAGCGCGGGTCGAGCTTAATGGCTTTGCGGTACATGCGGTCTGCTTGTCCGTACTCCTTAAGCGAGGCGTAGACGGTACCCAGATTGTTCAGAACGTCAGGGTTGCCGGGATCGAGCTTGAGCGATTCCCTGTAGCATCGCGTAGCGTCTCTGGAATTGAACATCATCTGGTAGGCAATGCCCATCTTATTCCAGATGTCGGGCGTCTTTTGCGGTGCTTTGGCGTAGGCCGCAATGGCGGCTTGGTAGCGCTGATGAGCGGAGAGCGAGTCGCCAAGTTGCTCCGGCGTAGGCTGAATCGGCGAAGGGGTGTTGGCGGTGGCCGGAGCAGGAGCCTGGCCCTTCTCCTGGGCCGGCAGCAGCCGCAGCGCAGCAAAAGAAAGAGCGGCCAGCGCGGCAGTCAAGATCCATCGGTTTGGTTGGAACGCAAACACCGTCCCTCCTGTCGACGAGGCCAGGGGGCGACAAATCTGTCAGATCGTCCGGTGAAATTAGAGCACCATTCCACGACAAATTCCAGCCCAGTGCGCACCCCTGCTTCCATGCCTTGCAAAGGCTCGACAACGGCCTGAACGGTTCTGGTGGATATCGCACGATCTTCCGCGAAAGGATGTGACGGACGGTGTTGAAGTTGGCGGCAAGAAAAGGCCAAGCCCCGGGTTTGCCCATCAGCCCCGGAAAATCAGTCAAATTCATGAAAATGGGCTACACTCACCGCAGACGGGAGGACACACCGTGAGCACAGCCGGTATTTCCGGGCCGCGACCAGAGATTGGCCATCGTTTCAACGAGGTGCGGCGGGGCACGCTTGCTTTGTGCGAGCCGCTGACACCGGAGGACATGATGGTGCAGTCGTGCGCAGAGGCTTCGCCGGCCAAGTGGCACCTGGCCCACACCACCTGGTTCTTTGAGTCGTTCGTGCTTGGGGAGTTTTCGCCGGGCTACCGGCTCTTCCACGCGGACTTTCCGTGGCTCTTCAACAGCTATTACGAGGGATTTTCCGCGTTTCCCGAGAAGCGGCTAAGATCGTCGTTCTCGCGGCCGGGGCTCGATGAGGTTTTGCGCTACCGCGCGCACGTGGACGCGGCGATGGAACGGCTCTTTGAGCGGGAGCCAGAGCCTGAGGCGCTGCGGCGGATCGAGCTGGGTGTGAATCACGAGGAACAGCACCAGGAGCTGCTGCTGACCGACATTCTGAACGCGTTTTTCACCAATCCGCTGCGGCCGAAATACAGGGATCAGGGAACAAGGGACCAAGGCACCGAGGGAACAAGGGAACAAGAAAGGCCGCTCGGATTCTTGCAATTTGAAGGCGAGCTGAAAGAGGCGGGACACGCGGGCGAGGGGTTCTGCTTTGACAACGAGCTGGCGCGGCATCGCGTGTGGCTGGAGCCGTACAAGCTGGCCGACCGGCTGGCGACGTGCGGGGAGTTTGCGGAATTCATGGCGGACGGGGGCTACCGGAGGGCAGAGTTGTGGCTTTCAGCGGGATGGGATGCGGTGAAGGCCAACGGATGGCGCGCTCCGCTCTACTGGACAGAGAAAGATGGTGCATGGAGCGTGTTTACGCTGCGCGGCGAGCAGACGTTGGAGCGCGTCGCATCGGCGCCGGTGAGCCAGGTAAGTTTTTATGAGGCGGACGCTTACGCGCGCTGGGCGGGCCACCGGCTCCCCACCGAGTTCGAGTGGGAGGCGGCAGTGGAAGGTCAGCCCGTGGAGGGGAACCTGCTGGATTCCGGGCGGCTGATGCCTGCGCCGGCAGGAGAATTGGACGAAAGGCTGGGTCGAGGCCGGTGCTATGGGGATTGTTGGGTGTGGACGAGCAGCGCCTACCTGGGCTATCCGGGATTCCGGCCGCTTGCGGGCACGCTGGGCGAATACAACGGCAAGTTCATGAGCGGGCAGATGGTCCTGCGCGGTGGATCGTGCGCGACGCCGGCGCGGCACATCCGCGCGAGCTACCGGAATTTCTTTGCGCCGGAGACGAGGTGGCAGTTTTCCGGCATAAGGCTCGCGTCCTAAGCGCTCCGGGCGCATCCAACGGAAAAGCAGATGAGCACAGCATCTTCCCCTGCCCCAATACTTGAAATCGATCAACGCGTCGCCTCGGCGGTCCGTGCGGGACTCACTTCGCGGCCCAAACGGCTGCCTGCATGGCTGTTCTACGATCAGGCCGGTTCGCGGTTGTTCGAAGCCATCACGGAACTGCCTGAGTACTATCTGACGCGGACGGAGCGGGGGATTCTAGCGGCGAACGCGGGAGAGATGGTGGCGCAGGCGGCGGACGGAACACGGCTGCGCATCACGGAGCTGGGCGCGGGATCGGCGGACAAGACGCGGCTGCTGCTCAGGGCAGCGGTGGAGCGGCAGGGAACCGTGCTCTATGAGCCGGTGGACGTGTCGGCGAGCGCGCTGGATGGAGCGAAAGAACGGATTGAGCGCGAGATCGCGGGCGTGACGGTGGCGCCGCGCGCGATGGACTACACAGACGGCGACGGACGCAGGTTCGATTTGGGCGCGGCGGATGGCGGCGAGCGGCGGCTGGTGCTCTACATCGGATCGAGCATCGGGAACTTTGAGCCGGGCGAGGCTTTACGACTGGTGCGGCGGGTGAGAGCAGGACTCGAGACGGGCGATGGGCTGCTGCTGGGCGTGGATCTGGTGAAGGACGAAGCAACGCTTATGGCCGCTTACGACGATACGGCAGGCGTGACCGCGGCCTTCAATCGCAACGTGCTGGTCAGGCTGAATCGCGAGCTGGACGCGGACTTCGATGCGGAGGCCTTCGCGCACCGCGCGGTATGGAATGCGCGCGAGTCGCGGATGGAGATGCACCTGGTGAGCCGGATCGCCCAGCAGGTGAATGCCGGCACGCTGGATTTGACCGTCGAGTTCGCTGCCGGCGAGACGATTCACACGGAGAACAGCTACAAGTACGTGCCGGGGCAGGCGGAGGCGCTGATGGCCGAAGCTGGCTTTGCCGCCACCGCAACCTGGACGGATGCGCGGGGGTGGTTTGCAGTGTGTTTGGGGCGGGCGGAGTAGTTTCTTGGCGCAGCTCGAGATAAACCCAACGCAAGTGCAAGATTGCAACAAAAACAATGGTCAGCGCCAAAGACCGCGCTTACGGCGCGGCGACGCGCACCAGCAAAATGTCGTGGCTTGCGATTTCAAGCGGCATGTTGTCGGTGAGCGCGATCTGGTTGCCGGTCCAGAGATCTTTGGCCTTTAGCGGGCCATGCAGACCGAGCTTGGCCAGGCTCAGGTGGAGTGGGTGCGTGGAGTATCGGTCGCTGCCGGCGTTGACGACCGCAATGGCCATGGCTCCGCCGGAAAGATGGCGCGTCCAAACGTCAACCTCGCCTTCGGAGTAAGCGCGCGTGGCTTCGCGGCCCAGGCGATCCTGATCGATGGCGATCACGTCGCGGTTGGTGAGAATGGCGCGAACCTGGGGCGTCATGTTGGGCAGGTCGTTGCCGGCCAAGAGAGGCGCGGCGAGCATGGCCCACATGGAAAAATGCGTGCGATTCTCGGCCAGCGTGAGTTTGCCGTTGCCCACTTCGAGCATGTCGGGATCGTTCCAGTGGCCGGGGCCCGCGTATCGGGCCAGGCCCGCCTGCTCGTTGAGGAGGGTATACATGCTGTTCCAATTGGGCTGGATGTCGTCGGTGGTACGCCAGAGATTGGCGCCGACCTGCGGACCCCATTCCCACACGGCGTCCCATCCGTACTGGCAGAGCGAATAGACGATGGGCCGGCCGGTGGCTTTGATCGCTTTGTCCATCTTGCCGTAAGCCGCGATCATCAGGCGCATCTGCGCGGCTTTGTCGTTGGGCGCCTGCTTCATCATCACTTCGGGAATGTAGCTGCACAGATCGTATTTCAGATAGTCGATGCCCCAGGAGGCGTAGAGCTGCGCGTCCTGCGCTTCGTGATCGAGCGAGCCCGCGTAGCCGGCGCAGGTCTGCGGTCCCGGCGAGGAGTAGATGCCGAGCTTGAGCCCTTTTGAGTGGACGTAGTCGGCGAGCGCCTTCATGTCGGGGAACTTCGAGTTGGATTGCAGCACGCCGTTGGCGTCGCGCTCACCCTCCCACGTGTCGTCGATATTGATGTAGACGTAACCAGCGTCTTTCATGCCGGTAGCGACGAGCTGATCGGCGGCGTTGCGGATGTCCTGATCGGTGACGCGGCCGGCGAAAAAGTTCCAACTGTTCCAGCCCATGGGCGGGGTTTGCGCCACCACCTGCGGTGGGGCAGCCTTTTGGACGGGTTTCTGGGAAACCTTCGGCGCGGCGGTCGTTTGCGAGGCAGCGGTAAGGGAGCAAAGCGCGAGAAGGGCAGCGGTCAGAGCGGCAGCAAGACGCATGGCAGAGATCTCCTGAAAATGAAAACATTTACAATGAAATCCTACTCTGCGGTTCCGGAGTTGGGCAATAGGCCCGGAACACGATTTACGCCCATTCGCCCCGGCGCATGAGGGGTTCCACAGCTCCGGAAGCAGTGATGCCATCGATATCGAGCTGGTCAGAGCCGATCATCCAGTCGACATGGATCAGGCTTTGGTTTGCGCCTTTGGCAGCGAGCTGCTCGGGCGTAAGCTTTTCTCCATCGCGCAGGCAGGATGCGTAGGCCTGACCCAAGGCGATGTGCGACGCAGCATTCTCGTCGAACAGCGTGTTGGAAAAGACGATGCCGCTGCGCGCGATGTGCGACGAATGCGGCACCAGGGCCACTTCGCCCAAATGCCGCGCGCCTTCGTCGGTTTCGATGAGCTTTTGCAGCACTTCCTGGCCGCGGGTTGCGCGCGCCTCGACGATGCGGCCGCGCTCAAAGCGAACCCGGATGCCTTCGATCATGGTTCCCTGATACGAGAGGGGCTTGGTCGAAGTAACCGTGCCATCGGCGCGGTCTTTGTGGGGCATGGAAAACACTTCTTCGGTGGGCAGATTGGGGATGCAGTAAAAGCCGTTTCGCGCGTGCGATCCGCCGCCGAGCCAGAGATGGTCATCGGGAAGGCCGAGACAAAAATCGGCGCCGGGACTGCGATAGTGCAGCGCCGCATAGCGCTTTTCATTCAGCCGCTGGGCACGGCTGCGCAGATCGGCGTCGTGCGCCTTCCATGCGCTGACGGGATCGGCCGTATGAATGCGCGAGGCCTCGAAGATCGCATCCCAGAGTTTGGCGAGAGCCGCATCGGGAGCATCGTCGGGGAACACGGCGGAGGCCCACGCAGGCGTGGCGCTGGCGACGATGGTCCAGTTGATCTCGTGGCGGGTGATGAGTTCGAGGGCCGGACGATAAGCCTGCGAGAGGGCGCGATTGGCGCGGCTCACCTTGTCAGGGTCCTGCTGCGACAGCAGCATGGGATTGCCGCCGGCGATAGCCAGGCGCGCCGTGCCGCTTTTGAACGCCGCGGCCATTCCGTCGTAGAGCCAGGCGGCGGCGCGATCGAAACTCTCGCCGGGGGCAAAGCGATAGCGCATGAGCACGGATTCTTCGTCGGTGAAGAGCGTGGTGACCAGCGCGGCTCCGGCGCGATAGGCGTGCTCCGTGATGCGGCGCGCCAGCGGCAGCGCGTCGATCGAGGCGGTCATCAGGAGTTCCTGACTGGGCTGAAGGCCGAGGCCGACCTTGACGGCGACCTCGGCTAATTGGTCGAGCTTTTGCTCATGCGTACGCTGCTGGGCAATGGCGGCCTTCTCAGTCATGGGATCGGTGCGCGGCATAGGTCTATTCTGCCACGCGCCACGCTACGGCAGAGATTCCTCATGCAAGCCGGCGCGACGGCGCGTGAGCAGGAAGTACACGAGCGGTGTAACTACCAGGCTGAGGACCATGGAAACAGTCAGGCCGCCGATGACGGCGATAGCCAGCGGTTGCAGCATCTCGGAGCCGGCGCCGAGGGCGAAGGCAAGCGGCAACATGCCGCAGACCGCGGCAAGAGCCGTCATGACGATGGGACGCAGGCGGCGTTGCGCAGCGTGCAGCATGGCTTCGCGGGCCGAGGCGCCCTGCGCGCGGAATCGCTCGTCAGCGTCGAGCAGCAGAATGCCGTTCTTGGCCACAATGCCGATGACCATGATGAGGCCCATGAACGAAGCGACGTTGAACGTGGAGCCGGTGACAAGGAGGGCCAGAATGACGCCGGAGACGGAAAGTACCGACGAGGCAAGAATGGCAACCGGCGCGGGGAAGTTGCGGAACTCAGCCAGGAGCACGCCGAAGACCAGCGCCAGTGCCAACACGAGCACCCGCAGCAAGTCACTGAAGGATTGCTGCTGTTGCTGGTAAGTGCCTCCATACTCGACGCGCACCGATGCGGGAAGATGGAGGGCTGCGACCGCCTGCTGCACCTTCTGCATGACTCCACCCAGGTTCGAGCCCTCGAGATCGGCAGTAACTTCTACAAGCTGTTGCAGGTCTTCGCGCTGGATTTCGTTTTGCGGCGGCAACTGCTGGACGTCGGCGAGCGAGGCAAGGATAGCCGTATGGCCCGAGGCACTGTTGAACACGGTGTATTCGATGGCGTCGAGCGAGCTGCGATGCTCATCTGAAAGGCGCACGCGGATGTTATAGGCGCGCCCGTTGGCGATGAGCGGGTTGGTGGTGATTCCATCGAGGATGGAAGTTGCATCGTCAGAGACCTCGGCAGGAGTAAAGCCCATGCGCGAAGCGACAATGGGATCGACCTGAAAGTTGGTGGCGGGTCCGCTGATGGTGTTGTCGATTCCATTTGCGACATCCACGACGCCGGGGATGTTTTCGATGGCATCGGCGACGCGAGGGCCAAGCTGACTGAGCAGCATGGCGTCGTTCGCGAAAATTTTGACCTGGATTGCCTCGGGCGCATTGGAGAGATCGTTGATGTTGTCCTGCAGGACCTGCGTGAGCTCGATGTCAAGCTCCGGATGAGCGGATTTGATGCGGTCGCGGGCCTCATCCATCACGTCCCAGACGGAGCGGCTGCGTTTTTCTTTGAGCTTCACCGTAAAGTCGCCGGTGTTGGCCTCAGTCACTGTGGCCAGGCCCAACTGCAGGCCCGTGCGCCGCGAGGTGTTCTCGACTTCGGGAATGGAGTGGAGGATGCGCGTGACGTCTTCGAGCACGCGGTTGGTCTCGGCGAGTGAGCTGCCGGCGGGCATGATGTAGTCGAGAATGAAGCCGCCCTCGTCCATATCCGGCAGCAGGTTGGTGCCGAGCAACTGGTAGCCGCCCCAGGTGGCGAAGACGAGCAGAAGGCAGATTCCTCCGGCCCAAAGAGGCTTGGCGAGGGCGCGTTCCAGAACTCGCCGATGGACATCGAGAACCCGCGTGAGGATCGGGCCCGGACCGGCGTGGCGCGCGGCACGGTCGCGGTCTTCTGACCCCAGCGACGAAGACCTGTCGCTGGGGATCCCTTCTTCACGCAAAAGCACATAACTCAGGCCGGGCGTCCAGGTGAGCGCCAGCGCGAGCGAGGTGACCAACGCCGCGGCCATGGTGATGGCGAGGGCGCGAAAGAAGACGCCGGTGACGCCGCTGACCGAGACCAGGGGCAGAAAGACGACGACGGGAGTAATGGTGGAAAAAACCAGCGGCGTGGTGATCTCTTTGAGCGCGTTGCGCACCGCTTCGCCGCGATGCTCTCCGGAGTCACGATGGAGCACGATGTTTTCAACCACCACAATGGCGTCGTCAATCACCAGGCCGATGGCCGCAGCCATGCCGCCGAGCGTCATCAGGTTGAAGCTCTCGCCGATCAGCCACAGCGCCACGATGGTGACGGCGACAGTAACGGGAATCACAAGACCGGCGATGAGCGACGAGGTCCAGTCGCGCAGAAAGAGGAAGAGAATCACGCAGGCCAGAGCGAGGCCGATGCAGATGGCGTCGCGCACGCTGGAGATGGCGTCGCGCACCAGTTGCGACTGATCGTAAAAGAGCTCGAGCTTGACGCCCGGCGGCAGCTTTTGCTGGAGCCCGGCAACTTCGCCGGCAACGGCATCGGCCACGGCGACGGTGTTCGAGGAAGGCTGCCGCATGATGCTCAGGAGCACCGCATTTTTGCCGTTCGCGGTGACAGCGGTGTAGACGGGCATGGTGGACTGCTCGACGGTAGCCACGTCACTGAGGCGTACAGGAGCGCCAGCGGGAGTGGTTTTTACGATGAGCTGGCGCAGGCCGTCGAGGTCGTGGACCTGAGCACCCACGAGGCCCAGGATCAACTGGTGATTGGCCGTGTAAAGACCGGGCGACTGGACGATGTTGGACGCGTTGATGGCGTTGACGATGTCCGTGATGGTGACGCCGGTGGCCTGGAGCAGGGCCGGGTTGGGCGCGACGGCAAATTCCGGCACCTGCCCGCCCAGTACAAGCACCGTGCTGACACCCTCGACGCGGTTCAGCGGCGGCTTCAGATCGTAGGTGGCGAGCTCCCAGAGCTGTGTCTCTGGAACCGTGTCGGAGGTGAGGCTGTAGCCAAGGATAGGGAAGGTGGCGAAGGTGAGGCGGTTGGTGGTGATGCGGGCCGTGGCGGGCAGCGTCTGCTGTATCTGGGCAAGCGCCGAATCCACCAATTGCAGCGACTGGACCATGTCCACGTTCCAGTTGAAGAACAGGTCGATCTCGGCCGAGCCGCGGCTGGTGGTGGAGCGCACGGAGGTGAGCCCGGGAACGGAGTTGACGGCATTTTCGATGGGCTGCGTGATGGTGACTTCCATCTGCTCCACCGGCATCACTCCGTTATCGACGCCGATGATGACGCGGGGAAAGTTGGTGTCGGGGAAAACGGAGATCGGCACCTGAAAAGCGAGGTAGACGCCCGCCAGCGTGAGGATGGCGGCGAAGAAAAAGATGGTGCGAGTGGACCGGGCCAGCCAGAAGGGCTTCTCGCCACCCCAACGCCCAGGACCCGGCGTTGGGGACCCCGGTAGCTTCTGGTCTCCTCCCAACGAATCGGCGGGCATCAGTCGTTGCCTCCGCCAGCGGCTGCCGGACCTATTTGTACTTTTGTGCCTTCGTCCAGCGCGTAGGCGCCGGTGATGACGAGATCCGTGGGCGCAAGGCCGCTCAAGACCTGCACGTTCGTGCCGTCGTCAATGCCCAGCGTGACCGGCTTGCGATGCGCCTCGCCGTCGCTGCCCACCACCATCACCGACTTCGAGCCATCGTCCGCCGTCACGATGGCGGAGTCGGGCACTTTCCATGCCTGGGCGACGGTCCTGCCGGTGATCGACACCTTCACCGGCGCTCCCACTTTGAGCTTGCCGGACTTGTTGTCGATCTTCAACCAGACCTCGACGGTGGTCGAGCCGGGGTCGAGCGCGGGGCTGACCATGGAGACCCTGGCCGGCACTGGATCGGCGACTCCCGGCACATGCACCTCGGCCGCTTCCCCGACTTTCAATTGCACCGCAAGGCTATGCGCGATGTGTGTCTTGGCCAGCAGCACGGAAGTATCCATCACAGTGATGAGCGGCGCTCCGGCGGCGGCTGTTTCACCGGCGAATAAAGGCCGATCGGTGACGACTCCGTCGATGGGGCTGCGAATCTCGGAATAGCCGACCTGCGCCTCGGCGCCCTTGTACTTGCCTTCGGCGGAGGTCAGCTGCCCCTGCGCCGCCTTGAGCGCGGCTTCACGGCTGACGCTGCGCACCGACTGCAGGTGCTTCGAAGCTGCGTCATAGGCCGCTTGCGCCTGCACCAGCGCAACCTTCGCGGTATCCAGGTCGCGGCCCGGAATGGCGCCCTCGGCGAACAACTGCTCGCGGCCTTTTACGATGCTCTTGTTCAAATCGAGATTGGCCTTGGCCTGCGTGAAGTCCGACTCCGCCTTTTGCTCGTCTTCCGGAACCTGGGCCTTGGTTGCGGTGGCGTAGGCCGCTTGCGCGGCATCGAGCGATCCTTTGTTGTCCATGGCTACGGCCGACAGGTCAGCGTTTTCGAGCGTAACAAGCAGCTCGCCGGCACGCACCTTTTCTCCGCGCTGCACGTAGAACTTTTTCACTGGCGCGCTGATCTTGGGCTCAATCGCGGCCTCCGCGATCGGCGCGAGAATGGCGTCGGCTGCGATCTGCTCGGCGATGGGCCCCTGCACCGGATGTTGGGCCTGCACGGTGACCTGCACCGGCGGCGCGGCAGCATTCTTGCAGCCGGGCAAAAACACAATTGGCAGCGCCATGGCGGCCGCCAGCACCCTGCTCGGGCGCACAAGGCATGTACTTCGGGTTGTGCTCTGTTTCATCGTTTTGCTCATGGCCGGTTCACATTGTTCCCGTGATCGTCTGCAATGCGGCCCGCGCGGTCTCGTAGCGCACGCGGCCGTCTTCGCGCGCGTTTTCCGCGCTCACGTAAGTGTTTTCCGCGTCCACGACTTCGAGCACTGTGGCTTCACCGCCCGTGTAGCGCAGTTTGGTGAGGCTCAGGCTCTCGGCCGCGTCGACGACGCTCTGGTCGAGAGACGCGAGCTGGTCGCGCGCTGCCTGAGCCTCAGAGTACGCCTCTTCCAGCTGCGCGATGAGCCGCCTCTGCGTGTTGGTGAGGGCCACCCGCGCGGCATCGCGGCGAATCTGGCTCTGCTTGACTTTGTTCTCGCCGGCAAGCCAATCCCAGACGGGGAGGTTCACCGTAACGCTCGTAGAGTAGCCGAGGTTACGCGCCTTCAAACCGCCGGGGGTAAGGGGGCCATTGACGGCAAATTGATTGGCGTCGATGCCGTAGGTGACGTTGAGACCGACATTGGGAAGCAGGGCGCCCCATGCGGCCTGCACATCGGCGTTGTTCGCGGCAAGCGCGGCGAGCGCGCTCTTCAGTTCGGGGTTGTTTCTCGCGGCGGCCTGCTCGGCATCCGTTTGCGAGGGCAGGGGCGGTGCGGCCTGGGGCGCGCTCAGCGTGTATTGCGTTCGGGGATCGGAAAACAACAACACGCCCAAATCAAGACGGGCCTTCTCCGCAGCCACGCGCGCGTCTTCGAGGTCGCGGCCGCGCTGCTGCTCGAGGAGTTGCGCCTTTATCGCGTCGGCGTGCGCGGCTTCGCGCGCCTGCTCGCGCTCGGTGGTCAGCCGGGTGAAATCGGCGGCCTCCTGGCGCGCCTGCCCGGCCACAGTGAGCTTGTGGTCCGCCGCCAGAGACGTATAGAAGAGGCCGGTGACGGCAGCGACCAGCCCGCGGCGCGCAATCTCCTGCTCGGCGCGGGCCATGGCCGCCAGGGCGTCGGCACGGCGCAAGGCCGCCGTCCCCGCCAGGCTGAGCGTTTCGTCAACAATCCCCTGGGCCATGTACTCGTGGGGACGCGAGTCGTTGGCGACGAATCTAGGCAAAGGCGCCGAAGGCTCGCCTGCATCGCCCTCGGTGTAGATCCCATTGGGCTGTGTATAGATGTCCTGGCTCAAAAAGCGCGCATTGGGCAGCAGGCCTGCGCGGGCGACGGATCGGTCGAGGTCAGCGGACTGGCTGGCGGCAGCGGCGGCGGCATAGGCAGGCTCGCTCGCCTGCGCAAGGCGGATCGCGTCGTCGAGCGTGACGACTACCGGCTTGCCGGCAGTGGAGGCGTCCGCCGAGGCGGCGCCAGATTGCGCCTGAGCACATGCGGCAAGGGCAGGAAGCAGAAGGAAAAGAAAGACCGCAGCCGAGGCCAGGAGTGCGTGGCCGCACTGTCTTATGACGCGACGAGTACCGTCTTTCCCAGTCACACTAGAAGCATACAAGGCAGAACTGGATTTTATCTGAAATGAAATGCCGAAGAGCGCCGCCGCAGAAGCGGACGAGCGTGTGTGAATGAGTTCTGAGAAGAAACGGGAGCGGCGCGGCTGGGTTCGCCGAAGAGGGGTGGATTTCAGGAAATCGGTCCCCATCCTTGCCCGGCTCTGCGATACTTATTTGTTATGCCGATTGACGACCTGCAGCAGGCTGCCCAGAAAATTGCCGGATTCCTGAATACCCTGAACAAGCTGGGCGGGCTGCGCCTGAAGTACCGCATTACGGCGGGAGATGGAGCGCACGATCCGCAGGGAATCGAAGCGCGCCAGATCTACGTGGAGCTGGGCGGGCCGGATGTGCCGCTCGTGGTTCAGCACAACGGCGAGATGTTGCGAGCGCTGGAAACGCTGGCCGTGCAAATGCTGCGCCTGGAGCACCACGAGCACGATCTGGTGAGTTTCGACGCCGCCAACTTCAAGGCGCTCCGCGCGCAGGAGCTACGCATGGCCGTCGAAACCGCCGCGGAAAAGGTGCGCCAGACGGGAATGCCCTACAGTTTTCCGCCGATGAACAGCCGCGAGCGGCGCCTGCTGCACCTGGCCTGCCGGTCGCTCCAGGGAGTGGAGACAGCCAGCGTGGGCGAGGGGCAGGAACGCTTTCTCGTAGTCTACCCCGAGGGCAAGACGAACCTGCCCGTGGCGCCGCAGTTCAAGCCAAGAGGGTTTGGACGGCGGTAAAACAGTGGTCAGTAGTCAGTGATCAGTGGTCAGGACGACGGGCGGCTGGTCCACGCGCAGGCAGATGGAACTGGATTTGCCGCGCTTCCAAAAGATGTTTGTAGAGTTGATGACGCGTACGCCGTAGCACAATAATCCTTTGCCGGCGGAATACAACAACACCGTCATACACAGGATGACGGGTCGTTGTAACGGTGGCCTTAGTCCGAATTGTTGCCGTCCCCGTCTTGGCCGCGATGCTGGTACTTTCCGACGGTATCATTCAGCCGCTGGGGATCTACGGAGACCTCGACCACGTCCATCTCGCTGCCGTCGAGATCGAGGATGAACAGGCCCATCCGCTTGCCCTCGGGATGGGCGAAGATGAGCGTTTGCTCATTGCCGTGGCGGCTGGTCTCGCGAATCATCCGCTCCCATCCCTGGCCCAGTTTCTGCTCGACCATGCGGTTCAGCTCCTCGCCGTCCACGGGCGCGGAGAAGTGCTCGAACTCGGCCACCTGCACGCCGGAGACGCCGCCGTGCGTAGCCGTGCCCGCAACCAGGCTGGCCAGCCCCATGAACGGAATGCGCGTGGCGTGCGCGTGATACTGGTGCTCAATCGAGCTCACCACGCCGTCAAAGCCGCCTTCGCCGCCGGCCGCCAGCGCCACCCACGGAACCACAACGATGAGGCACAGCGCCGCGCAGCCGAGGGGAATCAAAAAATGCCGGTTCATTGGCTGCCGCCTTTTCTGGTCTTGTCATCGGCTTTGTTTTTGCCGTGCGTATTCTTGTCCACGTCACCCAACGCGCCCAGGCCGCTCAGCCCCTTCAATTCCCCAAGCTGGTCCATGCGAATGGGCCCCAGAATCAGAACGATGCTGATCTCCTTCGGCTCAACATCGAGTACGAACAAGCCGCCGGATTGGCCATTCACCAATTTGACCATTACGTCGCTCGACTCGCCGGTCTTGGTGTCCCGATCTCGCACCAGCGGCGACCACTCGCCGGTCTCGAAGTACTTGCGCAATTGCTCGACCTGCCAGGCGTAGAATTGCCCTTCCTTGTCAAATTCATAATCGCGAACGTAAATGCCGTCGAGACCCTCGATCAACTGCTTTACCGCAGCCTGATCCTTGTCCTTGCCGTCCATGAAGCTGGCGGCGAAGCCGAGCATGCCCTTGCCCAGCGTTACCTCGCTCACGTTGGAGGCGCGGGCGGCAAGTTCTTTTTCCACCGGCGCCGGCAACGGCAAGGTTTGGGCCAGAGCCGGCGCGACCAGAGCCGCGGCTCCCAAAATTAAAACCACCATGCGATGTTTCATGTTCGATTCTCCTTCATCTCTGCCGGGGTCCCGCGGAATCGGGATCGCCGGCGATTTTTTGACCGCTTGCGCGGTAGGGCAGACCGCCGGAATGGTTACCGGAGATTTCTGTCCTGCTGCTTCAGTTGCGCGTTCATCTGCTCAAGCGCGTGATTGGCTATGCGCAGCGCGGTGAAGACCTGTTGCTTGGCTTCTTCGCCCTTGCGGCGCTCGACGGCGTAGTGCCCGATGACGGCTCCGCCCGCCACGCCCGCCAGGACCAACGAAGCTGCGAGCCGCTCGAACCACTCCATGCGCTGCTGACGCCGCTGCGCGCGTTCCCTTGAGCGCCGCTCCATCACTTTGTGCTTCAGGCTCGGGGGCGCGGGCCGGCGCGCGAGCGCCTCGCTCAACTCGCGTTCCAAGCCATCCATCGGTTCAAACTCCACGGATGTACTCCTTCAACTGGCACTCGGCCTTAGCCCGCAACAGCTTCAATCCCCGCTGCAGGTGACTCTTCACCGTAGCCAGCGGCGCGCCGAGCGTGGCCGCAATCTCCTCCGGCGTCAGGTCCTCCTGGTAGCGGAGGACGAGCGCCGCGCGCTGCGCTTCGGGCAAGGTGGCGAGCAACTGTTCTACCCGCGACGCCAACGGCGAACTGCGCTCTTCCCGTTGCGCGCCGTGGTTCTCGTCCATCTCGACCCACAAGCCGATGCCACGCACGCGCCGGCGGCGCAAAGCATCGGCGGAACGGTTCATAGCCACGCGCCGCAGCCAGAAACACGCATGATCGGGCGAGGCGATCTTCGCGAGATGACGGTCAAGCTCGAGAAAAACATCCTGAGCAATCTCCTCGGCCAGGCCGCGGTCGCCGGTGATGTGCAGCGCGAGCGAAAAGACCATCGACTGGTGCTCGTCGACGAGTTGTTCGAAGTCGGGCTGCCAGCTCGCGGCCATAAAACCTGCTGCTACCTTCTAATCCGCAGAAATGCGCGGGATGGGATGCAGAGAGTTACGTGAGCGGCAGCGAAAAAGTTCAGCAAATCGCCGGGCCGGTCTGACCTCTGACCCCTGAAACCTGACCCCTGCTCTGGGCCTACACTGGTCGGTATGAGACGGATGGTTTGGTTGCTCGCGTTCGTTTTTGTGGCCGGCGCAGTGGCGCAGGCGCAGTGGGAGATGGAGAGCTCCGGCACCACGGCCGATTTGCGCGGCATCGACAACGTGGGCGGAGGGGTGGCGTGGGCCTCGGGCACAAACGGGACGGTTTTGCGCACCGAAGACGGCGGGTACTGCGGCTGGCTTACTTCCCGAAAAAGGGAACAACGTCTTGAAAGATCACAGGAACCCACGGCGGTCAATTCAGCGGAATCAGCATTTGGAAAGGGCGATTTCGCCGCCACCGATAGCGTACAAAATCGCTGTCGAGGGTGAGAATCTCTCCCGTATCCAATTCGTCGGCCAGATGGATCAGACACGCGTCGGCAAAGTCTGCCGGAACATCGCGGTATTTGCGCAGAACTGAGCGGATGGAGGCTGCGGCGCGGCTGAGTTGAAACGGAATCTGGAAGATTCCCTGCTCCACGTTGGCCAGAACCGTTTCCGGCGCTCCGGGAATTCGGCGCAGCAGATAGCAACTCTCCGCGATGACCGCTTCGCAGGTGGCGAAAGGCTGCTCCAGGCTTTCGAGGGCTGCGACGCAGCGCGGATGATGCCGTTCATGACGGTCCAGCAACGCGACGATGACTCCGGTATCGAGCAGGACGGGCTTCACCGCCCGAAGCCTTCCATGTGCCGTTTGTTCGAGCCAAGATCGGAAAGGCTTGAGTCGAATTCACCGATGCCGATGACTCGCCTGCGCGGGGCAGCGCCGTGATAGCGGTTCATCAGGCGCAAACTCTCACGCACGACCCTGGACGGGCTCCATCCCAAACGGCGCACGAGCCCGCTCAGTGCCCGCTCAGCCTCGGGATCCAACCGAGCTTGGACGACCGCCTTCACGATATTCAGTGTACCACAAACTCACTTTTGTAGTACACGGGGCGCTTGCCGTCAAAACAAATCGGGAATGCTGGTGAAGGCGATGCGAGTGGGCGCGGCCTTGTAGGCGGCGAGCATGGCGGCGGGGGCGAGCGTGCTCATGCCGTATTTATCGTTGATCTGGTCCATGGCGGCGTTGAGGCGGGTGCGGCTCTGCTCGTCTTCAAGGCCGTCGAAGAGCGCGAGCGTGTGCAGGCTGTCGGGGACGAGGTTGTGGAGCCGTACGCCGATGAAGTAGGGGTGCTGGTACGGCGCGCCGGAGGGGCGCGAATCCCAGAGGCGGCGCAACGCGGCGATGAGCGTCTGATTGTCCTGGCACTCGCTCAGCCTGAGTTCGCTATGCCAGCCGCGCGCGGGCACGCCGAAGCGGGAGACCGGAGTGTTCTGAGAGCGCGGAACAGCAAAGCCGATGGCGAGGCCGATATTGCTGGCCCACAGATCCGCCGCGCGCAGCCGCATCGCTGCCTTGTGCAGCAGTTTGTGCGCCACGGCCCAGGCTTTTTCCGCGGTGCGCATCTCCGGCGCCAGCACGTGCGAGTGGCCGATGGATTTCTGATGCTCGGCCTCGGTGCTGTCGAAGTCTTCGCCGCGCAGCCAGTGAAAAAGCCGCTCGCCCCACACCGATCCCCAAATCTCGCCGGCCTGCTCGCGGTCGAGCGCAAGCAAATCGTCCATGGTGAGGATGCCTTTTTCGTTCAGCCGCTTCTCGGTGCGCGCGCCGATGCCGGGCAGATCGCGGAGGGTGAGCTGCCGGAGCGCCTCGGGCAAAATGTCCAGCGGCAATGCCACCAGGCCGTCGGGCTTTTCCATGTCGCTGGCGACCTTGGCCAGGAAACGGTTGGTGGCGAGGCCCACGGAACTGCGCAGCATCTCGCCCACGCGCTGGCGAATGGTGGTCTTCACGCGCATGCCCAGATCGATTGCGTTCAACAGCGGGCGTTCGCGGCCGATCAGGCGGCAAGCCATCTCGTCGATGGAGCAGACGGCGGTAACGGGGACACAGCTCTCGACAGCTTCGACAATGCGGTGATGATATTCGGTATAGAGCTCGTGACGGCCTTCGACCAGAACGATTTCCGGGCACATGCGCTTGGCATCGGCGACGATGGTTCCGGTGCGGACGCCGAAGGCCTTGGCCTCATAACTGGCGGCAATGCAGCAGGTAGTGTCGGCCATCATGGGTACCACGCCCACCGGCCGGCCGCGCAGCTCGGGCCGGACCTGCTGCTCGACGGAGGCAAAGTAGGAATTCAGATCGACGAAGAGCCAGTTGAGATGGGGTTCCCGCAGAGAATCGTGTTCCGGGGAGCCTTCCGGCTCTTGCCGAAAACCCTCCAGCGGGAAATCAAGGCCCGCGAACTCCCCTGGGCACTGTTCGGGAACGGGCGATACTGCCGGAATGGAGTCAGGAGCCACTTACCCACAATTTTCGCTTTTTCTTCTCCATTTTGCAATAGGATTCTGGCGCAATCCCCCCAAAAAATCCCACAAAAGCTGTAAGGACTCACCCAAAAGGGTGGGTATTTGTCTCATAATTAGAGCCGGTACGATGCTTGTACATCGCAACCCGTTGTGAAGGGACGGAGCTTTTCCGGGACGGTGGCCGAAGGTGCAGACCCTGATGCATTGGATTGGAATCAATGGCAACGTTCTTGCCGTGCTGGTCACGGCCGGGGTGGCGGTTCTCGTTATCTGCTGCCTGGAGTGCACCAAGTGCGCCGACCGCGATAAGGACGACATCTTCCGTCACCACGAGGTCTAAGGTCTGGCTAGATTGCTCCCCGTGTCAGACGGCTCCGGCTTCAGATACCGCTCAAACTGCGCAAGGATCCGGTTGTAAAGGTGTGTGCGCACGCCGGGTCCCGAGAGGGAGTGCGTCTTGCGCGGGTAAATCTGCAGGTCGTAGGGAATGCCGGCTTCGATGAGCTTCTGTACGAACTGCACGGTGTTTTCGATGTGCACGTTGTCGTCGCCGGTTCCGTGCACGAGGAGCAGCCGCCCCTTCAAATTCGCCGCCGAGTTCACTACGGAGAAATTGCGATAGCCGTCCGGGTCCTCCGTGGGAAGGCCGAGATAACGCTCGGCGTAGATCGAGTCGTAGTCGCGCCAGTCGGTGACCGGCGCCACGGCTACGCCGGCGCGGAAGCGGTCAGAGTGGGTGAGCGCGTAGAGCGTGAAAGTGCCGCCCCAGCTCCAGCCCCACCAACCCAATCGCCTGGGATCGAGTTGCGGATACTTGGCCAGGGCCGCATCGACGACGGTCAACTGGTCTTCAAGCTGCACGGGGCCGAAGTCGTGGTAGGCAGCCTGCGCAAAGGCGCGCCCGCGGCTTCCCATGCCGCGATTGTCGGCGTGGAGCACGGCAAAGCCGTGTTGCGCCAGCAGCTCGTCGAAGAGCAGATCGCGCTCCCATTTGCCGGCCACCCTCTGTTCGTGGGGCCCTCCATAGGGGTTCACGATGAGCGGTACGGCGGCCGGATTTTCAGTGCCCGCGGGCAGCAGCAACGTGGCATAGAGCGTGGTTCCGTCGTGGGCCTTGACCTGGAGCTGTTCCGGCACACGCAGACGGTAGGAATCGAGCGCGTGCGTTTGCCAAAAGACGCGGCACGCGCCGGCGGCGGGAGGCGGATCGGGCGCCTGGCAGAGGCGCATCGCCGGCGGCGTCACGAGCGCGGAAAATTTGTCGGTGAACGCGCCGCCATCGGGGGAAAAGGCGGCCTCGTGAAACCCCGCGCCGCCGCTCAACAGCCTGCGATCGCCGGCAAAGCTTACCTGCCAAATCTGTTGTTCCAGAGGGTTGCTTTCGTTGGAGGCGTAGTCCACGATCTTCCGCGCAGCGTCGACGTAGTACACATCGCCCACTTCGAAATCGCCCCTGGTCAACTGCCGCTCCAATCTGGCGCCGGCCGCGAGCGGCTTTTCCTTGTCGTAGCTGTAGAGATAGAGGTGGTTATGCCCATCGCTCCAACCTGTCAGCACGATCGCTCCATCACTTACGGCAACGTCGTAGTCCTCGTCGACAAACTTGTCGTCGGCGATCTCGAGCATGAGGCGCGCGTCTCCGTCATCGGCGCCGGCAAAATACAGAGCGCGGCGCCGGTGATCGCGGCTCAGCGTCTCAACCCAGAGGGTCTTGCGGTCGACCCAGCCGAAGCGGGGCACATAATCGTCGCCGCCTTGTAAGGGGATCTTCATCCACACGGTTTTGCCGCCGCGCGCCGCCACAACGCCCAGATGCACATCGGGATTCGGATCCGCGGGCTGCGGGTAGCTCTGCCAGTCCACCTGCGCATGGTTGGGAATCCAGTCGGTGAGCGGGTATTGCGGCACCTGGGTCTCGTTCATCTGCAGATAGGCAATGTTCTTTGAGTCCGGCGACCAGAAGTAGTTGCTGCGCACGTCGAGCTCTTCCTCATACACCCAATCCACTTCGCCATTGAGCATCGACTGCCCGTTCGCGGCCGAAGGACCAGGCGCCGGAGCGAGAGTCTGGGTGGGCATGCCCGTATCGCGCAGCCGGATCACCGTCAAGCCATGATCGCGGATGAACGAGACGGATGAGCCGTCAGGGGAGAACTTGGGGTCGTCTCCGGAAGGGAGACCGGTAAAGCCGATCTGCACTCCAGTGCCGGTGCGCAGATCGTAAAGCCACAGCCGACTATTGGAGTCGAAGAGCAGGTGGGCAGAGTCCGGCGCCCACAGGTAGCTGGCCATGTTGTAGCGCTCGCGACGATCGCGGTCCAGCTCCGACATGCCGCTCTCGCCAAGGGGAGCCATCTTGGCCGCGCTCACCAGCACGTGCGCCTTGCCCGTCGCGGGATCCACGTCCATCAGTTGTCCGCCGTCGAGATAGGTCAGGTGTTTGCCGTCCGGCGACCAGGCGAGCTGGTCGGGCAAATTTCCGATGAGCGGTCCGTGGGCGTAGATGGCCTCGACAGTGAGCGGTTTCCCAGGCGGCTGCGCGGCGGCAGACAACGCGGCGAAGGGCAAGGCCACAACGACGGGCAATAGAAGGGCTTTGGCTCGCATCGAAAGGAGATTCCTCCCAAGCGGAAAATACCGGAGGGGAGCCCACATTCGCTCATTCAGGCAGGATGGAGAGAGGCGCGGGCTTCCAGTGAAAGTGTAAATTACGCGCGGCTCCATTTCGCCCCGCAAAGGCGGATGGTGCAGGTTTCCGCGGCGCGGTTCTACAATTGGCTTACTCAGAGCCTGTTATTCACTTTCCCAGCGTAGGCCACACGAAAGTTTTGAACAGGCTCTGGAAACCGTCGCCGGAGACCACGGGACCGGATGCGAGCGGCACGGAGAAGCGCGAACATGCAATGGGCAACTCCCGAAGAACGGCGCGCGCTGGGCCAGACGCGGCGCAAGCAGGCAGGGCGCCATCAGCACGATGCGCTGTACGCTAAAGCGCGGCCGGCCACGGCTCTGGAACTGGTGGCGCGATCGATGCGCGGCCGCGTGCCTGCGCTGATCCAGCTTAAGTACGAGCTCATGGGAGAATCGCCCTTCGCATTCTTTCGCGGCGCGGCGCCGGTGATGGCCACGGACCTGGCGCAGCTTCCGTCGACCGGCATCGTGAGCCAACTGTGCGGCGACGCGCATGTGCGCAACCTGGGCGCCTACGCCGCGCCCGACGGCCGACTCGTCTTCGACATCAACGACTTCGACGAAACCATCCGCGGTCCCTTTGAATGGGACCTGAAGCGCATGGCGGCCTCGCTGGTGCTGGCCGGGCGCGCTGCGGGACACAAAGACGGCTCCGCGCGCATAGCCGCCCAGGCCTGCATCGAGCGCTACGCCGCGCAGATGCGCACGTTTTCCCGGATGCCGCAACTGGAGGTGAACCGGTTTCAGGTGCACCGCATCGACCTGGCCATGCCGGTGCACGAGGCGCTCGCCAAGGCCGAGCGCGCCACACCGCAGCACACGCTGGAGCGGCTCACAACGCCGGCTTCTTCGCGGCCTGGAGCGCGGCGGCGCTTCAAGGAATCGAAGCCCATGCTCACGCGTGTGACCGGGACTCGCGCGGCAACCGTGCTGGCTTCGCTTGGGCCTTATCGGGAGATGCTGGAGCCGCAGCGGCAACATCTGCTCGACTTCTACCGGCCCGTGGATGTGGCGTTCAAGGTGGTGGGCAACGGCTCCGTGGGCCTGCGCGACTACTGCGTGTATATGGAAGGCAACGGCACCGGCGATCCGCTGTTTTTGCAGATCAAGGAAGAGGTTGCGTCGGCCTACGCGCCGTATCTGCCCGATGCGCGGCCCGCCGCGCACGACGGCCGGCGCGTCGCAGAGGGACAGAAGTACATGCAGATCCAGACCGATCCGTTCCTGGGCTGGACGCACATCGGCAACCGCCAGTATCTGGTGCGCCAGCTCAACGACCACAAGGGATCGATCGAGATCGAAGACCTGGCCGGGGTCAACCTGCGAGCCTACGCCGAGGTCTGCGGCGAGCTGCTGGCACGCGGCCATGCGCGCTCCGGCGATCCGCAGGCAATCGCAGGCTACATCGGCACGGGCACTGCCTTCGCCGAGGCGATTGCCGGCTTTGGCTTGGCCTACGCCGACCAGGCGGTGAAGGACTGGGAGCAGTTAAAGCGGTCGGGCAGGGCGCGAAAGAAAGCGTAGGACGGGCCGCGGCAGTCAGCGGCGATAGACGTCGTAGCCGCGCAGGTGCGCCATGAGCGCGAATTCGCTCATCAAAAGATTCATGGTTTCGGCGCGATCGGGCGTGGGATCTTCTTTGGTCTGCAAATCTTGCTTCACAATCAGCCAGCGGATGTTGCGCGAGCGTACCAGCGAGACGATCTCAGCGGGCGAATAGGGGTCGATGGTGGGATCGAAAAACGGCACGGGAAAGCGCGGCACGCGGCCGGTAGCAAAGTAGAACGGTTCCTCGCCGGGAATTAAAACGATTCCATCATCAAAGGGAATGTTGGCCTGGGCGTAGCGCAGGAGATCGTCGATTTCCGGCAAGTACGGCCCCGGCGTGGCCAGGCCGGCAAGCTGAGGAAAGGCGGAGCGCGCAGGCGGCCAGTCGGGCAAGTTCGCGTAAGAGAGCCGCTCTTCGCTGGCCGTGTAGAAGCCGCCGCAGACGAGCAGCGTAACGGAGATGAGCGCGGCGAGCGCGGGAACGAACCATCGCGAGGCGGTTCGCCGCGGCGAAAAGCAATCGAGGAACGCGAGCAATTCCACGACGAGCAGCGCGAGCAACGGCCAGATTCCGTACGTGGAACCCCAAAGCTGCTGCGAGAGGAACGCGCCGTGAATGGCGGCGAGCAGAATCAGCGGGAAACATGCGCGCAGGGATGGATTGCGCCGCAGGCGGAGCAGATTGGCGATGGCCAGTGCGGCGGCGAGAACGAGCAGCAGCGGCCAAAGCGCCAGCAGACTGTCGCCGCGCTCGTCGGCGTCATCGTAGAGAAACAAGGAAGCGAGCGTATAGAGGAATGGAGCGGCGAGAAGGGCGAAGGCGGCGATGTGCGGCCAGGAAAGATTCGATCCCACCCATCGCGCGGTAAAGCTGCGCGAAGGATTGATGGGATAAGGAGGAAGGCTTCAGCGAAGATCGAGTAGCGAGTGGGTTGAGGACCACGAGCTCGAAGATCAGGAGAAGCCTTCCATGAAAACGATTGTAGGATGCGATTTTC
>JBEKNY010000026.1:0-23313 GCA_049522315.1 Occallatibacter sp.
AGGGTCATTCTCTCATTCCTGGTGGATTTTACCGGTTTGAATCCATAGCTGATATATCATAGCCGGGAAGGAATGGGAATAGCGATCTTGGATGGGCCGTTACGCTTTCGAAAAAGGCGCTATGGCCTGGCGGCGGAGCCGTTCAGCGCCGGCTGGCCCGCCTTGTCAGCGGAACTCTACGGCCGGTTTAAAGGAGCGGACTTTGAGCGTCTTCCATGCAAATGATGGTTTCCTAACGTCACTTCTCGTATGCTGCCCTACGTAGACGATTCGGGAACACAGCAAGGAGCCGAATGGATCTGGAATCTTGCCGATCGGCACTTCCCAGGCGCGATTCAGATTGTCGATCTCTATCACGCACGCCAACACCTGTGGGAGTTAGCGCTCAAGTTACGCCCCAATGAAGCAGTGAAGGCGAAAGCCTGGATGAAGAAACACCAGCGGCGCCTGCTGGACAAAGGGTAAATCGAAAGGCTGGTCTTTACGCTTCGCGCCATCGATGCAGCCAATCCCGAAGCGGCCGAGAAGATTCGTATCGAGGCCGATTACTTTCAGAGAAACACCAGCGCATGCGCGACCCAAAGTTCCGCCGCCAGTACTTGTTTGCCGACTCGGGCGTCATCGAAGCAGGATGCAAGACCGTAATCGGCCCCCGCCTCAGGCAGTCTGGCATGTTCTGGAGCGTCCGAGTGTGGCATCGCCCTGCCACCGGTGCTATGCTCATGCTGAATTTGCCTTCAGTGCGGCGCAGGTGGAGAGAAAGCGTGTCACTACGCCGTTTTGGTAATCGCAGCCTATTGAAAGAGTAGAACTTCCGCCATCATGCCGTAGAAGATCAGTTATGTCCTGCGATCAAAGCACACAATTCCGACCGTTGCATCCTGGCTCACTTGGGAACGTGGGTACAAGCATTGGCTGAAAAGAGTTTGACAAAGGGGAAGGATTTGATATATCAGTGATTGTGCTCGAAGCAGGCGGGTTGTTCTCAACTGTAGCGCCGTGCGAGTGCCCGTTCGGCCTCAGTCTGAGTCCATGCGGAGGAGCGCTACTTTGTCAGGAGTGATACTCATGAATCGGAGACAATTTCTTGCATCAGCAGCTGCTTTGGCGGCAAGCTCCGCCTATCCCAGTCTGGCGCAAACGCAGGGGCAGTATCATGGATTTCCCCCCTCGCTGCTGAAGGACGATCCTTATATCGAGAACCCGCCCATCCCCGAATATCATTCGGCCCCGGCGAGCGCCTATGAAGCCTTCCGGGATATTAAGTTCAGCATCCGGATTCACTGGGGAATCTATTCGATATGGCATCGCGGCCCCGAGTCCTGGCCCTTCCTCACCATGTCCTTCGAAGATCGCCAGACTTATAACAACCTCTATAAGACCTGGAATCCCGCGGGCTTCGATGCGAACGCATGGATGGACGCTTTCCAGGAAAGCGGCATGCAGATGTTTGCCTTCACCTCCAAGCATCACGAGGGCTTCTCCATGTTCAACACCAAAACAAGGGTGAAGAACCGGGCCAACTGGACAGCCGCCGGAGGTCCAAGGATGGAATCCTGCGACCATGCCTACTCCATCATGGAGACGCCGTTCCGGCGGGATGTTGTGAAGGAGCTTTGCGATGCCGCGCATAAGCGGGATATGAAGATCGATCTTTATTTCTCGCATCCGGATTGGTATGACGCGGACTTCCGGCCCTATGTCGCGCACCCGCTGCAAATTCCTTCGTCAACCCAATGGATGAACCAGCGCGACGTCGAATTCACGCGGCAGCGGCTGGGCAATCATGCCGTGATTGTTCCCGATCCTACGGATGCCGAGGTGAAGCGCATGATGGAGAGGCATCGTGCGCAACTGGTCGAGTTGCTGACCAACTATGGAAAGATCGACACGATGTGCCTGGACATGTGGCTGGGGCCGCGCGTCTGGCCCGAGCTGCGCAAGACAGTGCTGAAGATGCGCGAACTGCAGCCGCAGGTGATGTTGCGAGGGCGCGGCATTGGGAACTACGGCGACTACTACACGCCGGAGCGCGTGGTCCCTGGATCGCAAGAAACATCCGATAAGCCGTGGTTCACCATTTACCCGCTGGGCACCGACTTCTCCTACGACCCGGACGCCGCAAACTACAAAGGCACGCAATGGATCGTGCGGAATCTGGCAGACACGGTCGCCAAAGGCGGCGGCCTGCAGATCGGCGTCGGCCCCAGCGCCCACGGGGAGTTTCATCCCGAGGCGATCCGGCAGATGAAGGGCGCGGGCGCGTGGCTCAAGGTGAACGGCGAAGCTATCTACTTGACGCGTCCCCGTGAAGGCACGCTTTGGTCGGAGGGAGAGACGGTCCGCTACACGCGGTCGAAGGACCGGCGGTTTGTCTACGCGATCCTGACCGAATGGCCCGGAACGCAGGTAACGCTTAAAACCATTCGGCCCAGGGATGGCTCCAAAGTAACTCTTCTGGGGTCAAAGGCAGAACTCCCATGGAAGTTCGATTCGGCGCAAGGGACGATCATCGCTTTGCCGGAGAACCTGCAGCAAGCTGGTAACAGGCCGTGTGATTACGCATGGAGCTTGAAATTCGAAACGACGTAAGCTTCAGTGAACGGAAAATGTGCGCCGCTACGCCCAACACTCGATGATCACCGAAGCGGTTGGTTTCGATCCGTTCGCACACACCGTTTACAAGACGCGTGTCCTGCGCAACTAGTGTAGTGCGTCATGCAGAATGACGATTATCCCAAAGAACGGAAGCCGCGAGAAATTCCTGTGATTGCGTGGTTCGCTGCTTCGTAACAACAGAAAGATAATCGACAGAATTAGTGACGCCCGACACTAGCAACGCTCGGGCACAAGCCGTTGTTAAGCTAAGCTTCCTTAGAACGAGTATGAAGCGCCGTCTTACCAAGGGGGAAATCATGGATTACTCTCGCTGTCGCGCCGTGCTTGGAACATTGGCGATTGTGGCCTTATCGCTGTCTTGCCTGTCTGCTTCGAGCTTCTCGCAGCAGCAGAAGCATGCGGAGGCCGAGAGACTATGGATGAATACAAGTCTTTCAGCGGACGAGCGCGCCGACCTGGCGATGAAAGAAATGACGCTGGACGAGAAGATCCAGCTTATGCATGGAAACGGGATGCCGATGTTCGATCCGCTTACTCCCGTGACCGCCCTGTCGAACCGTGGCGGGGGCTACGTGGTTGGGATTCCACGGCTGGGGATTCCTGCGCTCGATATGTGCGACGCGGCTTACGGCGTCCGAGGCAGCGCGCAGAACGGGCGCTATTCGACAGCCTTGCCTGCAGATGTGGCGTTGGCGGCAAGCTGGGATACCGCGGCGGCATTTGAGTATGGTGCGCTCATTGGGCGCGAGCTGCGGGCGCAGGGCTACAATATGTCGCTCGGCGGCGGCGTGGATATTACTCGCGAACCGCGCGACGGACGGACATTCGAGTATCTGGGCGAAGACCCCGTGCTGGCCGGAACCATGGTGGCCAGGCTGGTCGCCGGAGTTCAGTCGCAGCACATTATAGGCGATATCAAACACTATGCGTTCAACGACCAGGAAAGCGGACGCGGTTGGGTCAATGTGAATATCGACGAACGGGCGGCGCGGGAGAGCGACTTGCTGGCCTTTGAGATTGGCGTCGAGCAGGGCCACCCGGACGCAGTCATGTGCGCGTATAACCGCGTGAATGGCGTCTTTTCCTGCGAGAATAATTACCTGCTGAATGAAGTGCTGAAAAAGGATTGGAAATTTCCCGGGTTTGTGCTCTCGGACTGGGGAGGAACGCACAGTCTTGAAAAAGCTTCGGCCGCAGGACTGGATCACGAGGAGGGCGGATCGTTCTTTTATGGGGAACGCTACAAGGCAGCGGTGGAGTCGGGGAACATTTCCATGTCGGAATTGGATGAGCACGTCCACCGCATCCTGCGCTCGATGTTTGCCGCGGGAGTGATCGATTATCCGCAGCGGCGCAGCGTCGTAGATCCGTTTGCGGGTCTGGATGTCGCGCGGAAGATTGAAGAAGGCAGCATCGTTCTGCTCAAAAACGACCGGGCCGCGCTGCCGCTCGATGCCGCGAAGATTCACACCATTGCCGTCATTGGCGCACATTCCGACGTGGGCATGATTTCGGGCGGCGGTTCGGCGCAGGTAGATCCTCCGGGAGAAAAGGCCTTCGTCCCTTCGGCCCAGGCCCCCACTCCCCCGAACGTGGAGATCTGGTTTCCCACTTCGCCGCTGAAGGCAATTGAGGCTAGGGCGCCCCATGCCATCGTCAAGTACGATTCCGGCGCCGACCCCGCAGCGGCAGCCGCCATGGCAAAGGGAGCGGATGTAGCCATCGTCTTTGCCTATCAATTCGAAAGCGAAGGCATGGACCTGCCCGGTCTTTCCCTACCGCTGAACCAGGACGGCCTGATCGCCCGGGTGGCGGCGGCCAATCCGCACACCATCGTGGTGCTGGAAACAGGCAGCCCGGTGACCATGCCGTGGGTAAAGGCGCCGGCAGCGATTGTGGAGGCATGGTACGCCGGCAGTGACGGAGCCAATGCCGTCGGCAATGTTCTTTTCGGTACGGTCAATCCGAGCGGCAAGCTGCCCAACACCTTCCCGAAGAGTGTGGCCGACCTGCCGCATCCGACCCTTGTGAAGCCGCCACCTGAGTCGCAGCATTTCTCCGGCCCAGTTTCCCCGCTGCAGGAGGCCAAGGGTTTGCCGCCTTTTCAGGTCGATTACACCGAAGGCGCCGAGGTTGGCTATAAGTGGTATGACGCCCAGAAGAAACCCGTGCTGTTCCCCTTCGGCTATGGGCTCTCTTATACCAGTTACGGCTATTCGGGCCTGTCCGTCGCTCCGGGTAAGACGATCGAGGCGACATTTACGGTGGCGAACACCGGCGCACGCGCCGGGGCGGAGATCGCGGAAGTCTATGCATCGCTACCGGCCGGCGCCCAGGAGCCTCCCAAGCGGTTAGTGGGCTGGACCAAGGTTCAACTCAACTCCGGAGAAGAACGGACCGTAACGGTGGAAATCGATCCCAAGTATCTGTCGATCTTCGACGTACAAAAGAATGGATGGACGCTTGTTCCGGGAGACTACACGATTCTGGTTGGAGGTTCGTCGCAGGACCTTCCGTTGAAGGCAGTTGTCAGCCTAAGATAGGCCCTAGGGCAATCGCATTTGGAATTTCGTTCATCCAGCGGCGAAACTTCCGGCATGAGGGCGTGTAGCGGGTCTCCTGCAGGTGTAGACCAAGGCGCAATCGCTAAGTGGCTTTTTCATCAAGAAAAAGCCACCTTGAATACTGTCAGAAATGGCTCATAGCTGCAGGAGAACCGCCGTAAGTGCGCCTTTGCGGGAGGGTTCATGCCGTGTCCTGTGAAGACACCTTGACGCTGGCGCCGGCCTCCTGTTCTTCTTCGCCGCCGGCGTCCTCGTCCTCGTCGTCGTCGCCGTCCTCGTCTTCTTCTTCATCGCCGTCAGCGTCCTCGTCTTCTTCGCCGGATTCTTCATCTCCGCATTCGTCGCGGTAGGGGCAAGTGTCGCAGTCGTCGTTTTTGAAGCACTTGATGGATACGGGCGCGAGCTCGTCGCCGTCGCTGGTGCGGGCGATGGACTCCACCTGGTTGCTGGAAGGAAATCGGGGTGAGGTGGGCGCGAACTGCGAGGCGACCTGAAGGCCGTAGATGAGACGGCCAGCTTTGGTTCCGTCCATGCGGCCGTCGGCAAGAGCGCCGATGACCTGGGAGAGAGCCATCAGAATGGAGGCGCGATCCTCCAGAGCGGGCAAATCGAGTTTGGCTTTCGTCGATCTCTGACGGAGGAGAGCGCGGTGAATGCGGTCGTGGTGATAGCAGTAGGGCATATCTTTGAGGGCGGCAGAGTGGCAGCGCGATCCATCGGGCAGAATATGACGGCATTCCTTGAACATGGGACGATTTCCCTCCGCATAAATTGACAACGCCGGAAATGGGGTAAAAGCGGACCTCCGCAGCGGGCGGAAGGGCCCCAGTTTACTTTCTGAGGCAATTATCCCCTCGCGTCAAGTAATAGCTATAATGGATGGATGCAGTTACCATTCCAAACGTGCTGGGATCGCGTCGCGCGGGCGGAGTTCCATCGCCAAGCCCTCATAGGCATATGGAATGGCCTCGATACAAGCAAGGTGTATGAGACGACTGGAGATGTAGGGAACGACGGGACAGGGAAAATCTTTATCAGGACCGTCCAGCGTGATTGGCTCCTGCCATTCTCTCTCCAATTTGGAGAGATGCTCTACCAGCTCAGGGCCGCATTGGATTCTTGCGTCTATGACGCCGCGATTTTGAAGTTCACTCAAGACCCTCCCCCCGATAAGGAGAAGTGGGAATTTGTTGTCGGTGCCGACGCCGCTAAATTCGAGGAGGCCATGAGGCGTATGAAGAAGATCATCCCGAATGATGTGCGGGGTCTCATTGAAGCCGTACAGCCTTATGCGCGAACAGCCTGTAGATTTGAGGATAAAGAATTTGACCTTGGGCAAATCCTCGAAATTCTCAATAATTGGGCTCGAATTGATCGGCACAGAAGGCTGCACCTTGCGGGCACAGCAATTACCGATGGAGGATTGAGAATCGGTCTCCCCGAGGGAATGACTCTCGAATCTTGCGACCTCCTGACAGGCGAGCATCTTCTCGAACACGAGGGCGAGATCGCGCGATTTAAGATCGCTAATTTTGTTCCTGGCACGAAGGTGCACGTGCAACCCCACTTCACCTTCGAGATAACGGTCGATGAGACTCCGCGACTCCGTCTCCAAGAAATTTCGTTGGCGATGGGGGTTGCCGTTCAAGCTGTCAGGGAGATTTTCGAGAAGCACTTCAATATCACGAGATGATCCCACGTCCACCTTTCCGGCGGATATGGTACACTCCGCCTAAGCGGAGGTTTGAGCGACATGAGCGGGAACTCTAGCGACGCAAAACCGAACGCGAGTCACGAATTGAAGCCATCGAAAGAGGTTGAAAGCAAGATGCGCCCGGTAAGCGCAGACTCTTTCCGTTCCCTCTTGAGGCGAGCGGCTACTCAGCCTGCTGCGCCACTTCCTCCAAAAGCGAAGTGAACATCGGCTGATCGTCGTTTCTCCGATTGTACCTAAAGCTGTACTCGTCCAGATAGTTCTGCAAATACTTTTTGCTGACGGAATGATAAACCCCGCCGATTCCTCTCTTCACAAGACTCCAGAATCCTTCGATGGTCTGCGTGTGAGTTTCGCCCACGACGTAGACGCCAGCCGAGTGATTGATCCGGCGATGCTGATAGCCGTTGACCTTTTCCAACCCCATGTATGCGTGATAGAAGTCCGTATAGACGATTGATCCCGGCAAGATGTATTCCTTGGCGATACCGTGGAGCGTCTTTTTGGTCACGTCATTGACCATCAGAGCTACTACCTTTCCGCCGCGCTCTACAGCGCCCACAACGCAAGCCTTTTCCCCGGCTGGCAGCGATGCGCGTCCGGGGCGTCCACCGCGACGCCGACCGCCGACGTAGGTTTCGTCCATCTCCACCGCTTCGCCCTCCAGACTGACATCCTCCGACATCAGGGTGCGAATTTGTTTGAACATGCGCCATGCCGTTTTGTAGGTGACGCCAGTCTCGCGCTGAATCTGCTTTGCCGAGATTCCACAGCGAGTAGTGGACATCAGGTACATGGCATAGAACCACGTCCGCAGCGATGTGCTGGACTTCTCAAAGATCGATCCGGCCATTGGCGATACCATGCTCCCGCAGTAGTCGCAGGCGTAAGCTGGACGCCCGGTGACGCGGTGATGCTTGCGATCCTTGCCGCATTTCTCGCAGGGAATCAGGCCGGACGGCCACCGCTCCGCCTTGAGCCAATCAAGGCAGGCATTATTGTCGGGAAACTGAGCATTGAAGCTCTGAATCGTATATCGTAAGTGCTTTGGAATGCTTTGCGTAGGTTTCATAACAAGAACAGTATGCCATATCTTCTACTTGATGTCAAGGGATAATTGCCCTTTCTGATTACGGGGGTACCCCTCCCCACTTCTGGAAATAAGTGCTGTTGTTTCAGATGGTTAGCGAAAGTATTGTGCGCCAAGTGTCTGATTTCACAGGACTTCCCCGCAGATATTTCTCCGCAAAGGAGTTAGAAGCAGGGACCCAGGGAACAAGGGACCAAGAGAACGAGAAACCGCCGCCCCGTGGACCGTGATTCGGAGTCAAAAACGCAAACGCGGCGGGTGTGAGCCGCCGCGCCGAGAGCCTGGTTCAACGCTTATGGGGATATTGTGCGATAAAGGCAGGAAATTATCGGCAAAGTTGCGCAAAGAATTTTGGGAGTGTTTTCAATGGGTTGCGGAGAAAAAGGGATGGGAGGGGCTTGCGTGGCCGGCGAGGATGCGGTTGGCGGGGGTCATTTGTGGTGATATGGGCGTTTCCGGGGACTGATCCCGATTTCCATCGCTTATTTGCACAAGCAGACGCATTTATATAACACACAGTCACTTTTTTACTTGCATTGCTCCCTAAACTAGCGTACTGTTCACTCAGGATCGGAGCCGGTTTGGCCTCGGCCCTTGAAAAAGAGTGGAGCGAACTGCGGGGAATAACTTGCGAATCGCTCAATATAGCCTCTGCCGGTGAACAGAAAAACCTGGGCGCGTGGTCTGTGCTTCAGGCTCTGTGTAGCCGTAGTCCTCAGTTAGGGACGTAGGCTCGTGTCGCTGTTCGGCCCGAGCCACGCCGTCAAGTCATCGCGAGATGGATTGTCGCGCGTCGCGAAAGCCAGCCCAGCTGTCATGTGCTGGCGCTTCGCGGGAGAGCCGGGGGTCGCCGTGAGGCGGCTACCACGACTCCACTCAAGGAGGAGGCGAAATGAGCCAGGCACGACGTAAGCAACGCCAGGCAGTCGGCTTGCTGGATCAGGCAGTGCGGCGTTTCAAGAGCATCGCAAAGTCCACAAGCCCGTATCAACCCAACACCGACACGTCGGTGGCAACGTTTGAGCGGTATCTGAAGCGGCTGGAAGATCTCGCAGATGTTCCAGGGACAGAAAGACAGTTTTGGTCCCTGCATCAGAAGGTTTACATCCGGCTTCTAAAGGAAACCCTTAAGCTGCGCGACTAACGTGTCGGTGATTCTCATTTTGAGGTGTTGTGTGACCCTAGGAAACGCAATCAAGCTGATCCGCACAGCCAAGGGGGTAAAGCAGATCGCGCTCGCAAGGCAGTTGGAAGTTTCTCCGAACTACATTTCGCTCGTCGAGAAGGATCGTCGAGAGCCAAGTGTGAGTTTTCTGCGGAGGCTTGCGGGAAAGCTCGGCGTCCCAGTCGGTTTGTTTTTTCTGTGGCAAGACACAGAGAACCCAATTCTTAGGGCTCAAAACATGGCGGAACTAAGGGATTTGCTGACACGAATCCAAGCAATGTATTTAAGGAGCTTCGAATCAGAGGATGAAAACGTCGCCTAATCCAAAGCGGTTTTCCATATCAAGTCCGGAAGAGCTCGCAGCGCTCCTTTCGACGAAAGTCGCGCACATTGAGTGGGTTCTTTCGCACCTCGGGAATCTCTACCATCGGAAGGACCGCCCGAAGCCTAACGGGAAGAAGCGAACTCTATGGATACCGCACGGCGCGTTGAGGCCGCTGCAAGACCAGATTCAAAAGGAAATCCTGAGCGGGTCGAACTTCACAGATTGTGCGCACGGAGGAGTCCCGAAAAGGTCGATTATTACGAATGCGAAGCATCATGTGGGGAAACGAATTCTCTCAACGATGGATATCGCGAACTGCTTTCCAAGTATCAGCCCCGAGAGAGTGCGACGGGTGTTTGAAGAGCTAGGCTTTAGCGGCCACGCACTTTCGATCCTGACAGTACTGACCACGTGGGATTTCCAGCTTCCTCAAGGGCCGCCAACTAGCCCAGCGATTGCCAACCTTGCTTTGGCGAAGCTGGACCGGCGCCAGCTTGGCGTTGCCAAGCAGCATGGTTTCACCTACACGCGCTTTGTGGACGATCTCTCGGCTTCGGGGGGCGGCCGCTTAAGAAAGGTGCGGAATTTGCAGGAGCGAATCGTCAAATCTGAGGGATTCTCGATTAAGCCTCTCAAGGACGGTCAAAAGAAACTGATGTACCGCGAGCACGATCGGCAGGAGACGACGGGGCTCGTAGTGAATCGGAAAGTCAATCTTCCGCGCGAGAAACGCAAAGGGATCATCGGCGATACAAAGGCTGCGCTTCGTGGAAAAGGTGAAGTAAACGATTCTGAGAAGGGAAAGATTCTCTGGCTGGCATCTGTAAATCCCGACGCTGGAGCCGCCGTTGTCAAGGCGGTGAGACAGCAAAGGAGACAGCCATGAAGAAGCTCGTTTTGGACATTGAAACGATCCCCATAACAGGCGAGGTCCTCACTGAAGAAGAGAGTAAGAAAGCTGCGCTGGATGCGTTGACAGGCAGAATCATATGCATCGGCTTCATCGTCATTGATGACTTCAGGGCCCAATCCGCCGTTTCGATCGTTTCAGACGACGAAGCGAAGCTCTTGAGCGGTTTTTGGTCGATGCTGAGGCGCGAGAATATCAAGTCGTTCGTTGCCCACAATGGCCTGAGCTTCGATCTGCCGTATATTTGGAAACGTTCCGTCATCAACCGAGTCAAGCCGTCTCTTGATCTCGACCTCCGCCGTTATCGCAGCGATTTCGTTTATGACACTATGTGCGTATGGGGGAATTGGGAGATACGCGGGAGCGCCTCTCTAAACGCTCTTGCGGGCGGCCTGGGCTTGGGCGCAAAAAGTGGCAGTGGGGGCCAGGTGCTGCAATTATGGCGCGAGTCCCGATACAAAGATATTGCCGAGTATTGCTTGCAGGACTGTTGGCTCACTTACCAATGCTACGGCCGTATGAACTTCTCGCAGACTACCGACCAAACTGCGGTTGAGGCGGACCTTCGCGTTGACGTCAGGTTGCATTCTATGGAAACGAGCGAAGTCATCGAGACCTAGCCGGGTGCCAAATCTATGGGGATCACGCCGACTCGCAAGATTTGTAACGGCAAGTCGGCTTGTGGGCTGCGATTCAAAGCGGTGGTGGCGGGGAGTTGGCCGGGGGCCGGGGCGGAGAATTTTCCGGCGAGATGGGCGTTTGCGGGGGAAGGATCGCGATCCTCGTGGTCCGCTTCCGGCCGGTTGAGGTTCGTGGTCTCCCCGGCACCCCATCGGTAGTGGCTAGATTGGCTTCCAAGCATCCGGGCCACCGCCTGAGATTCGTTGAAGAACAACCGCAGATCCTTCGACTCATTTTGGCGCAAAGCGCGCCAAAATTCGCTCAGGATGACAGCTTGGTTTTTGATGCGAACATTAGAGACGGGATACTCGCGTGGTGTCCCCAAAGTTTGCCCCATCCATCGCGCATCCCATATGCGGATCCCCTTCGGCTTCGCTTTCCCCGTGATCGCGTTGCGATCAAGGGGCCCCAAGCGCGCTCCGCTCAGGATGACACGCGCGAAGAGGCTCAAGCGGGTTTTATCGCGGGACGCGGTCCGGCCCGGCCCTCGCGGCTGCGTTGGTTTGAGGCCCTAGTTCTGGCGCAAGCCATGAACCTCCGTTGACCGCAGGGCCTCAAAAAAACCGGATCGTTGAGGACAAAGACGGAGGAAACGGCGCCTGAAGAATCGACGATGAAGTTTCTTGGTTACGCGGGCCAGTTCAGGAACGCGCGGAACCGCGCGGTTTTTCTGCTGCAAAATGCAGATTTGGTCTTGCAATATCCCTCAGGAACGGTAGAATTCAACGGCATCGGGCCAAGAAAGGCGACTTCGACTGAAGGAGATGAAGACGATGAGTAGATCGTGGGGGATGTTCCTCGTGACCGTTGTGGTTGGCCTGGCGGCCTTTGTGACCGGACCAAAGATTTGGCCGCTGGGCCCCGACGTTCCCATGCCGCCGGCGAATCTGCTGCCCGGCTACATTGCGCTCTCGGCCATTGAGGCGCTGGCCTTTGGTTTTGCCGTAGCGTTCGCCGCATTCGGATGGCCGGCGATCCGCGGCCTGAGTCTTGGGGCGCCATGGCTCAACAAATTGATGTTCGTCACTCTTTGCTGGTTCATGGGGAATTGGTGGGCGCACGACAACCTGCACATGCACAACGGTCTCAACATGCATGGGCTGCTGTTTATTGAAATTGCCTTCCACCTGACCATGCTGGCATGCGGGGTGACTCTGACCATCGGCCTCGTTCGTCTTGCGAAGCACGCGGCGGCCGGAAACGCGGCCTGATGCGTGAACCAGGCCATCTTCATTGGCCTGGCGTGGAATCCAATGAAATCGAGGAACAGGGCCCGATCCTCAGGCGCCGGCTCCAGTGACAAGGAAAGGCCGGCAGGGCCTTCAAACCGAAATGCCGTCGCGGCGAAACCGATTGCAAGGCGGCGAGACTCGCGTTGTGCCCGCGCACTGGTGTCTCTAGAGTTTGTCGCATCCATCGCACATCCCAAATGCAGGTCGCCTTCGACTTCGCTCGTCTGAAAAAACAAAAGCAGGTTCTTCAACTCGGTTGCTGCGGCGACCTCGCTCAGAATGACTGCCAATGGTTAAACGCGCAGGATGACTGCTTTGTTTTTGATGCGAACTTCCGGGATAGGACACTCGTGGATGCTTACACTGAGACCAGAGGTCCATGCGCAATCGGCCCAACACGAGTGGAGCGAGGGAGCCGCAGCGAAATGCGTGGTTCCTGCCCCGCGAGCATGGGGCGACTGCGATGCTGTTGACGCCCATGGTGTGCGCCGCGATTCTCTCGCGGGCGTGGCGCTGGAGCGAGCTTGCAGCCCTTACGGCCGCATTCGCCGCCCTGGCAGCCAAAGACCCAGCGGTGGTATTGGCGCGGCAGCGCTTCGTCTGGATGGAGCGGCATCCCGAGACCGCTGCCGCGGCAAAGTGGTTCGCTGCCTGGATGGTCCTTCTTATCCTAAGCGGGCTTGTGCTTCTGGAAACCTGGCCGCGCCGGGCAGTCATCCCGATGGGACTGGGCGTGGGCGTCTTTTCGGCAGTGGCGATCACGGTGAATATAAAGAACCGCCAGCGCTCGACATGGTTTCAGATTGCCAGCGCCGTGGCTCTCACATCCAGCTCGCTCGCCACCTGCCTGTCGGCGAGAGGCGCCATCGCGCCCTGGTGCTGGTGGCTGTGGCTCCTGATGGCCATGCAAGCGGCTGCGGGAATCCTGGTGGTGCACGCCCGGCTGGACGCGCGGATCGCGTTGCGCGGAGCCGGACCCGCCACGGACAGTTTCCGGCGCGCGGCTCAGGCCGCGATCGTTGCGCTGGCCTGCGCCGCAGCGGCTGCCGCCATGCTTGCGCGCGGCTGGATCGCCCTGGCGCTGCTGCTGGCTGTGACAGGGTACGGGTACGATCTGCGGCGCCAACGCGATCCCGCAAGCCTCCAGATGCCACTGAAGAAGGTTGGCCAACAGGCGCTGGCGCTTTCTTCTCTTTTCGCAGGCCTGCTCATCCTGGGGTTTTGGTAAGCGGATGAGGTTTGCGCCTGGATGACCGGCTATGCGGACAGAACTCCGGGGCGGGGCCGGCAGCGTGTCGTGGAAGGGCCGGAAGCCGCCCAAGAACCGAATGATTCCGAGACCACGGGGCGCTTGACGGGACCGAATGTGCCTACTGGACCGGACGTTGGCCGGCATCTTTCAAGCCCATCTTGCGCAGGATCGTCATGGCCGGGCACCAATTGGTGAAAGCCGACTGCAACAAGTTGAGCCCTACAAATACCGTGAGCCAAAGCCAGTAGTGCGAGAAGTAGTAGGCGAGAGCCAGCGACAAGAGCACCATTCCGCCTGCCAGCAGGCGCAGTCCGCGTTCCACGGTCATTTCGTTTCTCCTTCCCGATGTACCGGTTCGCACGCAATCGGTTCCTCGCGGTGCGCGTGAATCATGTAGTAGAGGATCGGGATGGCCGGCCACGATAGAAACGTGGACGCGACGGCTCCCGCCATGAGCGAGACAGCGAGCCCTTGAAAGATGGGATCGGTGAGGATGACGCTGGCGCCTACAACCACAGCAGCCGCGGTGAGCAGCATGGGACGGAAGCGAATGGCGCCCGCGTCGATGACAGCCTGAGCCAGCGGAACGCCCTGGCGGCGGCGCAGCTCAATAAAGTCGACGAGGATGATGGAGTTGCGCACGATGATGCCGGCGCCGGCAATAAAGCCGATCATTGAGGTTGCGGTGAAGAATGCGCCCAACATGGCGTGCGCGGGCAAAATGCCGACCAGTGTGAGCGGAATCGGCGCCATGATGATGAGAGGCACAACGAACGACCGGAACCAGCCCACCACCAGCACATAAATGAGAACCAGAACCGCCGCGAAGGCAATGCCGAGATCGCGAAAGACCTCAATCGTGATCTGCCACTCGCCGTCCCACTTCATCGAGTAGCGATCGGTGGAGCCGGGCTGCACGGCGTTGTAGCGCTTGAGCGTGTAGCCGGCGGGGAGCGTGAGGCGGTCGAGCTGCTTATTCATTTTGAAGATCGCGTAGACAGGGCTCTCTTCGGCTCCGGCCACGTCCCCCGTGACGTAAACAACGCGCTTCAGATTCTTGTGGTAAATACTTTGCGGAATCACGCCGCGATCGACGGTGACGAGTTCGCGGAGCGAGACCATGGAGCCATCGGAACCCGGCAGCTTGATGGTTTGGAGACTTTCCTGCGAGGAACGGTCGGCGCGGTCGAGCTCGACGACGAGCGGGATCGGCTCGCGCACTGACGGATCGTGGAGGAGGCCGGCCTGCGTGCCCGAGGCGACAAGCGCCAGAGCGCGGGCCACATCGGAGACCGAGATTCCGTTCTGCGCTGCTTTTACCTGATCGACGCGAATCATGAGGCGCGGCTGCGAGTCGTCGATGTACCAATCCGTGTCAACGACTCCCGGCGTCGAGAGAAAGATGGATTTGATCCGGCCGGCGACGCGGATCTGTTCGTCGAGGTCGGGGCCGTAGATCTCGGCCACCAGCGTTTGCAGTACCGGCGGGCCGGGCGGAACTTCAGTGACCTGAATGCGCGCGCCAAATTGATTGCCGATCTGGTCGAGCAACGGGCGCAGCCGCCTGGCGATGGCATGGCTCTGTTCGCTGCGTTCTTTCGCAGGAACAAGGTTGACCTGAATGTCGGCTTGGTTCGGCATGCGCCGCATGTAGTAGTGGCGCACGAGGCCGTTGAAGTTGTAGGGTCCGGAGGCGCCCGCGTACTCCTGATAGTTGAGGACGCCGGGTTGGCGGGCAAGCTCGTCGCCCAGCGCCTGCGTGACGCGGAGCGTTTGCTCAAGCGGCGTGCCCTCCGGCATATTGACAATGACCTGGATCTCGCTCTTGTTGTCGAAGGGCAGCATTTTGACGCGCACCAGCTTCAACGGCACCAGCGCGACAGAGATGAGAAACAGAGCGGCCACGCCCACGAAGAAGAGGAAGCGGTTCCGCGGCGAAGCGATGAGCGGAGACATGACACGCCGGTAGAGGCGCGTGCGCCAGTTCTCGTGCTCGGGCTCAAGCAGGTGCGCGCCGGCCAGATGCCGGCCCAGCAGGCGCATGGCCGCCCAGGGAGAAACGACGAACGCCACCATGAGCGAAAAGAGCATGGCAGCCGACGCGCCCACGGGGATAGGACGCATATAGGGCCCCATGAGCCCGTGGACGAAGGCCATGGGCAGCACCGCGGCGAGCACGGCGAAGGTGGCCAGGATGGTGGGGTTGCCCACTTCGGCAACGGCTTCAACGGTGACGTCGCCGCACGAGCGATCGCGGTTCTCCGGCAGGCGGTAGTGGCGCACGATGTTTTCGACAACGACGATGGCATCGTCAACGAGAATGCCGATGGAGAAGATGAGCGCGAAGAGCGTGACGCGGTTGATGGTGTAACCGAGAAAGTAGAAGACCGACATGGTGAGCGCCAGCGTGACGGGAATGGCCAGCAGCACCACGCCCGACTCGCGCCAGCCGAGAAACAACGCTACGAGAAACGTGACGGAGAGCGTGGCCAGCAGCAGGTGCTCGAGCAGCTCATCGGATTTCGCTTTGGCCGTGTCGCCGTAGTTGCGGGTTGTGGTTATGGTCACGTCGTTGGGCACGGTGACGCCCTGCATGCGGTGCACGCTCGCGAGAACCGCGTTGGCAATGCCGGTGGCGTTGGCGCCTTTGCGCTTGGCAACCGTAACGGTGACTGCGGGAAATTGCTGCGAGCCCAGAGCCGCCGATCCGAAGAGCACGTAGTTGGCAGGTTCCGCGGGACCGTCAACGATTTTTTCCGCAACGTCGCGGAGGAAGACCGGCTGGCCGTGAGAAACGCTGACAACGACGGATTCGAGATCCCTCGCGCCGGTGAAGAGGTTGCCGGCGTCAACCCGAATTTCGCTGTTGTTTTCAGAAAAGCTTCCGGCCTGCAGGCTGGCATTTGCAGCTTGCAGGCGGCCCACGATGGTCATGGGCGAAAGGCCGTAGGCGTTCAGCTTCTGCGTGCTCAAAACAACCCGCAGGGTGCGCGGCAGGCCGCCAATGACACTGGTCTCCGACACGTCGGGAATCTGCTCGATGTTGTGCCGGATCTCGCCGGCGATGGCGCGCAACTGATAGGCGTTGTAATGCGCGCCCCAGAGCGTCATGGCGAGGATGGGGACGTCGTCGATGGAGCGGGCCTTGACGATGGGCTGCGAAACGCCGGGCGGCAGAAGGTCGAAATTGGAGTAGAGCTTACTGTAGACCTTGATGAGCGCGTCTTCCTGCGGCGTGCCCACAAGGAAGCGGACGATGACAAGGCTCTGGCCGGGGCTCGATGTGGAGTATACGTATTCGACGCCGGAGATCTGATGAACGAGTGTTTCGATGGGAGCGGTGACACGCTGCTCGACTTCAGCGGGCGACGCGCCCGGCATCGCAGTGGCGATATCGAGCATGGGCACGAGGATTTGCGGGTCTTCTTCGCGCGGAATGACCGCGACTGCGAAGATGCCGATGGCCAGCGATGTGGCGATGAACAGCGGGGTCAGCTTCGAGTTGAGGAACGCCCTGGCCAGGCGGCCCGCAAGTCCCAGTTGCGGGGTCATGGCTGCACCCCGTTCCCGGCCGCGATGCGTTTGCCGGCGAAGTCTCTGTCGCCGGGCGAATCTACGATCTGTTCGCCGGGCGCGATCCCTGAAAGGACTTCAACGAGATCGCCGTACGCGGCGCCCAGCGTGACGTAGCGAAGCTGCGCGATGCCCTGGGTATCGAGAACGTATGCGCAGTCAAGCGAACCGCGCGTGACAACCGCCGAACGCGGAACAAGAATCGCGGTCCGTGCGCTGCTCGAGAACTGCGCCGAACCGTACATGCCAGAGTGGACCTGGTTCGAAGAGGGCAGATCGATCTTCACGAGAAAGCTGTGGCTCGCGGGATCGGCGGCGGGGACGATTTCCGTGACTGTACCCTGCAGCGGCTGGGCCAGGCCGTCGATGCCGGTCTGAATCTTCATCCCCATTCTTACCGAGGCAATCGACGACTCATCCACGTTGACCTGGAGCTGAAGGGCGCCGGCGCGATCCACCTGCAGAATCGGCATGCCGGGCGCGGCCATGGTTCCCGGGCCGGCCATGCGCGCAGTCACAATGCCGGCGAAGGGAGCGGTGAGGTGCGCGTACCCGAGCATCGTTTGGGCGCTGCCGGCCTGGGCTCGGGCCTGTTCCGTCTGCGCATGCGCTGCTTCGAGCTGCGCCTGGGCGGCCTCGGCGCGGCGCGTCACCTCGTCCATCTCCTGCGGACTCACGCTCTTTTCGGACTGCAGCTGCTTGTAGCGCGCGAGCGTGCTTGCGGCCAGACCGGCATTGCTACCGGCAACTGCTTCCTGATTTTGCGCGGCAACGATTCCGGCTTGTGCTTGCGCAACGGATTGGCGCAGCGTGGCGCCGTCGAGAATGACCAGCGTTTGCCCGGCGCGCACCGTGTCGCCCTCGCGCACCAGCACTTGCTCAATGCGGCCCATCACCTGCGGAGAAATGATCGCCGTGTCCTTCGCGCGCACGGTTCCAGTGGCGCTCAAACCTACGGGAATCTGCTGTTGGCGGCTCTCGACTACGCGTGCGGCGACGGTTTCAACCGCGGCCGGTTGCGCCGTCTCGCCGCCGTGACATCCAGCCAGAAGCGCCGCCGACGCGGCAACCAAACAACCCGATACAAACGCCTTCATTGCAGTTCCTCCGCCGCATCGGGAGTCAGATTCCCTTCCGCGAATAACAGTTGTGCATAGGTCATGGCGTTGCCGTAGACGGCGCGCCAATAGTTCGATTGACTCTCGCGCCCGGCATCTTCGGCCCGCAGCAGATCGGTGATCGTGGCGAGCCCCGCGTTGTACCGGTTCTTCACGATGCGCAGGCTTTCGGCCGACTGATCCATGGCTGCGTGCGCCGTCTCGATCGAGAGGACCGCCGTCTGCCGCTGGATATGCGCGCGGCTTACGTCGAGCCGCACCTGTGACCGCGCCTGCGCCACTTGTGCATCGACGCGCTGCTTGGCAGCTTTCTCTCGCTCGAGCCGATCGCGCTTGCCGATGGGAAGAACGTCGAGGCTGATTTCGACGCCGGCAACCCAGTTGTTGCCGCCGGCGCCGGTGAGCGAGCCGCGATCTTCTTCCCAGTTGCCGTAGGCGCTCACGCGAGGGCCGAAATCGGAGTGCGCCGCGCCGACTGACGCGGCCTGCGCCTGCTGCGTTGTGCCGAGTGCCGCGAGGTCGGGGCGCGATTTGAAGGCCTGCGCCATTTCCTCATCCAAAGAAGACGATGGAAACGTGCGCAACTCGATGGGATTCAACTGCGAGGCTTGCAGGTCAGCGGCGCCCATCGCCTCGCGCAGATCGGCCCAGGCCAGGTCGAGGTTGCCATGCGCCGCAATCAGCTCCTGCTTGCGCGCAGCCAGATTGACTTCCGCCGCCATGCGGTCCGACTCGACCGCGAGGCCAGCCTTTACGTGATCATCGACCTGCGCGAGCAACGCTTCGGCCGTCTGCTCCTCATGCCCGGCGACGTCAATTTCGCGCTGTGCATAGAGCACCGATTGGTAGGCGCCCACGACAAGCAGCACGATCTGCTGATCCGCCGCGGTTGCCGCAGACGCCGCGCTTTGCCTGAATAAATCCGCGCGGCGAATCTCTTTCGCAGTTTTGAAGGAGTCGAATGCCGTCCACGAGCCCGAAAAGCGCGACGAGAAGTTGCCGATGGGCTGTGGGCGGTTGAGCGCGTTCAGCGCAAAGCCGGCCTGCGTGAACTGCCGCTCGCGCAGCCGTTCGCCGAAGACGTACACGGGATCGTTGCCGCGTGAAATGTCCTCAGTAAAGTTAAGCTGCGGCAGCAGCGCCGTGCGCGCCAGACCCGAGGCCGCGCTTGCGTCTTTCTCGTTGGCGTGCGCTATGGCGGCCTGGGGGTTCTGGCCCAACGCGCGGTCCACCGCTTGCCGAAGGGTGAGCGGCGGCGCCTGCGCCCGGGCGCCGAATGACGCTGCAGACAGAAGTAGCAGAAAAATCAGGGAGATACGGTGTGGCTTCATCGTGGTCGCTGGCCTTTTCAGGTGCGTTCACGAAAAGAAAGCCCTGAGCCGGGCCAGGCGTTACACTTTGGCGCGTGTTTTTTGGGGGGTGGGCATGCCCAGCATGCGCAGGTACTCGCGGGTAAGAATCGCGCAGCCTTGGCGCTACGGCTGCCTTGCAGGGCACTTCCATAGAGCGGCAGCGGTCGATGGCTGCGCGAAGGTCGCGCAGGAAGGCAACACACCTGGGGCACGCCTCAATGTGTGCGCGCATGTGTTCGCAAGCCAGAGGCTCTACGCGGCCGTCGAGGTACTCCGAGAGGTTCGCGAAAAGATCGTGGCACTCCGCGGGCCGGCGCAGTGCCTTGCGTATTGCCTGCCGCGGCCGAGCTTTGGCGGATTTCGACGGCCTGGCACTGGCCGAAGCATCGGGAATCCGGCTCAACTCTTTGCGCACGCTTAAACGCGCCCGATGCAGGCGCACGCGCACCGTTCCCGGTTGCAGATCGAGAATCTGCGCAACGTCATCCGTCGCAAGCTCTTCCATATCGTGGAGCACGAGCACAATGCGAAGCTGGGCGGGGATGCGAAGAATCGCTTGATGGAGTAACTTGTGCTGTTCGCCGCGCAGAAGGTGATTTTCAGGCTCGCGCGCCGCGTCTTCAAGCAATCGCGCCATCTCGACCTCGCCGGGCATCAATTCTTGAAGCGAAAGCATTTGTTTCGGGGCAGAAGAACCCTTGCGCCGCATGCGCCAGCAGCGGTTCCGAGTAACCGTATAAAGCCAGACGGCGAGCGCCCGCGGATCGTGTATCTTGGCCAGATGCTGCAGAGAGCGGTAAAGCACCTCCTGCATCGTGTCTTCAGCGTCTTCAGGGTGACCGCACACCTTCATGCTGAAGGAGTAAACGGTTTGCTGCAGCAGGCCGATGGCTTTCTCGGTCTCTTCAGGTGTATTTCCGTGTAGAAGTTCGATGGCCTGGGCCAATTCAGGGCGCATGAAGTGATTCCGGTGCTCGGCTCCAGTATATTTGCTGCCCAAACGTCCGAACCAGAACCGGCCTTCAAACCGGAGTCGAGCATTGTCCTTTCACAAGAGCAGTGGCCGCGATGGAAGTATCTGTTAGGTCAATGGGTTAGCTGAGCGTTGAGGATGTGCAGCAGGATGGTGCGAGAATTTTCTTGACATCGAGTACTCTATAATATAGAGTACTATTCATTGAGTGAAATCGGCAAAGGCCGGGGATCGAAAGAGGAGATGGGCATGGCGGATGAGATGGATGAGAAGGATCTGGCAGGGCGGGTAAGACTGATTGAGAGCATGATCGCCGAGGGACGGTGCAGGCAAGAGAGCTGGGGCTGGACCTTTGTCTTATGGGGCGTGGCTTACTACATTGCCTTCTTCTGGTCATGGCTGGGGCGCTTTGCCTACGCCTGGCCGGTGGCGATGTTGGCCGCCGCCGTGCTGACGGGGCTGATTTTTCGGCGCAGGCGTGGTCGCAACCCAGAGACAACGATGGGCCGCGCGATCGGCTCGATTTGGACAGCGATGGGCCTGTCGATGTTCATCGTGCTCTGCGCCATGGGCTACAGCGGCCGCTTCTTCAATGGGCACGCCATGATCGCAGTCTTTGCGGGAATGGTGGGGTTGGCGAATGCGGCTTGCAGCATGACGCTCCGCTGGAAGGCACAATTCTTCTGCGCGTTGCTCTGGTGGGCGGCGGCGGTTGTGGCCTGCTACTGCAGTGACGCCCTGCTGCTGCCCGTCTTCCTGGTGGCTGTTTTCTTCGGGCAGATAGTTTTTGGCGGGGGAATGATGATTGCCGAGATGCGCAGGCGCAAGCAGAGCGAGGCGATCCATGCCTGAGCTGCCGGAGTTGAATCCTGTGATCCACGGGAAGCTACGCCTGGCGCTGCTCTCGTTGCTCTCGGGGGTCGACGAGGCGGAGTTCACGTGGCTGCGCACCAAGACGGGGGCGACGGACGGGAACCTGGGCGCGCAGTTGATGAAGCTGGAAGAGGCCGGATACGTGACGGTGAAGAAGCAGTTTGTGCTCCGCAAGCCGCAGACGCTCTACCGGATGACGGAGGCGGGGCGGGCGGCGCTTGCCGAGTATGTGGCGGCGTTGAGGCAGTTGCTGGGCGGGGCGATGTGACAGTGGTCAGTGATCAGTGGCCGGAGCCAGGGGCGGCGATTCGGACTGGAGGGATGTGCGGACGCGCTGCATGATGGAGAAGTAGTAGGCGAGATTGTGAATGGTGTTGAGCGTGGCGGAGAGCGGTTCGCCGGCCTGCATGAGATGGCGCAGGTAAGCGCGGGAGTAGCGGCGGCAGACGGGACACGAGCAGGCGGGGTCGGGCGGGGACTGGTCTTCAGCGTATTGCTTGTTCTTGATGTTGAGGCGGCCCTGGCTGGTGAAGAGCAGGGCGTGGCGTGCGGCGCGGGTGGGCAGGACGCAATCCATCATGTCGACGCCCATACGCGCGTAGAGCTCGATTTCGTCGGGGTAGCCGACGCCCATGACATAGCGCGGCTTGTCTTTGGGCAGGAGCGGCAAGACTTCAGAGATCATTTCGAGAGTGAGCGAGCGGGGCTCGCCGACGCTGAGGCCGCCGATGGCGTAGCCGTCGAAGTCCATCTCGACCAGGCGCTCGGCGCACTGGCGGCGGAGGTCGCGGTACATGCCGCCCTGAACGATGCCGAAGAGGAGTTGTGTACGGTCTTCGAAAGCATCGCGCCAGACGACTTCGTGCCTGTGGGCGCGGAAGTGATCGAGCGAGCGGCGGGCCCAGGCCATGGTGAGACGGAGGCTCTCTTCGGCGCGGGAGCGCGAGGCGGGATACTCGGTGCACTCGTCGAAGGCCATGCAGATGTCGGCGCCGAGGGCTATTTGAACCTCCACGGAATGTTCAGGAGTAAATGAGTGCGAACTCCCGTCGAGGTGGGAGCGGAAGCGGACACCGTCATCGGTGACTTTGCGGAGCGAATTGAGCGAAAAGACCTGGAAGCCGCCGGAGTCGGTGAGCAGGGCGCGAGGCCAGCTCATGAAGCGGTGCAGGCCGCCCATGCGGCGAATGGCCTCGTGGCCGGGGCGCAGATACAGGTGATAGGTATTGCCGAGGATGATTTCTGCGCCGAGGGATTCGAGCACGTCCTGCGGAACGGCTTTGACTGTTCCCTGGGTGCCGACGGGCATGAAGACGGGAGTCTCGACGGTTTGATGCGGGAGGACGATGCGGGCGCGTCGGCCACCGGCGGCGGTTGCGGCGATAAGCTGGAACGGTGGAGGCACGGAATGATTCTAGTGGACAGGGATTAGGGGTTAGGGGTGCGGGCCGCCCGCCGGGACGTGGCGGGACGATCGCCTCCGTCCTCGCAGGTTGGCGTGGGAGGAAGCGAAAAGCACCCGTCCTTACCGCTTGCCCTCCATCTCTTGTTGCAACTCCCACTTGGTGATCTCATCCTGGGCGGCGCGCGCGTCGGGAGCCTCTGGCGCAGCCAACACGTAGAGGTGCATCTGGCGAATGGCCTGGTCATATTGTTTCAGTTGGCCATAGAGCAGCGCCGTGTTGTAGTAGAGCTTGGGCACGTAGGGGGCGATGCGCTGCGCTTCGTTGAACTCCACTAAAGCGCGATCCAACATGCCATCCTTCAACAGCAGTTCTCCACGCACCACGCGCCGGCGAGCCTCATCCGGAAGCTCGGGGGGCGTCGGCATCCGGCTGGAGGCCGCAAACATCGCGGCGCGCAGCGTGGAAG
>JBEKNY010000027.1:0-25077 GCA_049522315.1 Occallatibacter sp.
CAGCCCCAGTTGAGTTTTAATACGGGCACCAACCAAGTCACCAACAGTGGCTTCGCCTACGACGCCGCCGGCAACATGACGAATGACACTACTCACACCTACACCTACGACGCGGAAGGGAACATCGTGGCGGTGGACGGCGGCAGCACGGCGGCGTATGTTTATAACGCGCTGAACCAGCGGGTGCGGACGGTGGTGGGCGGCACTGCGACGGAGTACGTCTTTAACGCGGCGGGGCAGCGGGTGTCGGAGTGGAATGGGACGACGCGCGCCCAGCTCAAGGGCAAGTACTACTGGGGCGGTACGCCGGTGGCCTTTTACACCACCGCCAGCGGCGGCGGCGCCGGCGCGCACTTCGAGCACCAGGACTGGGAGGGCACGGAGCGGATGCGCACGGCGTATAATGCCAACGGGAACCCGACCTATTCCGTGGAAGGCACGTTTACATCCCTGCCCTTCGGCGATGCCCCGTCGAGCACCGGCTCGGACCTGGACGCGAATCACTACGCCACGCTCGATCACGACACCGAGACCGCGACCGACCATGCGCAGTTTCGGCAGTACTCCAATACCCAGGGGCGCTGGCTGTCGCCCGATCCGTACGGCGGCAGCTACGACGCTTCCAACCCGCAGAGCTTCAACCGCTATGTGTATGCGATGAACAGCCCGCTGAGCTATGTTGATCCGAGCGGGCTGGAGGGTTGGCAATATAACCCGGGCTCGGGATGCTGGGACTATACTTATAGCTATGCTACGGAAGATGGCGAAGCTGTCGGGATAATAGCCAATGCTTACTGCGGTGGCGGTGGCGGTGGCGATGGCGGCAGTTACCCCACTGGTGACGATTCAGGCATAGTTAGCAGCGGGGGCGGCGGGGGTGGCGGGGGCAACGGCGGTGGCGGCGGCTCAAATAACTATGTGAGCAACTATCCTGACTACTCGCCAGTATTTTGCGCAGGTGATGCCCTAAAAGCTAAGGGGTTATCAATTGGGCTTGATGTGGTTGGAGCTATTCCGGGGCTTGGCAACGCGGTTTCGGGAACCGCCGCAGTTGCTCGGGCAGTTGACGCCGTTGTTACGTATGGTGGTGCGGCTGCCGGGTTGGCCACTATGGATAGTAATGATCCTGTTGGCCAAGAGTCAGCATTAGTGGGAGCTGGTCTTGTAGGGTACAACCTTGTTTTGGGTGGCACTAAAACGATACCTGTGATAGGCAATATTGTTTCCGTCGGCACAGGAATTTGGGATATTTTTGGCCCCCATGGCGCAGTTAACGCATATCAAACCTGCATGGCGTCGGGGAAGTATGACTAACCCGAGGGAGAAATAGTCATGTTTGACGACGAACAACATTACACGCAGGAGAAGGAGCCTACTGACTACACCGGCCTAAAAATTGGGGCCATCTTGGCTCCCGTACTTCTTGTTCTTATTTACTTGGGGAAAGCAGATATGGGCCTTACTGCTTTCATCGTTCTAGGAATGATGGCGTTTGCCATTAAGCTCCGCTGGAGATTGCGGAAGCATGTCTGGTTCTGGGCGACTATCGTTTTGATCTTGGCGCTCCATGTCCCATTGTTTTATCTCGTTCGATGGCCGGATAGCAAAGTTCCAACGATTGCTTATTCGCTGCCAATGGGAATCGTAGATTTTTTGCTCATCATGGGCGCTATTGGACTTGCTGAAAAACTCTTCTCGAAAGGTTCCTCGTCCGATGATGGAGAAGAATGATTAGACCGGCAGGCCGTCTCTTCGGGTGCGGACGGTGGTGGGCAGCGCGGCCACGGAGTACGTCTTCGTGGGGTCCCCGACGACAGGTCTTCGTCGGCGGGGCGGAACGCGGCGGGCCAGAGGGTCTCGGAGTGGAATGGGACGACGCACGCCCAGCTCAAGGGGAAGTACTACTGGGGCGGCAAGCCGGTGGCCTTTTACACCACGGCGGCCAGCCCGGCAGGCGCCGCGGCGCACTTCGAGCATCAGGACTGGCTGGGCACGGAGCGGCTGCGCACCACGTATAATGCCAACGGGAACCCGACCTATTCCGTGGAAGGGACCTACACATCCCTGCCCTGGGGCGACGGCCCCCCGTCGAGCGCCGGCTCGGACCTGGACGCGAATCACTACGCCACGCTCGATCACGACACCGAGAGCAACACCGATCACGCGCAGTTCCGGCAGTACTCCAATACCCAGGGGCGCTGGCTGTCGCCCGATCCCTACGGCGGCAGCTACGACGCTTCCAACCCGCAGAGCTTCAACCGCTACGTCTATGCGATGAATGGCCCCCCCGGATACTATTTGGATGGAGTACCCGTGAGCGCTGGCATTGCGCAGGGAGTGGCGGAAAGCGGGGGCGGGTTAGTCTGCCCGGGCAACGACTGTAACATTTTGGATGAGACATTCTCCGGCAAGTACGGCGGTAGCTACAGCATCATTCCCGGAGTAAATGGATGGGTGTGGGTTAACAATTATCTCGGTAGATATGAGATCGACCCGCAGGACGCAGCGGATGAGCAGGATCTTCCAATTCTTCCTTCAGTCCCCGATTTTCCTTTTAATCCGATTCGCGATGGATCGGAAGCCCCATACACTGCCCCAAATAACCCTCAGCTTCTTAATGTTTCTGCAGGCAAAAACAATTCTAATTATTTTGTTGCAGTCTGCAGTAATGCAGGGATGTCATTCTTTACGAAAGCTTCGTGCCCATATTTATGTGGCGCTCTTGAGGGACCGGAACGGACGCCCGCAGCCGGACCATTAGTATTTAGTCCGAAGCAGATTTGGTCGGGATGCACCGGCGGCGTGGGCCAAATGTTCTGCCCAAGGATGGTTTTAGTAGAGGGAACATATAATCCAGCAGGTTGGACTTCCGACGCAAAGATTTTTAGTTGTCTCCAGTAAAGGAAAAGAGGAAGGGCTCAGCATGGAAATCGACATGAACCATCCGATAGTCCAACTCGTGAGTATGGAAGGCGTGTGGCACCATCTGTTCTCCATGTGTGGGATGTCCGCAATGGAACGTGGAGCTAAGTTGATTGAGCCCATTGACTTAGTGAAGGCAATTTACATTGTGGACCTCGAGCACGTCTCTATGTTCTGGAACGACTGGCGGAATTACGAGAAATTTGTCTCGGAAGTCATTCTGGCAAATGGACGTAAAGGTGGGTACATAAATCGAACCGAGAGAATTCTCCAACTATACATGATTGGGCGAGAGAATCCTGGTCAATTTGCGTTTATGATGACCCCTTCGCCGATGTTGCAAGATATAGTCTTCTCGGCTCGAAAGCTGGCACAGGAGCGTTCGGGCGAAGACGAGCCTCCTTCCTCGTGCGATCTTTTGTATTGCACATGTTCTCAGGATGCTGGTTTGTCAGAGGCTCTAAAGCAATCGGGTCTCCAACTAGAACGACTCGCTTCGGCTGTCAAGGGAACTGGCAGGTGGCCCCGGTCTCGATGATTTTTCCAAACCACGATGGGGTGCCCCCGGTCCCTGGCATTTGGGGACCGGGGCTGAGAGTCCCACTTTTTTCTCCGATCCATTGGGGAGTGGAGTAATCTCACAGTGGCGGGTGGCGCACCCTAAACCTGCTACTTTCATTTTCCCGCAACAAACGGGGGGTGCCCCATCCTTCGCTTTTTTTCTAGCGAAGGGTGGGCTACCACGAACCCAACTCACCTTCAACCCTGCAACCAACCAGATCAGCTCGAATGGCTTCGCCTACGACGCGGCCGGCAACATGACGAATGACACTACTCACACCTACACCTACGACGCGGAAGGGAACATTACGACGGTCGGGCGTTTCGGCACATCCAGCAGATGGGCACTCCGCGGTTGACCCAAGTATTGGCGAGCCTCGAAAAGCCGGATTCCAATGTCTTCAACGTCGAATAAGAGCTAGACTGTAGCTTCGGCTGGACGGCATTCGGGACAGTTTCCCGGAGGCTGAAACGCAGACTCATAGGAACGTCGAGGCTCTTGCACGGTGCGTTTAATTCCTTCGGCCACAATACGAATGCGTGCAGTGGATTGGGCTGCGCTGGCTCTGCTGGCCTTTGAGATTCCGTCGCTTCTCTTCTCGCAGGTTCGCGCCAACAGCGTCCGCGCAACGGAAACCGTCGCCCTCTCTGTTTTGACGTACTTCGTTCTGCGGCTGCTGATGCGCACGCCGCTCAGGGCCGCGTGGCTGGCCGCTCTGCTTGGCCTGGGAGGAGCCTGGCTGGCGCTTTCCGGAATCCTTGAGTTTGCCAAGGGCTCCGAGCTTCTGGCCGCCGTGGGCCTGACGGATTTCGTAGCCTTCCGTTCTCGTTTCATCCATCCCATCGGCGGATGGGTTCCCGGCGAATGCTTCACGGTCTTCCTGTTAGCGCTTCCCTTCGCTTGCGCCGCCGCTGCATATCTGTGGCAAATCGATTTGCGCAAGGGGCGGTCAGTAAAAGCTGCCCTAGCGCTTCTTCCCGCAGTGCCGATCGTTGCGTCACTTTTTCTGTCCCTATCTCGCGCGGTCTTTTGGAGCACGATTCTTTTCTTCTTCATCGTATGTGGATTGATGGCCGCCTACAAGGTGGTACCTCTTCGCACAGCTTGGTTCCTGCTTGCCGGAGTTCTCTGCGCGATGCTGCTGATACTGGTTTGCGAGACCGCCTTGTATCCGGGAATTCTCAGAGCTTATACCGGTAGCCACACCTCGCAGGTGCGCAGCACGCAAGGACGCATCGACATTTGGAGCCGGTCACTGGAACTGATGCACGGTTATCGGTGGTTGGGCGTGGGGTCATCCAATGCGGCGCTCTCGCTGCTCTCCTCTGCCGACCAGGATGAGACGACGGGATTCGCCAGCCGCGCCTTCAGCTTGCCGATTCAGGTGCTGGCGGAAAAGGGGCTCGTAGGCTTTGCGCTATACTCCGCGTTTCTGCTGCTGGCAGGCTGGGGGTTTCATCGTGGAATGCGATTGTCCGCGTTCCAGACAGCCAGGACAACGTCTTCTTCCACAGGGGGCAAGCGGAGAAACACAGCCCGCGTCAACAACGAAGAACGACTCCGGTTGCGGAGCGAAAACGCTCACCGGGCGATGAAATGTTGCTTTGCGGCGGGGCTGCTCGCGGTGCTGCTTCGGGAACTCACGTACTCATCTTTGCTGGAACACACGCTGACGCTGGCATTGGCTTTTTCGCTGGCAGCATTGATGTGCTCAGAGACCCAGCCCGACGGCCTTGCGATCAAGCCTGTGGCAATTGTGGTTGGCGCAGTTGTACTGGTGCTCCAGTGGCCGTATCACATTTATGACCGGGCAGATGAAAAGCTGAGTGAGTTTTATTCGCAAGTTGCCTCGGCAAATTTTATCGCCGCCCGCGAAAGTATTGACGAAGCGATTAGCCTGTGGCCTTGGAATCCCCGATACTACGGATGGCGCGCCTATATCGCAAGCCAACAACTGCCCTCGCAGTGCACAAGTCATTCCAAGAGCGGCGACGCCGGCATAAGCGATGAAGAGAGGAATCTGGCGCAAGAAGCGGCTGCGGATTATCGACACGCATTGACATTGAATGGCCGTGATGCCGTGGCTTACCACAATCTAGCCTGGCTTGCGCATTTGCTCGGCGACGACGCGGCCGCCGCGGGCGATTGGCGAAGATCTGTCGAGATCGATCCAGACAACGCGGCTTTTCATCTCAGTTATGGGATGTTTCTGGAAGAGGGTGGCGCAACGGAAGCCGCAAAGGAACAGTATGTGTCCGCGATTGAACTAACGCCCTCGATATTGGACTCGCCGTTCTTCACACGGTATCGAAGCAGAAATTCAGCAGCTGCGGATTCCATTGTGAGAAGCAGCATAGCCGGAATCGAATCCAGATTAGGGCAAGGGAACGATCCGATCCTGGAAGCCAGGCTGGGCAAGCTCTATCTGTATCAAGGCGATATTGAGCGGTCGGGAAAGTTGCTGGAAGGTGCAGTAAAGCAACTGCCGAATTTGCCGCTTGTATGGTTCAATCTCGGTGAACTCAATGAAGCGCGCGGCAATCCGGAGCAAGCGAGGATTTGCTATCAAAGGGCGCGTACAATCGATGCCTCACTTGCACGACCCTATCTGCGGATGGGCGAAATGAGCCTGCGGGCCGGAGAGAAGGACAGCGCTGCCAATGATTTGACATCGGCAATCCAAAGATGGCAACGCATCAACCCGATCACCTCCGCCCACAACAACCGCCTGTATAGCGGGCCCCGGCAACCGATTGATGATTTACTTCCCACTACCCTGGTTTGGTACATATCGCCATGCGAGTCGTCCGAGGCATGGAGCGGTCTTGCGCAAATATATCCACAAAAGCATGAATACGCACAAAGAACCAGAACGTGCGAGGAGATTCCAGTCCCTCATGCCGGTCTTGAATGAGGGAAGACAACAAGCTTGTCTTAGGAGATGCCGGCATACACAGAAATGCAAAACGTGCGGAGCAACATTTTCGCACGTCTTTGCAAAGAGATTGGCGAAAGGTTGATTTGCATGATGAAAATACTCAATCTGAATTCTCCCGCTGTCAGCATGATGCTATGCGTCATTCTTTCGCTGTTTGCCCTATGCCCGCCCAACGCCCTCTGCCAGGTGCCCACTACGAATGTGGATTTTTCATCATCTGGAAATGAAATTCCGATTACGCGGTGGCAACTGTTAGGCCCCTTTCGCTTTGATGAGAAAGAGATCAAGGCTCCGGGAGCGGATGACCTTCCAGTAGGTCTGGGATGTAACTATCTCGGAGACTTCGGGCAGAGCGAAACTGCTATTGATGCCAAGACTTTCCCTTTGCTCAAGACACCGAATACCGGCACACGTCCTCACGCAGAACTCGAGAATGTGCCCGTTTCTGCGTATCCGAAGACCAATATACTCTTGCTATCTTCAGGCTCAGACAACTACGATTATGCGGTCTCCTATGCTGCGGTCATATTAAGTAGTCCGCGGGATCAAGAGATCGTGCTCGCTCTTGGCGCGGACGACAATGCAAAAGTGTGGCTAAACCATGAACTGCTTTATGCTGACGCGAACACCCGGCAATCCAGCATAAGGAAGTTTCAGCATCTCATTGGTGCGCATCTGAAGAAAGGCGACAATTTCTTACTATTAAAGGCTAGGAACCTGACGGGTATTTGGGAAGCGATGGTTACGATACTTCCACATAACAAGGATACTCTGGAGATAGCACGAGAAAATGCCGTGGACCCAATCCTGATAAAGGAAGTTGTGCTCGACGGACAGCCCTTGGAATTACGCGGCGATCTTTTGCCGGCGGCTGCATCGCTGCATCTGGAGATCAGCGATGCGAAGCATAAAGTTATAGACAAGGGTGAAGTGACAATCGCGCGCACGATGAATTGGAACCTCAGAAGGCTGGAGAAGGACAAGCTTTACTACTGCCGAGTCGAAGCTGCGGGCCAGATCATTGAACAGCCATTTTATTACGGAGATGTGGATGTTGGATTACGAAACCTCTCGGAGCTCGCGAATCATGTTTCCGTGTCAGACGAGTTAGTATCGCTCGACTTATCGTTACCTTTAAATCGGCTCAAATATTTGCTTTTACCCAATAATCGGACGGCGCTTTGGTGGGACCAGAAAGTTGCGGCGCTATTAGCTGAAGTCGAGAACAATCTTGCGGATCTGGCTGTAGGGGTCCAGACATTCCGAAGTGCTCCCGGCACCCATTTGCGGGCATATCGCTCCTCTGTCGATGGCCAGATCCAACAGTATTGGATACATATTCCCGATAAAGCTTTGCGAACTGAAAACAAGATTCCACTTGTCATCGTTCTGCCGTGGGGAGCTAAAGAGGATCCCCCATTTCTTGAAACTTATCAAATGGCAGAATTCGATGAAAACGAGCGCTATGGCCAGGTCGGGGATAAATATGGATACGCCGTTATGCAAGTTTGGGGCCGCGGAGTGGGCCACGGCGGAACTGCAATCTCTAATACAGATATTTTCGAGGCCCTCGACGCGGTACGACACGATTATCCTATTGACGTAGATCGTATTTACTTGACAGGGGTTTGCGAAGGTGGCCGGCAGGCGCTTCTCTTAGCGGAGCGGTATCCCCAACGGTTTGCTGCCGTTGCTGTGGATGACCCCATCACGAATATACGGCGTCGTCCTTCGTTTGATTCTCTTTGGGTTCAGTACGCATCACCAGTTTCGTTGGCCGGAAATCTTGTCAATACGCCGGTCTTTATCCTTCACGATGAGGAGGGCGAGGGGCCGCTGTTCGCAGATAAGGAGGCTCCGCTCGCAGATTCCGTGTCATTTGTCAATCGGGTACGAGAGGCTGGGGGGGACGCAACTCTGAAGCTGAAGAGCGGTGGATTTCATGGATTCACACAGAATTCGATGGCAGATCGACGAGCTGTCTTTGATTTTTTCAACGGGAAGCGGCGGTCCATTTCGCCGCGCAAGATTGAAGTCAATAAGGCTTTACAACGATTTGGGACAGGCAAAGGCCCCATCGAAGATGCATTTGGAAGTTCGATTCTACTGGTGGAAGGAACGCAGGGAACACCCGAGCAGAATCTTGCCGTCCGTAGCGTCGTGGAAGAGTTCCGAAACGATTGGCGAGATACATATTTTGTCGAATGCCCTTGGAAGAGGGATGCGGATGTCACCGATCAAGACATACTAAACAAGAATCTTGTAGTGATCGGCGACGAAGCAACAAACTCATTGCTGAAGCGAATAGCAGGCCGTCTGCCTATTCAGAAAAGTCAACAAGGAATCTCGATAGAGGGTAAGGATGTCAACGGAGATCAACTTGGATACGTCTTTATATCTCCGAATCCCCTGAATTCCAACAAATATCTTGTTGTTATCGGCATGACTCAATGGAAGCCAGTAAATGGGTGGAAGCTCACTCCTTCGCGCAACGGAGTTTGCGATTATTTCGTTTTTGATTTACGAAACCCAACACCTAGATTGATAAATGCTGGATATTTTGATACGCTCTGGCTTCAGCCAAAGGAGTCCATGATGGATGCACTCCCTGCCACGATGAGCGAACAAGAATGAGAGAAAGCGTTAGAGAACTCTCTGGGATGGAATAAAGGGAAGGATGCAGCTCAGACCTATATGAGTAGGAGGGGGATCATGCGTTTGGGATCGGTGCGTCTTCATTCTAGTGCATTTCGAGGATCGAAAATCCCGGCGTAACAGTTCAATTTTTCTCATTTTTCATCCGAAGGTATCCCTGGATGCTCTGAATATCTTTGTCGATTATCGCTGCATCGGCATTGGTCGGGCCGGCTTGCCGCGCCTTCTGCAGCGAATCCAGCGCGCCGCGATAATCTCCCATGTGGAGGTAGAGCGAAGCCAGCACTCTCAGGGGCATCGACGGATTGTAATCGGACGATGTGGTTTGCAGGGTCATCGCCTTGCGAAGCGCAAGTTCGCCGAGCAGGAACTGTTGCTGCTTATCCTCGGCGGACTGCTCGATGGCGGCCATGCGCTCATAGCAGAGTCCCTCGTAAAGGAAAGGTCGAGGGTCATTCGGGAAGAGGCTTGCCGCTTCCTGGTAATGCACCAGTGCTTGCTGGTAGTAGCCATCCTTTTCCTCGTTAGACGCGCCTATTTCCCGGTTGAAAAGGGCATTGCCCTGCTGGAGCACCACCATCCGGTAATCGGCATCCATCGGGGACAAGTTGGCGGTGGCCAGCAATTCCCGCGCTTGGTGCTGCGCCTGTTCCGATTCGGTGCGCAAGGAATCGCGCTCACGCTGGAGCACGGCGCGCGCATCCCCCGCCAAGGCTCCCAGTTCCACCGTTTCCATTTGAGCCAGTCCTTCGTAGGCTTCCGAAAGCCGGCTAAGAATCCTAACGTCGAGGGGGGCAAACCCCGAGGGAGCCAAGAACGTCAGGTTGTAATACTTCACGGAGCTGAGGTAGGCTTCTTTCCTTTTCTGCCAGTCACCCTGCCCTGGAAGGGCGGCGGTAAGCGAGGATGCCTGCGCCAGATAGGCATCGCCCAGTCCCTGGTAGATGTGCGTTAGGGTCAATCGCTTGCCGCCAGCGTTTTTTGACTGGTTGGCCTCACTCAACTGCAATGCCTGGTTAAGATTTGCCAGCGCCTGATCAACGTCCGGTGGATCAAGGCGAAGATAGGTCGCGCCCAGGTTGGTGAGCGCGAGCGTATCCTCCGGATCGGTTTCAACAGCGCTTGTCCAGAGGCTCAGATCGGGCTGCGGACGATCATGCCACAAAGTCGTATTGCCGCACCACACTTTCGCACGGGCATGCGACCACGCGGCGAAGACCGCAATCACAAGCACGAATCCAGCACATGTGGTGAGCTGGCGGCGGCGGGAGCCGGAACACCAGGTAGCGGCCAGTGCGAGGATTCCCAGAATCGCCCCGATAGTCGGTAAGAAAAGATAGCGGTCAGCCATCTTCGTGCTTGTCGGCACCAGATTGGACACCGGGATCAACGCGATCAGGAACCAGAAGATCCCAAAAGCCATAAGCCGCCGGTTGCGGTCAACGGAGCCGGCGAAACGCACGCCGATCCACACCACCAGGCAGAGGAGCGCCGCACCAAGCAGCCCCCGCACGCTGACAGACGGAAATGTGGCCCAGGTGTGGGAGACGCTCATTCGGGCTGGAATCAATGCTCTTCCGAAGTAGGCAAGTATGGCATCGCAAGTTAGATTCAGCGTGGCCAAGAGCGTCGTGCCGCCTTTGATCGCACCCACCTGCCCCTGAGCCCAGAATGTCCAGGCGGAACCTGCGCCGGCAACCACACTCAAAATGGCGAACGGCGGACCGAAGACACGCATTCCTGTTGTTTCCTCCTGGAGGAAGTCGGATGGCTTTGGCGCTGCCGCCATCATTGCGAGCGACAAGCCGATGGGCACAAGAATCAGCCAGCCGCCATGCAGGGGGTCTTGCTGGAGCATTCCGCGAAAGATCGCCGCGGATAGCCCGCCAGCGAGGACCAGGATCGCTGTCAGCCCCAGCGCCCGGGTAACCAGCGGATGGTCGCGATGGTTCGCCCCACGCCAGCGTGCAATGCTGGCGTGGGGTCCGGAGCAGAACTCAAAGGCTGCGAACAACGCCGGCAGGATCACGGCAATCGGCTTGGAAAGAACCGCGAGCAGAACCAGCAGAATCGTAAGCAAGTGCCGCAGCCTCCACTGATTGGGGGTCGCGGCCTCGCGCGCCCACAGCCACGCGAGCATCGAGAGCACGACAAAGATCAGCGCCATGAGGTCTTTCCTCGCTGAAAGCCAGGCCAGTACCTCGGTGTGGATCGGATGGACTGCATAGACCAGGGCGCCCATCAAGGCGAGAAGCGTGGGAAGGCCGAGCCGGCGGTACAAAGGGATCAGGAGCAACGCGCCGATGGTCGCATAGATCAGATGCGAGACGCGGAACGGTAACTCGTCGAACGGCAGGCTTTTGTCGGATAGCTCGCGATCCAGCAACCAGGTGGTCGTGGTCACGGGGTGAAAATTAGCGAAGTATGGTTCATTCCACACCGCGCCCAGGCGGGAAAATGGAGAACTCACATACACGTAAGGACTATTCGTCAGGTAAAAACTGTCGTCGTAGTCGATGGGTGGTACGTGGACCGTCTGCGCATAGATTATCGCGGTGCAGAGCGCAAGCAGAACAACTCCCCAGGCGATGAGCATGCGCGAGACATCGAGCGGCCACTTCGGCGCCTCTGCGCTCGGCTGGTCCGGTTTCGCCTGCTTGGCGGGAAAAGTCCGGCTGGACAGATGGCGCTCGGATTTGCGCTGCCGCCTTCGACTCATAAACAAAAGCCTGGCCTTACTTCAAATTCCCCACGCTACTCTTCGTTCTTCCCATGTTCAATCGAAAATCCACCCTTGCCGCAAGTCACCGCGGCGACCTGCGCCGCTCTCTCGATCTGGAGTATGAATCGCTTCCTCCTCGATCCCCCGCCATATATTTCCCCATCCCGTTGATTCCATGACAAATCACCGCATAAACAGCATGAAGTCAATTGCATAAACAGCATGAACTCAATCGCTTATGGCTTTGAATCTCTCTGGTACCCTTCGCTGCCCCTCACGCCCTCCCCATCACCACCGTATGTGGGCTCATCGGAATCGGATGCGCCGTCACGTCCTTGAACCCGGCCTCGGTGTACATGGTCGAGAGCTCCGCGAACGTATACGCATCGCCCTCCGCCGTGGTGGTGAGCATCGTCATCGCAAACGCCGCCGGCATCGGCGGTGACACGCGATCCTCATTGGGCACAAACTCCAGCGTGGCGGCGCGCCCGCCCGGCTTCAACGACGCGCGCACTTTCTTCAGCAGGCCCGTGCATGTTGGCTTGTCGAAGTGATGCAGAAAATTTGTCAGCAGCACCGCGTCGTACAGTCCTTTGAAGTCCACATCGAACGCGCTGCCCGGCAGCATCTCGTAGCGATCCTTCACGCCGGCTTTTTCCGCATTCTTCAGCGCCACGCGCAGCACCGGCGCCCAATCGAGGCCGGTCACGCGCGCTTGCGGGTTCTGCTTCGCAATCTCGATACCGAAAAGTCCGTGTCCGGCGGCAATATCCAGCACCTTCATCGGGCCGTTGTGCCCATTCAGCACCACCTTGCCCAGCGGGGGCGCCATGGGCCCCATCATCGGCGCCATCTTCTCCGCGAACTCCACCCACAGGGGATTCTCCGGCTCAACCGAGCCCTGGCCGGGGAGATGTGTACGGCCCGCGCGAACAATTTCGGCGAGTTGCGCATCGGCCTGCATAAGTGCCGACTCGCTGAGGAATTGCGCCACCGAGGCCATGCACGCGGGCGATGCAGGGTCGAGAAATGCCGCGCTCGACGGCGTGTGCTTGTAGCGCCCGTCCTCCTTCGCCAGCACGCCGTTGATCGCCAGAAAATCGCATAGGATGCGGATGCCCCGCTCCGACGCCGAACAATGCCGCGCGATGGAAACTACGTCTCCCGGCCCTTCGCCCACGGCCCTGAAGAGATCGAGATCAATCGCTGCCTTCAAGGCAGCCGTGCGCTGATGCGCCTGCACCATATCGAAGACGATGCTTGGATTGAGCGGAGCTTCCGCGGGATTGCCTGTTTGCATGGTGGACCTCCTCGTTTTGCCGCAGCGAGGTTTTTGAGATTTGGGGAATCCCGGGGACTGGGCTCACAAAGTGTATCACCCGCTGCGTCCCACCCCGCAGCAACCTTCCCCGCGCCGCCGCGATACATTGAAGGGTTGTGCGTTTCCTCGTTTCCGTCCTTCGCTTCCGGCAGCCATCGCTCGTTCGCGCCATCGCTCTCTCGGTGGGCGCCTTCGCGGCCAGCCTGCGTCTGGCCGGGTTTCCTTACATCGGAAACCTGCGCGGCTCGCGATGGCAGATTCTTGCCCTGCTGGTTGCCGCGTGGGGCATGGCGGAGACAGCCCGCTGCCTGCAACGCCGGTGGAGCCTCTACCATGCCGGCGTGCTCATCCTGCTCTATGCCAACCTGATGATCCTTGCGGCCATTGTGGTTTTGCTTACCCTGCCCTGAGCCGGGCGCCCCAGCACTCGGAAGGCGAATGAAGATGGGCATCGTTGCGCTCTACAAATTCCGGCAGCCCAGCCGTCGCGCCGTGTAGCATGGGCAGAGCACGCTCAACCGGAAGCCTACGCGGAGCGTAGTGCGTCATTCTTGCCGTCCGCGGCGCCGGCTGAGCGGAATACGGCGTGCTGGAGGAAGCGATGCTCAAGGGATTTCGAGATTTCATTCTGCGTGGAAACGTCGTGGATCTGGCAGTGGCCGTGATTCTCGGCGCGGCGTTCAACGCTATCGTTGCTTCGCTTGTCGGCGACGTGCTGAACCCGCTCATCGCCGCAACCATGGGCAAGCCGGATTTCAGCGGCGTCATCCTGCACGTGGGCGGCGGCCAGATCAAGGTGGGCAGTTTCCTTAACGCGGCGGTCGCGTTCCTCATTGTGGCGGCTGTGGTGTACTTTGCCATCGTGCTTCCCATGAACGCGTTCCAGGCGCGCCTCAAGAAACCCGAGCCTCCCGCGGCTCCCGCAACCAAAGCCTGCCCGGAGTGCCTGAGCGAGATTCCGCTGGCGGCGAAGCGCTGCGCGCACTGCGCGCAGCCCGTGGGTTGACCATTGGTTCCTTTCGTTCCGAGGGCCTGATTCGATGAACTCGCGCGCGGCGCTGGCGTTGCTTTTCTCTGCTGTAACATTCGCTGCGGTACTGCCCTCGCACCCGTCGGCTGCGCAGGCGGCGCCGCAAGGCGGCTTCGGCTACATCGATTTCAGCGCCGAAGCAAGGCTGGAAAAGAAATTCCTCGCCGTGCCCGACGCCAAACTGGCCGGCGAGGAGCTCAAGACCCTTACTGCCGCACCCCACCTGGCGGCGTCGCCCGAGGACCACAAAACCGCGCAGTACGTGGCGCGAAAATTTCGCGCCGCCGGGCTGGAAACCAAAATCGTCCCTTACCGCGTGCTCCTGGGCCTGCCCAAACTGGTGCGCGTTGAGGCCTATGACGAGGCCGGCCATCTGCTCATGACCGGGCCAACACGCGAACACGTGTCCAACGACCCCCAGCAGGACGATCCGCGCGTGGGGATGCCCTTCAACAGCTCTTCGGCGTCAGGCGACGTAACGGGCGAGGCCGTCTACGTGAATTACGGGCGCATCGAGGACTTCAATGAACTCGACCGCCAGCACATCGACCTCCACGGCAAGATCGCGATCTGCCGCTACGGCTCCAACTTCCGCGGCGTCAAGGTCTACCTGGCCGAGCAGCGCGGCGCTATTGGCGTCATCCTCTACTCTGACCCGCAGGACGACGGCTATTCCAAAGGCGACCCCTGGCCTATCGGCCCGTGGCGGCCTGAAACCGGCGTGCAGCGCGGCTCGGTGCAATATCTGTTCAAGTATCCAGGCGATCCCGAAACTCCCGGCGTCGCCTCCACGCTCGATCTTCCCGATTCGGCCCGCATCGCGAACGTCGAGGGGCCGGAAGGCAATCAGCCCCACATCGTCTCCATCCCCCTCAGCTATCACGATGCCGCGCCCATTCTGCAGGCGATGCAGGGGCCGGGCGTACCGCAAGGCTGGCAGGGCGCCTTGCCCTTCCCCTATCGCCTGGGCCCTGGCGGGGTGAAAGTGCGCCTCGTCTTGCGGCAGGACGTCCAGCGGCGCATCGTCTGGGACGTGATCGGAAAGGTCAAGGGTTCGCAGGATCAGGATGCCTGGGTGATTGTCGGCAATCACCGCGATGCGTGGGTCTTTGGCGCGGCGGACCCATCGAGCGGCACCGCCGCCATGCTCGAGGCCGTGCACGGAATTGGCGCCCTGCTTCGTCAGGGTTGGCGGCCCAGGCGCACCATCCTTTTCTGCAGTTGGGACGCTGAAGAACAGGGCCTCATCGGCTCCACGGAATGGGTCGAGCAGCAGGGCCGCGCCCTCGACCGCGCCGTGGCCTATTTCAATGTCGATGTTGCCGTCTCAGGCCCTGATTTTTCCGCTTCCGCCGTGCCTTCGCTCAAGGAGTTTGTCCGCGGCGTCACCCGCGCCGTTCCCAGCCCGATCGAGGGAACCGTCTTCCAGCAGTGGCGTCTCAAACCCTCTCCCGGCGGCGAGCATCGCAGTTCCAACGCCCCGCCCATCGAGGGCGAAGAGGTTCACGTCGGCGATCTCGGCTCGGGGTCTGACTTCACGCCCTTCCTGCAACATGCCGGCGTGCCCGCAACCGACATCGGCTCCAGCGGCCCCTATGGCGTGTATCACTCCGTTTTCGACGACTTCGCCTGGTACACGCAAAACGCCGATCCCGATTTCGTCTATCTGCAGGAGATGGCGCGCGTGTTCGGCCTCGAAGCCTTGCGCATGGCCGATGCCGACGTCCTTCCTTACGACTACGTCGCCTACGCGCGCGCGATCTCCGCCTATCTCGAAGCCGCAAAGCGCAACGCCGCCGGTCTGGAACTTGGATCGCTCGGCTTCGCCCCCGCTGAAGCTGCTGCGGCGCGCCTGGCCGCGGCCGCGCAGCGAGCCTATGCGCTCCAATCCGCACCCTCCGGCGACCTGGCCAAATTGAATCTTGCCCTGCGCCGAACGGAAACGGCGCTGCTCACGGAGTCCGGCCTCCCCGGTCGCCCGTGGTACCGGCACACCATCTTCGCCCCTGGCGAATTCACCGGCTACGCTGCCGTCGTCCTCCCTGGCGTCAACCAGGCCATTGCCGGCCGAAACCAGGCCCTTGCCCGGCAGCAGTTGGCGGTGCTCACCCAGGCCCTTGACCGCGCCGCGGACGTCCTCAACATGGCCCCCTGAGAAGGTCCGCCGCCAACAACGGATTACGCGGGAATCTATCGTCACCGAAAGGTGGCAGCCGCGCGCTGCCCCCAACAGGCCACGTCCTCCCACCGAAGAGTGATTCCCCATCGTGCGCTCAGAGAGCTATGGTCCTGCTCAAGCCGCGGATTCTGCGGCACGTGCGTTGCATCTGTTGGGGGAGCGTCCCTCATGCTTGACTTTCTGCTTGGGCTCTCTTTCGTTGCGATGATTCTCTCGCCCTCGATTGTCACCACATGGCAGCGGGTCAAGTCCCACAGGCGCAACTGATCGAAGTACGCATGCTCGGCAACAAAGGAGCGTTTCAGTGGTGATTCCTATGGATGACCTTGTCATTGAATTGATCCTGATCGCAATGATCGTCATGCCCGCGATTGCGGCCTCGCTGCAGCCGGCCAAGGTGGCCAGCCGCACGAGTTCGGGAGCGCTGGGAAAACTCCGCCGCGGCAACTAACCCGCGCCCGGCTCGCCCTCCTGCTTGAGCGATCGCACCTGCGCCCTCCCCGCCATTCCCTCGCGCGGCCGCTACCTCCGCAAGAAAAGCTAGAAGCTAAAAGCTAGAAGCTGCTTTTCTGACCCCTGATCCCTGACCCCTGATCCCTCTCCTGTTGACCCCAGGCCTCACGCCTCGTATCGTTAGAGGTGGAGCATCATGAAGGTTTCCCCAAACACCCTCCGCATCTCCATTGCCGTGGCCGTCATCCTCGGCACCATCGGCTGGCTGGCCTACTCAGGCTACGGATCCAGCAAGAGCTACTACGTCACCATCGCCGAGCTCGGCGGCATGGGCGACAAAGCCTACCATAGCAATCTGCGCGTCGAGGGCTTCGTCCAACCCGGCACCATCGAGCAAAACGGCACCCACGTTGACTTTGTCCTCAACGAGTACGAGAGCCATTCGCCCAAAGCTTCCTCTGGGCGCCTGCTCAAGGTCAGCTACAAGGGGTCGGAGCCGCCGCCGGACACCTTCAAAGACAATGCGCAGGCTCTCGCCATCGGCACCTACGGCCGCGACGGCGTCTTCCACGCCAACGAGCTTCAGGCCAAGTGCGCCAGCAAGTACGCGCCGCAGCAGCCCGGCGTAGCGCCGCCTACGCCGGCTGGCGCCAAGCCGTCAACCGCTTCCGCCGCGGCGCCCGCGCCCGCAACGCAGACCGCAGCCAACTGATCGCATGAACGCCATCGCCTCCGAAGCCGGCAGCACAACCCTTTGCGCGCGGCTCGATCGGGTGTCCAAGCTCTTCGGCGCCTTTGCCGCCCTCAAGCAAGTCTCGCTCTCGCTCGAGCCCGGCCGCTGCTATGTCCTCCTTGGCGAAAACGGCGCGGGCAAGTCCACGCTGCTGCGCATTCTTGCCGGCCTGTTGCGCCCCAGTCACGGTACGGTCCGCGTCTTCGGCGCCTTCGAACCCCAACAGGTCCGCGCCCGTATCGGCTACATGAGCCACGCGCCCATGCTCTACGACGAGCTCACCGCGCAGGAGAATCTCCGCTACTTCCGCAGCCTCTATCCCGGCCGCGCCTGCCTCGCTCCGGCCGAAGCCCTTCGCCAGGTCGGTCTCGACCCCGATCTGAACCGCCTTCTCGGCCAGTATTCGCAGGGCATGCGCCAGCGCACCTCGCTCGCCCGCGTGCTCCTTTCCGTCCCTGACCTGCTCCTTCTCGACGAGCCCTTCTCCAACATGGATGTCGAAAGCGCCCGCCAGATGGTCGAACTCCTCGCCGGCTTCCGCCGCGGCGACCGCACTATCGTCCTCACCACGCACCAGCGCTCGCTCGCCGCTCCCGTCGCCGATTTCGTCATTACCCTCCACGCCGGCCGCGTGGCATCGCTTGAGCCGGGGTCCCCAACGACAGCTCTTCGTCGTTGGGGTGGTGAGCCGGGGAGCCCCAAGACAGATCCTGATCACAGCGGAAGTGAACAGCGGAGCCCAACGCCATGAAGACCAACGGCGCACGCTTTCTCGAGTCCCTCGGCATCCCCTTCGAGCTTCGTGAGTACGAGATCGATCCCCATAATCCCGATGACCTCACCGCCATCGCCGTCGCCCGAAAGATCGGCATGCCCGCCGAACAGGTCTTCAAGACGCTCCTCACCACCGGGGCACCCAGCGACAGGTCTTCGTTGGGGTATGAGTACGCTTTCGCCGTCATCCCCGGCGACGCCGCCCTCGACTTCAAAAAGCTGGCCCGCGCTACTGCCGGGGTCCCCATCGACAGGTCCTCGTCGATGGGGTGGTCGGTCGGTTGGCGCAAGGCCGAAATGGCCCCCCTCAAAGACGTGCAGCCGCTCACCGGCTACATCCGCGGCGGCGTCACCGTCTTCGGCGCCAAAAAACCTTATCCAATCTTTGTCGATGAAACCGCCATCCTCTTCGACCGCATCAGCGTCTCTGCCGGTACGCGCGGCACGCAGTTGATCCTCGCTCCCGGCGACTATCTCCGCGCCGCCGCCGCCCTCGGCCCGCCCGTCCAAACCGCCGACCTGACGAAAGACGTCAAACTCACCACCCCGGAGGGCTCCCAATGACCCGCGCCCTCTTCACTCATCTCGTCAAGGATCTGCGTATCGAGTGGCGCTCCAAAGAAGCCGTCAACTCCATGCTCTTCTTCGCGCTGCTCGTGGTCGTCCTCTTCTCGCTGGCCTTCGATCCCCGCGGCGCCTTTGCCCGCGACATTGCCGGCGGCGTGCTCTGCGTGGCCACCATGTTCGCCTCGGTCAGCGCCCTCAATCAGGCCTGGGCGCGCGAAATCCGCCACCAGGTTCTCGACGCGCAGCGCATGGCTCCCATCCCCGGCGCCGACATGTTTCTCGCCAAGGTGCTGGCCAACTTTCTCTTCGTCACCATCGTGCAGATCGTCCTCGCGCCCGTCTTCGTGGTCATGTACAACCTCCACATCCTCGGCGACGCATGGAAGCTGTTGCTGGTTCTTCCGCTCGGTACCTGGGCGCTCGTGGCCAACGGAACCTTCTTCGCCGCGCTCTCCATCCGCAGCCGCAACCGCGAGCTTCTCCTGCCGCTCATCCTTTTTCCCATCTTCATTCCCGCGCTGCTGGCCATGGTCCAGGCTGTCACCGCCATCCTCACCGGCGACAGCGACCCCACCCTCTGGATCAAAATGCTCCTCGGCTACGACATCGTCTTCACCACCGCCAGCCTGCTCCTCTTCGACGTCGTCCTCCACGCCGAGTAGCCGAACCCAGAACCCCGGAAGGGTGAGCACACGTTAGTGTCCTGTCTCTATAGCGGGTCTCCTGCGGGTGTAGACCAAGGCACAATCGCCCAGTGGCTTTTTCATCAAGAAAAAGCCGCCTTGAATTCTGTCCGAAATGGCTCATAGTTGCAGGAGAACCGCCGTAAAACCTGCCATGGAAAGCCGTAAACCGGACAGAACCAGTGCGCCTCAGAAAGCTACAATTTTGAATAGCCGCTCGACAGGAAAGCCATGATTACGCGCCAACGTTCCGCGAAAAGCAAAGGGTCGATCGTGCAGGAAACTCTGCGCGCTGTTGTCTCCCGAAATCCCGTTCTTCTCAAAGCGCTAAAATTCCTTTTCTCAGGCACAGCCGAGACCTTGTCCTTTCAGCGTTTGCGGCTTCAACCTCTGGTTGCGGCACATCGCAACCCTTTCAGCGCGGAACCGTTTCTGTTGCCCAAGGAACGATTCGGAGGTTCCCAGGATGTTGCGCTGGTTCCTTTGGTCCGCAACGTTGTCGATGAGACGCTTCGTGCCTACGCTTCTGAGAGCCCATATCTTTTGGAGTATGTGGGGAAAACGCCAATTTCTCCTTACGGAAGCTTGAGCTTGAGCGTCAGCCGCTGGGGGCATGTGGATTGGGATTACATACGCGATCTCGATTGGCGAATCTTTTTGCCTCCTGAGATCGGCCATGTTTCTGGCTTCAAGTCATACCTGGAGCAAGCCCTGACATCGGAGCTCCAGAAATACGAACTCTATCGGCTTTTGGGTGGGAAGGATGCGCAGGGGCTCGCCCAGGTACAACTACGCGACAAGCGGACTGCGGAGGTTCACGGGTTTCACTTCTTTCTCATAGCCATGAAGCCCGGGTTTGTCCGGGGGAATATCCACCGTGATGGCGGCTACTCTCCCCATTTTGCCTTTTTCCCTGAGGGCTCCCTCGATGAGCACCTGGAATCGGCGAATCTGCTTTGGTCCGACTTGATCGCGCAGCAGCGAGAAGACTACATCGAGTTGTTCAACCAGCTGAGCTTCAATATCTTCGGTGAAAATACAGGAAAGGACCGTCTATATAAGACACGCGACTGGTACCTGCACAAAGCATTCAAGTGGTATGCCACGCTCGCACGGGCACGAGGGCTCTCTTCGATTGAGGAAGATCTTCTCTATCAATATGAACATTTTCGAGGATCGGAGGCGGAGCTTTCCTATTTGGCGAGATATCGATACTACGCTCGCATGTCTCCCAGCCCGCAACACTTGGATGACGTTGATCGCGATCTGGCCCGCGCCGCAAGCATCGCTTTCGCACGGGCGCGAAACTCCCAGGACCCCCTGGTCGGCCAACAAATCAGCGTAGATAGCGCCGATATCATACTTTTGGAAACGGTTCCCGGGAATTTTGCTCTGGCGGCCCGGAAGTTACTCGGTCAGGTTGAACTCTCTTTGCCCGATCGGTTGAAGTGTGCCCCGATTACCGGGCGGATCCGCTTCGCGGACAATCTTCCTGCGCCTTCCGGCGTGCACCTCGACGGTCACGGGCAAGCTGCCTTGATTCCAGCCGAATGGTCAATGGTCTTTTGTGATTCTTATGTCTATCACGTCGTGAAAAAGGCCGCGGAAGAGAAGCGGTCCATCGTTGAGGCTGACATCCGCCAAGCCCTCGTGGTGCTGCTCGCGACTCTTCTCTGGCCCGCGTCGCAAGTCCCCGGTGGTTCCAGCGGCCCCGTCCCCAGCTGAACCGCTCGACATAACTTCACTTCCCAGCTTTGTGTGGGATCTGGCGCTGCGCACAATTAGTGAATCCCTATAGAGGGTCTCCTGCACGCGTAGACCAAGGCACAATCGCTCAGTGGCTTTTTCATCGAGAAAAAGCCGCCTTGAATACTGCCCGAAATGGCTCATAGCTGCAGGAAAACCGCCGTAGGGTGGGATCGCACAAACCCGACCCAGCTCTGTCATCCTGAGCGAAGTTCGGCGCACAATGGGCGGCGATTGTGCGCCGGACGGAGTCGAAGGATCTGCGGTTGGGATGCACCATGATGTGACAAACTCTAGAGACACCACGTTAGCCAGGCGTGGACCCTGAGCGCAGTCGAAGGGGGAACCCTGGGAACGCAGACAGAAATCCCGAGCAAGCCCCGTAGGGACGACAGAACCCGTCAGCTACCCACTCGCTCACAAACCCCTCCGTCCTGCAGCGTTCCCACCCATCACCGCGCAACAACCGCCCCCCAAGCCGGCTTCGGGGGACCAATATGCCTCTGACAAGTGCACCGGCGATTGACCAACATTCGACCTAAGTTCCGGCTTGCCCATCAATCGGGGGTAACGAGCCGGAGAGCGTAAGGTTTGCTACTCCGATGCGCCGGTCGAGCCGCGCAGGCTGCGTGGGGGGCAAATCCTTGAAAACCTGGCGACCTGCGCGGGGCTGACATGCAGGATTTCTCAAGGTGGGCCCGGGCCGCCGCGACAACCTGTATAAAATTGACCAGCTTCAACACACCGCCTCCCGGCAGAATCCGAAACGCGGAAGAAACGGCGGAGGGATCGTTGTCGGAAAAATCGATGATGAGGGCTCTCGATTCGGTGAGCGATCGAAAGAAAACACGGAATCGCCCCGTTATCCGGCCGCAAATGTTGTGTTGGTGTTGCAATTCCTCTCGGCAGCAGTACAATTCGAGGGAATTGGCGCCGATACAGGAGATTCCAGTTGAAGGCAAACCAAGGAGGAAAAGGTATGTTTCACATACTCTGGTATGTCATTATCGGGCTTATCTCGGGGCTTATCGCGAAATCGGTGATGCATGAGCACATGACGATGTTCTGGACAATCGTGCTCGGCATCGTCGGATCGATCCTCGGCGGCGGCGTTACCCACATGATTTCTCGCTCGAGAAACGAGCGGTATCACCCCGCTGGCCTCATTTTTTCCACACTGGGCGCGATCCTGGTTCTCTTCATTTGCTACAAGCTGAAGATTCATCTCCCCTAGGTCTTGGTTTGTTCCCTTGGCTCATTTGCCGCCCGGCGAGTTCTGTCCACTTGGTGTGAGACGAACTGGCATGGAACCCTCACGCCGCTTTCCAGGCAATTGGCGGGCCTTGTTTGAAGCCGCCAAACTGGCGCCCAGACAGCGCCACGAGCTGGCCCTGGCCTATGGGAAGGGGCAGAGGGGAAACGGCAATCGCGCTACGCTCGCCGTAGCCGGGAAGTTGTCCGAGCGTGGTCTCGCTGGAATGTACAAAGGCCCACGGCTGACCGTGGGCCTCTGTCCTTACAGACCAAGCTTCAGCGCTACATGCCCTTTGGCTTGGACCCTTCCTGCGGTGCAGCGCGTTGCTGTGGTGCAGCGCGTTGCTGTGGCGCAGCGTGTTGCTGTGGTGCGGCATGTTGCTGTGGTGCAGCGCGTTGCTGTGGTGCGGCGCGTTGCTGTGGTGCGGCGCGTTGCTGAGGCGCGGCGTGTTGCTGAGGCGCGGCGCGTTGCTGCGGTGCAGCGCGTTGCTGTGGTGCAGCCCGTTCCTGTGGTGCAGCCCGTTCCTGCGGTGCAGCGCGTTGCTGTGGCGCAGCCCGTTGCTGTGGTGCGGCGCGTTGCTGAGGCGCGGCATGTTGCTGCGGTGCAGCGCGTTGCTGTGGTGCGGCGCGTTGCTGCGGCGCGGCGCGTTGTTGCGGTGCAGCGTGTTGCTGTGGCGCGGCCCGTTGCTGAGGCGCGGCCCGCTGCTGTGGCGCAGCGCGTTGCTGTGGTGCCGCGCGTTGCTGAGGTGCCGCGCGTTGCTGAGGTGCAGCCCGTTCCTGCGGTGCAGCGCGTTGCTGTGGTGCAGCGCGTTGCTGTGGCGCGGCGCGTTGCTGTGGCGCGGCGCGTTGCTGTGGCGCAGCTCGTTGCTGAGGCGCGGCGCGTTGCTGAGGTGCGGCCTGCCGCTGAGGCGCAGCATGTTGCTGAGGCGCGGCGCGTTGCTGAGGCGCGGCGTGCTGCTGCGGTGCAGCGCGGTGCTCCTCGCCCAGGGGCTTGGCGGCAACCGCGTTCTGCGGGTGTCCGCCGTTTGCCTTGGCATACGAGGTTCTGTCGGCTTTTGCAGCCCCCTCGTGTTGCGTCTGGAGCCTGGTCGGAGCCGTGTGCTGATCGCGCCCGGCGACCTGCTCCTGTGGGGTGGCAGCATGCTGAATCCCGCCCGGGCCGCCGCTATAGGAAACGCGGCTGCGGTTGACGATCGTGTTTCTCTGCACGCTCGCCGGGTCGTTGTAGGTGGTGTGAATCACGGTATCATTCACGCGCATCACCGCGGTGTTGTAGGCAAACTCGTTGCCGCGCCATTCTCCGCCCGTAAAACCGATGCCCCCATACCCAAAGCCGTAGTCCACGCCGCCGTAGTAGCCTACGTGGCGGCCCCAGTAGCCCCGATGGAACCTGTATCTGCCGCGGTACCAGTCCCAGTAGTAGGGCGTCCACAGGGCGCCCTCATAGGGAGCCCGAACCCACGCGCCGGGAACCCAGTAGTAGTCCCCGTCGCCATAGGCCCAGTAGCCGGGAACCCACATCAAGTTGGGCTGGGGACAGTAGGGCTGTTCATAAACCGGGAGTTCGGGCGGAGCGAAACCCACACTGATGACGATTTGTGCGTGCGAAAAAGCGGGAATAACAGAGATCAGAAGCGTCAGCAGAAGCCAACGTGCAGAGCGGAATAGCCGCATGAGAAGTACCTCGTGATTCTTTCGTGTCTGCCCCGCCAGGAGAATCGATTCAACCTGGGCGTAGCGAGAGTTTCGGCACAATATGGACAAGACTACCCCGCGTTCTACCGAAGGTCTGGTCAAATCTGCACAGAGGGTTTTCCCTGCTTCAGTCTTCCCAAGTCACACATTCAGGGCCGAATACGATCCTCGGTCGCCCCAACTCCGCAACCCCAGCAAGAAGAGTTGGCAGGCAGAACCGGGAGCTGGAAGCTGCCTTTCCGCTGTCAAGAGCGCCGTCCCACTCGCCATCCCGCAACTCCTTGATTCCAGGCCAAATCTCTTCCGCCTGAACTTTGCAGGCTATTTCGGCCCTCAGCGCATACTGTAAGCAAATCGAAATCCAGGGCCGGAAGGGAACGATCCACGGATCGCTGTTTTCATGGAAGCTCGCGGACCCAGATGTTGCGGAAGCTGAGCGGCGCGCTCTTGTCGCCATGGGCCTCGGCACCACCGCCATCCTCACCGGCGACAGCGACCCCACCCTCTGGATCAAAATGCTCCTCGGCTACGACATCATCTTCACCACCGCCAGCCTGCTCCTCTTCGAAGTCGTCCTCCACGCCGAGTAGCAAGCGACCGAACCCCGGAGGGGTGAACCGAAAATAGCCCAGGATGAAGTCCGCCGCAGCGGACGGAATCCTGGGAAAGCATTCCCACAAGAATCTCAGCCCCGTAGGGGCGACAGAACCTCAATCGCTCCTCAGACCGGGGTGCCCCTCGATAAGGAGGAAGGCGTTGTCAAGGCGCAGTTCACCAGGCGGTGCGTGAGCACCGCGTGTTGGGCCAGAGGGGTTGAGGACCAAGGCTCTGGTAATTTCACGC
>JBEKNY010000028.1:0-21402 GCA_049522315.1 Occallatibacter sp.
TCCCTTCGGGTTGCGGCGAAAATCCGGCCATACTTCGTTGCCGGCCTCGACGGTGGGGCCTGCCACAGCCTTCGGCCGTCGCCTCGTCTGGCCGAATTTTCGCTCGCAACGCCATCCACCCCAATAGTGTGAACAGGCCCTAGCTGGAAAGCGGACTCTGAGGATGTCTAAGGCGGATTCCCTTGCTTGGCGAGCAAGGCTGGGCGATCTCGCGACCCTTGAAGGATTCGCAACCGTCACCCCCCGCTCGCGTACAATGAACCATACTCCAGCCTTGGAGGCTGAAGCCCTGATCGCTGCATTGCTCATCCCTCTGCGCGTTTTCGCCGTCCCCGTCGGGGAACGGCTGCGGTCGGTCGCCGCGTGGCTTGCCTTCGACCCGCAGAGCGGCTGGCGCCACTACTTAAGAGAGCAGTACGCCGACCAGACCTTCAAGGGCCTCTACCACTGGAACCTCTTTGACGCGTCGATCCTACTGCCCTACTTCGCGGTGATGATCCTCCTGTCTTTCTACGGCATCCACCGCTACACGATGGCTTACCAGTACTTCAAGCACCGGAAAAATTACGACCCCAATCCGCCCTGCCGCTTCGACGAGCTGCCCCAGGTCACCATTCAGTTGCCCATTTTCAACGAGCAGTTCGTCATCGATCGCCTGATCGAGGCCGTCTGCTCCATGGAGTACCCGCGCGAGAAGCTCGAGATCCAGGTGCTCGACGACTCAACCGACGAGACCTGCGAGGTGGCTGCGGCAATCGTCGAGCGGTACGCCGCGCTTGGCCACAACATCGTCTACATTCATCGCACCAACCGCTACGGCTTCAAGGCCGGAGCCCTCGACGCTGGCCTCAAAGTGGCCAAAGGCGAGTTTATTGCCATCTTCGACGCCGACTTCGTCCCCCCGAGCGACTGGCTCATGAAGGTCATCCACCACTTCGCAGAACCCGAAATCGGCATGGTGCAGACCCGCTGGGCGCACCTTAACCGCGACTACAGCATATTGACCCAGGTGGAGGCCATTCTGCTCGACGGCCACTTCATCCTGGAGCACGGCGCTCGTGTCCGCACCGGCGAGTTCTTCAATTTCAACGGCACTGCCGGCATGTGGCGCCGCGAGGCCATCTCCGACGGCGGCGGCTGGCAGCACGATACGCTCACGGAAGATACCGACCTCAGCTACCGCTCCCAGATGGCCGGCTGGAAGTTCAAATACCTGCCCGACGTCGAGTGCCCCTCCGAACTGCCCATCGAGATGACCGCCTTCAAAACCCAGCAGGCGCGCTGGGCCAAAGGGCTCATCCAGACCAGCATCAAGATCCTGCCCCGGGTCTTCCGCTCCCAAACGCCGATGCGCAACAAGATCGAATCGGTGTACCATCTCACGGCCAACCTCAGCTATCCCCTGATGGTCGTTATGTCGGCGCTGCTGATTCCCGCCATGATCTGCCGCTTCTACCAGGGCTGGTTCCAAATGCTGCTCATCGACTTCCCGCTATTCACGGCCTCTACTTTCTCCATCGCCGTCTTTTATGTGATGAGCGAGCGCGAAATCTTCCCCAAGACCTGGAAAAAGACCTTCTTCTATCTGCCGTTTCTCATGGCCCTCGGCATTGGCCTCACCGTCACCAACACCAAAGCCGTCATGGAAGCGTTGCTGGGCATCAAGAGCGCCTTCGTGCGCACGCCCAAGTACCGTGTTGCCAAGAAAGGCGAAAAATCGCAGGCCGCAAAGTACCGAAAGCGCCTCAAACTCACCCCCTGGATCGAACTCGCCCTCGGTCTCTACTTCGCCGCCGCCATCTGGTACACCTTTATCAACAACAACTACTTCACCGCACCGTTTCTCATCCTTTTCGTCGTCGGCTACTGGTACACCGGCCTCATGAGCCTCCTCCAGGGCCGCTTCGAGCGCTGGCGCACCGGCGTCAACACCGAGGAATCCAGTCCTAAGCCCTTTCCGGTGGGCGTGTGAAGCGGATCGATCCGGTTGAGCGGCACTGCCGCGCAGGCCGAATGCAACGCGCAAGAGGTGCCAGTTGCAATCCAGTACGATCGACGCATTCTTGAGCACGCCGCTTGGCCTCGCTATCTTTTTCATCACTCTATGGTGCGCGGTTTCTTTCCTGGCCAGCTTCATCGGCGGCTGGTATTCTCTGAGCAAACGGTTCAAACGGCAATCCGAGCCGTACGGAGAAACCAAATCTGCGGGGCCGTTCTTCTACACGGTTTATATGCGCTTTTTGGGCCACTATTCCAGCGTGATCCGCCTGACTGCTGCCTCCGACGCGCTCTACGGTTCGGTGTTGTTCCCGTTTCGCATCGCTCACCCGCCGCTGCGCATCCCCTGGGACCAAATCCGCTTCAGCCGGACGAGATTCTTCTTCCGGACCTATTGCGTTCTCACCCTCGGCAACGAGGAAAAGATCCCTTTACGCATCCCGGTGCGCATGGCCCGCAACTTGGGAATTCTGGAAAGATTCCAGGCTCCATAATCGGTTCGGCTTACCCGGCTGCGGGGATCCCGATTCTGCATCCGGATCCTGCAGCGCTGTTACACGCCCGGTACCCCAGTTTCTCCTGTGGCGCGGCGGCTACGTGGTTTCAGGTGCATGTTGTGCTACATTGACGCCATGATCTGGAAGAACCCGGGCGTTGCCGCGGCGTTTTTGCTGGTGGCGCTTGCGCCCGCAGCGAGCGTGGCGCAGGCAAGGAATCCAACCGCTCCGCCTCCTGCTGCTCCGGGAGCTGCCACGCATCCCGCGCCGGCTCCGGGCGCCTCAACTGCTCAACCGGCAGCCCAGCCATTCGCGGCCAGTCCCGACGCTTCGACCTCAAGCTGCCAGGGCGGAGCATGCGATGCACAGCAGCCGCATATCACCATTGCCACTCCGGCGCCCGCTCCCGCTCCGTGGCCTTTGCAGGAGCGTATCAGCTGGGTCGCCAGCCTGCTTCTCGCGCTGATCGCGTACGTGGGAATCCTGCTCGCAGTCTCTCTGCTACGCAAGATCGAGCGTCAGACTCGCCTGAACGAGGCCGTGGCCCAGGCAGCCGCCGATAGCGCCAAAGCGGCATTGATGTATGCGGAAGCCCAGGCGCAGGCGCAGCGGCCATGGATCGTCGTCTCTGCCGAGGCCGAGCCGGGCCCCACCGACAGGTTCACGATCGTGGCCACGAATCGAGGGCGCAGTCCGACGAGGATCGTCACGCTTGTCGATGAGATCGCCATCGCGGAGGATGAGTCGCACCTGCCGCCTGCTCCCACGTTCAAGAACGAACCGCGCCCCCCGCGGGTTCCCATCATCCTGCTGCCGGGCGAATCCACGGAACTCAAGTCGTTCTCCCGCGTCGATGTGAAAGCAGTCTGTGAATCGGTGGAAGACCTGCGCCGCTTGGATGCGTGGGAGCTAAAGATCTATCTCTATGGCGCCGTCACCTACGTGGACTTGCGCGCACCCGCCGAGAAGCAACCGTATGAAACCGGGTGGTGCTGTTGGTACATCCACGGCCGCCAAAAGAGCGGCCTCGTCATCGCCGGCTCGCCCGAATACAACCAGCATACGTAGTCGCGGCGCCTCCAAATGTTCGCGCCGAAAAAGGAGATTCTAGTGAATAGAGGTAATTCCATATCAGGTGAAGGTCGACTTGCTCGCGGTGCAAAGCCTTTTGCTTCGAGGATTGCATCGGCGGCCGAAAAGTTCTCCGAAATCATGTGTTCAGAGTCGGAGATCGGCTACCGTCGATCCGGCCTTGCCTTGCTTGCAGGCTTTTCGGTTCTCGGCGCTCTCCTGGCCTTGCTTGGTGCCCCGTCTTTTGCAGGAGGACCATGGGACATAGTCTGTCTGCTGGATGGGGGATGGCGGATCGTGAACGGGCAAGTGCCGCATACCGACTTCCACGTCCCCGTGGGATCACTCACCTACCTGCTTGCGGCATTCGGCATGAAGATCGTTGCGCCGTCTGCATCTTCGCTCACATATGGAAGTGTTTTGTTTGCGGCGCTTCTGCTTCCCTGTGCATGGTATATTGCGTCTTCGCGTCTTCCTTGGGCTCTTACCTTTATCTTTGTCCTCTTTGAAGGATTTCTCCTTCTAACGCCGCGGCCGCTCGGTTACCCGATCGTTTATACAACCTACGCAATGATCTACAACCGGTACAGCTATGCATTAATCTCCATATTCTTACTGTGCGTATTTCTGAAACCACGAAACGCCACTCAGGAGTATGGTTGGCACGATGGATTGCTTGCCGGGGCGCTTCTCGCATTGATGCTCTACTGCAAGATCACGTACTTTCTTGCTGCCGTTGCGCTCTCTTTTCTGGCAGTGGTACTCGACGCTAAACCGCGGCGCTGGTTTTTCGCGCTCGCAGGCACCTTCGCGAGTGTGTGCGCGGTGTTCTTTGTGTTCTTTCACATCAGCCTGTATTCCTATGCGTTAGACATCGTTTCAGCCGGACGTGTGCAGTCGCCGGCAATGCGTACCATGCTCCTTTCGCAGGCTCTTCACAATAATGCTCTAGGGATCTACCTGATTGTTTTCTGCATTGGCCTGTGCACCTCGGCCGGCGGAGGGCTCGCAAGGCAGGGGTTTTCGGCCTTCCGGCTATGGCTCATCGCAGGATCGGTTGTGGCCGCTGGCCTGCTTCTCGTCTCCGGAAACGCGAATCAGGGCGGAGGAGTGGACGATCCAATGTATTTTTTCGCAGCCGTGATTTTTCTTGAACTATTTCGGCGGCAAAACAGGGAACAGGTTGTGCAATCCCATAGCACGGCCCGGTTAGCGTACACAGCGTCGTGGGTACTTATGTTGCCGGTCATCTGCGGGACCATTCTCGCTCGAGACGCTGCGTCGAGTGCATACGCCGTCAAGTGGGACCTCAGAGGCCGCCCGGTATACGCCTACTCTCTGCGTATGCACTCGATAAACTTGCGGGATTTCTATATTTCGGCGTCAGTTTGGAAAATTACAGCATATTGGCCTGTGCGTGATTTCCCAGCAAGAATCAATGATGGCATTGACTTGCTGCAAAGGAGCTTGCAAAAAGGCGACCGCGTGACAACCGTCGCCTATGCAAACCCCTTTTCATTTGCGCTCGGTCTGCCGCCGGCCAGTGACGACCTTCTCTTTTGGGATGTGAATTACTCTTTCGACCAACGTCACTTCCCCCTACCGGAAAAGTTCCTGGGAAGCGCCCCGCTCGTTATTGTTCCACGGCTTGCCGATCGTAGTTCGGGATGCTGCTTTCAGACCCCGGATCTGATGCTGGAGATATATGGAGGCTACCTGCGCTCTCACTTTCACGAAATTGCGTCGACGGACACTTGGGTGCTCTATCGGCGCAATCCTTAGTAAGAAGCAAGGCGAAGGGAACTTTCGCGAGAAATCCGTCTGGGACAAAGAAATGCAAGGAGGAAATCCATGATTTACTGGTGCACGAGTATCGTGCATCCTGCCACGGCAGTCACGCCTCTTCCTATCGCCCGGTTCCCCCCACGGTCATCCGGTCCAGCTTCACCGTGGGCATGCCCACGCCGACTGGCACGCTCTGCCCGTCCTTGCCGCATGTCCCGATGCCTTCGTCCAGCTTCAGGTCGTTGCCCACCATCGACACGTACTTCAGCGCCTCCGGCCCGTTGCCGATGAGCGTCGCATCGCGAACCGGCGCGGTCACCTTGCCGTCTTCGATCAGGTACGCCTCCGACGCCGAGAAGACGAACTTGCCGTTGGTGATGTCCACCTGCCCGCCGCCGAAGTTCACCGCGTAGAGCCCGCGCTTTACGCTGCGCAAAATATCTTCGGGCGCATCGTCACCGGCCAGCATGTAGGTGTTCGTCATGCGCGGCATGGGAATCGACTGGTAGCTCTCGCGCCGCCCCGATCCCGTATTCGACATCCCCATCAGCCGCGCCGAAAGCTTGTCGGTCAAGTACCCTCGCAGTACGCCGCCTTCGATCAGCACAGTCTTCTGCGTCGCCGATCCCTCGTCGTCCACGTTCAGGGAGCCGCGCCGCCCCGCAATTGTGCCGTTGTCTACCACCGTCACCTTGGGACCTGCCACCGCCTGCCCAATCAATCCCGTGAACGCTGACGTCTTCTTGCGGTTGAAGTCGGCTTCGAGTCCGTGCCCCACCGCCTCGTGTAGCAGAATCCCTGGCCAGCCTGGGCCCAGCACAACTTCCATCTCGCCTGCCGGCGCCGGTACGGCGCCCAGTTGCAGAATCGCCCCTCGCGCCGCCTCGCGCGCCAGGTGCTCCGCACTTTTACTTCCTGTAAATTGTTCGAGACCGGCGCGGCCTCCGCCTCCTGCCGAACCTTTCGTGACCGTTGCGCCGTCCTTCGCGATAACAAACACTCCCAGCCGGCACAGGGGCTGCGTGTCGCTGGCGAACGACCCATCCGACGCGGCCACAAGAATCCGCTTCAGCTCTTCGCTGTAGCTCGCCCGCACCTGCACGATGCGCGAATCGAACGCCCGTGCAGCGCGGTCCGCGCGCAGGATCAGCTCGAGCCGGGCGGCCAGGTCCAAATCGTAGCCGCCCAGCGGAACGGGATAAAGATCGGCGCCGCGCGTCTCCGTGAATCCCTGCACCGGCTGCTTCGCCGGCCCCGAGGCAATCAACGCGGCCGTTCGCGCCGCATGCAGCAGGCGCTCAGGGCTGAAGTTGTCGGTATATGCATAGCCGGTGCGTTCGCCGCTCAGCACGCGGATACCGCATCCCGCGCTCGTTCCCTGGCTGGCCGACTTCACAATCTGCTCGTCTACACCCAGCGCCGTCGCCGTAACCGACTCGAAGTAAAGGTCCGCGTAGTCGCCTCCGGCGCTGAGGGCCTCGCCCAGGCATCGCTCCAGCAGCCGCTCGGTCAGGCCGAACCTCTCAAAAAAGTAGCGCCGATGGCTCGAAGCGGGGGAAGTTTCCGGGTACGTCATCGTAATCTCAGTGTACCCTTGCCGCGTCTGAATCACCGGTGCTCGCGTCTGCCGGCCACATGTCATTCCCCTCCGTTGTTCTTTGGATACGTGGGTGACTGACACGCCTTCGCAGGCAATGGAAACCATGTTAGGATTCGTCCCATGAAGAGAATTCTTGCGACAGCTCTGCTGTTGATGGCGTTCGCAAGTCCGGCTTTTGCTTCCGGGTCACACCATCATCATCACCACCACAGCCATCATCACCACCACCATCACTACGTCTGAGAATTGATCCCCCACGCTCTTGCGGCCCAACAGCGGGCAAAGCCGGTCACGCGCCCATTCCGCAAGCGATGTTCCAATGCGGCGGCCAGGCATGGTAAGTTTTTGCCATGACCGATCTGGACAATCTGCGTTACCCGATCGGGCGATTTCGTCCGCCCGCCACGAGCATACCCGGCATTCGCGCCGCGCAAATCGAAACTCTGCGTTTGCTCCCAGAACACCTGCGCGCGGCCGTGGCCGGCCTCGATGAGGCCCAGCTCGATACGCCCTACCGCGACGGCGGCTGGACCGTGCGCCAGGTCGTTCATCACCTCGCCGACAGCCACGCCAACACCTATGTGCGCATCAAGCTCGCCCTCACTGAGGATTGGCCCACCATCAAGCCCTACGACGAAGCCGCGTGGGCGCGTCTGCCCGACTCCAGCCAGGCTATTGAGCCTTCGCTCGTCTTCATCGACGGCCTGCACCAGCGCCTGGTCGCGGTCCTGGAGTCGATGTCGGAAGAGGATTTTCAGCACGGTTTCAACCATCCCGAACGGGGCCGCATGACTCTCGCCGCCAACCTCGCGCTCTACGACTGGCACTCCCGCCACCACACGGCACACATCACCAGCCTGCGCGCCCGCAAGGGCTGGTAAAGAACGTCATGGCCTCCGGCTCTCCACCCCATCGACAAAGACCCGTTGCCGGGGGCCCCGGCTCTCCATCCCATCGACAAAAATCAATCGATGGGGACCCCGGTGCAGAATCCGCCTCGCCATCGCGCCTGACGCAAATTATCGAAGCTTATCTCGCCGACTACCCGGCAGCCGCGCTGCTTGAGGACGGTCGCGTCCTCTTCGACATGCGCACCGCTCATTACTCGGTCGGCGATTCGCATGGCCGCTGCCTGCTCCAGCTCTGGAGCGATGAGCGCAACCTGGTGCGCACTGTTGTGGAAGTGCGGCAGCGCGCGCAGTGCCTGCGCCTGATCGCGCGGCGTATGGGCGCGGCCAAGCCGCAATCGCTAGAATTAGTGCCCACCAGCGACCGGCGCACGCCTTCAACCCGCGACACCGCCCGCCGCAATTACCAGCGCCTGCTCGAGCGCGTTCTTACCCGCCATTTCATCGGCGCCAAAGTCGACGGCCTGCGCACGGCCATGGATCTGGAGCACAGCTTCGGCCCCGCCTACGTTCGCGGCCGCCTGCTTAAGGGAACCGCCGCCGATGCGGTCATCGGCGTCAGCGCCGCGGAGTCGGCGTCCACCATCGACGGCGTCCTCACTCTGGGCATCCTCTGGCTCGACTACTGCCGCCAGCACGCTGAAACGCGGCGCCACTTCGGCGGACTTAAGGTCGTCGTCCCTGCCGGAGCGTGGCGCACCACCGCCGAGCGCCTGGCTTGGCTCAATCATGGTGCTGCCGACTTTGCCTTGTTCACGCTCGATGAGCGCAGCGAAGAGCTCGCGCCCGTCGACTTCCGCGATACCGGCAATCTTGAGTCGCGCCTCGTCCACGCCTTTTCCCCGGCTGCCGCGCTGGAGCGCTGCAAGTCTGGCATCGGCCGCTTGCTCGCGCTCGTCCCCGACGCCGCGCGCAATCGCGTCGAAGTCCTTCCCCGCTCCGCCGCCGAAGCCGGCCTGCTCCTGCACGGCCTCGAGTTTGCCCGCGTGCGCCAGGGCGCCTCGGCCCACTCCTTTGCGCGCGAGGACGAAATCACCTTCGGCGCGGGCGCAAGCGAAACACCGCTCACCGAAGAAAACGAAGACCTCTGCCGCGATCTCTTCCGGCGCCTCTTCTTGGGCCGCCACGCAGACGGCGCGTATACCGATCCGCTCTTCCGCATGGCGCCCGAACGCTGGCTCGAGTCGCGCCTGCGCGCCAGCTTGCCCGAGCTACTGCCCGAGCTGCGAGGCGATCTGCTCTACACGCAGGTGCCCGCGCTATCGACCGGCGACCGCGGCATGCTCGATCTGCTCACGCTCGACGGCAACGGCCGCCTCGTAGTTCTGGAACTGAAGACCGAAGAAGACCTGCAGCTCCCATTGCAAGCCCTCGACTACTGGATTCGCGTGCGGGCCCTCAACGCCGACCGGCAACCTGCGCCATCCGCGACCGCGCCGCTCTCCGCCTTCGAGCGCAACGGCTACTTTGCAGGCGCCGAGGTCTCGCCGCTTCCGCCGCGCCTGATGTTCGCCGCCCCGGCCCTCCGCATTCACCCAGCGAACGAGCAGGTCCTTCGCTATCTGTCGCCGGAGATTGAGTGGCAACTCATCGCCATCGCCGAGCACTGGCGCCGCAACCTCAAGATCGTCTTTCGCAAGCGCCCCCGCGACCTCAACTAAGTCTCCTTTTGCGTGTTTTGCACCGGAAGTGAGCGCCACAGGTCACGCTCTTGAAACCTGGAAGGCGCTCCGCATGAATCGACCGGCTACGAAACCTTCGCTCTTTCGGTTTTTTGATGGGGGAACCCCAGAGCCTTCCGAATACTTTTCTTGGGAACGCTGTCGAGGAGAGAATCAGCCGCGTGCGCTTCAATTCTTGGCCAGTCGTCCCTGCTCTGCGCGACCATGCGACAAATGGTCCAGCCCTAACCCCCTCGCGCAAGGGAGCAGAAGGCTGGACCATGAGGAACAATAAGTTAAGGAGAATAAGGCAATCCCAAAATCCAATAGGATTGGCAGACAGGCAAACTCACGTGATGCCGGCCGTTCTGCGGCCGTCAAGCCTTTTTCTTGTATTGTCCACGCCGCGAGGGCAAAATCTGCACCTCGTCCAGGGCCTGCCCGTGTTCTTCTTTTTCGGGACTTTTTCCGCGCCGCGCGGCATTGCCGTTGCCTGCACGCTGCTCCCTGTTCTTGGCGGGCGTCGCACGCTTCTGAGGAAGGAACCTGGGCTGCGCCGTAACCGATCGCGATCCATCGGCCTGCGAAAGGGCTCCGTTCGTCGCGGCAGGCACAACCCCGGGTTCGGGAACCGGAATGAAGGTCCGCACAGGAACCGCGATATCGGGCTGCTCTTGCGGCACGGGAGCCGGCGCTGCGCTCTGCGTTGGCGCCATTTGCTCAATTCGCGGTTCGAACGGCGCGATGGCGTTCATCAACAGCCCAGTTTCGGTGCTAGGCGGCTCGGAACGCCTTGCCTGCTCCAGTTCCTTGAGCCCATCCGAGAAATGCATGCCTCTGAGTTCGCTCAACCTCGGCAGCTTCACATGCGGGGATGGCTCCATTTCAGGTTTCGCCGTCTCTTGCGCCAGTTCACTACCGCCTGAGGCGGAGAAAGCTGGCTGTCCGGCTTCAGTCCGCGGCGGTTGTGGCCGCGTAAGGGCCGTATCGGAAAGCGCAGGATTTTCGATGAGCCCCCAGGGAATCTCACCGGGCGGCAGAGCCGCACCTCGCGGCGGGGGCTGAGATTCTTGCCGCAGCGAGGACACTGGCGGCTCTTCCTCTGGTTCGGGCTCTGCCACGATAACCTGAGTGGCCTGCTCGGCGCCTGCAGCAGGCGGCATCGCCTTTGCACCCGGGTATGCCGCCGTTTGCCCCGCTATGGCAGACTCGGGCTCCAGGCTGGCGCGGCCCGATTCCACCGCAAAGCGGAGAGTGCGAAGCATCCGCTGGTCCGAAGGGGAGTTCTTGTCGTGCAGATTCCATTTCATCTCCTGCACCGAATCGCGGAAATCCGGGTCGGCCTTCGCCCACCGCACGCGGTTGAGCACGAACCCCACATCCTGTGCGTTGAGACGCTGGAGGATGGCGGCCGCCGCCCGCAGTTGCGCGCGCGTGGTTACCCCGGATTCGATCACCACGATCGTGCAGTCGGCATGCCGCACCAGGTTCTCTGTTTGCGCCGAAACCATGAGCGGCGCCGCATCGACAAGAACCAGCTCCGCTTGCCGGCCCTCCACCGTTTTGGCCACGTGCTGGATGGTGTCCCTTCCGGCGCCCAACCTGCCGTCCGGCGCCGCTGTTGAAAGTCCTCCGGCATCCACGACCACCGCCGCCCAGCCCAGCGACTGGAGCAGCTCTTTCATCCGGGTGGCAATAGCCGTCACGCCGCTTCCGTGGCCGATTCCGGTAAATACACAATTTCTGAGGCTGCGGCGCTTAGAAACAGATTCGATCTTGGCGGCCAGCCGCAGGAGATACTCTTCGGTTACTTCCTCGGGAACCTCCGTAAAGTCCGGCAACTGCGCCATTGGCGCGAATCCCAGCACGTGCTCGACATCGGTTGCGATGTATACCCGCCGGTTTCTTTTGCGAGCGATTCCTGCGGTCACGGCAGCCAAAGAGATCAACCCAAGAAGCACGAAAAGAGCGCTGCGGATCGGGCCGGAATCCGCAGGATGCAGAGGGACTACAGCAGCGGCGAGGTGCGCCGCGCCAGGAGCGTTCTCCTCCAGCATTTGGTTCCGGAATTGCCCCTCGACTGATGCGTAGCGGTTTCGCAATCGCGCGGCTTCGCTTGCGAAGACGCTGGATCGCTGCCGTTTGGGTGTAGCGGCAACCGCAGCCTTGCTCATCTTTGCGGTTAGCGCATCCGGCAGGGCTTTCATTACCGCGGTGCGACCAAGATCCGCGCGTGACGGCTCCGCGAGGTGCAAGCGTGGGGCCGTCTGGACGCGGAGCAGGTTCTGAGCCGGATAAAGGGACCAAAATGCGAGGAGAGTAACCGCGGCAAAGACCAACCCCGACAAAGTGAGTCCAAGCGCCCGGCGGGGGTTCTCGAGGAGGCGGTGAAGGGAAATATGAATCATCGGCCACGCTGCGCCACGGGCAGGGACGACGTGCGGCGCTGAACGGAAGGCAGCAGAAGTGCCGCCGGTGTGACGAGACGAATCCAAGAGCGCGATTTGCCCGTAATGCCGGCTCATAGAACCGCTCCCCCGCCCGGAAAAGCCGAACCCTGCAGAACGCGCTCTATTTCCACTTGCATCACCCGCCTATTTCCTTAGCCATTCATGAGCAGCGGCGCGATGGACGCACTTCTTGAACTAATGCAATCTGTTGCGCGCATGGCCCGCGCATACATCCGCGCTCCGCCTTCTTCGCGAAGAACCGTATCTCCTGCCCAGTGTTATTCGCGCTTTGGTGTTGTCATCATTCGGCGTTGCTATACAGCCGGCTTGCAGGTTCATTGCTCCAGGTCGGTGATGAATCGAAATTAGTTATTTGAACCAACAAGCACAATGCCGCAAAGGTGGGACTCAGTACGGCAGGCACTGAAGCCTAAGAGACCTTGGAATTCAGCAGGCAGGTAACTGGGCAAGATTACCTTGGTCCTTATTGAAGGGACCGATGTCGAGGATGGCACACGAGTCGCGGAGCAGCCACAAACGGAGTTGCCTGGTTCCGAGTGGATCGCGAAGGAAGTGTCTGGCGGTTGGCCCAGCGCCGGATTCATGCCTCGGTCATTTCGCAGCCCCGCGCTTCGCGGCCCAATGCCGCCAACCCTGCCAGCGTCAACGCGACCACAACCACCGTGATCGCAAGCACCGCGGGATAGTTGCCCCAGCGCTCGGCCGCCAGTGCCTGGCCTTTTCCGTTCCACGATGTGATGAGCGCGCCCAACTGGTAAGCCAGGCCCGGAGCCGTAGCTCGTACAGGGGCCGGCGATAACTCCGTGAGATAGGCCGGAACTACGCCCCAGGCGCCCTGCACCATAAACTGCATCAACACCGCGCCGGCGCCCAGCGTGACGGCGGAATGCCCATAGGCGTAAAGCGGAATCACGGGAATAGCCAACAGCGCCGCGGTGACAATCGCCCGCTTGCGGCCCCATGTTTCTGACAGCGCGCCAAAGGCTATGCCTCCGGCGATGGAGCCTATACCATAAAGAACGCCGATCAACCCGATTGTCTCAGGCGAGAGTTTGGCCTGCACGGCAAGAAAGGTCGGATACACATCCTGCGTGCCATGCGAGAAACTCATGAAGGCCGTCATAAGCACGACGAGAAAAAGAAATGTAGGCAGAAAATGGGCCAACTGCCGCGGCCACGCCGGCCTGGCATCAACTGCAGTCCGCGCCATCCGCTTTCTGGCTCCGGCCAGCCATACCGGAGACTCCGCCACACGAGACTGCATATAAAACGCCAGCAGCGCGGGCGTCGCGCCGAGAATGAACAGTCCCCGCCAGCCAATCCCCGGAATCGACACTCCATGCCAATGGAACCCTGCAAACAGCAGCCCAAAAGCGGCCGAGGCCAGGATCGATCCCACAGCGTACCCCTCCTGCAGGATTCCGGAGAAGGTGCCTCGCCCGTCCTTAGGCAGCGTCTCAAAGGCGAGCGCTGCGCCCACGCCCCACTCCCCGCCCATAGCGATGCCGAACAGTGCCCGCAGCGCCAACAGCACATGAAGCGATGGTGCGAAGGCGCAGGCCAGCTCGATGACGGAAAAGCCGATAATGTTCGCCATCAGCACAGGGCGGCGGCCGTAGCGGTCGGCCAACATGCCGAAGAGCAGGGCGCCGACGGGGCGGAAGGCCTGCGTCAGGAACACGGCTCCCATGACCGCGGAGGGTTGAGTCCGGAACTCGCTGGCGATCGCTCGAACACAAAAGATGAGCAAAAAAAAGTCAAGGCTGTCGAGCGTCCAGCCCAGGAACGCAGCCAGGAAGACGTGGCGCTGCGCTGGCGTGAGCCTCTGAACCTGAGCGAGGACGGACATTGGCGGCAGCATAGCAGACTGGCGCCGCGATCCGTCGGAAGGCGCGCCGGCGTGCGGCTTCAACACGGCGTCCACGGCACGATACCGGCAAATCGTTCCAGGGAACGGAATCGGAACAGCAAAATATTTGTTGCGACAAGTATCTGGCCGGAGCATCCTATTGCTGTGGCAGGGATCTGATCTGACGCCGAGGATTCCCGCGTACATCCGTGAAAGGATTCGATGGCATCGTCTCCCTTCGGAGCCGGAACAGAAACTCCCTGGAGCGTTTGGCGATGGCAAATCTGAAGCAAGAGATCAACCAGAACGCGCCTTTCTCCAGCTTGGAAGAAGAGGCGTTCCTGAACCTGTTGCGCACCTCGGACTGCCTGCGCCGCGGCTTCCATCAGAAAACCCGGGGCTGGGGTCTGACCTCGACGCAGTACAACGTACTGCGCATCCTGCGTGGCGCGCAGCCCGCCGGGCTCGCCTGCGCGGCAATCGGCGCCCGCATGGTTGCCGCGGAGCCCGATATCACGCGTTTGCTGGCGCGGCTGAAAGGCCTCAAGCTGATCCGTCAACATCGCGACCGGCACGACCGGCGTGTGGTTTGGACACGGATCTCGGATGCCGGGCTGGAGTTGCTGCGGGCCATGGACCCGGTCGTTCAGCGCGTCCCCGTGGAGCTTCTCGGGCATCTTAACCGCGCGGAACTGACGGAGACGATCCGGTTGTTGGAGCTCGCGCGGCGGTTTTGCGTTGAAGCGCGTGCGCCCGAGTAGGGCGCGAAATCCGAATGCAGAGGAGAATCTTGCAGACGCCGTGACGGGCGCCGGGCGGCGCTAACTTGTGACGATCTTTTGCGCTACCGCCTCTTCGTCCATATCGGATTGGATAATCTTGTTGTGCAAGCAATAGAGGGCGAGTTCCAACCGGTCTGACACCCCCAGCTTGTCGTAAATCTTGCGCAGGTAATTCTTGATCACCTGCTCCGTGGTCCCCAACTGGAAGGCAATTTCCTTGTTGCGCCTGCCCTGAGTGATACATGTGATGATCGACATCTCCTTGGGCGAAAGGCGGGGCTGCTTGTGCGGACTGACGAGGGCGGCTGCCTGTGCGCGATAGGCTTCGATGACCCAGTTGACCGACTTGTTGTCGATCCAGGTTTCGCCCGCGGCGATGCGGCGCACGCACCGGACCAGCAGATCGGGTGAGACCGAGCGGGAGACGATCCCGCGGACTCCCCGCCGGTAAAGCTCCACGGTGTGGTCTTCGTCGGCCGCCACGGCCTGCACGATCATTTTCACATCGGGAGCCAGCCGCAGAAGCTCGGGAATCACGTTGGATGTGCCGGCCAGCATGTTTCCTTCCAACAGAACGATGTCGGTAGGATAGCGTTCAATGGCCGCGCGCAGATTCTCCAGCGAATCGGCCTGCGCTACCACGCGGATATCGTCTTCCAAAGCGAAGACCTTGCGAATGCCAACGCGGTAAATTGCCTGGGAATCCGCAAGAATCACGCGGATAGCGCCCGGCTTTACCGGAGTATCGACGCTTTCGCCTTCGGGGTTATCGTTCAGGATTTCCATAGTCGGCTGCTGCCTGGCCAACCGAGCTCTCAGTGTTCCGCAAATCGATACTCGTCAATAGTGGCTGCGGCGAGATGCTCATTGTGGCTTGAGGAGCAGCGTACCACACGTCCCTTGCACTGGACCAGAACATCCTGGGGGGCGCCCAGAACCGCATGCGGCATCCGCATGGAAAAGCGGAGGTCGAGCCCTACCCGCAAATCCCTGTCCAGGGCGAAGAGAACCCCGCTCGCCGAGACGTTCCGCGTCAATCCTGCGATCTCAGTTTCTCCAGTAGAGAGCACCACCGGCAACGAAAGAGGAAATCGCACCGCGCAACGCACTTCCTGCCGCCCATGATCGGAGGCCGGAACGGCAGTTGTATGCGGTGAATCTGGCTTGAGTGAATTCATGGCTATGCCTGCTTGAGAATGGCCTAACTGCCAATGTAACGAGTTTTGTTCATTTGGCCCACGGCACGAAAGTTTTCAGTCTGGTAACCATAAGAAGGCGTCTGCGGACGAGGCCGGTAACTTGCGAATCCAAGAGGCTCCTGGATCCTGCCGTTTTCGGCAAGCACCCACGAACGGCGAAGGTTTTCACGGAAGCTGGGCAGGGCCTCGCATGCATGGCTTGCGTGTCCCCTCCACATTGGCCCATCTCTCGGTAAATTGGCCGGACAGATAAGCGTCAGTACTAGGATTTCGGCGTCTAAAGCGAAGATAAGACAAAACTTCGGAGAAAGTACCCATGATTTAGTTACCTTCGGGCAAGTGAAATGAGTACTAGCGGTGGAAAATTTTGCCAATACAACTTTTGTGCTAGCGCGACTACATAATTTGGGTTACTCTTACTTTGCACTATTTTTGTGGCGGCTTTTCATCGCCGAGGGAGTGTCTCCATGGGTACGCGCAAGTTTAAAGTTCTTGGATCAGGCTTAATTGTATTGCTGTTAGTGTCTGTGGCTTCCGCCAGCACGGTTCCGATAGGCCCTGTGCATCTGCCGCCTCCGAGCGCGATGGCTGCGGTTCCGATAGGCCCTGTGCATCTGCCGCCTCCGAGTGTGATGGCTGCGGTTCCGATAGGCCCTGTGCATCTGCCGCCTCCGAGCGCGATGGCTGCGGTTCCGATAGGCCCTGTGCATCTGCCGCCTCCGAGCGCGATGGCTGCGGTTCCGATAGGCCCCGTGCATCTGCCGCCTCCGAGCGCGATGGCTGCGGTTCCGATAGGCCCCGTGCATCTGCCGCCTCCAATGGTGGCGTAGACTCCGACTTCACTTTACTGATTTCCCCCTTTAGCCGGATTAGTGTATTTGTGTGTTCATTCGATCAGAAAAGACGCGCAATTCCTGATATTCTCATGGCATTCCATTTGGCGGGCCGAGCTGGATGTCGATGAGTTTTGACAATGCGATCTGGCTTGCGGGCTTGACAGCCCAAGCCGTATTGCTTGGGCTTCTCCTTTATCGACAGGTCTGGCGGTCGCTTCCGGTCTTCTTCTCCTACGTCATCTGGGACTTTTCGAGCAATCTGGCCGCATTCGGAGTAAACCGGTACAGTCCGGCATTTTACTTCAATTTCTACTTTGCGCAAACGGCCCTGGATTCCGTACTCCTGTTCTGCGTTTTGGTCGAACTGACATGGTCCGTGCTTCGGCCGGTTCGTTCTTCTCTTTCACATCGCACAATCGCCGTCGTTGCCGTCGTTCTCCTTTTGGTGGGCGCGGCAATCTGGCCTTTCGCGGCCTTGCCCGGTCTTGCGAGTGTCACCACAAGAACTGGACTCCAGTTTGCCCAACTGCAACAGACCGTATCGATCCTGCGAATCCTCTTCTTCGTGTTCCTCGCTGGCGGCAGCCAGCTCTTGTCGATCGGTTGGCGAGACCGCGAATTGCAAATCGTCACCGGTTTCGGTCTTTATTCTGTAGTAAGCCTCACTGCGGCGATGCTTCACATGCATCAGACAACAGAGCTCCAGTACTATCGCTTGAGTGAAGTCGTGTCAGCCGCATACGATTGTTGCTTAATTTATTGGGTTGTCAGTTTCGCGCAAAAGGAAGCCGAGCGCCGCGAATTTACGCCGCAGATGCAGAGCTTCCTGTTGGCCGTAGCCGGAGCGGCGCGCTCCACGCGCGTCGCGCTCACCGATTCTCGCTCGGGCGATGCAGACAAGCGGAAGGATTAATGTGAGACCGGCGCGCCGGGCCTCCGGCTTTACCGCGTTCCTTTAAGTTCCCGGAGATGGAGGCGAATGGTGAGCCTGGACGCGGCGGTTAATCTTGCTTTTCTTGTGCTCCTGTCGGTGTTGTTGGCGGTTTTGGCAAGCAAGTTCGTCTTTCGTACTTCGCCCATATTCTTCGCATACATCACCTTCAATTTATTAGTGGCGGGATTCGCCGGGCTGCTGGTCGAACGCTATCTCCCCGGATGGTATCTGCATTTTTACATTTTCATTATCGTGGTTGATTTCATCATCAATCTCTATGTGCTCGTGGAACTGGGAAAGAACGTACTGCGCTTCAACGGGGCAGAGTCCTCCTACTGGCAGGTGGCATTTTTTCTTTTCCTGTTGGCCGCCGTAGGCATCTGTTCTCGTACGGAATGGGCGGTTCTTCCGCACCGCTCTTTGCTTTCGGACATTTATTATCTCGCGATGCGCGTCTCCGAGGTTCTGGCGTTTGCAGCTTTTCTCGCGTTCATCGGGTGGAGCAGCCTGCGCGGGCTCCGTTGGCCCGATCGCGAGCTGCACATAGCGGCCGGCTTCGGATTCCTCAACCTCGCATGGTTCGTCGTCTGCATCCTGCACACGCAGTGGAGTGAAGGCGAGGCCTATCACCGGCTGGATCAGGCGGGAGGCATGGCCGATTTAATCGTACTGGCGTACTGGCTCCATTATTTCTTTGTTGGGGCAGGCGGAGAAGCCGCCGTTCAGGCTGCAAATGCGGCATCCGGCAAAGATCAAGACCACGACGATGCGGGACCCACGCGGCGCCGAGACCTCGCAGGAAGCGCATGCCGCGCAGCACACGATGCCGAGCGGGAATAATCCTTCGGCAATTGCATGTCCCGGCGCGACTTGAATAGAACGTGTTTCAAAAATACGTTTTGTAACAAGGGCACGGCTTTAGCCGGGCCGAAGAATGCAGGAAAATACGGGGGCTTTAGCCCCTGAGCGATGACAACTGAAACCTACGCAACCATTTTTGAAACACACTGTAGGGTTCCCTCCCGAAAAAGGCCTGCCTGCCGCGACCGCGCCACGTCGGCGCCGGGATGGCCCGGTGCTCTTCTAACCCTCCAAGTGCGCCTGTGCGCCTGTGGGCGCCGGAATTGCCGGTTGACGCCGCGTGCGTTCCGCGATGTAATTGAAGCAGTGGTGAAGGAGTTCACCCTCAACCGCTGTCCACTCTGATAGGCCGGGCAGATGATGACTCCTGACAGGGAATCCTGTTGCGGAGTCATGCTCCCGGCGCGGTCCCCGAAAATGCTTTGAGTAGCACAGATGGTGCGATTGCTGCGTCGCTCTTGCGAAGCAGCCGCATTGCGCGCCCTCGAGGCTGCCCGCAGCAGACTCTTATCCAAGGAGAATGGCTTTGCAGAAGTATCTGTTCATCGCTGCGGGCGGCGCGCTGGGTTCAGTGGCACGGTATTGGGTCGGATCCACGGTCTCCGGCCGCATAGGAACCAGGTTTCCGTACGGCACAATGGTCATCAATATCTCGGCCTGCATCATTATTGGCTTCACGCTGACCTACTTTGGCAAGCGCGCCGATCTGGACCCGGCCTGGAGATTTCTGGTGGCTATCGGCTTCATTGGCGCGTACAGCACCTTCTCGACCTACGAGTGGGAGACGCTGTCGACGATGCGATCGGGCGCTTTTTTGCTGGCTTCGCTCTATGCGGTCGGCAGCCTCGTCCTGGGCCTCGCCGCCACCTGGTGCGGCACGGCGCTCGCCGACCTGCTCTAGATGTGACGTTTCAACAGGTTGTCCATTCGGTCTGGATCAGAGAAGCTGATGGTGACCAAACCGTAGTTTCCGGTATACTTGGCCGCGCAAACTATTGCATTGCCGTCGAATTGCCTTTATATATCGCTGTATAGCCGCGCATTTGACGCCAGGAGAAAGGCCCCCGGAGCTTAAAATTCACAGCCTCTGACAGGGCGTGAGGGTTTAGGTTCCCCTCCGGGCACTGGATCCCCTGCACATTTCGTTTCCACGGCCGGCGGCGCGCATCCCATCCATGAGGCATGGCAAGGAGAGGCAGAAAAAAACAGCGATGACGACCTCCGTGACGCAACACGACTCCAGATTCGGCTCCGGGCCGCCGAAACCCGGCGCCGGCGAGCAAATGGTGCAAAGCCTGGGCCTGTTCAGCGCCACCACAATTGTCGTGGGCTCGATGATCGGCAGCGGCATCTTCATCGTGGACTGCGACATCGCGCGGCTCACCGATTCTCCCGCGCTCTACCTTGCCGCGTGGATCGTGACCGCCGTCATGACCATGATCTGCGCGCTCAGCTACGGCGAGCTGGCCGCCATGATGCCCAAGGCCGGCGGCCAGTACGTCTATCTGCGCGAATCCCTGGGGCCGCTGTGGGGATTTCTCTACGGCTGGACGCTCTTTCTGGTCATCGAGACCGGGACCATCGCCGCCGTTTGCGTGGCCTTCGGCAAATTCCTGGGCGTGTTCTTTCCCACGGTCTCCAGCACGCACTGGCTGTGGCACATCGCGCACGTTCCCGCCATCCCTCTGGGCCCCATGGTGCTGGGCAACATGGAAATCGGCATCAGCACCGCGAATCTGGTCGGGATCGTCATTGTCCTTTTGCTTGCCGCCGTCAACATCTTCGGCATGAAGTTTGGCGCTCTCTTGCAGAACGTTTTCACTGTGGCCAAGGCGCTCTCGCTCGCGGGCCTCATTCTTCTGGGATTCACCGTGGGCCGCAACGCCGCTGCCATCGCCGCCAACTTCGGCAGCCATTGGAGCCAGTTCTGGCATAATGCCGGCTGGCATTCGCTCCATCCCGTGCAGGTGGGCGCGCAGGGGCCCGTCGTCATGGTCAACCTGATCGTAATTCTCGCTATCGTGCAGGTCGGCTCTCTCTTTGCCGCCGATGCGTGGAATAACGTCACCTTCACGGCGGGCGAGATCAAGCATCCGCGGCGCAACGTTCCACTTTCGCTCGCTCTCGGCGTGGGCTTCGTGCTGATCGTCTATTTTCTTTCGAGCGCCGCGTATATCATGGTGCTCCCGCTGCAGGGCGATCCGCACGGCGCAACGGTCCTCGCGCGGGGAGTGCAATACGCCGCTGAGGACCGCATTGGCGCGGCGGTGCTGCAGCAGATATTTCCGCATTTCGGCGGCTACCTGATGGCGGCGGCGATCCTCATCTCCACCTTCGGCTGCGCCAACGGCATTACTCTTTCCGGCGCGCGCGCGTATTACGCGATGGCGCGCGACGGACTGTTCTTCCGGTCCGTCGGCAAGCTCCACCCGCGCTTTCTCACCCCGGCCGCCGGGCTCGTCGTGCAGGCTATTTGGACCATCATCCTGTGTGTCTCCGGCTCCTACAGCCAGTTGCTCGACTACATCATCTTCGCGGAGCTGGTCTTCTACATCCTCACTCTTGTTGGATTGTTCGTCCTGCGCTTCAGGCAGCCCGATGCGCCGCGGCCCTACAGAGCCTTCGGCTATCCGTTCCTGCCGGCGTTGTATATCGTCATGGCCACGGGCATTTGCGCCGCGCTGCTGCGTTACAAGCCGCAATACACATGGCCGGGTCTGATCCTGGTTCTGCTCGGGATTCCGGTTTATCTCTACTGGTCGCGGAGCGCGAAAGCGGCGCTCACTGCCGACGAAGGCGCAGCCCCGGAATAGACCGGAGCTCAGATCCACGCTCCGCGGCAAGCCCGTCTACGCCGAGGCCATCCGCGCCGGTTTCGATCCCCACCAGCCGTAACAGGCGATATAGAGATAGCAGAGCACGGGCAGAACGAAAGCATGTTGAATGCCCC
>JBEKNY010000029.1:0-21057 GCA_049522315.1 Occallatibacter sp.
ATCATAAATCCAGTTGTCATCCTGAGCGACGTTTGGCCGGCTTTTGGGCCAAACGGAGTCGAAGGATCTGCGGTTGTTCTTCGCTCATTTTGTCGCGAAATTCGGGGACACCACACTAGGTGCTACTGACCGCTCGAGGCCCCGGCTCGCGCACGGCCTCGAACGGCTGCATTCTTGCCTCAGTGCGTCGTAGTAGGCTTGGGCGCTGCGGTAGTGGGCCTCGGCGCCGGCGCCCCGGTCTGTGGATTGGGCGACTGCGCCGCAGGTTCGGCTGGCGGCGGAGGTACGCCCGATTTCAAATTGTAGGCGTCGATAACTGCCTTGGTGATGATGGAGCCGTTGCTGACATAGAGCACGGGCGTTTGCTGCTGCGAAGCGTCAAGGACGAGAGTATATCCCTGCTGCTGGGCATAGGACTGAAGGACGTCATACACTTTGGAAGCCAGATTGTTGTAGAGATCCTGCATGTCCTGCTGCCCGTCGTTGCGCAGGTCCTCGGTCTCGCGGTCGAGTTGCTTCTTCTTGTCGTCGATGGTCTTGGCGCGGCTGTTGCGCTCAACCTCGCTCAGGCTGGCGCCCTGGGCCTGCAACTGCTTGGTCAGGTTGTCGATCTCGTCGCTGCGGGCTTTGAGCGTAGCCTGTTTGGGCGCGTATTTCTTTTGCAGATCGGAAAAGTCGCGCTGTCCCTCGTTGGTTTGGCCCACTGCCAACTGAAAATTAATCACGGCGATTTTGGCTGGAACTGCGGCGGCAGGCGCAGCCGATGCGGCGGGCGCGGCGGGCGTTTGGGCGGCGGCGTTCAGGACCAACCCTGAGGCCAGCAGGAAGACAAGTGCAAGCGAACGCTTCATTGGACTCGAAAACTCCTTCGCAATCCCTGTGCGGCTCATCCTTTAGTCGCATGAGCGAGCCTGACTCTTCTGACCAACCTCACGACTTCTTTTCGGAAACTCTACGCCGGACGGCGCAGGGGCTGAAAAAGACGCGAACAGAAACGTCAGCAGGAACTAGATCGATTATAGGGCGGCGAGGGGAGAGCGTCAAACGTCAGCGGGCCGCTGAAGGGGCGGAATGCAGATGCGTGTCCGCCCCGGCGGGTGGTGAAGGAGATCAATGCGATGGCGCCGGCTGCGGCGCATCCACGGCTGGCTGGCTGGCTCCCTGGGCAGATGGCGCCGGAATGCCCGACTTCTGATTGTAGGCTTCGATCACGGCCTTGGTGATGTCGGTGGAGGGCACGGCGTAGAGCACCGTGGCATTCTGCTCGTTGCCCGCATCGAGCACCAGCGTGTAACCCTGCTTTCCCGCGTAGTCGGTCATCAGCGCGCCCACTTTGCCGGCCAAACTGCTGTACAACTGCTGTATATCGTTCTGGAAGTCGCTCTGCGCGTCCTGCGAATCGCGGTCCAACCGCTTCTTCTTTTCGTCGAGGGTACGCGAACGGCTGACGCGCTCGCTGTCGCTCAACTGCGCACCCGGATCCTGCAACTGTTTGGTCAGGGTATCGATTTCGTCGCTCAGGGTCTTGAGCTGCTGACGCCTGGGATCGTATTTTTTCTGCAGGTCCGCGAAGTCACGCTGGAATTCGTTGGTCTGGCTGACCGCAGCCTGAAAGGCCATGACAGCGACCTTGGTGGGACCGTTGGCAGGGGCGGGCGCCTGGGCGGCAGCAGAGATGACTGACGCCAGGGCAAACGAAAGGGCAAACAAGGGCAGACGCTTCATGAGAATCAATAACTCCTTTGGAGTCCCCGTGTGCTTATCCCTGGAGCGCCGCAGTTGCGGGCCACGGCATTTTGTGGAATGCCCCAGAGGCTTCGTCCGGCGTAAAACCCGCACAGAGAAAAGGCGCATGAAGGCATCGCCGGGAACTAGAAGGAATTATAGGAGCCCGCTCAGGGAGCGTCAAACCGGCAGCGGATGGTGGACGGCGAACCGCTATCGGTGGGCAGTGAACGGCGGTTGCATCCTGCCGGGCGGCTTTTGTATTCAAGGCCTTACGGCAGCGAACGCACTGCGCTGGAGAGGCGCTGCCCGAGCGTCTGCATGACGGCCGGTTTGACACGGAGCCGCGCGCGAGCATCAAGCGGCCCGCCTTCTCTTCGTCGGCCGGGTAATTTTGCGCTGGAGAAAGCACAGGGCCGTTCCATGGCACGGCCCCTTTGGCTTGCGCGGGCGGGCTGACTCAGAACGTTGTGGAAATGGTGAGGCGGAAGGTCTTGCGCGGCTCGTGGAAGATGTATTGCGCGCCGTAGGCCTCGATGGCTTCCTGGTACGTGTAGTCGCCCGCGCCGCCCGCCGGGAACATGGCGCGGGTGATTAACTCGGCAGAGCAGCTTCTCTGCTTTTCACCCAGAACCACGTCGTTGCAATAAGGCGTTTCATAGAGCCGCAGCGGGTTATAGGCATAGTAGAGCCGGAAGGGAGCGTTGATAATCGGCATAAACACCGAAAGCTCGGTGCCGAGGGACATGCGAGGAACGAAGTTGGTGCCCGCCACCGGACGGATGTTCCTCCGGAACCCGACCTCCGAGCCCGGGATGCCGCCCTGGCAGGATCCATTGTTGTAGACCGGGCAGCCATAGAGCGGCGCAGTGAGAGAAGCAAAGCCCTCGGGGCTCTGCATCAACTGCCCGTGGTTGACCGCCGGATCGATGCCAAAGTCGTCGAAGAATGCAAAAGTGAACGGTCCGACGACGGGAATACGGTACTCGACGTTGGTGGAAAGGTTCGTATCGCCGCCGATAGAGGCGATCCCGTAAATAGGCAGCGGCACCTGGATACACTGATTGTCTTGGGGGTTGGTCGGGTCGCGGGGAACGCAACTGCCATCCGGATTGGTGAGCTGAAAGTTGACGCGCGTGGGCACGTAGCCGTAAGGCGTGGCGGCGCGCACGTCAAAGCCGCGCAGATCCATTTCGCCGCCGGAGTAGAAGCGGTTGTTGGGCGGAGCCACGTTGCCGCCGAAGCCCTGGATGTAGCCCAACTGCGCGCGCACGCCCAGCACGTTGTGCCCTTCTCTCGACGGAATCAGGTAGTGCATGGGGATGTAGCGTTTGTATGCCACCGCGGTGTTCACGTATCGCACGCTGCCCCAGATGCCGGCCGCCTGGACGAACACGCTGTATTCCTTGCCATCCCGCGGACGCAGCATGTTGCTCACGGTGTTGTACGAGTAGCTCAACGCGATCGAGCTGTTGATGATGCCGGCCAGCGGGTTCGACCCCTGCACGCCCGACCGGAAGGCAATAGTCTGGAATAAGGTCTGCGAGGCCGCGCTGAAGGCCGTGATGTCGGATTTGGTCCACGAGTAGGTCATGCCTACGCGCTGGAACGCATGACGTTTCAATGGGTAGCTGATCGAAAAATTCATGCCGTCCGAGCCCATGTTATAGTTCTGCGTGAGCGACTTCTCCGCATTGGAAAGGTTCAGCGAGGCGCCGGTGGTGGTCTCGTAGTTCTTGGCCGCGTTGTAATCCTGCTTGTTGTTGAAGATCTGGAATCCCAGGTTGATGGGGCGGTTGCGGATATACGGCTGGGTAAAGCCGAAGAGGAAGGTGCGGCTGATGCTGCCCAGGTTGGCCTGGATGCTGAGGGTTTCGCCCAGTCCAAGGAAGTTGTTCGTAGAGTAATTGACGCCCAGGAAGGCCCCCGAGAGTCCGCTCAGGCCGCCGTTGAGGCCGATGGAGTTCTTGCCCTTTTCCTTCACTTTCAGCAGCAGATCGACGGTGCCGGCGTCGGGATCCTGGTGAGCCTCGGAGTCCTGGTCGACCTTGAGCGGCGCGAAGTACTCCAACTGATTGAGGCGGAGCAGGCTGTACTCCCACAACTGGGAGTTGTAAACCGAACCCTCGTCGAGCAACAGTTCGCGGCGGATGACGCGATCGCGTGTGATGGTGTTGCCCTGGAACTCGATGCGCGAGACGAAGAACTGCTTGCCCTCGTCGATGTCGATGTTCCAGGAGACGGTTTTCTTCTGCTCGTCGTAGTGGGGCGTCGGCACAGCGCCGAAGTTGATGTAGCCCAGACTGCCGTACGCCTTCTTCAGACTGTCGAGGCCCTTGCCGATCAGCGTGGCGCTGAACCAATCGCCGTCCTTGATGGGAAACGTGGCGCGCAGGGCCTTCACGTTGGTGATTTGCTTGTTGCCTGTGAACGTGATCGTGCCCAGGCGATAGCGCCCGCCTTCTTCAATCGTCATCTGGATGTCGATGCGCTTGCCCTTGCGCGGCCTGAAAGTGAACCAGTTCAAGCCCCCCTCGTCGCGGATCTGGGTCTTGGGCTGCTCCACGGCGGCGTTGGCGTAACCCTTGTCGCGGAAGGCCTGGCGCACCCGCTCCGTGTCCTCTTCGAGCTTCGAAGAGTCATAGGCCTGGGGCAAGAGATCCTCGAAGATGAGCGAATAGGGAATGCCGATGGGCTTGAGGTTCTTCATGGAGCGGCGCAGGTAGAGCGCGCCGAGGTGCCGGTTGCCCACGAAGGCGATCTTGCCCACCCTCACCACCGGGCCTTCTTTGATGTTGAAGGTCACCTGAACCGAGGCCGGAGGAATCGTCTTGACCTCAGTCTTGACGGTGGCGAACTGGTGCCCGTGCTCTGCGAGGATCTCCTTGATGACTGTCTCCGCGTGCTTGATCTTGGGGTAGTCAAACTGGCTCTCCACGGCAAGCCCCACCTTCGCCTTCTTGAAGCCGTCCAGGATGTCGGAGTTGGTGATCGAGTTGTTGCCCTTATAAACGATCTCGCGGATCCTGGGCTTCTCACGCACAAAGACGTTGAGAATAATTCCCTTCTCGGTATCCTCGCGCTCGATGCGCAGATCCTCGAAGTAGCCGGTATTCCACAAGGAATTGAAGTCGCGCTCGATGGAGACGGCGTCGAACGTGTCGCCCGGATGAGTGAACATGCGAGCGACGATGGTTTCTTTGGGGATGCGCCGGTTGCCGATGACGCGAATCTCCGAGATGGTATCCGGCGTTTGCGCGAGGGCCGCCGCGGCGCTCGACACCAAAGCCAGCAGCATGAGCACGCGCCCCAGGCGCCTGGCGGCAGATGCGGCGCGGTGGATGGAAGTGTGCTTGATCTTCACCGGGTTCGGGCCCTGCGGCGAGCACAAAAATTTCTTCGTTCCATATTTCGGCTTCACAGGAAGAATATGCACACCCTCAATCGCTGAAAATCCGGTCTTCCCTTGGCAACCCGGTCCAACCTTAAGGAAAGATCGATTCTACAAGACCACGCCCACCCTGCCCAAACTGTCCGGGGTTCCCAGCGGCGGGGGCCCCAAAAACCATCTTTGTTCCCCGGGGCGGCAGCAAAACTTCTCCATCGTTGGGCTGAAACCTGCCGGGCTGCATTCAGGCTCGCCATCGCGTTTTTGCCGCAGCTTCCCTTCCATGCTCGCCGCCGCTCTCAGGGATGAATCCCTTTTACTGGAATCCATCTCACAGTCTACCGGAACGGGACGGGCCGCGAAGCCTGTGCACTTCTCCGCACTTGGCGCTATGCGTCCTTAGACGCGCTTCTTCGGCTCTGGACACCCATGTCGGGGAGGAATTTTGCGGGATGGAAGGACACCCGCAAGCGGATTACGCCCGTGAGCGGATGCCTCAGCCAGGCGAATCCAGCGCTGGCTCGCCGCGGATGCGGCCGCCACTGACTTCCACGTTGCTCATCCTGCGGCTTCCTTGCCGTGCCTCGTCGCTTTGCCGCAGTTCCCTTGCGCACGTCTTCAGCCCGGCCGGAGTTGGATGCGGCGTAAGCAGATTTCCGGGCGTCCTCATCCAGTGTTTTTCTCTTCGCCTTTGCTTTTCAGCTACCATAGTATGTTCAACGCAATACTTGGCCGGAGCTGCGCTTCTGGGCGATCCGGCCCGGTATGCGAGGGCCGGCGCGGAGCGGAGTAAAGCTCAAAACCGGCCCCGGTTTTGGCCGGGGTTGATGGTAGTGCAGTCGCAGGCCTGAACACCATCGGGGCGCCGGCCGAGGAGCAAATACCAGCCGTATGATGTGGATGGTCCGGCTTGCGCTGCGGCGGCCTTATACCTTTGTCGTCTTTGCGCTGCTGATCCTGATTCTTGGCGTCTTCAGCATCGAATCGATGCCGACGGACATCTTTCCCAACATCGATATTCCGGTGGTGACCGTGGTGTGGTTCTTCAACGGTCTCTCAGCGGATCAGATGGCCAACCGCATCGCGACCAACGCCGAGCGGGGCCTGACCACGACGGTGAACGACATCGACCACATCGAGTCGCAGTCGTTGGTAGGCACCAGCATCATCAAGATATTCTTCCATCCCAATGTGGACATCGGCCAGGCGATCGCACAGGTAACCGCGATCAGCCAGGTACAATTGCGCGCCCTGCCGCCGGGCTCTACACCGCCGTTCATCATCCAGTACAACGCTTCCAGCGTTCCCATCCTGCAATTGGGCCTCTCCGGGCCCGGTTTGAACGAACAGCAGTTGAATGACCTGGCCACCAACACCATCCGCACTCAACTCGCCACTGTCGAGGGCGCGCAAACGCCGTTCCCCTACGGGGGCAAGCAGCGCGAGATTATGGTGGATCTGAACCCGAACGCGCTCCAGGCCAAGGGGCTTTCCCCTTCCGACGTCGTCAACGCCATTACCGCTCAGAACGTGATCGCGCCCTCAGGAACCATCAAGCTCGACCGCTTTGAATACCAGGTGGAGACCAACTCTGCGCCGTCCCTGCTGGCAGCCCTGGACGACATGCCCATCAAGACGGTCAACGGCGCAGTGGTTTATATCCGCGACGTGGCCCACGTCCGCGACGGCAATCCGCCGCAGACCAACATTGTCCGCGTAGACGGCCGCCGCGCCATCATGATGAACGTCATGAAGACCGGCGCGGCCTCAACGCTGGACATTATCAAGAACGTACGCGAAATCATCTCCAGTCCGAGTCTGAAGGGCCAACTGCCTCCTCAGTTAAAGATCGCCACCTTGTCCGACCAGTCGATCTTTGTCCGCGGCGCCGTCAGCGGCGTGGTGCGCGAAGCCATCATTGCGGCCTGCCTCACCGCGACGATGATCCTGATCTTTCTCGGCAGTTGGCGTTCCACCATCATCATCGCCGTCTCCATTCCGCTCTCGATTCTCTGTTCCCTCATCCTGCTTTACGCGCTCCACGAAACCATCAACATCATGACTCTGGGCGGCATGGCGCTGGCCGTGGGCATTCTGGTGGATGACGCCACCGTAGCCATCGAAAACATCAATCGCTACCTGGAAACAGGCCGGGAGCTGGAACAGGCCATTCTCGACGGCTCAGCGCAAATTGCCACACCGGCTCTTGTCTCCACCCTCGCCATCTGTATCGTCTTTGTGCCCATGTTCTTCCTGAACGGCGTGGCGCGTTATCTGTTTGTGCCCATGGCTGAGGCCGTGGTCTTTGCCATGCTGGCCAGCTACTTCTTATCCCGCACCCTTGTGCCTACCATGGCCAAGTACCTGCTCAAGGAGCACGACGATGCGGAGGCGGCGAGAAAACAAGCCAGCCGCAATCCGTTTGCGCGTTTCCAGCTCGGCTTCGAACGCGGCTTCGATCGCTTTCGCCGCGGCTACCTGGGCCTGCTCACCGTGTGCGTCGATCGCGCGGGGATCTTCCTCATCCTTTTCCTGGTGTTCTCCGTAGCGTCGCTGGGATTGGCCCCGTGGCTCGGCCAGGACTTCTTCCCGTCCGTTGACTCCGGCCAATTTACGATTCATGTCCGCGCGCATACCGGCACGCGCATCGAGGAAACGGCCGCTCTTTGCGATCACGTCGAGGCAACCATCCGCCAGGAGATTCCAGCCAACGAGCTGGTTACGATCCTCGATAACATCGGCCTGCCTTACTCGGCGCTGAATCTTTCCTACTCCACGTCGGCCCCGGTGGGTCCCTCCGATGCGGACATCCAGGTTCAATTGAGCCGCAACCATCATCCCAGCCAGGCATACATTGAGCGTCTGCGAGAGGTACTGGCGCGCGACTACCCGGGCGTTACGTTTTACGTTGTGCCGGTGGACATCGTGACCCAAATCCTTAACTTCGGCCTGGCGGCGCCCATCGACATTCAGATCGTGGGCCCCAATCTCTACGCGAACCGCGCTCTCGCCGAGCGCATGTTGAATGAGATCCGCTACGTCCCCGGCGCGGCCGACGCGCGCATCCAGCAACCCTTCAACTATCCAAATCTCACGGTAAACGTGGACCGCACCCGCGCCGCGGAGACCGGGTTGACCCAGCAGAATGTGGCCCAGAGCCTGTTGGTGGCGCTCAGCGGCAGTTTCCAGACCAGCCCGAACTTCTACCTCGATCCCCGGAACGGCGTTTCCTACAGTATTGCTATCCAGGCGCCGCAGTACCGGCTCGACACGATGGCGGACCTCAAAAGCCTGCCGGTCACGGGTTCGGCCGCGAATGCGGCCATGACCCAGCCCTCGGGCAGCACGTCGACAACCGCGCCCGGCGCTTCGCCGCTCGGCAGCGTAGCCCCCGCGCAGATCCCCGGCGCCCCCACGGCCGCCCCCGGCGCTCCCAGGCCGGTGCAGGTGTTGAGCAACCTTGCTTCGATCGTCCCCGGCGCCGAGCAGGGCTTGATCAGCCACTATGACGTGCAGCCGGTGATCGATATTTACGCCAACGTGCAAGGGACGGATCTGGGCAGCGTGACCCGCGCCATGCAGAGGATTGTCACCCGCCACGAAAAGGACCTGCCTCGCGGCTCCGAATTCATCTTCCGCGGCCAAAGCGAAACCATGTACAGGTCCTACCTCGGCCTGCTGAGCGGCCTGGCCTTCTCCATTCTGCTGGTCTACCTGCTCATCGTGGTCAACTTCCAGTCATGGTTGGATCCGTTTCTCATCATTTCGGCGCTGCCGGCGGCGCTGGCCGGAATCGTCTGGTTTCTCTTCCTCACCGGGACCCGCCTCAGCGTGCCCGCGCTCACCGGGGCCATCATGTGCATGGGTGTGGCCACGGCCAACTCCATTCTGGTGGTGAGCTTTGCGCGTGAGCAGCTCGAGGTTCTGGTAGGCGACGCGCGGCATGCCGCGCTGAGTGCAGGCTTCGTCCGCCTGCGGCCGGTGCTGATGACGGCCCTGGCCATGATCATCGGTATGGTGCCAATGGCATTAGGCCTCGGCGATGGCGGCGAGCAAAATGCGCCGTTGGGCCGCGCCGTGATCGGCGGGTTGCTGCTGGCCACGCTGGCCACGCTGTTTTTTGTGCCCGCTTTCTTCTCTCTCATTCATGGCCGCATCGAACGCCAGCGCGAACGAGACCGTGATACCGCTTCCGCCAGCTTCGATGAATTCGACGCCAGACCGGAGTAGATGCTTATGACCCAGGAACCGAACCCACACTCTCAACCCGCCGCGGTAAACCACGAAGCCGCTCCCGAGCAAGCTCCCATCTCACCGGGCAAGGTCCTCACGGTTGTCGCCGTCATGGTGCTCATCCTGGGCGTGCTTGCGGCCGTCGGCATCCTTCGCCGCATCCATGCCGGCACGGTTCTTGCCGAGCGCACCGCCGCCCTGGCCGCGCCGACAGTTGCCGTTGCGCCGCCCAAGCCCGGCGCACCGGTGGAGACGCTTGTGCTCCCCGGCAATGTGACTGCATTTACCGATTCGCCCATCTATGCGCGCACCGACGGCTATCTGGACCACTGGTACTACGACATTGGCGCCAAGGTGAAGAAGGGCGCGCTGCTGGCCGTCATCTCCACCCCCGAACTGGACAAGCAGGTAGCGCAGGCCGAGTCGGACCTGGCCACCTCCCAGGCCAACGCCAACATCGCGCGCATCCAGGCGGAGCGGTATACGGGACTGGTCAAATCCGACGCCGTCTCGCAGCAGGACACCGATACCTATGTGAGCCAGGCCGCTGCCACAGCCGCAGCCGTCAAGTCGGCTCAGGCCAACGTGCAGCGCCTGCGCGAACTGCAATCCTTTGAGAAGGTCTATGCGCCCTTCGACGGCGTGGTGACGGCCCGCGCGGTCGATATCGGCCAGCTCATCAGCTCGGGCTCCGGGCAGAGCGCCGGAACCGAGCTCTTCCACATGCAGGCTTTGCAGACGTTGCGCGTTTACACCAACGTGCCCCAGCTCTACTCGCAAACGCTGAAGCGCGGCATGAAGATTGCCCTCACCTTTCCCGAGTACCCGGAAAAGACCTTTGCGGGCACGCTGGTGCGTACCGCCGACGCCATCGATCCCGTGAGCCGCACTCTTCTGGTGGAGATCGACCTGGACAATCGCTCCGGCGAGCTGATGCCCGGCGCGCTGGCTCAGGTTCACTTCAAGGTTCCGCCGGTCGGTCCCACGTTCGTCGTGCCCACGGCGGCGCTGATCTTTCGGCGTCAGGGGATGCAGGTCGCAACTGTGACCGAAGGCAGCGAGGGGACGTTCGCTCACTTGGTCTCCGTGGTGATCGGTGAGGACGACGGCGCCACCGTGCAGATCGTCAGCGGCCTGAACCCCGGCGACCAGATCATCCAGGATCCGCCCGACTCGCTGATCGACGGCGAAAAAGTGACGGTTGAGAAGCCGGGCAGCGGCTCGAACGCGGGAGGCCTGTAGCCATGCCCGCTCTGCCACCCTCCGCTCCCGCAGTTTCAACACCACACTGTCATCCTGAGCGAGTCCGCCCCAGGCGGACGAGTCGAAGGATCTGCGGTTGCCTTTCGGCTGCGCACATGCGGCGCGCAACTCGCTGGCTTGGTCTCTCGGTCCCTGCCTGGGTCGCGAAGCGGGGGGGAGGCTTCGCCGCTGGGGTGGCTTGGTCCCTCGTTCCCTGCCTTCTTCTCACTGCCTGCAAGCCGGTCGGCCCCAACTACAACCGCCCCGGCTACAACGCGCCGCCGGCCTACAAAGAGACTGGCGCGTCGGCGGTAGTTGTTCCTCCTCCCAATCCGCAGGGCGGCGCATGGCAGCCGGCGAACCCCTCCGACGGCATGTTGAAAGGCAAGTGGTGGGAGATCTACCAGGACCCGCAGCTCAACCGGCTCGAAGAGCGCATCGACTCGAACAACGTGCAGCTCCGCCAGGCAATGGAACTCTACATGGCCGCGGAAGACCAGGTGCGAGCCGCGCGCGCCAATCTTTATCCCACGCTTTCGGCCGGTCCTTCCATCAGCCGGAACCGCGTTTCGGCGAACCGTCCTCAGGCCACGCCCGGCGGAGCAACCACCTATGGCGATTTCGTCATTGCCGGACAGGCCAGTTGGGAGCCGGACTTCTGGGGCCGCATCCGCCGCACCGTGGAGCAGGCGCACGAGAGTGCTCAGGCCAGTGCTGCCGACGCCGCCAATGTGGCTCTCACGCTGCACGCGGAGATGGCCACCGACTATTTTGCCATCCGCGGGCTCGACTCCGAGATCAAGCTGCTCACGGCCACGGTAGCCGATCTCGAGCGCCAGCTTGACCTCATGCAACGGCGCTTCGCCGGCGGCGTGGCCACTGCCGTAGACGTGGCGCAGGCGCAAACGCAGCTTGAGACCGTCCGCGCGCAGCTCGTCGACCTGGGCGTGGCGCGCGCGCAGTATGAGCACGCCATCGGCACCCTGGCCAACTTGAGCCTGCCCGGCTTTAGCATTCCGCCTGCGCCGCTCGATCTTGGGCTGCCGAAAGTTCCCTTGGGCGTACCCTCGCAACTGCTGGAGCGGCGTCCCGACATCGCCGAAGCGGAGCGCCTCACCGCCGCGGCCAACGCGCAGATCGGCATCGCGGTCAGCGCGTTTTATCCCACGATTACCCTCGGCGGATCGGGTGGATTTGAGAGTACGAATCCCGGCACGTGGATTCAGGGGCCGAGTTCTCTGTGGAGCTTGGGCGCGCAGGCAACGGAGCTGCTCTTCGACGCGGGCCAGCGCCACGCGCTCACCGATGCCGCCCGCCACAGCTACGAAGCGCAGGCCGACGGCTATCGCAACACGGTCTTCCTGGCCTTCAACGATGTGGAAGATCAGCTCTCCGGGCTCCGCATCCTGGAGCAGGAAGCAGCCGCGGAACAGCACGCCGTGGACGCGGCGCAACACTCCTTCGATCTCTCCAACGCCCGTTACAAAGGCGGAGTGACCAGCTATCTCGAGGTGCTCACCGCCGAGCAGACGCTGCTGCAGGATCAGGTGACCGCTATTAGCATCGAGAGCCGCCAATTCGCCGCCAGCGTGAGCCTCGTCCGCGCGCTCGGTGGCGGCTGGGATGTGACGCAGTTGCCGTAAGAACGATTCCTAAATGGTAATCTCCGGTTAGCCGGTCACTCACCAAATACGATATGGCTCATGCATCCTTACGGCGACGAATGGCCCGGTAGGCACGTTGCAGGACAAAAAATAACGTGGAAAAACAAAGCAGAATGACCAAAATTAGCCAAGGCGCGAATACCCAATCTGGAGGATCTTGCAGTTTGGTCAAAGGTATCATTGCGAAGAATACAGCGAGGGTGATAACTCCACACTCCACGACCCTGTTTCCGGGATTCTCCTTGAACACGCGCCAGAAAAAAAGCACGTAGAAAACAACTGAGTAGAGGCCGCCGCCAATGTCTTGAATGAGTCTTCCGTTCATCGCAATCATCTTGCCGCCCATTCTAGTTCAACATGCATGTGATAGTTGCCGTCCTCATGACGAAAGCAGATCAAGCCTGTATCGTCGCCAATTCGGCAGTTACCTTTTAGTCAATGCGTCCCTGGCGTCCTAGATCAGACAAAACGAGCAAACCCCGACCTCGCGCAAAAACTCTTCGTCGTGCCTCAAAAGTCTGACCCCAAAAATCTGAGTCGTTAGGCAAGGCCACGCTGACGGATGTTCTCCGAAAATCTCAATTGAGAACTGCCGTTTTCTCGCGTGTTCTTCAGTTGTGCTCTGACCGGCCGCGATAAGTCAAGCCCCGGCCCCCCTCGATTAACCCGTAAATCGTTGAAGACAAGCCACAAAAATCGCGCGCCAACTTTGCGGATTAATTCGCGTAAATCGCTAACATCGTCTCAGGATCATCAGAAGCGATTTGGGGTTGCCGCAGGCGCCAATATGATCTCTGCTCTCCGGTCTCTGATCCCTGATCCCTGACCCCTGTTTTTGGATACCGGCGTCTCGTAAGTTCTTTGTTATCAAATATGGAGGTATGCGGAGGTATGGATGGAGGTATGGACTGCCTCGTAAGTCCTTTGTTATCAAATATGGAGGTATGGCATACGGGGGAGGGGGCTAGGGTTGACTCAAAAGTAAACCCCGAAATGCGAAAATTGTCCGGCCTGACCGCAGTCCTTGGGCGAGAAACATGGGCTGGGGGAATAGGGGGCGGGATTCCGGCTCATCGGAATTCTACTGAGACTGATGCGAGAATGCCGACGCCGGCACATCCGTCAGTGTCAGCCCCGGCCCCTCCCACAACAGCCGCGGTGCGCCTTCGCTGGCGGTGTTCAGCGCCTCGACGTGGATCGCATGCAGACCCGCGCGCAGGCCGAGCGAGCCGCGGTCGTAGCGCAGCGCGTTGCCCGGAGCGCCGCAAACCAGCCCGAAGGGCGGTCCGGTCTTCGCTACTTCCATGCCGTCGATCACCAAACGCGCGCCGTCTCGGTCGATGAGGTGAAACGTGTAGCCGCCATCGGCGGGAATGCTGATCCATCCGTCCCAGACCGTTGCGTAGCGCGTGAGTCCCTGCGCGTTAGCTGCGAGATTCGGTGACGCGCCGGTGAGTGCCGGCTGAAGTGTCGAGAATTCCGGTAGCTCGGTCCACGAGCCGGAAAAAACCTTCCAGCTCAGGCCCGGCGAGGTCGCCCTCGAAGCCTTCACCGCATCGTGCCATTGCTCCACGGCCACGATTCCCTGCGCCGCCCAATCCTGGTGGCCGGCTTTATCGGTAACGTGGAGCAGCACGCGGAATCGGCCCGCGCCATTTCTGCCGTCGAGATCGGTTCCCAGCGCATCCGGGAAGCGATGGCGCACGCGTCGATGGTGGGACGCCGCTCCATCGCCGAAGAGCCATGTGTACCGCGCGCCGGGTACCGCCTGTGCAGTGAGCGTGATCTTCTCATGCGGCGCGAAGACCGCCAACTCTTTTGGATCGACGCTGAATGCCGCCGCCAACGCGGGCGCGGGCGCGAAGGTCGGTTGCTGCGCCCCGCCCGAAACCACAAGCGGCACTTCCGCGTCGCTGGTCACGCGGGCCTGGCCGTACTTCACGTTGTCGAAGGTTACATCGCTCACGTCGCCGATGATCGTTGACTCGGCGAGAGGAGGCTGATCAAGCGCCCAGATGTTATGGAACGTGAATCCGTGCAGGCTGGGCTGTTCCTGCTCCATCTGCACCAGCGAGTACCAGTTGTCGAGGAAGAGATCCTCAAGGGTCACGCCGGAGTGGTCGCCGCTGGCGCCGTTCGCGCCCCAGAAACCGAGCAGCCCGAAGGTCTGGCCGCAGGCGCCGATGCCGGCGTGCAGAATATCCGAGTCGCGGAGCGTGAAGTTGCGCAGGTTGTAGATCTTTTGCGGCCAGCCCATGCGAACCACGTTCGAAATGCTGGTCGAGAATTCGCTGTTCTCAACCAGAATGTTGCTGACGTCGGCGCCCGGCCGCACCATGTCGGCCTCGTCGTACCCATCCCAGTTGCCCAGCATCGCCAGATCGTCGTCCGAGGCGCGGAAAAACGAGTTGTTCACCACGGTGTCGCCGCCGCCCAGCCAGTCCATCCCGTCCTGGTTGGCATTGCCGGGGTTGCCGCCGATCACGCGCAGATCGTCATAGCGGAATCCCGTCGAGTCCTTCATCTGGATGGACCATGTGCGCGAGCGAATGATGCAGGTGAGGCCGTCGATCTCCACGTTGTGCGCCTGGTAGCCGGCGATGCAGTGCCAGTCAGGCTTCTGCATCCAGCCGGTGTCGCTGTTCGGGTCCTGGGGACCGTCATAGACAATGGTTCCGCGGCCCAGCACTTTCACGTTCTCCACCTGCCACAGGTTCAGGCTGCCGAAGATGTACGCTCCCGGCTCGAGGTAAATGGTGTCGCCGCTTTTGGGATTCAGGCTCTCCCGATGTACGCCCGCAGGGACAACGGTCACGTTTGGCCCGCTCGGCGGAGGCGGGGGCGGCGACCCGGCAAAGAGGAACAGCATTCGCGCGTTGTTCAGGAAGTCGCCGGGGCGCGAGATGGAGAGCTTGGCGGGGCCGGGCAAGCGAAAACGGATGGTTTGCGGCTCTCCCTTCGGGTGCGTGGCGCGCAGCCCCATCCGCCACGGCTCAATGTCCACGCCGCGATCCCAAAAGCCCGGCTCGGCCGCGGTAATGGCCACGTCCACGGGGCCGTTACTATCAAAGCTGACGAATTCATAACGCGCCGCCGCATGCGCCACATCCACGGGCCGGCCATTCACCGTAACGGTAAAAGCGGTGGAACGCATCTCCGCGGGCACCGCCGCTGCCTGAACCTGTGAAGCGGCATGAGCGGCGGCGGGAAGAGCGAGAACGGCTACGAGCAGCAGACGATTACCCAGCAAGACGCGAGACCCCGGGCAAGAAAGTGGGAACGAAACTACTGTAGCACCGGGGCTGAATGATAGTCGTCGCGCATGCCATTAGTAGCGGCAAACGTCCAAGCCGCTAAGTTATATTGGGGGTCTCAGCAAAAGCCCATAATGTATTGAAGGTCCGGATGTATCCGTCCAACTCAGAACTGCCGTAAACCTGATAGCCGCGATTTATTGTCGTCATCCGTCCGTTCTCTTCGACCGCCAATTCTACGATGCCAATCTCCTGCGCGGCGTAAACCGCAAAACCCACAAACAGGCCATCCTCGATTCCGCGTAAATGCTGAGCCGCCTTTTCCCTGGCGAGCACGCGAACAACTATACCCTTGCTCTTGTGGTCCTGGATAACTTTCTTCAATGCCTCGTTTATCGGCTTTGAGTCGAAAAGAAATATTCTTTTAACCTGCGCGCCGGCCTCGATTCGTATTTTCTCCGCATCCAGAATCCGCATGGCCCCGGAATTCTCTGGAGCGTTATAGCGCTCGGGAAACAGGTCCACGCTGTATTTGTCCCCATCGAGTTTCAAGGTATCTTCGATTGACAATTCTTCCAGTTCCGCAAGACTGCCCCGCTTATGCCAGCCGTTCACGCGCGGAATCTCCAGCAACGGTATGATGACCGGTTTCACGCTTCGAATTTCTTCTTTCTTGAGGTAATCCTGTATCGATTTAACCGCCTCCATAACCTTCTTTACCGGAGCACGTTCCACAGTCATGGCAAAAGGAAGATATTTCCACTCCTCCCCTGGCTTGACGGTTAAATCGGTATATTGAAGAAACTCCCGTATCTCTACTTCGGAGTGTTCAAGCTGCAAGACCTCTTGTATGCCAATCTTCTTATCACCGAATATTTTCGCGATCCCTCCGACAAGACCGGACTGGTCCTTCGCCACAAAACGGAGATAATAGCCGCCAAACCACACATCCTCGAATTTTCTCATCGTCAAGCTGGAGTTGCAGGCGCGTTGCGCGGCGCCCGCGGCCATGCCGGTTGCCTCGGGATGCATTGCACGTTCACGAAGCAGGTAAAGCAGATCGGAGATGATTGCGTTGGCGGTAGGAGAAGGTCCCGCTCCCGGTCCCACGCAGAAACTGGCGCCCGTGAAGTCCGACGCAATAAGCAGAGCGTTATTTTCCCCCTTTACCTGGCACAGCTCATGCTCGGCCGGCAGCATCACCGGACTATAAAAGACGTCCAGGCTTTGCTCCCTGGCGGAATCCGTTCTTTGGCGGGCGATGCCCACGAATCTGATAGCGGACTTGAGCTTCTCTTTTGCGTAACGAAGATCGCCGCGCCGAATGTAACCGGCCGGTAGACCGCAGCTCTTTAAATCCGCCGCTCCCTTGTTGGCTGTGCACCCCCACGCAAGTCTGGCCAGCAAGGAGATTTTCGAGTAAGTATCCGCTCCGTTTAAATCCAGATCGTTCTCCGGCTTCCATTCGTCCTTGCTTGGTTCCGCGAGATGCCGCGCGCAAGCCTTCTCGCGGGCCTCCTCGAATCCAATGCCTTTCTCCATCGCCGAGAGAATAAAGTTAGTGGTTCCGTTCAGTATCCCCGCCATCTGCCGGATTCTGTCGCTGCTGAACATATCCCGAAGCAACTTGATGGTGGGCATTCCCCCGCCCACGGCCGCCTCAAAGAGAAGCGGAACATTCCCATTCATGAAGTCGTCCATAAGATACATATTCCCGGCCAGAAACGCCTTGTTCGGCGTAATAACCGGGACATTGTCGGCAAGGCAGCAAGCGAATAACTCGGCCAGTTCCATGCTGCCTGTGCATTCAATCACAACGGCGGATTGACCTTTGGCCTTCGACTCCGCAAAATCCTTTTTAAGCTTCGCAATCGCGGCCTCGCCGACGCCGTCAAAAGAAAGGCCGGCCGATTCAAAATACCTGGCTAAAAACTCTCTCTTTTCTTTTCGCGCATCTTCATTGTTCACGCAGTCGATGACCGAGTGAAGCGTTATCTTCATGCCTTTTGGGAAAGGCGAGGCGTCTTCGTCTTTAAAGGAGTAAAGATGGCGCACAACGCCTTTGCCGATTGCGCCCATGCCAATCAGAATTACGTTAACGGTCGATTCTACCGGCATCATTAAAATCACTCCTCCATCAAGGATGAACCCAGGGTATATTTGAACGCAGATACGATAAGCCGGTTGATTCAGACTCCGGCAGTGAAGCGACAAGAACCGCCCGTGTTGAACTGATTTGGCGATCGGCTAGTATTGACGGTACTATACACCGGCGAGAATCGGCGCGCCAACGCTGAACGAGCCGCGCCGCAGCGCGATCTATGGCTTCAGATCCCTTCGCCCATCGACACGTAAACGCGCAGACGCTCCAGCTCCACGCGGTAGGCGCTGCGCTCGGCCTCTTCGTCGGCGAAGGGCTTGGCCCAGTGCTCGTGCGCGCCCAGGCGTTCTTCCAGCTCCTCCACGCGCGCCGAGAGCGCAATCAGCGCGTCAGAGAGCGGGTCCTTGATCTCGTGCGGATCGGTGATGAGCACCCGCTGGCCATTGTGGTAGACGATATGCGCTGGAACGCCGACCACGGTGGAGTTGGGCGGCACGTCCGTGAGCACCACCGAACCAGCGCCCACGCGCGAGTTTTCGCCCACGGTGATGTTCCCCAGCAGATTGGCGTTGTTGCCGATAAAGACGCCATCGCAGACCGTGGGGTGCCGCTTGCCGTGCTGCTTTCCGGTGCCGCCCAGCGTGACGCCCTGGTACATGGTCACGTCGCTGCCCACGATGGCGGTCTCGCCAATCACGACGCCTGTAGCGTGGTCGATGAAAAGGCGCCTGCCGAGGAGCGCGCCGGGATGGATATCGACGCCCGTGTAGAAACGGCCCACCTGCGAGAGCATGCGCGCGGGCAGGCGCAGCTTGTGGCGCCAGAGCCAGTGCGACACGCGATGCATCCACACCGCCCAGAGCCCTGGGTAGCAGAGCAGAACCTCCAGGCGAGTGCGCGCAGCCGGATCGCGCTCCATGATGGAGTGGATGTCGTCACGAATTCGACCCAACCAGGACATGACTTTCAAGGGCCCCCAGAGTCCAGGAACACAGGAACCGGGGAACTCCATTCTGCGCGCGCCTGAGTACCCAGTCCCGGTTCTCTGTTCCCTGTTCCCTGTTCTCTATTCCCTATTGTTACGCCGTCACCGCAATCGGCTCGGGTTGCAAAGCCAGCGCCTGCTGGCGCAGTGGCTCAAAGAGCACGCTCGACAGATAGCGCTCGCCGAAGTCGGGCAGCACAACCACAATCAGCTTACCCTTATTCTCAGGCCGTGCGGCCACCTTGAGCGCCGCGGCGACAGCAGCGCCGGAGCTGATACCGACAAAGAGGCCTTCCTCTTTGGCGAGCCGCCGGGCCATCTCCACCGACTCGTCGTTGGTCACCTGGACAACCTCGTCAATCAGCTTGGTATCGAGAATACTGGGCACGAAGCCCGCTCCGAGGCCTTGAATCTTGTGCGGGCCGGGCTTGCCGCCAGAGAGCACCGCACTATCAGCGGGTTCGACGGCGATGGCCTTGAACGACGGCTTGCGCGGCTTGATGTAGTTCGACACGCCCGTGATGGTGCCGCCGGTGCCCACGCCGGAGATGAGAATATCGACCTTTCCGTCGGTGTCGTCCCAGATCTCGGGGCCGGTGGTGTGCAGGTGAATGGCCGGGTTGGCGGGGTTGTCGAACTGCTGCAGGATGTAGCCGTTGGGCGTCTTTTCCAGGATCTCGTTGGCCTTGGCGATGGCGCCTTTCATGCCGTTGGGGCCGGGTGTCAGCACAATCTCCGCTCCATAGGCCAGCAGCGCCACGCGGCGCTCCAGGCTCATGGTCTCGGGCATGGTGAGAATCAGCCGGTAGCCCTTGACCGCGGCCACAAACGCCAGCGCGATGCCTGTGTTGCCGCTGGTGGGCTCGATGAGCACGGTCTTGCCGGGGCTGATTTTGCCCCTCCGCTCCGCGTCCTCGATCATGGCAAAGCCGATGCGGTCTTTGACGCTCGACGCGGGGTTCTGGCTTTCCAGCTTGGCGACGACGGTAGCCGGAAGTCCGGCCGCCACGCGGTTCAGCCGCACCAGAGGAGTGCGGCCAATCAATTCCGTTACATTCGCGGCAATGCGCGCCATATCGATCTCCTTTTTCCGGGACCAAAAGCCCGGATCGCTCGTGAAACAAATGGATGGGGAATGGTGCGAGCTGTCGGGTGGGGAAAAGCGCGCCCTTCAGGCGCACACCGGCATCGGAGCTGGCACCAGGACGGTGTTAGCGACATCGATGCATAGATATAAGGTAGACCCAACGCCCCGGCGATGGCAAGAGCCATCTCCTCAGCGAGATGTCCGAAGGGTTTTCTTGGGACGGGCTCTCGGCCCTTTAGCTCAACTGCGAGCAACTTGGGCAATTTCTTTAGACTGCTATACTGCCTCCATTCAACCATTCCGGTATCAGGGCGAGGTGGCATTTTGAAGGTCGGGATCATGTTCATTGGCTTAGCGCTCTGCAGTTGTGCGCCTTCTCGTGCGGCTGCTCAACAGGCGCCTCTGCAGTCTGCTCAGGTTACGTTGAATCGCAAGATCGAGCTAATGGTTCGGTCCAAGTTCGACGTCCCCAGCAGTTGCGCAATCACAATCGGATCGCGAACTGCAAGTTCGGTCCCGGGCTACGACACGTTGCGCGTGACAGTTTCTCAAGGGAACAAGAGCACTGAGGTCGATTTCCTGATCTCGGACGACAACAGAACTCTCGCTCGGTTGGAGAAATTCGAACTGGACATGAATCCGGCCCTACTGATTGATGTGCGGAATCGCCCCATCCGCGGCAATCCCAGCGCTCCAGTCACGGTTGTGAACTTCGACGATCTCGAATGCCCCGGTTGCGCATATCTACAACAGCAATTGTTTCCGGCCGCACTAAACCGCTATGGTAACGAGGTCAGGTTCGTCTACAAGGACAACCCCTTAACGGATATACATCCATGGGCACTGCACGCTGCAGTGGATGCAACCTGCCTGGCCGGCCAGGGTGCGAACGCCTACTGGAGCTACATCGACTATGTTCATACTCATGTCGAGGAAGTGAGCGGCGAAACCAGGAACCTCCCGAAGAGCCTCTCGAAGCTCGACCAAATTGCCTCAGCGCAGGGGGCAAATGCCGGCCTGGACTCCAGGAGATTGCAAGCTTGCTTGAAAACGCAGGATGACACCCCGGTACGGCAGTCGATGCGAGAGGCGGCGGGGCTGGGGCTCAACCGCACGCCGGCTCTGTTCGTGAATGGCGAAGAAGTGCGTGGGCTCACGTCGGTCGATGAGATCTGGAAGGTGATTGACCGCGTGCTTCGCGAATCGGGGGACATTCCGCCGAGTGCACAATCAAATCAGCAGTCGAGGTGATCCCGTGCGCTAGTGTCCTGTCCCTAAAGTTCTTGTACAAAAGCGTGCGACTGAGGCGAGTATCTGATCGGCGGTCTTTGTCCAGAGGAAGGGTTTTGGGTCTCGGTTGTGAGTTTGGATGTAGTTG
>JBEKNY010000030.1:0-19551 GCA_049522315.1 Occallatibacter sp.
AGCCAGTTTTCCCGATTTCGTTGTCGCTCGTCGCTCCAGTGGTCCACCACAGCACGCTCCTCGCTTCTAGAACTCGGAAAAACTGGCTTCCGTCGCCGCCATCCCAATAGTGTGAACAGACCCTAGCTACATTATGAGCCTAAAACGGCCCCGCGGGAATGTAACAATGTGTCACGGCAACGCGCCGCGGCGCCGCCCTGACGCTTCGCCGGCCTCATGCCGTATTCTGTCCGCAAGAGCTTTCTTATGTCCAACGAACCTCCCCTCCCTCCCTCCGCCCGGAACCAAACGGAAGTCATCGCCGTTCACGGCGCCGACCCCGAGGTCCTCGCCTTCGCCATGGCCAAGTACTCCCGCTCCGCGCTCTCGATGCGCGACTCGCTGGCCGAAATCAGCACCCAGCGCGCCGAGCAGTTCCTCAACACCTTCTACTTCCAGTACGGGCACCGTTCCATTGCCGATCTTGCCCACGTCGCCTTCGCCGTCGAGCGCCTCAGCCTCCTTGCCGCTATTGTCCTCGTCGACGAAGCCCGTTGGGACGGCCAGGAGCGCTCCACCCGCTACCAGAACTTCCTCGAGTCCGGCTGGTACTTCCCTGACTTTGCCTCCGACGCCGCTTCCGCCCAGCTCTACGCCGAAACCATCGGCAAGCTCTTCACTGCGTACCAGCGCACCAGCGCAGCCGTCCTCGATCTGCTCCACCGCCGCGTCCCGCGCCCTGAAAATATCAAGCCCGAAGCCTACGAGCGCACCCTCCGCGCGCGCGCCTTCGACGTCGCCCGCTACCTGCTTCCCCTGGCCACCAACACCTCTCTCGGCCAGATTGTCAGCGCCCGCACCCTCGAAACCCAGGTCTCGCGTCTGCTCTCCCACCCCGCAGCCGAAGTCCGTCTGCTCGGCGAAAAGCTCCGCGAAGCCGCCACCGGCCCAGCCTGGAACCTCAACGCCCGCGCCGCCCAGGCCTTCGTCGAAAAACTCGCCCTGCTCCGCGACGATTCCGACCCCACCCTCGCCGCCGAAGCCGCCGCGCTCTTCACGCGCGAGGTACACGCTGCGCCCACCCTCGTCAAATACGCCCAGCCCAGCGCCTACCTCATCCAGGCCCAGGCCGATCTCGCCCAGGCCGCCGCCGAGATCCTTAAGAACACCCCCCCCGCCGCAGCCCCGCTCGTCGACCTCGTCGAGCGCACTGAGGCCCTCGAAGTCGAGATCGCCGCCACCCTCCTCTACTCTGCCAGCCATCACCCCTACCGCCAGATCCGCGACTTCCTTGCCGCTCTTCCCGCCGCCCGCATCGCCGAAATCAACGAGCTCGGCCTCCGCCACCGCGGCCTCCACGACGAAACCCTACGCGCCTTCCAGGCCGGCGCCGCTCTCCGCTTCGACCTCCTCATGGACATTGGCGGCTTCCGCGACTTGCACCGCCATCGCCGCTGCACGCAGATCATCCAGGGCTTCACCGCGCAGCACGGCTACGAAACCCCCGGCTCCGGCGACCTGCCCTCCGGCGCTGAAATCCTTGCCGACGCGGGCGTCCTCGCCGATTACTGCGCCACGATCGAATCCGCTCACCATGCTTCAGCACAGATCGCCGCGTCGCGGCGGCGACCGCCCGAGGCTGCCCAGTCCGCCGCCTACCTGTACCCGCTCGCCACGCGCATCCGCGCCCTCTTCAAAATGGACTTCGCCGAAGCCCAGTACATCACCGAACTCCGCAGCGCCCCTGCCGGCCACTTCAGCTACCGCCGCGTCGCCTGGGAGATGTTCCTGAAGCTCCAGCGCCAGCACCCGTCGCTGGCCCGCCACATCCGCGTCACCGACTTCACCCAGCCCATCGACATCCTCCAGCGGTAAGAGCGCCAGCGGCCCAAAGTGTTCAGGTAGATGTGCGCGAAGAAGCATATCTTCGTGCTGGAGCAAGCACAATCCAGCGGGCATTGTATGCGGCTATGTGACTGCGGGCACAAGGTCAAAACTATCCAGACTGTAGACTTTCCTCAGCTTCATGCGCCGCATCGTTTCGATCGCGTTGCTGGCGGTCTTCAGCTGGCAGTTTGCCGCGCCGGCCTTCAGCCCGGACGCCGAGGCCAATCTGCCGCCCTGCTGCCGGCGGCATGGCAAGCACTATTGCATGATGCGCTGGATGCCCCGGCAGGAGAGCGGACAACTGGCGTTTACGACGGTGACCGAGAGGTGCCCGTATGGGCCGGCATCCGTAACCGCCTTGCACTCTTCCGCTTACCAGCCGCCGGCCGCGAGCTCGTTCTACACCGGTCCCGGCAGCCAGTCAGTCGTGGCTCCGCCAACCGCCCCGGCTGCAGGGAACACCTTCCTTCGCGGCCACCAGAAACGCGGCCCTCCTTTTCTCCTCGCCTGACCGCGCCCAGTTCAGCACGCTGACGAGCGACGCTCGTTCCACTGTGTTGCCGTGTGCCATTCCAGCAAGAGGAGAAATCATGAAGACCAAACTTCCGCTGGCCCTGCTGGCAGTCGTCTGCCTGGGATGGCCGCTGAATTTCATTTGTGCGCAGGAGGCGCCTGGCGCGAAACCGAGCGCCGAAACCACCGGCCGTCTCGCTGGAACGGTCAAAGACCCCACCGGGGCGATGGTAGGCGGAGCCACAATTCGGGCCCGGAACGCATCCACTCAGGCGGAATGGTCGGTGACCAGCAGCCGGGAAGGCCGTTTCCTCTTCGGCGCGCTTCCCGCGGGCGAGTATCAGATCACCGTCATTGTTCCTGGTTTCGAAATGGCGATCCTGCGCGGCGTGGTTGTCGCCGCCGGCCGCGAGACGACGGTCGAGATTACCCTGCGCATTGGCCCGGTGAAAACCGAGATCGAAGTGAATGCACCGGACACGAGCGGCGCAATCGTGCGCAAGGTCGCAGAGAATGAGCGCGCCACGGCCCGCAGCGCAGCCGGTCTGCTCGACGGCACACCGGGCGTGAGTCTGCGCGAAGATGGCCAGTTTGCCTCCGCTCCTTTCCTGCACGGCTTGGGCGACGAGCGCGCCAAACTCGTCGTGGATGGCATGACCGTCTCCTCGGCCTGCGCCAACCACATGAACCCTCCGCTCTCCTATGTTTCGCCCGCGAAGGTAGCACAGGTCACCGTGATGGCCGGCATCACTCCCGTGAGCATGGGCGGCGACAGCCTTGGGGGAACGGTGATTGTCGATTCCCCCGATCCCGTCTTTGCCGGTCCCGGCCAGCGCCTGCATCAGGAAGGCAGCTCCTCGGGCTTCTATCGCAGCAACGGCGAAAACTATGGCGGCTCCCTCTCCGGGTGGATCGGCGGGCGCAACCTGGCCATCGGCTACAACGGCTGGTGGACAACCAGCGGCGATACCACCGACGGCAGCGGCCACAAGGTCACCTCCACTTACGCCCAGACCACGGATCACACCGTCACACTGGCGGCGCAGGGCGCAGGCAATCTTTTCGTCCTCCAAGCCGGCCTGCATCACACGCCTTACGAGGGCTTTGTGAACGCGCAGATGGACCTGGTGCGCAACTTTGCCGAGTCGCTCAACCTGCATTACCGCCGCTCGCTCGGGCCTGCGGCGCTGGATGCCCGCGTCTTCTGGCAAAACACCTGGCACGACATGAACATCGGCCACGACAAACAAACCTTTCCCATGCCCATGTGGATGCCCATGCACACGCATGGCCGCGATCTGGGCTATTCCATCAAGTGGGAGCTGCCCCTTGGCGCGCGCCACACCCTGCGCGTGGGCAACGAGATGCACCGCTTTGTTCTCGATGACGCCTGGCCCGCGGTGGCGGGTACTGCGCCATCCATGGGCCCCAACACCTTCGTCAGCATCGACCATGGCCGCCGCCTGCGCGTTGGCACATTTGTTGAAGCGGCCAGCAGGTGGAATCCGCAATGGTCCACGCTCGTGGGCTTGCGCAACGATACGGTGTGGACCAACGCCGGCTCGGTGCAGGGCTACTCCGATCTCTATGCCGCCGACGCCAGCGCCTTCAACGCGGCCAACCGCGCGCACACCGACCCAGATTTCGATCTGACCGCCATGGCGCGCTACCAACGCGGCCCGGCAAGCGCCTTCGAATTCGGCTACGCGCGCAAGAGCCGCGTTCCCAACCTCTACGAGCGCTACGCCTGGTCTACCAACATGATGGCCAGCGGCATGATCGGCTGGTTCGGCGACGGCAACTACTACGCCGGCAACATCGCCCTCCAGCCGGAGACCGCCAACACCGTGAGCGGAACGGCAAGCTGGCATGAGGCAACGCACGGCGAGTGGGAGTTGAAGACCACGCCTTACCTCACCCTCATCCGGAACTTCGTGGATGTGGATACGATGATGACCACGATGTACGGCATGAGCACCTTTGCCCAGTTACAGTTCGCCAACCACAGCGCGCGCATCGCCGGCGCCGATCTTTCCGGTAGCGGCGCGTTGTGGAAGAGCGACGGCCTGGGCGTTGGCCGTCTCAGCGGCGTGGGCGGCTGGCTGCACGGCGAGCGCACCGATAGCAACACGCCTCTCTACCAGATGATGCCGGTACACGCGCGCGTCGCGCTGGATGAGGAGTGGAAGGACCTCACGGCGGGCGTGGGCCTGGAAGCCGTCGACCGCAAGCGCCATCTCGATCCCCACCGCTACGAGCAGGCCACGCCCGGATATGCGCTCTTCAATGTCCACGCCAGTTACCGGCGCGGAGCCTTTGCCGCCAGCGCGCAAGCCGATAATCTCTTCAATCGCGCCTACGAGATGCCTTTGGGAGGCGTGAATTTCGACGACTTCATGGCCGGAATGTGGATGGGCCAGATCAAGCCGCTCACCGGCCGCGGCCGCACGGCTTCCCTCAGTTTGACGGCGCGGTTTTGAAAGGGCGTGACCGCTGCGCCGGAGCACCCTCGGGTTGGGCTGGATTGGGCTGGGCCTGGGAGCATCGCGCCGTGCCGTGCTGCGTCCCGCGCTCAAGCGCTGCCGCTCGCCCCACAGTTTCACGGTTCCGTTTTTAATCCTTCGGTGCTGTGCGAAAATCATTCTTTGCACACGCAATCCAACTTCCGTCTGCTCGTGGTCCGTTTGGGCGCCATGGGCGACATTCTGCACGCGCTGCCCGCGGTCACGGCGCTGCGCCTCGCCCATCCCGATTGGACCATCGGCTGGGTTGTGGAACCGCGCTGGCAACCGCTGTTAAAAGCAGGGAACAGGGATCGGGGATCAGGGACCAGGGAAGACCGCGGAAGCGAAATGCCGGTGGTTGACCGGTTGCACTTCGCAGCCAGCCGCGAGTGGAAACGCCATCCGCTGAACGCCAGAACCGCGGCCGGAATCCTGGCTCTGCGCCACGAGCTCCGCGCGGCAAACTACAACGCCGTCCTCGATCTTCAGGGAGCCATCCGCTCCGCTGCCATCGCCCGCATGAGCGGCTGCCTGCGCCGCATCGGCGAGGCCGCGCCGCGCGAGTGGCCCGCTCACTGGCTCTTCACGGAGCGCGTGGCCACGCACGGCGCGCATGTGATCGAGCAGGACGTGGAACTCGCGTCGGCCGTCGCCGGCGATGCGCTCGCTGCTGCCTGCCCGCTGCTTCCCGTGGACCCCAAAGCCGAAACCTGGTGCGCAGACTGGCTCGCCGCGACCTTCCCCGGCGATGTCCGGCCCATCGCTTTCATCGCCCCCGGCGCCGGCTGGGGCGCCAAGCGCTGGCCGCCCGAGCGCTACGCTGCCGTCGCGCTGGGGCTCGCAGAGCGCGGCCTGCGCGTCCTCGTGAATGCCGGCCCCGGCGAGGAGGCGCTCGCCGAAGCGATCGCCGCTAGCGGCGCCGCGGTTCCCGTAACCGCGACGCTCCCGGAGTTGATTGCGCTCACCCGCCGCATCGCCTTGTGCATCGGCGGAGACACCGGCCCGCTGCATCTGGCCTGCGCGCTCGGCCGGCCCGTCGTCGGCATCTACGGTCCCACCGATCCCAGCCGCAACGGCCCTTACGGCACCCGCGCCCTGGTTTTACGCAGCCCCGATAGCCGCCGCGACCACTCCCGCCGCGCCGCCCCCGACCCCGGCCTGCTCACCATCGCGCCGGACGACGTCCTCAACGCCGCCGCCGAACTTCTTGCGGAGGAGAATGCCGTATGAACCAGTTTCCCGCTGAACCGGCGACCCACCCCGCGCAGTGGTCGTGGCAGAGAGTCGCACGCCGCATTCGCGTGCCGCTGGGCTTTCTCGCCGCGGCCATCTATCTGGTTGAGGCCGCACGGAGCGCACCGCACTCTGCCGCGATCGCTTGGAGCCTGGCGCTGGTTCTGCCCGGACTGGCCCTGCGCGCCGCCGCAGCAGGCACGGTGAAGAAGAATCGCGAGCTCACCGTCACCGGCCCCTATGCCTATACCCGCAACCCGCTCTATCTTGGATCCGCGCTGATCGCATCCGGCTTTGCGCTGGCGCTACTCAGTTGGCCGGTGGCGGCGCTGCTGGCCACCGGATTTGCTGCAATCTACGTCCCTGTCATTGCCGCAGAGGAGAAATTCCTGCGTGCAACGTTCCCCGAGTTCGACAGCTATTGCCGTCAGACTCCCCGTTTCCTCCCCCGTCTGACCCCTGCCCGATACTACGAGAAGAAAGGCGGCGCGCCCCGCAGCGGATTCTCTTTCGGCCTCTATCTCAAGCATCGCGAGTACAATGCATTACTAGGAGCCGCACTACTTTACCTAAGCCTGCTCTATCTGAGCCTGCTGCTGGAAACCATCCTGCACCTGGCCCGGTGAGCATTTTTCGTATCCATGAAGTCAAACCAACAGGATCAGATCGAACCATAAGGAGCCGTGCCGAACATTGAAGACACGCGCCAACGTAGCTATTTTCTTTTGCGCTCTGTTTTTTGCAGGCGCCTCGCACGGCCAGCAGGACGTCACCCTCCTGCCGCCACGCCCCGGTTACAGCTTTCCGCAGCGGCAAACCCTTACCTATTCCGTCGATTGGCGTGTCTTTCCCGCCGGCTCGGCCGTCGTCCGTTTTGAGGCGGCGGGCGACCGCGAGCGCATACTGGCCTCCGCCGATACCAGCGGCGCCATCAATCTTCTTTTTCACGTCGCCGACAACTTTCAGTCCGACTACGACCGCGAGAAGGGTTGCACGTACGATTTCGACAAGCAGACGGTGGAGGGCCGCCGCCAGATCAATTCCACGCTCCACCTCGACTACGCCGCCGCCAAATCCATCCTCGACGAGAAGAACATGGTCAATGGCCAGACCAAGCACCTGGAGTCGCCCGTGCACGGCTGCCTGACCGATCTCCTCAGCGGGGTCTTTTACGCCTCCTCGCAACCCATGGCTATTGGGCACAACTTCGTCATCCCTGTGGTCGACGCCGCGCGCACGGTCCTGGTCACCATGAAGGTGGAAGGCCGCGAAGAAATCAAGACAAGCCTCGGCGCCTTCAAAACCCTCCGCGTTCAACCCACGGCCGACGCCGGCGTAGTGAAGAACCGCGGGAACATCTGGATCTGGTACACCGACGACGACCGTCATCTGCCCGTGCAGATGCGCGCTCGGCTGTTCTGGGGCACTATCACGTTCCGGCTGATTGGCGACGAGTACAAGTGAGCTGAAGGCAGTTCTTAGTTCGCAGTCCTGCGTGCCCGCATCGCCCCGAAAACTCCGCACCGTGAACTTCGAACTGCGCACTATGAACTGACCACTGAAAACTGACAACTGTCTTTCAGGTGTACACTTTCTCTTCGCGCGGAGGGATCGTTCGCGCCGCGCGGTGAGGTATTCCATGCGCAGAGTTTGCCTTTTTCTGCCTGCCGTATTCGCCTTCGTCCTTCCGGCACTTTCCGTCGCGCAGTCCGCTCAAACCGCTCAGCCGGGACAATCCGCGCTGCCCAAGCGCCCCATGACCTTCGAGGACATGATGCAGATGAAGCGCCTGGGCGAAACGGCGGTTTCGCCCGACGGAAAGTGGCTGGCGTATTCGGTGACGACGGTGAACCTGGCCCAGAACACCAAAACACCGGAGCTTTGGTTGCAGGCGATCGCCGGCGGCGAGCCGATGAAGCTGGCCGTGGGGCAGCCGGGGGACAGCGATCCGCAATTTGCGCCGGACGGCAAGCGGGTTCTGTTTTTGAGCGGCCGCGAGGGCGGGCAGCAGGTTTGGGTTGCGGACTTCGATCCGGCGACGGGAGCCGCGAGCAATGCGAAGAAACTGACGGCGATTGCGACCGGGGCCGACAACGCGAAGTGGTCGCCGGACGGGAAGTCGATCGTGTTCACGTCGTTCGTGTATCCGGATTGCCCGGCGATTACGGCGGCGGGCTCCAAGACGGGCGACACGTGCAATGCGGATCGCGATAAGGCGGCGGCCGTGAGCAAAGTGAAGGCGCAGATTTGGACGCATCTGCTTTATCGCCACTGGGACCACTACACGGGCGACAAGCGGTCGCACCTGTTTCTGGTTTCAGTGGACGGAAGTGGGGTGCGAGACCTGACGCCAAATGACGCGCACGGTGTGCCGCCCGATTATGCCTCGATCGAGCAAGGCTGCGGATGCGACTTCTCACCCGACTCGAAGGAACTGGCGTTTACAGAAAACCTCGATCCTGTGCCGGCGATTTCGACGCATGCGGACATCTTTACGCTGGACCTGACAGACCCGGCGGCGAAGCCGGTGAAGGTTTCCACGTCGGCCGGCGGCAATTTCAATCCGGCGTACTCGCCGGATGGGAAGTATTTGGCGTGGCGGAGCCAGGCGCGGGCGGGATACGAGAGCGATAAGTTCCGGCTGGCTCTTTACGACCGCGCAGCGAAGACGATCAAAGATTTGCTGCCGAAGTTTGATAACTGGGTGGACGAGTTTGCGTGGGATCCGCGCTCCTTTGCGATCTTCGCTGCGAGCAGCTACCAGGGTGGGACACAGCTCCTCATGGTGGATATTCCGGAGGGCAGCTATAACGTGATGGGCGCGACGGAAGGGGAGTTCAGCGATCTTAGGCCCACGGCAGGCGGGTTGATGCTGATTGCCACCGCGATGCATGCGACAGCTCCTCCGGAGGTGGTGCTCTTCGACCTTCGAAGCGTTCATATGAACACCAGCCGAACTGCCACATTCGGATCCCTGGGGCATCCGATCAACCCGGAGAGACAATACACGAGCGCCATCGTCTTCAACGAATACGCAGTGACGCATCTGAATGACGCGCTGCTGGCGCAGCTTGATCTGCCGAAGATGGAGTCGTTCTGGTTTACGGCGAAGGATGGGACGAAGCTCGAAGGCTTTCTGATCCGGCCGCCGGGGTTCGATGCGACGAAGAAGTACCCGGTGAAGTTTCTGATTCACGGAGGGCCGCAGGGGAACTGGGGCGACGACTGGAGCTACCGCTGGAACGCGGAGCTGTTTGCCGCCAACGGCTACGTCGTCGTCATGATCAATCCACGCGGGTCGACCGGATATGGGCAGGCGATTGTGGAGGCCGTGAGCGGTGACTGGGGCGGCAAGCCGTTTACCGACCTGATGACGGGGTTCGACTACGCGGAGCAGCACTACAACTTCATCGACAAGGACCGCGAGTGCGCGCTGGGCGCGAGCTACGGCGGGTACATGGCGAACTGGGTGCTGGGGCACACGGACCGGTTCAAGTGCATCGTGAGCCACGACGGGATGTTCAACGCGGAATCGGCGTTTGGATCGACGGAGGAGGACTGGTTCAACATCTGGGAGTTCAAGGGGCATCCGTGGGACTACTATGGAAAGCCCGACTCAGAGAATCAATACCGCAAGTGGTCGCCGTCGCTGTACGCGACCCACTTCAAGACGCCGACGCTGGTGATTCACGGGCAGCTCGATTACCGGCTCGATTTGAGTGAGGGATTGCAACTGTTCGACACGCTGCAGATGCTGGACGTGCCGAGCAAGATGCTTTACTTTCCCGATGAGGGGCATTGGGTGCTGAAGCCGCAGAACTCCCAGCTGTGGTACAAAACGGTGAATGACTGGGTGGATCAATGGACGAAGAGCAGCCACTAGCCGCTAGCTTCTAGCTGCTAGCTCGTCTGCCGGTATATCAAATAGCCTCATGCTCAGCGCGATCAGCTAGAGGCTAGAAGCTAGGAGCTAGAAGCTTGTGTTGAGGAACAAATCTCGTAAGCCCCGCGCCTTCCTCGACGAAGCCGCCCTTTACGACTATGCGGTGAAGGCGCTGGGGCGGCAGATGCGCACGGAGGCGGAGCTGTGGCGGCTGATGGCCTCGCGGGCCGAGCAGGGCGAGCGCGGCGAAGCAGCGATCCGAGCGGTGATTGCGCGGCTGAAGGATCACGGCTATTTGAACGATGCGGCGTATGCCGAGACCTTCGTGCGGTTGCGGCAGGAGAACGAGAAGCTGGGCGCGCGGCGCGTGCGGCAGAAGCTGGCCGAGCGAGGCATTCCCGCGCGCGTGGCGGAAGCCGCGGTAGAAGCGCGGTATGGCGGGGCGAGCGAGGAGGCGCTGGCGCGGGAGCACCTGGAGAGAAAGCGGATTGCAAAGCCAACGAACGAGAAGGAAACGGCGCGCGTGGTGCGGAGGCTGGCGGCGGCGGGATTCTCGACGGGGACGATCTACAAGGTGCTGCGGCGGTGGGAGGTGCCGGAGGAGGAGCTGGCGGCGCTGGAGCAGATGGACACAGAGACACACGAAGATTGAGGGGCGCGGTTGCGCGTTCAAGCCCGCAAAAAGTCCTCAAAAAATGGCCGAATTCGACTGCAAATACGCGTAATTTTCGCGATTTTTCGACACGATCTTGGAATCGATAAGCTGATTCCGAAGGAGTTACGCGGAGAAATATACCCCGGTGGGGTATTCGGGAAAAATAGTTAATTGATTTCGGTTCCGGCAGCACGGTTAAACACCTCCCGCGCACGGACGAGCAGCCATCCGGGACCGAAGACTGATTCTGAAGACCACACGATTCGATTGTGCGACAAAGGCACGAAATTATCTGCAAAGTTCCCGAACTTTATTTTTGGCGGCGGCCGATGGGCCGGAGCCATGCGCCGACGGGATGTCCCCGCGGGCCGTTACACTGAAAGAGCCATGCAATTCCGCAAGGGAAACGAGATACGCGAGCTGTTTTTGCGCTACTTTGAGACGAGGGAGCTCCCGCACCGCCGCGTGCACTCATCCTCGCTGGTGCCCGCAAACGATCCCACGCTGCTGTTCACCAACGCGGGGATGAACCAGTTCAAGGACCTTTTTCTGGGGGCGGAGAAGCGCGACTACACGCGGGCGACGACCTCGCAGAAGTGCGTGCGGGCCGGGGGCAAGCACAACGACCTCGAAAACGTGGGCTTTACGCGGCGGCATCATACCTTTTTTGAGATGCTGGGGAACTTCTCGTTCGGCGACTACTTCAAGCGCGATGCGATCCGGTTCGCGTGGGAGCTGGTGACGAGCGAGGAGTGGTTTGGAATTCCCAAAGACCGGCTGTACGTGACGATCTTCGAAGGGACGGCGGACGTTCCGCGGGACGACGAGGCGGAGAAGTACTGGCTGGAAGTGGGCGTCGAGAAGGAGCGGATCGGCGAGAACGGGTTGAAGGACAACTTCTGGCAGATGGGCGAGACGGGGCCTTGCGGGCCGTGCTCGGAGATTTTTTACGACATGGGGATCGAGGCCGCGGAGACGCCGGGCGTGGATTTGCCATTTGGCCAGGACGAGGCGCGGTACGTCGAGATCTGGAATCTCGTCTTTATGCAATTCGATCGTTCGGCTGTGGTGGATGGGGCGGGAAAGACGACCTACAAGTTGGCTCCGCTGCCGAAGCCTTCGATTGATACGGGGATGGGGCTGGAGCGGGTGGCGGCGGTAGTGCAGAGGAAGGTGAGCAACTTTGAGACGGATTTGTTTGTCCCGCTAATTGAAAAGGCAGCTGAATTCACCGAGTTGGCACTTTCACCACGTGAGCGCAAGGCGTGGGACATCCCGGAGGATGGATCGGAATTAGATCGCCTCGGAAAACGAGGTTTGGTTGGCAACGCCAGCCTCCGCATCATTGCCGATCACGCCCGCGCCGCGACGTTCTTGATCTCGGATGGCGTGCTGCCGTCGAACGAGGGGCGCGGGTATGTGCTGCGCAAGATTATGCGGCGTGCGATCCGGCATGGCCGGCTACTGGGGCAGGAGAAGCCGTTTCTTTACGAGATGGTGTTTGCGGTGCGGGATCTGATGAAGGTCGCGTATCCGGAGCTGGTGGACTCGGCGGAGCGCGTGGCGAAGGTCGTTGAGGCGGAGGAGAAGCAGTTCGATCGGGTGCTGAAGGTGGGGCTGAACAAACTTGTTGAAGCGATCTCAGAAGACCCCGATTCATTGCGGTTCTACCTAAATCACTTCAAGGATGAGGAGCAGGCACGATTGGCTTTTGAGTCCGCCAAAGCTGTGCTTTCGGATGTCCGCAATTTATCCAGGAGCGATTTGCGAAGCCTTTTGATATCGTCCGCTGCCAAGGCTAACGCGCCCATCGGACCCGCCGCTGCGATGATGATCGAGGACGCGTTAAAAGAGTCGAAGTTCACTGGCGAGCGGGCGTTCCACCTATACGAAACGTTCGGGCTGCCCGCGGACTTCATTGCTGACGTATGCAGAGATGAGGGTATTCAATTTGACATTGCGGGTTTCGAGGCCGCACGTGCTGAGGAGCAGGCGCGCGCGCGGGCGAGCTGGAAGGGCGGAAGTCAGAAGACGGCGAGTCCGGCGTTTCGCGACTTGCCTAAGACCGTGTTCGAGGGATACCGGCAACTGACGTCGACGAACTGCGAAGTGTTGGCGATTGTGAAAGGCGGCGTTGGTGTTCCGGCGGCAAAGGCTGGCGATGAGGTTGAAGTTGTACTCGATCACACGAGTTTCTATGGAGACTCGGGCGGGCAGGTTGGCGATACAGGATTTTTCCTGAGTGTGGACGGGAACAGTACAGTTGCCGAAATCACTGGCTGCGTGCAGCCCGTTCAAGGAGTCCGGGCGCACAAGGCGATTCTGAAGCAGCCGCTGGCGGTGGGCGACCACGTGAACACGGTGGTGGACGGCGCGCGGCGCGATGCGATCAAGAGGAACCACACAGGCACGCATCTGCTGCACGCGGCCTTGAGACGGGTTTTGGGCACGCACGTGAAGCAGGCGGGTTCGGCGGTGCATCCGGATCGGCTGCGGTTCGATTTTTCGCACTTTGCGCAGGTGGCAGACGAGGAGTTGCAGGAGATTGAGGACATTGTGAACCGCGAGGTGCTGGCCAACGCGAAGGTGGAGACGCTGGAAGACGTACCGATCGACGTGGCGGTGAACGAGTACCACGCGATGGCGCTGTTCGGCGAGAAGTATGGGGACAAGGTGCGGGTGGTGAAGCTGTCGGACGGCTTCTCGACGGAGCTGTGCGGCGGCACGCACACTGGGGCGACGGGCGAGATCGGGCTGGTGAAGCTGACCAGCGAGGAGTCGGTGTCGAGCGGCGTGCGGAGGATTGAGGCGATCAGCGGGATGGGATCGCTGGATACGTTTCGGCGGGACTTTGAGCTGGCTCAGTTCACGTCGCAGATTGCCCCTCCGGGGGGGAGCCTTTTGGACGGGCTCCGTGGCAGGTTAACTGCGCAAGAGGACGAGCTGAAGCGGCTGAAGCGCGAACTGGAAGAACTGCGGATGAAGTCGGCTGCCGGAGGGCTGGACGAAGCGGTGGCGCGCGCGGTGGAGGTTGGCGGCGTGAAGGTGGCGACACACCGCGCCGACGCGCTCGACCGCGGGCAACTGCGGACGCTGGTGGACAACCTGAAGGGCAAGCTGGGCGAGGGCGTGGTGGTGCTGGGGTCGGCGCAGCCGGAGGGCAAGGTGGCGATCATCGCCGGGGTGACGCCGGGGCTTGTGAAGCGCATTCAGGCGGGCAAGCTGGTGGGCGCGGTGGCCAAACTGGTCGGCGGATCGGGCGGCGGAAAGCCGGAGATTGCAGAGGCCGGCGGCAAGGACCAGACGCAGATCGACGCGGCGCTGAAGGCCGCGCCAAACATCGTCAAGGAAATTCTTGGCTAAAACCGGCGGCCGCTTCCGCCACATGCCGTAATCTGAGCGCATGGTGAATCTGGACGAGGACTCGGAGAAGATCGCGGCGCTGCGCAAGCGATTGCTCGGCTGGTACGCGAGCAACCGCCGCGACTTGCCGTGGCGCCGCAGCGCCGATCCCTACGCGATCTGGGTTGCGGAGACCATGCTGCAGCAAACGCGCGTGGCCGCCGTGGTAGAGCGTTATCAGGCGTTTCACGATAGATTTCCCACCCTCGTTTCGCTAGCCCTGGCGCCGGAAGAGGAGGTGCTCGCTCTATGGAGCGGGCTGGGTTACTATCGCCGAGCGTACATGCTGCACAAGGCGGCGCAGTTTGTGGCCGAGCATCTTGGGGGAAATCTGCCGTCGCGGGCCGAGCAACTGCGCGTTCTGCCCGGTATCGGCGCATATACGGCGGCGGCGGTGGCCAGCATCGCGCACGGCGAACCCGTGGCGGTGGTGGATGGCAATGTGGAACGCGTGCTTTGCCGCGTAGCGGGTTGGGAGGCGGGCAGCCGCAAAGGCGGCGGCGCCGCGCTGCGGCACAAAATTGAAGATCTCGCCGGGCGGCTTCTGGATCCCGCGCGGCCCGGCGATTTCAACCAGGCGATTATGGAACTGGGAGCGACCGTTTGCGCGCCGCGCAATCCGCAATGCCTTGTGTGCCCGCTGAATGCAGACTGCATTACGCGCGGCGAACACAAGACGCCGCCGCGCTCCTTGATGACCAGCCGCGCGGTGGCCTATGGCATCTCAGTGCGCACCAGGCTCGTGCCCGGCAAACGGCGCGGTCGAAGCAGACGCGAAGTGCTGCTGGAGCGGCGGCCGGCGGATGTGACGGTGATGCCTGGGATGTGGGAGCTGCCCATGCTGCTCGATCCCGATGTTCCCACAAAGGAGCTGCGCATGGCGCTCCGCCACTCCATCATGCGCGTGAACTACTACGTGAACATCCGCACCGTATTTGAGGACGACGTGGAGGCGATGACGGTGACCGGCGGGGAGCGCCGCTGGGTTCCACTGCGCGAAGCAGCGGCCATGGCGCTCACGGGCCTCACGCGCAAGGTTCTGGTGCGCGCGCACTTGCTGGCCTTTCCAGCGGCGGATGCCATTGCGCGGCGGCGCGGGCGAGCCGTAGTCTGAGAGATCCGGTGAACTGTGCATTTACACGCGTCTCGCGCGACACGTGCAGTCAATCGGAGGTTCGGGCGCCTTCGATAGCGACAAGGGCGGCGCGCGGCCGCCACGCTTCAGTAGTAGTCGGCGCAACTGAGGTAGTAGCCGCAGTGGGCGCAAACCAGCTTGCAGCGGTGGCCGATGAGGCGATGGCCGCAGGTGGGGCAGACCTGGCAATGGTGCTCGATGGGCGTGGTTTCCTCAATGGGGACGGGCGCACTACTTTGTGAGATTTCGGCCGCGGAATCGGCATCAAAGTCCGAATTCAGGGCGCGGGGGCGTTCCGGCAACATGCCCGACAGATTAGCATGGAAGTGTGGCCGCCTGCTCCACGGTATTTCCGCAGGCGCCCCAGGCATCGACAGAAAAACGGCGCAAAGATTCTTCCCCGAAGCGCAGCGCCGGCAACCCACCGATAACCACAGGATTTCGCATCCCCAAGGAGGGACTATGGCAAGTAAAGCAAGTGCGATTTGGACAGGGTCATTGAAGGAAGGCAAGGGCACCATCTCCACGGCGACAGGCGTGCTCAGCAACGCCAACTACTCGTTCGCCACGCGGTTTGAGGGCGCTGCCAGCGGCACCACCCCCGAAGAGTTGATTGCGGCGGCTCACGCCAGTTGTTTCTCCATGGCGCTGGGCGCGCAGTTGGGCGGAGCAGGATTGACCCCCAGCAAGATCGAAACCCACGCGGCGGTCACGCTGGCCAAGGTGGGCGAGGGATTCGCGGTTACTCGCATCGCGCTGACCACCACAGCCAGCGTTCCGGGAGCGAGCAAAGAGGTCTTCGACAAGGCCGCGGCCGACGCCAAGGCCGGTTGCCCGATCTCGAAGCTCTTTGCCAACAACACGGAGATCACGCTGGACGCGAAGCTGGTGTAGGCGCAAAAACGGATGCCGCGGCCGGGGTGCAACGCCTCGGCCTGTGTTCGCAAGCGGAATTTGACACCATCCCCCGCATTTGCGAGACTCAGAATTGCTGCCTGCTCGGCGCGAGCCGCCTGAGCATTTCATCCGTGCCGAAGTGGCGGAATTGGCAGACGCGCATGGTTCAGGTCCATGTACTCGCAAGGGTGTGGGGGTTCGAGTCCCTTCTTCGGCACCAGTATGTCAAGCAGAATCTTTAGAATCTTGCAATTCCTTCAAAATACAGCCCTTATAGGAGCCTTGAGAAAGCCTCTATAGTCTCCCTGGTATCCCTCATTCGCTCGAATACTCCCAATTTTTCGAGCTATAGCGGGTCTCCTGCAGGTGTAGACCAAGGCACAATCGCTAAGTGGCTTTTTCATTAAGAAAAAGCCACCTTGAATACTGTCAGAAATGGCTCATAGCTGCAGGAGAACCGCCGTAAATGGCATTTTTCAAGATGAGGCTGGGACCAGATCGGGCAACTACGCCGCGAGGGTGGGGCGCCCGGTAACTCGCTCCCTTGCTGCCTTAGTCCCTGGCTCCCTGTCTTCTTGTTCCTTTGGTTCTCGTTCCCTGTTCTGCTCACTTCTCTTCCCCCTTTGGGTCGCATGCTCTTTATGGCCAGTCGCTTAGAATCTAGGCATGTGCGGAATCGTCGGTTACGTAGGCGAGAAGAAGGTCGTTCCAGTGATCATCGAGGGGCTAAGGCGCCTCGAATATCGGGGCTACGACTCGGCGGGGATTGCCGTGGGCCATCCCGGGAGCGAGAAGCTTGAGCTACGGCGCGCGGCAGGCAAGCTGTCGAATTTAGAAGAGGTTCTGCACGAGCATCCGCTGGACGGCACGTTCGGAATCGGGCACACGCGGTGGGCGACGCATGGGCGGCCCACGGAGGAGAACGCGCATCCGCACCGCGACTGCACCGGGCGGATCGTGGTGGTGCACAACGGGATCGTCGAGAACTATCTGGAGCTGAAGCGGGAGCTGACGGCGCAGGGCCACAAGTTTGTGACCGAGACCGACACCGAGGTTATTGCCCACCTCATCGAGCAACTGCAGAAGGAAGCTGAAGAGGCAGGCAAGCCGATTCCGCTCGAAGAGGCGCTGCGGCGCGCGGCGAAGCGGCTGACGGGGGCGTTTGCGCTGGGCGTGCTGAGCGCGGCCGAGCCGGACAAGATTGTGGCGGCGCGGATGGGGCCTCCGGTGATTATCGGAGTGGGCGAGGGCGAGGCGTTTGTGGCCAGCGACGTGCCGGGGATTTTGCACCACACGCGGAACATGTACTTTTTGGCCGACGGCGACATGGCGGTGCTGACGAAGGCGGGCGTGCAGCTGACCGACTTCGAGGGGCGGCCGATCCGGCGCGAGCTGACGCGCATCCAGTGGGATCCGGTCCAGGCGGAAAAGGGCGGCTACAAGCACTTCATGCTGAAGGAGATTTGGGAGCAGCCGCGGGCGGTGACCGATACCACGCTGGGGCGGGTAAGCCTGGACTCGGGGCGCGTGTTCCTGGGCGAGATGGAGATTGCAGACGAGGAGCTGGCCAGGGCGGAGAGCATCAACATCGCCGCCTGCGGCACGAGCTGGCACGCGGCGCTGACCGGAAAATACATGATTGAGCGGCTGGCGCGGCTGCCGGTGGACGTGGACTATGCAAGCGAGTACCGGTACCGGGATCCGATGGGCGGGCCGGAGGCGCTGGGACTGCTGATTACACAATCGGGCGAGACCGCCGACACGCTGGCGGCGCAGCGGGAGATGAAGGCTCTGGGCTCGAAGACTGTCGCCATTTGCAACGTGGTGGGAGCGATGGTGGCGCGAGAGGCGCATGGCGCGATTTATACGCACGCGGGGCCGGAGATTGGCGTGGCGTCAACAAAGGCATTTACGGCACAACTGACGGCGCTGTTTTTGCTGGCGATGAAGCTGGGGCAACTGCGCGGGAGGCTGGACAAGGCGCGGTCGGTCGAGTTGATGGAGGAGCTGGGGCGCGTGCCGGCGAAGATCGAGGAGGTGCTGAAGGGTCGGTCGGCCCAGTTGGAGGCGCTGGCAAAGGAATTCTCGACGGCGCGGGACTTTTTGTACCTGGGGCGGGGGATTCATTTTCCAATTGCTCTGGAGGGCGCGCTGAAACTGAAGGAGATTTCGTATATCCACGCGGAGGGGTACCCGGCGGGAGAGATGAAGCACGGACCGAACGCGCTGATCGACGAGACGCTTCCGGTGGTGGTGCTGGCCACGCGGGACGAGGCGGACCCGGCGTCGAAGCTGCGCTATGAGAAGACGCTGTCGAATATCCAGGAGGTGACGGCGCGCAGCGGGCGGGTGATTGCCGTGGCGACGGAGGGAGATACGACGATCGGCGGCCTGGTGGAGCACGTCATCGCGATACCTCCGGCCCCTGAGCTGCTGGTGCCGCTAATTGAGATCGTCCCGCTGCAGTTGCTTGCGTATTACATTGCCGAGCGCCGCGGGTGCGACGTGGACCAGCCGCGAAACCTGGCGAAGAGCGTGACGGTGGAGTAGGGGAGGCCAGCGGACAAGAACGCAAAGGATGGGGAGGAAACAAAAAGCCCATCCCCTTCGGGATGGGCTTTTTGCTGTATTAATGCCGGCGATCACCTAATCTCCCACACGGTCGCCCGTGCAGTACCATCGGCCCAGCGAGGCTTAACTTCCGTGTTCGGGATGGGAACGGGTGATCCCTCGCAGTATGGTCACCGGCAAGTTGAGGCGTTTTCAGGGCGTGAGGCGCACTGCGCCGGGAGCCCCGAGCCGAAATCCTGAGCCCGCCGTGGCGGGCTTGGGATCTGCGGTTCGCCTTTGATCGTGGATGGCGCTTGGCGGGTGGTTCCCCGCAGCGGGCCGCGACATCTGATTTGTCCCGGATGGTTTCTCCCGGGCCGCTCAGGAACACGGACAGCAAGCTGGCGCCAACAAACTTTGCCGACGCGCGTTTGGTTTTGAAACACGCGCCGGGAACGAAATCGATTGGGGTACAAGGCTTGGCTAGAAGAGCATCCGCGTTTGTTACTGCGCGGAGTTAATTCTATGGTAAAGCCGAACGGGCGATTAGTACTGGTAAGCTACGCGCATCACTGCGCTTCCACCTCCAGCCTATCAACCAGATGGTCTTTCTGGGCCCTTCAGGGAGATCTCATCTTGGGGCGTGCTTCCCGCTTATATGCATTCAGCGGTTATCACAACCGAACTTCGCTACCCAGCCGTGCCCTTGGCAGGACAACTGGAACACAAGAGGTTCGTCCATCCCGGTCCTCTCGTACTAAGGACAGCCCCCCGCAAATCTCCTACGCCCACAGCAGATAGGGACCGAACTGTCTCGCGACGTTCTGAACCCAGCTCACGTACCGCTTTAATAGGCGAACAGCCTAACCCTTGGAACCTTCTACAGCTCCAGGATGCGATGAGCCGACATCGA
>JBEKNY010000031.1:0-11763 GCA_049522315.1 Occallatibacter sp.
GGGGCATTCAACATGCTTTCGTTCTGCCCGTGCTCTGCTATCTCTATATCGCCTGTTACGGCTGGTGGGGATCGAAACCGGCGCGGATGGCCTCGGCGTAGACGGGCTTGCCGCGGAGCTGATCTTGCCTTGAACAGTGTCTGGCCGCAGAGATTTGCCCTCCGCCCGGTTTCTCCAAACGGCCGATTTCGATTAGGCGCAGTTCGCAGGGGATGCTGACGATGGCCTTCTGCGAGCGGGTTTCGCTGGCTTTCGAATTCAGGCTGAAGCAGAACCGCGTCGAGATCCCAGGTTACTTTGCATAAAACCGGTAGCGGATTGTCCAGCGCACCGTTTGGCCTGGCGCGACCCGAATGTGCACGTATGCCTCAGGGCAGATGGTTGTGGGAATCGACCAGAAGACGATCCGAGACGGCGGCAGGCTTCCGGACTCCTCTACGCCAACTCCAGTATTGGTGTTCTCGACCACAAAATCGAAGTCCGAGGGGCGGTCGGAGTAGCCGGTGATTGTGCCAAAGGCGCTCTGTCCAGCTTCCAATTCGCGGCTGTAAACGATCTGACTACCTTCGAGATGTACGCCATTTCCCAGCGGCTTGTCCGTCTTCGGCGTAAAGGGAAATCGAACGATCATGCCGGGTCCGGTTGGAGCGCCGTCTAACATGAAGAAGTCGTGATTGTAGACCTGGGTGTCGATGGTTTCCGTGCCGGTGTTTTTCAATTCGTGCTCGATTGTTAGAACCGGCTGGCTCGAGTCGAGCTTTAGTTTCTTTTTGTAAACATACGAGGTTCCAATTTGCGTGTTCAGATCCTGGCGGAACGTGACCTGGCGCTTGCCCGCGTGAACCGCCCACTTGCCGCCGTCGACCAACGGATAGCGCACGGCAAAATTAAATGGCTCTTCGCTCATGCGGCGTAACGCGCCGACACCCGGCTTAAAAAATATCCCGCCCGGGCTGGCCTGGTCATAGCCGGGTGCGCTTTCGCCGTCTGCCGCGCGGAATTCCTCGACCGGGCCGGTGATCGAGTCGTGATGTGTGGGGTCGTATTTGGGAAACCAGACACCGAAGTAGCTGTGGCCTTTGTAGGTCGCACAACCCACAACGCCCGACCAGTCGAAGCGCGAGTCGCGGTAGTAGCCATTCTTTGCATCGGGCAATAAAACGACCGCATTGACGATGCCGTTGCTTATGGTTACGCGCGGCGCACTCAACGGCTCAATCGGCGCGCAGCCAGCCGTAGTCGTCGCGCGCGCCGGCGCAGCATTGAAAGCGATAGAAGCAACGGCAAAACAGGCAACAGCGAAAATGCGAAGGTAGAGAACATTGAGATTTTTCATGCTTAGGTTTCCACGGTTCATTGTTCGATCTCCGATGATACAGGGCGACGCGCAGCTTCCGATCGGATGGCTACTCGAAGTGCTAGTACGATGAATTTTGCTCTCACGAAGCCCATGCAGGAATGAAGATCATCACCCTCCTCACTCAACCTAACCATGGCGCATGGGCCAAAATTGACTCAATGATCTGAGTCGTGACCGTTACACAATTCTGTTTATGCCTGTTGTTGACGCCGAAACTGAGTAGGGCTGACTCCATAGCGCTCGTGAAAGAGCCGCGAAAAGTAGAGTGCATCCGAAAATCCGACCAGTTCCGCCACCTGAAATACAGCCAGGTCCTGATTCGCCAGCAATTGCGCACTACGCTGAAGCCGCAGTCGCATTGCGTACTCTCTCGGCGGCGCTCCAAACTGCCGGGCAAAGCGGGAGCAAAAGTGAGATGGCGAAAGGTGAGCCTGATCGGCTGCCTCAGCCAGGTTGAAAGGTTGATCGAAGTGGGTCTCGATATATTTGCGCGCGCGCTCTAAGCGCGGATCGAGGCGGCGAGAAGCACGACCCATGCTGACGCGGCGTTCGATATCATGCCAGAAAAGCTGTAGCAACGCCTCGAGCATGTCGGGATCCTGATGAGGACTGCTGCGTAGTTCGTCACTGATCATCTGCAAATAACGGAGTGGCAGAGCATCGCCGGCTATATCAATGGGTACCCCTAACGGGACCATGGCGCCGCGAAGGGTCCGATCGATCCAGCGGCCTGTAACGCGCAGCCAAGAGTGATTCCATTTCCTGGAAGGATTGCCGTATACGTGCCTCGCTTCGTATTCCCAAATAATCAAGCGGTGCTTCGCGGGCAACCACTCACTTCCATTTGACGAAAGCGACCATGCCTGGTCATGAAACACCATGATGAGGCTCGGATACTTTGTGCCCTCGCCGCCATGCCGAATCACACCCGGAGGCATGATCTCGCAAATACCCATGGCCGGCACGTGTATCTGCTCGGACGCGGCATCGTGCAATTGATCGACGTAGATTTGAGTCTGGCGATACATGTCGAAAGATTATCCATAAAATACGCGATCGTGTCCATACCCTTTGCATAGCAACTTATCCTATGCTTTTCCAGCGCAGAAAAGCTCGCGACGGCGATGGAGCTGCCCACGCAGTCTTGCGCCAAGATAGGAGTATTCTACATGCCCAAGCGCTTGGTCTGTACCGCACTTGACACGATTACCTGGGAGGACTACGAGCTACCCGCAAAGTTGGAAACCGGCCAGATCCGCGTGCGCAATACGCACGGCGCTGAAAAACATGGCACTAAGATCTCCTTTGTCCACGGCCATGGTAATAAGCGAGGACAGTGGGATGCCACAAAGCAGATATTTGTACCGGGTGGCGTGGCTTGGAGTTATCCCATTCCACTGGGCAACATGCAGGTCGGCATCGTCGAAGAAACGGGGTCCGGGGTTCGCAACTACAAACAAGGGGACCGAATTCTATATTTTGGGGCCTTTGCGCCAACCGCGCTGATTACCGAGGAAGAGACCTGGAAACTGGCTCCCGATACTTGCTGGAAGGCCGCCACCTGTCTTGATCCAGCCACGTTTGCGCTCTGTGCACTCCGCGACGGAAATGTGCGGATCGGCGACTCTGTAGCTATCTTCAGCCTGGGAGCGATCGGCCTTATGGCGGTCCAGTTGGCCAAACTGGCTGGCTGTCATCCCATCGTTGCGATTGACCCCCTCCCGAATCGCCGCGAAGTCGCTATGAAAAGCGGCGCGGACCTGGCGATCGATCCCGTGAATTCGGATACCGGGCGACTTCTCCGCGAGGCGACTGATTGGCGCGGAGTGGATGCGGTCATCGAATACAGCGGCGCCATGGAAGCATTGCAGGCGGCCCTGCGCGGAGTTGCTTTTGGCGGCAATGTGGTTCTCGGTGCTTTCCCTGGCCCGATGAAGGCTGGCCTCGATCTCGGCGCAGAAGCGCACATGAACCGTCCCAACATCATGTTTAGCCGCACTGAAAGCGATCCGAATCGCGAGCATCCGAGATGGGACAACGTGCGTGTCCGCTCCTCGGTCCACGGCATGATCCTGAAAGGGCTCATCAACGCGGATTCCATTGTTACTCCCGTAGTAAAGTTCGGTGATGCACTGGCTGGCCAATACGACCAGCTTATAGCTGGTCCCGAAATAAGCATCAAGTTCGGAGTTGAATACTAGGCTGCAAAAGGAGACTTTTATGCCCGTAAACCAAAGTGTCGTCATTCCCATGATGAAGCCCAAGCAGATCTCTCTGAACGAGTTTATGCGGGAGATCAAAAGGATTGGCTATCCGGCGGTGGAACTTTGGGACCGTGGTTCCGACTTCGGTGAATTCGTGGAGGCCGCAAGAAGCAACGGCCTCCGGATCGTCAGTATGGTGGGCCACGAGCACGTGTCACCCACGGCGGGAACCCACGCAGAGGCTTTCAGCCGTTCGGCCAACCACGATCGGCTTGAAGCAGAGCTAAGGGAGTCGATCGATGTCGCCGCGCGGAACAACATTCCCGGAATCATCGTTCTCAGCGGCCATCGCAATCACGATGAGTCGGACATCGAAACCATGCAGGTCTGCGCCAAAGGGCTGCGGCGCATCGCACCCTATGCGGAAGAGAAGGGCATCAACTTGAACCTGGAGGTGCTCAACACCCTGGTCGATCATCCTCACTACGTGGCCGACCACACCGACTGGGCTGTCGGCGTCTGCGAATTGGTTAACAGTCCGAGAGTCAAGATTCTCTACGACATCTACCACATGCAGATCATGGAAGGGAATGTCATCGGCACCATTCGCAAATCGATTCGCTGGATCGGCCATTTCCATACGGCGGGAGTACCTGGCCGCCACGATCTCGATGATTGCCAGGAGCTGAATTACCGCGGCATTTGCAATGCAATTGCAGCGACTGGATACGATCTCTACATCGGCCATGAATTCATGCCGAAAGCCGATGTATTCCAAGCTCTGCGTGCTGCTTTTGAGACGTGCAACGTAGCGTAACGGTTCCGGCAAACGGCTTCGGAAGGCTTTACGAAGAAGGCGCAGAACAGCATTCCGCGACGCAAGACTTCGGCGGCCAACTGAAATACAACGAGTTGACCGCCGTAGAGGCAGATTCCAGCACGTGCAGTTTCCTGCAAGGAGATCGACTTTGACGTTGACCACCCTGGACTTCGTTGTCTTCTTTGGCTTCTACGCATTCGTACTATCGCTCAGTTTATACAAGAGCCGCAATGAGAAGACAGGGGAGGATTTTTTCCTTGCTGGAAGGCAACTCCTATGGCCCATGATCGGCTTTTCTCTTCTTGCCTCGAATATCTCGACGGAGCACTTTGTAGGGATGGCCGGACAGGGAGCAAGGCACGTTGGCTTTGCAATTGCGAACTACGAATTTCTCTGTGTCCCCAGCATGGTATTCATCGCCCTGGTGCTTCTGCCGCTCTTCCTCAGAATCGGAATCTGCACCATGCCCGAGTTTCTGGAGTATCGGTATAACTCCACAGCTCGCTCCTTCATGGCGATTTATACGGTCTTTATCTACGCATTCGTAACCATCTCCGCGGTGATCTACTCCGGCGGGCTCACCATTCAGACCATTTTCGGCGACCCGAATAACCCTAAACATCTGTTGTACGGCATTCTCATCGTTGCATCCATTGCAACGCTATACACGACGTGGGGCGGATTAAAGGCTGTGGCCTGGGCGCAGCTTCTGCAGGGATCTGCGCTCTTGATTGGAGGGTTCGTCACTCTCTACGAAGCCTTCCGCGCTGTCGGCGGCCTCGGTAAGTTCTATGCTTATAACTCTTCCAGAATGCACCTCATCCTGCCCGCGTCGGACCCTGTGCTGCCCTGGACCGCGCTCATCGTCGGATTCGGCCTATGGATTCCAGTTCTTTACTATTGGGGGTTCAACCAATTTATCACGCAGAGAGTCCTGGCCTCGCAGTCTCTGAAGCAAGGCCAGAATGGCATGATTTTTGCCGCCGGCCTGAAGTCGTTGATGCCATTCCTGATTATCGTTCCCGGGATGATGGCGGCGCAGCTTTATCAGCAGCATGTTTTCCCTGCAGGTTCAAACCCCGACCAGGCTTACCCGCTCCTGGTTCGCTACCTGCTTCCTGCCGGACTTAGAGGATTCATGTTCGCCGCGATAATTGATGCGGCGGTTTCCTCCCTGGCCTCAATGTTGAACTCGGCTTCAACCATCTTCACCATGGACTTATTCAAGCGACACTGGAAGAAAGATGCCTCCCCAAGGTTGATCGTGAAGGTGGGACGCATCATGACAGTTGTGTTCGTCTTGATTGGGACCTCAATTGCACCTATTCTCGGACAGCAGAGCTTCAACGGAATTTTTAGCTACATCCAGGAGTTTCAGGGATTCGTCTCCCCTGGAGTAGTGGCGGCCTTTCTATTCGGATTGCTGGTGAAGCGCGCGCCGGCTGCGGCTGGCGCGGTGGCGATGGCGTTGAGCCCGGTCATCTACGCAATCACCATGGTGCTCTTCGGTAATATACCTTTCTTTGTAGAGCACCATATAACGATCGTCAGCATCGCATTTCTTAACCGCATGACCATTTCCTTTGTGCTGCTGTTGCTCACGATGACGGTGATGACGATTGTTAGCCCGATGAAAAAACCGGTAGAATTCCCGGTGCTGCGCGAATTTGATATGACGCCGGCAGCCGGGTCCATTGTCTTCGGCGGCATAGTGGTTTGCGCCACCGTCGTCACATACATCCTTTTGTGGTAGCGCCCAAATAACAAATGTTCGTTGTTCAGTCAGCATGATGCAGCGAATCTTTTCCGTGCTAGCCGCGCCCAATAAGGATGGGAAATGCGCACAATGGTTTGCGACAAACTGAACATGACGCGCAATCCGCCCCCTATGCAAAGCGTAGCGCTACCCCAGCGCAGTCTGTGGCGGCAGATGCGCGGGCTGAGCACTTCGCGGCAGGGTCCAGACTATCCACGCGGCTACTAACGGAATCACCCCGAAGAGTATGAATACCGGCCGGAACGAGTAGTGATCAACCAGCCACCCGGTCAGCAGGCTGAAGATCATTCCTCCAATTCCCGACCCCATACTGGCGAATCCCCAGATGGAAGCCACGGCTCCCTTCGGAAATACATCGCCCGGAATAGCCAGCAGATTTGCGAGCGCGCCGGAATATCCAAATGTCGCTACCGAAATGAGAGCAATGCACCCTGCAGCGCCGCTGATTGCTCCCACAAAGATCGCAGGCACCATCAGCACTGTAAAGATAAGGATTGCAATCCGCCGTGCAGTTGCCGGCCCGGCTCCTGCGCGCGACAACCCAGTGAATACAGCACCTCCGGCAAGATTCCCCAAAGTGGCCGTAAAGAAAGGTATCCAGGCCGTTTCGCCGATCTGCCGCAGCGTAAATGAGTGGGCCACTTTGAGATATTGCGGGACCCAGAAGATGTAAAAGTACCAGACCGGATCGCTAAAGACCTTTGACAGGGTGAACTGCCAAAGAAACCTTGACCGCAGCAGGGTCCTCAGAGGAAGGCGATCCGCCTGATCCCCGGCACTGGCAGCATGCGGATCCCGGTAGATTGCAAGCCACCCGGCCAGCCACACGAATCCCAGCAGACCGATCACTACAAATGCTGTCCTCCATCCGTTCGCGAGCATAATCCACGCCAGCAATGGAGGAGCGAGAATGGCCCCGATGGATGCGCCGCTGTTGAAGATGCCCGAAGCATGTGAACGCTCCTCGGGGGGAAACCACTCAGTGATCAACTTCACGCCGGCGGGATAGTTGCCGGCCTCCCCAACGCCGAGAAGAAACTGAAAGATTCCGAGGCTCAGGGCGCCGGCAGTTAAAGCGTTCAAAAGCTCCGCCCCTGACCAGAACGCAATCGTCAAGCCGTAGCCGATCTTGGTTCCCAGTCGATCCAGCAACCGTCCTGAGACGCCATTCATGAATGTGTAGGCCAGCATGAAGGCAAATACGATGCGGGAATAGTTGGTGGCGGAGATTCGAAACTGCTGGAGCAGTACCGGCGCCATCACCGAAAGCGTCTGGCGATTGAGATAGTTGATGACCGTGGCGAGAAATGCGAAACTCAGCATCCACCACTTTCTTTGGTCTTTCGCGAACAGTGCTTGCATTCGGAATCTCATATATCGAATATCCTATGCTGTGTTAGAGGGTATCCATTACTGATATATCATATGTGCGGCCTGGTCAATGGGAAAGGGTGTTTGAGGCTCAAAGTGGCTCTGCTGATGCTGACATCCTCGATCTTCGCCGTCTGCGAGCAGTAGCTAAAGGCGGTAGAGGCTGGAGGCGCGGAGATTTGCCCGGATTATGACTGCGGCTGGTTGATCTGTGCGACCGGACCATTCGGTTGGACCCCGGCTCGACGAAAAACGGCGAGGGCCGCGAAGTCACGATGACGCCGGAAGTGGAGGAATTGCTTCGGGCGGCGGTGGAAGGCAAACGGCCTGACGATTGCGTGTTCACGCACGAAGACGGCAAGCCAGTCAAGGACTTCCGGGGCGCGTGGAGAAACCTGTGCGGGGCGTGACAGACCGCTGGATTTGTAGGAAATGCGGCGCTGCCCTAACCTGGACGAAGCGCGAATGCGGTGGCGGGCGAGTTCAGCGGACTGATTCCTCACGATTTCCGGCGCTCAACGGCCAAAGCCGCACGCCGATTACCGTTAGTGTGGTGCCCGGAGGGGGATTTGAACCCCCACGGCCGGTTAAGGCCTGCGGATTTTAAGTCCGCTGCGTCTGCCAATTTCGCCATCCGGGCCCGCTTCTATATTATGGGGCCGTTTCGGGCTGCCATGATGGGGCTGTTTCGCCCTTTCCTGCCGCCGAGTTCCCCGCTGGACAGCCCTGCCTTGCCGTACCTCAGGCGCCTGACCGGCGGATGTGCTGTTTCCACGACTTGCCCCGAAGCGCCAACCCCTCGTATCATCCGGCAAGAGCAACAACCATGAGCGAAATCGAAAGCAACACTGGCTTGCGAGTGAAGGGGCGGCTCATGTCGGCCTCGGAGATTGAGCGCACCCTGGTGCGCCTGGCGCACGAAATCGTAGAGAAGAGCAACGGCAGCGAGGATCTGGCCCTCGTGGGGATCAAGCGCCGCGGCGTTCCGCTGGCGCAGCGGCTGGGCAAGCTGATTTCGACCATTGAGAAGCGGCCCGTCGATACCGGAGTCCTCGATATTCAGCTCTATCGCGACGATCTTTCCACGGCGGACGTGCGGCCCGTGGTCACGCCGGGAGCCATCGGCTTTGACGTTGAGGGGCGCGACGTGGTGATCTGCGACGATGTGTTATACACCGGCCGCACCATCCGAGCCGCGCTCGACGCGCTCTTCGACCATGGGCGGCCGCGGCGCGTGCAGCTGGCCGTGCTCATCGACCGCGGGCACCGTGAGCTGCCTATTGAGGCCACCTACGTGGGCAAACATATTCCCACGAGCAGCCGCGAGATTATTGAGGTGAAGTTTCAGGAAGTGGACAACAGGGAAGAGGTGTTGCTCGTCGAGCGTCCCGGCTAGGGGTGGCAGCTCTGAGCTGAGCGCGTATTCTTTGCGCGCCGTGCGCGGAAAGAATAGGAAACCGTAAATTCTTCACCTACGCGGATCCTCGCGTGCGAGAGCGTTGCGGCCCGTGGGCCGCGGCGAAAACGACCAACCGGACCGGAGCCCGGTGCTCCGGCGACTCACTATGAATCAAGCCGCATCAGCATCCCGCCGCCCACTTACCACGCCACCTGCGCCCGCTCCGTTGTTTCCGTATAACTCTGGGTCGCTGCTTTCGGTACTCGACCTGACCGTGGACGGGGTAAGCCACCTGCTCCGGCGCGCCGCGGATCTGGAGAACGAGGACCCCATCGTGCGGGACCACATTCTGGCCAAGCGGAGGATCGCGCTGCTGTTCTACGAGTCGTCGACGCGGACGCGCACCAGCTTTGAGCTGGCCTCGAAGGCGCTGGGCGCTGACACCACTCTGGTTTCGAGCCTGAGCTCCAGCATCGAGAAGGGCGAGAGCCTGAAGGACACGGGCCTGACGTTGCGGGCGCTGGGCGCCGAGGCCATCATCCTGCGGCACAACGCATCAGGGGGGGCATGGTTGCTGGAGGAAGCAACGCGGCTGCCGGTCATCAACGCGGGTGACGGCATGCACGAGCATCCCACGCAGGCGCTGCTGGACCTGAGGACGATTCTCCAACACTTGCGGCCGGGGGTGAGCGGGGTTGGGCCGGAGACCCTCGCCGGCGTGACGGTGATGATCGTCGGCGACATCCTGCACAGCCGAGTGGCGCGGTCGAACATGCTGCTGCTGCCGCGGTTGGGCGCAAGGGTGCTGCTATGCGGTCCGAAGGAGCTTTTGCCGGAGCAGGCGGCGCGGTCAGGACCGGGAATTGAGATCGAGCGGGACTTTGAGGCGGCGCTCGCACAGTCGCAGGCGGTGATGATGCTGCGCATCCAGGCGGAGCGGCTGGCGGGGATGCAACTGGACCTGGACGAGTACAAGGCAAGCTACCAACTGACGGGGCAGCGGCTGGCCGAGCACGCGCCAACCGCAGTGGTGCTGCATCCGGGACCGATCATCCGCGGCATGGAGATCACGGCCGGGGTGGCCGATGGCGTACAGTCGGCGATCCTGGAGCAGGTGACCAACGGAGTGGCCATTCGCATGGCAGTGATGGAGCGCGCACTGACCGCGGAGAGCGGTACACCGGCGGGCAGGTCTTCGTCCGCGGGGTTGCAGAACGGAGGCCGCGCATGACGGCGCTGGCTATATGCGGCGGCCGGCTGATCGATCCGGCTGCGGGCGTGGACGCGGCCAAGGACGTGCTGCTGAAGGATGGGCGCGTGGCGGAGATTGCCGGCACGGGGAAGCTGAAGCACACCGATGGCGCGGAGGTTCTGGACGCGACGGGACTGATCGTGGCGCCGGGACTCATCGACATTCATGTGCACCTGCGCGAGCCGGGGCAAGCGTACAAAGAGACCATCGCGACGGGAACGGCGGCGGCAGCGGCGGGCGGATTCACCAGCGTGGCGGCGATGCCGAATACGACGCCGGTGAACGACTCACCGGAGATCACGCGTTGGATGCAGGCGCCGGAGCGCGGCGCCGAGGTGCGCGTGTTTCCGATTGCCGCGGCGACGCGCGGATCGAAGGGCGAGGCGCTGACGGACTTTGCGGCGCTCAAGTCGGCCGGAGCCGTGGCGGTGACCGATGATGGACGGCCGATCCTGAAGGACGGAATGATGCGCGAGGCTCTGGCCGCGGCGGCGCGCGTGGGACTGACCGTGATCCAGCACGCAGAAGATACGCGTATGACGCAGGGCGCGAGCATGAATCTGGGCCCGGTTTCGTTCAAGCTGGGGTTGAGGGGAATGCCTGCCGAGGCCGAGAGGAGCATCGTGGAGCGCGACATTCGGCTGGTGACGGAGCTGCGCGAGGCGCATCCGCACCTGCACGTGGCGCACATATCCACGGCTGGAGCGCTGGCCGCGGTGCGGCAGGCGCGGCGCAACGGATTGCGCGTCACCTGCGAGGTGACGCCGCACCACTTCCTGCTCAGCGAAGAACACGTGGGACTCTACAACACGCATGCGAAGATGAATCCGCCGCTGCGCTCGGCGGCCGACCGCGAGGCGTTGATCGAAGGGATTCTTGACGGAGTCGTCGATGCGATTGCCACTGATCACGCGCCGCACGCCCAGCACGAGAAGGAAATTGAATTTGAGCTGGCGCCGAACGGGATTATCGGCCTGGAAACCGCGTTGGGACTGTGCCTGCGCTGGCTGCACCGGGAGTGGAGGATGCCGCTGGGGCGGGTGCTGAACCTGCTGAGCGCGCAGCCGGCGGCGCTGCTCGGGTTGAAGGGCCGTGGGATGCTGGCCGTGGGCAGCTTCGCCGACGTGCTGGTCTTCGATCCCAAGGCGGAGTGGACGTACCGGGCGACGGAGGGGAAATCGAAGGCCAAGAACACGCCGTTCGATGGCTGGCCGATGCTGGGCAGGGTGCGCTGGACGGTGAGCGAAGGGAAGATCGCCTACGCTAGCGCGTAGCGCAGCTATCAGCTATCAGCTCGATTTGCGGCGAGCGAAGTGGAAAACTCTGCGAGAACAAAAACGTCAAAGCAGCTATCAGCTCTCAGCTTTCAGTTTTTCGTTCGAAGTTCGCCGATTTTGGCTTCAAGCGTTCGCTTCTCCGACGGCCGTATGACTTACAGGTCATATTTAAGAGGGGGTCCCGCTGGACTGCACCCCCAAAGTGAGACAGATCATATTTTGACAGTTTGCAGTGAAGGGAGGACTGCAAATGGGTCAAGAGTCGAAGTATCGGAAGTTCACGAAGGAGTTCCGCGAGTCGGC
>JBEKNY010000032.1:0-10866 GCA_049522315.1 Occallatibacter sp.
GAGCGACAACGAAATCGGGAAAACTGGCTCCGTCCCTTCGGGTTGCGGCGAAAATCCGGCCATACTTCGTTGCCGGCCTCGACGGTGGGGCCTGCCACAGCCTTCGGCCGTCGCCTCGTTTGGCCGAATTTTCGCACGCAACGCCATCCACCCCAATAGTGTGAACAGACCCTAGAGAAGGCGAGCGGCGCGAAGGTAGGTTGACTCGACTGGAAGGCCCCCAGAGGAGAACCGCCGGCAGAGCGGAATCCCGGGGGCGCAGGAGCAGCCATGCGGGAGTATTTGGTGCGGACGTCGCACAAGCCGCGGCCTTTGCCGGCAGGCCGCTGGGCAGTGACCCAGCGCTGGAACGATCTGCTGTTTGCGCATTGGCCGATTGCGGCGGGGCGGATTGAGGCGCTGCTGCCGGAGTGGTTGGCAGCAGATACCTTTCAAGGGTCGGCATGGCTGGGCGCGGTGCCGTTCTGGCTGGACCGAGTGAAGCTCCGCGGGGTGCCGTCGATTCCGGGCCGGCGCAACATTCCCGACCTGAACCTGAGGACGTATGTCCGCGACCGGGTGACAGGGACGCCGGGGTTTTACTGTTTTTCAGTGGATTCGAGCAGTTTGCTTGTCGTGGCGGCGGCGCGGGCCTTGTATCACCTGCCGTACCACCTGGCGGAGATGCGCCAGGAGCCGCGATCGGAGCGAGAGTTCGCGTTCTACAGCCGCAGGCGGTTTGCGCGGCGGCAGGTGATCTTCAAGGCGCGCTATCGGGGACTGGGACCGACGCGAAAAACTGCGGAGGTGCGGCCGGGCACGCTGGAGTACTTCTTTACGGAGCGGCCCTGCGTGTTCAGCGCCAACCGGGCGGGACAGCCGATCCGTGCCAATCTGCATCATGTTTCGTGGCCGCTGGAAGAGGCGGATGCGGAGATCGAACGCAACGATTTGGCCGCAGCTGTGGGTCTGGAGTTGCCCGGCGTGGAGCCGGTGCTGCACTACTCGCGGCGGCTGGCGGTGTACGTGTGGCCTGCGGAACTGTTGCGCCCGGCGCTCGCCGGCCGGCCGGTGACGGTGGCGGCCACGCCAACCTGAGAATAGCAGGGGTTAGGGATCAGGGGTCAGCTTCTGGCTTCCTGCTCCTTGGCCGGGGCTGCTCGCTTGTGTGGTGAGTTGCGCGTGAGTTACCCGCTGTCGGCTCTGAGCATTTGCCTGGAATCCCAGGAACATCGAAATTAGGCGTCTGCGTAGCCCGTTTATAATCGGGCGTGGAAAGGTGCGGCTCGCAATAAAGAGCGTGCAGAGAGGTCAAGGGAAAGATGGGAGATTTGCAGGGACGAATCGCGCTGGTAACTGGCGCGGCGCAGGGGATAGGCCGCGCGATTGACGAGGAACTGGCCGCTGCCGGCGCGGTGCTGGTGCTTGCAGACGTGAACGAGGCCAAGCTCGCCGAAACAGTGGGAGAACTGAAAGCTCAGGGGATAGACGCGGCGGCGTTCACCATGAACGTGTCGAGCCAGGAGTCGATCGAGGCCGGGGCCAAGGCGATTTTGGAGAAGTTCGGGAAGGTGGAGATCCTGGTGAACAACGCCGGGATCACGCGCGACAATCTAATGCTGCGCATGAAGCGCGCGGACTGGGACCTGGTGCTGAGCATCAACCTGACCGGGGCGTTTCTGTTGACGCAGGCGCTTCTGAGCCCGATGCTGAAGAACCGCTGGGGACGGATCGTGAACATCGCCAGCGTTGTGGGGCGGGCCGGACAGGCCGGACAGGTGAACTACGCGGCGTCGAAGGCGGGGCTGATCGGGTTTACGCGATCGCTGGCGCGCGAAGTGGCGTCGCGAGGCATTACCGTGAACGCCGTGGCGCCGGGATATATTGAAACGCCGATGACGGCGGTGCTGAGCGAGGAAGTGACCAAGGCCATGCTGGCGACGGTTCCGCTTGGGCGGCGTGGAACGCCGAAGGACGTGGCGCAGGCGGTGAAGTTTTTGGCCTCAGATGCCGCGTCGTATATCACCGGGCACGTGCTCGACGTGAACGGCGGGATGTTCATGGGCGGGTGAATCCCTGCGGTCCTGCGGCTCATCTGAGAAAATAATGGAAGTGAAGCCAAGCTATCATTTTGTTTTCCGGCCGGCCGCGCCGGAGCTTTTTGCCTTCGCCTTTTTGTGCGGCGCTGCGCTGGGGGTTCTCTCCGGCATGTGGGCGAATGCGCAAAATCCAACGTCGGCGGCCAACCCCTTCTGGGGCAGCGTGACCGCGCAGCCTGCCACCGGCGAGGTGCTGAAGCTGTCGCTGGACGATGCCGTGCAGCGGGGCCTCAAGAACAATCTCGGGCTGAAAGAGGCGGAGAACGCGCAGACGATATTGCAGGGCGAAAAGAACGAGGCAATGCAGTTATTTCTGCCCACCATCACGCTGACCGGCGACACCGGGTACTACATGCACGACCTGGCGGCACTGGGATTCGGGCCGAAGACAATCTCGAAGTTTACGTCGCTGTTTCCCGGCGGCACGATACCGGCGGGGCTATCGCTGATCACGCGCGACGACCTGACCGAGGGACAGCTCCACTACAGCCAGATCCTGTTTTCCGGGCCGGTGATCCAAGGCTGGAAGGCGGTGGGCGCGGCGGAGCGGTCCTCGTATTTCGCGAAGATGAGTGCGCGCGGCGAGGTGGTGCAGCAGGTGGCCACGGCGTATCTGCGCGCGGTTGCGGACCAAAGCCAGGTGGAGAACGCCAAGGCGCTGGTGGCGCAGGCGCAGGTGCTCGAGGAGCACGCGCACGCGGCACACCAGGCGGGGACGGCGGCGAACCTGGACGAGTTGCGGGCGCGCGTCGAGTTGCAGGCGCAGCAGGAGGCGCTGATCGCGGCCCAGAACCAACAGGCGAAGGACCTGATTCTGCTCAAACGCGAGATCGGCGTCGATCCGGGGCAGGCGGTCGATCTGACGGATCCGGCGCCATACAGCGAACTGGCGGAGCAAACACCGGAAGAGGTGTGCGCGCTGGCGTACGAAGACCGGCAGGACTACCAGAATCTCGAGAATCAGGTGGTGGAGTACAAGGCGTTGCACGCGGTGTATCGCAGCGAGCGCCTGCCGACACTCAGCTTCTATAGCCAATACGGGACGAGCACGGTGAACGGTGCGGGCACGCACGGCGACTTCCTTGCCATGGGGGTGCTGAATTTCCCCATCTTTCGCGAGGCCAAGCTGCGCGGCGACGAAGACGTGGCAAAGGCGCAGATGGAAGCTGTGAACGCTCAGCTCGACGACCTGCGCGGCCGCATCGACGAGCAGGTGCGCGCGGCGCTGCTGGACGTGAACGCGAACAAGCAGCTGGTGGATGTGGCGCGGTCGAACGTGGACCTGGCCACGCGCGCGCTGAGCGACGAAACCGATCGCGTGAACGCCGGCGTGGACGACAACCTGCCGCTGGTGACGGCGCAGGCCGCGCTGGCTACCGCTGAGAGCACCCTGGTGGAGGACCTGTACCGGTACAACGTGTCGAAGATCGGGCTGGCGCGCGCGGCGGGCGTACTGGAGCAGCAGTACCGGGTGTATCTGGGCAGGTAAGCCTTCTGCGTAACCACTGATAATTCACTCACAAACGTCGTCATTCTCCGGTGTAACTTAGAAGCGGAGGTGCACCCCCATGCCTCGGAATCTCAAGGTCATGTACTACGTTGAGCCGGACGCGGCGGCGCTGGCGCGGCGGGCGGCGCAGTTTTTTGTGGAGCGGACGGAGCAGGCGGTGGCGGCGAAAGGCCGGGCGCGGATTGCGATCAGCGGCGGGTCGACGCCCAAGGCGGCGTTTGCGGCGCTCGCCGAACACGGCGAGCCGTGGCGGGAACGGATGCCGTGGGACAAGCTCGATCTCTATTGGGTGGACGAGCGGTGCGTGCCGCCGGACCACGCAGACTCGAACTACCGTATGACGCGCGAGGCGCTGCTGGATCATGTGCCGCTTAGCCCCAAGCAGATTCACCGCATGGAAGGCGAGCTGGAGCCCAAAGAGGCCGCGGCGCGGTACGAGGCGGAGCTGAGGAACAGCTTCAGGCTGGAGGGGGCGGAACTGCCGCGCTTCGATCTGGTGGCGCTGGGAATGGGGCCGGATGGACACACTGCGTCTCTTTTTCCCCGCACTGAGGCCCTCCATGAGACGAAGCGGCTAGCGACGGCCAACTATGTGGCCGATAAGGACATGTGGCGGATCACGTTGACCTGGCCGGTGATCAACCAGGCGAGCCAGGTATTCTTCCTGCTGAGCGGCGCGGAGAAGGCATTGATTCTGAACGAGGTATTCGAGGGGCCACGCGACGTGGAGCGGCTGCCTAGCCAGTTGATTGTGCCTGCGGACGGTATACTGACTTTGCTTCTGGACGAGGCGGCGGCGACGCTGCTGCCCGAGACGGATGCGCAAGGCTGCGGGATTTTAGAGAGGACTGAATGATTCTGGCTGGCGATGTGGGCGGCACCAAAGTTCACCTGGAACTGTTTGACTTTACCGATGGCAAGCTGAAGCACGCGCGCGATCAGCTGTTCCTGGCCAAAGAGTATGCGGGGCTGGAAGCGATCGTGAAGGAATTTGTGGTTACGGAGAAGGTGACGGCTGCTTGTTTTGGCGTGCCGGGTCCGGTGCGGGAGGGTCGGCTGCGGCTAACCAACCTGCCATGGACATTGGACAGCCGCGAACTGGCGAACAGCCTGAACATCGATTACGTTTTTCTTATCAATGATTTGCAGGCGAATGGATACGGAATCGCGGAGCTCGGCGCGGAGCAGATCTACACGCTGAGCGATGGCGATGCCCGGCAGGTGGGCAACCGGGCGCTGATCTCAGCGGGAACCGGGCTGGGCGAGGCGTTTCTGGTTTGGGATGGCCGCGACTACGTTCCCTACCCCTCGGAGGGCGGGCACTCGGATTTTGCGCCGCGCAACGAGGACGAATTCGATCTGCTGAGGTTCCTGCGGCAGAAGTACAACGGGCGCATCAGCTTCGAGCGCGTGGTGAGCGGGCAGGGGCTGACCAACTGTTACGAGTTTCTGCGCGAGGTGAGGGGCCTGGAGGAGCCGGCGTGGCTGGCCGAGCGTATGACCCAGGAGGACCCGAATGCGGTGATTACGGAGCTGGCTCTGAAGGCCAGGAGCGAGATCTGCGAGAAGGCTCTGGACCTGTTTGTTTCGGCGTACGGGGCTGAGGCGGGGAACCTGGCGCTGAAGATTCTTTCGGTGGGCGGGCTCTACGTGGGCGGAGGCATCGCGCCGCGCATTCTGGAGAAGCTGAAGGACGGTACGTTCCTGAAGGCGTTCACCGACAAGGGACGGCTGAGTCAGTTGCTGGTGAACATGCCGGTGCGGGTGATTCTGGAGAGCCGCACGGCGCTGATCGGCGCAGCGGCATATGCCGAGGCGCGGGCGGCGGAGCTGAGCGGGATTTCGCCGCGTGCGGCGAGCGTGAAGTTCTAACAGAGACCGGAGTGGCGCGGGCGGGGGATTCCATACGGATTCCACCGCCCGTGTGTTTTGAGGCGGTGAGGGCGCGCACCTCCGGCGGGACATGCGACGCGATACTTTGGCATGATGGACGGAGTTCTGCTCCGGCCGCCACGCAATGAGCTTGTATCCTGACTGAGGCGCGCCGGTTGCGGTGGACTGGCGTGGCGAGGAAGGAACTAGGCCGGCAAATCGAGGTGAGAGCAAGAGGATGCGCTGGTTAGGACGGTGGTTGTTGCGGATACTGGTTGCGTTCGCGGCGATTTCGCTCGCAGCTTATGCGATCGATTGGACAGTGTACAAACTGCGCGGTTCGCCGCACTCCACGGTGGCGGTGAGCCAGTTCCTCGTGATCCCGCTGAAGGGGCAAAAGACGGAGTACGACTATCTGGGGACGGCGGACGTTCCCTGCGCGGTGGCGCTGTTTCCGCACGGCGGGCAGGATCCATGCTGGCATCTCAGGCGTAATCCAAACCAGTGGGAGAACGCCGGCTCTCCTGCGTACTAGATCGAGTTACGCGCGGGAGCGGCGCCTGGCTGAACAGCGGTAAACATGTGTAGGTGACGCGAATCACGCCGGGAAAATGCGCGGTGCGGCTACGATCATCAGGTATTTCCTCGGATCGCTATGTACAGCCGCACACAGAACGAAAATGGCAGCTACAACACGCGCTGCCTCGATTGCTTTATGACGATTGCCTCGTGCGTGGAGACTGAGAAAGAGCTGGACATCCGCGAGGCGCACCACCTGTGCCCGGAAAAGGTGCTTGCGCAACTGCTGGCGCAGGAAAAAGCCGCTGCAGCGCAGGCGGCGCGGAACTAAGGCATTTCTCCCAATCCCGTGGAGTGCCAACCGTCGAGAAGGTTGCCGCGCTTACTCGCTTTTGTGTTTCCAGGGCAGAATGCTCTCCTTGTGCTCCTCGCCGGTCTCGAGGAAGACGAAGGCATTGCCGTCGGGATCGTGAACGAAGACGAGGCCGCCGTTGCGCTGGGCACGCACGCCCGCGTACTCCAGTTTCTCCAGAGCTCTGCGCGCATCGGGCACGGGGAAGAGGAACTCCGGCTGTGAGCCGGGGCGCGCGGGGCGCAGCTCCATGTGCAGATCGGGCGCGCCGGGAGCGGTGAGGCGCACGTTCTCGTTGGCCTCTTCGGCCTCGAAGCCGAGGTCGGTATAGAACTCCTTCATCGCGGCGCCGTCTCTTACCGGCAAATCGAGGCCCATCAACTCCTCCGAGACGCGGCCGGCGCCGAGGTGCTGCCCTATGTCGAGAGTCTGGCGTGAGCCCGGCATGTACTGGATGAACTCGGTAACGCGGCCCTCGGGATCGTTGAAGGAGGAGATGAGATCGCCGGCCGCGGCCTTGCGCACGGGCGAGGGATTGAGGCCTTCGGAGGCGTAGTACTTTTCGAGCGCGTTCAGGTCGCCGGCCTCGAAGCAGACGTTCATCAGGCCAATTGGTTGCGAGGGGCTGGTTTGCGGAAAGAGTTCGATGAACTGGCGGTCGTTGATCTTGATAAAGGCCTCGGTGGCTTGGCCGCCGTTGGTCGTGGTGAACGCCTCTTCGTAGCCGAGCTTGCCGAGGAAGACGATCTCGCGGTCGAGATCGCTGACGCGGAAGGCGATGTGCGCAATGCCCATGATGCTTGCATTGGGTGGGGGCGGTTGCGCAATTGAGGTTGCAGAGCAGGCGCAGGCGAGCGCAAGGGTTCCGAGCCACCACATGTTGGTTGTCATTCGAGGAAACCTCCAAAGCCCGAAGGGCCGGATGGACCAGGCAACAGGGAAAATGCGGAAAGCCGCAATGGATGGCATCAGCGGTTGAGCCAGCCTCCGTTCACTACGAGGATGTGGCTGTGAACAGTATCGCTGGCGCTGGAGGCGAGAAAGGCCACCGCGCCGGCAAGTTTCTCGTGCGCGCCCCAGCGGCCGGCGTGAATGCGTTCGAGGATCTGGCTTGCGCGCTGGGGATTTTTCTGTAGGGCCGCAGTGTTGTCTGAGGCCATGTAACCGGGCGCGATGGTGTTGACATTGATGCCTTCCGAGGCCCATTCGTTGGCGAAGGCCTTAGTGAGTTGGGTGACATCGCCCATGGCCGCGGCGTAAGCGGGCATCAGAATACCGCCCTGAAAGACGAGCAGCGAGGCGATGTTGACGATCTTGCCCGAGCCGCGCTTGAGCATGTGCCGGTGAAGTCCCAAGCCAAGCTTCATAGTCACCCTGAGCCAGTGTAGTTGGTTGCTCAAGGAGCGAAGAAGTTTGCTTGGCGAAGGATCGACGAAACTATGCGTTCCAGACTTGCCTCGGAGCGCTCGATGGTGTAGTGCCAAGTACCCGCCGTTGATTGACCTCGGCGGTATGTCTTCCCCCAGAGCTGTCGTGAATCCCTGCCCCCGGTTGGGCAGAAGGCCGCGCAGGCGAGGAATGCCGCGCTGCCTTGACGGCAGGAGCAGGAACGGGCGCCCGGGACTACCGCGCTTGAGACTGTTCTTGCGGCCGCGGTTGCGCCAGAAGCGTGCGCACGCGGAACTCAATGACTTTCACATCCGTTTCACCCTGGAAGCGCGCGCGGATCACGCCGTTTCTGTCGATAAGGAACGTAAGCGGCAGGCCCAGCACCCCGCCGTAGCGCGCGCCGAGGCGTTCATCGCCCATGGCCACGGGATAGTTGAGCTTAAGCCGCTCGACGAGATGGCGCGCGGGGGCAGGATCGTCGTCCATGGAGATGCCGACGACCTGGAACCCCCGCGGGCCATATTGCCGCTGCCATGCGGCGAAGACGGGCATCTCCACCTGGCACGGCGCGCACCACGTGGCCCAGAAGTTGAGCAGCACCACCTTGCCGCGGAAGCTGCCGAGACGAAGCGATTGGCCGTTGAGGTCCTTGAGCGTGAACTCCGGCGCCTTTTGGTTGAGCAGATTCTGCGCCGCGAAGGCACTGCCTGCGGCTGAAGCGGCGAGAAACGCTGCGACAAGGCCCAAGGTGAGCGCGCGGCGCAATGCGTGGCTCGTAGCGCGCGGCGTACAGGCCAAACTACCGCCCACTTTCAACGGCGTACCCCTTGTTCACCCAATCGTCGCCAAAGTTGTCAGCAAGGTAAAGAACCTTGACGCGGGTGAATCCCATGCCTTGCAGAAGCTGGAACGCAGGGCCAACGTTGGGGCAGCGATTCCACGGGCAGCAGCCGCAGTAGAGGACAATAAACGTCTTGTGCGGCAGCGCCGCAACGCGTCCGCGCAGTTGCTGGATGCCTTCAGACTGCGAGCCCTGTCCGGCGTACTCCGCGCCGGGAATGTGCGCCTGTTCGAACATCATGCGCGAGCCCACCTGCAGGATGAGCGGCTTTTCCGCGCCACGCGTCTGCAGCACGCGGTTCATCTCTTCGGGCTGGATGAGTTGCGCCGCGGGAATGGTGAGTGCGCTGGCCGGCGGCGGCACAGCCCATTGACCCGCGGCTCGCGCCCGCTGCTGCACCAGACAAAACAACGCCAAAGCCGCGATGGTCACAACTCTTCTGACTATGAAGCTGGATGACATGCGGTATTCTCCGCATCCAGTGTAATGCGGGCTCGTGCGGCGGCAACCGCGCACGGTGACGGGCAGGAGAGGCGCACAAATTGAAAACGCCAGAGACCGAAGCCTCTGGCGTTTCAATCTTGATGATCTCGTAGTACAACCGGCTGTCGCGTCCTCCGGCTACCCCAGCGGCGAACCTGCAGCTTTCGCTGCCGCTCCTTCCTCTGGCTGCGCCGGCTTCAAGAACCTTCGGCTTGCGCCTACCGCTCTCGACTCCGGCTCGACCGGCGGCCGACTTCCCCGGCTCGGATCGGCGTGGTTTCGCTCAGCTCGACCGGTGGCGAACCCCCGACTCGCATCGGGTGTTACGCGCTTCCGACCGACCGATGGCGATCCATCCGGCTTGCGCCGAACGATCCCTCCACCGGCAAGGCCGACGATCAACTGCCGACTCGCACCGGTTTTTGATCCTTCAGCTCGGCTGGTGGAACAACCTCCGGCTTTCGCCGAATGTCGTCGCAGCTTCCAGCTTGCACTGGCTGCCGCCGCAGCCTCCGGCTTTCACCGGCTGCTGCCTCCCTGGCCAAACCGGCGGCGAACCTCCGACTCGCATCGGCTGTTCCACCTCCGGCTTCACCGGTTTCGATTCACCCGGCTTGCGCCCGGTGCTTCTACCTCCGGCTGGGCCTTCGATGCGCCCCTAACTTCAACCGAACCTTGCATCGCCGGCTAAGCCGCCGATGAGTATTCAATTTCCGCCGGTTCGCGCACCCTCCGGATCTGCCAGCTTTGACAACTTCCGACTTGCGTCGGCATTTGTAATCTCTGGCGCGGCCAGCGATCCCTCTCGGGCTTTCGCCCCAGGTTTCACCCTCTGACCGGGTTGGCGGCGATGTTCCGACTCTCATCGGCTTTTCGTTCCACCAACCGTTCCGGCGACCAACTCCCGATGCCCCACAGGGCCATCAGTTGAGAGCGACAGTACGTCCGCTCAATCTGTGAATGCAAGTGCAAAAATCAAGTAAATCTGTGAATTTCACCAGGGATGGTGCAGAGAGAAGAGTTTCTCAAGCCGCGTCTGCGTTTTGGCCGGCACTTGCAAAGGAGGACCAGCAAAAGGGAAGAGATGCGGGATGGTTTTTGCACGGTCATGCGCGCCGCACAGACGCGATGCGGCACCTTTGGCCCGGGCCCGATTGCCTGTTCTATCGATCAAGTGGTATATATCCCCCTCCCCCCGGTATGCCATACCTCCATATTTGATAACAAAGGGTTTACGGGAGGGGGTATGGGAGCCCATATTTGATTCTAAAGGACTTACTCGTAAACGTACCAATTCACGGGAGTTACGGCGTTTTACGGGTCTCGCGGGCGACAGGGACGCACCCATTCGCCAAAAAAATGCGGACCGCGGCAGGAAAATAGCCCGCTGCCCGGATTGGCCTGGTTCAACACTCATGAATCGATTGTGCGCTGGAAGGGGGAAATACTCTGCAAAGTTGACAGAGATCAGAGATCAGGGGTCAGCGATCAGAAAAAGAACGGCTTAGGGGCGAGGTGGAAGGCTTTCGAAACGGTTGGGGGACTTGACAAAAGCAGGGACCAAGGGACCGAGGGAACAGGGGAACAAGGGACCAGGCAATCTGAGGGGCGTGGGAGGAAGCAGAGAAATCTGTAACACGCTACGGAGATTGGAGGTCGAATTTGAGCTGTGAAGAATCTGCGAACCCCACCCTAGCAAAGCTAGGATTGATGGGATAAGGAGGAAGGCTTCAGCGAAGATCGAGTAGCGAGTGGGTTGAGGACCACGAGCTCGAAGATCAGGAGAAGCCTTCCATGAAAACGATTGTAGGATGCGATTTTC
>JBEKNY010000033.1:0-9541 GCA_049522315.1 Occallatibacter sp.
TCGCCGGAAATGCATAACGGAGCCAGTGGACGGCCTTTGCGCATCGGACTTCCTCCCACTTTATCCGATGCCTGAGAACTCGATAATTATGATAATTATCTTAGGGACAGGACACTAGGCCGGTGCGACAAGAGGACATCAGCCGGTGTTTCTCAGCCCCGCAGAAATGCCGTTGATCGTGGCGGCGATGGCACGGTTCACTTCCGGCGTGTCCTCGCCGGCGCGCTTCCGGCGCAACATGTCCACCTGGATCAGGTGCATGGGATCGACGTAGGGATTGCGCAGCTTGATCGAGTGCGCGAGCACCTGGTTCGTCTCCAGCAGCTCCGTCTGGCGCGTGACCGCCAGAACCGCGCGGACGGCGCGATGGAACTCGGCCTCGAACAGGTCGTAGACCCGCTCGCGTAGCTTCTCGTCCTTCACCAGGGTCGAGTACAGCCGCGCGGTGCCCAGATCTGCCTTTGCCAAAGCCATCTCCACGTTGCGCAGCAGATCGATGAATAGCGGGAACTCCTTGGCCATGGTCTGCATCAGGGCAAGACTCGCTCCGGGGGAAGCGCCCGTCCGCGCGGCATACTGGTCAATGGCGAAGCCTACGCCGAACCACGCGGGCACGAGGAGCCGTGATTGCGTCCAGCCGAAGACCCAGGGAATGGCGCGCAGATCGGAGAGCCTGGGCGAATCGTTGCGCCGCGTCGGCCGCGAGCCGATCTTCGCATTCTCAAGTTCGCCCACCGGCGTGCCCTGCTCGAAGTACGTCAAGACTCCGGGGTCCTCGAGGATGTGCTCGCGGTAAAATCCGTAAGCGAGGTTCGAGAGCTCGTCGAGCGCGGCCTCCCACTCCGGTTTGAGCACGCCCGTGAAGTGGCCTTGCGGATCGCGCGCGTTGGGCCGAGCCAGCGCATCGAGCGAAGCGGCAATCATCAGTTCCAGATTGCGCTCGGCCAGCACCTCGTCGGCGTATTTGAAGTTGAGCACCTCGCCCTGCTCGGTGATGCGCAACTGGCCGTCGAAGGCATTGAAGGGTTGCGCGAAGATGGCGCGATGCGTGGGCCCTCCGCCGCGGCCCACCGTCCCGCCGCGCCCATGGAAGATACGTAGCTTGACACCGGCCTCGCGCGCCACAACGTGCAGATCGCGATGCGCGCGGAAGATCTCCCACGTCGAGGTCAACATGCCGCCGTCTTTATTTGAGTCGGAGTAGCCGAGCATCACCTCCTGCCAGTTTCCCCAGGATTCCAGCAGCCGGCGGTAGTCGTGCCGGCTCCAAAGCTCGCGGCAGATGGCCGGCGCGTTGCGCAGATCGTCGATGGACTCGAAGAGCGGCACAGGCATCAAACCGGGGTCTGCGCTCGTTGCAGGGGGGGCGACAGGCTCATGTCGCTGGGGTGGAAGATCGGGGTCCCCGCCTGCGCCCTCCACCTTCACCCCGCCCAGCCGCGCCAGGCGAATCACCGCCAGCACGTCTTCCACCGACGACGCGCCGCTGATCACATATTGGCGAATGGCCTCGGGCGAGCATCCTTGCTTGGCCTCGGCCACCACGCGGAAGGTCTCAAGCACGCTCGCCGTCTCCGCGGAAAGGCTGCTCTGCAGCGCAGGTGCGATGGTGTCGCCGATCGTCTCCTGCAATGCCGCGGCGTGAACCTGCGCGTGCTGCCGGATGTCGAGCGTGTGCAGATGCAGCCCAAAGGTACGCACCTGCAGGATCAAGGGATCGATGAGCGTACGCGCGATGCGCAGTCCTCCATTCCCGGCCAGCGAGGCGCGCAGCGTTTCGAGATCGTCAAGAAAATCCTGAACCGAGCAGTAGGCGGGCAGCGCCTGGATGAACTTGTCCTGGCCGCGCGCCAGCGTGTAGGGCATGACCGGCAGCGCGGTGGCCACTTGTGCTTCTCCCGCCTGCTCCAGCGTGCGCTGCACCCGCGCCTTCAGGCAGATGACGAAGCGGCGATAATACTCGAACTCGTACTGCGCCCCGAAAACCTGCGCCTCGGGCGTACGCACCTGCGCCACGTAGGCGCGCAGGCGCTCCAGCAACGCCTCGCTCACCGGCTTCTGTTGTGCGCTGGAGGTGAGCAGATCGATGATTTCGTCGAGGCGGCTCTGGTAATAGAGCAGCAAATGCCCGCGCGCCAACTGCAGTGCGGCGCGCGTCACTTCGGCCGTGACGAAGGGATTCCCGTCGCGGTCGCCGCCGATCCAGGAGCCGAAGCGAAGGACAATCGGCAGTTCGTGCGGCTCGATCTCCAGCCCATACGCGGCGCGCAGGGCCGCTGAGATCTCGCGGTAGAGCTCGGGCAGGGTCTCGAAAATCGAGACGTCGTAGTAGTCGAGGCCCATCTTGATCTCGTCGTAGACCGTAGGCCGGCGCGAACGCACCTCATCGGTCTGCCACAGCCCGGTGATCTCGGCCAGCACCAGTTCTTCAAGCCGCGCCATGTCCTGCTCAGGCAGAGGAATGCGGTCCAGCGCCTCAAGAAACTCGCCGATGCGGCGGCGCTTGAACATCACGGTGCGCCTCGCCGCCTCAGTGGGGTGTGCGGTGAACACAGGCACGATCAGCACGCGGCGCAACCAGTTCAGCGCTTCTTCCGCCCCGATGCCTGCCCGCCGCATCTCCGTGAGTGTGCCCTCCAGAGAGCCGCGCTGGCGACCGGCCTGGCCGCTCAGGCGCAGCGCAACGCGGCGGCGCTTGCGATGATTCGTTTCCGCGAGATTGATGAGCTCGAAGTAGAAGGCGAAGGCCCTCGTGAGCAGAACGGCGCGCCCCACGGGCATCGCGTGCACCAGCTCCATGGCCGCGGCGGCGTGGCGGGCGGCCTCTTCGCCGTGGCCTTGCGTTTCCGCGTCGCGGCGACGGATGGTTCCTTGGCGCAGCGCCTCGACCTCGAGGAAGAATTCCTCGCCAACCTGTTCGCGTAGCACCGTGCCCAGCAGCGTGCCCAGCGAGCGCACGTCGCGGCGCAGGGGCGCCTCTTTCAGGTCGCCATTCTGCGCCTCCAGCTCCGCCAGCCGCTGCGCCCAGCTCTCGGGATTCCAAAGTAGAGCCATCGTGTCTAAATTATGCACGACGGAATCCGGGCTCGCCTCAGGATCAGGTCACTTGCCCTTCCAACTGCACCATCAGCTCCTCCCACTCGACGCTCAGCGCGGCAAGTTGCGCGCGCAACTCCTCGGCCAGAGCGGAGAGCCGCTGCGTCTCCGCCGCAGAGACATAGACGGCCAGTTGCTCCTCGGTGTGCGCGATGGAGGCTTCGACGCGCGGAATCTCCTCTTCGAGAAAAGCGCATCGGTCCTCCATCTGCTTCTGTTTGATGGGATTCAGGCGGCGCTGCCGATGAGCCTGTAACGGCCTCGCGCTGCCGTTCGGCTCAGGCCCGCCCTCGATGACGATGGTGGTTCCGAACGGCGCGGACCTTTCCTGTTGCGAGGCCGCCTTTTGCGGAGCGCTCGGAATGGCCTCCGCCACAGAAGAGCTGCTGCATGCAATGCCTTTGCGCCGCAGATAGTCTTCGTAGTTGCCTTCGTACGCCGTGATCGCGCCGTTCTCGATCTCGAGCACGCGCGTGGCCAGGCGATCGATGAAGTACCGGTCATGGGAAACAAAGATTACCGTCCCGCTATACCCGTCAAGAGCCTCTAGCAGCACGTCCTTGGCGCGCATGTCCAGGTGATTCGTCGGTTCGTCGAGCAGCAGGAAGTTCGACCTCGATACCAGAATCCGCGCCAGCGCGTAGCGGTTGCGCTCGCCGCCCGAAAGCACGCCGAGCGGCTTGAAGACATCATCGCCCGAGAACAGAAAACAGCCCAGTAGCGACCGCAGCTCCGATTCCGGCACTCGCCGGGCGGCGCGGCTCATGTCGTCCAGCATGCGCGCTTCGGGGTCGAGCACCTTGTACTGATCCTGCGCGAAGTACTCGGCAACCACGTTGTGCCCCAACCGCACCGAGCCGGACGTAGGCGCTTCGTCGCCGGTGAGCAGCTTGATCAGCGTAGACTTGCCCGCGCCGTTCACGCCCACCAGCGCCACGCGGTCGCCGCGCTCGATGGTGAACCGCGCGCCGCTGAACACATGCTTCGGCCCGTAGCTCTTCGCCAGGCCCTCGGCTTCGGCCACGATGCGCCCCGAAGGCGGCGGCTGCGGAAACTTGAAGTGGATGACCGCCTCTTTCTCTGGAACCTCGATCCGCTCGATCTTTTCGAGCTCCTTGATGCGCGACTGCACCTGCTTCGCCTTCGTCGCCTGGTAGCGAAAGCGGTTAATGAAGGCCTCGAGGTGCTCGATGCGCTCGCGCTGGTTGCGGTAGGCGGCCATGATCTGCTCGCGCCGCTCGTCTTTCTGCTTCAGGTATTTTGTGTAGTTCCCCTGGTAGATCGTCAGACGCTTGTTCCAGATCTCCACCGTGCGGTCGATCGTCACATCGAGAAAGTAACGGTCGTGCGAAATGAGAATGTAGCCGAAAGAGTAGCTCTTGAGATAGTCCTCGAGCCAGTTGCGCGACTCAAGGTCTAAATGGTTTGTGGGTTCGTCCAAAAGCAAAAGGTTCGGCTTGGCCAGCAGCAGCTTGGCCAGCGCAATGCGCATCTGCCAGCCGCCCGAGAACTCCTCGGTTCGCCGCGTCCAATCGTCCTTGCCGAAGCCGAGGCCCGTGAGCACGCTGCCCACTTGCGCGTCGAGAGCGTAGGCATCGAGCGCGTGGAGCCGGTCCTGCATCAACGAATAGCGCTCCGCGGCGGCCTGGTATTCCGCGCTCTCGTGGTCCAGCTCGGCCATCTGCCCGGCCAGCCGCTCAACCTCGCGCTGCATTTCGTGGACTTCGTCGAAGACGGTCAGGCATTCCTCAAACACCGTCCGGCCCGCGAGCTGCAGGCCCTCCTGCGGTAAATATCCGATGCTAAGGCCGCGCGTCTGCTCAAGCGAGCCGTAGTCGAGCGTTTCCAGGCCGGCCAGAATCTTCATCAGCGTGGATTTGCCCGTGCCGTTCGCGCCCACCAGCGCAGTCTTCTCGTCGTTACGGACGAGCCAGTCGGCCTCGAGAAACAGCACACGCGGTCCAAACCGTTTGCCGGCATGTTGCAGCGCAAGCATGAAAGTCTATTTTCGCAGAGAGATTTGCGCTCAGGAATTGCCGATGGTTACGGCTGGATCTCGACCGGCGTGCCCATCGGGACCAGACTCCATATTTCGTCTATCTCAGGGTCAGTCACGGCGATGCAGCCCAGCGTCCAGTCGTAAAGACGGTGCGCCGAGCCGATCCATCCCATTCCGCTGGGCAATCCGTGAATCATGATCGCTCCGCCGGGCAAAACGCCGAGCTTTGCCGCTCGCTTGCGATCATCGGCGTTGGGATAGGAGATGTGCAGCGCCTTGTGATAGTGGCTGTCCGGATTGCGTGAATCAATGATGTAGTGTCCTTCGGGCGTGCGGCCGTCGCCCTCGCGTCCCTTCGGCGCCAAACCACCCCGGCCCAACGCCACTTTGTACGTTCGAATTACTTTGCCGCCGGCTAGCAATTCGAGCACGTGATCTTTTTTCAGAATCAGAATCGAGTCGGCTTTTTCGGCAGCGATCGGCGGTCGGGCGACCAGCGGCCGGACTAGGGCCAGAAGTGCACAACAGACAGCAGCGCAGCCCAGACCGCGCAAAATCCTGGTCCTAGCCCTGAGAGGATTCATGCGCTCACTGTACTACAGACAGCCACGGGTCCGAGATTCCCACGGGCGCTCAGAGACCCTTATCATCAACCTGGCTGTGCATTCTGGTCTCGTCGGCAGCGACGCGGTCGGCGAGTGAATCCATGATGCGGATGAGAATCGGAGGAGAGATGACGACGAGTTTCACGCAGCGGCGTGAGTTCTTGAAGCAAGCCGGTCTGGTGGGTTCGCTGGGGCCGGCGGCGATGATGGCTGGACTCTCTGAGAGCGCGATGGCCTTCGGAGGCGAAACAGCGCGCGTGGTGGAAGATGCGGTCGTGCCCGCGCAGGCTGAAGAGGCCCCGAAATATCACATCAAGTTTGCCGTTTGCGGCATGAGCCACGACCACATCTACGGCATGATCGGCGCCGTCCAGCGCGGCGGCGGTGAGTTGGTGGTTGCATGGGGTGGCGAAGAAGACAAGCTGGCCCTCTTCCGCAAGCGCTTCCCCGATGTAAAGGTCGTCGCAACGCAGGACGAGATTCTCGACGACTCCGCGGTGCAGCTGGTTCTCACTTCGCAGGTCGCCAGCGAACGCGCCGGGCTGGCCGTGCGCGCTATGAAGCGCGGCAAAGACTTTCTCTCCGACAAGCCGGGGATGACGACGCTCGATCAACTTGCGGAAGTGCGCAGAACCATCGCCGAGACGAAGCGGATTTACGCAATTCTCTACAGCGAGCTTCTGGAAGTGAAGGCGGCCGTTTACGCGGACGTGCTGGTGCGGCAAGGCGCCATCGGCAAGGTGATCCAGACCATCAACATCGCTCCGCACCAGATCGTCCAGGGCGGCGGAGATTCCGGCGGCGCGATGCCGCGGCCCAACTGGTTCTGGAACCCGGATCGGGCGGGCGGAATCCTCTGCGACATCGGCTCGCACCAAGTGGACCAGTTCCTGTTTTACACGGGGTCGACAGAGGCAGAGGTCGTGGAGTCGCAGATCGCCAATGTGCGCCATCCTCAGCACCCGCGCTTCCAGGACTTTGGCGACATGGTGCTGCGCGGCAACCGCGGCCTGGGTTATGTGCGGCTCGATTGGTTCACGCCCGCCGGCGTGGGAACCTGGGGCGACGGCCGGCTCTTCATCCTTGGCGCCGACGGATATATGGAGATCCGCAAGTACACGAACATTGCGGTGAGCCACCAGGGCAACAACCTGTTCGTCGTCGACAGCAAGCAGGCGCGTTCTATCGACTGCAACGCCATGCCCCTTCCCTTTGGGCCGCAGTTTGTGGCCGACATTGTGAACCGCACTCACCTTGCGCAGAACCAGGACGAGGCCCTTCTCGCCGCGGAATTGGTAATCAAGGCGCAAAGCAATGCGAAATGGGTGAAGCTGCAGGACTGAAGGGCGGAACATTAGGTTGTATCGACATATAGGGGTGTGCGGCGCTGGGAGCCGATTTTTTCGGGTTCTAGGAGAGAGGAGCGACGCATACCGGGTGTCTGCTAGCGACGAACGACAACGAAACCGGGAAAATCGGCCCCAGCCCTGCGGGTTGCGGCGAAAACCCGCTCATACTTCGTTGTCGTCCTAGGCGGTGGGCCCGCCACAGCCGTCGTCCTCCGCCTCGTCTGAGCGGGTTTTTGCAACGCAACGCCACATATCCCTATATGTCGATACAACCTAAGGGTGCCGGCTGCTGTTTCACCGCGGCTGGCGATGGCCCACCAAGTCCCGGCGCATCGGGAATCCTGCACACGGCGTAGCCTTGCTGCGGTAAGGGCAATCTATGCCGGTTGGCGCTGGCCCGTGAATCACAGCCTTCAGCCTCGGAGAAGAGTCTGTCAAACCCGTTAACGGGCGCCTCGCACTGAGAGCCTCCCTTCTTACCCCGCCAGTCCTAACTCCGCTATGTGTGAAGTTTCAATAGGTTGTCCATTCGATCTGAACGAGAAAAGCTGGTTGTGACAAGCAATCGGAATCTCTGGAGACCGAATGGACTATCACAAGAATGCCCCATGGACGGCGGTGAATCGAGAGCGGTTAGCGCGGCTGGCGATCAGAGATGGCGCGACGCTGCAATCGGCAGCCGCCAAGCTCATGTGACCGCTCGTTTTACGATGTACCGGGCTGCACTTGTATTGCGTGCAGGCCCTAGTTATCTTCGAGTTAGTAACTGCTGATTACTTACTTTGGCCCATTGTCCTTTCGTAACTTCATTCTTCTGTCAGTAAGCTGCATTTCCCTTGACACTTGTGCAAATTGTGACCTATAGCCATTGCAGCAAGACGCCGTCATGCTTCCCGCGGTCGCAAAATTGCCTGAGGGCGCTTTCCCTGTCTCTTTGAGGTTTTTCCCAGCCTCTCTGCGGCATTTCTGGAGCAGTTTATTTGCGGCATTGCTGGAGTTGCGCCATGTGGCTTTTTCTTGAGAGAAAGCCGCATTGGGAAGCATGACGGGGATAGCACGATCAGCTGAATCGTAACAGCATCGCTCACCTCACCCAGGCGCCCCCGGGCTGGGTGGGGTGGGCCGTCGGCTGACAGGCGCGTATCACCCGCCCTCCGGCTGTGCAGCCCGGTGGCCCTGTTGATGCAAACAGGAATGCGGAGTGCAAGAAAACAAGAAAGTTCGAACCGGAATAAGGAGAATTCGCAAATGAGAATCACCCGTATCTTTTCGCTATTCGTCACGTTGACGATTCTTGCGTGGAGCCAGTTCGCCATGGGCTCATGCGTCACAACCGTCTGGACAGGCACCTGTCCGACGAGCGGGGCGTACGCCAAGAGCTCGAATTTCACCGAAAGCACTGGTTATAACACCTACGTCCACAATGACGTAATAGGCGGGTATGGCGTCTCCCCTGTAACTCAGACGCTGACCTCGACCAGCGGCTCGAGCTGGTACGTGTCGGCCGACATGGGGGCCAGCACGCACGAGATGTCTTACCCCCAAACCGAACAGGACTACGCCGGCGAGGCGGTGAGCAGCTTCACCAACATCGTCGGAACCGTCAATGAAACCACGCCCCACAACTCCAGCACCGGGGAAGAGGTGGGCTTCCTGGTCTATCTGAACAATTACGGCAACACGGTCGAGATCCAGCACGACATCGTGAACGAATCGCAGTGCAATGGCACCACCCCGGTAAAGACGAACGTCTCATTTGGCGGGTCGTACGGCGTCCCGGTCGAGTCTTGGGACCTGTGCTACAACAGCTCGTTCTACTACTGGCAGTACGACGGCAACGGCGCCGGCTCTTACGGCTTCTCCAGCGGGAGCGTGGACCTGATCGCCATGATCAAGTACCTGGAGACCAACGGGTACGTGCCCAGCAACAGCACGATATCCGATGTGCTGTACGGCTTCATGATCTACACCACCACTTCGACACAAGAGACCTTCACGCTCAACAGCTACTCGTTGATCAACAATGCTTCGAGCGGCAGCCCGACCATTTCGCTTTCTCCCACCAGCCTGAGCTTTAGCGCCACGCAGGGCGGCGGGAACCCATCCGCGAAGAATGTCACCGTGAGCAACTCCGGCGGCGGCACGCTGGCGGTTCCGACAACCTCGACCACCTACCACAGCGGAAGCGGCTGGCTCAGCGTTCAGGTTCAGGGCAGTTCGGCCCCCTATACGTTGGTCAATCAGCCGACTACCGGGAGCCTCGCTGCCGGGACCTACACCGCCACGGTTAGCGTCGCGAGTTCGGGAGCGACCAACACGCCGCAGACCTATACGGTCACGTTTACCGTGAATCCGGTGTCGTCTCCGACCATTTCGCTTTCTCCCACCAGCCTCACCTTTAACGCAACGGTGGGCGGCGGGAATCCATCCTCGCAGAATGTCACCGTGAGCAACTCCGGCGGCGGCACGCTGGCGGTTCCGACAACCTCGAC